>NZ_FOIB01000002.1 GCF_900111765.1 Myxococcus fulvus
TTGAGGATGCGGCGACGTAAGTCCTCGGAAATCGGTCGGGTCATCCCCCGAGCAGATCACGCCCGGAGGATCGGCTCAACCGGGCCCCGCTGTCAATCCGCGATATGGGATTGGGACACGATGGGACAGGTGGGGGACCTCCCCGTCGTGGGCGACTACGACGGCGACGGGTTCAGCGACCTGGCGGTCTACAGCCCACGCTGGCCGGCGAATGACGGCGGGGGCTACTTCACCGTCATCCACAGCTCCACGGGGACATCCCATGTGAAGTTCCTCGGAGGGGTCGGTGACGTCCCCGTCACGGGCGACTACGACGGCGATGGGAAGACGGACTTCGCGGTCTACCGGCCTCGCACGAGCACTCCCGCGGCGGGGGGTGACTACACCGTCACGTCCTCGAGAACCGGGCTCACGAGCGTGGTGAGCCGGCCCGGCGTGCGTCCGGGCGAGCTGCCCATGGGCCGAGCCGGGCAGCAGTAATCATCCCGCCTGGCGTGGTGGACTCGAATGTCCACCACGCCGCGCGGCGGCGTGCGTCATCCGCCTTCGTGTAACGGGCCTCGCCACAGCGCCCGTGGGTCGTGTGTCCCTGAAGGAGACAGCGCGGCGCTCCCCGCGTTTCGCAATCCGGGTACACGTGCCATGGCACATGGAGTGCTTCGTGCCGCGAGCCCCGCGCAACCCCGCGCGGGACTTCCCCCGAGGCTCTCCATGAAAAGGTCCGCCCCTCCCCTGCTCAAGCTGTGCGCGCTCGTGCTCACGCTCGCGCTTCCCTCGCTCTCACATGCCGCGCTGGTGACGTTCTGCTCGGGCGTGCTGGCGAGCTCCGGCCAGAGCTTCGTGAATTACAGCGGGACGTCGTCCGGACTCGCGAGCGGGATGTACCGGATGACCCTGTCACAGTCCGGCTCCTTCACCGTGCAGAACCTCCAGGGCTCGTGGAACGGGCTCGCCATCGGCGCCTTCCAGCCCATCACCGGCTCGGCGACCGTCTCCCTGAGCGGCATCATCCCCTCCGGGCTCCCCCCGGGACAGAGCGTCACCGTGACGCTCTTCATCCACAACACCCTGGGCCAGTTGGTGGACCAGAGCACCACCACGGTCTCCGTCAGCGGGCAGAGCCCCGGCTGGAACAAGGTCTGGACGGCGACCAGCCAGGGCGGCGTCGCCGCCTACGCGAAGCACTATGTCGGTGACTTCGACGGTGACGGCACCGAGGACCTGCTCGGCGTGGACACCAATGGCTGGATGACGATGTTCCACTACCGCAATGGCGACTGGCAGTGGGGCTGGAGCAACAACGGCTCTCCCAGCGCGGGCGGCGGCATCTACGACTATCGCAACAACCTGGTCATCGGCGACTTCGACGGGGACGGCAAGGACGAGGCCCTGGGCGTCGCCTCCTGGGTGACGCTGTTCCACTTCGACAACGGCACCTGGAACTGGGGCTGGAGCAGCTACGGCAGCACGTCCGACCAGCTCTTCGCCCACTCCAACGGGGGCGGCTACCTGTTCTCCGGCAACTTCGACCTGGCGGCCCCCGCCCAGAAGGATGAGCTTGTCGGTGTGAGCGCGAGCGGGTGGATCACCCTCTTCCGCCTCAACGCGGCGGGCACGGGCTGGGACTGGCTCTGGAGCACCCAGGGCAACACGGCGCATGGCATGTACGGCTACCGCCACCACCTGCGCAACGGCGGCGACACCAACGGCGACGGCAAGGAGGAGGTGCTGGGGCTCGCCAGCTGGGCGACGAACTTCCACTACGTGAACGGCGACTTCGCCTGGGGCTGGAGCACGTACGGCGCCAACCACATCGGCGGCGTGGGCTATCCGCAGGGCCCCCATGACGCGCTCCTGACGGGCAACATCGACTTCGTGGATGGCCGGGACGAGTGGTTCTTCATCCAGCGGGGCCCGACGGCCTCCTGGGCCATCACCGAGGACTGGGCCGGCAGCAACTTCGGCTGGAACTGGTCCAACCACAACTTCACCCCGGCCGCGCCCTTCATCGGCGACTGGCCGCTCGCGAACAATGGCGGCAGCAACGCCAGCTACCTGCTGGTCCGCGCCGTCGCCGGGCAGCCCAAGCACCTGGTCGCGCGCCGCACCTTCTGCTCCCACCGCGACATGCGCATGTACGTGATGAACAACCCCTGGGCCAACTACTGAGCCGATCCCGGACCGCACGAGCCGGTGAGGGGATTTCCAGCGGAGGTTCGTTCCATGCCAAGGGACGAGCCCATTCCGGGCGCCTTCCCCGAGAAGGAGCCTCCGTCCATGTCGCCGATTCCATCCCGGCGTCTCGCACTCGTGTGTCTCTCGTTGGTGGTCACCACGGCCTGCATGACCGGCCCGCACAATGGCACCACCACCGGAGACTCGCCCGTCGGCGAGACGTTCTTGTTCGAGGGCTACTACCCCGAACCCAACATCCCCATCTCGCTCCAGGTCCTCAAGACTCCCATCTCGGACCCGGCCGATGACACCAACTGGGTCCAGTTCGCCACGGCCACCACGACCACCACGCCCACCTCGTTCAACCGGCCAGAGCCCATCTACCACTGGAGCGTCACCGCCGCGCCCGTGCCCAGCATCGGGTTCGCCTCGCGGTGGCACACCGGAGGCCTGGTGAAGGTGCGCGCCGTGGCCAAGGACCCGGACGGCGACACCACGCTCTACACCTTCGACGACGTCACCTACGCGAGCTGCTTCTCGGCGAACGCCACCAAGCCGTGGGATGAGCTCGGCATCGAGTGCCAGGGCGTGGGCATCAACCGCTCCGCCCTGGTCTCCACCCGGAACAACCCCGTCGACTTCCCCCTGGATGACCGCTTCAAGTTCCTGGGCAAGAAGCAGAGCAACCTGGCGAGCCCGGCCGCGGAGGAGGCCGAGACGCTGCAGTACTACGCGCAGATCCAGGCCCCCGCCACGCTCTCCGCCTTCCGGACGAGGTATGGCTTCGCCAGCGGCGAGGTCACCGCGACCTACTTCAACGACGGCGACCTGGGGATTGGCCGGGAGATGCACTGCCGTGCCTTCACCACGCCGCAAGCCCAGCAAGGCGTCGCGTGCTACGTGAGCAACTACGCGGAGCAGGTCAACGGCGTGCCCGTCTTCGGAGGCAGCTCCGCCATCGCGCTCGCGGACGCGGTGAGCCGGACCAACGAGTTCGCGACCGTGGCCATGGTCTACACGCCACCCGCCAATGCCATCAACAGCGTCCAGTTCATGGTCTACGACGCCCAGGGGCAGCTCGCCCCCAAGGCCCAGCTCGACAACGCCGCCGACAACACCTTCGTGCCCGGCAACTGCCTGACGTGCCATGGCATCCTGTCGAACTACGACAAGAACACCAACTCGGTGTCCGGCAACGCGAAGTTCCTGCCGTTCGACGTCTTCAGCTTCAGATACTCCACCGCCCCGGGCTTCACCTACGCCGACCAGGCCAACTCGCTGCGCTCCCTCAACGAGCTCATCACGAAGACGCCGACGACCACGGCCATCACCGACTTCATCACGGGCATGTACGCCCCCAAGGCGGTGACGGACGTGACGGCGACCGCCAACAACACGCACGTCCCCACGCAGTGGAAGCAGACGAAGCAGAAGGGGTTGACGCTCTACAACGGCGTCGTAAAGCCCTATTGCCGCACCTGTCACATGTCCGCGGATGCCTCGGCCCTGGACTTCCTGGAGCAGGGGGACTTCACCCTCTACAAGGACTCCATCACGACGCAGGTCTGCGGCTCCGGCACGTCCCGCACCATGCCCCAGGCGGAGCATGTGGTGCGCAAGTTCTGGAAGAGCGGCGCGCGCGCCTACCTCGACCTGGCGCTGGACATGAAGTCCCACTGCAAGCTCTAGCCTCCGCGAGGCCCCGGAGCGTGTAGCCTCCACGGATGGCCACCTTCCTCCTCATCCTCGCCGTCGGTCTCTTCGTCCTCATGGGCGGTCTGTTCTGGAGCATCATGGGTCAGGAGAAGAAGTCCCATGAGCAGGTGCACCTGCAGGGCGGGCGTTACGTCGCCGTCATCAAGGACTTCGCCGCGATGAGGGGCTACACGAACCGGGCCTCGCTGCTGCTGAAGATAGAGACTCCCTCGGGGCCGGTGGGCCAGCGACTCATCGTCCCTATCGAGGGGGCCGTGACGTGGGACTTCGTCACCACCGCGCGGGTGACGGAGCGCCCGGTCTACGTCCGCTGCATCATCGACCCGAACGTCGAGCTGGCCGTGCGACAGTACGGCTTCCTCCTCGAGGAGGCGCCTCCCGGGGAGGCCGCCTGACCTGGCCCCGGGAGCGGCCGCGCACGGCCGTTACTCGAACTCGAGCGCCCGCTGGAAGTCGGCGGGGTTGGAGGCCGCGCTCTGCGCCGTCTCCAGGGTGATGATGCCCTCGCGGTACAGCTGCGTCAGGTGCTGGTCGAAGGACTGCATGCCGAACATGTCGCGGCCCTTCTCGATGACGTCCTTGAGCTCGCTGGCGCGGTCATCCCGGATGTACTGCTCCACCGTCTTGGTCTGCACCATGATTTCCAGCGCCACCGTGCGGCCCTTGCCGCTGGCGCGGGGAAGCAGGCGCTGGGAGACGGTCGCCTTGAGGCAGTCCGCCAGGCGCATGCGCACCATGGTCTGCTCCTCGGCGGGGAACACCGACACCAGGCGGTTGATGGTGCGCGAGGCGTCGGTGGTATGCACCGTGGAGAGCACCAGGTGGCCTGTCTCCGAGGCCTTCAGCGCGATGTCGATGGTCTCCGTGTCGCGCATCTCGCCCACCAGGATGACGTCCGGGTCCTGGCGCAGCGCCGCGCGCAGGGCGATGGCGAAGCCCTTGGTGTCCGGGCCGATCTCCCGCTGGGAGATGGAGGACTTGATGTTCTTGTAGATGAACTCGATGGGGTCCTCGATGGTGAGGACGTGCAGGTTCTCCGTGCGGTTGATGTGGTCGATCATCGACGCCAGCGTGGAGCTCTTGCCGGAGCCCGTCGCGCCCGTCACCAGCACCAGCCCGCGCTCGTTGCCGGCGATCTTCTTGAGCACCTGCGGCAGGCCCAGCCCGTCGATGGTGGGAATCTCATCCGGGATGATGCGCAGGATGCACGCCAGCGAGCCGCGCTGCCGGTAGATGTTGACGCGGAAGCGGGCGACGCCCGGCAGGCTGTACGAGGCGTCGCACTCCTGCAGCAGGTCGATCTGCGGCTTCATGGCCGGGTCGGAGATGACGTGGATGGCCACCTGACGGGTGTGGTCCGCGTGGAGCTTCTCCATCTTCAGCGGCCGCAGCACGCCGTTCACCCGGTAGATGGGCGGGTCGCCGGGCCTGAAGTGGATGTCCGAAGCGCCGTTCTGTACGCCGACCGTCAGGAGCTTGTTCAGTGTTGCCAGGTCCAGGTGAAGACCTCTCGGAGGTGGAAGGCTTTGACTCTAGGCGAACACGCAATCCCTGCCCACGGTGGGCATCGGTGCGCGCCAGACGCCCTTGTCACCGCTGACCCGCCTGGGTTCCCGACGGCTCCCGTCAGACTTTGCGCTCCTCGAAGCCTTGCTTGCGCAGCTTCGCGATGAGCGCGTCCGCCGCGGCGCGAGCCTTCTTCTCGTCCTTGAACGCGGTGCGCTTGCCACGCCCCGGCTCGCCCAGGCTGCCCTCGCGCACCCACAGCTCGCGGCCCACCAGCGCCACGCCCTTGAAGTCCGTCTTTGCGTCCACGAAGAGCCGCTCCTCGTCGGGGCGCGCGGCCCGCGTCGACTTCGCTCGCGACAGCGCGCGGATGGACGAGACGGGCTTGATGGCCCACACCTGGTAGCGGACGCGAATCTCCGGCTTGGGGCCATACTGGAACACAACCCGCCAGCGGCCACCGCCCGTGGACTCGAAGGCCGCCTCGCCCCAGCCCTTGAGGCCGGTGGAGGGAGACCTCGGCAGGAACGGCTCCAGCGTCTTCAGGAAGACCAGATAGTCTTTCTCCTGCTTCGCATACCCAATCAGCCGCGTGCCCTCCGGCAGCGACAGGTCCAGGTCACCCCACGCCGTGCGCCGCACCAGGGCCAGGTCCAGGAACACGTTGTTGCCCAGCAGGGGCGCGCACTTCGTCCAGAAAGCCGCCGTGACGCGCACGTTGCGAGCGCCCGCGAGCGTGGTCGATTCACCCATCCTCCCCGCGTAGCACGGAGCCGGTTGATGAACACAGGACATCCATCCTCGTGGGAAGCCTTTTAGGCCCCGCCCTTCCCGAATGATTGCCCAGACACTCCGCTCTCCCCTGGAGCCTCTCATATGCCCAGCCGTCAACGCCTCGCGTCCCCTGCCCTCGTGGCGGGCCTCCTCCTGCTGCAAGCCACCCCCGCCCCCGCCCAATCCCTGACCTCCGAGCGCGGAGGACTCCACGCCAGTCCGCTCGCCCATCGCGCATCCCTCACCGCGACGACGCTGGACCCGCTGCGCTCGCTGGCCATCTCCGACCACGCCACCGTGTCGCCCATCACCGCGCGCCGCGTGTTCGAGCAGCTCGTGCGTCAGGCCGGGGGCACGGGCTTCACCGCGGAACAGCTCTTCCGCCAGCTCTGGGACACGCAGAACCCCGCGCCCGGCCAGCTCGATCTGCCCGGAGGTCCCCACTGCTCGGACGACGGGAACACCGTCAACGGCGCGCCCTATGCCTGTCGGACCATCGAGGGCATGGAGGCGAGCACCGTGACGGCCGCGCTCGACCGGTATGTGCTCGTGGGCCTCTTCAACCGCTTCGACCTGGCCCCGGTGGACGGCGCACACTGCGGCGAGTACCGCATGTCCTTCGCCCGGTTCGTCCCGGCCCCGCAGGTCCGCTCACGCAACCGCTTCATCCTGGAGGGCGTGCTCCCCAACCCCTCCCCCGCGCTGGGGCTGGAAGGCTGCCGGCCGGTGGCCCAGGCCTGGGCAGCGCTCTCCACCCTGGAGGCTCCCGCCGAGCGACAGGCGCTGCTGGAAGCGCTCTTCTTCGAGGGCCTGGCCCCAGGCATCCCTCCCGTCATCCACCCCCAGCACTACGGGGACAACCCCGCGGGCGTCGGACAGGTCCGCGTCAACATGTTCATCCAGGCGGGCATCGGCGCGCCCAACCCGTGGATGCTGCGCGAGTTCAAGCTGAAGCGGCAGTGCGACACCACGGACTGCACCTTGCGCCTCGTCCCCACCACCGTGAAGTCGACGCCCCGGGGAGACTTCTTCAACCTCCAGAACACCAGCCCCCTCGCGGTGGCCTTCCGGGACCACTTCGTCACGCAGGTGGGGCGCCTCGCGGTGGATGACTTCAACCGCTTCGACTACCTCGTCCCCGACGTCTTCAACGCCGCGCAGAGCAGCTCCATGCCGACCTTCGGCAGCGTGGACAACTTCCTCGCCGAGTTCGACAAAGCGGCCGCGCCCAACACCTTCACGGACGCGCTCCAGGCCGAGCTCCAGCGAATCGGCAGCCCGCTGACGCCCCGCCACCTGGTGGCCCGCGCCCAGGCGCTGTCCTGCGGCGGCTGCCACGACCTCAGCCGGGGCACGGATTTGGGAGGAACCCCAGGCGTCTTCCCCATCGACTTCATGCGCTTCGTCCAGACGCAGGACCTCCTGGCCCCGCTGCCGACACCGGGGCCGGACGCCTACTACCCCCTGTCTGCGTCGCTGACGGCGGCCTTCCTCCCCTTCCGCCAGCAGCTGCTCGGCGCCTTCCTGGACACGCCCGCGCTGGACGCCTCGAGCCCCGCGCCCGGGGTGCCCCGCGTCGTCCCTCCGGGCCAGGTCTTCCTGACTGCGCTGACGGTGACGAACACGGGCACCACGTCATGGAGCGCGGCCCAGGGCTTCCGGGCCCGCTCCGCCGATGGCGCCGTGGACCTGACGCTGGAGCCGGGGGAGGTCCTCCACTTCGGGCAGAGCAAGAAGTTCAGCGCCGTGCTCACCGCGCCGACCACCCCCGGCTGGCAATCCTATCGCTGGAGGATGCACCGCGACGGCGAGGCCTTCGGCCCCGAGCTGTTCGTCACGGTCGACGTCCGCTGAAGCCCGCGCGCGCGGGCCCCGCGCCTACTGGATGGTGATGGGGATGTTGTAGAGGAAGCACACCGGGACCTTCTGGGGCTTGTACTCCCAGCCCGACTTGAGCCCCTTGATGATGTCCTCATCCGCGCCGGGCACGGACTTCACCGGCGTGACTTCATAGACGCTGCCATTGGTGGCGACGCAGACCTTGTAGATGCCCTGCAGCGTCTGCCCCCGGTGGCCCTGCTTGAAGACCTCCGACAGGCGCGGCGCCGTCTGCCGCACCACGTCCCGCTGGATGACGAAGGGCGGGACGTTCTTGGGCTTCACCGGCTCGGCCGGCCCCGTGCCTCCCACGGTGCCGCCGACGACGCCGCCCACCACCCCACCCACCACGCCTCCGGCGACGCCGCCCTCCACCCCACCCTCCACGCCGCCTTCCTCTGGCGCCGCGGGCTCCGGCTCCGGCTCGGGCTCCGGCTCCGCGGGCTTCTGCTCGACAACTGGTTTGACCTCAACCGGTTGGCGAATCTCCGTCTTGGGCTTCTTCACCTCGGTGCGGGGCGTCGTCTTGCGCGCCACGGGGGGTGGAGGAGGCGGAGGGGGCGGAGGGGGGGCCTTGACGAGGTTCAACACCACGTCGATGGGCTCCTCCGTCTCGAGGACCATGGGCTTCACGAACAACACCAGCGCGGCCACGACTCCGACGTGGACCGCGACGGAGAAGGCGGCGAAGCCGAGGATGCGTGAGGAATGAGGGTCGGTCTGCTGCGCGAACATGCCGGGGCACGCCTTACCACAAGCCCGACAAGAGTCGTCGGGATGTAATCCTGCTGCATCAGCAGAACCGTGTGAGTGTCATGGATACGGCACGCAACTGATACCTCTGGACCGGCCACTCGTGCTAGAGGGCCGCCACCTCGTCCCCATCCCCAGAGGTATTTTCCGTGCTGACAAAAATGAAGTGCGCGCTCGGGCTCGTGGCAGCCCTGAGTGTGTCCTGCGGTGAGTCGACCGATGAGGTCGGCGACCGTTACCAGGGCGTCATCGATGCTTCGACGCTCGACACCAAGTTCCGGCCGACCAGCGGCAACTACCGGCCCACGACGGCCAAGGTGCGGGGTACCAACGTCCCCTTCTACAACCTGGGCCAGGTCGCCACCGAGCGAAAGGACGACCGGGGCGTCATCACCAACTCGGGCGTCCCCGTGGACGCGGACGGCCGGCCGTACCTGCCCGCCGCGCGCGCGGTGAACACCTCCTATGAGTTCGCCGAGGGCTGCGTCACCGGCAAGGCGGACTTCGACGTCCGCACCGACAACTACCCGGAGACGGTGCAGTGGCCCGTCTTCACGAACCTGCCCTTGACCGTCACGGGCAACACGACGCCGCCGGTGCTCCCGCTGGTGAAGGTGACGCGCTGGAACGGCACGTCCTCCGAGCAGTGCAACGCCATCAAGGACGCGGCCTCCCTCACCAAGGGGAACTTCGGCGGCGGCGCGGGCGACACGACGATTGCCCTGCGCGCCATCATCGACGTGTCCGCGAACCTCAACCCGCTGCGCGCCGACTCCGCCTTCGGCTCCTCGGGCGGCTGGTACCGCGGCCTGCAGCTGGCGTACCTGGACGGCGGCGAAATCCCCGTGGATGACCAGGGCAACCTGAAGGTGATGGACGGCGTGCTGGTGAGCCCGCCGACGGGCGCGCCCACGTCGGAGACGCCCGTGTACCTGTTCTCCGCGCTCCCCGGCGAGGAGGGCTGGTCCCCGGTGGTGCGCCTGCGCACCTTCACCGCGACCACCGCGAAGCCCGCCTCCAGCTACACCGGCCTGTGCACGGACGTGTGCGCGGAGACGGAGCTGAACATCAGCACCCTCACCCGGTACTCCGGCGTGCTCTTCGCCGTCGGGAGCTCCCTGTGAGCGCCCCTTCCCCTGTCCCGAGCCCCTCCATGAAGACGCTTGTTTGCCGTGGCGGTGGCGCGCTCGCGCTGCTGCTGCTCGCGCTGGTCGCGAGCCTCCCCCTCCCCGCGCTCGCCGCCGGCCAGAACTACGGCCGCATGGCAGGCTACGTGTATGACCCGACGGGCGCGCCGCTCGCCGAGGTCCCCCTCACCGTGACGGGCCCCGCGCTGCAGCAGCCCCAGTCGCGCACCAGCGGCGAGGACGGCCGCTTCGAGTTCGACACCCTGCCCCCGGGCGAGAACTACGTCCTGGAGGTCAACGTCCCGGGCTTCGCCCCCATCAAGAAGGCGGGCATCACCGTCCTGCTGGGCCAGGCGACGCAGGTGGACGTGAAGCTGGAGGTGTTCACCGAGCAGGCGGCGGTGGCCACCTACGAAATCGTGGAGAAGGTCAACCCCATCATCAACCCGGACTCCGCGCAGATGGGCGCGGTGATGAACGCGGAGAAGGCGGCCACCTCGCCCGTCTTCACCCAGGTGCAGGCCATGCCGCAGCTGGTCGCCGGCGTGGGCAACGGCAACGCGCCCAGCCTGCGCGCCGGCCTGTCGCGCTACGGCAAGTTCTTCATCGACGGCATGGACACGTCCGACGTGGTGGACGGCAGCATCAGCTCCCCGATGAGCTTCTACGCGGTGGAGAACTTCGAGGTCATGACCGGCGGTCTGGATGCGCAGTACAACTCGCTGGGCCTCATCCAGAACGTCGTCAGCAAGAGCGGCTCCAACAAGTTCACCTACGACGTGACGATGATCCTGTCGCCGGCGTGGGCCAACGCGAAGTACCGGGGCGCGGCCAACCAGAACCCCAACGTCGCCAACTACACCCAGAACGAGGTGCCGCTGTCCGAGACGGCCTTCTACAGCCCGCTGGTGGGCGTGGGCGGCCCCATCATCAAGGACAAGCTGTGGTTCTACGTGTCCGGTCAGTGGAACTTCTCCAAGCGTGACACGCCGCTGGGCGAGGAGAGCCGCACGTCCGACACCCAGACGCGCCTGGCCCGCCTGAAGCTCACCTGGCAGCCCACGACGAAGGACCGCCTGTCCCTGGCGTTCAACTACGACAACAACACCATCACCAACCAGGTCTCCACCACGTTCGTGACGCCGGAGGCGGAGACGCAGGTCGACCGCGGCGGCTTCTTCGCCATCGTCAACTACGACCGCAACATCTCCGACAACGTCCTCTTCCAGCTCCAGACGGGCCTCACCTACAAGGACATCTGGAACGGGCCGATGAACGAGGACTCGCAGGACATCGCCCACACCTACAACAGCATCACGTACCGCAACGCCGGCGCGCTGCGCAACGAGGTGGGCAACCTGGTCACCGAGAAGCGCATGCGCTACCAGTTCGACCCGACGCTGCTCTTCAAGGTGAAGAACCACCAGATGAAGGCCGGCTTCCAGGTGAGCTACCTGAGCGGCGACAAGACGGCGCAGGTGATTGGCAACCAGCGCTTCAACGACCGCAACGGCGAGTGCAACCCGGAGGACCCGGAGACGTTCGCGTTCTGCAACGAGCGCATCGACTTCTACAACACCGACGGGGTGCGCGGCGCGCTGACCACCGAGGCCGGGACGCTCATCTCCGGCGCGTTCTTCCAGGACCGCTGGAACGTCAACCGCTACCTGACGCTGGTGGCGGGTCTGCGCGCGGACGTGGGCCGGCTGTACGGTGACAACAACCAGTTCATCACCAACCTGGTGGGAGTCGGCCCGCGTCTGTCCGCGACGGTGGACCCGTTCGGCAACCGCACCACGCTCATCAAGGCGCACTACGGCCGCTCCAACGAAGTGGGCGACGTGTTCATCGCGCAGCACGCCAACCCGGACCTGCTCCAGGTGCGCTCCACGTTCGCCAACGGCGCGTTCGCGGACTGTACGCCGGACACCGTCGGCAACCCGCAGTGCAGCGTGGCCGGTGGCGCGTCGGGCCGCTTCTTCGACAAGACCAATCACACGCCGCCGCACGTGGACGAGCTGGCGCTCGGCCTGCACCACGCCATCAACGAGGGCGCGGTCATCGGCCTGGACCTCACCTACCGCAAGTACTCCAACATGTGGGTGGACGAGGAGGTCAACCGCATCTGGGACCCCTCCGGCACGCGCGTGGTGGGCTACGCGGACGGCATCAACCACACGGTGGTGAAGATCCACAACCCGGACGACGCGTGGCGCGACTACCGCGGCATGGACCTGTGGGCGCAGGGCCGCACGGGCCCGTGGGACCTCTTGGCCAGCTACACCCTGGCGTTCAGCAACGGCACGGTGGGTGACTACTTCGACGGCTACGGCGCCAACCCGCGCTTCAAGCACTTCTTCGAGGGCCCCTCCCCCGAGGACATCCGCCACACGCTCAAGGGCGCCATCGGGTACACCACCCGGTTCGGCCTCGACTTCGGCGTGCGCTTCAACTACCGCACGGGCGCGCCCATGTGGATGTTCCAGGAAGGCTCCGTGGACCGTCAGCGCGTGGTGCGCTCGGACCGCGGCACCGGCCACTCGTACAACACCGGCACGGGCATCCCGGACTTCAATGACCCGGCGGCCATCTCCGAGCTGCGTCAGCCCAGCCAGTTCCTGTTCGACGTCCAGGCCCGGTACGACCTGAACCGCGTCATCCAGACGAAGGAGACGAAGATGGAGCTCACGCTCATCTTCTTCAACGTCCTCAACAACAGCGACGTGACGTTCGTCCAGGAGCAGTGGCGCGCCACCAACAACCGGTTCGGCACCGCCACCAGCCGCCGCAGCCCGATGCAGGCCGAGCTGCTCTTGCGCGTGCGCAACTAGCCACATCGACGCACCACGGGGCCCTCGCTTCCATGCTGGGAGGCGAGGGCCCTTGAATCAGACAGGGCCGCGTTCTAGAGGGGCGTGTGACTTCCGCCCTCCGTCCGCTCCGTCTCGGGCTCCTGTCGGCCCTCGTCGTCTCCTGCGCCACCCCTCCTCCGCCCGCGCCGGAGGCTCCACCCGCGGCGCCGCCCGCCGTCAAGGCCGCGCCCGAGCCCGTGCGCCTGAGCGTGGTGGGCACCAATGACTTGCACGGCTGGGTGATGCCGTCGCAAGGAAAGCTGGCGGATGGCACGGCCGTGGAGCAGGGCGGGGTCGCCACCTTCGCCGGCTACCTGTCCATCCTGCGCGCCCAGAACCCGGACGGGGTGCTGCTCTTGGATGGCGGCGATTTGTTCCAGGGCACGCTCGCGTCCAACCTGACCGAGGGCGCG
This sequence comes from Myxococcus fulvus, assembly GCF_900111765.1. The sequence goes on from NZ_FOIB01000002.1 coordinate 13,195, forward strand.
GTGGTCATCGACGCGATGAACACGCTCGGGTACGTGGCCTCCGCGCTGGGCAACCACGAGTTCGACTACGGCCCGGTGGGACCGCGCTCGGTGGCGATGGAGGGGGATGACCCGTTCGGCGCGCTCAAGGCGCGCATCACCCAGGCGCGCTTCCCGATTCTCGGGGTGAACGTCACCGACGCCCAGACGGGCGCGAGCCCCACGTGGCTGGGGAACACGGGCACGCTGCTGGTGGAGCGGCGCGGGGTGAAGGTGGGAGTCGTCGGGCTAGCGACGCCGCACACGCCGGAGGTCACCAACCCCGTGAATGTGGCGAGCCTGCGCTTCGCGCCGCTGGCGACCTCGGCGCTCGCCGCGGCCACGGACTTGCGCGCGCGGGGGGCGGAGGTGGTCATCGCGATTGCCCACGCGGGCGCGGTGTGCAAGCGGCACGACGACCCTCGGGACATTTCGTCTTGTGACAGGGGCGACAGCGAAATCATCGAGATGCTGGAGGCGCTCCCGGAGGGCACGCTGGACGCGGTGGTGGCCGGGCACACGCATCAGCCGGTGGGGCACTTCGTCCGGGGCACGCCGGTCATCGAGACGTCGGGCCGGGGCCGGGCGTTCGGCCTGGTGGAGCTGTTCGTGGACCCGACGACGCGCAAGGTGCTGCCCGAGCGCACGACGATGCAGGGCTCCATCCCGGTGTGCGCGCAGGTGGAGGCGACCTTGGGGACGTGTGACGAGCGCAAGCTGAAGGACCGCAACAAGGTGGAGCTGGTGCCGGCGACGTTCCGCGGGCAGCCGGTGGTGGCGGACGCGGCGCTGGGGACGCAGCTGGCCGGGGCGCTGGCGAAGGTGGAGGAGATGCAGAAGCGCCCGCTGGGCGTCAACGTGCCGGCGAAGCTGACTCGCGACTACGACGCGGAGAGCCCGCTGGGCAACGTGCTGGCGGACGCGCTGAACCAGCTGGGCATGACGGGCATCGCCGTCATCAACAGCGGAGGGCTGCGCGCGGACCTGCCCGCGGGCGAGCTGACGTACGGGGCCGTCTTCGAGGTGCTCCCGTTCGACAACACGCTCTCCATCGTCACCCTCACCGGGGCCCAGCTGACGAAGCTCCTGGAGGGGGCCTACTCCCGCAAGGGAGGGACGCTCCAGGTGGCGGGCCTGAAGGTCCATCTCGAGACGTGCAACGGAGTGACGCGGATGGTCTCCGTCACGAAGGCGAACGGGAAGCCCCTCGAGCCGAATGGACTCTTCCAGGTGGCCATGCCGGACTTCCTCGCGCGGGGTGGCAGTGGGATGGACGAGGTGCTCAAGACGCTGCCGCCCGGGAGCGTCAACCTGGGCGAGCGGCAGGCGCTGACGCTGCGCGACGCGCTCGTGGACCACTGGAGGAAGCGGGGCAAGCCGCTGGTGGCGCCGACGCCCGGACGCATCCTGCGCGCGAGCGCGGCGGCGGGCTGCACCGTGAAGTCCTCGGGTCGGGACTGAAGGTCGTGAGGGAGGGCGCCGCGACGTCAGCGGCGCCCCACCGCCTTCACCCGCGCGGCGTCACTATGGGACGGGGCACAGGTTGTAATAGGTGGCGACCGGCGCCTCTGAGTACGCGCTGCAGCCCACCCAGTTGCACGCGCGCACCTGCAGGCGCGTCGTCGCCGTGACATTGATGATGAAGCTCGTGGCCGCTCCGCTATAGGCGCTCGTCCAGGGCGACGACCCGTTGGGCCGCTTCTGTGCCTCGAAATACTGGACGTTGCTGCTGGCGCTCGTCCAGGAGACGCGGTTGCGGCCGTAGCACCCATCCCAGTTGGTGCTCACCCCCACTGGGGCCAGCGGCCTCGTCGGAATCGTATACATGGCCTGCACGGCCTCGAGGTCGCCCGGGCTTGGGGCGTCATTGAAGCCGAAGGAATCCAGGCTGCGCCCATCCCTGGGCTGGATGATGACATTCGAGTAATCGATGTTGCCATTGGACCGCCCATAGGCGTCGTAGTGCATGATCGAATCGAAGTCATAGGGCCCGATTTCGTACCCCGCGGCGCCAACGGTGGAGCACTGGCTGGTGATGACGTACTGGTCGCGATCGTTGCGGCAGTGCTCATGGAAGAGCCCGATGATGTGGCCCCACTCATGGACATAGTCGCGCGTCCGGCAGGCCGTGCCAGCGTAGTAGGCATTCTCGACGTTCGGCGGCTGCAACCCGATGGTGGCGCCACAGACCCACTGTTGGTTGGAGTAGTAGGCGGTCCTGATCCGGACGTAGGAGGACTCCGAAGTCCGCGGCTGAAAGCTGAACCCAGCCTGGGTCCAGGGCCCCGTGGCACTGAGCACCTTCTGCCGCGTCACCGCATCGACCGCTGGATCAAACTCATAGGGAATCACCTGGCTTGGCCACAGATTGTGGGCGGCATTCGCCAGCTGGGTGACCTGCCCCCTGGGAGCATCGGCTGGGATGACGACATCACCATCCACGAGGATCGTGTCGCCACGGCGCACGCCGACACCGGAAGCGTGCCGTCCATCCGGCAGCCGGAAGGAATAGGGCACCTGCTCACCCGCCTCCGTGACGGCCTCCTCCGGCGCCGCATCCAGACAACCGCCGAGGAGAGAAAGCGTCGCGAGCACCACCAGGCTCTTCAGTCGACTCAAGCTGGCCTCCATGCATGGTTGACATCACAACCAACCTATCATGCACCCTCCTCCTCGCAATGGGCTCAGACAGGTTACAACCTGACAGTCTTCCAGGCCGTGACTCAGCCGTACTTCAGCGCGAGAGACTCGTCGACACGGACCTGCAGGTTGCGCCGCAGGTAGCGCAGGAGGTCTTGGGTGAACTCGCCCGAGTGCCCGAAGCGCACGCCCAGGCGGTGCTCCGCGCGCAGGGTGTTCTCCGAGAGGTCCGTCCCGCGGATGGTCTCGTACTCCTCTCGGTTGTTGTAGTCGCACAGGGGGAACATGCCGCGGGACGTTCCATATGCGTTGTGCAACGCGTGGATGAGCTCGTGGGCGATGGTCAGGAACAGCGGCGTGACCAGGGGGTTCTTCAATCCATCGAACGCAACGAAGGACGCGTCGGAGATTCTCGGGTCGATGGCGATGATGGAGCCGCTGCCGGTATCCGGGAGCCTGGGCAGCTCGCTTCCGGAGACGATGTCGATGTTCGCCTTCGCGCTGCCCATGGCCAGGGCCATGCCCTGTATCGTCCCCGCTTCCGAGAACACCCCCGTCACCGCGGGGCCCAGGTCGCCGCTGGACACATCCTCCGGGATGGGAATGCCATACCTCCGGTTGAGCTCACGCAGCCCCTGACGGAGGACCTGCGCCGACAGGACGGTGGACCGGGTCCTGGGGATGATCCTCACCTTCTTGCCCTGCGCCAGCAGTTGGGTGACGAGACTGCGGCCCCCCGCGGTGGACAACATGCGCGCGAAGGCCGCCAGGACCGTCACGCGGAAGCCCTCGACGCGCTCGGGGTTCTGACGAATCGGCTGGGCGACGACATGGTCGGTGTCGAGCACCTCGATGGCCCCATTGCCTCCCTTGAGCGCCCGCCACGCCAGGCCCGTCACCATGTCATCGGCGTCCATCGCGTAGACCTGCGGCTCCGGCATCACCTCCTGGATGACCGCCGTGTGCTCCGACTGGACGACCTGCAGGAACATGAGCAGGTTGACGAACACCGTGTGCCCGACATCCCCCGTGCGAGCCAGCTGGGGGTTCGCCGTGAGGAACTCGTAGACGCTGTGCTCGACGAGGCAGAGTGAGCTCTGGCGCTGGCGGTAACGCTCCCCCCGAATCTCCAGATAGTCCGCCCAGAAGTCCTCGATGGTCCCGAACAGGTCGGCGCGAGCAATCGAGCCGTCCATGCGATTGCGAATCGCGCGCGTCAGCGCGATGACCTGGGCCTTGGTGGGGAGATTCGGAAGCAAGGGCATGCTGGTTCTCCTGGTTTTTCCTGGTCAAATGCAAGCACCAGACCAGCCCTGTGCGCGCCAGCGTACCTCCCTCCTGGCCCCTCCCTTTGCGTCATTGCCGGACGCGCTTGCGTTCGGAGAGGAAACGCCCCGCAGGAGGCCCCCTGTCAGCCCGCAGCCCGAGGCACGCTCGCCCCGTGGCGCCGGCCCAGCGCGAATGACACATCCCGCATGAGACTCCCGCATGGGATTGAGACGCTTCGATTCACAAAGGCAACACAACCAGGCGGCCGGGGCGAGTTTTCGTGAATTCGTTGGCACGGTGGATATATCTCCTCGAACAACCCATTCCCCTGGACACACGAATGGCAAACACAGCAGACATCAGACGTGGCCTCTTCCTCAAGTACGAGGGCGCCCTCCTCCAGGTTGAGTTTTTCCAGCACGTCAAGCCAGGCAAGGGCGCTGCCTTCGTCAGGACGAAGCTCCGGAATGTCATCACCGGTGAAATCATCGAACGGACCTTCCACGCCGACGAACAGCTCGAGACCGCGCAGGTCGACAGGAAGAACGCCACCTTCCAATATCAAGAAGGCACGACTTATATATTCATGGATCCCGACACTTACGACCAGTATCAGGTCAGCGAAGAGGTTCTGGGACAAGCCCGATGGTACCTCGATGAGAACACGCCTTACGATGTAGTGTTCCACGAAGGCCGTGCTGTCGCCGTCGAGCCTCCCACGACTGTCGTCCGGGAAGTCGTCGACACCGAGCCATCCATGAAGCAGGACACCAGTGGCGTGACCATGAAGCCCGCCCGGATTTCGAGCGGGCTCGAAGTACAGGTTCCCCTGTTCTGCGCAGTCGGCGACAAGATCAAAATCGACACCCGTACTGGAGACTACCTGGGCCGCATCGATGAGCGAGCCAGTGCGAGCAGTCCGTGAACAAGCCGGACATTACGCTCACCGACCACGGAACCTCCGCGCAGCCCGCGGCGAAGGCTTTTCGCGCACCTCGTTCAGGTGACTGCAACCCTGAACGAGGAGTCCCCCGACATGTCGAAGCACCCCATCCCGCGCGCGCGGGCCCTGCTGTCCTCCGCCCTGTGCACCCTGCTGCTCGCAGCCTGCGGTCCCCAGGGCACGGAGGCGCCTCGCGCCGAGGCCCCCGCCCCTGAAGCCACCGAGCAGGGCACCGTCCTGCACGAGCTCAAGCTGAGCAACACCCGCAGCGTGCGCTTCATCGAGTCCGCCCCGGGTGATGTCTTCGTCGCCGAGTCGGGCCACATGGACCTCGACGCCGCCCACCTCCGAGAGGCCATGAAGGCCGAGCCCCCCCAGGGCAAGGCGCTGGCGGACGTCTACCTCGCGCTCGTGCCAGGAGCCACCCGCGAGGACGTCCCCGCCGCCCTCGTCGCCGCCCAGGGCCGCGTCGACATGGCACGCCACCTCCAGGAGCGCGAGGCCGCCCGGAGCGAGGGCCGCGCCGCCGCGAACGCCCCGCTCGCCGAAGGCCCGTCCGCCCTGAACACCGAGCGCGGCCCCTCCGCCACAAGCCTCAACGACACCTGGGACTGGGTGGGTGACAAGAATTGGTTCCAGTCCAACTTCTGTGCCACCACCGCCACCCAGAGCCGCACCTGTATCATGGACTACTGGTACGGCTCCTACAGCGGCGTGAAGGACAACACCGTCTACTTCCGCGCCGTGGGCCTGGCGGCCGGCTTCGACTCCACCGCGTACTTCTATACGCAGTACAAGTCCTGCGGCGTCTGGCCCTGGAGCAGCTGTGAATGGAAGGTGAACTACAGCACCACCCTCCAGGCGCGCCACTACATGATGGTCACCTGGGACACGGGCCCGCGCTCGCGCTGGGCCGGCATCGACCAGAGCTCGGACCGCGTGTACCTGAGCACCATCTGGAGCACGTCGTCGTCCACCCCGCCGCCCGCGCAGGAGCCGTGCACCGTCTACGCCCGCGCCCACGCCACCACCTGCTACAACCTGGACGGCACCCCCTCCTCCATCTCCAACACCCTGTGCGGTGACGCCTGCGCGGGCTCGTACTCCACCGCCTCCCAGTGGGCCACCCAGGCCCTGGGCACCCAGACGTGCCTGGGCGCCTACGCCGGCTGCTGCCTCTACTACGTCGACCAGAACTTCAACCGCTGCGGCGGGTGACCTGTCTGGGATTCCTCCCCGGCGACCTGCGATGCTCCAGCCATGGAACGCTTCGTCCAGGTCGCCGAGGGAGTCTCGCTGTGGGTCGAGTCACGCGGGCCAGAAGACGCGCCCGCCATCCTGCTCATCATGGGCTCCACCGTCTCGGGCCGTGTCTGGCCCGACGCGCTGATGGAGGCCCTGGCCCGACACCACCGGGTCATCCGCTATGACCACCGGGACACCGGCAGGTCCACGTGGGCCTTCGACACCCATCCCTACTGCGCGACGCGGATGGCCGAGGACGCTCTCGCCATCCTCGACGCGCTCGGAATCACCCGCGCGCACGTCGTGGGCATGTCGCTCGGCAGCATGCTGACGCAGTGGCTCCTCGTCACGCATCCCGAGCGACTGCTCAGCGCCACCCTCCTCGGAGCCCCCGCCCTCCAGGGCGCGCCCCAGCTCCAGGACCTGCCAGCCCGAGCCCCCATCGACCCCGGTCTGTTCGAGTTCTGGAGCCACATGTTCGAGCCCCGCGAGCGCGAGGCCCAAATCGAGTGGCGGGTGGAGAACTGGCGCCGGCTCCACGGCGCGGTGCTCCCCTTCGACGCCGAGGAGTTCCGCGCGCTCGAGCGGCGCCTCATCGACCATGCCGGCCGCCACGACACGTCCTCCGCGCACGCGCGGGCCGACCCCACCGGGCTCGCGCGCGGAGCCGAGCTGCCCCACGCCGCCGTGCCCACCCTCGTCATCGACAGCCCGGAGGACCCGACGAACCCTCCGTCCAACTCCCGCTTCCTCGCCCGGACGCTGCCCCACTCCACCCTGGTGACGCTGGAGGGAATGGGGCACACGATTCCGAAGGCCATCGTCCCCGCGCTCGCCCAGACGCTCCTGGGCCACGTGGAGGCCGCGGCGGCCTACCCCTTGCGCAGCCCCACCACCTCGCCGTAACCGCCGGGGATGAAGAACTCGTGCGTCTCCATTCCCATGATGCGCAGGGCCGTGGTGACGACGTCCGCGGAGCGGGGCACGCGCTTCTGCGTCTGTCCCGTCTCCTCGATGATGTCCACCGGGGTGCCGAGCCCGCGCGTCGTGTACGTGCCCACCTGCCGGTTGTGGGCCACGTTGCCACCGGCGAAGACCACCGAGGTGTACGGGTGGTGGTCGTCCGGCAGGTTGTAGGTGCCGTCACTGCCGCGTGAGGCCCAGCTCCGCCCGAACTCGCTCATCACCAGCACCAGCGTGTCGTCCAGCAGCGTCTTGCCCGGCTTGCCCGGCGCGGGCGTCGCCTTCATCTCGCCCAGGAAGCGCGCCACGCAGTCCATCAACCCGCGGCCATGCGCGCAGCTGTACGCATGCCCGCCACCGTTGTGCGTGTCGAAGTCGAGCCTGAGCGACACGTGCACCGACGTGGCCAGGTCCGACTTGAGCAGGCGCAGCGCCATGTCCATCCGCGGATCCAACCCCACCAGGTGGAAGTTCGCGAGGCCGAACGTGTACGTGAAGGACTCGCTCAGGTAGCTCGACAGGTACGAGGGCCGGCTCGTCTTCAGCGCGTCGATGCCCTTGGTCTTCTCCAGCACCGACACCACGTCCGTCGCCAGCACGCGCGAGACGCTGTTCAGCGAGCCGTGCAGGCCCTCCAGGTAGTTGTCCACCTTCGCCGTCGAGCGGCCCAGCCGGGGCTTCGCCTGCCCCAGCGAGTAGCGCTCCACCGTGGTCGTCTTCAGCTGGGCCCCGGTGGGCTCGCCCTTCGCGTTCAGCTCCGGCCCCTCGGTGCGCGCCTCCAGCCCGTTCCACCAGGCGTTGTCCGCCGCCTTGCCGGAGAGCATCGGCTTGAGCGCGTCGATGGACGGCACCCCCACGGGCCCCGCGTGCGACGGCAGCCCCATGCCGGACGGCATGCCGCGCTCACCCGCCACCACCACGAACGGCAGCGGCCGGCTCTCCCGGTGCCGCTCGTACAGGTGGTTCGCGATGACCGAGTGCACCGCCGGCGCCCGGTAGTCCGCGCCCGCCACGCCGCACATCGCGGAGATGAAGGCGCTCGCGTGGTCATTGGTGCCCTGGTCGATGCCGTGCAGCACGCTCAGCTGCTCGTGCAGCGCATAGTGCTGATAGCCATACATCAGCGGGCTGAAGTTGCCGCGGGCCGCGGGGTTCGCGGGGTCCCACGACTGCCAGGTCCGCAAGGGCTTGTACGGGCCGTTGGGGGCCGCCAGGTCCACCACCTTGCTCGCATCGAAGAAGACGGGCTCGCTGCTGAAGCCCGCGGGCGGCGGGACACACAGCGGAATCTCCGCGTCCTCCATCGGCGTGAAGTAGTAGGCCGGGCGGAAGCCGCCCGGGACATAGAGCACCACGAGCCGCGAGGGGACATCCGCGTCCGCGGCGTGCGCGGTGCCGGAGCCCAAGAGCCCCGCCTTCTCCAGGAGCGCCAGCTGGCTTGCGCCCAGGGCCCACTTGAGCAACGTGCGTCGAGAGGTGTTCAGCATGGGGTCCTCGGCTCAGTAGGTGATCCACAGCGGGTGACGGATGAGCGCCGCGCAGGTGCCCACCCAGGCCAGGCGCGTGGTCTGCGCCTCCAGCGGGAGGTAGACCTGCTCGTACAGCTCCTTCAGCTCCGCGTCCGTGGGCGGCTGCCCGAGCATGCGGAGGTAGAGGTTGCGCAGGTTCTTCTGCACCGCGTCCGGGTTCTTTGTCGACGTGTCCGCGAGCGTCACGTAGCGCAGCACCGCCTTGTTGTTCTGCTTGTCCACCGCGCGTCCGCACCAGGCCTGGGACATCTGCACCAGCGCCTGACCGGAGGAGGGGCCGAACATCGGGTTCTTCTTGCGGTACTCCAGGGAGTTGCCGCCGCCCAGGGCCTCGTAGCGCTCCGGAGCGCGCGAGTCGGAGACGTACTCGCCGGAGATGCCGGGGGCCCAGTCCCCGGGCCAGACGAAGAACTTGTTCCAGTTCACCACGTAGGCCCGGTTGCGCCAGTCGGGGTTGCTCGTGCTCACGAAGTCCTCGAGCGTCAGGCCCAGCTGGTCCATCAGGCTCACCACCATCTCGTCCGCGGCCAGCCGGCGGACCTGGAACTCCTTGGGTGACGGCGTGTCCATCGGCTCGGGCGGCGCCTTCAGGTCCCGAATCCAGTCCTCCACCTGGGCAATGGTCATGGTGACGCGGCCATTGGCGACCAGCTGCTCGTAGGGCTGGCCCGGCGGCATCTGCGCGTAGCTGCCCGGGGCGTTGCCCTTGAGCATCTTGATGAGCAGGCTGCCCTCCGGGTCGCCGCGCTTCACGAAGCGCTCGTCGTAGACCAGCCCGCTCTCGAACGCGGCGAGCGAGGCGAAGAAGGGCTTGTTGCCGTTGACGTGGCAGCCCTCGCACGCGGGCGCGAGCGCCAGGCGGACCGCGTCGTTGTCGCTCGACGCGGCGCACGTCCCCGAGTCCGGCTCATCCGAGCTGCCCTGTCGGTACGAGCTGTCACCGAAGCAGGCCCCCAGGTTGATCGCGAGCACCGCCAGCGCGGCGGCGCACACAAAAGACGTCGGCGTGCGCATCACAGGCCCCTCCGCAGCTCGGGCTGCTCGAACAGGTAGCGGATGAAGGGGCGCAGCTTGCGCTCCCCGGCGACGAACTCGCGCGCGAGCTTGTCGATGAAGCCCTTCTCCGTGGCCGGGTTCAGCTCCCGGCCGATGAACATCGCGTAGAGCTTGCGCGCCGCGCAGCGGTCGAACTCACCCGAGCGCACCAGCAGCTTGCCGAAGCCCAGGGGGCCCATGGTGCCGTCGCCGTGCTCACCCAGCAGCGTGTACGACTCCGGCATCGTGTCCAGCAGCACCGCCTCCGGGTTCGCCTTGAGCTCTTCGGGCGTGACGGGCGTGAGCACCGTGTTGGGCAGGAAGGCGTTCCGCCACCGCTGGCCCGGCGCGTTGCCGGTGTGCGGGTACTTGCCCGACAGCCACTCGGCGGTGACGCGCTGGTTGCCCATGCCGCCGATGAAGGGCCAGGGGACGTAGTAGCTGGGGAACGGCGTGAAGTCCCAGCGCTTGAAGGCGATGGCCGCGGGGTCCAGCGTCTTGTGGCAGTGCAGGCACGTGCCGCCCGTGGCCGGGTCGATCTCCAGCGGCGGGAAGTGCACGTCCGCGGGGGGCGGCGAGAAGTTCTGGCAGGCGAAGATCTCCAGGAAGCGCGCCGCCCGGACCCGCTCGCGCGGGAACGAGGACATGGAGCCCATCATCGTGAGCACGCCCGCGGCGGGCAGCCCCAGGGGCGCCTCCGTCGTCGTGCGCGGGTCGAAGTGGTAGGTGCGCTCCATGCTGCCGGAGCGCGACTTGTCGGGGGTGAGCGACAGGTGGAAGGGCTCGAGCTGCTCCACCACGAACTCCCGCCACGCCTGCGGGTCGTTCGGCGTGGGGTGCATCGGGTCTCTCGGCTCGTTGCCCACGTCCGGGCGCCACCAGGTGGTGTTCTGGTCCACCACGGGGTTGCCCATCTGCCGGCCGAAGCGGACGTACAGCGCCCGGAGCCAGTTGGTGCCGACGGTGTAGTTGCCGACGACCAGGTCCGACAGCGGGCGGTCATGCCACGCCAGGTGCGCGAACAGGCGCGCGGGCTCCTCGTAGGGGTGGCGACGCTGACCGTTGAGGCTGCCGGTGCCCCCGGACCCGAGGCCCGCGAGCGGCGAACACCAGATGAGGTTCGGCCCGCAGCCACAGCCCCGGTTCAGCGCCGGGTCGTAATAGCCGCCGGAGGCGACGCCGCAGTCCAGCACCTTGCCGGTGCGGGTGTCTGTGACCGTCTTCGTGTCCCCTCCCGCCTTGCCCAGCACCTGGACGGTGGTGCCCGGAGCCCACCAGGGCTCGACGGTGTGCACCTCCGGGACGGCGGGGTTGCCGGCGCCGTCCTTGTCCTGGCATTGCTGATTGGGGCTGCCGGTCTCGAACTCGTTGACCGCGTAGTACGCGCCCGGGTGCAGGCTGTTGTCCTCACAGCGGTGCAGGTGCCCGGACATGTCGCCCTGGTACGCGTCCCCGCTGGCGCCCGTGGTGTAGGCGCCCACGGCGATCCACTCGTGCCCGAAGCGCACCATGCGCTCGTAGAACTTCGGGGAGGCCAGCACCTCGTCGAGCGTGGAGCGCAGGAGCGTCGCGCGGGCCGCGGGCGTCGTCGCCGCCTCCATGGCCTCGTACTGCTCCAGGGTGGGGGTGGTCCCGGTGAGGCCGAGCACGATGCGCCGCAGCACGCGCGTGTCGCTCATCGGGTCCTCGGGAGGGTCCTCCGGGGCCGTCGGCTCGGGTTCACATTGCTGCGCATGCGCGTCGGACACGACGAGCCCGGACATCGCGAACAGCACGCCCGCGAGGGCCGCGCTCTTCAGGTGCAGGTGCCAGTGCATGCGTGCGACGGTAGCATCGATTGTCGCAACGACACACAGCAGAACCTCTGTCTGTCATTCAGCGAGAATGAGGGGTGGACTCCCCTCCACACCTGATTGTCTTTCCGGCCTCCCCCGGACGTGAGCCGGCCCCCCGCTGAGGTGGACTCCCCACCACACCTGGGGCTCCGGGCCCGCGCTCCCCGGAGTGCGTGGAGGTGTGTCTCGCGCACTCCGAGGGGACGAAGTCGCTACGGCTGGGGGAGCTCGCGGAAGACGAGCAGGCCCCGCGAGGAGTCCGCCGCGTACACATGGCCGTCGCCGGGGACGCGGATGCCGAGCAGTCCCTCGAAGGGGCTGTCGGTGCGGTCCGGGTCCGTGTCGCGGAAGGTGTTGTAGTGCGCCACCTGCCGGGGCCTGGTGGGATTGGACACGTCCAGCACGCGCACGCCGTCGTGGTACCAGGCGATGTAGAGCAGGTTGCCGCGCAGGATGATGTTGTGGATGGAGGTGAAGGGCCGGTGGGTGCGGAACTCGCCGATCTTCACGATGCGCGCCGGGTCGGTGACGTCGAGCACGCGCAGGTGGGCGTGCTGGAACTCACCGCCCTCGAACGCGAGGGTGCGGCCGGCGAAGGTGCCCACCGCGCTGTGGTGCGCGAAGCTGAAGTCCGGACGGACGTACCCGCCCAGCTCGCGGACGTCGTCCAGGTCGGTGACATCCAGGACGAAGTAGCCGCGATAGGACTCGCTGACGTAGAGGCGGTTGCCGTACACGAAGGCGTCATGGGGGCCTCCCAGCGTGGCCACCTCGGGAGCGGCGATGACGGTCCGCAGCTCGGGCGACAGCGGGTCGGAGATGTCGTGCACGAACGTGCCGAGGCTGGGGGCCATGGAGTAGAGCCGATCTCCGTCGACGAGCACCGTGTGCGTGCCCCTGTCGCCCGTCGTGACGCTCCGGACGAAGCGGGGATTGGCGGGCTCGGAGATGTCATAGACGAGCGTCCCCGACGCGTTGCTGGCCACGTACAGGGCATCGCCCTTGGCCCAGACGGCGTTCCAGTAGTTGTCGTGGGGCAGGGAGAGGGTCGTCTTGAGGACGGGCGCCGCCGGGTTGCTGACGTCGAAGACCGAGAGGCCCCCCAGACGGACCTGCTTGGGGATGGAGACGACGTAGGCGTGCCCCTTGGTGACGTAGAGGTCCAGGGGGTGGCCCAGGGGGGTGTAGCCCTCGCCGTGCAGCGCGAGGCCGCCAGAGGACTCGGGCTCACCGCCCCAGTGGGAGACCCGGTGTGCCTCGAAGGTCCCCGAGCGGGAGAGCCGGTTGCGGGCGCAGTAGGCGAAGCAGCCGGTGATGAGGTCGGGCGACTTCTGCTCGCAGCCCAGGTAGGTGATGGTGGCGGCACCGCTGGCCGGGACACCTTGGAGGTGGAAGCGCCCGGGGCCCGTGTCCTTCACGGCCAGGGGCTGGAAGAACATGGTGCCGCCATCCTCGGTGAACCGGACGCCCCCGACGTCGGTCAGTCTGTAGCCCCCGTCCGGCACGTGCCGCCCGTCCCGGTTCGGCAGGATGTAGATGGACCCGGGCTCGACGTCGGTGAGCGTGCCCACGTCGCAGCCGGAGAGGTCGAAGCGCGACAGCTCCAGGCAGGCCGAGCCCCCCGCGTCCTGGGTATCGAAGGTGCACGGGGCATAGGGTCCCGGGTCCTGGAAGTCACCCTGCTCCTCGAGTTCGGTGTAGGTGCCATCCCAGCCGGCGTCGGGTGTGCCGGCGTCCGCGGATGGGCTCGCTTCGGAGTCGTCATCACAGCCGGAGAGGCCCGGCGACGACAGCAAGAGACAGGCGGACAGAAGGGCGCGAAGTGACGGCGTCATGTGAGAGCCTCCCGGAAGGCCGCCATGTGACGGAGGCGGCCTTCCGGGAGGAACGTCACGGTCCCTCATTTCCCCTCAGGGAGTTCCTCCACGCGCGGACGGAGCCCCTGACAGCACCCCTCAGTACATCTTCAAGTCATACGTCGGCGTGGGACGCCAGTCGGAGCCGGCGGGGGTGTTGCGCGTGTCGGTGACCTTCACGGCGTAGACGCCCGGCGCCACGTTGACCGAGGTCCGGAACAGCCAGCAGGTGGGCGTGAAGTCGGAGCAGACCGTCGTCGTGGTGCTGGTCAGCAAGGCGCCCAGGGTGCGGGTGGGATAGTCATAGGCATACACGTCCACGCGGAGCGGGCCGGTGTTGCGCAGGTTGTAGACCTCCACCGTCATCAACTGGTGGATGTTCGTGGCCCCGAGCACCCAGTCCGCGTCCCCCGCCCGGTGGAACGTGTGCCCGAGCTGCGGCGTCCCCACGTAGGACGAGGCCGAGGTGTGGGAGTTGTCGCTCTCGTACGCATCCGGCGGCGCGAGCAGGCAGTTGGGGGGAGGGCTGAAGCCACCCGGCGTGCAGACGTTGTTCGAGCAGGAACAGCCCGTCGCGCATTCCGCTCCCGTGCTGCAGGCCCGCACCGGCGCCACGTCACAGTAGCCCGCGGGCGGGGGCGGACCGATGCCACCCGGCGCGCAGACGCCATTGCTGCAGACGCAGCTCGAGCGGCAATCGAGCCACGTCGAGCAGGCCCGAAGCTCCGCCCCCTGCTCCTCCACGAGCTCCGACGGGCCCACGGCCTCGGGAGCGTCCTCGACGCTCCCACATCCCGCGACCCACACGGCCATGACACAAAGACTCCAACGAACCAGATGCACGAGACACTCCTGGAATGGATGTGACAAGGACAGATACCCACGAGGCGATTTGTCAGCGCAGGGGCCCCCTCCCGCGCGAGCTCTGACGAATATCGAGAAACCAAGAAGCAGCTCGCACCCCTTCGGAGGCAAGGCGCCTCGGGTCCACGCAGGATAGGTTTTGCCTCTGGGATGACCATTCCCCTGAACAGGGGATAGCCTCGGGAGCATGTCGGACCTCGTCACCTGGCGCGACGCACGCAATGCCTTTCGTCTGCTCGAGGAGCTCGGGCAGTTGAGTCACGACACGCTGGCGTGGCGGCGCCACCTGGTCACCGGGATGAGCGCGCTGGTGGGCGCCCAGGTCGGCATGGCGGCCGAGACTCCGGAAGCGGGACTCCTCGATGCGTCACGGCATCAGGGCAGCGTGGACCTGGGCTGGGCCACCGCGTCCGACCGCCGCGCCTGGATGCAGGTGTGTGAGCGTCAGGATGCCGCGCTGGACCCTTCCGACGCGAGAATCGCGCAGCTCGGCGTGGGCACCTTCACGGCGCCCCGGCAGGAGCTCGCGAGCGACCGGAGCTGGTATTCCTCCACCATCTTCAACGAGCACTACCGCCCCGCCCGGCTCAATCACTATCTGCTGTCGGCGCTCCACGTCCCCGAGCACCGGGCCATGCACTTCGTCTTCCTGTTCAGGGAGTCCTCCCGCGGCCCGTTCGACGCGCGGGAACGCCAGCTCATCCACCTGCTCCACGGAGAGCTGGGGCTCCTGTGGCGGAGCGCCCAGGCCTTGCGGCTCCCCAGGCGGCTCCAGCAGGTCCTGGCGCTGTTCCAGGCGGGCCACGGCGAGAAGGAGGTGGCCGAGCGGCTGGGGCTCAGCCCCTCGACGGTGCATGACTACAGCAAGGCCCTCCACAAGCGGCTGGGCGCGCGCAGCCGCACAGAGCTCCTCGCGAAGGCCCGTGCCCTGCCCCGGGCACCTCGACTGCTGCTCCAGGAGGATGACCTCCCCGCCCCGAGCTGAGCGAGGAGGCCCGTCTCACTGCGCCGCCATCTCCTTGGCCACCAGGGGCGGCACTCCGTAGCGATAGTCGAAGTGGTACCTGCCCTCCGCGTCGAGTCGGAAGAGGAGCCAGGTCCACGCCTCGCGCTGCCCCGCCGGGGTGTGCTCCTGCAAGGTTTGCAGCGTCTCCAGCGCCTCCAGCGTCAGGTCCACATCGGTTCGCTGCTCGTGCAGGAAGCGATTGGCGATGTATTTCTCGGACGTCTCCCCACCCCACGCGTAGCGCTCGTAGTGCACCTCGACGCGCTCCCAGGGCTCGGGGACGGACTCCAACAGCGCTTCGATGAACTGCTCCTGCAGCTCCAGCATGTCCGCTCCTGTCGTCCGCGCATTGTACGTAGCGCGGGCCGTGGTCAGGAGCCGCTGCAGCGAATCTGGAGCGGGTGGCTCTCCAGCACCATGCACTCGCCGGAGCTGCACGTGAACAGGTCGCAGATGGCCGGGGACTGGACGCAGCGGATCTCCCGGCCCGCGCCCAGGTCGAACCAGGCACAGGAGTAACCCTCCGGGCAGGTGAGCTCGACACCCTCGCACTCAGGCCCCAGGGCCTGGTCGCCCTTCAACGACAGGGGGGCGTGGGAGGACGGGGACGGCTCGCCCTCGGGCCCTCGACAGCCGGCCAGGAGCACCACCGCCACGAGCCACGTCCATCCCGGAACAACCCTGCCCTGCACCCTCGAGAGACTCTTGCTCGACGTCATGCGCGTCGCGGAAGCAAGACAGACGCCAGCAACGAACTCCGGCCGGAAGCCGCCGCCCACGTCCGGAGCGCAACACGAACGTCACATCGCCCCGTGTCCGGCCACTTGGAAATCCACGACCCCCGCCGCCCCCTCTCAGTTTTCCGAGGCACCACGACGTCGAGGACCCGCCCCCAGAGCCTCGCGGCCCTGAGGGCGGAGCCGTGCCCGCTCACTCGCAGAGGAAGGCGTACTCGTGGGAGTACTGCGTCACCACACCGGACTGGGTGATGTAGCCCTGGCAGTCCCCGTGCACCGCGCCCGCCCAGCGCGTCCGGGCGGCGTCGTAGTAGTACGTCCGGTGGAAACCCTGGCGCCCCCCACCCGGCTGCTCGGAGCGCTGCTCCACCGCGGCCGTGGTCTCCGGAGCAACACCCTCCTCCATCTCCGCCGGTCCACCACAAGCGCCGAGCAGCAACGCGGAGAATCCAATCACCCAACGAGACAGCGTCATCCAGGGCCCCTTGTCGTGAGAACTGTGTCGAAGTTGCAGTAACAACGATATCGAGTCCGGGTCCGCCCCGTCTACCCGGAGAGGGCCGTGAAACACGGGTGAAGCGTGTGCGAGCGGACTGTTTCAAGCGAGGGCGCGACCTACACTGGGGCCACTCCACCCTGTCCTCGGATTCGCTCGCACATGAAGCCCACCGTTGGAGACATCTTCGTCGTCTACACCCCTCGGCTCGCGGCCTACACCGCGATGCAAGTCACCGCGTTGAAGCAGGAGGGGAAGGACGAGCTGGCCTGTGTGCTGTCCCTGGATTGGGTGGGGCCCGAGCTCCCGGACGCTGCGGCGGTGGCGGCGATGAAGCCCATCGTCTTCAACTTCTTCTTCTGGAAGGAGCACCACGTCCACGTCTGGGTGCCCATCGACGTGCCGCATGGCTACGTCCACGTGGGCAACCGGCCGCCGCTCCTCACCGAGAAGAGCGTCAGCTACAGCCAGTGGCCTTCGGGGAGCACCGTCTTCAGCCAGCGCCGGTGGGAGACCATTCCCCAGGCCACCCGGGACCTCTTCAAACAGACGGTCGCCCAGGAGGACCGCAGCGAGCTGGTGACGCTGGGCGGCTTGGAGCTGCGCCGCACGACCCAGCGGCTCGACACGGATCGGCTCTCTGCCGTCTCCGACCTGGCGGTGTTCGAGGCGCTGCCCATCCTGACGTCGGTCAACGCGGATGCACCTGTCCCAGGGTTGTTCGAGTTCATCCGGCGCAGGCCCTTCGTCTATGAGTCCCACGTGACGAACCACGGCCAGCGCGTGGTGGACGTGCGCGGGGCGCGGCTGACCCGATTCGGGCTCGACGTCACGGGGGTCGAGGAGGTGTATCTCAACGACGAGCTGGAGACGCTGTCGCTGCTGGGAGAGGCCTCGCCCGGGCTGAGGATCCACGCCGAGGCGGACGGGCGCTGGCTGCACCTGCACACGAAGGACACCGCCTGGGCCTGGTCCGGGCTGGACGCGCTGGACGAGCTGCACGTGCACTCGTTCCGGGAGCTGGATGCCGCGCGCATCGTCCGCCGCTTCCCCAAGCTGACGGAGCTGCGGGCCTCAGGCGCTCCGGGCAACCTGCGCAACACGGCGGAGCTGGGCGCGCTCACCGGGCTTTGCGTGCTCATGTTCAACGAGGTGTTCGGCATGTCACCCGAGGAGTTCCCCGGACCGGAGCGCTTCCCCGACCTGGGGCGGCTGTGGCTCACGAGCCTGCCCGCCGACGTCGCCGCCAGCGTGAAGAAGGGTTACAAGGCCGCCGCCCAGCGGGGCGTGGATGTGTCGGTGCGACAGCCGCGCAAGCCCGAGTGGCTGGCGGAGAACCTGGACAATCCCTTCCGCCACTGGGACGGCGAGGACAACATCCCCCCGGCCAAGGCGAAGAAGGCGGCGGCGCTGTATCGCCAGGCGCGCTCGGCCGCGCTCGCGGCCACCACCGAGCACGGCGGCTCACCGTCCGCGCTCGTCTCCGCGCTCACCCCTGTCGTCAGGGACTACACCGAGGGCTTCAACAAGCTGGATGCCCGCGGCGCCTTCATCTTCACCGTGGAGCGCGAGCACATCCACGACGCGCTGATGGGCATCTTCGACGCCGTGGACGAGAAGCTGCGGGCCGCGGGCAACGCCTCCGTCGTCCCCCTGGACCGCAACGCGCTCGTGACGGTGATGGACTCGGTTCGCGACTTTTAGCGGGTCCTGGCACCTGACCGGTTCTCCATGATTTTCTGTCTTTTCACCTTAGACGCCGTGCACGTAATGGGAGGCACGCCCAGGAAGGCCTCGGGGCACCCCATCCGTCGCGGCAAAGGGAGACGACATGAAGAGGGCAGCATGGAGAACGACAGCCAGCAGCGGTCTGCTGATGCTGGGTTTGATGGTCACAGGGAGCACCGGCTGTTCCAGCGGTGACGGGGCGTCACCAGCGACCCACCTGGGCGCCAAGACGGGCTCCCTGGTGACCGGACCGGACCTGGTCATCACCCACATGGTGGTCCCGCCGAGCTTCCGCGCCACCAACTACCCCTACGCGCAGGCGCCGAAGGCGAAGGTCACCGTCTGCAACCAGGGCACCGACTACAGCGACTCCACGGAGGTCCGGCTCTACGTCTCCATGGATGACGTGCTGACGCCCGGCGGGCCCAGCGCGCCGCCCGTTCCCGTCACCGACCAGGCGCAGGCCGGCAACGCCTGGGTGCCGCACCTCTACCCCACCCAGTGCGCCACCGTCTCCACCGACATCTGGCCCAACCTGCCCCCGGACGCGAATGGCCTCCAGGGGGCCTACTACTTCGGCGCCATCGTCGACGAGTACGAGAACGTCTCGGAGACGCGCGAGGACAACAACACGTTCATCCACGGCCTGGTCGGCATCGGCGACAAGCCGGACCTCGTCATCACCGACATGAACGTGCCGCCCAGCCTCAACACCGGCTGGCCCCCGCCTTCGCAGCCCGTGACGGGCACGGTGACGGTGTGCAACCAGGGCACGCAGGACAGCTCGTCGACGCAGGTGCGGCTGTACCTGTCCATGGATGACGCGCTGACGGCCATGGGGCCCAATCCCCCGATGGACCAGTCCCCGCTGGGCTTCGTCCCCGTGCCCTCGCTCTTCGCCGGGCGCTGCATGACGGTGTCCACCCAGCTCACGCCCCAACTGCCTCCGGACGCGCAGGGCAACCATGGTGCCTACTACGTCGGCGCCATCGTCGACGAGGACGCGAACGTCCAGGAGCTGCGCGAGGACAACAACGCGTTCATCGAGGGCCTCGTCGGCGTCGGCACCAGGCCCGACCTCGTCATCACCCACATGGTGGTGCCGCCGAGCCTCCGCGGCAACAGCGGATACCCTTCGTCGCAGCAGCCGAAGGCCTCGGTGACGGTGTGCAACCAGGGCACTCAGCCCAGCACGTCGACGCAGGTGCAGCTCTATCTCTCCATGGACGACGTGCTGACCGCCATGGGTCCCAACCCGCCGCCCCATCCCCCGATGGACCAGTCCCCGCTGGGCTTCGTCTCCGTGCCCTCGCTCTACCCCGGACGCTGCGCCACCGTGTCCACCCCGCTCGCGTTCACCCTGCCTCCGTTGGCCCAGGGCCTCGAGGGGGCGTACTACGTCGGCGGCATCGTCGATGAGCAGGACAACGAGCTGGAGCTGCGCGAGGACAACAACGCCTTCATCCACGGCCTCGTCGGCTTCGGACTCCAGGCAGACCTCGTCATCACCCACATGGAGGTGCCGCCCAGCCTGCGCACCAGCAGCTACCCCTCCTCGCAGTCGCCGAAGGCGAAGGTCACCGTCTGCAACCAGGGCACCGACTACAGCGACTCCACGGAGGTCCGGCTCTACATCTCCATGGACGACAAGCTGACCGCCATGGGCCCCAGCATGCCGCCCTACCCCGTCACCGACCAGACGCAGGCCGGCAACGCCTGGGTACCCCACCTCTACCCCACCCAATGCGTCACCGTCTCCACCGACATCTGGCCCAACCGGCCTCCGGACGCGCAGGGCAATGAGGGCGCGTACTTCATCGGCGCCATCGTCGACGAGTACGAGAACGTCCAGGAGCTGCGCGAGGACAACAACGCCTTCATCCACGGCCTCGTCGGCATCGGCGACAGGCCGGACCTCGTCATCACCGACATGAGCGTGCCGCCCAGCCTCTACACCGGCTGGCCTTCTCCTCCTCAGCCCGCGACGGGCACGGTGACGGTGTGCAACCAGGGCACGCAGGACAGCTCGTCGACGCAGGTGCGGCTGTACCTGTCCATGGATGACGCGCTGACGGCCATGGGGCCCAACTCGCCGCCCTATGCTCCGATGCGCCAGTCCCCGCTGGGCTTCGTCTCCGTCCCGAACCTGATGGCAGGTGCCTGCACGACGGTCCCCGCCTCCCTCCATCCCCAACTGCCGCCGGACGCCTACAACGTCGAGGGTGCCTACTACGTGGGCGCCATCGTCGACGAGGACGCGTACGTCCAGGAGCTGCGCGAGGACAACAACAGCTTCATCAAGGGGCTCGTCGGCGTCGGCAACAAGGCGGACCTGGTGGTCACCGCGCTGACGGGGCCCTCCTTCGTCCGGATGGGGACCTCCTTCTCCGCCACGGTGACGGTCTGCAACCAGGGCACCCAAGCCAGCGACCCGAGCAGCGTGTACCTCTACACCTCGCTCGGCACGGTGCTCACCCCGGATTCGGTGCAGCCCGCGCCGGACCAGTTCCTCCTCGGGGTCGCGAACCTCAACTCGCTGAACCCGAACAGCTGCAGCACCCAGCCGCTGACCGTGTCGGCCACCCTCCCGCCCAGCGCGATGGGACTGGCCGGCGCCTACCACCTGGGCGCCTACGCCGACGCCAGCGAGTCAGTGGTCGAGCTGCGTGAGGACAACAACACCCGCGTCACCGGGCTCATCGTCACCCCGTAGCGCGCGGCACTGAAGCACCGCCGGGCATCCCACGACACGGGATGCCCGGCGGGCGGTCTCACTCAGGGCTCATGGCATAAGGGGTCGCCATTGCACGGGTTGGGGTTCGTCGGCCCGCCGCAGTATGGGGCGACGTAGCCATCACAGTTGTTGTCGATGGTGTCCCAGCAGGACTCCGCCTGTCCCGGGTTGATGGACGCGTTGCCATCGTGGCAGTCGATGCCGTTGCTCGTGTAGCCCCCCGGACGGTTGCACGCGTACTGCCAGTGGCCTCCGTGCCCGTAGCCGTCCCCGTCCTGGTCCAGGTACCAGACGGTGGGCTCGCCGATGCTCGGGTTGGAGTCGTTGCAGTCGCTGGCGTTCACCACGTAGCCCGCGGGACGTGAACAGGCGAGCGCGGGCGACTGTCCGTTGCCCCAGCCGTCACCATCCGCGTCGCGGTAGTAGGTGGAGCGCAGCCCCTCATCCGTCTGGAAGTTGCAGTTGTTGTCGATGCCATCACACACCTCCGCGCGCCCCGGGTGGGCCATGGCGGTGTTGTCGTCGCAGTCCCCCGCGTTGGTGACGTAGCCGGCGGGCTGGGTGCAGGCGATGACCGAAAGGATGGGATGGCCATAGCCGTCGCCATCCAGGTCGCGGAAGTAGTCGCGCCCCGTCGTCACGCTGGCGCGGGTGTCGTCGCAGTCGCTCGCGTTGGACACGTAACCGGAGGGACGCGAGCAAGCCCGGGTCGAGTTGTTGGGGTTCCCATACCCATCGCCGTCCGCGTCGCGGTAGTAGGTCGTGGACCCCGCCCCTTCATCCGTCTGACCATTGCAGTTGTTGTCGAGGCCGTCGCACACCTCCGTCCGATAGGGATGGACCTGGGCGGAGTTGTCGTTGCAGTCATCCCCCGACGACGCGTACCCCGCGGGGCGGGTGCAGGCGTACTGCGAGGGGCTGCTCCGTCCGAAGCCGTCGCCGTCCTGGTCGAGGTACCAGAGCGAGGGCTCACCGATGCCCGCATTGGAGTCATCGCAGTCACTGCCATCGCTCACGTAGCCGGAGGGCTGAACACCCGAGCGGACGTAGACGCTCGGATTGCCATACCCGTCGCCGTCCTGGTCGCGGTACCAGTACGCGCACCCGTTCTCGTCCGTCTGGCCGTCGCAGTCGTTGTCGATGCCGTCGCACACCTCCACCGCCGAGGGCGAGATGGCCGCGCGGCTGTCGTCACAATCCAGCCCGACGTCCACGTAGCCGGGGCGCCGCTCCGCGCAGTCCTGCTGGACCTGGTTCGGGTTGCCGAAGCCGTCCCCATCCGCGTCCAGGTAGAAGCGCCGCAGCGGCAAGCCCGGCTGCACGACGGTGGAGTGCGGTGGTGACAGGTTCCCCGTGCCGAGCTGCCCCTGGCCATTGTCCCCCCAGGCCCAGACGACGGGACAGCCCGTGTACTCCCACTGCTCCACGTGAGCGGACAGGCCGTGACGAGCACCTCCGGCGACCTGGGCCACATCGTCGACGTGACGGTGGACCCCATGAACCGAGTCCCAGCGGAATGCGTCGACGGGCTGGGGCCTCATCACCAGGCTCGTGTCCCCCAACTGGCCGTGGCTGTTGGCACCCCAGTTGACCAACCTGCCCTTGGGCTCGCCTCGGATGAAGACCGAGAAGTCATCTCCCGCGGCGATGCCTCCTCCCGCGAAGGTCCAGTTCCCCACGGGCAACGGACCGCGCGCGAACTGACGCGCCAGCGGCGGCTGCTGCACCACGTAGTCACGCCCCACCTGTCCCGAGGTGTTCAACCCCCAGCTCCACACGTTGCCGTTCCACTCATTGTCGTAGAAGAGCGAGTGCGCCTCACCCGCCGCCACGGCCTTCACGAGGGGGACGTTGCGGATGAGCGTGGGGACCAGGACTGGCGTCGCGCTCTCATGGCCCGTGCCCACCTGGGCCGCGTCATTGCGTCCCCAGGCCCAGATGCGTCCGGTGCGCGTCAGGGCCAGCACGTGATGACCACCCGCCGCGACGGAGGCAATCCGGTACACGTCCTGCGGGTCCACCGGCCCGCCGGCCACTGGCAGGTACGGGTCGTTCGCGGCGAGCTGCGGGAGCACCACCTTCACGGGCGTGGGATGCGCCAGCGTGTCCGCGGTGCGCTGCCCCAGCTCACCGTCCACATTCTGCCCCCAGGCCCACAGCGCGCCCTGCTCGTCCACCGCGAGCGAGTAGTCCGCCCGCGCGGCGATGGCGACGAAGCGCCCGGTCAACGGCACCTGGACCGGCGTCAGTACGGGAGCGCCCGTCTGCGCGCTGCCCACCTGTCCGCGGTTGTTGCGACCCCAGGCCCAGACCCGGCCCAGCTCATCCAACGCCAGCGAGTGGCCCGCGCCCGCCGCGATGGCCTGCACCGGCGTCGGGAGCGTCAGGGGCAACGGCGTGGGCTGCGGCGCGGCGCTGGACTGGCCCCGCCCCAGTTGCCCCTCCGCGTTCTGTCCCCACGCCCACACCACGCCGTCATCCCGCAACGCGAGCGAGTGGTACGCCCCCGCCGCGACCCGCGTCACCGTCTGCCCGCCCGCGAGCGAGCCGCGCTGCGTCCGCGACTCCGACTCGTCGACGGGCAGCGTCTCACCGCAGCCCATCCCCAATGCCAACAAGGCTGCCCGACACCAGCGCAAACCTGGGAGCTCTACTGCCACTGTCTGCCTTTTCAAGAGAGCCACTCCTGATACACCTCGGCCCTCCCGAGACCGGGGTATCCGTGGGGGAATCAAGACATGGGAGGGCTGCTTACCGTAACTCAGGTATCAACAATGAAACACGGGTGAGGCGTGACACCTGGCTGGTGCCATCACCCGCAGTTTCAAATGACCCGGTCGGCCGCGAGCAGCGCGCTATTTGGCCGAGAGGACTTCCGCCGGGATGGGCTCCAGCGGAACCATGACGAAGCGCTGCGCGGAGTCCACGGAGACCACGCCCTTGGCGATGGTGGCCATCTCCCCCGCGACGCGGCGCCAGCGCCCCTCCTCGACGAGGAACTCGCCGCGCCCCACATAGGACATCTCCATGGTGGCGGGGATGGGCTTGGCCAGCGCGGGGTTCTCGTAGCGGCCGGCGTGGCGCTCCGCGACGGTGAAGTCGATGACGGCCACCGTGGTGCCCTCGGCCTCGCGCTCCAGGGACACCAGCTCCACGCGGTTGATGGTGTCGCTCTCGCCGTTCCAGTTCTTCCCCATGTCGACCAGGTCGGCGCTGTGGGTCCACACGTCCCCCACGGACACCGGGCGCGACGGCAGCTCCACCATGAAGGCCACCAGGTTGCGGTGCTCGCGCTTCAAGTCGCTGGTGACCAGCCCCGACGGCGTGAGGGTGGCTCGAATCTGCACGCTGCCCTCCATGGCCTTCAGCTGTCGGGCCAGCTCCTTGGCCTCCTTCGACGCGCGCTTCGTCTTGGGAATCTCCATCTTCGTCACCACCACCCGCGCGGCCACGTCACCCGAGGGCTTCGGGGACAGCACGAGCGCCAAGGCGGACTGGGTCGGCTGCGCCATCTCGAACAGCTTCTTGCGCTTGCCGGCGGGCTCACCTCGCAGCCGGACGCCGGAGATGTCCACCTTCATGGTGCTCGACTTCGGGGACATGCTCTCCGCCGTGTACACATAGCCGAGCGACGACGGTGGCACCTTCCAGCGGAGCGTCACCGGCGCGCTGCCCGCCGCGACCGCCATCCCTGGCACCAGCAGGGACAAGGCGAACAGCAAAGTGACGCGGCGTTCCAGGCGCATGGGCATGGCGCCATCATCAAGCGTCCGCCGGTGTGAGCGATAGTCCTCCCCGGCTGGCATTGGTATTGCTCTCCATGACAGGGACGCGGTCCCACGGCCGCGCCTGCCCGTCATTCCCCCATCCCTCCCGAGGCCTCAATGCCACGCCGTGGCAGTCTCGCCACCCTGCTCCTGGGTCTGGTGGTGTCGTGTCCCCACCCGTCGCCGCCTCCCCTCGCCCCCCGCGTCGTCCTGTGGGCGTGGGAGCGCCCCGAGGACCTGAGCTTCCTCACGGACCCCGCCGTCGAGGTCTCCGTCCTGCTGGCGACACTCGAGCTGCGTGCGTCGCGCTGGCACACCTACTCGCGCCAGCAGCCCCTCCGGCTTCCGGCCGGCATGCGTCCTCGCGGCACCATCCGTCTGGAGATGCGCGACGGCGCCTCGCTGGCGCACTACTCGCCGTCCCAGCTGCGCGCGGTGGCCCAGCGCCTGGTCGACCTGGCGCGCGCCCGGGACGTGTCCGTGCTCCAGCTCGACTTCGACGCCCGCGAGTCGGAGCAGACGGCGTATCTGGCGCTGCTGCGCCAGACGCGTGAGCTGTTGGGCGCCTCGCGCCGCTTGTCCATCACCGGGCTGGCCTCGTGGTGCGTGGAGGGGAGCTGGTTGGCGCGGGCCCCCGTGGACGAGGTCGTCCCCCAATTGTTCCGCATGGGCCCCGAGGGGCCGACGTGGCGCGCCCGGTTCGCGCGCGGCCGGGCCTCGCCGTGTGGCCGCAGCGTGGGCCTCGCGCTCGACGAGCGGCACCGCGCGCCCCCCGGCGTGAACACGCTCTACCTCTTCAACCCCCAGCCCTGGACGGCGGAAGCACTCGCCCAGGCCATGACGGACCTCACGCCATGAAGCCCCTGCTCTCGCTCTGCCTGTCGCTGCTGCTCCTGTGGCCCTCCGCTCCCGCCGAGGCCTGTGGACCCGGGGCCGACGCGGTCAGCGGCCACTCGCATCCCGACCCACCCCTCGAGCGATTCGCCGCGGGGAACCTGGAGCTGCTGACGGAGACACTCCACCCCATGTACCTCGCCTATGCCTGGCGTTGGATGATGGAGGTGCCCACCACGCCCCAGGAGCAGCGCGCGGTGGTGGACACCTGGAAGCGCATGCGAGGTGAGCTCGAGATAGGTGACGTCTCGAAGGAGCGGGAGGCCTGGCACGAGGCCCAGCAGCAGACCCTGCACTCCCTCGGCCTGGACTCCGCGAGACTCGCGTCCCCCGGCTCCGATATCCCGGAGGAGGAACGTCGCATCCACGGCGACGCGTTCGAGCGCGCCTCTCAGACCCTGGGGGCCTTGTCCCGGCTGTGGCGGAAACACCCGGCGCTGGTGCTCGAGTGGGTCGACGCGCAGAACGCGGTCTTCGCGGGCTCCTGCGGTCCCCTCCCCGGGCTGTCCGCCAAGGACCTCGATGACGCCGGGAACCCCGTGCGGCCCCCGGCGTCGGTGCAGGCCCGCCGTCAGGCCGAGCGAGACTACCAGGTCGCCGCCCTGCAACTGTATTGCGGCCGCTTCGACGAGGCCCTCGCCGCGTTCCGGGCCATCGAGGGGCACCGCGACACACCCTACCGGGCCCGCGCCGCGTACCTCGTGGCCCGCACGCAGGTGCGCCAGGCCCTGGTGGAGCGCAGCCCCTGGCTCTCCGTGCAACCCGAGGAGCAGGACCGATTCATCGCCCGCCTCGGCGAAGCGGACGCGACCATCACCCGCGTCCTCGCGAAGCCTCGACTGCGCGAGGTCCACGCGCAGACCCGGCGCCTGCGCAGCCTGGTCCGCTCCCGCACGCAACGCGAGGCGTGGGCATGCACGCTGCCGACGCTCGTGCTCGAACCCGGCACGGGGT
Source organism: Myxococcus fulvus (assembly GCF_900111765.1). The sequence goes on from NZ_FOIB01000002.1 coordinate 39,708, forward strand.
CCGCGCTCGCGGCGGAGCTGGGCGACTTCAACCTGTCGTTCGCCCCGCGCCGCGCGTGCCCGTCGAGCCCCGCGTCCACCCGGGAGATGCTCGAGTGGATTGACGTCATGCAGGTGCCTGACGAGCCCTGGACTGCGGCCCAGAAGCGGGAGGCCTATGACCTGGCGCTCACGCGATGGAAGCAGACCCGCCATGTGCCCTGGCTCGTCGCCGCGATGCTCAAGGCGCGGGGAGAGTCTCCGGAGGTGGGCGCGTTGCTCGTCGCGGCGGCCCGGGTCCCCATCTCCGCCCCCCAGGGGCTGACCCTCGCGCTCCACACCGTGCGGTTGCTGCGGGAGCAGCAACTGCTGGACGCGGCACGCGAGCGACTGGCCGCGGTGCCACACGAACGGGTGCATGAGCACCCCACGCCTTACCGCCTCGTCCACCGCGAGCGGCTCCTGCTCGCGACGAGCTGGGAGTCCTTCCTGGGCATCGCCCTGGAGCGCGCCTCCAAGGAAGCTCCGTGGACCCGCCCCTCTCCGGGCGACCCGGGCCTGGAGCCTCCCGCGGCCTTCAGCTACGCGGCACTCGCCATCCTCAACACACCGCTCACCGCGCGTCGCCTGGGCGAGCTGGGAGGCAACGAGCAGGTCCCCCCGGCCCATCGCCGGCAACTGCGATGGACCGCCTTCGTGCGAGCCGCCATCGTGGGCGACGATGAGACCCTCCAGGCCATGGCAACCACGCTGGCCGAGTCGGAGCCCAGCGCCCGGAGCGAGCTGCGCGCGCTGCTCGAACGGACGAGCGTCGAGGAGCGGATGTTCGAGGCACGGCTGCTCGTGATGGGGCTGCCCGTGCTCTCGGTCCATCTGGAGAGCGACCCGTCCCGCCTCTGGCCCAGCGCCCTCACCACCCTCACCTACGGGAAGAGCAACTGGTGGTGCGGCACGGCCCCGACGCCGGTGACACCGTTCTCCTTCGTGGGTGAAGAGGAGCGCGTGACGGCGGCCGCGGAGTGGGGCCAGCTTGTCGAGGCGGGGACCTCCGTGGCGTATTTCTCGAAGGTCGCGCTCGCGTGGGCCCAGGAGCACCCCAAGGACCCTCGCTCGCCCATCGCCCTGTACCGCGCCGTGCGCGCCAGCAGGCGAGGCTGCACCCAGAACACCCCCGAGGCCATGGCCGCCTTCCGCTACCTGCACAGACACTACGGAAAGAGCACCTGGGCCCAGCAGGTGCCCTACGTCTATTAGCGCCCCGGCTCGGCCCGCCCGTCACTGAATCGTGGAGTTCGTGACGGTGATGGGCGTGTCCGAGTGGTTGGAAATCTGGGGATGCGTCACGTACCAGGAGCCGCCCTGGTTGTTCTGGATGACCGAGCGGTCGATGCGGATGTCCCCCGAGTGGTCGTTGCTGACGAAGAAGATGGCGCTGCCGTGGGCGTTGACCTCGTTGTGCTCGATGCGCGTGCCGCACAGGGACAGCGTCATCGTGTTGCCGTCGTTGTAGATGGCGCCGCCGCTTCCCCCACCGGGCGTGCCAGGGCGTGAGGGATTGGCGCCATTGCCGATGGCCCGGTTGTGGGAGAACAGGCTGTTGATGACCGTCCACGACACACCGATGCTGCTGATGCCGCCGCCGTTCGAGCACACCCCGCCGTAGCCCGCCTTGCCGCCGAAGGTCGTGTTCACCACATACACGGGCAGGTCGTTGTATTGGTCGAACACGCGCAGCGCGGCTCCGCCCACATCGGGCCCGACATCCGCGCACGCGTTGTTGAAGAAGCGGGAGTTGATGACCTTCACGCGGCCACCGCGAACCCAGACCGCGCCGCCGCCGTCGAACTCCGTCTCGCTCTTGGAGCTGGCGTCGATGAAGGTGAGGTTCTGGAGCGTCAGCCGGGGGTGGTCCTGGTTGTCGCAGTGAGAGGTCGTCCAGACCTGATTCCTGTCACAGGTGTTCATGTACAGGATGCGGTGTCGCCCCGCGCCGCTGAGCGTCACCAATCCCTTGCCGTCGATGACGATGTCCGGCCCCTTGTCGTTGAAGACCTTCGCCGTCCTGTCGAGCGTGAGCGTCACCGGCTCCGGCCCGCAGTCGAAGGTGATGACGCCGCCCTTGGCCACGGCGTCGATGAAGGCGGCGCTCGTGCAGCTCGCGGGCGTCCCCGTGCCGACGACGGTGGTGGGCCTGGAGACATCCGCGAGCCCCGCCTCCGCAGGGACGCTGCAGGTGGCCTCCGCGTTCGGGTTGCCGGCCGGAGGACCGTCCTTGGGATTGGTCAGCGGGTTGGGCACATCCACGCCGGGCGCGTCCTCGCTCGAGCAGCCCGGCGCGAGGCAGAGCACGAGGCTGGCGCTCATCCCGAGCACCGCACGCGAGGAGAACCATGGGTGACATCGCTTCGGGTGCATCGTGCCTCCAGGGGCGGTTGAACGTAGGGAGCTCGAAGAAGTCTCAGCCCGCCCCAGGATACTTGCACCGTGAAGGGTCCGCCCGGGCCGTCTGGCGTCCTCGTGCTATCGGACCGTCGCGGCAATCCCAACCTTTCTGGAAGGTGGTTCTCGATGATGCGGCTGAGCAGGTCGGTCCTGCTGGGGACGTCGTGTGTCCTCTGGCTGGTGGGATGCGATGGCGGGCAGTCCGACGTTTCAAAGATGTCTTCGTCCCGGGCGCCGCTCGCCGAGGACGAGGTGCTGGTGACGAGCACCACGCGCTTCCACACCTCGGTGGGAGTCGCCGAGCGCCTGGAGGACCTGTCGGCGAATCCTCCCGAAATCCATTTCCAGACGGGCACGTCCTTCACCCACCTCACCGGCGCGCCGGTTCCCGGCGGGTGGCTGTTCAAGGGCGTGCCCAGGACGGAGTACTACCTGCGCACGGACTCGCTCCTCCGGGCCGACATCCTCACGTCCGCCCGCCATGTGGACATCGGTACCCAGCGAATCGGGCGCGCCGACGCGGAGTACCCGAGAGTCGACTGGGTCACCGTGCAGCTCGACCTGCGCAACCTCTCTCCCTGGCGGCACCCGGCGGGGACCTATCAACCGGGCTCCAGCCTTCAAGCGGTGGCCACGGACGTGGACATGGTCGGGGACCTGCTCGTCCCCGACGATACGCCCGAAGGAGCGACCTCCATCGAAACCGACGACGCCTTCCTGCTCGCTTACAACGTGACCTCCATGCCCGTGTTCCGGGCGGACGCCGGGGACCGGATGTATGTCCATCAGCTCGGTGAGTTCATCGCCGGAGGGATGCCGGATGGGACGCGGGTGGGGTATTCCGCCGTCGAGCGCTCCGTGCACCTACCGCCGCTCGACTTCGTACCGGACTGGGAACTGAACCCCCTGAGCATCGACGCGGAGCTCCAGCCGCTGGCGCTCCAGGAGTTCCCGCTCGACTGGCGTCTGTCCGAGTTCGCGCGTCAGGTCCCGCAGGTCCACCCTCGCGCGCTCGCGACCAACGTCTGGTTCGAGCTCCATCCCACGCCCCACACCCCCGCGGAGCAGTGGATGGGCGACACCCTGCATCTGCTCCGACTGGTCATGCCCCGAGGGAGTGATTCGGACTTCGCGTCCCAGCTTCGGTTCGGCAATCCATACCCCTCCCATTGGGACGTGGTCGGAGTGGTCAACTACAGCACCGCCTACGCCGCGCAGATGCCGGGCAATCCCTCACGCACCGTCAACATCCTGGGGGGCTATACCGCCATCGAGAAGCTCGAGGACCTCGCCTCCGGCCCCATCGTTCCGAAGGTGTCGCCACCCCGCTCCCTGCGCATCGACTGGAAGCCGACCAGCACGCCGCACGAGGTGGGCTCGGTCCATCCCGTGGTTTCGTGGAGCCCGCCCGCCGTCGGCACGGCGACGGCCTATCGAGTGATTGTCCGTCAGTTCTTTCCCATGTTCGGAGTGTTCGTGGGCACGGGCTCCATCAACGTGCCCGGCTCAGTCCGGGAGCTGCGCCTGCCGCCCGGCCTGCTGGAGCCCGGCGCTCATTTCTACGTGAGCGTGCTCGCTATCGACGCCCCTTTCTGGGACGTGGAGCAGGCACCCCTCGCCACGCAGAATCGGGCCCCCTACCGCTCCGCCACGGCCTACAGCTCCATCTTCACCGTGGCGCCTTGAATGCACCCGACGGGCGGTGGACAGTGCCGCCCCCGCCCTGTCGAGGTCCTCATGAAAGCCATTGTCATCCTCGCCGTCCTGCCCACCCTCGCGCTGGCCGTCCCTCGCCCGGAGGAGGTCCGGCGACCCGCCGCGACGAAGCGCTACGGCGTCGAGCAGTTCATGGAGACGACCACCGTGCTCGGCGCGTCGTTCTCCGCGGACGAGCAGCGGGTGGTGTACTCGTCGGACCAGACGGGCGTCTTCAATGTCTTCTCCGTGTCGGTGAAGGGGGGCAAGCCCACGCAGCTCACCCGCGCCACGAAGGACGCCACCCTCGCCGTGGGCTACTTCCCCACCGATGACCGCGTGCTCTTCACCCGGGACTCGGGAGGCGACGAGCAGCACCACCTCTACGTGCGCACCGCGGAGGGGCAGGAGCAGGACCTCACGCCGGGCGACAAGCATCGCGCCTCCTTCTTCGGGTGGAGCCACGACGACGCGGCCTTCTACGTCCTCACCAACGAGCGCGACGCGCGCTTCCAGGACATCTACCGTTACGACGCGAAGACCTATGCGCGCACGCGGCTGTACGAGGGTGACGGCGAGCACGTGCCCGCGGCCCTCTCCCCCGATGGGAAGTGGTTGGCGTTGGAGAAGTCGCGGACGCTGTCCGACAGCGACGTGTACCTGTTCGAGCTGGCCACCCGGAAGACGCGGCATCTCACGGCGCACTCGGGCAACGCCACCTGGAAGGCGGCGACCTTCGACCCGACGTCCTCCGCGCTGTACCTGCTCACCAACGAGGGCTCCGAGTTCATGCGCGTGGAGCGCCACGAGCTCGTCACCGGCAAGCGCGAGCGCGTGGAGGAGCCCACCTGGGACGTGCTCTCCACGGCGTTCTCGAAGCGCGGCACGCTGCGCGTCACCCGCGTCAACGAGGACGGCAGGACCACGCTCCAGGTCCATGACGTGAAGACAGGCAAGCCTCGCGCGCTCCCGGCGCTGCCCTCGGGGACCATCTCGGAGGTGGCGCTGTCGCGCGGCGAGAAGCGGATGACCTTCCTGGTCGACACGGACAACGCGCCCGCCAATCTGTATGTCCATGACTTCGCGACCAGGAAGTCCACCCGGCTGACGGACACGCTGGGAAAGACATTGGACGCCAAGGTCCTGGTCGCGTCGGAGTCGGTGCGCTTCAAGTCCTTCGATGGGCTGGAGATTCCCGCGCTGCTCTACAAGCCCCATCAGGCCAGCGCGAAGCAGCAGGCCCCCGCCATCGTCTTCGTGCATGGGGGCCCGGGTGGACAGTCCGCGAAGGGCTACAGCAGCTTCTTCCAGTTCCTCGTGCACCACGGCTACGTGGTGCTCGCCGTCAACAACCGGGGCAGTGAGGGCTACGGCAAGTCCTTCTTCGCGGCGGACGACCAGCAACACGGCAAGGCGCCACTCCAGGACTGCGTCGAGGCGAAGAAGTACCTGGCCGGCCTTCCCTATGTGGATGGCGAGCGCGTGGCCATCCTGGGTCCCAGCTATGGCGGTTACATGGTGCTCGCGGCCATGACCTTCCATCCCGACGTCTTCGCCGTGGGCGTGGACGCGTTCGGCATCACCGACTGGCTGAGCGCGCTGGAGGAGCTGCCGCCCCACAAGCAGGCGCTGCGCGAGGCGCTCTACCAGGAGTTGGGCAATCCCCAGACGCAGGCGGCGATGCTGCGGGAGATTTCCCCGCGGTTCCACGCGGAGAAGATTCGCAGGCCGCTGCTCGTCATCCAGGGCGCCCAGGACCCGCGTGTGCCCAAGGCCCTGACGGACGCGCTCGTGGAGGCCGTGCGGAAGAACGGCGTGTCCGTCGACTACTTCGTCCTCCCCGAAGACGGCCACGGCTTCAGCAGCAAGAAGAGCGAGGCGGAGACCTCCGCGCGAATCCTCTCCTTCCTGGAGCAGCACCTCCGGCCCCGGGGTGCACGACCAGGAAGCGAGGCTGCTTCCGAATAGATAGAGGATGCCCCTCTCGCGCCAAGCCCTCGCCGCCTGCGTGACGCTGCTCTGCGTCGGCTGCGTCACGCCGTACCAGCCGATGACGGGCTCGGGCGGCTATCACGACATGGAGGTGGCCCCAGGCGTCATCCAGATCGAGGTGCGCGGCAATCCGCAGACGCACCTGGGCACGCTGCAGGGCTATTTCCACCGGCGGGCCGCGGAGCTCTGTGCAGGGCGCGAGTACGACTGGTCCTTCGACACGGGGAGCCAGGGCGGGCCGCTCCTCTTCATCGGGAAGAGCTCCAGCACGTCCATCGTCGTCACGGATTCGCCCGTGAACCGGCGGCACTGGGTGAAGGGCACCATCCAGTGCCGCGACGCCTCGCGGGCGACCCCGGAGGACGTGGCGTTGGAGGCGGCGGTGCCCCTCGAGGAGGAGGCCCCGCCGCGGCCCTGAGCCGCGTCACGCCTTCGCGGGCTTCTGCTCCGCGCCCTCGTCGCGGCCGTGCACGGCGGCCGGAGGGCTGGTGGCCTCCACCGCGGAGAACGTCTCCAGAATCTTGTACGTGTGGCTGGCGCCGCGCGGTACGAGCCACGAGTCGCCGGGGTTGAGCAGGATGAGCTGCCCCTCCAGGTGCAGCTCCGCGCGGCCCTTCAGCACGAAGCCCACCGTCTCGTAGTCACGCGGCGCGGCGGGCTTGGGCTCCCCTGGCGGCTCGTCCTCCCACAGCCGCATGGACAGCCGCACGCCGGAGGCCAGGTACTTCTGCCCCATCTCTCCCCGGGGCGAGTGCCGGCTCTCCACCTTCTTCACGCTGGTATCCCCCATGGCTCGCGTCCCCTTCGCCCTCGGGCGTCTGGCGGCGGATGCGCCGCGCGTTCCCGTCGAAGGTAAGCCCAGGCTCCAGCCCCGACGCGCCCCACGTCCACGCCCGCCTGCCCTGCGGGCCGGACCCCGCAAAGACGAAGGCCCAGCCTCCCCTAGGGAAGACCGGGCCTCGGGCTCACTCAAGGGTGGCCAGGATGACGCGATTAGCCCGCGGCGCGGACGTTCTGGGCCTGCAACCCCTTGGGGCCACGGGTCACTTCGAACTCCACCTTCTGCCCCTCCTGCAGGGTGCGGAAGCCATCCATGTTGATGGCGGTGTGGTGGCAGAACACGTCCTCACCGCTGTCCTGCGCGATGAAGCCGAAACCCTTGGCGTCGTTGAACCACTTCACAGTACCGAATGCCATGTGACCTTCTTCTTTCTGCTAGACGGCGACCCGGGACCAGCCGGACCGCCAGTGCGGGGCGGACATCGCTCCGACACTGAAGCGACAATCTACCTCAAGAACCGTTTTGTCCACCCGACCCCCACCCAGCGGGCAGGCGGTCGTCGGCCAGAGGACAGTCCCAGGGGCTGAAAATCGCTCCAGAGGTCAACAGGCCACACTCGCCCCTTCATCCCGGGACGGTGCGAAAACCCTTCACGTTTCTTCACGGGGCCCCGGGCGTTGGCTTCACACCCGCCCTCTACCTTCCTGCCCATCCAAGACGGAAGCGCGCCATCCCGGCCCGCTCCGCTGGGAAGGAGCAGGACCTTCATGTTCGGATTTCTGTTCGGCTCGGCCTGTCTGGCCGGCCTCTTCTACACCGTGCGGGGTGGCCGCGGCTGGCGCCACCACGGGCCTCGTCGGGGGGGCCGCTTCGGCTGGCGGATGCGCCTGCGCTGGCTGTTCGAGCGGCTGGAGACCTCTCCGGGCCAGGAGAAGGTCATCGTCCAGGCGACCGAGGAGCTGACCGAGGCCTTCGACAAGCTGCGTGACGAGGTGCGTCCCAGCCGCGCCGCCATTGGCACCGCGCTGCGGGGGGAGCACTTCGATGGCGCCGCGCTGCGGGAGCTCTTCGCGCGCCACGACGTGGCGGTGGACAACGCGCGCAAGACGCTCCAGGGCGCGCTGTCGCAGGTGCACGAGGCGTTGGACCCGCGCCAGCGCCGCGAGCTGGCGGACCTGCTCGAGCACGGCTGGGGCCATGGCCATGGCGGAGGCCCCGGGTGGCACGGGCGCCGCTGCGGCGGCGGGCACCGGGGCTGGCGAGGCGATGACCACCCGATGGTCTGAGACCCTTTCACCCAAGAATCGAGGAATCCCATGCTCATGATGCGACCCCGCCGCGGCATCCTCATCGTCGTCCTCACCCTGGGAGTCATCGGAGGCTTCATCTCCGGCTTCCAGAGCCTCTCCCGCCACAACGGCCCCTGTCCCGGCGACAGGGGACAGGAGCGCTGGGGGCGTCGAGCGCCCGCCGCCAACGGGCCCGAGTGCCCTCCGGACGCCACCGCGAACGCCGGCTCGCCGCCCTCCACCACGACCCAGGCTCCAGCGCCCGGGCCGCGTTAGTATCGACTCCGTCCATGTCCACCCGCGTCCTGCTCATCGACGATGACACCCGCATGTATGAACTGCTCGCGCAGTACCTCGGGCAGAACGGCGTCAGTGTGACGCATGCCCCGGATGGGGGGCGGGGGCTCGCCGCGTTGGAGGCCAGTGCCTACGACGCGGTGCTGCTGGACGTGATGATGCCGGGCATGGACGGCCTGGAGGTGTGCAAGCGCATCCGCGCCAAGAGCCGCATCCCCGTCGTCATGCTCACCGCGAAGGGTGACGAGACGGACCGCGTGGTGGGGCTGGAGCTGGGCGCGGACGACTATCTTCCCAAGCCCTTCAGCCCCCGGGAGCTCCTGGCGCGCTTGAGGGCGGTGCTGCGGCGCTCGCAGCCGTCGGCGGTGGCGGACCGGCTGGAGGCGGGCGGGTTGTCCATCGACGTGGCCGGACGCGAGGTGCGCGCGGAGGGCAAGCTGGTGGACCTGACGGGGCTGGAGTTCGACCTGCTGGTGGCGCTGGTGCGCCGCGCGGGCCGCGTCATCCCCCGGGATGCGCTGCTGGGTGAGGCGGGCCGCAGCGACACGGTGGTGGGCGAGCGCACGGTGGACGTGCACATCTCCCACTTGAGACAGAAGCTGGGCGACATCGGCACGCGGCTCATCAAGACGGTGCGAGGCGTGGGCTACGTCTTCGCCAAAGAGGGCCTCTGATGGGCCGCCGGGACGACAAGGGTGGCAAGGGCGAGCCCAGGCGCGCCTCCCCCTGGCGCCGCGACGACTGCGGCCCCTGGGACTTGAGCTGCGAGGAGGCCGAGGAGTTCTCCCGCTGGCTCCACCGCGAGGTGGAGGAGGCCCGGGCCCAGGGACCCGGTGGCCAGTGGGCGAACGACGACTCCTCGTCGGACGACTCCTCGTCGGACCCGCGCCCCGGATGGGGACGACGACCCGGGGGTTGGGGGAAGCATCCCCGGCACGAGCACATCGAGCGGTGGCGGCGGCACCATCAGGCGCGCTGGAGTCACTGGCGCATGAGCCGGCTGGGCCACTTCGTGCGGGCCCGGCTGCACCGGCGCCTGTTCATGTGGTTCGGGTTGACCATCTCGCTGACGGGCCTGGTGGTGGGCCTGGTGTTCAACATCGTCGGAGGCACCACCTGGAAGCAGGAGATGGTCCGGCTCAAGAACTTCGCGAGCCACCGCTTCGAGGAGGTCTGGGACGAGCCCGCGCGCAGGGAGGCGCTGGCGCAGTCCGTGGCGCGGGATTTGGACATCGACGTGGAGCTGAAGGACGCGTCGGGCAAGCTGCTCGTGCTGGCCGGAGGGCTGTGCAACAGCACCGAGATGTCCCTGCCCGTGATGCGCGGAGACACCACGCTGGGACAGGTGCGACTGTGCTACGGGAGCGAGCGCGCCAAGAACAAGATGAAGTTGATCCTCCCGCTGGTCGCCGCGTGCCTCATGCTGTGGATGGCCTCCGGGAAGATGGCGCGCAGGCTGGCCAAGCCCGTGGATGCGCTGGTGCAGGCCACCAAGGCGCTGGGGGCCGGACGGCTCGACGCTCGCGCCGAGGTCCTCCCCCACGCGACGGGTGAGTTCACCGTGCTGGCGGTCGCCTTCAACGACATGGCGGGGCGCATCGAGAAGCAGGTGGCGGACCAGCGCGAGCTGCTCGCGGCGGTGTCGCACGAGCTGCGCACGCCGCTGGCGCGGATGCGCGTGTTGACGGAGCTGTTGCGCGACGGCGGGGGGAATCCCAAGACGCTGGACCAGGTGGACCGCGAGGTGGTGGAGCTGGACGCGCTGGTGGGCGAGCTGCTCGCGAGCTCGCGGCTGGACTTCGGTCAGCTCACGCCCCGGGTGCTGGATGGGCGCACGCTGGCGAGTCAGGCGCTGGAGCGCGCGGGGCTGCCGTCGGAGCTGCTCGACTCGGAGTTGCCGGAGGCGGTGCTGGTGGGTGACGCGACGCTGCTGGGGCGCGCGCTGGCCAACCTGCTGGACAACGCGCGCAAGCACGGCGGCGGCGCGAGCACGCTGCGGGTGGAGGAGCGCGAGGAGGACATGTGCTTCTGCGTGGAGGACCGGGGTCCGGGGCTCCTCCAGGGTGAGGAGGAGCGCATCTTCCAGCCCTTCTATCGGAAGGACCGGGGCGGCGAGGCCCGGGAGGCGGGCTCGCTGGGGCTGGGGCTCGCGCTGGTGCAGCGCATCGCGAAGGCGCACGGGGGCGAGACGTTCGCGGAGAACCGCGAGGGCGGCGGCGCGCGCGTGGGCTTCACGGTGAAGAAGGCGGGGCCGCCGGGCTCGCTGGAGCAGCCGGCGGCGTAGGCGGGCCTCCTCCGGCGCATCGCCGCTCATGGCGCGTGAGGCCCGGGGGCTTCGGAGCGAGGGCCTGCTCGCAATGGCGACGAGCTCGCTTCTGCCGGCAGAGACCTCCTCGCGGCGAGGCGACCCGTCCCCGAGCGCGGAACACGCCTCGTTACGAGGCGACGCGCCCATTCCGCGAGCACCGGCCGCTCTGCGGCGAGGCGACACGCCCAGGCCTCATTGCGGAGAGGCGATGCGCCTGTTCCGCGAGCACGGGTTTCTTCGCGGCGATGCGACGAACCTCTTCCGCGAGCGCGGGCCGCTCTGCGGCGAGGCGACACGCCCAGGCCTCATTGCGCAGAGGCGATGCGCCTGTTCCGCGAGCACAGGTTTCTTCGCAGCGAGGCGACGAACCTCTTCCGCGAGCGCGGGCCGCTCTGCGGCGAGACAACGAGCCCAGGCCTCTTTGCGCAGAGGCGATGCGCCTGTTCCGCGAGCACGGGTTTCTTCGCAGCGAGGCGACGAACCTCTTCCGCGAGCACGGGCCTCCTCGCGAACGTGGCGAGGAGCCCTTTCCATCGAAGCGGACACCGCGTCGCGCGCAATGCCCGCGCCGCGAGGGGCCTTCCGTTTCGCGGAAGGCGCCCCAGCCAGCCCTACTTCTTCGCGGACGCGTCCTCGGCGGTGAACGCGAACGCGACGGTGGCCGGCGCGTCGTCCTTCACCGTGACTTCGGCGCTCTTCGTGCCGAACGTCTCGTGCCAGGCCTCCAGGGTGTACGTGCCCGCGGGCAGGCCCTGAATCGCGAAGGTGCCGTCCTCCCCCGTGGTGGCGAAGAACGGGTTCGGGTTGCTCACCACGAACGCGGTCATCCACGGGTGCACGTCGCACTTGAGCTTCAGCACGTCATCCGCGGCGGGCACGGACTTCTGCACCGGCGCGCCCGAGGGAGGCTGGGCCACGTTGAAGGCCGACTTGGTGCCCACCACGCCGCGCACGTTGTGCAGCGTGCCGTCGCTGTTCTTGAAGACGACGGGCTGCCCCGCCACCGCGCCCTGCACGCGCGGCACGTAGGTGCACTTCGACTGGTCCACCACCACCGGCTCGCTCGGCACCGTGGAGGCCCCCGGCACGGCGCCCCGCACGCGCACCAGCACGTTGCGCAGCTTGCCGTCCTTCACCAGCACCGCCTCGTCCTTGGACGCCCGCCCCTCACAGGCCGGGTCCGCGCTCGGCGGCAGGTCCGCCGCCACAGGCGCCGTGCCGGTGAAGGTCACCGTCCCCTTCACCTCGCCCTTGCCCACGGCGACGTTCGTCGTCTGTCCCGGCGCCTGGATGGGTGTGGCCGCGTGCGGCGCCTTCTCCTCCGGCGCGCGAGCCGCCTCGGCGGGCGCGGCGGGCGGAGGCGTGGCCGGGGCCTCCTCCTTCTTGCAAGCGGGCAGGGCCAACAGCCCCGCGGCTCCCAGCATCGACAGGCCGAGCGTGCGCAGCGTCATGTGCAATCTCCTCGGTGAACCGGTACTTCGTCCGCGCTCCCTCGTAGTCAAAGGACGCGGACCTGTCCAACGGCCCGTCCGCGCTATTCGCGCCGGCTGACGCTCACCGCCGCCAGCCCCACGAATACCGCCGCGAACGCCAGCAGCACCGGCACCTCCCACCCCGCGCCGGACAGGGGCGAGCCCACCGCCACCGACGCCTCGGCGCCGTACAGCGCGCGCCGCACGCCCTCCACCGAGAAGCGCATCGGGTTGAGCACCATCACCCACGACAGCCAGGTGTCCGCGCCCTTGAGCGGAAACATGGCCCCGGACAGCACCCACATGGGCAGCATCACGATGCTCATCACCGCGTGGTAGCCCGCGCTCGAGCGCACCCACCACGCCAGCGACATGCCCATGCCCGTCAGCGCCAGCGCCGACAGCACCATCACCGATACGAGCAGCGGCAGGTTCAGCGTGGCCGCGCTCACACCCGCCAGCGGTGCCAGCAGCAGGAACAAGGACGCCTGCATCAGGGCAATCGCGGACGAGCCCAGCGCCTTGCCCAGCACCACCGCCAGCCGCGAGCCCGGCCCCGCGAGCACCGCCTGGAGGAAGCCCTCGCGGCGGTCCTCGATGACCGTGATTGTCGCGAAGATGGCGCTGAACAACAGCACCATGGTGACGACGCCCGGGAAGAAGAACTGCTGGTAGCCCAGCCCCCGCGCGCCCTCGACGCGGAACGAGCCCGCGAAGCCCGAGCCGATGACGAACCAGAACAGGATGGGCTGCGCCAGCGCGCCCACCACGCGGCTGGGCTGACGGAAGAAGCGCACCACGTCGCGCGCCATCAGCACCCGCACCGTCGCCCACTGCAGGGCCAGCGTGCCCGGCGCGCCCGGCGCCCGCGCGTCCTCGGCCACGGGGGGCGGCTGCGCGGTGGAAACCTCGGCGTTCATCGGCGTCTCCTCGGCGCGGCCTCCACGGCCGGCACGTCGGCGCCCAGCGCGCGCCCGGTGAGCTGCAGGAACACATCCGCCAACGTGGGGCGGCGCAGCGCGACGGACGTCATCCGCCCCGCCGGGAAGGACTCCACCAACCGGGGCACCAGCGCGTGGCCCTGCCGCGCCTCCACCTGCACCCGCCCCTCCACCACCTTCGCGTCCACGCCCAGCTTCTCGCGGACCTCCCGCGCCAGCGTCTCCGGCTCGGGCGCCTCCACCGTGAGGATGTCCCCACCCATGCGCGCGGCCAGCGCCGCCGGCGTGTCACATGCCACGAGCTTCCCCGCGTCGAGCACCGCCAGCCGGTCACACACCTCGGCCTCGTCGGCCCGGTGCGTGGTGAGCAGCACCGTCAGCCCTTCCGCGTCGCGCAGCCGCTTCAGGTGCGCCCAGAAGGTGCGGAAGGCGGCCTCGTCCAGGCCCTGCGTGGGCTCGTCCATCAGCACCACGCGCGGCTGGTGCACCAGCGCCCGCGCCAGCTCCAGCCGGCGGCGCATGCCTCCGGACCACGTGCCCACCCGCTCGTCGCCCCGGTCCAACAGGCCGATGAGCCCCAGCATGGACTCCACACGCTCCCGGGCCCGCTCGCCCGTCAGCCCGTACAGCCGGGCCCCGAGCATCAGGTTCTCCCGCGCGGTGAGCAGGTCATCCAGGCTGCCGCGCTGGAAGATGATGCCCATCTGCCGGCGCAGCGCCGGGTCGCTCAGGGACAGCTCGCGGCCAGCGAAGCGCACCTGCCCCGCGTCGGGCGCGAGCAGGCCCGCCAGGATCTGGAAGGTGGTGGACTTGCCGGCGCCGTTCGGGCCCAGGAGGCCCAGGATTTCGCCGGACCGCACCGACAGCGTGAGGCCGTCCACGGCCACGCGGTCCTTGAACCGTCGGGTCAGTCCCTCGAGGTGGAGCAGCGCGGGTGGAGGGGTGTGAACCGAGGTATCAGGCATGGGCGGACTTTCCGCCGGCTGCCCCGCGCACCTAGCCGCGGGGAACGCGGTCCAGGCTCAGCGCCGCGAACAATCCGGTGAGGTAGATCAACGAGAAGATGAACGTCTGGCGCGCCCAGGGCTTCCCCAGCCGGCGGAAGAACCCCCACGCCCCCACTCCCAGGAAGCTCAGCCCCAGGCCCACCGCGGCCGCCAGGTACCAGGAGCCGGCGATGTGGAGCTGGAAGGGCAACAGCGTCATGGGCACCAGCGCCACCAGGTAGAGGACGATCTGCGCGCGGCTGGACTCGTCGCCGCGCTCAATCGGCACGGACTTGAGGCCCGCCGCCGCGTACTCCTCCTTGCGGAACAGGGCGATGGCGATGAAGTGCGGCATCTGCCAGAGGAAGAGGATGGCAAAGAGCGCGAAGCCGCCCGCGTCGATGCGGTCCGTCACCGCCGTCCAGCCCATCAGCGGGGGCAGCGCGCCGGGGACGGCGCCCACCAGCATGGCCGCCGAGGTGCGCGCCTTGAGCGGCGTGTACGCCAGCACGTAGCTGAGCAGCGCGACCAGCCCCAGCGCGGCCGTCAGGAGATTCGCGCCCAGGGCCAGCGCCGGCAGGGACACCGCCGCCAGGGAGATGCCGAACCACAGCGCCACCGCCGGCTCCATGCGTCCGGAGGGCAGCGGCCGGTTCTGCGTGCGCGCCATGAACTTGTCGCTGTGGCGCTCCCAGTAGCAGTTGAGCGCGTTGGCCGCGCCCACCGTGCCGGCCGTGGCCAGCAGCGTCACCAGGGCATTGCCCGTGGACAGGGGACCTGGGGCCAGCCACATGCCGCCGGCCGTGGTGATGAGGACCAGGCTGGAGAGCCGGGGCTTCATCAGGGAGATCAGGTCGGACGCGGTCGTCGACACGGACTCGGCACGCGCGCTCAAGCGGACTCCAGGGGAGAGCGTGACAGGGACGCTGCCGACGCGGGAACCGCCCTCCCATACAGGCACCACCGGGGGGTGGGCAAGGACACGTCACCGCGACGCGCCGGCCATGAACGGCCGCCCGCCCAGCGCCACGGGGTGGCTCGGGTGCGGGTCCTCGTGTCCTGGAGAGCGTGGGAAGGCAAACACCCGAGGGCATAGCCCCACTCGCGGGGGCCATCAACCCAGGAGCCCGGGGCCGTGCGCGCCCTGCTGGCCGCGCGCATCAGCCCCGCTTGTAGACCCTGGCTCAGCCCCCGGTGAGGGTGCGCGCCGCGGTGGCGTGCTCGCCGCTCGGCTCGCGCTTGAGGTACTCCTGCGCCAGCATCTTCGCCTTGGGCCCCTGCTTGGAGTCCTTGGAGAGCAGCGTGGCGTAGAAGTAGTACGCCGGGGAGAAGGCCTCGTCGGCGTTGAGGGCGCGCTGGTACGTCTCGTCCGCCTTCGCCGCGTCGCCCTTGCCCTGGTAGACGCGCGCCAGCTCCGTGAGGGCAATGGCCGAGCGCTCGGGCTGGCCGACGAACTCCTGGCTCGCCTTCTCCAGCTGCGTCTGCGCGTTCGTCCAGTCGGAGCGCTCGCGGTAGATGGCGCCCATGGCCAGGCGGGCCTCGGGGTTCTTCGCCTTGGGGTCCTTCACCGCGCGCTCGTACTGCTTGAGGGCGTCATCCAGCTTGCCCTGGCGGCGGTAGGCGTTGCCCAGCATGACCACCAGCTTGGGGCTGTCGCCCATCGTCTTGAGGGCCGTCTGGAGCGCCTCGGCGGCTTCCTTCTCGCCGCCCTGCTTGCCCATGAGGGCCTTGGCCAGCTCGACGTGGAACTGGGCGCGCGAGCCGTCCACGCGGATGGCCTTGCGGATCTCCTCGGCGGCCTGGTCGAAGTTGCCCTCGGTGAGCAGCCGGCGGCCCTTGATGAGGTGCAGGTCCGGGTTCTGCTTGTCGAGCGTGAAGCCCGTCTCCTCGCTCTTGAGCATCTCCGCGCGCGCCTTCTGCGGGTCCAGCGGCACGCCCGTGGCCTCCACCAGCTTCTGCTGCATGTCCGGCTTCTCGTTGGGCAGCGACGCGGAGACGCGGCTGACCAACAGCGAGCGCGCCAGGTGCGCGGCGGCGAGCTGACGGGGCGACGGCGGGGGCTCGGCGTCCAGCAGCTTCTTCAGCATGGACTGGACCAGGGGGTAGTTGGGCGCGTCCTGGTCGAGCATCAAGAGGGAGCGGCCCAGGAGCGACTCCGGGTGGTCCTTCTCGTAGCGCAGGGCCAGGTCGTAGTTCTTCCAGGCCGTGTTGTCCTGGCCCAGCCGGCGGTACACCGCGCCCAGGCCCGAGTAGATGCGCGGGTCGTCCGGCGCGAGCACCTGGGCGCGCTCCAGCGAGTCGCGGCCGCGGTCCAGGTCACCGGCGTTCATCTGGATGAGGCCGAGCGTCAGGTAGAGCAGCGAGCTGGAGCGCCCCTGGGCGTCCAGGCCCTTCACCGTCTCCTCCAGCTTGCCCAGGGCCTCCTTGCCCTTGCCGCCGTAGGTCTGCACGAGCGCCTCGGCCGCGATGAGGTGCGAGCTGACGTCGCCCGCCTTCATGCCCGCGGCCAGGTGCTCCTCGGCGCGGCGGCGCGCGTCGTCGCCGCCACCGTGCTCGCCCCAGCGGATGGCGTAGGCGTACGACAGGTAGCCATGGGCCAGGCCGGAGTCGGAGTTCACCTCCAGCGCCTTGTCGGCCGCCTCGCACGCCTTCTTGTAGCTGTCGAAGGAGTCGCGCTTGAGCAGCTCCGCGGACGCCTCCAGGTGCTTCTTCAGCTCCCGGGCCACGTTGCGCGTGTGCCGCGTGTACATCATGTAGCCGGGGATGAAGAGCACCAGGGCGCCCAGCAGCGCGAACGTCACCCACTTGCCGCGTCCCCCACCCTGCGGGGAGTTGCGACGGCCGCGGGGCGAGTCGTCCTCGTCGTCGTCATCGACCTCGTCCACCACCACCGGCTGAGGGCGACGGGGCTGGGCGGGGGCCTGACGCTGCGCGGGGGACTCGGCGCGCACCGGGGCCGCGGAGCCCGAGGGCGCGCGCGGCGTGGCCGCGGGCTTGGGCGTGGGCGCGGCGACAGGCTCGGCCGTGGCGGCGACGCCGCTGGCCAGCGACGCGGCGGACTGCTGCGTGGCGGTGGGCGAGAGCACCGGCGGCGCGGCGACGGGCGCCTGGGGCGCGGCCGGACGCGGCGGGTCGATCTTGTGCTGCTGGAGCAGCGTGACGGTGTCCGGGTCTCCCGGGTCCACGCTGTACGCCTTGAGGAGGTTCGCCTTGCCGGGCTCGGCTTCGCCCGTCTTCAGCTGGAGGGCGCCAGCCATGCGCAGCGCGCCCTTGTCCTCGGGCTGGACCTGGAGCGCGCCGAGCGCCTCTTCCAGGGCCTTCTTGTCCTTGCCCTGCTCCGCGTACACACGGGCGAGCAACAAGCGGGGGTCGGCGGCGTTCGGATGCGCCTTGACGCCCTTCTTGCAGACGACCATCGCCTCCATGAAGCGACCCATGCTCAGGTACGCTTCGGCTAGAGGTTTGTAGGCGGCGGACGAGGGATCGGAAGCGAACGCGTGTTCGAGCTTCGCGAGCTCTGCCGGGCTCAACGTCTTCGAAGGGGAGGTAGACATTACCGGGGGGAGGGACACCGGGCGGAAAGGGTACGCCTGAGAAGAGGGGTTTTTATGGCATCCGCTGCGCGGCACGTCAATCGCACGGATGAGACCCGAAGGCTTGCGCTTGACAGCAGGGAAGGGGTCCGGTACTAGCCCGTTCACCTTCGGCGGCCCAAAACGCCAAGGCGCAGCACGCAGGGCCATTTGTGGGGGTGTAGCTCAGTTGGGAGAGCGTCGCGTTCGCAATGCGAAGGTCGTCGGTTCGATCCCGTCCACCTCCACCATGCAGCAAACGAAGGGCCTCACGGGAAACCGTGAGGCCCTTTGCATTTGGGGCTTTTCGAGCAACTGCCGAATTGCAAAGCAGGCGGGCTTTGTTATCCGGAGCCGATGACTGACCCGTCCGCCTCCCTGTCGTTCTTCGCGCGGTTCTGGCTCGCCTGGCTCTGCTTCTGGCGCTGCCTCGTCTCCGGAGACTTCGCCCGCGCCGTTCTTCCGGCCAGCCGGGCCTACGACGCCGGACAGCTGAACCTGCTCCCCTCCGGTGAGGCCGCGCCCGCCACCCCGCCCCCGGCGGTGAAGCCCCCCGCGCCGCCCCCCGCCCTGCCGCCCGAGCGCGAGCACGCCAGCGCCCTGACGCTGCTGGCGATGCTGCAGCGGGAGGGTCGGCTGGTGGACTTCCTCCAGGAGAACGTGGCCGCCTACTCGGACGCCGAGGTGGGGGCCGCGTGCCGCACCGTCCATGAGGGGTGCCGCAAGGTGCTCGGCCAGTACTTCACGGTGAAGCCGGTGCTGCCCGAGTCGGAGGGCGCGTCGGTGACGGTGCCCGCGGGCTTCGACGCCCAGCGCATCCGCCTCACCGGGAACGTGACGGGCACCCCGCCCCACAACGGGACGCTGCGCCACCATGGTTGGGTGACGACGGAAGTGAAGTTCCCGGCGGTGAGCACCGCCATGGACCCGCGAGTGCTTGCTCCGGCGGAAGTCGAGCTCGCCTGAGCGTCACCCGGCGGACAGGCAGACCGGACAAAAGGGAGCCCCCCAGGAGTTCAAGCCCGATATGGCCCGCTATTCCATCGGCATCGACCTCGGCACCACCCACTCGGCGGTGTCGTACTTCAACCTCGAGGACGGCAAGCCTCGGGGCCGCTCGCAGTCCATGCTGCCCATCCCGCAACTGACGGCGCCCGGCACCCTCGAGGCCCGTCCGCTGCTGCCCTCCTTCTTGTACCTGCCCGCGGCGCAGGAGTTCCCTCAAGGGAGCCTCGCGCTGCCGTGGAACCCGGACGCGTCCTCGGTCATCGGTGAGCTGGCGCGCTCGCACGGGGCCAAGGTGCCCACGCGACTGGTGTCCTCGCCCAAGAGCTGGCTGTCGCACCCGGGCGTGGACCGGCGCTCGCCGCTGCTCCCCTGGCAGGCGCCGGAGGACGTGCAGCGGGTGTCCCCGCTGGATGCGTCCGCCCGGTTCCTGCGCCACCTCAAGGAGGCGTGGGACTCCACCTTCGCCCAGGGGCGCGAGGAGGAGGGCAACCAGCTGGCCCGGCAGGACGTCATCGTCACCGTGCCCGCCTCGTTCGACGCGGCGGCGCGCGAGCTGACGCTGGAGGCGGCCAAGGCGGCGGGAATCGAGCACCTCACCTTGTTGGAGGAGCCGCAGGCCGCGCTGTACGCGTGGCTGGAGGCGATGGGTGAGACGTTCCGCCAGCAGGTGAAGCCCGGCGAGGTCATCCTGGTGGTGGACGTGGGCGGCGGCACGTCCGACTTCTCCGTCATCACCGTGAAGGACCGGGCCGGCGAGGTGGAGCTTTTGCGCGTGGCGGTGGGCGACCACATCCTGCTGGGCGGCGACAACATGGACCTTGCGCTGGCGCACACGCTCAACCAGCGCCTGGGGGCCGAGGGCAAGAAGCTGGACCCGTGGCAGTTCAACGCCCTCACCCATGGATGCCGGCAGGCGAAGGAGACGCTGTACGCGGACACCTCGCTGGACAAGGTGCCCATCTCCATCCCCGGGCGGGGCTCGTCGCTCATCGGCGGCACGCTGCGCACGGAGCTGACGCGCGAGGAGCTGGACCGGGTCCTCACCGACGGCTTCTTCCCGGTGACGCCGCTGTCGGAGCTGCCTCGCACGGCGCGGCGCACGGGTCTGGCGCAGATGGCGCTGCCCTACGCGCAGGACGCTGGCGTGTCGCGGCACCTGGCGGCCTTCCTCACCCGACAGGCGCAGGCGCTGAAGTCCAGCCACGACGCGCCGGTGGACGTCGGTGACAAGTCCTTCCTGCACCCGACGGCGGTGCTCTTCAACGGTGGCGTCTTCAAGGCCGGGCCGCTCAAGGCGCGCGTCATGGAGGTGCTCAACCTGTGGTTGAGGGCGGACGGCGGCGAGCCGGCGAAGGAGCTGGAGGGCGCGGACCTGGACCTGTCGGTGGCGCGCGGCGCGGCGTACTACGGCTGGGTGCGGCAGGGGAACGGCCTGCGCATCCGGGGCGGCACGGCGCGCGCGTACTACGTGGGCGTGGAGTCGTCGATGCCGGCGGTGCCGGGCTTCGAGCCTCCGGTGAAGGCGCTGTGCGTGGCGCCCTTCGGCATGGAGGAGGGCACGCAGGCGGATGTGCCGCCGCAGGAGTTCGGGCTCGTCACGGGGGAGCCCACGAGCTTCCGCTTCTTCTCCTCCTCGATGCGGCGCGACGACCGCGTCGGCACGATGGTGGAGGACGTGGCGGACGAGCTGGCGAAGGGGGAGATGGAGGAGCTGGCCCCCATCGAGACCACCATGCCCGGACAGCCCGCGGCCTTCGGCGACTTGACGCCCGTCAACCTGCAGGCGGCGGTGACGGAGGTGGGGACGCTGGAGCTGCGGTGCCTGGAGAAAGGTGGCGACGGACGTTGGAAGCTGGAGCTCAACGTCCGCATGAAGGAGTAGAACGCCGACCGGCAACCGGAGGTGTATGCGAATCGTCGGCATCGACCTGGGCACCACCCACTGCGCGGTGGCGTCCGTGGACCCCGCCCGGGGCGCGAGCGCGCCCGTGGAGGACTTCCCCGTCTCGCAGCTCGTCCGACAGGGGGAGGTGGCGCCGCGCGCGCTGCTTCCCTCCACCGTGTACGTGCCCGCGGGCCACGAGCTGAGCGCCGAGTCGCTGCGCCTGCCCTGGGGTGACGACGGCGGGCCGTGGGTGGTGGGGGAGCTGGCGCGCTGGCAGGGCTCGCGCGTGCCGGGCCGGCTGATTGCCAGCGCCAAGAGCTGGCTGTGTCACCCGGGCGTGGACCGCTCCGCGCCCATCCTCCCGTGGGGCGCGCCGGCCGACGTGGCGAAGCTGTCCCCGGTGGACGCCAGCGCGCTGTTGCTCACCCACCTGGCGCGCGCGTGGGACTTCGCGCACCCGGACGCGCCGCTGGCGCAGCAGGAGGTGGTGATTACGGTCCCCGCCTCGTTCGACGAGGCCGCGCGCGCTCTCACCGTGAGCGCCGCTCGCAAGGCGGGGCTGGAGAAGTTCACGTTGTTGGAGGAGCCCCAGGCGGCCTTCTACGACTACACCGCGCGCCACCGCTCGGACCTGGAGCAGACGCTCTCCCACGTCCGGCTGGTGCTGGTGGTGGACGTGGGCGGCGGCACCACGGACTTCACGCTGGTGCACGCGGGCGTGTCGCCCGAGGGCCCCATGCTGCGGCGGCTCGCCGTGGGCGACCACCTGATGCTGGGTGGCGACAACATGGACGCGGCGCTGGCCCGGCGCGTGGAGGAGAAGCTTTTTTCGGACGGGCGGCGGCTGTCCGCCACGCAGTGGACGCAGGCCATCCAGGCCGCGCGCACGGCGAAGGAGGCCCTGCTCGGCAAGGCGCCTCCAGAGAAGTACGGCGTGTCGCTGGTGAGCGAGGGCAGCCGGCTGTTGGGCGGCACGTTGTCCTCGGAGCTGTCTCGCGAGGAGGCCCACGCGCTGGTGCTGGATGGGTTCTTCCCGCGCACGCCGCCCACGGAGCGGCCTCGCCGGGCCGCGCGCATGGCGCTCCAGGAGCTGGGCCTGCCGTACGTGCAGGACGCGGCGGTGACGCGGCACCTGGCGGCGTTCCTCGCGCAGCACGCGGCGGCGGGCTTCACGGCGCTGGGCGAGACGCCTGCGTTTGAAGGCGCCCTCCCCCGCCCCGACGCCATCCTGCTCAACGGCGGCGTCTTCAACTCGCCCTGGATTTCGGAGCGGCTGGTGGAGGCCGTCTCCGGGTGGTGGCCGGACGCGCCGCGCATCTCCCTGCTGCGGCACGAGTCCCTGGAGCTCGCGGTGGCGCGGGGCGCGGCGTACTACGGGCTGGTGCGGCGTGGGCATGGCCTGCGCATCGGCGGTGGCGCGGCGCGCGCGTACTACGTGGGCCTGCAGCGTCCCGCGGACAGCGCGGAGCAGCCCGCCCTGTGCCTCATCCCTCGCGGCTTCGAGGAGGGACAGAAGGTGGACCTGGGCGAGCGCCCCTTCACGCTCACCCTCGGCAGGCCCGTGCAGTTCCAGCTCTACTCGACGACGAGCGACCGCATCGACAAGCCTGGAGATTTGGTGCCCCTGGCGGAGGACCTGAAGTCGCTGCCGCCCATCCACACGCTGCTCAAGGGGGCGTCGGGCAAGGTGGCGGAGGTGCCGGTGCACCTGCAGGCGGCGCTGACGGAGATTGGCACGCTGGAGCTGTACTGCGTCTCCGACGTCGCGGACGAGCGCTGGAGGTTGGAGTTCGAGCTGCGCGGCACGGGGGGCTCACACGAGCTCACCGTCACCGAGTCCATGCCCGCGCGCTTCGTGGAGGCCAAGGACAACATCGAGCGCGTCTACGGGAACAAGCCGCTGCCGTTGGGGCCCAAGGACGTGAAGCAGCTCGGGCGGACGTTGGAGAAGGCGCTGGGGCCGCGCGAGACGTGGCGGGTGCCGGTGCTGCGCGAGATGTGGAGCACGCTGTACGCGGGCGCGAGCAAGCGCCGCCGCACCGATGACCACGAGCGCGTCTTCTACAGCCTCACGGGCTTCACGCTGCGCCCGGGCTTCGGCTATCCGCTGGACGGCTGGCGCGCGGAGCAGACCTTCAGCCTGTTCGACGCGCTGGTGCAGCACCACACGGACAAGGCGGTGTGGACGGAGTTCTGGGTGATGTGGCGGCGCATCGCCGGTGGCCTGACGGAGGCGCAGCAGCAGAAGCTCTACGCCTACCTGCAGCCGCACCTGTCGAGGAAGGTGCCGCCCAACGCGCCCGCCGCCGGGAAGCTCAAGGGCATCCAGCCCGAGGGGCTGGAGGAGATGGTGCGCACCGCGGCCTCGCTGGAGCACCTGTCGCCCGGGGACAAGGCGGAGGTGGGCCGGTGGATCGCCGAGCGGCTGAAGGCCGAGGCGAAGTCCGGTGGCCCGTGGGCGTGGTCCTTGGGGCGACTGGGCGCGCGGGTGCCGCTCTACGGCAGCAGCCACAAGGTCGTGGACGTGGAGACGGCCGAGGCGTGGCTGACGCTCCTGCTGGAGCTGGACCTGCGCAAGATCGACGGTGCGCCGTTCGCGGCGGCGCAGCTCGCGCGGCTCACCGGAGACAGGACGCGGGACGTGGACCCCGCCTTGCGCGAGCGCGCGGCCCAGGCGCTCGTCGCGGCCAAGGCGTCCGAGACGTGGGTGCGCATGGTGCGTGAGGTCGTGGCGCTGGAGGCGGCGGACGAGGCCCGCGCGCTCGGCGACACGCTGCCCGCGGGACTCAGGTTGTCCTGAGCGAAGTGACGGCTCCACGGGGCACCGGGCCCCGTGCGAGCCGAAAGGACTCCCTCGCGGGTCGGTGCGGGGCACGCGACCTCGTGGGAGTCCTCGCTGGAGCCTCGACGAGGCGATCAGCCCCGAATGGCCGGGAGCGCGTCGGCCGAGGCGGGCTCGGCGACGGCCTTGGGCGCGGCGCGCTCGACGACCTGGAGCACCGGCGCGGGCTCGGAAGGCGCGGCGGCCTCGCCCTTGCCCGCCTTGGGCTTCTTGGTCCCCGCGCCCGAGCGGCACGTGCGGCACCAGGGCTGGTTCCGGATGGCACCGTCCGCCATCTTCCGCAGCCCGAACTGGGCCAACGGCTTCAGGGTGCGGCACTTGATGCACATCAACGAGATGAGGACCTCGTGACCATCCGCGTCGTAGACAGCGGACTTGCGCCGCTTTCGCGGCTGCGGTTGCCCCGGTTCACGCGGCTTCGCCTTCTCCGGCGGCGGCGGCATCATCGGGGTCACTTTGTAGAGCATGTCAGTCCCTCCCGCTCTCGGGGGCCCTCGCACGCAGTCCCTGATGGGGCCACCTCGGCACGGGCACTCGCGAGCCATAGAGTAAGGTGCCTTCCCTCCGTTGAAAACTGATCCCAGGCCGAAAATTCGGCCCGGGAGCGTTTTCATCGAAGTTTCCAAGGGTTGGACGGACCCGTTCACTCCCAGCGGATCAACCCCCGGGCGAATTTTCAGCCCTGGCTCCCTCAACGCGAGGCGGTGGGACACGCCTCCGCGACACCGCTGTAGCGCACCCGCCCCAGGGCCGGCGTGGGCAGGACGCCCCCGTGGGCGCGCCCGTAGGCGATCAACGCCTCGCGCAGGTCCATCCCCTGGAACGGGGCCAGCTCCGCGCGCTCGGGAGGCAGCGGCCGCGTCACGCCCTCCACCCCGTCCCCACCCCGCGCGAGGAAGTCCGGCACCGCCACCCGGTAGCGCTTCTCGGCGACCAGGGGCTTTCCACCCTCCAGGGTGACGGACAAGAGCCGCCCCGGCCCCGGGCAGCGAGCCAGCGTCAGCTCCAGCCCGGACACCGCGAACACCGCGCCCCGGTCCACGCCATGCGCCAGCTTCAAGAGGAGCTCCAGCTCCGTGCCGCTGAGCGTCAGCACCGCCACCGTGTTGTCGAAGGGCAGCGCCTGGTAGACGTGGCCGAAGGACAGCACCCCACCCGGCAGGTCCGCGCGGATGCCACCGGGGTTCATCACCGCGGCGTCCGCGCCCACCGCCTCGCGCAGCGCGTCCGCGACGACGTTGCCCAGCGCGCCCTCCTCCGTGAAGCTCCGGGCCAGCGGCGACGCGCACGACACGCCCGCCTCCCGTCGCTGCGCCGCGTCCACCTCCGCCAGCGTGGGCGCCAGCAGCGCTTCCACGTCCGAATCCGGCCGCACCTCGGCGCCCAGGAACCTCGATGGCACCAGCTTCACCTCGGCGCGCTCGCGCAGTTGCCGGCCATCACAGTCCCCATGGACCGCGTCCACCTGAGAGCAGAGGGGAATCGCGGCCTGGATGCGCGTGAGCGACGGCTCCACGCGCCGGCGGACGGGGTCCACGAACAGCTCCACCACGCCCACCGAGCGCGCCAGCCCCGTCGTCTCGATGACGGGCACGCCCTGGATGAAGTGGCCCATCACCTGGTGCGTGTGCCCGGCGACCACCGCGTCCAGCGTGCCCGGAGGCAGCGCGGCCAGCATGTCCACAATCTCCGCGTCGCCGCCGCGCTCACAGCTCGACGTGTCGCGCGGGTTCGACAGGTCCGCGCAGTGGCCGCCCGCGTGCGCCACCGCCACCACCACGTCCGCGCCGCGCGCGCGCAGGGAGCGCGACGCCTCCAGCGCCGAGGACGCCAGGGGCAGGAAGCGCAGCGAGCCGACGTTGGCGGGGTTGGTGACGCTCGGCGTGGACTCCGTGGTGAGCCCCAGCACGCCCACGCGCACGCCCTTCACGGTGAGCAGGTGCGTGCCGTCGTTGCCGAGCCACGCGGGCGTCTTGCCCGTGGCCGCGTCACGGAGGTTGGCGGACAGCATGGGGAAGCGCGCCTGCTTCACCCGGGCCTTCAGTGCGCCGAGCGGGTCCTCGCTCGGAGTCAACGCCATGGGAGAGGCACCCACCGGGCCGTAGTCGAACTCGTGGTTGCCGATGGCCGCCGCGGTGAAGCCCAGGTGGTTGTAGACGTCCACCACCACGGCGCCCTCGGTGAGGTTGGAGGCCAGCGTCCCCTGGAAGAGGTCGCCACCGTCCAACAGCAGCACGCCGCCCGGATTGTCCGCGCGCAGGCGGGCGACATACGCGGCGAGGGTGGCCGCGCCGCCCTCCTCCACCACGCGCCCGTCGGAGAGCCGCGTGCGGTGCGGCTCCACGTTGCCATGGAAGTCGTTGAGGCCCACCAGGGTGAGCCGCACCGGCTCGGACGAGGACGCGGCGGGCGTCGGGGTGGCGGGCGTGCCGGCGCAGGCGGCGGCACAGGTCGCGAGCGCGACGAGGAAGGGACGCGGTGAACGCATGAGCGTCCGCACTTCACCCCGCCGCGCGCCGTGATTCAACCGCGCTTCAGCGCTCGCGGCGACGACGCACCGACAGGCCCAGGGCCAGCAGCCCGAGCACCACGCTGCCAGGCACCGACGCGGTGGCGCACGAGCAACCCGACCCGTCGTCCGGCTCAGGGAAGCCACCCCCACCCGGGATGCCCGGCCCGGGCCCACCGCCCCCACCTCCACCTCCGTCGGAGCCCGCGTCGGAGCCGCCATCCGTGCCGCCGTCCCCCTGCGAGGGGCGCGTGTCGATGCGCAAGGGCGGCGTGAAGGCCTGGGCGACCTTGTCCCAACCCACCAGCTTCAGGTTCTGCAGGTTGCTGTTTTCGGAGTCCTGCGCGACGAACAGGCCGTCGAGGAACTCGGAGCCCATCGGCTGCGCGGCCACCGCCAGCGCGAGCGGCGATTCCACGGCGCCGATGACTCCTCCATCCCCCGCCACCACCTGGAACGAGCCCAGGAACGCATACGTGCGGCGATCCAACACACCGAACGCGTTGGCGCTGGTGTCCGCCGCCAGCAGGTAGCCCTGCGCGTTGGCGCCGCGGTACAGCGCGAGCCGGTTGACGGTGCCCGACAGGTCGCGGCCCGTGCCCGTCAGCGAAGCCACCTCGGTGCGGCTGGTGCCACCGTTGGGCTCCGCGCTGTAGCGCCAGATGGCCACGCCCGACTGGACCACGTAGACGTAGCCCAGCTCCTCGTCCACCACGAGCCCGGTGATGGCGCCGCCCACGTCCAGCGCGTCGCGCGCCAGCGTGGCCGACATCCCGCCATCCTCACCGGACAGCTCGAACTGCAGGAGCGAGCCGGAGGGGTTGCCCGCGAACACATAGAACCGACCGGAGGAGGGGCTGCGATAGAGCGCCACGCTGTTGAACTGCGTGCTGTTGTTGACGAGCGGCGCCGTGTTGATGCGCTCCACCTTGTTCGTCCCGCGCCGCCCATCCACCCGGTAGGCCGACAACCCATTGACACTGTTCGCCGTCACCGCGAGCGACAGGGTGTCGTTGCCCAGACGGAAGCCGTCACGCAGGGAGACGCTCAGCGTGGGCCCATCGAACTCCGACTCCACCTGTTGACCATTCAACCCGAAGGTGAAGAGCCCGGAGTTGGCATTGTCATACGCCGTCAGCAGCAGGCTGTCGGTGCCCCCGTCCGCGCTGCCCACCCAGATGGCGACGTCGCGCAGGGGCGCCCCGCTGGCGCCGGGCTCGGGGCTCGTCTGGCGGACAGGGGACACCCGCACGGGTTGGGCAAAGGCGGCCGCTCCAATGAGGAACGCCGCCAGGGCGAGGATGAGAGGGTGACGCATGACCGGGCTCCAGGCAGGTGGGTCCGCCGTAACTTCGCACGCGGAGGGTGCCTTTCAAGTGCGAAGACTTCGGGAACGGTTGGCTCCGGCCAACCGTGTCGAGTACAAAGTGCGTCTTCCAGCCAACAGCGAAAAAGACCATGGCGACCAAGCGCGCACTCATTACCGGCATCACGGGGCAGGACGGCAGCTATCTGGCGGAGCTGCTCCTTTCGAAGGGCTACGAGGTGCACGGAATGGTGCGCCGCTCTTCCGAGGAGAAGTTCGAGCGCATCCAGCACCTGCACGGGAAGATTCAGCTCCATCAAGGTGACTTGCTGGACCAGTTCTCGCTCGCGGCGCTGCTCAACCTGGTCAAGCCGGACGAGGTCTACAACCTGGCGGCGCAGTCGTTCGTGCCCACCAGCTGGAACCAGCCGGTGCTCACCGGTGAGTTCACCGCGCTGGGCGTGACGAAGATGCTGGAGGCCATCCGCCACACGCGTCCGCAGGTGCGCTTCTACCAGGCGTCCTCGAGCGAGATGTTCGGCAAGGTGCTGGAAGTGCCGCAGACGGAGGACACGCCCTTCTACCCGCGCAGCCCGTACGGCGTGGCCAAGGCGTACGGCCACCACATCACGGTGAACTACCGCGAGTCGTTCGGCCTGTTCGCGGTCAGCGGCATCCTCTTCAACCACGAGTCGCCGCGCCGGGGCCTGGAGTTCGTCACGCGCAAGGTCACCTACAACGTGGCGCGCATCAAGCACGGTCTCCAGGAGAAGCTGCCCATGGGCAACCTGGACGCCAAGCGCGACTGGGGCTTCGCGGGTGACTACGTGGAGGCCATGTGGCTGATGCTCCAGCAGGAGAAGCCGAGCGACTACGTGGTCGCCACCAACGAGACGCACACGGTGAAGGAGCTGGTGGAGATTGCCTTCCAGCGCGTGGGCCTCGACTGGGAGAAGTACGTCTTCACCGACCCGGCCTTCGTGCGCCCCGCCGAGGTGGACCTGCTCATCGGTGACCCGGCCAAGGCCAAGAAGGAGCTGGGCTGGGAGCCCAAGGTGCGCTTCAAGCAGCTGGTGGAGATGATGGTGGACGCGGACCTGGAGCGCGTGAAGGCGGGGCAGCGGTAGATGCGCATTCTCGTCACGGGAGCGGATGGGTTCGTCGGCAGGCATCTGTGCGCGCTGTTGCGCGCCTGCGGCGATGAGGTGGTGGAGGCCCACGGGCCCCGCGGCGAGGGTGTGAGCAGCAGCGCCCTGCATTTCGACGTGGCCAACGAGGCCGCCGTGAAGGCGGCCGTCGCCGAGGCCCGGCCAGAGGGCGTCATCCACCTGGCCGGCTTCAGCTCGGTCGCCAAGAGCCACCACAACCCCTCGCGCGTGTTCGCGGTGAACACCATGGGGGTGGTCAATCTCCTGACGGCGCTGCGCGAGAACGCGCCGAAGACGCGCGTGGTGCTCGTGGGCTCCGGAGAGGTGTACGGCCCGGTGCCGGAGGGCACGCGCGCGCCCGAGAGCACGCCCGCGGTGCCGCTGAGCCCCTACGCGGCCTCCAAGTCCGCGGCGGAGCTGGCCGGCGTGCAGTTCCACCGCAGCTACGGGCTGGAGGTGATGATGGCCCGGCCCTTCAACCACCTGGGCGCGGGGCAGGACCCGACCTTCGTGGTGCCCTCGTTCGCCTCGCAGATTCGCGCCATCGGACTGGGGACGGTGGACCCGGTGCTGCGCACGGGCAACCTGGACGCGGTGCGGGACTTCTCGCACGTGCGCGACGTGGTGGAGGCCTACCGGCTGCTGCTCGACAAGGGCGAGCCCGGGCAGGCGTACAACATCTGCTCCGGCGAGGGCCGCACCATCCGCAGCCTGCTGGAGGAGATGCTCCTGCTGGCCGGCGTGGACGCGCGCATCGAGTTGGACCCGGCGCGCCTGCGCCCCTCCGACATCCCCAGCCTCGTCGGCTCGCCCGACAAGCTGCGCGCGCTGGGCTGGACGCCCAAGCTGACCGTGACGGACGCGCTGCGCGACGTGCTCGGCCCCAAGGTGCCCGGCGCCCAGCGCGCCTGAGTCCTCCCCGAGGCGTCTGTCAGGATGCCGGGCCCCTGGGCGTTGGTGTAAAACCAACACGAACCAGGAGGCTCGGCATGGCAGGCACGCGGCGGCAGGACAGGTTCACCTTCTTCTGGACCCAGGAGTCCCCGTTCTCGCAGTGGCATCCCTGTGAGTTCGTGGTGGAGGGGGTCCGCTACAACTGCATGGAGCAGTACATGATGGCGGGCAAGGCGCGCCTCTTCGCGGATGAAGAGATGCTCGCGCGCATCATGGCGTCCGCGTCCCCCAAGTCGCAGAAGGCGCTGGGCCGCAAGGTGCGTGGCTTCGTGGATGAGACGTGGGTGAAGGAGCGCGAGCGCATCATCTACGAGGGCAACCGCGCGAAGTTCACGCAGAACGCCGCGCTGCTGGAGGTGCTGCTCGCGAGCCAGGGCACGGAGCTGGTGGAGGCCAGTCCCATGGACCGCATCTGGGGCGTGGGGCTGGGCATGGATGACGCGCGCATCCTGGACCCGTCCAAGTGGCGTGGGCTGAATCTGCTGGGCAAGGTGCTGACGCGTCTGAGGGATGACCTCATCGCGCAGGGCGTGGTGGCTCGCTAGCGCTCCACGTGGGCCCAGGCCTCCAGCCGCCGGTCCAGGGCGGTGAGGGTCCACAGGTCCGCGGGATTGTCGGGGCGCACCGCGTCCAGGGCCGCTTTCAAGGGGGCCCTGGCGCGCGCCTCGCCCCACTCGGACAACACGCGCAGCGCCATCAACGAGGGCTGACGCGAGAGCAGCCCGAGCAGCGCCTCCACCACCCGAGGGCTGCGCTCGTCGGCGAGTCGCTGCACCGACTCGTGTCGCTCCTCCGGTGTCGAAGCGGTGTCCCGCAGTCGCTCCGCGAGCGCGTGGAAGCGGGCCTCTTCCAGCAGCTTGCGCGGGCCCGGCGTGTCCCAGTGCTCCACCGTGACGCTCGTGCGCCCGAAGGCGACACACTCGCGGCGCAGGCCGTCATCGTCGAACAGGCCCATGAGGCGCTCGGGCGCGGGCCGTCCGCCCACGAGCAGCCCCGCCGCGCGCTCCGCCAGTCCGTCCGCGGCGCCGAGCAGGTGCACCCGCAGCACCGTGGCCTCCGCGTCGGCGCGGGCCGCGACGGGCACCCGCTCCGACTTGAGGAACACCTCCGCGAGGCCGCGCTGGGACACGTACCAGCGGTATTCCAGCCACACCGCGCTCGGACGCTCGACGAACCGCGCGTCCTCGGCTTCGACGAGCCGGGGCGCGCCTTCCGTCACGCCGCCGAAGCAGCGCTCCAACAGCGCCTGGGCCTCGGTGAGCTTCATGTCGCATCCACGCGCATCAGGCCGTCGCTCCCGCTCAGAACGAATACGGCACGGGCGCGGACACGCCGAGCAGCGACAGGTCCACCGTGCCGCGCGCGCTGCCCTGGCCGGACTGGGCCTGGGAGATGGCGCTGACGTCGAAGCGGAGCTCGGCGAACTTCATGGCCTTGCACCGGTCACCGTGGCCGTCGTGAATCAGGACCAGGTTCGCCACCGGCGTGGCCCCGGCCTTCGACTGGAGCTGTCCGTCCCAGGCCAGCTCGTACGTGTGCTCGGCGCAGCCTCCCCCGTGCGCGACGTTGAGCGTCAGCACGTTGCCTTCGACCTTCGCGTTCTCGATGTTGATGGGGTCCTGGGGCTCGGGGTCCGCCTTCACCACGAGCGGCGTGGCGTCGGTCCGATTCGCCGAGGAGGCGCCCTCTTCCGCGGGTGTCTCCGTCTCCGGAACGGCCACCGCGTCCTGCGGCACCGTCGGCTCCGCGGGCTCCTGCCGCGTGGGCGTGCTCGCACAGCCGATGAGAAGACCGCTCAACACGAGGCCACTCCACATGAGCTTCCGCATCCGCATCCTCCCGTCACGACTCCTCGGCGGAGCCCGATTGCCCGCCGACCCGACACACTCTTGCGAGCCTCAGCGTCGGAGCGCGGCCTCGTAGGCCGCCAGCGTTCCCTCGGCCGTCCGTTTCCAGGTGAACTCCGCGGCCCGCGCGCGGCCCCGCTCCGCGAAGGCCCGCCGCTCCTCGGGGGAGCGCAGGAGCCGGTGGATGGACTCGGCGAGCCCCTCCGCGTCGTCCGGGCGCACCGCCAGCGCCGCGTCGCCACAGACCTCCGGCAGCGAGCCCGCCGTCGAGACGATGGCGGGGGTGCCCAGCCGCATCGCCTCCAACGGAGGCAGGCCGAAGCCCTCGTAGCGCGAGGGGAAGACGAACAGCGCCGCGCGGCGCATCAGCTCGTAGAACACGGGCTCGGCCTGGTAGCCGAGCGGCCGGATGTCATGGCCTTCCGCGCGCAGCCGCGCGATGCGGGACTCCACGCGGCCCGAGCCGAACCAGCTCTGCCCCGCGAGCACGAGCGACGCGGGCCGCCCCTGCGCGCGCAGCCGCTCCATCGCATCCAGCACCAGGTCCACGTTCTTGCGGACATCGAGCGAGCCCGCGTAGAGCACGTAGTCCTTGGGCAGCGCGAGCGAGCGCAGGTAGTCCGCGCTCGTCGCGTCCAGCACGGGCGCGTTCACATGGTCCACGCCGATGGGGACCACCACCGCGCGCGAGGCGACCTCGGGGAAGCGCTCCAGCAGGTCATCGCGCGTGCGCGCGCTGATGCACAGCACCTGGTCCGCGAGCAGCAGGCTGCGCGACAACCACAGCCGGAACTGCCACCGGAACTTCGCGGACACGGTGTCCGGCATGATGAGCGGAATCAGGTCCAGCACCGTGAGCACGTAGGCGGTGCCGGGCACGCGCGTCAGGGGCAGGTTGAAGTTGCCCAGCGCGTGGTAGAGCGCGGGCCGCGAGCGCTCGAGCAGCTTGGGCAGCCGGGCGAGCGTCCAGGCGGTGCGGCCGCCGTTGCCCCTCGGATGGTCGCCGGAGTCGCGCGCGCCCAGCTTCTCCAGCGAGACGCCTCGGGCCTCGAGCGCGCCAGCGAGACAGCGGGTGTACAGGCCGATGCCGGTGGTGGGCTCATCCCAGAGCGTGGCGTCGAAAGCGATGGAGCCGATGGACACGAGGCGCCTCATACCACGGCCGTGTGATAGGCAGGGCGCGCATGGCGATCCACCAGTTGATAGCGAGCTTCGTGCCCGGCGACGCCACCGGGCAGGCCGCGCTGCACCTCCAGCTCCTCCTGCGCCGGCTGGGCGTGTGGGGCGGCCTTTACGCCGACGAGGTGGGCGCGGGACTGGAAGGACTGGCGAGCCCCGCGTCCGAGCTGAAGCCGGCGCCGGATGACCTGGTGCTGTACCACCACGGCATCGCCTCGCCGCTGAGCAGTCGCCTGATGCACCTGCCCTGTCGGCGCGGGCTCGTCTTCCACAACATCAGCCCCGCGCGCTTCTACACGGGCCTGTCGCTGGAGAACGCGCTGCTGGCCGGACGCGCGCAGCTGGCCGCCATGGCGCCCTTCGTGGACGTGGCCATCGGCGTGTCGGACTACAACGCCGCGGAGCTGCGCGTCGCGGGCTATCGCAACGTCCACACGGTGCCGCTGCTCATCGAGCCCGAGCGCTTCGGTCCCGACCGCGCCGACGCGAAGCTCTTGAGCAGGCTCGCGGGCCCGGGGCCGGTGCTGCTCGGTGTCAGCCGGGTGATGCCGCACAAGCGCTTCGAGGACCTCATCGCCCTGCATCGCGAGGTGCTGCGGCTGCGGCCCCAGGCGCGGCTGCTGATGGTCGGCGGCTATGAGCCGGGCAGCCGCTACTTCCGCTCGCTCGAGAAGCAGGCCAAGGGCTTGAGCGGCGTGAGCTTCCTGGGGCGACTGAGCCACGCGGAGCTGGTGGCCGCGTACCGCTCCGCGTCCGTGTTCGTGTCGATGAGCGAGCACGAAGGCTTCGGGGTTCCGCTCATCGAGGCCATGGCGTCGGACGTGCCGGTGCTGGCGTACGGCGCCGCCGCGGTGCCGGAGACGCTGGGTGGCGCGGGCATCGCGTTCGACCAGAAGCGCTTCGCCTTCCTCGCGGAGCTGGCGGTGGACCTGAGCGAGGATTTGTCCTTGCGCGAGCCCGTCATCGCGGGGCAGCGGCGCAGGCTGGAGCACTTCTCCGCGCCCTCGGTGCAGCGTGCGTTGTCCCGAGCGCTGGAGCCCTACCTGCCACCGCCGCGAGTCCGACGGGCGGCGCCGAAGCGTCCCCGGGTGGCGGTGGTGGTGCAGCGGTATGGCGAGGTGACAGGCGGCGCGGAGATGCTGGCCGCGCAGGTGGCCGAGCGGCTCACGCAGCACTGGGACCTCACGGTGCTGACCACGTGCGCCAAGAACCACCTGTCCTGGGAGAATCACTTCCCGGCGGGGCCGGACCGGGTGCGCGGCGTGGACGTGCTGCGCTTCCCCGTCACGCGCGTGCGCAACATCCGGGGCTTCAACGGGCTGTCGCGCAAGCTCTTCGACAAGAGCAACGAGCGGCTGCGCGAGGAGCAGTGGGTGGCCGAGCAGGGCCCTCTGGCACCGGGGCTGCTCCACCACCTCGCCTCCACGCGCGACGCGTATGACGGCTATCTGTTCTTCACGTACCTCTATGCGCCCACGGTGTGGGGCATGCCTTTGGTGGCGGACCGCTCGCTGCTCGTGCCCACCACGCATGACGAGGCGCCCATCCGCTTCGATGCGTATCGCGACGTCTTCGAGCTTCCGCGCGCGCTGCTCTGCCTGACGCCGGAGGAGCTGACCATCATCGAGAAGTACTTCCCGCGCCACGCGAGGACGCGCGTGGTGGGCGTGGGCGTGGAGCGGCCCTCGGCGGACGGGGCGCGCTTCCGACAGAAGCACGGCGTGCACCGCGACTACCTGCTGTACGTGGGGCGACAGGAGCCGGGCAAGGGTGTCCCCGAGCTGCTCGACTTCCATCAAGCGCTGAAGCACCGGTACGCGGACGCGCCGGACCTGGTGCTCGCGGGGGATGCGCACATGTCCCTGGAGGGTGATGGCGTGCGCTATCTGGGACGCATCCCCGAGCAGGACAAGCACGACGCGCTGGCCGGAGCGCTGGCGGTGGTGGTGCCGTCGCGCTACGAGAGCCTGTCGCTCCTGACGCTGGAGGCGTTCGCGCAAGGCACGCCGGTGTTGGTGAACGGGCGCTCGGACGTGCTGGTGGGACAGGTGGAGCGCAGTGGCGCGGGGCGCGCCTATATGGACCTGGCGTCGTTCATCCAGGGGCTGCGCGAGGTGGGCGAGGCGCGCAAGGCGCTGGGGGCGAAGGGGCTGGCGTACGTGAAGAAGCAGGGCTGGCCGCAGGTGGTGGCCACCTACCGGGACGAGCTGCAACGCATCCTCGAGGAGAAGCACCGATGAAGCTGCTGGGACGCGACATTCCCGCGCGGGAGCTGCTGGCCCGCATCGAGGAGCGCCTGCGAACGCGCGGGCTGCCCACCTCCGAGCCGGTGGAGGTGCCCGCCGAGGGCGTGGAGCCTCGGCTGGAGCCGCTGACGTTCAACCTGCACGCGCTCGAGGAGAACGCCGACGCGACGCGCGCGCTGCCGCTGCAGACGCACCGGGGCGGCGTGGGGCAGCTCGTGGTGGTGGCGAAGTGGGCGTTCCGCAAGTCGTGCCAGGTGTTCATCAACGAGACCCTGGGGCGGCAGCGCGTGTTCAACGGACACGTGCGCGACTCGTACGCCCAGCTCTCCGCGGAGGTCCTCCGGCTGCGCCGCGAGGTGGAACAACTGCGCGCCCGTCAGGCGAGCGCCCTGGTCGAGGAGTCTCGGGGCTCCGTGACGTCGAGCACTCCGGGGACGGAGACACGGACCTCGCTGACGAGGAGCGCGTCCAGGCCGGAGGGACAGGGGTCACGCGCACCGACGAATGTCAGCGCCCCTGCGTCACGGCCCCCGCGCGCCACCGGAGCGGCGCACGCCCACGCCGGGACCCTCTCGGACAAGGTCGCGCAGAAGAAGGGGGCCTCGGCCTCGCGGAGTCACGAAGCGGAACAGGGCCATGAGGCGACCACGGCGTCGCAGGACGGGCATGGCGCGCGGAGCACGCCTCGCGATGCCGCGGAGGTCCTGCCCAAGCCTCGCACCGCCAAAACGGAGACCGTGACGTCAGCGAAGAAGGAGCAGGCGCCACCGACCGGCAAGTCGGCTCCCTCCAAGGATGGAGCGAAGTCCCGTCGCCCCAAGCGACGCCGCTAGGTCACCGAGCGCCACGCGGCTCACGGGCGGCTCGATGCCCCGTCGCGCCAAGCGCCGTCGTCAGGGCACGGAGTGCCACGCGGCACGCGGGAGGAGGGAAGTCCCGTCGCTCCAAGCGACGCCGTCAGGGCACGGAGTGCCACGCGGCACACGGGAGGAGGGAAGTCCCGTCGCTCCAAGCGACGCTGTTAGGTCACCGCGCGCCACCCGGCTCACGGGCGGCTCGAAGTCCCGTCGCTCCAACCAAGCGACGCCGTCAGGTCACGGAGCACCACGCGACTCACGGGCGGCCCGAAGTTCCGTCGCCCCAGGCGACGCCGTCAGCCCACTGGTGCCCCTCGGGCAGCGCGCAGCCTCCCCTCTCCAGTCCGATGCTCCTCGCTCCGCGAGCGAGGAAGCCGACTCCGCATCGGGCCACGGCCCTGCCCTTCCGTACCGTTCGAGACCGCAACCCCGTTGCGCTTTCCCACCTCGTCCGGACACGGAGCCCAGCGGGCGAGAGCCCTGGAGGTACCCGGCCCCCCGCGTTGACGCCTCTGTCCCACCGTGCTCAAACCCGGCGCGTGGGAGCTCCGTCCATCAGCGTCGTCATCCCCGCGTACAACGAGGGGCAGCGCTTGCCTCGCTTCGTGGCGTCGCTCACCCACGTCGCGCTCCAGCAGCCGACGCCACGGGTAGAGTTCCTCGTCGTCGATGACGGCAGCGCCCCCGAGCACTCCACCCTCCAGCGCGCCAGTGTCGAGCAAGCCCAGGCCCAGCTCTCCGCCGCGGGCTCGCACCACCGCTTCACCTACGTCGCCGCGCCTCGCAATGGCGGTAAGGGCTCCGCCATCCGGCTCGGCTGGCGCCATGCCTCCACCGACTCCACCTGGCTCGCGTTCCTCGACGCGGACGGCGCCATCAGCGCCGACGAGCTCTTCCGACTGGCCCGTCTGACTGACGCCCCCGAGGCCCAGGCCGTGGAGGTCCTCGCCGGCTCGCGCATCCTCATGGCCGGCCGCCGCGTGGTGCGAAACCTCGGCCGTCACCTGCAGGGCCGCATCTTCGCCACGCTGACGGACATGAACTTCGGCCTGCACTTCTACGACACGCAATGTGGCGTGAAGCTCATCCGCGCCTCCGTGCTGCACCCGCTCCTCGACGTGCTGCGCGAGGAGCGCTGGCTGCTCGACGTGGAGCTGCTCGCCCTCCTCAAGCGCCAGGGCGCCCGCTGCCTGGAGGTCCCCATCGACTGGGAGGACTTCGGCGGCTCCAAGGTCATCCCCGGACTCGACGCGGCCCGCATGTTCTGGGGGCTGTTCAAGCTCCGCCGCCGCCTGGACCACCTCACCCTCCCCACTCCGGACCCGCGAGCGCCGCTCCCCGCGCACCTGCCCCACACCGATACCCGGTGACAGCCGCAGCGGAATGGCCGCGCCCCCGGGTGCGACACACTCTCCCCACGGCGACATGTCGGAGGGGTACGGAGCACCCTCTCCCGACGGGCGAGCGACCAGCACGCCGTCCGAGTCACCCTCCCCTCGTCGGGCCAACCCATTGGCCTCATTCCATTCCACGGGCGTCCCGGTGCGGGCCTCGCGGGCCCTGGAGCATCCTGCCGATGTCCGCCCCCTGCGTTACAACCCCAGGGCAGCCACTTGCTCCCATCGCCCGGTTTCACGCGGCGTCGCGAGGCCGCTTGCTTTCCGGGCGGCTGACCGCGAAATAGGCCCCGCACGCGAGCCGTTGCTCCGGGTTCCTCCTACACCTTCAGTGATATGCGCGCCCTGACCGACCTGCCCAATGACCCTGGCCCCTCCCTCCAACTGGGCCTGCCGGGCTTCACCTTCGAGGACCTCTACCGCCCGCGCGGCCTGCGCCGGCTGGCCCAGAGCTTCGACGCACGGCTCGCCGAGGACGAGCCGGAGCTGTTCCAGGCGTTCGACGCCTATCGCAAGTCCCAGGGCAAGAGCCTCACCGGCCCCGCCGAGTCCGACCTGCTGGTGCGCGTGGCCCGCCACATGTCGCGCTTCGTCGCCCGGCTCTTCCGCGTCGAGTCCGAGCTCGACAAGCTGATGGGCCACCTGAAGGGGGAGCTGCCCCTCTTCGACTTCAAGCGCGAGTTCATCACCCGCCGCGTCTTCAAGAAGGGCGCCCCGGACCGCCCCACCCTGGCCGAGTTCCCCTCGCTGGATGGCCGCATGCGGCTGATGCTCCAGTTGGGCTTCCCGGAGGCGCTCTCCACCGGCGACTTCGAGCGCGGGCTCGCCGAGTCCGTCCTCAGCCTGATGGACTTCGAGCGCCTGTTCTCCGGCAACCTCCCCGCCGACCAGCAGGAGAAGGCCCCTGCCCTGCGCGAGCGCTGGGCGGCCCTGCGCGGTGCGCTCGTGGCGACCCCGGAGGGCCGCGAGGCGTTCGGCTCCAGCCTGGTCACCCAGGGCGATGACGCCGCGGAGCTGCAGGCCGTGCGCGCCCTGCTGTCGCTGGCGGACCGCTGGACGTACGCGCGCGCGCTGCACCCGGAGACCAAGGACCAGTTCCACACGTGGCCCACCCACCGCGTGCCCAAGCCGCTGGTGTTCGACCAGCTGGTGCACCTCCAGCGTCCGGACGCCGAGCTGCCCGAGGCCACGGAAGGGCTGGAGCACCACCTGCGTCACCGCGACGGCTTCAAGCTCACCGACCGCCGGGGCACCCAGCGCGACGTGATGAACGAGGTGGACTACTGCGTGCTCTGTCACGAGCGCCAGAAGGACTCCTGCTCCACGGGCTTCCCCGCCAAGGACAAGGTCGCCGAGGGCCACAGCTACAAGAAGAACCCCCTGGGCATCCCCCTCACGGGCTGTCCCCTGGACGAGCGCATCTCCGAGGCCCACCTGCTCAAGCGCGAGGGCAACTCGCTGGCGGCGCTCGCCATGGTGACGCTGGACAACCCGATGTGTCCGGGCACCGGCCACCGCATCTGCAACGACTGCATGAAGGCCTGCATCTTCCAGAAGCAGGAGCCGGTGAACATCCCCCTGGCGGAGACGGCCGCGCTGACGGACGTGCTGGACCTGCCCTGGGGCTTCGAGATCTACGGCCTGCTCACGCGCTGGAACCCGCTCAACGTGCGCCGGCCGTACGCGCTGCCCTACGTGGGCCGCAACGTCATGGTCGTGGGCCTGGGCCCCGCCGGCTACACGCTGTCCCACTACCTGCTCAACGAGGGCTTCGGCGTCACGGGCGTGGACGGCCTCAAGATTGAACCGTTCTCCGACGAGCTGGTGGGCCGCAACGGCCACGCGCTCACGCCCATCCGCGACTGGCGCTCGCTGACGCGCGAGCTGGACGAGCGCGTGCTCGAGGGCTTCGGCGGCGTGTCCGAGTACGGAATCACCGTGCGCTGGGACAAGAACTTCCTCACGCTCATCCACCTGACGCTGGCCCGGCGCGAGGGCTTCCGCATCCACGGCGGCGTGCGCTTCGGTGGCACGCTCACCATCGAGGACGCGTGGCAGCTGGGCTTCGACCACGTCGCCATCGCCGCCGGCGCCGGTCGCCCCACCATCATCGGGATGAAGAACAACCTCATCCGGGGCATCCGCAAGGCGAGCGACTTCCTCATGGCGCTGCAGCTCACCGGCGCCTTCAAGAAGGACTCGCTGGCCAACCTCCAGGTGCAGCTGCCCGCCATCGTCATCGGCGGCGGCCTCACCGGCGTCGACACCGCCACGGAGCTGATGGCGTACTACCCGGTGCAGGTGGAGAAGGCGCTCCTGCGCCACGAGAAGCTCACCGCGGAGCTGGGCGAGGAGGCCGTCATCGCGCGGCTGGACGCCGAGGAGCGCGCCACCTACCAGACGTTCCTGGAGCACGGCCGCGCGGTGCGCGCCGAGCGTGAGCGCGCGAAGGCCGAGGGCGGCACGCCCGACTTCATCAAGCTGGTGCGCGCCTGGGGCGGCGTCAGCCTGGCCTACCGCCGCAGCCTCACCGAGTCCCCCGCCTACCGCCTCAACCACGAGGAGGTGACGAAGGCGCTGGAGGAGGGCATCCGCTTCATCGAGCGGATGAGCCCCGTGGAGGCCATTCCGGACACGACGGGCGCGGTGCGCGCGCTGCGCTTCGAGCGCATGGTGACCGTCGACGGCAAGCTCAAGGGCAGCGGCCAGTTCTTCGAGCTGCCCGCGCGCACGGTGTGCGTGGCCGCCGGCACCTCGCCCAACGTCACGTACGAGCGCGAGTACCCGGGCACCTTCCAGCTCGACGAGGGCGGCGACTACTTCCAGGGCCACGCCCTGGTGGAGACGGCGGACGGCTTCGCGCTCGAGCGCGTGGAGGCCAGCGAGGACCTGGACTCCCAGGTGGGCTTCTTCACGTCGTACGCGAAGGACGGCCACTTCATCTCCTTCTACGGCGACAACCACCCCACCTACGCGGGCAACGTGGTGAAGGCCATGGCCAGCGCGAAGGACGGCTACGGTGAGGTGGCCCGCCTGTACGCGAAGGAGGTGGCCGCGCTCGACTTCGACGACGAGGTGGCGCAGGCCCGCCGCGAAGAGCAGCGCGCCGCGCACTTCGCGAAGCTGGACGCCGCCTTCAACGCCACCATCGTCGCCGTCAAGCGCCTCACGCCGACCATCGTGGAGGTGGTGGTGAAGGCGCCCTTCGCGGCCAGCCACTTCCAGCCCGGCCAGTTCTACCGGCTCCAGAACTTCGAGCGGAACGCGCCCGTGGTGGACGGCATGCGACTCACCATGGAGGGCCTGGCCCTCACCGGCGCGTGGGTGGACAAGGAGAAGGGGCTGATGGGCACCATCGTGCTGGAGATGGGCTCGTCCTCGCGCCTGTGCTCCGCGCTCACCCCGGGCGAGAGCGTGGTGCTGATGGGTCCCACGGGCGCGCCCACGGAGATTGGCCACAACGAGACGGTGGTGCTCGTGGGCGGCGGCCTGGGCAACGCGGTGCTCTTCTCCATCGCCCGCTCGCTCAAGGCCGCGGGCTGCCGCGTCGTCTACTTCGCCGGCTACCGCCTCAAGTCGGACTCCTTCAAGCAGGACGAAATCGAGGCGGGCACGGACCAGATTGTGTGGTCCGTGGACACCGGGGAGACGATTGAGCCCCGGCGCCCGCAGGACTCCGCCTTCCGAGGCAACGTGGTGCAGGCCATGCTGGCCTACGCCGAGGGCAAGCTCGCCGCGCCCTCGCTCATCCCGCTCTCGGAGGTGGACCGCATCATCGCCATCGGCTCGGACCGGATGATGCGCGCGGTGGCCGAGGCCCGCCACGGCGTGCTCCAGCCGCACCTGAAGCCGGACCACGAGGCCATCGGCTCCATCAACTCGCCGATGCAGTGCATGATGAAGGAGATCTGCGCCCAGTGCCTCCAGCGGCACGTGGACCCGCGCACCGGCAAGGAGACGTGGGTCTTCTCCTGCTACAACCAGGACCAGCGCCTGGACCAGGTCGACTTCGTCAACCTGAACCAGCGGCTGCGCGGCAACACGGTGATGGAGAAGATCGCCGACCTGTACCTGGCGCAGCTGCTCAAGAAGGCCCCGCACCTCAAGCGCGTCTGAGCGCGCGTCGAGGGGCCCGACGTCTTCACCGGCGCGTGCCGGTGAAGACGCGCAGCATCTCCTGGTAGTTCTTCATCAGCTCGTCCTCGCGCGTGAGGACCACGTCCACGTTGGCGTCGCCATACTCGCGGCGCACGTCGGTGAGCTTCTGGAAGGACTCCACCTGGCGGCGCATGGAGGCCACCTGCGCGGCCAGCTCCTCGCGCTGCTCCGGCGGCAGCTTCTGCTGGAGCTCCTCCAGCTTGCGCAGCTCGTCCTCGTACTGGAGCGTGCGCCCCAGCTGCCGCTGACCGATGACGGCCGTCACCACCTGGGCCAGCCCGTTGATGTCCGCCACGCTCAGCCCCGCGGACGCCCGGGCCTCCGCCTCCGCCTTGGCCTTGGCCTCCACCACCTTGAGGCCGGCGCGCACCTCCGCCATCGCCTCCGGCGTGCCCGCATCCACCAGCACCCCCAGCCCCTGCAGCCCCTTCACCTGCGAGCCGTACACCTCCAGCATCCGCCGCTGGTAGGCCACGTAGGCCGTCAGCTTCTCGGGCGTCACCACATAGGCCGCTCCGACCTCGGTCGCCTCCAGGGCGTCCAGCCCGGCGGCGCCCGCATCCTCCACCCCGGGTGCCTCGCTACCCGCGGCCCCATCCTTCTTACATCCCGAGAGGGCCAGCGCCCCCGCCAGGACCCACAGCGCCTTGCGCATCCGGACTCCTTCCCTGAAGAGACGGCTCGTCAGCCCCCGCGTGTATGCTGCGCGGACGCGTGCGGAGGAGGGCGGCCCCCTCCTGTCTGTCACGTCGAAGGTTGTTCAGGCCACTGAACAATCGCCGCATTACCTTTGACCAACCCGGCGGCGGTCGTGTACGAACCGCGGTCCGGTTGCTCCGGTGGAGGGACTTTGAGGATTTTCCTGGTTAGGCACGGCGATGCGGACGCGGAGATCCCCGAGGGTCTCGGCGATGAAGCACGCTGGCTCACGGCGAAGGCGCGAGCGAACACGGCGGCACACTTCGCATCGCTGTCCGAGCGCGTGGGGCCCATCAGCCTCATCCTGACCAGCTCGCTGGTTCGCACGGTGCAGACGGCGCAGATCCTCTCGATGGCGATGAAGTACGAGGGGCTGCTCCAGGTGCACAAGAGCCTGCTGCCGGACATGCCGGTGGGCACGGTGGACTCGCTCATCAAGGAGCACGAGGGCGAGAACCTGGTCCTCGTCGGCCACCAGCCGACCATGGGCGCGCTGGCCGCTCACCTGCTGGGGATGCAGTCGTTCCCCAAGCCCGTCAACCCGGGCACCGTCATCGCCCTGGAGCGCGCCGAGGGTGACACCGCGCAGTACAAGCTCCTGTTCTACGCGGCCCCTGGCCACCCGGTGCTCGACGTCATCCAGTGAGGGCCCCCGTCGGCCATGATGGACGAAGCGCGCTACAATCAGCTCGTCGCCGCCGTGTTCAAGCGGATGCTCGCGGCGGCGGATGCCATCGACCCGGACGTGCTGGAAGCCGAGAGCACGGGTGACATGCTCACCCTGACGGCCCGCTCCCGGGAGAAGTGCATCGTCAACACCCAGCGTGCCGTGAAGCAGATCTGGGTGGCAGGCCAGGGCCAGGGCATCCACTTCGGCTACGACGAGGCCACCGGCACCTGGCTGGACGACAAGGGGCGGGGCCTGGAGCTCTTCCGCTTCGTCGCCGAGGTGGTGCACCACATCAGCGACGTGGACTTCGTCTACCCGTCCTGATTCCGGCTGGCGTCGCTGGCCACCTCCACCCAGTCGCCGCCCGCCGCCTGCGCGCGTCGCAGCGCGTCTCCCGCGTCCTTCAGCATCCCGCCGAAGCTGATCTGCTGGACGGGAGCGCCCGGCCCCGCGCCCTTCCCCGCCGGAGGCTCCGACACGGAGACACCCACCGACGCCGTGCCCACGGGCAGCGTGGTGACGCCCTTGAGCTTCTCGCGCAGGCGCTCGGCCACCACCCGGGCTCCCGAGCGGGGCGTGTGAGGCAGGAAGACGACGAAGCGGCTGTCCGCGAAGGGCACCGCCACGTCGATGTCGCGCACCCCCGCCACCAGCAAGCCGAGCGTCTCCGCCAGGGCGCCCTTGCGCGCGGCCGGCGCCAGCGACGAGGCCCGCTCCTGGAAGCGGTCCAGCTCCACCATCAGCAGGGCGATGGGGTAGCGGTAGCGGCGGCTGCGCTTCACCTCCATGAACATCAGCCGC
Source organism: Myxococcus fulvus (assembly GCF_900111765.1). Next base: position 82,967 of record NZ_FOIB01000002.1, read on the forward strand.
TTGAGGAACTCGAAGTCCGCGGACGTCGCCCCCACGGGGGCTTGCGGCGCGCGCGGCGCCTGGGGCTCCACCGGCGCCGGGGTGACGGGCGTCGGAGCGGCCTGCGGCGCGCGCCGGGCCTCCTCGCGCTGCACGAGCAGCGACACGCACGTCAGCACGGTGGCGCGCTTGAGGGGGCCCACCAGGCTGCCGTCCGCGCCCGACTGCAGGGCGCGCTCGTCGGCGTGCTCCTCGTCCGGCGGGTACATGAGCAGCACGGGCGCCGTGAGGCCCTGGGCGCGCGCGCCCCGGCACAGCGCCTCGCCGTCCAGCGCTCCCGTGCCGGAGGCCAGGAGCACGGAGGGCGGACGCTCCCGGGCCGCGCGCAGCGCCTCGTCGACGCTCGCCACCCACGCCACCTCGTGGCCGGCGCCCTCGAGGTACCGGCGCAACACACCCGCCACCGGGGCGGCGGGCTCGGCCAGGAGCACGAAGGCCATCAGACCGACATGACCTCTTTCTCCTTCGCCTGGACGATGGAGTCGACCTGTTTGACGCCGTCGTCGGTCTCCTTCTGGACCTTCTCGGTGATGCGCTTCTGGTCGTCCTCGGTGATCTTCTTGTCCTTCAGCTGCGTCTTGAGGACTTCGTTCGTGTCGCGGCGGATGTTGCGGATGGCGACCTTGTGGTCCTCACCCTTGGTCTTCACCGCCTTGGCGATCTCCTTGCGGCGCTCCTCGGTGAGCGGCGGGAAGGGCAGGCGGATGAGCTCCCCATCGTTCATGGGCTGGACGCCGAGGTTGGCCTCGCGCAGGGCCTTCTCGATGTCCTTCAGGACGCTCTTCTCCCACGGCTTGATGATGATGAGCCGGGGCTCCGGGGAGGTGACGCTGGCCACGCCCGACAGGGGCGTGGGCGTGCCGTAGTAGTCCACGCGCACGTTGTCGAGGATGGCGATGTTGGCGCGCCCGGTGCGCACCTTGGTCAGCTCGCGCTTGAGGTCCTCGAGCGTCTTGGTGATGCGCTCCTTCAGCTCTTTGACGAGGTCGTCGCTCATTTGCGTGTTCTCCTTGAACTCGGAATCGGGATGAGTGCGTGACGTCAGGCCCAGACCGTCTCACTGCCGCCCACGACGGTACCAATCTCACCGCCGCCCAGCACCGCGCGGCGGATGTTCCCCGGCACGGTGAGGTCGAAGACGATGATGGGCAGCTTGTTGTCCATGCACAGCGAGATGGCCGTGGAGTCCATCACATTGAGGTTCTGCTTCAACACATCCATGTACGTCAGCGTGCGGTAGCGGCGCGCGGTGGGGTCCTTCTTCGGGTCCGCGCTGTAGATGCCGTCCACCTTGGTCGCCTTGAGGATGACCTGGGCGTTGATTTCCATGGCGCGCAGCGACGCGGCCGTGTCCGTGGTGAAGTACGGGTTGCCCGTGCCCGCGGCGAAAATCACCACGCGGCCCTTCTCCAGGTGCCGCACCGCGCGCCGGCGGATGTAGGGCTCGGCGATCTGCTCCATCTTGATGGCGGACAGCACGCGCGTGTGCAGGCCCTTCTTCTCCAGCGCGTCCTGCATGGCCATGGAGTTGATGCACGTGGCCAGCATGCCCATGTAGTCCGCGCTGGCCCGGTCCATGCCCTCCGTCGCCCCGGCGACGCCGCGGAAGATGTTGCCTCCGCCAATCACCAGGGCCACCTCCACGCCCGCCTGCGCCAGCTCGATGACCTCATCGGCGATGGCGCTGAGGGTGGGTGGGTGGATGCCGTACTTCCCCTCTCCCATCAGGGCCTCGCCCGAGAGCTTGAGGAGAATGCGCTTGTATCGGAGCGGTTGGGTCGTGTCGGAGGACATGCGCGTCCGCTTCTATCCCCCGGATTGCGGCATATCAACGCCCGAGTCGGACAAGACGGCCACACCGTCCACGGCCAACGCCCTGGCAGGCCCCAGGAGCCCTCCAGGGGCAATAAAAGAGAAGGGCCGCGTCCCCCGCTCCCCAGGAGGGAGTCGGAAGGGTCGCGGCCCTCGGGGCCAACCGCGAGGACCTCCGATGGAGGCCCTCCGGAGGGCTCAGCCCTGGCCCAGCGTCTTGGCCACTTCGGCGGCGAGGTCGTCCTTCTTCTTCTCGATGCCCTCACCCACCTCGAAGCGGACGAAGCGGCGCACGGAGACCTTCTCGCCAATCTTCGCGGCGCGCTCGGTGATCATGTCGCCGACCTTCTTCTTGTCGTCCTTCACCCACAGCTGGTCCACGAGGCAGACCTGCGTGTAGTACTTCTCCATCTTCCCGACGAGGATCTTCTCCAGCATCGCCTCGGGCTTGCCCTGCTGCTTGAGCAGCTCGCGCTCGATCTCGCGCTCCTTCTCGAGGTTCTCGGAGGGCACTTCCTCGCGGCGGACGAACTTGGGGGCGGCGGCGGCGATCTGCATGGCCACCTCCTTCACCAGGTCCTGAAAGTCCGGGTTGCGCGCGACGAAGTCGGTCTCACAGTTGACCTCCACCAGCACGCCGATGCGACCGCCGTGCACGTAGGTGCCCACCAGACCCTCGGCGGCGACGCGGCCTTCCTTGCCGGCGGCGCGGGAGATGCCCTTCTTGCGCAGCCACTCCTCGGCCTTCGCGAAGTCGCCGCCGGACTCGGCCAGCGCCTTCTTGCAGTCCATCAGGCCCGCGCCGGTCCGCTCGCGGAGGTCCTTCACCATCTGGGCGGTCACTTCGGCCATGTTCTTCTCCTGCCTCCGCCACCACGTGGGCGCCATGCGCCGGGCGGAGCATTGATGTTCAAGGGGTACGGAGTACGACGGGAAACACGGACGGCCGGGTGACAGGCGTTCTGCTCCGCCACCCGGCCGCCACGAAGACACTGGAGTGAAACGGGGGGATTACTCCGCCGCCGTCTCGCCCGCGGCCGCCTCGCCGCCCTCGGTCGCGGGCTGCTCGGCGACGGCCGGCGCGCCCTTCATCTCGACGAGGGGGCCACGGCGCTCGCCGCCACGGTCACGGTCGCCACCACGGCGGTCGCCGCCACGGTCATTGCGGCGCGGGCCACGGCGGTCATCACGCTCACGGCGGTCGTCACGGCCCTCGCGCTCCTCCTGCTCGTCGCGGTCCGCCGCGCCGGAGGCACGGTAGCGGGCCGCGCCCTCGATGCAGGCCTCGGCGATCTTCGACGTGAAGAGCTTGATGGAGCGGATGGCGTCGTCGTTGCCGGGAATCACGAAGTCGATGCCGTCCGGATCGCAGTTCGTGTCGACCAGGCCAATCACGGGGATGCCCAGACGGGTCGCCTCGTGGATGGCGATGTGCTCCTTCTTCGGGTCGATGATGAAGACGCAGCGGGGCAGCTTGGACATCTCCTTCACGCCGCCCAGGTTCTTCTCGAGCTTCTCGCGCTCGCGCTCCAGCGAGGCGACTTCCTTCTTGGGCAGGCGCTCGAAGGTGCCGTCCTCGGCCATCTTCTCCAGCGTCTTGAGCCGGTCGATGCCCTGCTTGATGGTCTTGAAGTTGGTCAGCGTGCCGCCCAGCCAGCGGCTGGTGACGAAGAACTGACCGGCGCGCGAGGCCTCCTCGCGGATGACGTCCTGCGCCTGCTTCTTGGTGCCGACGAAGAGCACCGAGCCACCGCGGGCCGTGATGTCCGCCACGAAGCGGAAGGCCGAGCGGGCCATCGTGACCGTCTTCTGGAGGTCGATGATGTAGATGCCGTTGCGGGCACCGAAGATGTACGGCTTCATCTTCGGGTTCCAGCGCTTGGTCTGGTGGCCGAAGTGGACGCCGGCCTCCAGGAGCTGCCGCATCGTGATGCCGCCGGCGGCGGCCATGGCCTGCTGCTGGTTCTGCGTTTCCTGCGTGTCGATCGACATGTTGTTTCTCCGGTTCATCCGCCACACCCGATGCGAAGCTCCGGCCGTGACATCCGGGAGGGGCCGCTCCTTTCGGAGGGGCTCACCCACGGTTGCACCGGCGACCGGCACGGGCGTGTGTGAGTTGGGTACGACTCGGGGTAGATACCCCCACCCCAGACTACGAGGCGGGGGGTCCTTAACAGAACCCTTCCGGGCGGCGCAAGCTTCGCCGCACCGGCCGTGCCGGGAAGCAGGCGGAAAGCCCCCTCCCCCGCCCTCCAGGCGTCCTGCGTGCCCCTGAAACACCACCGGCGCGGACCACCTCCCGGCCTTCCGGGAGGCGCCGCGCCGGCGCGTGGGACACCCTGGGGGCGACAGGCCGACTAGACGTTGGCCTCCGCCGCGCCGTGGCACTTCTTGTACTTGCGGCCGCTGCCGCAGGGGCAGGGATCATTGCGGCCCACGCGGGGGCCCTGCTGGGCCGCCGGAGGACGGGCCGCCTGGGCGACGGAGGCCTCGTCCAGCTTGCCCTCCGCCGTGCCGCGTCCCTCCACCGCCTTGCGCTGCTGCTGGGCCAGCTGCCGCTGGATGCGGACGGCCTCTTCCTCGGCGCTGCTGGCCGAGCGCGGCTGCACGCGCATGAGCTGGGAGACGAACTGCGCCTTGATGGAGGACAGGGTCTGGATGAAGCCCTGGTAGCCCTCGCGCTTGTACTCCTGCTTCGGGTCCTTCTGGCCGTAGCCACGCAGGCCGATGCCCTGGCGCAGGTGGTCCATGCCCAGCAGGTGCTCCTTCCAGAGCCGGTCGATGGTCGCCAGGTAGTTGTACTGGAGGAAGCGCAGGAAGTTCTCGCCGAACTCCTCGTCGCGCGAGCGGAAGACCTTCTCCGCCGCCCGGTAGATGTGGTCCTGGAGCTCGTCGCGGTTGCCGACGTTGTCGAAGTTCATGTCCAGGTCGAACGTCTCCTTCACCGTCCTGGTGAGGGAGTCCAGGTCCCACCCTTCCGAGCTCTTCGTCGGCGCGTACGTGTCCACCGTGGAGACGATGACGTCCTCCACCGCGTCCAGCACCATCTCCTTGAAGTCCGCCCAGCTCACCATCCGCTCGGAGCGGCTCTTCACCCGCGTCTTCGGGTCCTCGGTGAACTCCACGAGCGGCAGGCCCGCGCCCGCGGCCAGCACCTGACGACGCAGCTTGTAGATGGTGCGCCGCTGCTGGTTCATCACGTCGTCGTACTCGAGCAGGTTCTTGCGGATGTCGAAGTTGTGTCCCTCGACGCGCTTCTGGGCCCCCTCGATGGCGCGGGTGAGCCAGATGTGCTCGATGACCTCGCCCTCCTCCATGCCCAGCCGCTCCATCAGCCCCTGGATGCGCTCGGAGCCGAAGATGCGCATCAGGTCATCCTCGAGGGAGAGGAAGAACCGGCTGCCACCCGGGTCACCCTGACGACCGGCGCGGCCACGCAGCTGGTTGTCCACGCGGCGCGACTCGTGGCGCTCGGTGCCGATGATGAACAGGCCGCCGGCCGCCATCACCTCCTCGCGCTCCTTCTTGGTCTCCGCCTCCAGCTTCACCTGCGTGTCGGCGAGCTTCTGCTCCCACTCGGCCAGGGCCTGCTGGTACGCGGCCTGCGGGTCCGGCTGGGCGACCGCGCCCTCGACGGGGGCCTGAGGGGCCACGGGCGGAGGGGCCTCCGGCGGGGGGCCCACGGCCGCCTTCGCCAGCACCTCCGCGTTGCCGCCCAGGAGGATGTCCGTGCCGCGGCCGGCCATGTTGGTGGAGATGGTGACCGCGCCCTTGCGGCCCGCCTGCGCGACGATGTCCGCCTCGCGCTGGTGCTGCTTGGCGTTGAGCACGTTGTGGGGGACGCCCCGCTTCTTCAGGAAGTTGGACACCACCTCGCTCTTCGCGATGGAGACCGTGCCCACGAGCACCGGCTGCCCCACCTTGTGCAGCTCTTCGATCTGCGCGGCCACCGCCTCGAACTTCTCGCGCTCCGTCTTGTAGACCACGTCCCCCATGTCCTTGCGGATGTTGGCGCGGTTGGTGGGGATGACGCGCACGTCCAGGCTGTAGATCTTCGCGAACTCCTCCGCCTCCGTGTCCGCGGTGCCCGTCATGCCGGACAGCTTGGAGTACATGCGGAAGTAGTTCTGGAACGAGACGGTCGCCAGCGTCTGGTTCTCGTTCTCGATCTTCACGCCCTCCTTGGCTTCAATCGCCTGGTGGAGGCCGTCGGACCAGCGGCGGCCCGGCATCTGGCGGCCGGTGAACTCGTCGACGATGACGACCTCGCCGTCCTTCACCACGTAGTCCTTGTCGCGCTTGTAGAGCGTGTGCGCGCGCAGGCCCTGCTCGACGTGGTGGAGCGTTTCAATCTCACCCGGGTCGTACAGGTTGGAGACGCCCAGCCGCTTCTGGAGCTTGTCGATGCCGTCGTCCGTCAGCGACACGGAGCGGTGCTTCTCGTCCAGGGTGAAGTCCTGGTCCGGGACGAGGCCGGGGATGACCTGGTCCACCCGGTAGTACTTGTCCGTGCTGTCCTCGGTGGGACCGGAGATGATGAGCGGCGTGCGGGCCTCGTCGATGAGGATGGAGTCCACCTCGTCGACGATGGCGTAGTTCAGCTCGCGCTGGACGTAGTCCTGCAAGCGGAACTTCATGTTGTCGCGCAGGTAGTCGAAGCCGAACTCGTTGTTCTGCCCGTACGTGATGTCCGAGCGGTACGCCTCCTGGCGCTGCTTGTCGGACAGCTCGTGGAGCACGCAGCCGGTCGTCATGCCCATGAACTTGTAGACCCGCCCCATCCACTCCGCGTCGCGGCGGGCGAGGTAGTCGTTCACCGTCACCACGTGCACCCCGCGCCCGGACAGGGCGTTGAGGTAGCTGGGCAGCGTGGCCGTCAGCGTCTTGCCTTCACCGGTGCGCATCTCCGCGATGCACCCCTCGTGGAGGAACATGCCGCCGATGAGCTGCACGTCGTAGTGGCGCTGGCCGATGACCCGGCGCGAGCCCTCGCGGATGAGCGCGAAGGCCTCGAACAGCATGCTGTCGAGCGGACGTCCGTTTTGAATCTCCTGCTTCAGCCGAGCCGTCTCGGCAGGAAAGTCCTCGTCCTTGAGGGCCCGCATCCGGCTTTCCAGCTCGTTGATGCGGATGACCTTCTCGCGGGCCTTCTTGAGCTCACGCTCATTCTTGGTCCCGATGAGCTTCTTCAGCGTCCATTCGATCATTCGTTGACTCTCTCGCGGCCGGAGAATCCTCGAAGGACGGCGGCGAGTGAAGGGAAATCCCTGGAGATGTAAGGGAGGGCTGGTGGGAAACCACGCGCGCCTCCGTAAACTTCCTCTCGGCCGGTTGCCCAGCGCGCATCGGTTCAGAGTAAAGCGGAACCGAGCCCACGCAATGTCCCCTTCACGAAATCCCCGCCGCCGGCCTGTCCGGGGCGCTTCCTCCAAGCCCCCCGCGCGCCGCCCCGGCCCTCCGCCCTCCAGGAAGCCCTCCCCCCCAAAGGCCCAGGCAGCCCCCGCGCGCCCCACGCCGCCCCCCGCCCCACCGAGGGCGCGGATTCCCTCCATGCCCGCACAGACGCAGCCGCCGGTTGCCGGGCGCTGGCTGTGGACGTGCCGGGCGGGCTTCGAGTCGCACCTCTTCGAGGAGCTCGCCTGGGCGGGAGCGGCCCCCCGGCTGCTGGGAGACGCGCTGGTGGAGAGCGAGCGGAGCCCGAGCCCTCCTCCGGCCTTCGCGCGGGCCGGCTACCAGGTGGTCGCCTCCCTGCCTCCTGGCGCGCCCGAGGTCCTGGCGGAGGCGGCGGCCCGGTCCATCGGCGTCCTTCCTGGCGCGGGCCCCTGGGTCCTCCAGTCCTTCACGCCCGACAGCCCCCGGGGCAATCCGCTGGCGACGACGGCGGAGGCGCTGGAGGCGGCGGTGAAGGCGCGGCTCCCCTCGGAGCGGCTGCTCGAGGACGGCGGGCGGGCGAAGGAGTCGGGCGCGCGGCTCGTCGCGCTCTGCGTCGCTCCGGACGGGGTGACGGTGGTGGGCAGCGTCTTCGCGCGGGAGGCCCTGTCGCTGGCTCCTGGTGGGCGCAGGCGCATGCGCCGCGAGGTCGAGTCCCCCTCGCGGGCGGCCATGAAGCTGGAGGAGGCGCTGGACGGGCTGGCCTTCGAGCCGGGGCGCGGCGACGTCTGCGTGGACCTGGGCGCGGCGCCGGGTGGGTGGACGCAGCGGCTGGTGGCCCGGGGCGCGCGGGTGGTGGCGGTGGACCCGGCGAAGCTGATGCCGGAGCTGGCCTCCCATGGCCGGGTGAAGCACGTGCAGGAGAGCGCCTTCGCCTACGCGCCCGAGGAGCCCGCCGACTGGCTCTTCTGCGACATGGCCTGGCGCCCGCTGGAGGTGGCGCAGCTGCTCGCCAAGTGGGGGCGCCGGGGTTGGGCGAGCCATCTGGTGGCCAACATCAAGCTGCCCATGAAGGACAAGAACCCCGTCCTGGTGCGCGTGCGGCACACGCTCGTCGAGGAAGGCGGCTGGGAGGGCCTCACCGTCCGCCAGCTCTACCATGACCGGGACGAGGTGACGGTGACGGCCCACCGGCTTCGCTGACAGTCGGGCGGGAAGCGCCTGCGCGCGGGCGCGTGACGCGCTAGAGAAGCGCGTGAGATGCCCTATCCGCTCGATGACGCCACCGCCACCGCCCTCATCGCCCTGCACCCCTGGGTGCTGACCCGCTCGCCCCAGGCCCCCGTGCAGGCCGCCGTCGAGGCGCTCCTCCAGGCCGAGCAGGCCCGGCGCGGCCACCCCGACGCGAAGACGGGCGCGCTCCAGGTGCCCGCCCTCACCCAGGGCAGCCTCCTGAAGGAGGAGTATGACCTGTCCACCCACGCCCACCACGACGGCTGGCGCGTGGGGGCCGTCATCGCCGACGTGAAGGGCATGATTTCGCACAACGCGCGCTTCGGCTTCGCCGTGGGCGACGCGATTCTGCGCGCCACCGTGGAGTCGCTCGCCGCGCAGTACCCGGGCGCCAAGGTGATTCGCCTGCACCCGGATGCCTTCGCGGCGCTGCTCGTCCCCACCTCGCAGCTCACGGTGAAGGAGGACCTGGCGGGCCCCACCCACGAGCGCCTCGTGCGCGATGTGCGCCGCGTGCTGCCCGAGGGCACGCCCGACGCCGAGGTGCCGGAGTGGACGGTGAGCCTGCTGGAGGTGACGGTGGACGCGCCCTCGCACTGGCAGGTGCTCGGGCCGCTCATCTGGGCCGAGTTGGAGCGCGCGCACGTCATGCAGCGCAGCGGCAGGGCCGATGGGCTCCAGCGTCGCCGGCTGCGCCTTGACGCCTCCATCCCCGGTCAGGCGACGTTCCTCTGACGGGAGCGGAGACTCGCGGCCTCGTGGGACGCTCTTGAGCCCACCTTTCGAGGACCGCGCTTCGGAGCACCTGTCGCCGGGGTGGACCTGGGAAGGTCCGGCGTCCCTCGCGTGTCACGTGCTCCGGTGACCATCTGCCCCGAGCAATCCGCCCGGGGCCCTTCGCGCCTCGGACTACTCCTCGAGGATGAACTTGCGCGGGTTCTGCGGGATGCCGTTGACGCGGACCTCGTAGTGCAGGTGCGGTCCGGTGGAGCGGCCCGTGTTGCCGACCGCGGCGATGAGCGCGCCGCGCTTCACCCTGTCTCCGGCCTTCACCAGCATCTTCGCCAGGTGGCCGTAGCGCGTCTTGATGCCGTAGCCGTGGTCCACGACGATGACGTTGCCGTAGCCACCCTCCAGGCCCGCGAACACCACCGTGCCGTCCGACGGCGCGTACACTTCCTTGCCGTGCGGGGCCGCGATGTCCAGGCCCGAGTGCATCACCCGGTCCGCCGTGTACGGGTCCACGCGCTGACCGAAGTCGCTCGTCACCCAACCGCGCGCCGGCCACACCGACGGCGTGGAGGCGAGCATCGACTTCTGGTCCTGGAAGTACGCCTGCAGCTCCTGGAGGCTCTGCTCCTGACGGGTGGCCTCCGCGCTCAGCTTGTCCAGCCGGCCCATCAGCAGCTTGGGCGTCTCCGTCGTCGTCAGCTGGGTGAACTGGGTGTCCGTCGTCGGCACCCGCGCCTCGGGCTCCGTGGGACCCATCGCCAGGTTGCGCTGCGGGTCCGACAGCAGCGTCATCGCGCGCAGCTTCTGGTCGAAGCGCTCCACCCGGTCCAACGTCGACCCGATGTGCTCGATGCGCTCACGCACCGACTTGAGCTGGGAGCGCAACGTCAGGTTCTCATCGCGGAGGATGCGGTTCTCCGAGGCATCCGCGGCGACCTGGAAGTAGTGGATGCTCGCGCCCGCGCCCAGTCCCACGACCAACATCAGCCCCATCCCCACCTGCATGAGGAACGAGCGCTGGATGGTGTACCGCTTCACCGGCGCGTCGTGGTCCGGGATCACCATCAACGTGAAGGACTTTTTCGCCACGGGACAGCTCCCTGCTTGCGTGGGACATCCGGCGCCAGAAGCTAAGTCGCTCCCCGGCGCTCAACACCTCCCCCCACCGCCACACCCCTCCAGCTCCGTCACCTGACGGCGTCTGTCAGGATTGGAAACGTTTGGGCAGCTACCATTCAGCTTCCAAGAGTGTCAAGGTCAACAGTGACCTGACGAGGTGTTTGCCGGCCACCACTTCGTGAGTCGCCGTCAGGCGGCGACCCGCACCAGGATGACGGTGATGTTGTCGTCGCCGCCGCGCTCGTTGGCGAAGTCGATGAGGCGCTTGGGGATGTCCTCGAAGGACTTCGCCTGGGCCACCACCTCGTGGATCTCCTTGTCCTCGAGCATGTTGGCCAACCCGTCCGAACACAGCAGGAACACGTCGTTGGGCTCGGACACGAGGCCCATGACGTCCACCTGCACCTCCTCCTCGAAGCCGACGGAGCGGGTGATGATGTTCTTGTAGCGGGAGTGCTTGGCCTCCTCCGGCGTAATCATCCCGGCCTTGATCTGCTCGTTGACCAGCGAGTGGTCCTCGGAGATCTGCTGGATGAGGTCGCCCCGGATGAGGTAGGCGCGGCTGTCTCCCACGTGCGCGAAGAAGGCGTGCTCCTCGCGGACCACCAGGGAGATGACGGTGGTGCCCATGCCGGACAGGCGTGGGTCCTCCTGCGCCGCCGTGTAGATGGCGAGACACGCCTTCTCCACGGCCGTGCGCAGCGCCTCCGGAATCGGTGAGTCCTGGAGGTGAGGCACGGAGAGGAAGGGGTTGTCCTTTCCTTCCCGTGCCCGGCGCAGCTCCTTGTCGATGGTCTCGACGGCGATGCGCGACGCGGTACCACCCCCCGCGTGACCGCCCATGCCGTCCGCCACGACGTAGAGCTGGAGCTCATCGTCGATGAGGAAGCTGTCCTCGTTGTGATTACGCTTCCGCCCGACGTCCGTCAGGCCAGCGGAAACGACTTTCAGGCGGGAGGCCGCGGTCTGCCCTGCGGTGTTGGACACACCAAGGATGCTATGTGAGACCCAAGGATGGGGCAAGGACACGGATGACCTTGCGGTGCGTCAAGCCGTCCGCCTGAGGCGTCCCCGGGGTCCTCCCTCGGGTCCGGACTCCCGGCGGGTCCTGGGCGCCCCCAGGGCACGGTGGGCCGAGCGCACCAGGGCCTCCGCCGCCCCCAGCGCCTCGCGCGTCACCTCCACGCCGGACATCATCCGGGCCAGCTCCCGCGTGCGTTCGCTGCCCGCCGCCAGGACCGTCACCTGGGAGACGGTCCGCTCACCCTTCACCGCCTTGCGGATGAGCAGGTGCGCGTCCGCGTAGGCCGCCACCTGCGGCAGGTGGGTGATGCAGAGCACCTGACGGTGGCCGCTCACCTCCTTGATCATCCGTCCGACGACGTCGGCAATCGCGCCGCTGACGCCCGCGTCCGCCTCGTCCAGCACGTACGAGCCGCACGCGTCGCTGTCCGCCAGGGCCCGCTTCAGGGCCAGCAGCAGTCGGCTCGCCTCGCCGCCCGAGGCCACCTTCGCCAGGGGCCGAGCGGGCTCACCGGGGTTCGCGCTGAAGAAGAACTCCACGTCGTCCAGGCCGTCCGGGCGCAGCACCTCGCCGGGCGTCACGCGCACCTCGAAGGCCGCCTTGCCCATGGCCAGGTGCCCCAGGCCCTCGCGCACCTGCGCGGAGAACTCCACCGCGCTCTTCGCGCGGACCCGCGACAGCGCCAGGGCCGCCTTGCGAGCGCGCTCCTCCACCTTGCGGCGCTCCGAGGCCAGCTCCTCCAGCACCTCCTGGCGGTTCTCCAGCGTGCCCAGCTCGGTCTCGATTTCGCCGCGCTTCTTGAGCACGCCGTCCAGCGTGGCGCCGTGCTTGCGGCACAGCCGCTTCAGGCCATCCAGCCGCTCCTCGACGTCCCGCAGGCGCGAGGGGTCCGACTCCAGGCCCTCCACGTACCGGTTGAGCCGCCGCTGCGCCTCCTCCAGCTCCGACAGCGCCGTGCTCAACGACTGCGCCACGGGCGACAGCGTCGCGTCGCACTTCACCGCGTCGTGCACCAGCCCCAGCGCGCGGCCCACCGTCTCCAGCGCCGAGGACTCGTCGCCGGCCACCAGGAGCTCCGCCTCCGCGCCGTGGCGCTTGAGCTTCTCCGCGCTCGACAGGCGCTTGCGCTCGGCATCCAGCCGCGTGTCCTCGCCCGCCTCCGGGTCCAGGCGCGAGATTTCGTCGAGCTGGAAGCGCAGGAACTCCGCGCGCTCGCGCACCTTCGCCTCGTCCCCGCCCAGGGCCTCCATGCGCGCGTCCACCTCCCGCAGCGCCTGGTACTCCCCGAAGTAGGTCGCCAGCGGCGCCTCCATCTCCCCGTACCTGTCCAGGAGCACCCGGTGCAGGCCGGAGTCGAAGAGGCTCACGTGCTCGTGCTGTCCGGCGAGGTCCACCGCCCCGCGCGTCAGCTTCCCGAGCACGCCCACCGTCACCAGCGCGCCGTTGACGTAGACCTTGCCCCTTCCGGTGCGCCCCAGCACCCGGCGCACCAGCACCTCGTCCCCGAGGTCCGGCAGGCCCAGCTCCTCCAGGCGTGTGCCCAGGACGGGCGTTCGCGCGAAGACGCCCTCCACGGACGCCTCCTCGCAGCCGGCGCGGATGACATCCGCGTCCGCCCGCCCTCCCAGCAGCAAGCCCAATGAATCCACGAGGATGGACTTGCCCGCACCTGTCTCACCCGTGAGGACGGTGAGGCCGGCTCCGAACGCCACCTCCACCTCCTCGATCACCGCCACGTTCGAAATCCGCAGACCCAGCAGCACGCGCGCCCTCCAATGTCCGTACGACGGCTCTGGCACTGAACACCCTAACAGGTCCCCCTGACACTGCACAGGCATTCAGCCCAACCGGACGGATGAAGGGCGGGTGAGGGCGGGGCCCGTTGGGGCCCCAACCCTTTGCTCCGACTCAGGACTCGGTGAAGAGCTCCTGGATGTCCTGCTCGGTGAGCGTGCGGGCCATCTCGTCGCCCTCCCCACCGAGGACGCCGGCGGCGAGGTCCCGCTTGCGACGCTGCAGGGAGAGGATCTTCTCCTCCACCGTGCCGCGGGTGATGAGCTTGTAGCTGATGACCGCGCGCGTCTGGCCGATGCGGTGCGTACGGTCCGTGGCCTGGTCCTCGACGGCGGGGTTCCACCACGGGTCGAAGTGGATGACGTAGTCGGCCGCCGTGAGGTTGAGGCCGGTGCCGCCCGCCTTCAGCGAGATGAAGAACAGGGGCGGTCCGTCCGGGCGGTTGTACTCGTCCACCTTGCCCATGCGGTCCTTGGTGCGACCGTCCAGGTAGAGGTAGCGCAGACCCTTCTTGTCCGCCTCCTGCTTGAGCAGCTCCAGCATCTCCGTGAACTGGCTGAACACCAGGGCGCGGTGGCCTTCCGCCACCAGGTCCTCCACCAGCTCCAGGAAGCGCTCCACCTTCGCGCTCGACGGCAACAGCGTCCCGGGAGGCAGCTTGAGCAGGCGTGGATCACAACACACCTGCCGCAGGCGCATCAGCGCGGCCAGAATCGACACGCGGCTGCGCTTGAAGCCGACCTTCTCGATGCTCTCGCTGACCTTGCGCTTGCTCTCCTCCATCACCTCTCGATAGAGCGCGGCCTGGCCGGGCTCCATCTCGCACCACGCGACGCTCTCCGTCTTCGGCGGCAGGTCCTTGGCCACCTCCGTCTTCAAGCGACGCAAGATGAAGGGCTGGATGCGGCGGCGCAGCCTGTCCCGGGCCGACGCGTCGTTGGCCACCTGGATGGGCTGCTCGTAGCGGTCTCCGAAGCTGTCCGCGCTGCCGAGGAACCCCGGCATCAGGAAGTCGAAGATGCTCCACAGCTCCGACAACCGGTTCTCCAGCGGCGTACCGGTGAGCGCCAGGCGCGTGTCGCTCGGCAGCGACTTGCACGCCTGCGCCGTGGCGCTGTCCGCGTTCTTGATGTTCTGCGCCTCGTCCAGAATCACGAAGCGGAAGCCCACCTGGGACAGCTGGTCCAAATCCCTGCGCACCAGCGCGTAGGACGTGAGCACCAGGTCCATGCCCTTCAGGTCCTCGGCGCGCTCCTTGCGGTCCTGCCCGTGCCACACCATGGCCTTGAGGCCCGGCGTGAAGCGCTCCGCCTCGCGCTCCCAGTTGGCGAGCACGCTGGTGGGCGCCACCACGAGCGACGGCTTGCGGCCCTCCTCGTTGGCCATCTTTTGCAAGAGGCTGAGCGACTGGATGGTCTTTCCCAGACCCATGTCGTCCGCGAGGATGCCGGACAGGCCGTGGCGGCGCAGGAACCAGAGCCAGGACAGGCCCGCCTCCTGGTAGTGCCGCAGCGTCGCGTGCAGCCCGTCGGGCACCGCCACCTTCGGCACGCCCGCCGTCTCGCGCAGCTCCAGCATCGCCTGGCGCGCCTTCGCCTCCACCTCGGTGAACTCACCCAGGTCCGCGAGCAGGTCCAACGCCACCGCCTGGTGCAACGGCAGCCGCGTGCGCGAGCGGCCCGGCATGGCGCCCGCCTCCTCCAGGAGGTCCGCCACGCGCTTCAACTCGACGGCGTCCGCCTCCGCGAAGGTGCCGTCCTTGAGCGGCACGAAGCGCCGCCCCGAGTCCAGCCACATGCGCACCGCGCCCAGGTCCACCGCCTGGTCGTCGGTGACGAACTCCGCGTCCAGGTCGAACCACTGCACGCCGCTCATGCCCACGCGGATGCGCGGCTTGAGCTTGGGGCGCAGCCGCACCTTGGGCGCCTGCACGCCGAAGCGCTCCCACTCCGCCGGCAGCGACGCAAGTCCGCGCGCCCAGAACTCCAGCGCCACGTCCCCCGTCGCGTCGAACGCCTGCGACTGCTGCTCGAAGCGCAGGCCCAAATCCAACAACTGCTTGCCCGCGGCGCGCTCCAGGTCCTCGCGGCGGCGGTACAGCTTGCGGCTGTCCCCGCCCACGCCGCTGGCGTAGCCCAGGTGCGTGGCCGTGGGGGACACCGGCGCCGTGGTCTGCCCGTAGCGCGCGGCCAGCTGCACCTTCACCTTCTCCGGGTTGCCCTCGAGCGTCAGCACGAAGTGCGGTTCGACGGCCTCGTCGACCTCGATGTCGTCCGCCTTCAGCGACATGCGGAAGCGCGGCAGGTGCGCGGCGAAGAAGGTCAGCACGCGGTCCAACTGTCCCGAGGGGAAGGACATGTTGGGCTCGAGCAGCCACTTGCGCAAAAGGCGCGGCGGGAAGTCCGGCTCCACCGGGTGGAGGTTCTGCGCCTGGATGACCCAGGTGCGCCGCCCCGAGAGGATGATGACGTCCTTGAGCGAGAAGCTGCCGCCGTCCGGGAACAGCAGCTCGATGCGCGCCGTGGCGCCGTCCGGCCGGGACTCCAGCCGGATTTGCGGGCGCACGGGCGTCTCCGTGTTGATGAGCGCGGTGCCCCGGTAGATGACCCGGCGCTGGCGCAGGATGTCCATCACCTCGCTCAGGTCCTCGTCGGAGAGCACCAGGCGCGAGTCGTAGCGGTGCTCGTGGCGGGAGAGCGCCATGAAGACGCGCTCGTCGGCCGGGGACAACCGCCCGCCCGTCTGCAGCGTGCGCTTGACGTGGATGGGACCCTTGGTCTGCGCGTCCTGACGACGCACGTCCACCACCCACTGACGGGTGCCGGCGTTCGTGTTCGCCGCCGTCAGCCGGTAGAAGAACTCGTAGTCCGGCTGCGAGGACAGGCCCAGCCAGCTTTCCACCTTGGCGAGCGCCGGCAGATTCGCGGCGTCCACCGGAGGCGAGTCCGGCTCGATGGGGACCTCGTTGTCCACCACCTCGTTGCTGGTGTTGGACGCGGCGGCCTGTGACTCCACGGGCTGGGGAGCCACCGGCTGCGGGCGAGGCGGAGGACGGAAGCGCGCGGCATAGATGAGCGCCGCGGCGACGACGTGCTTGCAGTGGGGGCCATCCGCGTTCCACGACTGACAGGTGCAGGTGGACGTGGCCTTGCCGTCCCCCAGCGCAATCACGACTTCATAGCGCTCGCCGGTGGAACCGGCGACCTGCGCGCGGATGTGGTCCCCTTCGCGCTGGAGCCCGAAGACGCGGCGCGACTCCGCCACCTCCCGGCCCTTCTTGAAGATGGTGGGTTGGACTTCGGCCTTCAGGGCCCTGAGCCACTGGGTGTCCTGAGGAGGGAGGGCGTCTCGGATGTCGGCGGTGGATTGCACGGCTGGCACAGGCCCCAGGCTCCTAGCGCCGGGGAACCCCTGCCACTAGCACAGC
Source organism: Myxococcus fulvus (assembly GCF_900111765.1). The sequence continues at coordinate 99,517 of NZ_FOIB01000002.1, forward strand.
AAGGGGGCTCCCGCTCGCGGGAAATGTGGATGAGTCCGCCAGCGGAAGCAGCCACCGGCATCAGGCTATGAGAGCATCAACGTTCGCCATGGCTCGGACCGTCCGCCCCCGTGTCTTCGTGACCCGCCAGCTCCCCGGGGAGGCCCTCGGGCGACTGGGCAGGCTCGTGGACCTCCACGTCTGGCCCCAGGAGCTGCCACCCTCCCGTGACACCCTGCTCGCCGAGGCGGCCCGCTCCGAGGGGCTCGTCACCCTGCTGACAGACCAGGTGGATGCTCGCCTGCTTGCCCAGGCCCCGGGCCTGCGGGTGGTCAGCAACGTGGCCGTCGGCTACGACAACATCGATGTACCGGCCTGTACGGAACGGCGGGTGGTGGTGGGAAACACCCCGGGCGCCCTCACGGAGACGTCCGCGGACTTCGCCTTCGCGCTGATTCTGGGCCTCGCCCGGCGCGTGGCGGAGGCGGACGCCTATGTCCGGGCGGGACACTGGCGAACCTGGAGCCCCACCCTCCTGTTGGGGACGGACGTGTACGGCGCCACGCTGGGCATCGTCGGCCCCGGGGCCATCGGCTCGGCGGTGGCCCGGCGCGCGCGGGGCTTCGGGATGCGCATCCTCTATGTGAGCCGCGAGCCCAGGCCCGCGCTGGAGCAGGAGACGGGGGCCCGGCGCGTGGACAAGGCCACGCTGCTCTCGGAAGCGGACATCCTCACCCTGCACGTGCCGCTGACGCCCCAGACGCGGCACTGGGTGGGACGCGCGGAGCTGGCGGCGATGAAGCCCGGGGCGCTGCTCGTCAACACCGCGCGAGGGGGCGTGGTGGACCCGGACGCGCTCGTCGAGGCGCTGCGGGAGGGCCGATTGGGCGGCGCGGCCCTGGATGTGACGGACCCGGAGCCGCTGCCCCCGGACAGTCCGCTGATGGGCCTGCCCAACGTCCTGCTGGCGCCCCACATCGCCAGCGCCACGCACGCCACCCGGGGGCGCATGGCCTCCATGGCGGTGGACAACCTGCTGGCCGCGCTGGAAGGACGGCGGCCTCCTCACTGCGTCAACCCCGAGCTCTTCCCATGAACCTGCCCGCCGCGAGCCTCGCCGACACCACCCTCGTCGATGACCTGAAGGCCCGTCTGCGCGACGTGCCGGACTTCCCCAAGCCCGGCATCGTCTTCAAGGACATCACCCCCGTGCTGGCCGACCCGAGGCTGTTCGGCCGCGTCGTCAACGCCATGTCCGCGCCCTTCCGGGGACAGCACATCTCCAAGGTGGTGGGCGTGGAGGCGCGGGGCTTCCTGCTGGGCGCGCCCCTGGCCCTCGCGCTGGGCGCGGGCTTCGTCCCCGCGCGCAAGCCGGGCAAGCTGCCCTATCGCTCCGTCGTCGAGCGCTACTCGCTGGAGTACGGCGCGGACGGACTGGAGATGCACGAGGACGCGCTGGCCCCGGGCGAGCGCGTGCTGGTGGTGGATGACGTCCTCGCCACGGGCGGCACGGCGGAGGCCGCCGCGCGGCTCGTGAAGCGGCTGGGTGGAGAGTTGGTCGGCTTCAGCTTCCTCATCCACCTGGGCTTCCTCGACGGCGGCAGACGCCTGGCGCCCACGCCCGTGACGAGCCTGCTGACGTTCTGAGGCAAGGGCCGACCCGGGCCCCCGCCCCTTCCCCGCTCGCCTGCTGCGACGCTCCGTTCAGGTGTCCACCCTCTGACGAGAAGCCTCGTTCCATAGGGGGAGACATGCCCGAGGTGCGCTCCACCGGCGGTGCCCGCATCCGCTACGACGACGTCGGCGAGGGCGAGCCCACGCTGCTCTTCATCCCCGGCTGGTGCACGCGCCGGGAGGTCTTCGCGTCCCTGGTCCCGCTGTGCTCCGCGCGCCACCGCGTCCTCTGTGTCGACCTGCGGGGCCACGGCGAATCCGAGCCGGGCGAGGGCGACTTCGACAGCGGCACGGTGCTCGAGGACCTGAAGGCCGTGGTGGAGGCCAGCGGCGCGAAGCAGGTGGTGCCGGTGACGGTGTCCCACGCGGGCTTCTGGGGGCTGGAGCTGCGACGGGAGCTGGGCGCGGAGCGGGTTCCCCAGCTCGTGCTGCTGGACTGGATTGTCACCGAGCCGCCGCCACCCTTCCTCGCGACGCTGCGCGGCCTCATGTCGGAGCGCTGGGGACGCACACGCGACGCGCTGTTCAAGGAGTGGACGCGCGGCGTGGAGCACGAGGACGTCCTGCGCGTCATCCACGAGGACATGCTCGAGTTCTCCGAGGAGATGTGGGCCCGCGCGGCGCGAGAGATCGCCGCGGCCTATGCCCGTGAAGGCGCTCCCCTACGAGCGCTCGCGGGACTGAATCCGCCCACGCCCACGTTGCACCTGTACGCACAGCCGGACGCGCACGAGTACCTGGAGACCCAGGTGGCCTTCGGTGTGCGGCACCCGTGGTTCCACGTCATGAAGCTCCCCGCCGTCAGCCACCTGCCCTCCCTGGAGGTGCCGGAGCTGGTCGCCGCGGGAATCCAGGCGCTCGTCTCGGGGCGGCGGACGGCGGTTCAGACGGGGGACCTCTCCACCCCAGGGTGAGCCCACCCCTTCCAGAGGACGGGTTGACGACTTCCGTTCGCCTGTTTATAAGTTGGTCACACAACCAATAAACAAGGCCACCATGCCCCGTCCGTCCAACACCGAGGAGCGCCGCCAGCAAATCGTCGCCGGCCTTTTGCGCGTGATGTCCGAGCGGGGCTACGAGCGGGCCTCGGTCAACGAAATCGCGAAGGCGGCGGGGCTGAGCCCGGGGCTGGTGCACTACCACTTCAGTGACAAGCAGGAGATCCTGCTCGTCCTGGTGGAGCAACTCGCCGCACGCGGCCGCGCGCGGGTGGCCGCGAAGCTCGCGAAGCTGGCGCCCGAAGACGCCCGGGGCCGCGTGGACGCGTTCGTGGACGCGTTCCTCTCGCTGGGGCCCGACGCGGACACGAGCGCGGTGGCGGGATGGGTCACCATCAGCGCGGAGGCCATCCGTCAGCCCGAGGTCCGCGCGGCCTACGAGCAGGTGGTGCGCGCCGACCTGGAGCAACTGGAGTCGCTGGTGGCGGCGAGCGTGGGCAAGCGCAAGGCGCGAGCATTGGCGGCGGGGCTCTTCGCGGCGGTGCAGGGCTACTTCGTGCTCTCGGCCAGTGCCCCGGGATTGGTGCCCGCGGGCACGGCCGCGAACACCGTGAAGCGCATGGCCGCGGGCGTGCTGGATGGGGAAGAGGCATGAGCCCGCGCCTCTCACGCAAGCACGAGGGGTGCCGCGAGCCCAGCGCCGCGCGATGCGATGCGACTCATGCCGTGAGGTCCACGCCCTTCGCGGCCCTCCTTCGGTTCCTTGGCTCGAGTGGCGTCCGCCTCACGACGTCGCGAAGTCCCGAGTTCTCCAGGAGGAGCGCATGAGCGCCTCCCACCACCGTCCTCCCAGCGAGCACGAACAACGCGAGGACGCGCTCACGCCCTCCGCGATGTCCCCGGGAACGAGCTTCGTCACGAGCCCCCACCTGGGCACGGTGACGAAGCTCGGACTCCTGTCGAGCCTCTACCTCTCGCAGGGCCTGCCCTTCGGCTTCTTCACCCAGGCGCTCCCGGTGCTGCTGCGCCACCAGGGCCTGTCGCTGCCCGCCATCGGCCTGTCGCATCTGCTCGCGCTCCCGTGGGCACTGAAGTTCCTGTGGGCGCCGTACATGGACCGGCACGGCTCGGCGCGCTGGGGCCTCAGGCGCGGCTACATCCTCCCGCTCCAGTGTCTGAGCGCGGGTCTGCTGCTCTCGCTCGCGCTGCCGGAGACGACCGTAAGCACGCAGGTGCTCTTCGCGGCGGTGCTCGGCGTCAACCTGCTCGCGGCCACGCAGGACGTGGCGACCGACGGGCTCGCGGTGACGCTGCTCTCCCCTTCCGAGCGCGGCTGGGGCAACGGCGTGCAGGTGGCCGCCTACCGCGTGGGCATGATCCTGGGCGGCGGCGTGATGCTCGCCGTCTTCGATGCCGCGGGCTGGCGCCCCACCCTCTTGGCCCTCGGCCTCATGCTGCTCGTCGCCACCGTCCCCGTGGCCCTCTACCGCGAGCCGCCCTCCGAGCCTCCGCCCCGCGTGAGCCTGGGCCTCGGCTGGTGGGTGCGCCGCCCGGGCGCCGGGACGTGGCTCGCCCTGCTCGTCGTCTACAAGGCCGGGGAAGCGCTGGCCACGGGCATGCTGCGCACCTTCCTCGTGGACCGGGGCCTGACGCTCACGGACATCGCGTGGCTGCTCGGAGGCGTGGGCTTCACCGCGGGCCTGGTGGGCGCGCTGCTCGGCGGCAGCCTCGTGGTGAGGCTCGGACGCAAGCGGGCCCTGCTCCTGTTCGGCGTCATCCAGGCCACCGCCGTGCTGCTGTACGCGCTCGTCTCCAGCGGCACCGTGTCGGGCCTGCCCTGGCTCACCGCCGTCTGCGCGGTGGAGCACGTGGCCAGCGGCATGGCCACCGCCGCCGTCTTCACCGCGATGATGGACGTCTGCCGCCCCGACCACGCCGCCACCGACTACACCGTGCAGGCCTCGCTCGTCGTCCTCGCCACGGGCGCGGCGGCGGCCCTCAGCGGCTTCAGCGCGCAGGCCCTCGGCTACACGGGCCACTTCCTCCTGGCCGCGGGCCTCTGCGTCGCGGGCACCCTCTTCGTCACCGTCGCCTTCCCTCCGTCCCACGCGCTCACGCCCGGAACGCCCGAGGTGTCGCCATGACCATCGCCGTCTACGCAGGCAGCTTCGACCCCGTCACCGCCGGGCACCTGTCCGTCGTCCGACAGGCCGCGCGACTGTTCGGCCACGTCGTCGTCATCGTCGCCATCAACCCCGCCAAGAACACGCTGCTGTCTCCCGAGGAGCGCGTCGCCCTGGTGCGCGAGGCCGTGGCGCCCCACCCCAACGTCACCGTGGCGTGGACCGAAGGGCTCATCGTCGACTACGCGCGCGCCATCGGCGCCAGCGTCCTGCTCCGCGGCGTCCGGGGCGCGACGGACGCGCAGTTCGAGACGGAGCTCGCGCACAACAACCGCGTGCTCGCGCCCGAAATCGCCACCCTCTTCCTCCCCGCGGAGGCGCACCTGGCCGAGGTGAGCAGCAGCGGCCTCAAGGCGCGCGTCCTCCGGGGCGAGGACGTTTCCGACTTCTGTCCTCCCGCCGTCGCGGCGAAGCTGCGCGAGCGTCTCCACCCGTCCCACCGGAGCCAGCCATGAGCATGACTTTCATCCCCCTGGGTGTCGGTGACGCCTTCTCCGCGCTCCACTACTCCTCGTGCCTGGCCGTCGAGGTCGACGACCAGGTCCTCCTCATCGACTGTCCCCACCCCATCCGGAAGATGATGCGCGAGGCGTCGCAGACCTCCGGCGTCCCGCTGGACGTGGACCGCGTCAGCGCCGTGGCCCTCACCCACCTGCACGCGGACCACTCCTCGGGCCTGGAGGGCCTGGGCTACTTCTCCTTCTTCATCCTGAGAAAGAAGCTGGAGCTGCTCGCGCACCCGGACGTCGCCGAGCGCCTGTGGGAAGGCCACCTGGCCGCGGGCATGGAGTGCCTCATCGAGAAGCGCGGCGAGGCCCCCAACCCCAAGCACTTCGAGGACTACTTCGAGCACACGCCCCTCTCCACCGAGTCGGCCGTGCGCCATGGCCCCTTCCTCATCGAGGCCCGGATGACGTACCACCACGTGCCCACCACCGCGCTGCGCATCCACGCCGGAGGCCGGTGCCTGGGCTACAGCGCGGACACCGCCTTCGACGAGGGCCTCATCGACTGGCTGTCCCGCGCGGACCTGGTCATCCACGAGACGAACTACGGCGTGCACACGCCCTATGAGAAGCTCGCCGCGCTGCCGGAGGGACTGCGCGCCCGCATGCGCCTCATCCACTACCCGGACGACTTCGACACGGCCGCGAGCGTCATCGAACCGCTCCAGCAGGGCCGCCGCTACACCGTGTGAGGAGCCTCCGGGCGCCCCAAGTGACTCCGGGCGCCCGGGTGCAACCCTCACGCGCTACTGCGAGAAGATGAGCAGCGAGTAGGGGCCAATCGCGAAGGACGCGTTGTAGTTGAGGTCGTCCTTCCTGCCCCCGTTGGCCGTGGTGTTCGTCGACGGGGTGTTGCCGAAGTCACCCGAGTACCCACTCCAGTCGCTGTTGAAGCGCAGGTACCAGGTGCCCGCGCGCGGGAAGCCGATGTTGTAGCTGTTGAAGGTGGTGCTGCTGAAGTTGGCCACGACGATGACGTCGTCGCCCGGCCCACCGTTCTCGTAGCGGTGGTAGGCAATCACCTTGTTGGTGTTGTTGATGTGGTGGATGTTGAGGCCCCCACCTCGCAGGCCGCGCGTGTTGTTGCTCCAGTTGCGGCGCAGGCGGATGAGGTCGCGGTACAGGTTGTGGATGCCGCCGAAGTCGGTGAGCTTCTGCCAGTCCACCGGGTCCTGGTCGGAGAAGAAGCCGTTCTCCAGAATCTCCTGGCCCTGGAAGATCATCGGAATGCCCGGCGACGTCATGGTGATGCCCGCGGCCAGCGTGGAGCGCTTCTTGGACGCCCAGCTGCCAGCGTTGTTCGGCCAGATCTCCTCCGGCACGCGGCTGTGGCCGTTGGCCACCTCGTCGTGGCTCTCCGAGTAGATGATGCGCGCGTGCGTCCGGCCACTGAAGCTCTGGCCAATCGCCGCCGCCACCGCGCCCATGTTCCGGTTGGCGTCATTCTGCTCGATGACCGCCGCGCGGATGGGGTGCACGAACTCCGCGGACCACTGCGCGTCGAACCCCGCGCCGCCCCCGAAGTCGCCACTCGCGTTGTCGGTGATGGAGTTGCCGCCACCGAAGTCCTCGGCGATGGAGATCTTGTAGCCGTTTCTCGTGTTGATTTCGTTGTTGACGGAGCGGAACACCTGCCACGCCGACGGGATGTCGCCGGTGCCATCAATCGTGCGCATGTACTTCGTGGCGTCCCAGCGCAGGCCGTCGCCCCGGAAGTTGTCGAGCAGGTTCATCATCGAGTCGCGGATGTACGCGCGCACCTCGGCGCGACCGTAATCCGGGCGCGTGTTGCCCCATGGCGTCACCTTGCGCCCGTCGTCGAAGAAGTACTCGCCGCCGTTGTTCAGGCAATTGCCGCTGAAGCACCACATGGGCAGGTCACTCGGCCCCCAGTGGTTGTGCACCACGTCGAAGATGACACCGATGCCGCGCATGTGCGCCTCGTCCACGAAGCGCTTCATGTCGTTGGGCGAGCCGTAGGCGCTCTCCGGCGCGAACGGGAAGGCCACGTTGTAGCCCCAGGAGAAGTCACCGGCGAACTCGTACGCCGGCATCACCTTCACCATGTTGATGCCCAGGTCCTGCAGGTAGCCGAGCTTGGCGATGGCGCTGTTCCAGTTGCCAGGCCCGAAGCCCGGCGAGTCGTGGAAGGTGCCCACGTGCATCTCGTAGATGACCATCTCGTTGAAGCCCGGCGTGCTGAACTGCTGCGCGTTCCACCAGTACTCGCCGTGGTCGTAGATGATGCTGGCGCCCGTGGAGTTCTCCTGCCACGCCGCACGAGGGTCCGCGCGCCACGCGTCGCTGCCCCACTGGTTGCGCGTGACGAACTTGTACTTCTGCCCCTTCACCGCGCCCGCCACGTCGCCGGAGAAGTTGCCGTTGCCCTCGCCACCCAGTTCCACCCAGCCCCAACCGCTGAAGTCGCCCGCCACGAAGACCTTCTGCGCGAGCGGCGCCCACGTCCGGAACGTCACGCCTCCCGAGTAGATGGTGGCGCCCATGCCCGGACGCCCCGAGGGACCGAGCCGCTGAACGACCTCCGCTGTCTCCTCGCCGGAGCGCTGTTGATTCTCGAGCGCGCTCTCGCCGCAGCCCAACAAGCCGGCCAACAGCAGCGCGCTCCACGTGTTGTGTCGCATGGTGACGACCTCCCAAGGGTTGTTCAGCGCCGGTCCTAGCAATCGCAGTGAAGTACGGGCAAACCGGCTTCATGAGTTTTCTGTAACTTTCACCCATGACACACTGCGGCGACTTTCCTGTTTCTCCTGGGATGGTCGTGACTCAGGGGCCTGAGGTGAAGGCGGGTGTGCTCGCGTTCGTCGCGTGAGTGCGCTACTCCGGCGAGCCCGGCGCCGTGCGGGCGCCCCTGGAGAACGACTCGCGATGACGACGACGACAGCGCTGGCCCGACGTGGGGCCCTGCTCCTGCCGCTCGCGCTGCTGCTGGCGCTGGCCCCGGGCCTGGGCCAGGGCGCGACGCCCGCGGGCACCACGCGCCTGACGTTGCTCCACCTGGCGGACGTGTACCAGGTGCAGCCCCAGCAGGAGCACGGGGGCCGAGGGGGCCTCGCGCGCGTGGCCACGCTGCGCAAGCGGGTGCTGAGCGAGTCCCCTGCCCCGCACGTGCTGACGCTGCTGGGCGGCGACACGCTGTCTCCGTCGGTGGAGTCGCTGCTGGAGGTGGACGGCAAGGCGCTCAAGGGCCGGCACATGGTGGACGCGTGGAACGCGCTCGGGCTGGACGTGGCCGTGCTGGGCAACCACGAGTTCGACTTCGGCGACGACGTGCTGAAGGAGCGCATCCGCCAGTCGCGCTTCACCTGGCTGGGCGCCAACGTCGTCGACGGGAAGACGGGCGCGCTGTTCGAGGGCGTCAAGGCGTACGAGGTGCGGGAGCTGGGCGGCATCCGCGTGGGCCTGTTCGGCGTGGTGCTGCCGGAGACGAAGACTTCGACGAAGGCGGGGCCCGACACGCTGTTCACCGACTTCTGCCAGGCCGCGCGGGAGGCGGTGGCGAAGCTGCGCGAGGACGGGGCGCAGGTGGTGGTGGGCCTGACGCACCTGGAGCTGGCGCAGGACCGGAAGCTGGCGAAGTGCGTGAAGGTCGACGCCATCCTGGGCGGGCATGACCACGTGGGCGCGAATGACCGCACCACCGGCACGCCCATCTTCAAGGTGCCCGCGGACGCGCTGGAGCTGGGCCGGCTCACGCTGGACGTGGACTCGGCCACGGGCAAGGTGCGCAAGCTGTCCTGGGCGCGGCTGCCCGTCACGAAGAAGGTGCCCGAGGACCCGGAGTTCAACGCGGCCATGAAGCCCTACGAGGCGCTGTTCGCCAGGCTCGCGGAGCCGGTGGGCAGGACGCCCGTGGCGCTCGACGCGCGCGGCACGCAGGTGCGCTCACGGGAGACGAACCTGGGCTCGCTCGTCGCGGACATCTTCCGCGAGGCGGCCGGCGCCGAGGTGGCCTTCGTCAACGGGGGCGCGCTGCGCGCAGACACCATCCTGCCCGCCGGGACGCTCACGCGCAGGGACCTGCACGCGCTGATGCCCTACACCGACGAGCTGGTGGTGGTGGAGATTCCGGGCGCCACGCTGCGCGCCGCGCTGGAGAATGGCGTCAGCCTGAGCCGCGAGGACGCACGGCCCGGCCGCTTCCTCCAGGTCTCCGGCATGCGCTTCACCTTCGACGCACGCAAGCCCCCGGGCTCGCGCGTCGTCGACGTGAAGGTGAACGGCAAGCCGCTCGACGACGCGGCCACGTACCGGCTCGCCACGCTGAGCTTCCTCACCAGCGGCAAGGACGGCTACGACATGCTCAAGGGGCTGCCCTCCACGCCCGCGATGAAGGACGGACGCACGCCGCTGGACCTGCTCGCCCAGGCGCTGCACTCGGGCAAGCCCGCGCCGCGCGCGAAGGCCGAGGGCCGCATCGTCCGCCTGGATGGCGCGACGCTCTCACGCGATGCGCGCCGACCCGCGCCTCCCTTGAAATAAACCCTGGGCGGAATTCTCGCGCCCTCGCATCCACTTCCCGACAATCTGACCGCCCGAAACCTGGGTGGATTTGGCCCCGTGTCTGGCGATGAACGCGAGGGATTGCTCCACTCGCGCGCCGGCGGAGCGCCCCCGCCGCATCTTTCGACTCGGCCAGCCTGTTTCCGGGAGCGCCCCCAGCCCACCCCCACCCGGGAGCGCCCATGGCCGAGTTGGAGACATTCCGTTTGCCGCACGTCGTGAGTGGAAGTGAAGCCGATGTCGCACTCGGGCTCGCGATGATTCGAGCCTGGCGACGCGACGGCATCTTCCAGATTCGCATGAGCCCCGCGCAGGCGGACAAGGCCCGCCACGCGTTCGAGCTGAGCCGGCGCTTCTTCCGCCAGCCACTGGAGGAGAAGCAGCGCTGCGTGAGTGACTCGACGTACTCGGGCTACGTCGCCTCCGGCGAGGAGCTGACCGCGGGCGAGGCCGACTACTCGGAGGTCTTCACCGTCTGCAAGGACGTGCCCCTCACCGACGCACGCGTGCACTCCGGCTGGCCCTGCCACGGCCCCGCGCCCTGGCCGGACGAGGCCTATCGGCTGGGCATGACGGCGCACACCGAGGAGCTCGGCTCCGCGGGGGAGCGGCTCTTGCGGCTCGCCGCGCTGGGACTGGGCCTGGACATCGACGCGCTCACCGCGCTGACGAAGGACGGCTGGCACCACATGCGCGTGCTGCGCTTTCCCGCACGCTCCCCCGCAACGACGCGAGGCATCGGCGCGCACACGGACTACGGCATGCTCGTCATCGCCGCGCAGGACGACGTGGGCGGCCTGTGGGTCCGCCCGCCCGTGGAGGGCGAGCAGCGCAAGCGCAACTGGCTGCAGGGCGAGAGCTCCGCGGGCATGTACGAGCACGACGAGCCGTGGACCTTCGTGAAGCCGGTGCCCGACGTGCTGACGGTGTTCCCCGGAGACATCCTGCAGTTCCTCACGCGGGGCTATCTGTTGTCGACGCCGCACAAGGTGGTGCTCGCGTCACGTGAGCGCTTCGCGATGGCGTACTTCCACGAGCCCCACTTCGAGGCCTGCGTCCGCCCGCTGAAGGACCCCACGCGCGACGAGTTCATCCACTACGGCACGCACTTCACGCACATGTTCATGCGCTGCTACCCGGACCGCGTCACCACCCAGCGCATCCTCGACGAGGACCGGCTGACGACGCTCGCGTGGCTGCGGGAGGAGGCCGTCCAGCGCACCGCGCCCGTGGAGGTGGTGCCTCGCAGGCTCGCCGCGGGCTGACACGTCAGGGCGCCGTCCAACCCCGGAGCCGGTAGACGACGCGCCCCGCGAGCTCCCGGAGCACGTCCGTGCTCTGCGACAGCGCTCCGGCGCGGGGCAGCCAACCGAGCCGGCCCATGCGGAAGGCCGGCATCCTCGCGTCCACCGGCAGCGTGTCCGGGACAAGGCCCACCGCGGCGAAGCACCCCTGCGCCCGAGGCATGTGCGCCGCGCTCGTCACCAACAACAGCCGCTTCCAGCCGTGCTCCTGGATGATGCGCGCGGACTCCACCGCGTTCTCGCGCGTGTTGCGGCTCTGGCCCTCGGTGACGATGCGCTCGGCGGGGATGCCCCAGTCCTGGAGCATGCGCGAGAGCACGTCCGCCTCCACCACCGCGTTGGGGCGCGGGTCCAACGAGCCGCCGGAGATGAGCACGAAGCGGGCCTGGTTCTCGCGCATCAGGTCGAAGCCCCGGAGGATGCGCTCCGGCGCTGCGTTGAACTCGAGCCGCCCCGAGCGCTCCATGGCGGAGGGGTCCAGTCCTCCGCCCAGGACGATGACCGCGTCGTAGGGCTCGCCGGGCTGGAACGTCTCCCGGGCCCCTTTCTCCGCCTGGTACGTCAGGAGCGTGGACATCGCCTCGGTGGAGAAGACGTAGAGCACCAGGAGGCCGGTGACGAGGAGCCCTCGGGCGAGCGCGGGCCGCAGCCGGGGCAGCCTGCTTGCGAGGATGAGCAGCAGCGCCCAGGTGAGCGGCGCCAGGAACAGGTCCAGCACCTTCGAGAGGAACAGGAACACGGCGCGCCCGTCAGCGCTCGCCCCAGTGGAGCTTCTGCCGGAGGATGGAGAAGTAGGCCACGCGCGGGTTGCGCACCAGGTTGACCCGGTTGGCCGAGCGCACCACCTCGATGCAGTCACCGCCCTGCAGGCCGTGGCCCGTCTGGCCGTCCAGCGTCAGGTACGTGTCGGCTGTCTCGCTGCGCAGGGTGATTCGGATGGTGCGGTCGGCGGGCACGACGATGGAGCGCTGGGTGAGCGCGTGCGAGCAGATGGGCGAGAGCACCGTGCAGTCCACGGACGGGTGGACGATGGGGCCGCCGGCGGACAGCGAGTACGCGGTGGAGCCCGTGGGCGTGGCGAGGATGACGCCGTCCGCCTTGTACGTGGTGATGGGCACGCCATCGATGGAGGTCTCGTGGTCGGCGATGCGCGCCAGCGCGCCCTTGTTGATGACCACGTCGTTGAGGATTTCGTCCTCGATGAGCACGCGTCCGCCGCGAATCAGCCGGCAGGTGAGCTTCATGCGCGAGTCCACCTGGAAGCGGCCCGCGATGACCTCCTCCAGCGTGGTGAACAGCTCCTCGACGGGGACCTCCGTCATGAAGCCCAGGCTGCCCAGGTTGACGCCGAGGATGGGCACCCCGCGTCCGCCGAGCAGCCGCGCCGCGTAGATGAGGGTGCCGTCCCCGCCGAGCACCACCGTGAGGTCCGCGCGCGCCGCCAGCTCGCGGTCCTCCACGCGGGGCCAGCCCAGCTCGTGGGCCAGGGAGCGGTCTCCCAGGACGGTGAGGTGCGGGTAGGTCTCGCGGATGCGGGACGCCAGGGCCACCGCCTCGGGGTTGTCCTTCTTCGCGACGATGACGAGGGTCTGCACGCAGCCTGCTTCATAATCCAGCCAGGCGCCCGGGCGCTCCCCTGAATTGTCGAAGGTCTCGCCCACCGGACAGACGCCCCGGCGGGCCCGCCGCTGGAGCGCTAGCTTTGAGGGGTCCATGGACCTCTTCGAACACGCAGGACAGAAGGAGCAGGCCCGCCGGGCGCCCCTCGCCGAGCGCATGCGGCCGCGCGCCCTCGACGAGTTCGTCGGCCAGGAGCACCTCACGGGCGAGGGGCGGTTCCTGCGTCGGGCGCTCGAGGCGGACCAGGTCCCGAGCCTCATCCTCTGGGGCCCTCCCGGCACGGGCAAGACGACGCTCGCCTGGCTGGTGGCGCGCTCGACGGGCGCCGCGTTCGACTCGGTGTCGGCGGTGCTCGCGGGGGTGAAGGACATCCGCGAGACGGTGGCGCGGGCGCAGGAGCGCTGGAACCTGCATCGCCAGCGGACGTTCCTGTTCATCGACGAAATCCACCGCTTCAACAAGGCGCAGCAGGACGCGCTCTTGCCCCACGTGGAGAAGGGCACGGTGACGCTCATCGGCGCGACGACGGAGAACCCCTCGTTCGAGGTGAACGCGGCGCTCCTGTCGCGCTGTCGGGTCGTCACGTTGCGCGGGCTGGAGGACGAGGAACTGGTGGCGCTCTTGCGCAGGGCGCTCTCGGACACACGCGGGTTGGGCGGACGGGTGACGGCGGACGACGACGCGCTGGAGTTCCTGGCGGCGTCGGCGGGCGGGGATGCGCGCAAGGCGCTGACGGGGCTGGAGGTGGCCGCGGCGCACGCGGGTGCACACGTGGACCGCAAGGCCGCCGAGGAGGCGCTCCAGCAGAAGACGCTGCTGTACGACAAGGGCGGCGAGGAGCACTACAACGTCATCAGCGCCTTCATCAAATCGATGCGCGGCAGTGACGTGGATGGGGCGCTGTACTGGATGGCGCGGATGCTGGAGGCGGGCGAGGACCCCATCTTCCTGTTCCGGCGCATGGTCATCTTCGCCTCGGAGGACATCGGCAACGCGGACCCGCGGGCGCTGAGCGTGGCGGTGGATGCGCTGAGGGCGTTCCAACTGGTGGGCCTGCCGGAGGGCACGCTGCCGCTCACGCAGGCCGTCACGTATCTGGCGCTGGCGCCCAAGTCGAACGCGGTGCTGACGGCATACACGTCCGCGCGCGAGGCGGTGACGAAGGAGGGCGCGCTGCCGGTGCCCCTGCACCTGCGCAACGCGCCCACGAAGCTGATGAAATCCCTGGGCTACGGCGGCGGCTACAAGTACCCGCACAACTTCGAGGGCAACTACGTCCCCGAGGACTACCTGCCCGACGAGCTGCGCTCACGGAGCTTCTACACGCCGACGCGCAACGGCGAGGAGGCCCGGCTGGCGGAGCGGTACGAGGACATCCAGCGCCAGTTGGCGGAGAGGACACGCGAACCGGGTGAAGACGAAGAGTGAGGACTCCCGAAACGAACAGGCGCCGGTGAGGGAGTCCCTCACCAGCGCCTGGAGCTCATCCGGTTCGTCCCGTCGCGACTACGACGCGGCCTCGAGCGGCTCGGCGCCCTCGTCGTCCTTGAGGGCGCGGGGCTTCATGGAGCGGCCCGCCACCTCGTACTGCTTGAGCAGCCGGCGGAAGTTGGAGCGGTCCACGCCCGCGGCGCGCGCCGCGCTGGAGACGTTCTGGTTGTTCTTCTCCAGGAGCGCCGACAGGTAGCGCCGCTCGAACGCCCGCATCGCCAGGCGCTTGGCCTGCGCGTACGGCAGGTGCGCCAGGCTGAACACCTCCACCGCCGAGTCGGCCTGCGGCGCCGACTGGAAGCCGGGCGGCAGGTCCTCCACGTCGATGACGTCGTTGCCCGTCAGCACCACCGCGCGCTCGATGACGTTCTCCAGCTCGCGCACGTTGCCCGTCCAGCGGTTGCAGGTCAGGGCCTCCATCGCGCGCGGGGAGATGCCCGTCACCTTCTTGTCCGCCTTGGACGCGTACAGCTTCAGGAAGTGGTGCGCGAGCAGCGGCACGTCCTGCGGACGGTCACGCAGCGGCGGCAGGTCGATGGTGATGACGTTGAGCCGGTAGAACAAGTCCTCGCGGAACTTGCCCTGCTCCTTCGCCCGCGACAGGTCCACGTGCGTGGCCGCGATGACGCGGACGTCCACCTTCACCGGCTCGTTGGCGCCCACCCGCTTGACCTCGCCCTCCTGGAGGACGCGGAGCAGTCGCACCTGGGTCGCCGGCGGCACGTCGCCAATCTCGTCCAGGAAGATGGTGCCGCCGTCGGCCGCCTCGAACAGGCCCTTCTTGTTGCCCGTGGCGCCCGTGAAGCTGCCCTTCACGTGGCCGAACAGCTCGCTCTCCAGCAAGGTCTCCGTCAGCGCCGAGCAGTTCACCGCGACGAACGGCTTGTCCTTGCGCGAGCTGCGGTAGTGGATGGCGCGCGCCACCAGCTCCTTGCCCGTGCCGCTCTCACCCTGGATGAGCACCGTGGCCGTGGAGTGGCTCACCGTCTCCACCAGCTTGAACACCGAGCGCATCTGCGGCGACTGGCCGATGAGGTCCTCGAACTGGCTGCGCACGGTGAGCGCCTCTTCCAGCGCGCGGGTGCGGTCCTTGAGCGCCTTGCGCTCGGCCGCCTTGGCCACCGTGAGGCTCACCTCGTCGATGTTCTCGAACGGCTTGGTGAGGTAGTCGTACGCGCCCGCCTTCACCGCCTCCACCGCCGTCTCCACGGTGGCGAAGGCCGTCATCATGATGACCTCCACGTCCGGGCGCTCGGCCTTGATGCCGCGCAGGAGGTCCATGCCGGACAGGTTCGGCATCTTGATGTCCAGGACGACGACGTCGATGGTCGGGTCCTTGGCCGCCGTCAGACCTTCCACCGCGTCATCAATGGCCACCACCGGGTGGCCCTCGCGCTGGAGAATCTGCGTCACGGCCTTGAGGACGACCGAATCGTCATCCACGACGAGGACTTTGGCGCGCTTGACTTGGTTCACGGCAACCTCTCGAGCTGCAGGGGAATGGGCAGGAAGACGGTGAAACGGGAGCCGGCGCCCACCTGGGTGTCGACGTGGAAGCTGCCCCCGTGGTCCTGGACGATGCGGTACGCGATGGACAGGCCCAGCCCGGTGCCTTCACCGGGGGGTTTGGTGGTGAAGGAGGGCTCGAAGATGCGCGGCAGGTGCTTCTCCTCGATGCCGCACCCCGTGTCGGTCACCGCGAAGAAGCAGCGGTCACCCTCACGGCCCGTCTCCAGCTTGAGCTGGCCTACACGCTCTGGAAGCGCCTGCAGGCCGTTCTGCAGCAGGTTCAACACCACCTGCGCGAGCGTGCCCGGGTCGCCATAAACCTTCGGAAGCCCGTCCTTCAAATCGAGCGACAGCTCCGCGCGCGGCGTCGTCTTCAGCTGCGCCCGGAAGAGCACCGCCGCGTCCTCCACGCACCTGGACAAGTCGAACAGCCGCCGGTCCTCCACGCGGCTGTGCCGGCTGAACTTCAGGAGGCTCTCGACGATGCGCTTGCACCGCAGCGCGCTCTCTTCAATCAGCCCCAGGGACTCCAGGTCCGCGTCACTGCGGCCCGCGTCGCGGGACATGAGCTGGGCGAAGGCCAGGATGCCCCCCAGCGGATTGTTGATTTCATGCGCCACGCCCCCCGCCAGCTGCCCCACCGCCGCCATCTTCTCCGTCTCGATGAGCCGGCGCGTCATCGCCTGCTCCTCGGTGACGTCGCGATAGGTGCACACCACCCGCTCGTCCCCCGCCATGGGGTAGGCGGCCACCACGTACGTCCTGCCCCCCTGCTGCACCTCTCCGCGCGCGCCCTTGCCGCTCTCCATCGCCGCCGGCAGCGGGCAGCCCGTGCACGGCTCGTTGCGACCGAAGAGGTAGCGGTAGCAGGCCATGTCGGACGGAATCTGCTCGATGGAGCGCCCCGCCACGTGCGCGTACGCCAGGTTCGCCCGCCGCACCGCGAAGTCGCGCCCGCGCACCACGCACAGCGGCGTCTCCATGCAGTCGAACGACAGCTCCCACTCGCGCTTGGCCTGGCTGAGCATCCGCGTGCGCTGGGCGACGCGCTCCTCCAGGTCCGCATTGAGCAGCTTCAGCTCCGCGTTCTGCGCCGTCGTCACCCGGTACAGCCGCTCGTTCTCCGCCTGCAGCGCGTACTGCTCGAACGCGCTCTTCACCGTCAGCACCAGGTGGCTGTCGTTCCAGGGCTTGGAGATGAAGCGGAAGATTTCCGAGCGGTTGATGGCCTCTTCGATGGCCTGCTGGTCCGCCTGGCCGGTGAGCATGATGCGCTGGGCGCGCGGCTCCTGCTGCTTCACCCGGGTGAGGAACTCCACCCCGTTCATGCCCGGCATCCGGAAGTCGGAGATGACGACCTCGGGGCGGAACTCCTCCACCGTGCGCAGCGCCTGCTCGGCGTCCGTCGCCGTCTCGATGTCCCAGTCCCCCCGGCGCAGCACCCGCCGGATGGACTTGAGGATGTTCTCCTCGTCGTCCACGAGCAGCAGCCGCCCGCGCGGCGCTGCTTCGGTCTGGGTTATCTGTGCGGCGAGGGGGCCCATGGGATTCTTTCCGTCCCATGACATTTGCAATGTGTCTGCCAGCCGGTGGGGCGCCGCAAACCCATGGAATCACGGGATGATTCGACTCCCCGACAATCGAGGAGCGGGGTCATCCTAGACTCCCCCCACCCTTATGGGTCAATACAAACCCAGGGTCTTTGACCCAGGTCACTCGCTCTGCGAGGGATTGGGCGGCAACAGGGGCATTTGAGAGTGGAGACAGACCCTGTCCCGCCCCTCCGCCTTGGCCCGGTAGAGGGCCTCGTCGGCGGTGAGCAGCAGCTGCTCGGGGCTGAGGACGGTGCGGTGGGGAAAGCTGGAGAGGCCCAGCGAAGCGGTCACCCGGAGCGAGCCCTGGGGCCCTACCTGCAGGGTCGCCAAGTCCTTGCGCACACGCTCCGCCACGGTGAGCGCGCCCGTCAGGTGGGTCCGGGGCAGCAGGACGGCGAACTCCTCGCCTCCGTAGCGGGCCACCAGGTCCGTCTCCCGCACGCTCTGCTGGAGGGCCGCCGCCACCTCTCTCAGGACGCCGTCCCCCGTGGTGTGGCCGTGCCGGTCATTGACCTGCTTGAAGTGGTCCAGGTCCATGAGGATGAGCGACAGCGGGTCGTCGTAGCGCTGGGCCCGGCGGAACTCCTCACGCAGCCGCTCCTGGAAGTGGCGGTGGTTGTGGACCCCCGTCAGCCCGTCCGTCGAGGACAGCCGCTGCAGCTCACCCACCTGGTTGGATAGCTGCGAAAACCGGGCGTGGACCTTGAGGCACCGAGCCACCCGCGCCCGTAATTCTTCCACGTCCCATGGGTCGAACATGACCTCGGCGCCACGGGTGAGCGCCTCCAACCAGGACTCGCGCGGTTCCCGGGGGGTCAGAACCATCACCGGAGGACCTGGCGGGCCTTCCTGGCCCAGCAGCTTGTCGAGCCAGTCACCGGCGACCTGTCTTCCGCCCACCCACACCACCAGGTCCACCTCCCTCGCCAGCCGGCCCACCTCCGGGCCGGGGGAAATCAGACGGAGGCAGTAGTCCTCCGGACCGAGGGCCCTCGCGAGGCGGGCCAGGGTTGACTCCGCTTCATCCACCACCAGCAGGGTATGAGGCCTAGAGGTCACAGTGTCCCCGTAAAATGGTGATTCCACGGTAGCACAGGGGTGTTCGCGAGTGGGAGCCCCCTGATTGATTTAGGACCCGGGCCTTGGTACCGAGCCGCCCGGAATCCCCTTCTCCGAGCATCGAGGTCCGTCGTGGCCAAGTACCCCAGCATCAGCCTCTTCCTTCCCGCCTGGAACGAGGAGGACTACGTGGAGCGGGCGGTGAGCCGGGCGTTGGAGGCGCTGCCGCAGCTGACGGACGACTTCGAGATCATCGTGGTCAACGACGCGTCGACGGACCGCACGCAGGAGATCGCCGAAGGGATGGCGAAGCGGATTCCGCAGCTGCGGGTCATCAACCATCCGGTGAACCTGAAGCTGGGTGGAGCGATGCGCACGGGGCTGGCGGCGTCGACCAAGGACATCGTCGTCTACTCGGACATCGACCTGCCGTGGGACTTGCGGGAGCTGGAGCGCTCGCTGCACCTGATGGAGTACCTGGAGGCGGACATGATCTGCGCCTTCCGGTTCGACCGCACGAGCGAGGGCCCCAAGCGCATCGTCTACTCGTTCGTCTACAACATGCTCATCCGGGCGCTGTTCGACATCCAGATCAAGGACGTCAACTTCAGCTTCAAGGTGATGCACCGGCGGGTGCTGGAGTCGATGGAGTTGAAGAGCCAGGGCTCGTTCATCGACGCGGAGCTGGTGGTGAAGGCCATCCGCAAGGGCTTCCGCGTGTTCCAGATGGGCGTGGACTACTTCCCGCGCACGCGCGGCGTGTCCACGCTGGCCTCGCCGTCGGTCATCGTGAAGATGGTGAAGGAGCTGGTGAAGCTCTACCCGGAGACGCGCACGCCCGCGCCCCCGTCGCAGCCGGTGCGCCTGCCGCCGTCGGTGCAGCCGCTGCGCACCGCGAACAACCGCTCGGCGCGGGGCTGAGTCGTCCGTGAGCACGCGGCCCCGGCGCCTCATCGTCAACGCGGATGACCTGGGGCTGCACCCGTCCCTGGACGCGGGAATCCTCCGCGCGAACCGCGAGGGAATCGTCACCAGCGCGACGCTGCTCGCCATGGGGCCCACGGCGCCCGAGGCCGCGTCGCGCGCGCGTGAGCAGGGGCTCGCGGTGGGGTTGCACCTGGCGCTGTCCACGCGGCTGGAGCCCGCGGCGGGTGCGCACCGGGTTCCCACGGTGGCGCCCGATGGGCGACTGCGGGCGAGCTGGGCGGAGTTCGCCAAGGCGTGGCTGACGGGGAAGGTGCGGCGCGCGGAGGTGGAGCTGGAGCTGGAGTCGCAGCTTCGACGCGCTCGCGAGCTGGGCGTGGAGGTGGACCACCTGGACGGGCATCAGCACCTGCACCTGCTGCCCGGTATCCGGCCAATGGTCGAGGCGATGGCCGCGCGGGAGAAGCTGCCCGTGCGCTGGCCGGACGCCCTGCCCCGCGCGCGGTGGCTGCGCACGCCGGGGCCCGCGCTGAAGACGACGCTGCTCACGGTGCTGGCGCGCACGGCGCCCCGGGCTCGGCACGGTGTGCGCAGGGTGAGCGCCGGCGGCGTGTTCGAGGCGGGCCGGTTGGATGAGGCCGCGCTGCTGGCGGTGCTGGACGCGATGCCGGCGGGAGACTTCGAGGTGGGCTGCCATCCCGGCGAGGGCACACCGCATGTGCCCGAGGACCCGGCGTGGACCTACGGCTGGCAGGCGGAGCTGGAGGCGCTTACGAGTGCGCGCGTGAAGGCGCGGCTCGCCGAGCGCGGCATCCAGCTCCACTCCTACGGGACGCTCGCCTCCGCGACGTAGAGCACGTGGGGCGTGGTGTAGCCGCGTCCCAGGTCCACCACCTCGCGCACCGTGAAGCCCGCGTCCTCCAGGAGCGCGCGCATCGCCGAGCGTGGCTTGAGCACCATTCCACCGCTCGCCTTCGTGCGCCCCAAGAGCGACACCATCACCCACTCCTGCGCCAGCGCCTTGCGGTGCTTCCAGGAGCCATCGCCCTCCACCTCCTTCAACAACAGGCGCCCACCGGGACGCAGCAACCCACGCGCCGTGCGCAGGAAGCCGGGCCACTTCTCCTCGGGCAACAGGTAGAGCACGTCGCACACCACCGCCGCCTCACACGTCCCCGGCAGCGCGGGCGCGAGCACATCCTCCAACGTCCCCTCCGCGAGCTTCACTTGCGGCAGCCCCGCGAGCGCCTCGCGCGCCCACCCCACCTTGCGCGGGTCCGGGTCCACCGCGTGCACCACCCGCCCCGGGTCCGACAGCGCCAGCAGCGCGGACAACAACCCATGTCCACACCCGATGTCCGCCACGGTGCCACCGGCGAGCATGCGCTCCACCACCGCGAGCAGCGGCGCGGACGACGCGCGCGCATGCACATGGAACCGCTCGGCCGCGGGCAGCCGGGCGTACAGCGCGAGGGCCTCGTCGAGGAGCGTGCTCATGAGATGTAGTAGTCCGCGCCGAACGCCCACGACAACACGAGCAGCGACACCGCGCCCACCGCGAGCGCCCCCTGGAGCAACCGTGGCCGCTCTCGCAGCAACATCGCCCCCGTCAGGAACACGGGGAACGACGACAGCAGATACCGCCCCATCCCCATGAAGTCCTTCGTGGACCACGCGGGCAGCCCGACGATGGCCAGCACGTAGACGGCATACCCCCACCCGAGCAGCTTGCGCGTGGGCCACACCAGCGCGAGCGCCAGCAGCGTGAAGAACGCGTGCGCCGCCAGCCGGAACGCCTCGCGCTTGTCCGTGGGGTTGAGCACCACGTGCTCGAACCACGACACCTTCAGCCACGTCCTCCACCCCGGCGTCTGTGCCCACCCCGCCGCGCCCTGCACCTTCACGAAGGCGAACGGGTCTCCGAACTGGTGCCACAGGTAGAGCATGTAGCAACCAAAGCCCACCCCCGAGAGCACCGGCAGGAAGTCCACCGCGGTCCACTTCTCGCCCCGCGCGTGCTTCCACTCGAGCCTGCGCACCAGGAGCCCCAGCACCACCGCGGGCGCCACCGGCCGTGCCGCCGTGGCCACCGCCGCCACCAGCACCGCGGGCCCCAGGTGCCCCTTCTCCAGGAGCACGAAGGACGTCACCACCAGTAGGACGAACAGCGCGTCCGAATACATGGCCCCGTAGAAGTACATCGTGAACGGGTACATCGCCATCAAGAGGCCCGCCTTGAGCGCGGTGTCCTCGTCCGCGAGCAGCCGCGCCCAGCGCGTGAACATCACCAGCGCGAGCGGACCGCACAGCAGCGTGATGAGCACCCCCGCCTGGTAGACGTTGGGCCCCAAGGTCTCCACCGCGCGGATGAGCAGCGGGTAGAGCGGGAAGAAGGCCACCGAGCTCTGCTGCCCGGGCGTGTACTGATAGCCGTCCTGGGCAATCCGCATGTACCAGCTCGAATCCCACGCCACCCATCCCATGGTGACGTACTCGTCGAGCCGCACGACGGGGTTCTGCGGATTCTTGTGGAAGTAGCGCCACGCCCCGGCCGCGGCGGCGGCGCTGCAGAGCACGACGGCGACCAGGACGACCAGGGCGATGGTGCGAGACGCGGAGCGGGCCATTCGGCCGGCAGGCTGGTCCCAGAACGCCGCCCCGGTCAAGCACCGGAGCGGCGGGAACGCACGCCTCAGCGCGGGTAGAACGTCTTGCCTTCCTTGACCATCTCCACCAGGAGCGGCGCGGGCGTGAAGCGCTCACCCAGCTTGTCCTGGTAGTGCTCCAGCTTGCGCAGCACCTCCGAGAGCCCCCGCGCGTCCGCGTAGTGGAACGGACCGCCGAGGAACGGCGGGAAGCCCAGGCCGAAGATGGCCCCCACGTCGCCGTCGCGCGCGCTGCGGAGGATGCCCTCGCCCAGGCAGCGGATGGCCTCGTTCACCATCTGCAGCACCAGCCGCTCCGCCATCTCCGAGGCGTCGAAGCCCTTGCGCTCCTTGCCGTGCGGCAACAGGCCGTAGACGGTGGGGTCCACCTCCTTCTTCTTGCCGTTCTCGTAGAGGTAGAAGCCCTTCTGGCTCTTGCGGCCCAGCCGGCCGTCTGCCACCACCCCGTCCAGCGCCTTGGGCGCCACCATGCGCTTGCCGAAGGCCGCCTCCATCATGGGGCTGACCTTGTGGGCCACGTCGATGCCCACCTCGTCCAGCAGCGTCATCGGCCCCACCGGGAAGCCGAACTCCACCAGCGCCTTGTCCAGGGCGGCGATGTCCGCACCCTCGGCCAACAGGTACGCCGCCTCGTTCAGGTACGGCGCGAGGATGCGCGAGGTGTAGAAGCCCGGCCCGTCGTTGACGACGATGACCGTCTTGCCCTGCTTGCGCCCCACCTCCACGCACGTGGCCGTCACCTGGTCCGCCGTGCCCGCGTGGGTGATGATCTCCAACAGCGGCATCTTGTTGACCGGGCTGAAGTAATGCATGCCGATGACCTGGGCGGGCCGCTTGCTGCCCTTGGCCAGCTCGGTGATGGGGATGCTGGAGGTGTTGGACGCGAAGATGGCATCCGGCCCGGTGACGGCCTCCACCTCCGCGAGGATGCGGTGCTTGAGCTTCAGGTCCTCGAACACCGCCTCGATGACCAGGTCCGCCGACTTGAAGCCGCTGTAGTCGGTGCCCGCGGTGATTCGCGCCTGCTTCGCCGCCGCCTCGCGCCAGGTGAGCGAGCGCCTCTTCACGCGCTCATCCAGGATGCCCTGCACCTGCTTGAGCGCGCGCGCCACGCCCGCGTCGTCCTTGTCCTTCACGCGCACCTGCGCGCCCTGCAGCACGCCGGCCACGTACGCGATGCCGCCGCCCATCAGCCCGCCGCCCAGCACCGCGACCTTCTTGACCTCGCGCGGCTTCACGCTCGCGTCCGACGTGCCGTTCTCCTTCTTCAGCGCCGTCGTCGCGAAGAACACCTCCACCAGCCGCTTGGAGACGTCCGACATCACCAGCTCGCCGAACGCCTTCGCCTCGGCCGCCAGACCCGCCTGGCGCCCGGACTCCAGGCCCGTGCGCACCACCCGCAGGGCCTTCTCCGGAGCGGGGTACTTGCCGCGCGTCTTCTTGAGCAGCTGCTTCCTGGCCGCATCGAAGAGGACCTTGCGCCCCAGCGGGTTGTCCTCCAGCGCCACCTCCGCCCACAGCTCCTTGTTCGCCAGCCCCTGGAAGAAGCCCGCGAGCCCCTTCTTCTGCCCCCCAGACTTCAGGCCCTGGCCGTGCGCTCGCACCGGCTTGAGCGAGCCCGCCGCCAGCTCCTTCGCGCGCTGCACCGCGATGGCGCGCAGGATGGGCACCGGCACCACCTCGTCGACGATGCCCAGCTTGCGAGCCTTCGCCGGCTTGACGTTCTTGCCCGTGAGGATGAGGTCCAGCGCCGCCTGCGCGCCGATGAGCGCGGGCAGCCGCTGCGTCCCGCCAGCCCCGGGAAGCAGTCCCAGTTGCACCTCCGGCAGGCCGAGCGTCGACTTCGGGCTGTCCGTGGCGATGCGGTAGTGGCACGCCAGCGCCCACTCCAGCCCGCCGCCCAGACACGCGCCGTGGATGGCCGCGACCACGGGCTTGGGGAAGGCCTCCAGCCGGTCGAACCCCGCCTGCCCCTGCTGGCTCATCGCGGTGGCCTCCTCCGCCGTCTTCAGCGTCTGGAGGTAGTCAATCTTCGCCCCGGCGACGAAGCTGTCCTTCTTGCCGGAGATGAACACCAGGGCCTTCACCTCGGCCTCGCGCTCCGCCTCCTCCAACAGCCGGGAGAACGCCGCGCCCACCTCCGGGCTCAGCGTGTTGACGGCGGAGTCCGGCAGGTCGAACGTGACGACGGCGACGCCGTCCTCGACCTGGAGGGAGAAGCCCTGCTTCGCCTGAAGCTCTTCGAGTTGGATGGCCATCACGCACGCTCCAGGACCACCACGGCGCCCAGACCGCCGGCGGCGCAGACGGTGCACATCACCGTGTTCTTGTTCCGACGCTTCAGCTCGTTGAGGGCCTGCGTGACGATGCGCGCCCCCGTCGCCCCGAAGGGATGACCGATGGCGATGGAGCCGCCCGTCACGTTCAGCCGCTCGCGGTCCACCTCCCCCACCGGCTCCGACCAGCCCGCCTTCTTCGCGAAGCTCTTCGACGCCAGCGCCTGGAGGTTGCTCGCCACCTGCGCGGCGAACGCCTCGTGCATCTCCACCAGGTCGATGTCCGACAGCTTCAGCCCCGCGCGCGACAGCGCCGTGGGCACCGCGTACACCGGCCCCTGCAACAGCTGGTCGCCCGGGTCCGTGGCCGCGTACGCGTACGAGCGCAGGTAGCCCAAGGGCTCATAGCCCAGCTCCCGCGCCCGCTCCTCGCTCATGAGCAGGAGCGCCGCCGCGCCGTCCGTCAGCGGCGACGCGTTGCCCGCCGTCACCGTGCCGTACTTCCGGTCGAACACCGGCTTCAACTTGCCCAGCGACTCCAGGCTGGAGTCCTCGCGGATGATGTTGTCGCGCGTGGCCGTCTGCTCGTACTTCGGCGGCACCGACACGTGCATCACCTCGTCGTCGAAGCGGCCGTCCTTCCACGCCGCCGCCGCGTTCTTGTGCGACGCCAGCGCGATGCGGTCCTGCTCCTCGCGGGAGATGCCGTTCTCCTTCGCCATCTTCTCCGCGCTCTCCCCCATGGACAGACCCGTGGAGTACTCGGCGATGGCGGGCGGGACGGGCACCAGGTCCTGCGCCTTGAGCTTCTGGAAGGGCTTGAGCTTCTCGCCCAGCGAGCGCCCCTTGGACGCCGCCGCCAGCGCGTGCGCCAGGGGCCGGCTGGTGAACACCGGCGGGTCCGACATCGCCTCGGTGCCGCCGGCGATGGCCACGTCCGAGTAGCCCAGCGCAATCGCGTTGCCCGCCGTCGTCAGCGCCTGGATGGACGTCGCGCACGCGCGCGTCACCGTGGCCGCTTCAATCTTGAGCGGCAGCCCCGCCGCGATGACCACCTCGCGCGCGATGGACGGCCCCGTCAGCGTCGGAATCACCTGCCCGAAGACGAGCTGGTCGATGAGGTTCGGGTCCAGGTCCGAGCGCTGCACCAGCTCCTGGACCACCATCCGCCCCAAATCCAGCGCGGTGAGCCCGGAGAACACCGTGCCCGCCTTCACGAACGGCGTCCGCAGCCCCCGGACGATGGCCACCCTCCGGTGACTGTTGCGCTTCTGGCTTGCCATGTGTGCCTCACCCTCCTGGACCTCGAGTGGGGCACTTCTAATGAGCGCTGATGCGGCGCGTCAACCCTCTGTTGATTCAAGAGTCAATCCGCGAGCACTTGGCGCGCGCTCCCCTCCTCCAGCGAGGGAGCCACGGGGCGGAGGGGGTGAGTCCTCCGCCCCGTGTGCTTCGGTCGTCCCTCACTCACGCGAGGGACGCGGACTGACTACTTCTTCCCGTCGGCCTGCGGTCCCAGGACGATGTCGAAGCGGACACCGCCCGCCTCCTCGACCTTGTCGGGCTGCTCGGGGCTGGCCGAGTGCTGGACCACTTCGACGGCGAAGCGGCCCTGCTCCACGGCGGTGCCCTGCGAGACGAAGCGGACGTTGACGTGGTGCGCGCCGTCCGCGTCCAGCCACAGGCCATCCAGCCGGGCCCCCTGCGGGTCGACGATGCGCACGGTCTGCTCGCCCACCACCTCGAAGCCATGGCCCTCGCGGCCCCAGCGGTCCCACAGCTCGGTGGGCAGCGTGACGAGCACCTGACCACGCTCCAGGAAGGACGGCAGGTCCACGTCGCCGTTGCGGATCTCCAGGTGCGCCAGGCTCGGCCTGTCCGTCAGCAGGTTGCGCACGCGGAAGTCGAAGTCGCGCACGGGCGCGAAGGGCGACAGGTTGACGACGTTGACGTTCTTCCACGCCAGGTTGTTGTTCCAGCGCGTGTTGTTGAGCGTGTTGGAGTTGGTCAGCTCCACCAGCGTCATCGGGTCCTGCGAGGACACCCAGCGCGTCAGCAGGCAGTAGTGGCCCGGCGCGGGCACGCCGTTCCACGGCACCATCACCTCGATGTTGGCGCCCGGGGCGATGCTGGCCACGGAGATGGAGCCGATGGGCGCCCAGTCCATGGGCCACAGCGCCGCGCCACCCGAGCCCGTGTAGTAGACGTGCAGCGTGCCGCTGGCCGCGTTGCCGATGGGCGCGAGCGGGCCGTTGTTGCGCAGCGTGACGTAGACGTAGTTCGTCTGGCCGAACTCCGGGTTCTGGTGGCCCACGCAGCCGGCGTTCTGGCACACGCGGATGTCCGGGCTCACCCAGATGGGGTCCACCGTCGGCGTGTTGCCGGTGTCGGCGCCGTTGTCCTTCGAGTACACGTCCACGCGGCACTGCGTGACGACGAGCGTGACGAAGTCCACCGCCGAGTCATCCTGGGCGAAGACGTCCACGAAGCCCTGCGCGTTGAGGGTGGGGATGAGATTCACGCCGCCGGGCAGCGCCGCCAGGTTCAGCGAGACGGTGCCGGTGGAGCCGAAGGGGATGCCCAGGCTCGTCAGCGAGGCGCCCCAACCCGTGGCCACCTGCGTGCCCGTGGGGCCCATGAAGAGCAGACCCATGGAGTCGTTGAAGTCACCGTTGCGCACCTGCATGCGCAGCGAGGCGCCACAGATGGGGCCCAGCCGGCGCAGGTTGGTGAAGGTGGTGGCGAACCACCGGTCGATGCTCGTGTCGTCGAACGGACGCGAGCCCGGATAGGTGTAGTTCGCCGCGATGTAGTTGAGCATGCCGGTGCTGGGCGACACCGGCTCGGTCGGCAGGGTGAAGTTGTCCGCGATGCCGTGGGTGAAGGTCTGCGCGCGAGCAGCGCCGCCCCAGGTGAGAGCCAGAAGGGCGAGCATGCTGAAGACGGTGCTGAAGTGGATTCGGTGATGGGGGTGAGGCGAAGACATGGAGCTCCTCGGGGTGTGGCGGGTTCGGCCGCGCCTGGCCACGTCGGAGAACTCCAAGTCGAGAAGAAGGAAGGGCGCGCCGCGGCTGGCCACTGAGCAACCGCCGTGCCCGCATGCGCTTCAGAGGATGACGCGCCGCCCGAGGACCTCGCGGCGAGACATTCCACGCCACAGTCCGAGCGAACTGTGGCGTGTCCGGTTACGCCCGCGCGCGTGGGGGAGCCACGCCGACATGCGGGAAACCGCTACGGCTTGAGCGTGCCCTGACGCAGCGCCGTGCCCAGGCGGTGCACGGCCTCGACGGCGAACTTCGCGGCCTCGGGGTCCGTGGGCGGGAGGATGCCGTGGCCCAGGTTGAAGATGTGCCCCACGGGACCTGCGCGCAGGAGGATGTCCTTCACCCGGCCCTCCAGCTCCTCGCACGGCAGGAACAGGTGCAAGGGGTCCAGGTTGCCCTGCACCGCGACGTCCGGGCCCAGCACCTTGCGGCCCTCGTCCATGGGCAGCGTCCAGTCCAGGCCCACCACGTCCGCGCCCGTGCTCTTGAGCAGGGACAGGTGCGTGGACATGCCCACGCCGAAGACGATGACGGGCACGCCCGTGGCCTTCAGCTCGGACACCATGCGCTTCAAGTACGGCAGACAGAAGCGCTCGTAGTCCCACGGCGACAGCTCGCCGCCCCACGAGTCGAAAATCTGGACGATGCTCGCCCCCGCCTCCACCTGCATCTTGAGGTACGGGATGAGCGTGTCGGTGAGCTTGCCGAACAGCCGGTGCGCCAGCTCCGGCTGCTCGAACATCAGCCGCTTGATGAGGATGTAGCTCTTGGAGCCGCCGCCCTCCACCATGTACGCGGCCAGCGTGAAGGGCGCGCCCGCGAAGCCGATGACGGGCACCGAGTCGTTGAGCGCCTTGCGCGTGCGGCGGATGGCCTCCGCCACGAAGCCCGTGCCCTCGACGGGGTCCGGCACGCCCAGCTTGTCGATGTCCGCCGCGGTGCGCACGGGGTTCGGGAAGTGCGGCCCCTTGTCCCCCAGCTCCAGGTGGATGCCCATGGCCTCCACGGGGATGAGGATGTCGGAGAAGATGATGGCCGCGTCCACGCCCAGCCGCGTCACCGGCTGCACCGTGACCTCGGCGGCCAGGTCCGGGTGCTTGCACAGGTCCAGGAAGGCGATGTTGCCGCGGATGGCCCGGTACTCGGGCAGGTAGCGGCCGGCCTGGCGCATGAGCCACACGGGCGTGGTGTCGGTGGGCTGGCGGCGCGCGGCGCGGAGGAGTCGGTCGTTCACTTCGGGCTCTCGGTCAGTCGGTGCACAGCTTGGAGGTCGACAGCGCCAACAACGGCGGACAGAGGCGGAGGAAAGGCGGCCCCTTCACGGAGCGCTGTTCCCACGCCACGGGCACCCGCACGGGGCCCTCCTCCGTCTTCAGCTCCGGGACGAACAGCAGGCGGTTGGGGCCGCCCTCCCAGGAGAACTTCCCCGGGCCGTCCTCTCGCACGAGCTTGTACTCGAAGACCCCGCCCTCGGGCAGCGACAGAGTGACGGCGCCAGCTTCCGGGCGCAGCGAGCGCTCGGGCTTCCATCCCCCCAGCTCCGGGCCACCGCCCACCACCCGCACCGCCGCGTCTCCCGTCTGGAGCACCACGGTGCGTCGAGGTCCCTCCCCCTTCCACTCGGTCCGAGCCTTCTCCACCAGCGCCGCGTGGCCGCCCGGCGAAGCCGCCCTGAGCCGCACCAGCGACACCTCGCCCGGCATCACGTCCACGTGCCAATACGCCGACTCCGCGAGTCGCCCCAGCATGGAGCTCCTTCCCGTCAGCGCCTCGATGCCGTGCCCATCCCCGAGCCCCGGGGGCAGGAACGCGACGCGCCGCTCGGTCCCGGAGTTGATGCCGACGAAGAACGCGTCATCCGGCGTCACGCGGACGTAGGCGAAGAAGTCCTCCCGGGCGGCGAGCACCATCGTCTCGCCACGCTGGAGGGCCTCACTGCCTCGACGCGCTTCCAACAACCGGGCAATCCACGCGCGCAGCGGATGGTCCGCGGTGAAGCGCATGTCGCCCCGGTTCTCCGGCTCCTTCGCGCCAGTGAGCCCCTCTTCGATGCCATACGTCAGCGCCGGCACACCGCGCGCCGTGAGCTGCACCGCGAGCGCCCGCTTCACCTTCTCCACGTCCCCGCCGCACTCGCTCATCACCCGGGGCAGGTCGTGGTTGTCCAAGAGCGTCACCAGCGACTGGGGAGAAGGCTGGAACCGGTCATTGAACAGGATGGCGCCCAGGTGCGAAGGCGAGCGGCCCCGGCAGAAGACATCCACCAGCGCGAACGCCAGCGGGAAGTCGAACATCGTCCCGAAGCGGCCCTCCTTCATCACCCGCGCCAGCAGCACCGGGTCGCCGTCGAGCAGCTCGCCCAGCAGCAGGAAGTCCTTGCCCGCGTGGGCGCGCAGGTCGTCGTTGTAGCGGGCCCAGAAGTCCATGGGCAGGTGCTTGACGGCGTCCAGCCGGAAGCCCGCGGGCTTCACCGCGTCCACCCACTTCAACGAGTGCGAGAGCAGGTGCTGGTAGACCTCCTCCTGCTCCACCGCCAGGTCCGGCAGCCCGTGCACGTCGCGCATCACCAGCTCGCGCGAGTCGTTCCAGTTCTCGATGGGCCCCAGCCCATGGAACCACTCCGGCTTCTCGCGCGTCAGCCGCGTCTCGTTGCCCACGTGATTGAGCACCACGTCCAGCACCAGGCGCATGTCGCGGCGGCGCAGCTCCGCGGACAGCTCCTTCAGCAGGGCTTCGTCACCGAAGCGCGGCTCCACCCGGCCGAAGTCCTCCACCCAGTAGCCGTGGAAGGCGCCGTACCCATGGAACTTGTCGGTCCGCATCTGGAAGACGGGTGAAAGCCACACCGTGCGGACACCGAGCGCCTTGAGCCCGTCCAGTCGGTCGATGACGCCACGCAGGTCTCCGCCGTGAAAGGCCTGCGCGTCCTTCGCATCCACCGCCCCGTCGTTCTTCACGTCCCCGTTGGCGAAGCGGTCCACCATCACGAAGTAGATGGCGTCCCCCTCCGGCGGCGTCCACTGGCCCCGGTACGGCTGGGGCGCGGGCTTGGCCGGCGGCGGAGGCGGCTCGGTGGGCGTGCTCGTGCCCGGCTCGATTCCCTCTCCGGCCGGCGCCGACAGACCGGGTACCAGCCCCGGGCCACCGTCCGTGGAAGGCACCAGCATGGGCGAGGCGAGGAACGAGTCGAACAGCGCGCCCGCCTGTCCCGAAATCTGCCGGGCCACCTCCAGCTGCGCGTCATCCTCGCGCTGCTGGTCGAACTGGAGCGCCGCGCCGTAGTCCGCCGAGTCGCTCGTGGCCTCCAGCGAGGACGTGGCGCGGTTGGCCGTGGTCTTCACATACACGTCCCATGAGAAGCGCCCGCCCACCTGCCCGAAGAACGTCACCCGCGTCTCCACCAGGAGCAACAGCGGCGCGTCCCCGGCGCGGGCCTTGAGCATGGCGAAGCGACGCTGCGTGTCCGTCACCTTCGCGAACTCGGCGGCGTACTCGTCGTAGGGGACCTCGCGCGCCTGGAGGTTGCGCTTGGCCAGCACCTCCGCCACGCGCTGACGCACGCCCTCGGGCACGTTGGACACCGCGCCGCGCCGCGCGTCATCGCGGATGTACGCCACCGCCACCACCGTCCCTTCCGGCGCCAGCACCGGAGGCCCCTGCCGCTTCAGGCAGCCCGCGGCCACCAGCGCGAGGACGAGGGACCACAACCACCGCTGTCTCAGAACCATCCTTCGGCCTCGATGGCGACCACCGAGTGCCAGTGGCGCTCAGGGCCGACGTACTGGTTGTACTGGTTCAGGCTGTCCACGAACGAGTTGCCGAACGCCGCGTGCTGCGACGAGTACTGCAAGCCATACAGGAGCCGCAGGCTGGGGCGCGCGTAGATGCCGCGACCGGTGGGGTTGAGCACCACGCCCACCTTGCCCTGCCACGTGTCGCGCGTGTCGCTGTCGCCGAACTCCAGGCCGCGCGCGTCGGGGATGCCGCGCGTGCTGGTGAACACCGAGTCCACGTGGTTGCGGTACGCGTTGCCGTTCTGGCTCTTCTCGCGCGCGATGCTCGTCTCCATCAGGAGGTGCACGCGCTCGGTGAGGAAGTACTGCAGGCGCACCACCGTGGACGCGATGATGCGGTCATCGTCGCCCGGCTTGATGGCGTTGTCGTTGTTGTAGGCGTAGCCCAGCCACACGCCCCACAGCGCCTCGAGCTTGTCGGGGATGAGCTTGATGTACGCCTCGTTGCCGAGCGACGCCTCGTAGCGCTCGTCGGTCTGGTCCGCGATGAACACCGTCCAGTCGCGGTTGCGGTAGCGCTCCGTGTAGCCCTGGTCCGGGTGCTTCTTCTCGAACGTGAGGTAGAGGTTGTCCCAGATGAGCGGCCCCAGCCCGCCGAAGCCCACGTAGCCGATGGCGCGGTAGGACAGCGCGCTGCGAGGCGCCAGGTCCGGCACCAGGTAGTCCTCCAGGCCCGGGTTGGCCTCGAAGTAGCGCTGCACCACCTCCCGGCGCACGTAGTCCTCGTAGTTGACGTACTCCGAGCGGTACAGCGCGTTGCGGTTGCCCTGCACCTTGGGCTCGTAGCCCAGCTGGCCGCGCAGGCCGACCTCCAGGTGCCCGGGAATCAGCCGGTAGCGGAAGGACGCGGCGCCGGTGAGCACCGTGTTGTACTTCTGGGGACGCAGCGTGTAGCCGCTGTCACCCACCGCGAGCAGCACGTCGTAGCGGTCCCCCTGGTACGTGCCCGACAGGCCCACCGTGTCCCAGAGCAGCGTCGCCGGGCGCTGGTCGTAGATGTGCAGGTCATTCCAGCGGTCCTCGAGCGTCCCCAACTGCCACGTCACGCGGTCCAACAGGATGTTGCCCGCGCGCACGAAGAGGTAGTCGGCGCGGAAGTTGAGGAACGAGCCGTTGCCCGGGTCCGCCGAGCGGAACGAGGTGCCGGAGAAGCGCGAGTGCACCTCCGCCCAGACCTCGTCGGAGCCCGGCGCGGCCTGGAGCACGTCCAGCCGCAGGTTGAGCTCGCCGTAGGGGCTCTCGTTGAGGAGCCGGCCGTAGAGCCAGTAGTAGCCCAGCTGGCCGGAGCCGCCCGAGAAGTCCGGGCGGGTCATGATGCGGAAGTAGCCCGCGGCGCCGAAGCGGTCTCTCGTGGCGTCGGCCAGGGTGACGAGCGGGAAGAGGAGCAACAGGAGGGCGCCGAGGCGCGCTGGCAGGACTCGCATGGACGGGCCCCGCTTATAGCGCACCTCGCCTGCCTGCCCCTACTCCGCGCGCAGGACGACGATGGTCCGCTCCGGCACCCCGTAGGTCGCCCCCGTCACCGGGGACGGCGCGTCCAGCCACGAGTTGCCCGTGGCCCGCGGGTCCAGGCCCGTGGCGGACAGGTACTCGGGGCTGTCGAAGTACGCCTGCGTGTCGATGAGCCGCTTCCACTGGCGCCCGGGCGGCAGGGTGAACTCCACCGCGCGCGGCTCCATGTTGATGAGCACCACCAGCTCCGGGCCGTGCGTCGTGTCCGGGTAGTGCATCATCAACTGCTTGGTGTCCCAGCCCACCTCCTCGCTGTTCTGTGCGCTCTTCCACACCAGCGGCGAGCCCTTCTCGTAGCCGGGCGGCGCGAAGGCGTAGGAGTGCTCCTTGCGCAGGCGGATGGCGGCCTTGACGAACTCGTACATCCGGTGGCGCTCGTCACGCGCGAGGTATGCGCCCCACTGGTACCAGTTGAACGGGTTGTCCGCGCGCGTGGAGTAGGCGTTGTTGTTGCCCAGCTGCGTGCGCATCCACTCGTCGCCGCCCAGAATCATGGGCGTGCCGTGGCTGACCATCATCGCCATGAAGGCGTTGCGCATCATCTGCCGGCGCATGCTCTCCGCGCGCGCGTCGCCGATGGGGCCCCAGTTGCGCGAGCGGTTGTGGTCCTCGCCGCTGACCTTGTCGCAGAAGGGGCTGTTGGGCGTGTCGCAGCACACCGGGTTGAGCGGGCCGCACTTGTTCTGCTTCACCTCGTACGCGAACAAGTCATAGAGCGTGAAGCCGTCGTGCACGGTGATGAAGTTCATCGAGTGGTACGGCCGGCGCCCGTTGCGCTCGTACCACTCCTTGCTGCCGTACATCAGGAACGCGCCGTCCGCGGAGCCGGGGCGCCCGCACAGCGAGCCCTCGTTGGAGTTGAGCTTCCAGTCGTCGCGGTTGATGAACGCGCGCCACCAGTCACGGAAGCGGCCATTCCACTCGTACCAGCCGTTGCCCGGCTGGGTGAGCGAGTTGGGGAACTCGCCCATGGGCATGCAGTACCAGCCGCCCGCGCTCCAGGGCTCCGCGATGATGCGGGTGTTGTACTTCTGGAGCACCGGGTCGTCGATGATCTCCTGCAGCACCGTGTTCTTCGGGTCGTCCCAGCGGTTGTAGTCCTGATCCCTCTCACCCAGGATGGGCGCCAGGTCGAAGCGGAAGCCGTCCACGTGCAGCTCTTCGACGTAGAAGCGCAGGCTGTCGATGATGAGCTTGCGCATGGGGCGGTGGTTGGGCCGCGTCTGGTTGCCCACGCCCGTGTTGTTCCAGTACGTGCGCCGGTCGCCGTTGAGCCCGTAGTACGCCTGGTTGTCGATGCCGCGGAACGAGTACAGGCCCGCGACCTCCGCCGGATCCAACGAGTCCAGCGGCTCACCGGGCAGCACGTCGTCGGACTCCAGCTTCTCGCGCCACAGCCCGCCCTCGCCGGTGTGGTTGTAGACGACGTCGACGATGACCTCGATGTCGCGCTTGTGCAGCTCCTCCACCATCCACTTGAACTCGTCGATGACCTGGTGGGGCAGCTTGTGCGCGGCGTAGGAGACCTCCGGCGCGAAGAAGTTGATGGTCTGGTAGCCCCAGTAGCCGCCATCCAGCGGCTTCTCGTGGATGGGGAGCAGCTCCACGGCGGTGATGCCCAGGTCCTTGAAGTAGTCGGCCTTCTCGCCCATGCCCCGGTAGGTGCCCGGGAAGCGCACGCCGCTGGCCGGGTCCGCGGTGAAGCCCTTGGCGTGGACCTCGTAGACGATGAGGTCCTGCCACTTGTGGCCCGCCCACTGCTCGTCCTCGCGGTTGGCGCGGTACTGCCGCTCCACCTCGCCCCACGTGTATCCGCTCTGCACCAGCACGCTCTTGGCGGAGGCCGCGTACGTCACCTCGTTGCGCGCGGGGCCGCTGGCGGTGCTGCCCTTGCTCCAGTCGTGGTCGCGGTGCAGCGCCTTCGAGTACGGGTCCGTCAAGAGCTTGTTCGGATTGAAGCGGTTGCCATACACGTCCGCGTCCGAGCGGAAGCCGTGGATGGAGCCGGGGAACCAGCGCGGGTCGAACTCCCAGTTGGGGCCCCAGGCGCGAAAGCCGTAGTGCTGCCCCAGACCCACGCCCTCCACGTAGACGTTCCACACGTCCCCGTAGCGGGTGAGCTGATACGTGCGCGAGGGCGAGTTCACCTCCGGGTCGTCGAACAGGAGCAGCTCGATGCGCGTCGCGTTCTCCGAGTACAGGGCGAAGTTGACACCCTGATCCACGAAGGTGGCGCCCATGTGCTTCAGGGACTCCACGTCCTCCACCGTGTAGCTCGGGGCACGCGCCTCGCTGTGATACAGCCGGACGTAATCGCTCTCGCTGCACCCGAGGGCGAACAGCAGCGAGACCAGGGTCATGCCCCTCGGAAGGGACCAGCGGGGAGTGCTCATGCGGTGGGGTAGACCTCGACGAACCAGGTGCCGGCTTCCATAACAAGCGACTTCCAGGGCTGACAAGGCGGCCATCCCCGCCCCGTCCCCCTCCGGGCATTGGTACGGCCGCCGGAAACTTCCGGATGACTTCCATCGAAAATAACGCACTGCGCCCAACCGGGGAGGTTTGGGGAAAGCGCGAGGCTCCGGGTAAGGTGCGCGGCCGTTCTCCCCCCATTTTTTCGAGAGCGTCTTGTCCGAAGTCACCCTGAACGGCATCAAGAAGTCGTTTGGCTCCAACCTCATCGTGAAGGGCGTGGACCTTCAGGTGGGTCAGGGCGAGTTCCTGGTCATGGTGGGCCCGTCCGGCTGCGGGAAGACGACGCTCCTGCGGCTCATCGCGGGGCTGGAGCAGGTGGACGCCGGCGACGTGAGCATCGGCGGCAAGCGGGTCAACGACGTGGCGCCACGCGACCGTGACGTGGCGATGGTGTTCCAGTCGTACGCGCTCTACCCGCACATGACGGTGCGCGAGAACCTGGCCTTCGGCCTGACGCTGCGAAAGCTCCCCCAGGCGGAGATCGACTCGCGCGTGGCGGAGGTCGCCTCGATGCTGGAGCTGGGGCACCTGCTGGAGCGCAAGCCCAAGGCACTGTCGGGTGGACAACGTCAGCGCGTGGCCATGGGCCGCGCCATCGTCCGGCGGCCCCAGGTGTTCCTCTTCGACGAGCCCCTGTCCAACCTGGACACGGCGCTGCGCGTGCAGATGCGCGGGGAGCTGGCGCGGCTGCACCGCCGGCTGGGCGCGACGATGATCTACGTCACGCACGACCAAGTGGAGGCCATGACGCTGGCCACCCGCGTGGCCGTCTTCAACGGCGGCGTGTTGCAGCAGGTGGGCCCGCCGCTGGAGCTCTACAACCGCCCGGCCAACCGGTTCGTGGCGGGCTTCTTGGGCTCGCCGGCGATGAACTTCCTGGAGGCCCGGCGCGACGGCGGGAGCCTCGTGGGCAAGGGCTTCACCCTGCTGAGCCCGCAGGACCTGCCCGCTGGAGGTGAGCGGGTGCTGGTGGGCTTGAGGCCTCAAGATTTGCGCGTGGCGGCGCTGGGGCCCCTGTCCGGCACGGTGGACGCGGTGGAGCGGCTGGGGTTCGACGGTTACGCCTTCGTCACGACGGAGGCGGGCCCGGTGGCCGCGCGTTTCGACAAGGGCACCCACGTCTCGGTGGGGGACAAGGTGGCGCTCGCGCCCGTCGCCGACGCGCTGCATGTCTTCAGCGAGGACGGCGCCGTGGCCCTGCGCCATCCCACCCAGCGCGAGACGCTGGAGGTGGCGTCTTGAGGAGACTCTGCGCCCTGGTGCTCCTCGCGGCGGCCTGGTGCGCGCACGCGGCGGAAGGCCCGGCGCCCCTCAAGCTGTGGCACGCGTACCGGGGCGGTGAGGAGACGGCGCTGCTGGAGGCGACGAACCTCTTCACGAAGGAGACGGGCGTGCGGGTGGACCTGCTCGCCCTTCCCTATGACGCCTACGGGGCCAAGCTGACCAACGCCATCCCGCATGGCGCGGGCCCGGACGTCTTCATCTTCAACCACGAGCGGCTGCGCAACTTCCACTCGCAGAACCTGGTGGCGCCCACCACGGGCCCCTTCCAGCGCGCGGACTACTTCGCCAACACAGTGGAGGCGCTGGAGGTGGATGGCCAGGTGTTCGGCTATCCGATGTCGCTCAAGTCGCTGGCGCTCTACGTCAACACGAAGCTCGTCCCCCGGCCGCCCGCGACGACGGCGGAGCTGCTGGCGCTGTTGCCCACGCTGTCCAACCCCGCGGAGGGCCGCTTCGGCCTCGCGTACGAGAGCGGGGACTTCTACTTCCACGCGCCCTTCCTCTTCGGCTTCGACGGCAAGCTCTTCGACGAGGCGGGCAAGGCGAGCTTCGACACGCCGGGCATGGCGCGCTCGCTGGCGTTCGTGAAGAAGCTCCAGGACGAGAAGCTGATGCCCCAGGAGGTGAGCGGGGCGCTGGTGAAGACGCTCTTCAACGACGGCCGCGCGGCGATGATCATCAGCGGCCCCTGGTTCGCGGGGGAGATTGCCCCGTCGGTGTCCTACCGCGTGGTGGCGCTGCCCACGGTGAGCGAGACGGGCACGCCCCTGCGTCCCTTCCTGGGCGTGGAGGCCGCGTTCGTCTCGGCCCGCACGGAGCAGGCGCCGCGGGCACACCAGCTGGCGCGATTCCTGTCGCTGGGCGAGGCGTCCCGGGTGCGCACCACGGTGGGCCGGCAGATTCCGGCGGACGTGCAGGCGTACCAGCTCCAGGCGGTGAAGCACGACACGCTCATCTCGTCGTTCCGCGAGGCGGCGGTGAACGCCACGCCCATGCCCAACACGCTGGAGATGGCCCGCGTGTGGGAGCCGATGAAGCTCACCCTGCGCGCGGTGCTCCAGGGCGGCGCCCAGCCCGAGGACGCGGGCGCGCTGGCGGACCGCCGCTACCGCGCGCTGCACCGCGAGCGCCCCCCCGAGGCCAACCCCGTGCCCTGGCTGGGGCTCGCGGGGGTCATGGCGCTGGGTGGCACCGCGTGGGTGCTGCGCCGGCCCGCGCCGGGGATGACCTTCCGGCAGCGCTACCCGGACGTGGCCCGCGCGGCGAGGTACGTGGCGCCCGCGGCGGTGGGCCTGCTGGTGCTGGTGTTCATCCCGTTCTCGGTGGGCCTGGGCCTGTCGCTGTTCCACCACGACGCGGGCCAGTACACCTTCGTGGGCCTGGCCAACTTCGTCGACATCCTGGCCAGCCGTGGCTACAGCATCACCGAGCCGCTCTCGTTCTACTTCACGCTGGTGGTGACGCTGCTGTGGGCGGCGGTGAACGTGGTGCTGCACGTGAGCATCGGCCTGGGGCTGGCGCTCTTGCTCAAGGACCCGCTGCTCAAGCTGCGCGGCGTGTACCGGGTGCTGCTCATCATCCCGTGGGCGGTGCCCAACTACATCACCGCGCTGATGTGGAAGGGCATGTTCCACCAGCAGTTCGGAGCCATCAACGGGCTGCTCGTGGCGCTGGGGCTGGAGCCGGTGAGCTGGTTCACGCGCTTCTCCACCGCGTTCGCGGCCAACGTGGCCACCAACACGTGGCTGGGCTTCCCCTTCATGATGGTGGTGGCGCTGGGCGCGCTGCAGTCGATTCCTCCGGAGCTCTACGAGGCCGCGGAGGTGGACGGGGCCAGTCGCTGGACGCAGTTCCGGCACATCACCCTGCCCCTGCTCAAGCCCGCCATGCTGCCCGCGGTCATCCTGGGCAGCGTGTGGACGTTCAACATGTTCAACATCATCTACCTGGTGTCCGGAGGCGAGCCGGGCGGCGCCACCGACATCCTGGTCTCCGAGGCGTTCCGCTGGGCCTTCCAGCGCAACGAGCAGTACGGCTTCGCCGCCGCGTACTCGGTGCTCATCTTCGTGGTGCTCCTGGGCTGGTCGGTCTTCACCAAGCGGATGATGCGCACCGAGGAGGCGGCGTGATGAAGAAGCCCTCGGGCCTGAAGATGGCCTTCATCCACGCCGGGCTGAGCCTGATGTGCATGGTGACGCTCTACCCGGTGCTCTGGGTGGTGAAGATGGCGCTGTCGCCGTCGGATGGCCTGTCGCTCACGGCGAATCCCTTCCCGGACGCGGTGACGTTCGACCACTTCCGGGAGGTGCTGCTGAGCACCGACGTGCATGGCCGGTGGGTGTTCGGCCGGCAGGTGCTCTCGAGCATCATCGTGTCCGGCGCGACGACGGTGGTGGGGCTGACGCTGGCGGTGACGGCGGCGTACGCGCTGTCGCGCTTCCGCTTCCCGGGGAAGGAGGGCGGCATGCAGGCGCTGCTCATCACCCAGATGTTCCCGGCGACGCTGATGCTGGTGCCCATCTACAGCATCCTGCAGAAGCTGCGGCTGCTCGACAGCCTCACCGGGCTGGTGCTGGTGTACGCCACCACCGCCCTGCCCTTCTGCATCTGGATGTTGAAGGGCTATTTCGACACGCTGCCGCGCGAGTTGGAGGAAGCGGCGGTGATGGACGGGGCCTCGCCCCTCCAGGTGTTCCTCCGTGTGGTGCTGCCGCTGGCCCGCCCCGCGCTGGCCGTGACGGCGCTGTTCTCCTTCATGACGGCGTGGAACGAGTTCGTCCTCGCCGCCACGCTGATAAACGACCCGACCCGCTTCACCCTGCCCGTCGCCCTCCAGCGGTACGTGGGCGAGTACAAGGTGGAGTGGGGCAAGTTCGCCGCCTGCGCGCTCGTGGTGTCCGCGCCGGTCATGGCTTTGTTCTTCGCTCTCCAGAAGCACCTCGTCGGCGGGTTGACCGCCGGCGGCGTCAAGGGGTGATGGCCGATGTCCCGTTGTCTGCGGTCCCTTCTTCTCGTGTTGCCGTTGCTCGCCGTGGCCTGTGGTGATGACAAGGAGGGCAATCAGCCCTCCGAGCAGACCGCGCCCACCGTGAGGGAAATCACCCCCTCGGGCGGTCCCATCGCGGGCAACACGCTCATCAATGTCTACGGGTCCGGCTTCAAGGACGGCGCGAAGCTCTACCTCGGCGAGCAGGAAGCCCTGCGCGTCGTGGTGGTCAACGCGTTCCGCATCTATGGCTACTCGCCCACGGCGACCACC
This sequence comes from Myxococcus fulvus, assembly GCF_900111765.1. The sequence continues at coordinate 139,130 of NZ_FOIB01000002.1, forward strand.
GCGCAGGTGGACGTGCGGGTGGTGAACCCCGACGGCGCCTACGGCGTGCTGGTGAAGGGCTTCACCTACGAGGGCCCGCCGGGCAGGAACATCGACCAGGCGGAGGTCATCAACGGCAACACGGAGGCGGTCAGCGGCGGCCAGCCGGTGGGCGTGCTGGTGCGCGGCGCCATCACCGTGGCGGGCCTGACGCGCGGCGTGGGCCAGGGCGGAGGGGTGCGCGCGCAGGTGGGCTTCGCGCCCGCGGACTCGGCGCTGCTCCAGCAGGACAGCTACACCTGGGAGGAGGCCACGTACGAGGGCGACTCCGACAGCGGAGAGGCGGACATCTACAAGGGCAACGTGCTGCTCCAGCCGGCCATCGGCGGGGAGAGCCGCGAGTGGGTCATCACGATTCGCTTCTCCATCGACGGCGGCACCACGTGGGTGATGGCGGACGGCGACGGCATGGCCAACGGCGTGGCGGAGAACATGCTGCGCCGGGTGTTCATCTCCCGGCCGCGCGTGGACTACTGCAAGCTGGGCCCCGACGGGAACCGCGCCAACCCGGAGCTGTTCTACCGCCCCACGGACACCACGCTGCTCAAGGTGGCAGGCCAGGTGTACGCGGCGGGCATCACCCAGGGCGCCGGCGCGGGCTCGGGGCTGGTGGCGCAGCTGGGCTACGGTCCGGTGGACTCGGACCCGCGCGACTCCGCGGCGTGGACGTGGATTCCGGCCGTCTACAAGGCCGAGCACGGCAACAACGACGAGTGGGAGGCGGAGCTGCCCAACCCCGGCACCGAGGGCCAGTACAAGCTCGCCTTCCGCTTCAGCATCAGTGAGAACGCCTGGCGCGTGTGCGACGCGGACGGCGTCAACGACAGCACCGAGGGCGAGCTGACGTTCAGCCTGGCCAAACTGGGCACGCTCACCGTGGGCACCGAGGCGCCGAAGCCGCCGGTGAGCTGGTGCAAGATTGGCGAGGACCAGAAGGACCCCGAGGTCATCAACTACCAGACCACGCAGACGTCGGGCTTCAAGACCGTCTACGCGCAGGTCCACATGCCGGGGGTGACGGACAAGGTGGGCGCGGGCCCGGGCCTGTCCGGTCAGCTCGGCTGGGGTCCCGCGGGCGAGGACCCGCGCACCTCGCAGCTGTGGAACTGGTCCACGGCGCTGGCGTTCAACAAGGATAACTTCCAGGTCAACGACGAGTGGAAGGCCACGCTGCCCAACCCGGGCACCAACGGCGAGTACCGCTACGCGGTGCGCTTCAGCGGCAACGGCGGCCCGGTGCGCGTGTGCGACGGCAACGGCGTGGATGACGGCGGCCAGGAGTTCGAGCTGGACAAGCTGGGCCAGCTCACCGTCACCGGCGAGGTGGTGGTGCCCAAGGTCATCGGCTTCTGCAAGCTGGGGCCCTCGGACAACCCCAACCCGGAGACGGTGACGTACGCGGCGGGCGCCGCGGCCACCCGCAAGGTGCTGGCGCAGGTGTTCGTGCAGGGCGTGACGACGGGCGCGGGCGCGGGCACGGGCATCGTGGGGCAGCTGGGCTGGGGCCCCGCGGGTGAGAACCCGGCCACGTCCGCGCAGTGGAACTGGGCGACGACGGCCGCCTACAAGGACGAGTCCGGCAACAACGACCAGTTCGAGACCACCCTGCCCAACCCCGGCGCGGTGGGCAGCTACCGCTTCACCTACCGCTTCAAGGTGAATGACGGCGCGTACCTGCTGTGCGACTCGGACGGAAACAGCGGCGGGGCCACGGGCTTCGACCCGACGAAGACGGGCACGCTCACCGTGAGCGCGGCGCAGGACATCTCCGTCAACTGGTGCAAGCTGGGCGGCGAGTCCAACGGTCCGCCCCCCAGCGAGGTGTACCAGGTGGGTCAGGCCCCCATCGACATCTACGCCCAGGTCTACATGGAGGGCGTCACCCCGGGCACGGGCGGCGGCACCGGCATCCAGGGCGAGGTGGGCTACGGCCCGGAGACGGACGAGCCGACCGCGGCGAGCTGGCAGTGGACCACCACGGGGGTTGCGTTCAACCGTGAGTCCGGTGGCGGCAACAACGACGAGTGGAAGGCCGCGCTGCCCAACCCGGGCACGGTGGGCCGCTACAAGTTCGCCATCCGCTTCAACGTGAACGGCGGCGCGTACCGCTACTGCGACGCGGATGGGCTCGACAACGGCTTCACGCTCGAGCAGGCCGGCACGCTGACGGTGCAGGCGCCGACGGCGGCGGACTTCTGCCGGCTGCAGAGCGTGAGCGGGACGACGGTGGGCAGCGGCGACGCCGTCTCCGTGACGGGCCGGGTGCGCCTCGCGGGCGTCACCAACGGCGCGGGCGCGGGCACGGGGCTCCAGGTGCAGGTGGGCCTGGGCAACGCGGACGTGGACGCGTCCACCACCCCGGCCTCCTTCACCTGGAAGGCCGCGACCTACGCGCGGGAGGCCGAGGGTGAGGCGGACACGGACGAGTTCACCGCGGAGCTGCGGCCGGCCTACACCACGGCCCGGGCGGTCAGCCTGCGCTACAGCACGGACGGCTCGGCCTGGACGTACTGCGACAAGGACGGCAGCGACGTGGGCGGCTACAGCCAGGGCCAGCAGCACGCCCTCACCGTGGGCAACCACTCCGGCATCGACTACTGCCGCCTGCAGTGGCCCCGGAAGCTCAGCGACCTGTCGGGCAACCGGACCATGTACGGGTTCATCTATGAGGACGGCGTCACCAACGCCCCGCCCCCGGCCACCACCCTGACGGCGGAGCTGGGCCACGGCCCCAAGGACCAGGACCCGGGCGTGAGCACCGCCTGGACCTGGGTGGCCGGCACGGTGAACAGCGACCAGAACGGCGACGATGAGTACAAGGCCGACCTCCCGGCCAACGCGGCGTTGAACCACGGCTACGTGTGGCGCTTCCGCGTGGCCACCGGCCCCTACTGCTACGGGGACTGGCAGGAGGGTGGCGTCCCGGGCGGCTCGACCAACGGCCTGGCCCCCGAAGACATGGGCACGGTCGACGTCGCTCCCGCTCCCTAGGCGGATGACTCACCGACCGCACGGGCGATTTCACGCTCCGCGCGGTCGGTGACGGAATGATCAGGGCCCTGGAAACGTATGCTTGACAGTGGAGGGGGCCACTTATAAAAGCCCCCCCATCGCAACGCGGAACACGCCCTCGGGCGGATAGCTCAGCGGCAGAGCGTCGCCCTTACAAGGCGAGGGTCACAGGTTCAATCCCTGTTCCGCCCATGGTTTTTTTTGGGGAGTTAGTTCAGTTGGTTAGAACGCCGGCCTGTCACGCCGGAGGCCACGGGTTCAAGTCCCGTACTCCTCGCCAATAAGAAGGCCCCCAAGTCCTAGTGACTTGGGGGCCTTCGTCTTTTCGGACTCCCGACATCGCGACGCACTCCGCTCCATCGGCGTCGATGCGGCCCTGACACCCGGGCAGCTCGTGCGCGATGGTGGAGCAGCTCGACGACGAACCGCCAGCGGACCCATGGTGGCTCGCGAGCCCGTCGACTCCGACGACGAGCAGCACGCTCACGACGGCCCATCCCAGCACCAGGCGGCGCATCACGGCTCCTACGTTCGAACGAAGGCCCGCAGCCTGCCCGCCATGCCCATGCAGCCACGGGACGAGCCATGCGCGCAGCCGCCGACAGTGGCGGTGGCCTCGGTGTTCGCCGTCAATCGGGACAGGGACGCCGCCACTGCATAGACATTGAAACGCGAGCGTCCGCGTTACATCGATACCCGCGTGTACCGCGACGGCGCTTCGACAGCAGTCCCCAGCACCCTCGAGCAGCGTGAAGTCAGCTCGACGGCTCGCCCGGAGTGCCCGCCAGTGAGCGGTGAACATTCACGTATAGTCGAACCACCTGAGCCGTGCTACGCCAGCCACGACATGCCTAGAGCCCGTCGCGTTTCCCCCTCCCCCCGAAACACCCGCTCTCAGCCCGCGCGCGGCGCTCCCTCGGCGACGCCGTCCCTGGATGAGGCTTTCCAGTCCATCGTGCAGGGCGCCGTGCAGGAGTCGTTCGCCTCGCTGGTGGCCTCGCTGCGCCGCCTGTCCGAGCGCATGAGCGGGCAACCCATCACCACGCCGCGCGCGGCCCCCAAGGCCCCCGTCGCGCCCCAGCCTCCCCCCAAGGTGGAGGCCGTCGTCGAGCAGCCCGTCGCCTGCGCCGTCATCGGCTGTCGCCAGCCGGTCCGCACGCTCGGCTACTGCTCCGCGCACTACCAGAAGCGTCGCCAGATGATTGCGACAGGCCGGCTGCACTCCGCCTGGGTGGAGCACGCCGCGCCGAACTCCCTTCCGGATGTCATCCTGTCGCGCCGCCGTCGCTCGGAGTCGCGTGAGGAGAAGCCCACTCCCGCGGCTGCTCCCGCCGCTCCCGCGGGCCCGCGCGTCTGGGTTCGCAAGAAGGGCCAGACGGCCGCCCAGGGCGACGACGCCACCAATCCGGCCACGCTGGCCGCGGCCCTGCGCGCGTCTGACGGCGACGCGGCGGACACGGTGAAGCGCTGGGCCGAGGAGTTCCTGGCGAACAAGCGTCGCAATTAGTTGCACGGACGCACGAAGGCCCCGTGCTCACCCGGAGGAACGCGTCCCTCGCATCGCGAGTCGAGACGCTCCAAGGGAAGCGCGGGGCCTCACACCACCGGGTACAGTCCCGGGGGACACCCACGGCGACTTCCCAACCACAGCCAAGCCAGACACGGTCGACCACCCATCCCCGGGGGCCCGGCCCCGGAAACGAGCATCAACCCAGGTCCGGCTCAGGGACAGACGTAGGACTCTTCGATCCACTCCCCGCACACGCTCTTGCGGCACAGCGTGTAGTTGCACGCGTCACCGATGTAGCCACAACAGGCAACGTCCGCGTCCGCCGTGCCCGAACACGTCACGCGCTTGGCCTCCTTGTAGGTCTCCGGCGACTGGTTGTCGTCGCACGAGTCCGAGTCACTGCCACATCCCGCCAGCACCATCAGCGGGACCGCCCACAGCATGCAAATGAGTCTTCGCATGCGTCACATAGAACATGTCGACGACATGTCTGGCCAGAGAACCTGGGTGAAGCCTGACCACTCCTTGCGCCACGAAACCATTTCTTGTGTCTCATTTTCAGAGAACACAGTGCAGCGGCAATTCGTGAGCACCGCGCCTGGCTCGTAAGCCTGTCAGAAGCGGGCCTGGAGCATCAGCGTAGCGCCCCACGCGCCCGCCTTGCTGAAGACGGGCTCCTCCACTCCCGTCACGCTGTCGCGGAACTCCGTCTGGTTGGGGTCATTCACATAGGAGATTTCGCCCACGACGCCGGCCACGCGTCCCAGGTCCCATCTCGCCGTGGCCTTCAGGGTGAGGACCGTGCCGCGGTCCTCGCCAGCCGGCAGCAGGGAGAGCTGGTTGCGGCCCTGGGTGATGAAGACTCTGCTCGGGACGGTCCCCCACGCGGAGCGGAAGGCCGCCGGCAAGGTGACACGCGCCATCAGGCCGGGCGTCAGGCCCCAGTCCGCCAGGTGGTAGTCCACGCCCAGCGAGCCGGAGACCTCGGCGCGAGCGTCCGCGTCGCGCGCGAAGGCCGTGAACGGAGGGAAGCCCGGCCCATCCAGCTGGACGAAGCTCGCCGTCCGGAACCAGGCCAGGGCATGGGCACGCCACGCCCCCAGCCGCAGCCGGCCATCCAGGGCCGCCGCATGAGACGTCTCGGCGAGCTTGCCGAAGCCTCCGGCCGGGTTCTCCAGGTCCTGGGAAATCAGGCTGCCCTCCAGCGAGAGCGACGCGGAGACCCCCGTCGAGGTCGCCGAGGGCGTGAAGAACCGCTCGAAGAACGTGGGGTCCCCCCGGAAGAGCGACAGGTCCACGTTGTCGCCAATGGGCTCGCCCCGGCTCCAGAACACCCGAGCGGAGCCACCTCGCAGGATGACCGACAGCTCACGCCCCATGTTGGCCAACCCGGGACTGTCCCCCCGGTCCACGTACATCCCTTCCAACTCCACCCGCAGCCCGGGCGCGAGTTCGACCTGTCCGCCCGCGAGCACCGCGTAGTGTCGCGCCCGCTCCAGCTCCCACGTCGTCAACTCCGCGGACTTGAGCGCCACGAAGGCCGCCCAGCGCTGACGCACGAGCCGCAACTCCACCGCGGGCTCGCTGCTGCTGTCACCGGAGGGAAAGACGTCCCGCCCCCAGGTCACCGGGTAGACGGAGCCCAGGTACACCCGCGTGGAGCTCAGCGGAAAGACACTCAGCGCCAGGCTCTCCTCCGGAGCCCAGTCGGCGGGACGGTAGCGCAGCCGGAAGTTGCTCCCATTGTCCGCGAAGCTCACGCCCTGCGCGCTGTTGGCGTTCACGAAGAACGACAGCTCCGCCTCCGCGCGCAGCCCCGCCGTCAGCTCGGGCGAGCGCGCATCCAGCGCCGCGTTCCAGCTCGTCGTGGAGCCCGAACGGTCCACGTTCGGGTCACTCGCCAGGAAGGACAGACGGGCCTGCCACGAGGGCACCTCCGGGGGTGACTCGGACACCTGGGGCACGGTCGACAACAGGGACAGCAGCAAGAGCGAAGGAGCCATGGCGCGCCGCCTCTAGCACGCGCGACAGGCTTTGTCCGTTCGCGGTGCGAAATCCGCCGCGTCCGCGCGCTTCCGCTTCGCGAAACAATCCCAGCCATGTTTCGCGAAGCGGAATAAATCATGGAATAACTGAACAGATAGAAAAATCAGATAGACACGACTCCAGGCGCGCCGCTTTGATTCCGGATGGGACGCCCGCGCCTGGGTTGCGCGGCGCTCCCATGACTGTCGACAACCACGAGGAGAAGTCATGAAGAAGAGCGAGCTGAGCTTCCGTCTTGGATTGCTGCTGGCCCTGGCCTGGTCCTCCGCCGCGGGGGCGCAGGCGTTGAGCAGCTTCTCGGCGACGTACCGGGGAGGCGGCACGTCGCTGTGCGGCTCCACGTACAACCTGCGCGGCCAGGAGCCCGCGGCCTCGGGCAAGTACCCGGTGTTCATCTACACGGTGGGCACCACGGAGAACTATGACCACTCCTCGGCGCTGGCGGCGGTGGAGGAGATGGCGCAGCGCGGCTATGTCGCGGCCACCGTCGAGTATGACAACGCCACGTTCGGCTCGTGCTCCACGCTGACGGCCCGCTCGCGCTGCATCTTCGATGGCAGCCGGTCCACCAGCGCGGTGGGCACGCTGTGCTCGCGCGCCAAGGCGGACTGCTCGAAGGGAATCGTGGTGTCGGGCTTCAGCCAGGGCTCCATCATGGCCATCCTCGCCAAGAACCACGACTCGCGCGTGCAGGCCGCGTATGGCCTGGGCGCCGGTGTCCAGTACTCCATCTACAACCTGTCCTCCTGCGTCGCCAATGGCAACCGCGCGCTGCCCAGCAGCCGCCTGCGCATCATCAACGGCGAGCAGGACGCCTTCGTCGGCCCGACGGAGTCCCAAGTGCGCGCGCAGAACACGGACACGACGGGCTACTCCTGCCCGCTCGCCACGTCCTGCCTGCAGAGCAACGGCAGCGGCTGGTACATCATCAAGGACAGCCAGGTGGGGGACCTCAACGCCGACCACTGCTACATGCGCACGGGCAGCTGCGTGGGGCTCCTGCTCGACACCACCTGGCGCTCGGGCAGCCAGCCCTGGTCCCTGCGCACCAACCTGAACTGGCTGACCCAGTTCACCACGCCCTGAGCGTGCGTTCTGTTGAGTAATCCATCCGCGCCCGCCTCGCGCATCCCGAGGCGTGGCGCGGATGTGTATGCCTCGCGCCATGACCTCTTCCTCAAGCATCCTCATCCTGGGCGCGAGCGGCACCACCGGACGACGTGTCACCCGGCTCCTGCGCGGCCAGGGCCACTCCGTGCGAGCCGCCTCCCGGAACTCCGACATCCACTTCGACTGGACGGATTCGAGCACCTGGGAGGCCGCGCTCGGCGCGTCCTCGCGCCTGTACCTCATGGCGCCCCACGACATGCCCTTCCCTCCGGAGTTCGTGTCGCTCGCCGTGTCCCGGAGCGTGCGCCGCATCGTGCTCCTGTCGAGCCAGGGCATCGAAATCATGGGGGACAAGCGCCTGATGGCCGCCGAGCGGCTGGTGCGCGGCGCGGGCGTGGAGTGGACCGTCATCCGCCCCGACTGGTTCAACCAGAACTTCGACGAGGGCTTCTTCCGCCCGTCCGTCCTCGCCGGACGCATCGCCCTGCCCGTCGGGGACACGAAGCAGGCCTTCGTCGACGCCGACGACATCGCCGCCGTCGTGGCCACCGCCCTGACGGAGGACGGCCACGCGGGCCGGAGCTACGACCTCAGCGGCCCCCGGGCCCTGGGCTTCGCCGAGGCCGCCGCCATCATCGGCCGCGCCGCCGAACGCGAGGTCCACTTCGCCGGCGACCCGGACACCTACCGCGCCGAGCAGAAGACGCTGGGGCTCCCCGACGAAGCCATCCAGGGCGCCATCCAGGCCTTCTCCGCCCTGAAGGAGCGCGGGGACGCCGCCCCCACCGACACGGTGCGCGCCGTCACCGGACGGGCCCCCAAGCCGTTCGAGACCTACGCCGCCGAGGCCGCGGCCTCCGGCGCCTGGGCCCCTTGACAACCGGCACTTCCAATCGCACGATTCAATCAGCTGATTGAATCCACCCCTCCGGGAGGCACGGGCGAGCCATGCCCTGGCCTCCCGTGCTCGTGCGCCGCGCGCCCGGGCCCTGTCGACGCCGACGTGTCACCTCGCGCCGCCCGCGCCTCGCTCCCCGTCTGTCTTCACCTCGCCACGCGGGAATCATGTCTGTGATTTCCGCCGGGCGATGACAGAAATAAAGGGCCACGGTGTTCGAGCCTGCAATCCCTCACAGGAGATTGCACACCATGGGTTTCAACCTGAATCGACGTTCCCTGCTGCACGTGGGCCTGGGGCTCACCGGCGGGCTCGCGCTGCTGCGCGCGCCTTCCGCCCTGTCGGCGCCGGCCTCCACGCCGGGCACGACGCCTCCAGCCGAGGAGCCCCAGCGCCCCTGGTATGAGCTGGGGTTGCTGGAAGACGACCCCGTCATGCAGAACCAGCTCCTGCACTTCCTGGCCGCGACCTACAGCGCCCAGGCGGACATCGGCGAGGTGCTGGACACCGCGACGCGCATCGACGTGAACGATGACTGGAGCTGGCCCACCGAGTGGGTGAGCACCGCGGACCGCCTGCGCGGCATGGCCGAGGCCAGCCTCACCCGACACCACAAGACGAGCGCCGGCCACGCCTACCTGCGCGCGGCCAACTACTACCGCGCCGCGCTCATCCACCACCCCGAACCCAGCCACCCGAGCGTGCTGCAGACGGGGCGCCGCGCGGTGGACGCGTACAACAAGGCGCTCGTCCTGCTGAAGATGCCGGGCACCCCGGTGCGCATCCCCTACGAGAACACCACCCTGCCCGGCTACCTCTTCCGGGCGAGGGGCACGCGGGGCCCCGCGCCCCTGCTCATCTTCCAGCAGGGCCGCGACGCCTGGCCGGAGGAGTCCAAGTACGTGGTGGACGCCGCGCTGGAGCGCGGCTACCACTGCCTGCTCGTCCACGCCCCCGGCCAGGGCATGGCCATCCGCGAGCAGAACCTGCCGTTCCGTCCGGACTGGGAGAAGGTCATCACGCCCGTGGTGGACTTCGCGGTGCGAATCTCCGGCGTGGACTCCCGCAGGATTGCCCTGCTCGGCTGGAGCATGGGCGGCGCCCTGGTGCCGCGCGCGGCCGCCTTCGAGCGGCGCATCAAGCTGCTCATCCCCAACCCGGGCGTGCTCGACTGGGGCCAGTCGCAGTTCGACAACTTCAACGGCTACTTCCCGGAGCTGATGGCGCTGCTCGACACCGACCCCGCCGCCTTCGACGCGGCCATGTACCAGCTCATGACCCAGGTGTTCCTGTACCGCTGGTACATGCGCGACGCCATGCACAAACACGGCGCCAGCTCCCCCTCGGACCTGATGTTCAAGCTGAGGACCTTCACCAACCGGCCCGTCGTCGAGCGCATCCGCTGCCGCACGCTCGTCATGGACGGCACGGCGGAGGCGTACTCCGGCGGACAGGGGAAGCTGCTCTTCGACGCGCTGACCTGCCCCAAGGACTACCTGCTCTTCACCGCGGAGGACACCGGCCTGTTGCACTGCCAGGAGGCCGCCCAGGCCGTCGCCAATCACCGCATGTTCGACTGGTTCGACGAATACATCTGAGCCCTGAAACGACGACGTCGGGCCAGGAGCGAACCTGGCCCGACGTCATGGACAGCCAAGGCGCGAAGCGGTGATTAGAACCGGAACTGCGCGCGCACGCCGCCGTTGATCCACCCGTGGATGGCCTTCTCCTCGATGTCCTGCGACTCCTCGTCCTCACCATCGTCGAGGGACGCCGACGAGTACTGGCCGACCGTCGCGGTGATGTAGGGGCCCACCGAGAACTTCGGCGTGATGCGGAAGTCGACACCGCCCTGCGCGGAGACGAACTCGAAGCCCTTCACGGACGTCTTGACGGACAGCTCCTCGCCCAGCAGCTCGAGGGAGATCTTCGTGTTCAGGATTTCGTAGCCGATGCCCACGCCCACCCAGGGGTCCACCAGCGGCGTCGCGTCGAAGTGATAGGCCGCGTTGATACCGAAGCGCAGCTGGCTGGCGCTGCAGCTCACGCCGTCGACGCTGCAGGGGTCCTCCTCACCCTCCACCTCGGGCGTGTTGAGCGAGCCCAGGCCGTACTGGAAGAAGGCGCCCAGGTAGAAGTTCTTGTTGAAGAAGTAGCCCGCGTTGAGCTCCAGCGGAATCACGCTCGAGACCAGGTCACCGACCGGGGCGCCGTCACCGTCGCCGTTCGGGTTCCCCGCCAGGTCGCCGTACGGAACGGCGAAGCCCGCGCGCAGGCCGAGCGCGAAGCCCTTGCCCTCACCGGCGGACGAGTCCTCGCGGACATAACCCTCTTCGGAGTAGCCCTCCGCCGCGTCATCCTGCGCGAACGCGGGGGCGGCGATGAGGGCGAAGGACATCGAGCACAGCATCATCTGGGTGCGGCTGGTCATGAAGGTGGTCCCGCGAAAAGTGATGTGAGTTGCCCCACACCGTCGAGGTGTCGGACGCGTGTAGAGACGCCCGGAGGCGTCACTTATTTAAAACGGACCGGACATAAAAGGCCGGGTTTCAGGAGACCCAGGCATTTTTCCAGTCCACACGCCTCACACCGCGAGACTTCGTTTCATGGCAAAGAATCTTGACGCGGCGGGCTCGTTCCCGGAGTGAACCACCCTTCTTCCGCATCAAGGCCCATGCGGGTTCAACGCATCAGGTCGCGACGAAGTTCTTCCAGCCGCGCAGATAGTCGACGAAGCCCGGGGAGACGCCCTCGGCCCGCAGGAGGTCGACGGAGAGGGGGGGCTGATGGATGGGAGCACCGCGCTGGATGCGCTCGGGCCAGTCGTGGTTGGCGATGGCGGAGCGGCCCAGGGCCACCGCGTCCGCGCCGCGCGACAGCTGCGCCTCGGCGTCCTCCTTCGTCCAGATGGCGCCGGCGACGACCATCTTCACGTGGGCGGGCACGGCCCGGCGGAACAGGTCCGTCGCGTGCTCCTGGGGGCGCTTGGTGGTGTTGAGCCCCGCGCGCCAGAGCGACAGGTGGAGGATGTCCATGCCCTCGTCCGCGAGCATCCGCGCGACGTCCAGGCTCTCATCCAGATCCAACCCGCGCGCCTGACCGAAGTCCTCGGGTGACAGGCGCACCGCGAGCACCAGCGAGGGGGCCGCCTTTCGCACCGCGGCCAATGTCTGGCGGATGAGGCGTGAGCGGTTCTCCAGCGAGCCGCCCCAGCGGTCCGCGCGGCGGTTGTAGGTGGTGCTCAGGAATTGCGACAGCAGATAGCCGTGCGCGCCGTGCAGCTCCACCCCGTCGAAGCCCGCCTGGGCGCAGCGCCGGGCCGCGCTCGCGAAGGACGCGATGACGGCTTCGATCTCGGCTTCCGTGCCCTCGCGGCACTCCTCCGCTCCGACATGCGCGCTCGCGCTCCAGCGCGGCATCCCGCTCACGGTGGGGTCCGCGCGCAGGCCCCCGTGGAAGAGCTGCGCGGACAGCAGCGCGCCGCCCTGGTGGACCTTCTCGGCGAGCCGGCGCAGGCCCGGCAACATCGCGTCATCGTGCACGCCCAGCTCGCCGGACCAGGCCTTGCCATCCTGCTGGACGTGCGCCGCGCACGTCTCCACCAGCCCGAAGCCACCTTGGGCGCGACGCTCCAGGAAGTGGAGCTCCGCGTCGGAGAGGGTTCCGTCGGCGTGGCTCTGCTTGTTGGTGAGCGGCGCCAGCCAGACGCGGTTGCGCGCGACGACGCCTTCTCTCAGCACCAGGGGGTCGAACAGTCCTGCCATGTCTCGTGTCTCCGGGGTTCTTCCAAGCCGGTGGGGGACCAGGCGGGCGGACAGTCGCTCTCCCGAGACGGCTGCGCCCCGACATTTCGTGTCCAGACTTCGGAAGATGGCGGATACCACTCAATCGGGGTCTCCGAAGAGAGGCGCGCGCGCATTCCTGTCCAACAATGGGCTGTCGCTGGTCCTGCTCGCCGCGTTCCTCGTGTGCTGGGTGGGGCAGGCCGTGTCCGGCTTCCTCCACCACAACGAGGAGCAGCGCCAGCATGGGCAGCCCGAGGCGCGGTTCGGCGAGTACCTGCGCTCGGGCGACTTCCTGGAGGCCACGTTCGAGAACTGGGAGAGCGAGTTCTTCCAGATGGGCGCCTTCGTCATCCTGGCGGCCTTCCTCAAGCAGAAGGGCTCCGGTGAGTCGAAGGACCTGAACGGCGGCAAGAAGGAAGAGGACAAGGACCTGGAGCCCCAGGAAGGCTCCCCGGCGCCGCTCCATCGCGGGGGGCTGGCGCTCAAGCTCTACAGCCACTCGCTGTCCATCGCCCTCTTCTCGCTGTTCATCGTGTGCTTCGGCCTGCACGCCGTCACCGGCGCCGCGGCCCGCAACGAAGAGGCCCTGGCGCACGGTGAGGCGGCCATCACCGTGCTCCAGTACCTGGTGTCCTCCCAGTTCTGGTTCGAGTCCTTCCAGAACTGGCAGAGCGAGTTCCTCTCCGTCGCGGCCCTCGTCCTGCTGTCCATCTGGCTGCGGGAGAAGGGCAGCCCCGAGTCCAAGCCCGTCAACGCGCCGCACGCCCGGACCGGCAAGTAGCGCCTCTCGTCACGCGGGGGATTCGAGGCGGCTTCGCAGCTCGCCGCTCGTCACCGTGGGTGTCCCGTGAGGCCCCACCCAGGTCCCCGCCTCCGTGGGCGAGTACAGCGCCGGCCTCGAATACAGCGTGCGCAGCGCCTGGACGTGGGGATAGACGGTGGAGGCCTTGGGGCTCAGCTCACGCAGTCGCTGGCGCAGCAGCGGCGCGAAGCGGGGGCTCATCGCCGGGAAGATGTGGTGCTCCTGGTGATAGCTGAAGTTGAGGTGGGCCCAGTCCATCACCGGGTGCGTCTTGACGCTCGCGGTGTTCACGAAGGGGTTGTCGTGGTCCTCGGACGCCGGCTGCAGCCAGTGGTTGGTGGCGATGTAGACCATCAACGTGATGTTGGCGACGACGAGGGGGAACACGAGCGCGAAGAAGGCCCCGCGCGGCCCCATGGCCCAGCCCAGCGCGCCCCAGCCGAGCACCAGGAGCACCGTGAGGAGGCGCTCCTTCGAGCGATTCATGCGCACGTGCCGCAGGTGGGGCTGGTCGATGTGGTGCCACAGGAAGGCCTGCCCCTGCGCGGTGAAGAACAGGCTGAAGCTGACGTAGCTCAGCCAGGTGCCGGAGCCCGGTGAAATCGCGTGGAACATCCGCGCGAAGCGCTGGGTGCCCAGGTCCGGCTGCCGCGGGAGGATGTCCGGGTCTCTCTGGTGGATGTTCGCGGCGCTGTGATGCGCCTGCACATGCCACGCGCGCCAGTTGCCCGGGGTGACGAGGAACGGGCCGAAGCCGACCCAGCCGATGACGTCCTCCCAGCGCCGGCTCCTGAAGACGGCGTGGTGCAGCGCCTCGTGGGCCGCGAGCCCCACGGTGGTGACCATCTGTCCCAACACGAAGGAGAGCGGGAGGCAGGCCCACCAGGGCAGACCGCCCCAGGCGAGCAGCCACATGGAGGCCAGCATCACCGGCACCAGGGCCAGCGCGATGACGCCCCGGTGGGGTTGAGGCTCGAAGGATTCGGCGGGCATCACCCGGCGCAGCTCCGCGCGGAGCGGCTTGGGGTCATCGAAAGGCAGGGCGACCGTCGACGGTGTGGAGGAGCTCATGGGGTCCATTCCGTGGAAAGGGTTTCAGGCCATGGGGCGCGCGAGGCCGCCCTCGAGCAGCATTCGCAGGCGCCCCGCTTCATCGACCGCCGCGACGGTGCCGCACTGGAGGACGTCGCCTTCCAGTCGCGGGCGCAGGGCCTTGAGGGAGAGCTGGAGCGGCGCGGTGCTCCGCCCGTTCACCAGCTCCCGGTCGAACGTCGCGCGCTGGAACTGGACGGGTGCGAAGACGTCGTTCGACACGCCATGCACGTGCATCGCGCTCAAGCGCAGCGCCGCGTCCAGGACGAGCGCTGGCACGGTGGCCCCCGCCTCCTCCCGCCGCGTCGGCAGGCCGAGCTTCGCGAAGCGCGCCGTGGGCTCCAGGCGGATGTCCTCCAGGCAGTCGAACATCTTGCGCAGCTCGATGGGACCGCCCGGGACGCAGTGCGGGTCCTCGGCCAGGATGCCTCGTCCCGAGGGTGCCGCCACGTCGAGCCCCGGCACGCCTTGCGGTGGCTGCCGGGTCAGCGTGAAGCGCGCCTCCGCGTAGACGAGGTCCCGCTCGAGCACCACGCCGGAGGCATGGACGATGTCGCCCAACAGCCGCACCTGCACGCCGTGCACCCCGGGTTCGTCGACCAGCGGCGTGCACTCGGCGCGCAGGGACTGGTGGCCTCCGGGCCGCACGCGGATGAAGCGTGAGAAGCGGACGTCCTCGATGGTGACGGTGTTCAGCTCCGGCAGCCGGTCTCCCAACGCGGCCCGGAGCATCAGGTCCAACGCCCAGGCCCCCGGGAGCGTGGGCGTGCCACGCACCAGGTGGTCCTCCAGGCATGGCACGCTCGCGGCGTCGACCCGCACCTCGCGGACGATGGGGCGCGGCGCGGTGGCCCCCATGGGGACTTCGGGGAGGAGTCGCAGGCCGTAGAACTCGCGCTCGTTCTGGGTGAGCTGCACGTTGATGGCCTCGCGCGGCTGGCCGTCCACGAGCTGGAGGAACAGGGCTTCGCCCTCCTCGGCGCGGATGCCTCGGAGCTTGCGGCTGGCGCCGAGCACCCGGTACTCGGAGCCTCGGGTCATCCCGATGCCATCCCAGGCGAGCCACCCCACGCTGCACCAGTGCGCGCGGGGGTTGACGTCGTCCACCCAGGCGCAGAGCCGATCCAACGCTTCGTTCGCCGCGCCGTAGTCCGCCTGTCCGTCATTGCCGATGAAGCTGAACGCGGACGTGAGCACGTGGAAGGGCACCGTGCGCCCGAAGCGACTGGCGCAGGCCGCGTGCAGGTGGTGCAGCCCGAGCAGCTTGGTGTCCAGGTTCGTTCGCAGCTCCGCGAGCCTGCGGCGGTTGAGCTTCTTGGACGTCTGCGTGCCCGCGCCGTGGACCACGAGGTCCAGTCGACCGAACTCGCGGACGAGCTCGTCCATGACCTTCGCCACGTCCTGGGGACGGGTGACGTCCGCGACGCGGTAGACGGTCCGCCCTGGCAGCCGGGCGAGGCCCATGAGCGTGGAGCGAAGTTCGCGGGCGGCCAGGTGACGCTCGAAGCGCGCGCGCAGCTCCGGCATCCGGACGCCCCACTTCGAGGCCAGCTCCTGGGCGTAGAACTCCCGCTCCAACGCCGGGAGCTGCTCGTCCGTCGCGACGAGGAGCCGCTCGGGAGCCGCCTCCGGGTCGCTCCGGCCCAGGAGCACCACCGTGCAGCCGTAGCGCTTCAACAGCGCTCCGGCGAGCACCGCCGTGACACCACGTCCGCCGCCCGTCAGCAGGACCACGGAGCTCGAGTCGAGCAGGGCCGGCCCCGAGGACGGTGACGAGGTGGGACGCAGCCTGCGCACGCAGCGCGTCTCCCCGTCGAAGCAGACCTCGACCGACGGGCTTTCTTCATCCTCCTCCGAGCCCAGCTCGACGAGGGCCTGGTCCAGGGACTCGGGCAGCAGGGTGCTGGTGGTCGAGATGGCCCGGACGTTCCTGGCCGGGACTTCCCTCGCGATGGACTTGAGCATCCCCGCGAACAACCCCGTCACGGGATGCAGGACACGCCGAGGTCCCAGGCCGCCCACGCAGAGACTCGCCAGCTCGACTTCGCCGGCGACGAGCTTCTCGTAGGAGCGACGCGCCGTGAGGAACAGCAACTCGAGCGCCTCGTGACGCAGGGCGGTCTCTTCGACGACCTGGGGCGCGTCTCCACCGCGGACACTCGTGACGGCGAGGATGAGCTGGGGCTCGAAGCCGAGGGCCTCCAGCCCCGCCTCGGCGGTCTCCTCGCTCGACAGGTCGATGCCGCGCACCCTGCCCTTCGTGCTCGTGGAGCCCGCGAAGAGGATGAGGTGGTCCGACACACGGAGTCGGCGCGCCTGCGCCTCCAGCTCGTGTGCCAGGGCTTCGTCGTCTGCGATGAACAGGACCCGGCGCCCCGTGAGCACCGAGGACCGCGTCACTCGCGCTGGATGCTCGACGAGCACAGGGGCGTGGTAGCCGATGGACGCACTGAGGTCGAAGCCACTCGCCTCTGCCTGGGGCGCGGAAACGTCTCCCCCGGCGAGACCCTTCTTCATGCCGGGCGCATGCCGCGGGTCCGTCGACGCCGGAGTATCGACCCACGTGCCAGCCTCCTTCTCGGATTGAGACCTCGTGACCGACTCGGTCACGCCAGGACCCGGCACCACAGGGGCCCTGTCCGCACGTCCTGGTGCCGCGGACGCATCCCCTCTCGCGCTCACGGTTTGAGCCCTCGCTACCGTCTCGCCCACCGTGGAGGTCGACATCGCGGCGGCTGGGTGCGCGGTCCTCGCTGCAGAGGTCGCCGCCTCGTGCCGAGCCCCCTCGATGCGCGGATTCGCCGTGACCTGGGTCCGCGCCTCGGTGGCACGCGCCGCCGTCGGGATGAACTCCACCGACAGACCCGTGCCCTTCGCCGCTTCCGGGTGGAAGCACAGTGTCCCCGCGCATCCCTCGCTCGCGGCCTGCACCGCGCGCAGCACCGCGAGCCCCTCGCTCGCCGAATGCGCTGGCAGCTGCGTCACGCCCTCCTCACGTACGGGCCCCGACGACAGACGCAAGCCGCACATCACCTTCAGCCCTCGCTGTGCGGCCTTCTCAGCGGTGGTGACCGCCAGCAACATCACCCCTTCCGATGCACTCGCCGCATCCACCGCGCCCGGCCGGAGCACGTTCGCGCTCCCGACGAGGACCAGCTCGAAGCCCGTCTCCAGCACGTCCCGCGCGGCCTTCAGCGCCTCCGCCAACGAGGCACCTCCCGCGTCGATGACGAAGTTGGGGCCCTTGGTGTCCAGCGCGCCCGCCACCCTGCCCGGCGTGACGTTCGCCATCATCCCCTGGAGCGTGTAGGGCCCCGAGGGCCGCACACTCGTCAGCACCGTGTCATGCAGCGCCTCCGCCAACGGGAGCAGCGCTGCGCGCTCGGGAGTGCCCAGGACCAGCTCGCGAAGCCCACGCCGCGTCGACGCGGCCAGCACCCGCTGGATGGCCTCCACGCCCCTGCGCGTCTTTCCCTCGAGCCCCAGCACGATGGCCGTCCCCGAGCGCAGCCCGTCGAAGCCACCCAGCCTCTCCACGAGCGCGCTCGCCGCCGTGAGCGCGAGCCCCTGCGTCAGGTCCATGTCCTCCGCGATGTCCGGCAACAACCTCAGCGAGGACGGCAGACGGAACGCTCCGACCTCGAAGCGCGTCCCCACCTCCGACGGCACGCCCACTCGCGGCGTCCCTCTCGCATCCGGGTACACGCCCTCCGCGGCGACGACCACCAGCTCGCTCATCGGCCCGGCCCGCGTCGACACGGGCGACGCATCGCCTCGGTACTCCTCGAGCACCAGGTGCGCGTTCGTCCCCCCGAAGCCGAAGCCGTTCGTCGCGGCCCGCCGGGGATTCGCCCCGTTCTCCGGCCAGGGCTGCTCACGCTGACTCACCTCGAAGTCCGCGCCGAGCGCGCGCAGCGCGTCGCCAGGTCGCTCGAAGTTCGCCTGCCTCGGGAACAACCGGTGCTCCAGCGCCTTGCACAGCTTGATGACCGACGCGGCACCGGCCGCCCAGCCCACGTGTCCGATGAGCGCCTTCACGCTCGCGAGCTGGATGCCCGCGCGCTTGCCCGTGAAGACCCGACCGATCGACTTCAGCTCGGTGGCGTCTCCCGCGGGCGTCGCCGTGCCATGTGCCTCCAGATACTGGATGGAGGCCGGGTCCACGTCCGCCGCCGCATAACAGGCGGTCATCGCCGCCACCTGCCCCTCCACGCGAGGGACATTCGCGGAGCTGCTGCGGCCATCGCTCGACAACCCCGTGCCTCGGATGACGGCTCGGACGGGCAGGCCCCGCGCGAGCGCATCCGACAGGCGCATCAGCCCCACCACCCCGGCGCCCTCACCGAAGATGACGCCATCCGCGCTCGCGTCGAACGGCCTGCTCCCCGTCGCCGACAGCCCGTTGAACTGCGAGAAGAGGCAGTTGTTTCCCGGCCCCGGCGAGAAGACACCTCCCGCCAGCACCAGGTCCGCCTCCTCTCGCTGGAGCGTCTTCATCCCCAACGCGATGGCGTAGAGCGAGGACGCGCACGCCGCGTCCAGCAGCACCGTGGAGACACCGCGCCCCACCACGTCCATCACCACCGCCTGGAGCGTGGGATGCGGCGCCAGCTCCGAGGAGCGGGCCTCGACGCCCATCACCTCGCGCGCGGCCCGGGACAGCAGGGCCACGTCCGCGCCATGCATCCCCTTCGCGCGCAGCAGCGCCTCGCCCGCCTCCAGGCTCAGCGCGGCGTCGTACTCGGAGGAGCCCTCCGCCGTGGAGCCGAGCAGACACTGGATGCGCTCCGGAGCATGCGCCCCGAGGCCCTCCATCGACTGGGCCAACGCGATGGCCAGCAGCTTCTGCTCGCGGACATAACGCCGGAAGCGCTCCGGGTCCGTCCCCTTCGGCGCCACCAGGTCCTCGTCACGCACGGCCCCCGTGAGCAACGTGTAGGCTCGGTCCTGCGTGCCCACCGGCCCGATGAAGTCCGTCACCAGCGACGGCTCGCGGACTCCCGGGTCGACGATTCCACTGATGCCCTGCCGGATGTTGCGCCAGAAGGACTCGGGGTCCTTCGCACCGCCCGGCAACATGCAGCCGAGCGACACGATGGCGACCGTCGCGTCCCCCTTCGGCGCCTCGCTCTTCACGCGTGGCGGCAGCAGAGCGGAGATGGAGCGCACGTCGAGCGCCCTCGTCGGCACCGGGATGCGCTGGACGATGCGCGCCAGCCGCCCCTCCGTGCCGCAGTCGAGGAAGCGCGTGCACCCCGCGCTCGACAGTCGCTCCACCGCGCCGAGGAAGTCGAACGGCTTGAGCAGGTGCGCCGCCAGCGCCTCCGCCAGCTCGCCCGGAGCCCCCGCGTACACGCGCCGCTCGATGGGTGAGTAGATGAGTCCCCGCGGCGTCTTCATCTCGACCCGCGACAGCGCGACCCGAAACGCCTCCGCCGCCGGCCGGAGTCCGGGATGATGGAAGGGATACCGGCTCGACACGAAGGTGAAGCCCTGCCCTCGCTGCTCCAGGTGGGCTCGGAGTCGCTCCAGCTCCCAACGGGCCCCCGCCACCACGGTCTGCTTCGCGTGGTTGCGCCCCGCCACCGTCACACCCGTGACGCCGCTCTCGACCAGTGCCCTCGCCGTGTCCGCCTCGCCCAGCGCCACGGCGGCGAGGGTCCCCAGGTCCTCCGGCACCACCTCCAGCGCGCGGACCCGCAGGCACACGACCTCCGCGCCGGAGCGCAGGTCCATCGCCCCCGCAGCCGTCATCGCGGCAATCTCCCCGAAGCTGTGCCCGACGAAGACGTCCGGTGCCGTGCCCTCGCGCATCAACCACCGCGCGCCGAGCACACCGGACAGGAAGATGCCGAGCTGGTCGAGCTGCGGCACCTGCTCCAGTGCGTGACGCACCTCGGCCGCGTCCCCCGCCTCCACCAGCGGGCGCACGTCGAACCCGTGTTTTCGGGCCACGTCCACGACGGCCATGAGCTCGTCGCGGAGCTCGGGCTGCAGGGACTTGAGCCGCGCGAACAACTCCGGCTCGAAGGACCCCTGCCCGGCGAAGAGGAACGCGGTGGCCCCCGTCGGCAACCGCAGCGCGGGACTTCGCGCCGGCTCCACCGCTACCGGAGCGCTCGCCACCGGGGCATCGACGTCGACCAACCTGGAGGTCCCCAGCGAGGCCGGGTCCTCCAGCAGACGACGGGCCAGCGCACGCACCGGCTCGGAGAACAGCTCCTGGATGGCGGAGCCGCCCTTGAGCACGCGCTCGCGGAAGCTCTGCGCGGACGCGGGCTCGAACATGTTCGACAGCGACTCGAAGCAGGGGCGGAACGAGTCCGGGAAGGCGCACAGGGCGCCGTTGGTCCTGTCCGCGCAGAGGACCGTCTGGTAGCCGCACGCCACGGGCGTCCCGTCCCGCTTCAGCGTCCGGAAGCAGAAGCGCACGCCGACCTCGCCCCGCTCCTCGAACGTGGTCAGCACCACGAGGCTGTCCCCCAGGTTCGCGGGCGAGAGGTTGCGCGAGTACCCCTCGTAGGTGAGCAGGAGCACCCGGTCGAAGTCGCGCCGGAACTCCGGCACCTCGAAGAAGTGCGGGCTGAAGAGCAGGTGCTCACGGCCCGCGCACTGGAACTTGAAGTTGGTGAGGAAGTGATGGCTCCCGTAGGCCATCGTGTCATCGAAGTGGATGACGTACGGGACGGCGAAGTAACCCATGGCAGGTCTCCCGAGCGAAAGGGTTCAGGCGTCCAGGGCGAGCAGCGCCCGGTCATCGTGTCCGCGGGCGCGTTCGGGCCTCGCGGGCAACAGGCCATCCACCGTTCCGGAGAGCCCACCGTCCACGACCCAGACCGCGCCGTTCACCCGCTGCGTCCGCGAGCCCAGCAGGAGCTCCGTCACGTCCGCCACGTCGTCCGCGGTGCAGAGCTGTCCTCCCGGCGTCGCGGCCTCCCAGCGCGCCACGCGCCCGGGCGCATCCGGGAACATCCCCAGCAGCTCGCCGTGCACCGGGCCGGCGGACACGCAGTTGGTGCGGATGCCCTCGGGGGCCAGCTCCGCCGCCAGATAACGGGTCAGCGACTCGACCGCGGCCTTCACCACGCCCTGGCACCCCAGGTCGTGCATGTACCGCTGGGACATGGACGTCGACATCGTGACGATGGACCCGCCCCCGCGCCGTGCCATCAGCGGACGGGCCCGCATGGCGCACTCGTACGTCCCGGTGACGCAGGTGCGGAACGCCTTGTCCCAGTCCCGAGGCGCGATCCGGTCGAACGGACCGATGAGCCCGTTGGACGCGTTGCACACCAGGAAGTCCAACCCGCCGAGCCGCTCGCCGATGGCGGAGAACAGCCGTTCCAGGTGCTCCTCGTGCGCGACGGAGCCCCACAGGTGCAGCGCCTTGCCACCCGCCGCGAGGATCTCCTGCGCGGTCCGCTCCCCGTCGTCCCGCGAGTGGAATGAGTTGACCACCACCGTGGCCCCCGCGCTGGCCAGGCGCATGGCGATGACCTTGCCGATGCCCTTCCCCGAGCCCGTGACGAGCGCGACCTTGCCCTCGAAGGGCAACGGCGGCTGGCTCCTGACCGGCGGCGCGGCACGCATGGGCGCCTGCTCCACGGAAGCGCTCGTCACCGGCGCCGAGCCCTGCTGGGAGCGGATGGCCTCGCAGATGGCGGAGAGGGTGCGCAGGCGCTGGGACGGCTTGGGCGCCACCTCCCAACCGAGCTCCTTGATGAGCACTGCCACCACCTCCGCCTGCTTGACGGAGTCGATGCCCAGCTCGTCCTCCAGGTCGGCGTCGAGCGTCAGCAACTCCTCCGGATAGCGCGTCACCCGCGCGAACACGGCGCGGACCTTCGACTCCAGGTCCGCCGCCGCGTCCTCCACGTGCCGCGGCGTGGCGCGCGATGCGGCGGACGCAGCGCCCACCGAGGGTGCCGCCATGGGCATCGCCTCCGACGCGACAGCAGAGGCCACGGACCGTGAAGCCACCGGGAACGGCGCCACCACGGGCACCGGGCTCCTCACGGCCGCGGACGCAGACGGCACTGCCCCGACGGGCGCGGACTCCGCGAGCAGCGAGGCGACGCCCTCCGCGATGGCCCCGAGCGTGCGGGCCTTCGCGCCCCTGGGCAGCCTGTCCGCGGAGAGGTTGAACTCGCGCGCCACGACGGCGGCGATCTCCGCGAGCTTCACCGAGTCGATGCCCAGCTCATCCTCGAGCGAGGCCTCCGCCGTGAGGATGTCGAGCGGATACCGCGTGACGGACGCCGCGCACTGACGAATCCGCTCCAGGACCTGAGCGGAAGAAGGAATGCCCTGCGGGGATGACGGGGACATGCTGAACCCTCACGATTCTGACAACGCATGGATGAATGAGACACGTGCGTTGTGCATGAGGGGTCTGACATTGCGTGTCCGGGCCCACGGAGCGTGAAACAATGACAGCCATGAACGGACGTTCGTGGCGCCCGTGCATGGGAATGAATTGACGGCGTTCGGGTTTCTTCCCGCAATGCGGGCCACGCCCACGAGGGGCATGCGGGTGAACCCACGCATGCGCGCTCAAGCGAGCGTTCGCTCGTCCATGGCCATACATGGCCCCATGGACAATCTAGACACCTGAAAACAACAGTCATCGCCGAACAAACGTTCGGGCGACGAAAAGACTTGCACGGGCCCGCGATGCGCGCGGGGCCTCGTGCGTGGGGTGTGGTGGTGGGGCGAGGCGCTCAGTTCTTGGCGGTCGCCTCGCGCAGCCGCTCTTCCTGCGCCCGCAGCTCGGGCGTCATCGCCTCGCCGAAGTCCTCCATCTCGAAGACCTGGCGGATCTCAATCTCGGACTCGCCCAGCATCGGGTTCGGGCAGCGCTTCACCCACTCGATGGCCTCCTCCTTGGACTTCACCTGGAAGAGCCAGAAGCCGGCCACCAGCTCCTTCGTCTCCGCGAAGGGCCCGTCAATCACCGTCCGCGAGGTGCCGCTGAAGCGAACGCGCACGCCCTTCGAGCTGGGGTGGAGCCCCTCGCCGGCGAGCAGCACCCCGGCCTTCACCAGCTCCTCGTTGTACTTCCCCATCTCGGTCATCAGCTTCTCGTCCGGCATCACTCCGGCTTCCGAGTCCTTGTCCGCCTTCACAATCACCATGAATCGCATCGTGTGCTCCTTGTCGTTCCGAGGTTCCGCGCCGGTTGCTCTCCGGCTTCATTGCTTCGTCGAACAGGCGCGCGGGAGATCGACACGGCCCCGATTTATTTTGAGGGCCGCCGCCAACCCCCCGGAATGACTCGCCTCTTAGGACCTTCTTCCGAAAATAGGGACGGAAATGGGCGTCCGCACGTGCGGGAATGCGCGACGACCGTCGGAAGCCGGAATCAGCGTTTGACCCGAAAAATGGGATCCGCCTCTCTCTGCCGGGTGGTGCCCCCGGGCGCCTATTCCCCCAGCCGAAAGGCAGATGCCATGCAGCTTCCAGGATTCCTCCACCGGACGGGCCTCACCGCCTTCGTGGTCCTCACCACCCTGCTTTGCTTCCTGCTCCCCGCGCACGTCCTGGCGGCGGACCGGGGCGCATGGGCGCCCAACACGGCGTACACCGTGGGCGACATCGTCTCCTATTCCGGCAAGGGCTACGACTGCCGGCAGTCCCACACGTCGCTCGTCGGTTGGGAGCCGCCGAACGTGCTGGCCCTCTGGCTGGAGCGTACGGGGAATCCACCGCCGGACACCCAGGCGCCCTCGGTCCCATCCTCACTGACGTCCACGGCGAAGAACCACGAGAGCGTGTCGCTGAGTTGGGGCGCGTCCACGGACAACGTGGGCGTCACCGGCTACGAAATCTTCACCAACGGAGGCACGGCCGCGTCCGCCTCCACGTCGGGTGCCACGAGCGTCACGGTGACGGGCCTGGCGGAGAACACCACGTACACCTTCACCGTGAAGGCCCGGGACGCCGCGGGCAACCGCTCGGCGGCGAGCAGCGCGCACAGCGTGACGACCTCTCCGCGCCCACCGGTCGACACCGTGCCGCCGTCCACGCCCGGCAGCCTGCGCTCCACCGGCGTGAGCAACAGCAGCGTGTCCTTGAGCTGGAGCGCGTCCACGGACAACGTGGCCGTCACCGGCTACGAAATCTTCGTCAACGGCGGCGGCAGCGCCTCGGCCACCACCTCGGGCGCCACCAGCGTCACGGTGACGGGCCTCAACGCGAACACGACCTACACCTTCACCGCGAAGGCGCGCGACGCGGCGGGCAACCGCTCGGCGGCGAGCAACAGCGTGTCCGCGACGACGACGGGCACACAGCCCACGGGCAACAAGATCATCGTGGGCTACTGGCACAACTTCGACAACGGCTCGACGAACATCCGCCTGCGCGACATCTCCGCGAAGTTCAACGTCATCCAGGTCGCCTTCGCCGAGCCCGTGGGCGGCGCGGGCTCCGGCAACATGGCCTTCACGCCGTACAACTCGAGCGTCGCGGACTTCAAGGCGGACATCGCGCTGCTCAAGAGCCAGGGCCGCAAGGTGCTCATCTCCATCGGCGGAGCCAACGGCACGGTGCACCTGGATGACGCTGGCGCGCGGCAGAACTTCGTCACCACGATGCAGAACCTCATCACCACCTACGGCTTCGACGGGCTCGACCTGGACCTGGAGGGCAGCTCGCTGTCGCTCAACGGCGGGGACACCGACTTCCGCAACCCCACCACGCCGCGCATCGTCAACATCATCCAGGCCACGCGCCAGCTGCTCAACCAGAACGGCACGGGCTTCATCCTCACCATGGCGCCCGAGACGGCCTACGTGCAGGGCGGTATGTCCGCGTACGGCGGTCCCTGGGGCGCGTACCTGCCGGTCATCCACGCGCTGCGCGACAGGCTGACGTACCTGCACGTGCAGCACTACAACACCGGCACCGTCATGGCGCTCGACGGCCGGGCCTACGCGCAGAGCACGCCGGACTTCCACGTGGCCATGGCGGAGATGATGATTCAGGGCTTCCCCGTGGGCGGCAACACCAGCGCGATGTTCCCGGGGCTGCGCGCGGACCAGGTGCTCATCGGCCTGCCGTCGTCACCGCAGGCGGCGGGCGGCGGGTACACCACGCCGGCCAACGTGCACAAGGCGCTCGACTACCTGCTCAAGGGCCAGTCCTTCGGCGGCACCTATGTGCTGCGAAACCCCGCGGGCTACCCCGGCTTCAAGGGCCTGATGACCTGGTCCATCAACTGGGACCAGTTCACGAACTTCGAGTTCTCCAACAGCCACCGCGCGTACCTGGACACCTACCCGTAGGCCCGTCTCCCACGGACCCGGCGCAGGCGAGGATTGCGCCGGGTCCGCCACGGCGCTAGGGAGGCGGTCCCCGTATGTCCGCGACCGCCGACCTGCTCGAAACCATCCAGGAGGAAGCGCGCCCGGAGACCTGGTCCGCCGGCATGGGCCTGGCCCGCGCCGGCGCCGTCTCGGTGCAGTCCGTCGGCGAGGAGGAGACGGTGCTGCGCGTGCGCGCCACCGGCCGCCCCGCCCCCGTGACGACGGTCCTCTATCCCGAGGACGAAATCTGGGAGTGCGACTGCCGGGGGAAGCATGACCCGTGCGAGCACGTGGTGGCCGCCGCCCTCTTCCTCCACCACACTGCGCAGAAGGGCGCCCCGCCCCGTCCCGCGGCTCCCGCACGCCCCGCCGCGCCCGCGCGTCCGATGGCGTCCGCGCGCCCCGCCGCGCCCGCTCGCCCCACGACGGCCCCAGCGCCCGGCGCGCGGCCTGGAGCGACGGCCAAGCCGGAGCGGCTGGTGTACCGCTTCAAGCGCGTGGACGGCGGCCTCCAGTTGGAGCGACTGGTGGTCCGTCCGGACAACACCGCGCGACTGCTGGCGCGCAGCCTGTCCTCGCTGCTGACGAACCCCGTGGAGGCCGCGCGCATCCAGGTGGAGCCGTGCGACCGCGTGGTGGACGCGCTGCTCGCGAGGCCCACGCGCGGCGCGCTTCCTCCAGAGCGATTGGATGCGCTGCTGCGAGCGCTGGAGCCCGCGCGCACCATCCTCTTCGACGGGATGTTGATGTCCGTGTCCAGCGAGCTGCTCCTGCCCCGCGTCACCGTGGAGGACCGGGGCGAGCAGACCGTGATGAAGGTGGACAGGGACCCGCGCGTCACCGAGGTCATCAGCCCTGGCATCGCGGTGGGCGGCGGCGTGATGTTCCGGCTCGGCGAGCAGTCCATCTCCGGTTCGCGGCTGGAGAAGCTGCCGCAGGAGCGCGCCTTCTCACCGGACCAGATGGGCGACCTCACCGGCAAGGTGCTGCCGGAGCTGGCCAGGCGCCTGCCCGTGGACGTGAAGAGCAAGCGGCTGCCGGCCATCGACCGCACGCTCAAGCCGCGCATCTCCCTGGAGCTGGACCCGCTCGAAGGTGGGCTCTCCGTGTTGCCCACGCTGGTGTACGGCTCACCGCCCACGGTGCGCATCGACAACGGGCGCATGGTGTACCTGAGCGGCGCGGTGCCCGTGCGCGACGAGGGCGCCGAGCAGAAGCTCATCCACGGCCTGCGCGATGAATTGAACATGGTCCCCGGCCGGCGCGTGGCGGTGCAGGGCAAGGAGGCCGTGCAGCTCGCCGACAAGCTGCGGCGCTGGCGCGGCGGGCTCACCGGCGACGCGGCGCGCTTCGTCAGCCCGGACGTGAAGCTCAAGCCCGTGCTCGGCGTGCAGACGGGCACCACCGAGGTGGGCGCGCCGAGCGTCGGCGTCTCGTTCAACTTCGAGGTGGAGGGCGCGGGCCCGGACGCGCCGCGCATGGTGGACGCGGCCGCGGTGATGAAGGCCTATGAAGAGGGCCTGGGCCTGGTGCCGCTGGAGGGCGGAGGCTGGGCGCCCCTGCCCACCCAGTGGCTGAAGTCGCATGGTCAGCGCGTGACGGACCTGCTGGCGGCGCGCGACTCGAATGGCCGCATCGCCAACCACGCCATCCCCCAGCTCACGGACCTGTGCGAGGCGCTGGAGCACCCGCCCCCGCCCGGACTGGAGAAGCTGGCGCCGCTGGTGAAGGGCTTCGAGAAGCTGCCCGAGCCTCACCTCCCCCAGGACCTCACCGCGAAGCTGCGCCCGTACCAGTTGCACGGCGTGAGCTGGCTCACCTTCCTGCGGCAGGCGGGGCTGGGCGGCGTGCTCGCGGACGACATGGGTCTGGGCAAGACGCTCCAGACGATTTGCATGATTGGGAAGGGCACGCTCGTCGTGGCGCCCACCAGCGTGCTTCCCAACTGGCACGCGGAGGTGCGGCGCTTCCGCCCCTCGCTGAAGGTGTCCGTGTACCACGGCCCCGGCCGCTCCCTGGACGAGACGGCCGACGTGACGCTCACCACGTATGCGCTGCTGCGGCTGGACGCGGAGGTGCTGGGCGCGAAGACGTGGGACATGGTGGTGCTCGACGAGGCGCAGGCCATCAAGAACCCCGACAGCCAGGTGGCGCGTGCGGCGTACGAGCTGGAGTCGAACTTCCGGCTCGCGCTCAGCGGCACGCCCATCGAGAACCGGCTCGAGGAGCTTTGGAGCCTGATGCACTTCACCAACCGGGGCCTGCTCGGAGGACGCAAGGACTTCGAGGAGCGGTGGGCGCGTCCCGTCTCGGACAACCTCAAGGGCGCGGCCGAGCGGCTTCGCGCGCGCATCCGGCCCTTCGTGCTGCGCAGGCTCAAGCGGGACGTGGCGCCGGAGCTGCCGCCGCGCACCGAGTCCGTCCGTCACGTCACCCTGAGCGAGCACGAGCGCGCCGTCTATGACGCGGTGTACTCCGCCACTCGCGAAGAGGTGGTGTCGCAGCTGGAGGCGGGCGGCAGCGTGCTCAAGGCGCTGGAGGCGCTCTTGCGCTTGCGGCAGGCCGCGTGTCATCCGGCGCTCGTCCCGGGCCAGCACGCGAAGTCGTCGTCGAAGGTGCAGGCGCTGGTGGAGGCGCTCGGCACGGCGGTGGAGGACGGGCACAAGGCGCTCGTCTTCTCCCAGTGGACCTCGATGCTGGACCTCATCGAGCCGGCGCTGCGCGAGGCGGACATCGGCTTCATCCGCCTGGACGGCAGCACGTCGAACCGAGGCGCGGTGGCGGATTCCTTCCAGGACCCGAAGGGCCCGCCGGTGATGCTCATCTCCCTCAAGGCGGGCGCCACGGGGTTGAACCTGACGGCGGCGGACCACGTGTTCCTGGTGGACCCGTGGTGGAACCCCTCCGTGGAGAACCAGGCCGCGGACCGCGCGCACCGCATCGGTCAGCAGCGGCCCGTCATGGTGTACCGGCTGGTGTCCCAGGGCACGGTGGAGGAGAAGATCCTCACGCTCCAGGACAAGAAGCGCGCGCTCTTCGAGTCCGCGCTGGGAGGCGCCTCCGGTGGCGGCGCCGCCATCACCCGCGCGGACCTGATGCAGTTGCTCGACTGACTCAGAAGCACATCTCCTTGTCCTTGAAGGACGAGTTCGACACGTAGGAACAGGCGCAGTTGCTCACCTTGCAGTTGAACGAGGCGTTCTCCTCGCAGAGCTGGTCCACCTTGCGCCAGGCCTCGATGGGCATGTCCTCGAACTCGTCCTCGTGCAGATAGAGGGTGTCTCCCTTGAAGGCGAACGCATAGCGGAAGGTCTCCTTGAAGGGCTCCTCGTCCGTCTGGTTGCAGGTGCTCGTCGTGGTGATGACCATGCGGCTCCCCTCCACCTTCCAGGTCCCCAGGATGTTGAAGTACAGGCTGTTGACCTTGAGGACGGACCGCCCCTTGATGAGCATGGCCCGCGCGTCCTCGGAGCCGCGCTCCAGGCGATAGAGGCCGTCGGGAATCGCGCCCCCCTTCAGCGCGGGAGCATCCGTCACCGGCCGCTTG
Organism: Myxococcus fulvus; assembly: GCF_900111765.1. The sequence goes on from NZ_FOIB01000002.1 coordinate 168,277, forward strand.
TCCGAGTCCCACGAGGTGCACCACCCCACCGCGTCACACGCGAGCGCGGTGCCTGGGGAGGTGTCATCCCCATCGTCTTCGTTCGAGGCACCACAGCCCACCGCCAGCAGGGACAGCACCACCAGGTGCCGGGTCATCGCCTTCATGTCGTCCTCCCGAGGAGTCACGGAGGAGGCCTGAGCGCCGCCCCCTGACGGGAGGAGACAGGCCGCGCGACACCGTTGCGTGAAATCGACCGCTAGCCTTCGCGACAGTGCGCCAGCTCGGCCCGCGCTTCCCTCGTCTCCTGGGTGTAGGCCTTGCTCCAGGCGCCCAGCTCCTCCCAGGCGCGCCTCGCCTGCTCACAGCCCTCCTCCACCGCGCCCGTCAGGCGGAGCGCTCGCGCCAGACGACGACGCACCCTGGGTACTCGCGCGGAGACCACCTGGCGCTGGGTGAGCGACTCCAGCGCCGTGCGCAGCGGAATGAGCGCCTCCTCGGGCTGGCCTCGCGCGAGCTGGACGTCCCCCAGGACGAGCAGCGCCTCGATGCGCTCGGACGACACCGGCCCCAGGTCCTTCTCCATGCCCACGAGCGCGTGCTCCACGTGGCGCTTCGCCTCGTCCACCTGGCCCAGGAAGAGGAGCGCGTCCGCGAGGGCTCGCAGCCCCGTTGCGTCCACCTCGCCCTTCGCGACGAGTGGCTGCTGGAGCGCGACACCTCGCGCATGGACACCTCGCGCTTCCGCCTGGCGCCCCGAGAGACGCAGCAGCCGGCCCACCTCGTGGAGGTCCATGGCCACCTCCGGATGAGCGACACCGTAGACCTGCTCGCGGTGCGCCAGGAGTCCTCGCGCGTGTGCGAGCTCCCGCGCGCGCTCCCCCTGCTCACCCAGGACCCCGAGCCGGTTCGACGCCATCCCCATCAACACCGGGCTGTCGGCGGCCACGCTCTTCTGGGCCACCGACCAGCTCTCCTCCGCGGCCTCGCGCGCCTGGGCGCCATGGCCCCATTCGAAATGGACGAGCGCCAGGTTCGACCAGGCCCGGGCCACCGAGAGGTTCGCATCCCCCAACGTGTGACGGAGGATGTCGAGCGCGCGGTGGAGGACGGCCTCCGCCTGGGACAGCTCTCCCAGCATCGCCAGCGTCCCGCCCAGGTTCACCAGGGCGCGTCCGGTGTCCCGGTGCGTCGGTCCGAAGTACGCCTCGTGGAGCCGCACCGACTCCTGCTGCCAGTGCCGCGCCTCCATGAAGCGCCCCTGCTTCCGGGTGAGCAGCCCCAGCCGTCCGCTCAGCTCCGCGTGCGCATGCGTCCGCCCCTTCGCGCTGGCGGCCTCCAGGGAGGCGCGCAGCAGCGGCTCGGCTTCCGCGAAGCGCCCCTCCTGCTCCAGCAGCTCCGCCTGCACGTGGTTCAGCAGCGCATCCAGCTCGGCGTCCCTCAGTGACTCCGCCACCGCCCTCGCGCGATGGAAGTAGGGCCAGGCCTCTTGCGTGCGGCCCAGGCTGTACCCGTGCAACCACGCCTGGGACTTGAGCACCCGCCCGAGCACGCCCAGGTGTCGCCCCGCCTCGGCTGCCAGCGAGCCCTGGGCCAGGGACTTTCGAGCCTCGTCGAACGCCCCCGCGTCCTCCTGCAGGAGCGCACAGAGGAGATGTGCCTCCGCTTCGAGTGGCCGGTGACGCGTCGCGAGCGCGCGCTCCCGGGCAGGCAACACGAGCTTGAGCGCCTCCGGGGTATGGCCCGCGAGCAGCTCCGCGTTCGCACGCGCCAGCTCCACGCGCACCGCGTCCACCTCGGCGCGAGCCTTCGGGTCTTGAGGGAGGGAGACCGCCTCCTGCAACGTGCGCACGTCCGCGCAGTGGACCACGCCGCCAAGCGACGTCCCGAGACCGAAGCCTCGCTCCACCGTCCGCGCGTCCGCGCCCTGGAGCGCCACCGTCAAGCGCGACAGCTCACCCAGGCGCTGGTCCAGGCACGTCATCCGCAATCCCAGCGCCGCCTCCGACTGCTCGCCGAAGACCCGCGTCGCCTCGCACGCGGATTGATGCGCGTGCGTCCAATCCCGGGTCCAGCGGTCCAGCGAGGACGCCACGGCCTGGAACGAGGCCTCCGCGGAGACGTCCCCCGTCTTCAGGAAGGACTGATGCACGGCCTCCCGCACCGACGCATCCCAGACGCCCACGAGGTGCCGCTCGCTGCCGTGACAGAGCTCGCCGGAGTCCTTCGAGGAGGGCCCCAACACGAGGAACCCCAGGCCCACCAGTCCACCCGCGAGCACGGCCACGGCGGCGCTGCGCCTCCAGGCGCCGACCTCGCGCGCGAGGCGGGCCCGCAGGACCTCCATGGACTCGAAGCGTCGCGCCGGGTCCACCGCGAGCCCGCGCCGGACCACGGCCGTGAGCCACGCGGGCACGCCGCGCTTCTCGGGACGCACCTCCATGCGCTGCATGGACGCCAGCAACTCCTCGCGCGTGTTGCCCGCGAAGGGGCGCTGTCCGTTGAGCGCCTCGTAGAGCGCGACGCAGAAGGAGAACTGGTCCGAGCGCGCATCCCCACGCTCGCCACGGAGCTGCTCCGGTGAGGCATACCCGGGGGTCCCCAGGAACACGCCCGTGACGGTGAGCGCCTCGCCGCCGGTGACGACGGGGCCGTCCTCCCGAGAGGGCTCCAGCGCCGCCGCGTTGGACAGACCGAAGTCGGTGATGCGCACCTGCGCGTCGCGCGTGAGCAGGACGTTGTCGGGCTTGAAGTCGCGATGGGTGATGCCCAGCGCATGCGTGGCCGCGAGCCCATCGGCGGCCTGGATGAAGCGCTCGAGAATCTCGCGGCGCGTGCGCGGCTTCTCCTCGAGCCACCGGCGCAGGGTTCCGCCCTCGACCAGCTCCATCACCAGGAAGAGCTGCCCCTGGAACTCGCCCACGTCGTGCAGGTGGGCGACGTGGGGATGCGACAGCCGGGCCATCGTGCGGGCCTCGCGCTCCAGTCGCTGACGTGCCTGACCCAGAGAGCCCTCTCCGAGCCTCGTGAGGTTCAGCAGCTTGAGCGCGACCTTGCGGTCCAGCTCCGGGTCATAGGCGGCATGGACGCGGCCCATGCCTCCCTCGCCCAGCAGTCCCAGCACCACGTAGCGCCCCACGCGCGCGCCCGTTCCGACCGATGGCGCGGGCGTCTCCAACCCGCTCAGCGCGGCGAGCACGCTCCGACACTCCGAGCACCCCGCGACGTGCTCGCGCAGGCTCGTCGTGCGCGAGGGGTCCAGCTCACCCCTCGCGTAATCGGAGAGCGTGTTCTCGTCGGGACAGCTCATGGCCGTCCCTCCAGCAGGCCCGAGAGGCTCAAGTCCAACCGCCCCTGGATGGCGCGCATCAGGCTGTCCACCTCCGGCTCGGGCAGGGACAGTCGCTCGGTGAGCGCGCGGCGCGTGCGCTTCTCCAACAGGGACTGCACCGCAGAGAGCCGTCGCGAGAGCGTGGACTTGTGCAGGCCGAACAACGCCCCCATGCGCTCGAGCGACAAGCGCTCGACGAAGTGCAGCCTCAACAACTCCCGGTCCTCGTCATCCAGCGACGCCACCGCCCGGATGAAGGCCGCGCGCACGTGCCCTCGGGCCTCCTCGCGGACGAAGCCCAGTTCCAGTCCACCAGGCGCGGGATGCGCGGCGAGCACCTCGGCGTCGACCAGCGACTCGTCTCCCTGCGCCTTGCGCATCCGCAGGGCGAGCCGTACCGCGGAGATGCTCACCCAGTGCAGCAACGGACCCGAGCCCGCGTAGCCGAGCAGCCGCGAAGGCGCGTCCGTGCGAGGCATCAGGAGGTTGGCGCGCAGCACCTGCAGCACCTCGTCCACGAACACGGGGGAGGGATGGATGCGCGACAAGGGGACGTGCAGCGCGCGGAAGACCTCCTGCTCCAGCAGCTCACGGGCCGCGGGCACACCCTCCGCGCACGCGAGGGCGAGCGCGAGGTCCCGGCTGTGCAACCGCTGCAACGTGAGCCCCGGGTCCGTGGCGCGCGAGAGCCGCGCACCGAGATGTCGCGCGAAGGAGCGTGACTCGGGCGCGGCGTCACCGAGGGCCGCGGCCTCGGAGACAGCGCGCGCCACGGCCTCCCGGGCGCCTGGAGTTTCACGAAGCCGTGCGGCGGCTAACTCGCCAGCGGACCGCAACACCGCATCGAACGGCTCGGCGTCAGCCCCATGCATTCCAAGCACTCCTGTCATCAAAGCCGCGAGTCGACGGAGCCAAGGCCTCGCCCATTCACACCTCGCGCACGAAGGATGAACCGGGAGCCCATGCCCCCGGAAATTACCACGGAGGCTCCGGCCCGCCGAACGTGGCGTCCCCACGCGCCCTTTCTCAGCGCGGGCCCGAGTCCCGCTCTCATCCCACAAATGAAACGACCCACACTCCAGGAGAACCGCCTCGCGACTCCGACGCAGACAGGAAGAAAGGTCGCGCCCCTCAGTGAGTTCCTACGAGCAGCGCTTCACGCGGTACCTCCCCCCGAGCCACCAGGTCCTCGCTCTCCGCGGGCTCGTCGCTCGCGGGGACGCCCCATCTACCGGGCTTCAGGCACCGCATGCTCTCGGGTCCATCGCTCGCACTTCACCGGGTGCTTCGCTCCGAGCCACCACTCGGGCCTTCGCCACAGCCTGACAACTGCCTCGCGAGGCCGCACGTCTCCCGAGACCGCATGCACCGCGCGCGCTCGGGTCCATTGCTCGCACTTCACTGGGTGCTTCGCTCCGAGCCACCACTCGGGTCTTCGCTTCCGTCTGACGACTCCCTCACGGGGCCGCTCGTCTCCGGGGAGCCTCACGCACCACGGCTCGGGTCCAGCGCTCACGCCTCACGAGGTGGGGCCGGACTGAACCGCCCCGTCTGACGGCTCCCTCGCGTGGCCGCCCGCCTCGGGAGCCGCATGCACCCCTCGCACGGGTGCACCTCGCGATGCTTCGTCGCTCGCCCGCTGTTCGTTACGCCCTCCCGACACCAGATTGGGTAGGACACCCGGCAGGAGCCCACTTCGAATGAGCCGACCCCGCCGTCCCTCCCCTGCAGGCACGCCCAGCGACCGCCCGACAGGCTTCGTCCGCGTCCGAGGTGCTCGGGAGCACAACCTCAAGAACGTGGACGTGGAGATGCCCCGCGACGCCCTGGTGGTCTTCACCGGCGTCTCCGGCTCGGGCAAGTCCTCGCTCGCCTTCGGCACGCTCTACGCGGAAGCCCAGCGACGCTACTTCGAGTCCGTGGCCCCGTACGCCCGCCGGCTCATCGACCAGGCGGGCATCCCGGAGGTGGACGCCATCGAGGGCCTCCCGCCCGCGGTGGCCCTCCAGCAACACCGGGGCGCGCCGACGACGCGCTCGTCCGTGGGCAGCGTGACGACGCTGTCGAACTCCCTGCGCCTCCTGTACTCGCGCGCCGGCACGTACCCACCGGGCCAGCCCCACCTGGACTCGGACGCGTTCTCTCCCAACACGCCCGCGGGCGCCTGCCCGAACTGCCACGGCCTGGGTCGCGTGTACGAGGTCACGGAGCGCTCGCTCGTCCCCGACGACTCGCTCACCATCCGCGAGCGGGCCATCGCCGGCTGGCCTCCCGCGTGGCACGGACAGAACCTGCGCGACATCCTGGTGACGCTCGGCTACGACGTGGACCGCCCCTGGCGCGAGCTCCCCAAGAAGGACCGCGACTGGATTCTCTTCACGGACGAGCAGCCCACCGTCCCCGTCTACGCGGGCTTCACGCCGGCCGAGACGCGCCAGGCCCTCAAGCGCAAGTCGCCCCCCAGCTACATGGGGACCTTCAGCAGCGCGCGGCGCTACGTGCTCCAGGCCTTCGCCACGACGCAGAGCCCGCTCATCAAGAAGCGCGTGTCCCAGTACATGGAGAGCGGCGAGTGCCGCGTCTGCCACGGCAAGCGGCTGCGCCGCGAGTCCCTGTCCGTCACCTTCGCGGGCCTGGACTACGGCGAGCTGTCCCGCCTGCCGCTCAAGCGCGTCGACACGCTCCTGCGCCCCTTCGTCGACGGCACCGCGCCGGGCCTGAAGAAGCTCACCCGCGAGCACCCGGAGAAGGCGCTCGTCACCGAGCGCATCGCGAAGGACCTGGTGGAGCGCCTGCACGTCCTGATGGAGCTGGGGCTGGGCTACCTCTCGCTGGAGCGCGCCACGCCCACGCTCTCGCCGGGAGAGCTCCAGCGGCTGCGGCTGGCCACCCAGGTGCGCTCCAATCTGTTCGGCGTGGTGTACGTGCTGGACGAGCCCTCCGCGGGCCTGCATCCGGCGGACACCCAGGCCCTGCTGCGCGCGCTCGATGCGCTGAAGGGCTCGGGCAACTCGCTGTTCGTGGTGGAGCACGAGGTGGACGTCATCCGCCACGCGGACTGGGTGGTGGACGTGGGCCCCGCCGCGGGCGAGAAGGGCGGCGAGATCCTCTACAGCGGCCCGCTGGACGGGCTCCAACACGTGCAGGGCTCCCAGACGCGGCGCTACCTCTTCGGCGAGCAGACCGCGCGCACGCACGCGCCCCGCGAGCCCAAGGGCTGGCTGCGATTGAAGGACGTGTCGCGCAACAACCTGCACGGGCTGGACGTGGACTTCCCGCTGGGCGTCTTCACCACGGTGACGGGCATCTCCGGCTCCGGCAAGTCGAGCCTGGTGAGCCAGGTGCTGGTGGAGCTGGTCGCCACGCACCTGGGCCACGCGCCGCCCGAGGAGGACGAGGAGGGCGAGCCCCTGGAGCGCTCGGAGGTGAAGACCACGGGCGGCCGCATCGTCGAGGGGATGGAGGGGCTGCACCGGATGGTGCGCGTGGACCAGAAGCCCATCGGCCGCACGCCGCGCTCCAACCTGGCGACGTACACGGGGCTGTTCGACCACGTGCGCAAGCTCTTCGCCGCCACGCCCACCGCGCGCTCGCGCAAGTACGACGCGGGTCGCTTCTCCTTCAACGTGGCCAAGGGCCGCTGCGAGACGTGCGAGGGTGAGGGCTTCGTGAGCGTGGAGCTGTTGTTCCTGCCCAGCGTCTACGCGCCCTGCCCCACCTGCCACGGTGCCCGATACAACGCGAAGACGCTGGAGATCCGCTACCGAGGCAAGAACATCGCCGAGGTGCTGGGCATGACGGTGGACGCGGCGCACGCCTTCTTCACCGAGGAGCCCCACGTGGCCCGCGCGCTCGGCGTGCTGCGCGAGGTGGGCCTGGGGTACCTGCGCCTGGGACAGCCGGCCACGGAGCTGTCCGGCGGCGAGGCCCAGCGCATCAAGCTGGCCACCGAGCTGCAGCGGCCACAGCGGGGCCACACGCTCTACGTCCTGGACGAGCCCACCACGGGCCTGCACCCGGCGGACGTGGACAAGCTGATGACGCAGTTGGAGGGCCTGGTCGACGCGGGCAACACCGTCATCCTGGTGGAGCACGACATGCGCGTCGTCTCCGCCAGCGACTGGGTCATCGACATGGGGCCGGGGGCGGGAGACGAAGGTGGCAGCATCGTCGCGGCGGGCCCTCCCGCGAAGCTCGCCCGGTCATCGACGAGCCGCACGGCGCCGTTCCTCACACTAGGATGACCGTCCCCAAGCGCCCCTGACGGGCGGAGGTGACGGTTCATGAGACGCTGGCTCGCGCCAATCTGCATCGCGTTCGTCCTGCTGCTGGGCTGCGACCCGGCCGACCCCATCAAGCCGGGCCGGCCCTCCACGGAGACGGACGCGGGCACGCAGCCGCCGCTCACCAAGAGCGTCAAGCGCGGCCTCGCCTTCGACCTGGCCACGCCCGAGGACCTGGCCGCCGTCTCCCCGGGCGTGAGCTGGTGGTACAACTGGAGCCCCCAGCCGCACGCCAACGTGCCCACCGACTTCCGCACCCGCTACGGGATGGATTTCATCCCCATGCTGTGGAACGGGAACTTCGACGCCGCGCGCATCGAGCAGATGCTGCTCGCCAACCCCCACATCCAGTACCTGCTGCTGCTCAACGAGCCCAACCTGACGGACCAGGCCAACATGTCGCCGCAGGCCGCGGCCCGGCTGTGGCCCCGCTACGAGAGCGTCGCCGCCAACACGGGCGTGAAGCTGGTGGGCCCGGGGATGAACTGGGGGACGCTCGCCGGCTACTCGGACCCGGTGGTGTGGCTGGATGCCTTCTACGCCGCGTATCGCGCGGAGAACGGCAACCGGGAGCCGCGCATCGATTACCTGGCGTTCCACTGGTACGACTACGGGCTCGACGGGCAGCTCAACCGGCTGACGAAGTACGGCAAGCCGTTCTGGGTCACCGAGTTCGCCAACTGCCACCAGCAGCGGGACGGCGCGCAAATCGATTCCGTGGCGAAGCAGAAGGCGCAGATGACGGAGATGGTCGCCGTGTGCGAGCGGCGCGCGGACGTGTTCCGCTACGCCTGGTTCACGGGCCGTTGGACGAACGACCCGTGCTTCGCGAGCCTGCTGGGCCCCAACGGCGTGCTCAACGAGCTGGGCCAGCACTACCTCTCGCTGCCCGCGCAGTGAGCCGGCGCGGGGCGCTCAGCGCTGCGTCAGCAGCGTCATGGACTCGTACTGGCTGCCCTCGAGCTGGAACGCGCCGGGGGCCTTCGAGTCCTTCTCCAGCTGGTTCTGGATGCCCTTGGGGAGCTGGGCGTACAGGTCCTGACCGAGCAGCTGCTCGATGCGGTCCACCGGCACGCGCGCGTCCTCCAACAGCGGGACGATGGCCTCCTTCTTCGAGGGGCCATCCTTCAGGTTCGGCACCATGTACGCGAACATCGTCAGGTTGCCGTTGGGCAGCTCCAGCAGCACCGTCTTGAAGTTGTGCGTGGGGACGGCGATCTTCCGGTCCTTCGCGCCCGTGGTCGCAATCTCGTCCTTCGGCAGGGGCTTGCCCTTGTCGTCGAGGAAGAGGTTGCCCGTGACGATGTAGGCCTTGCCGCCCGTCTGCTCCACCAGCTCGTGGATGCCCCGCTCCAGCGTGCGCCACACCTGCTGGTTGTGGTTGCCGTACTGGGGGGCGATGTTGGTCATCTGGTGGCTTTCGTTCATCGCCTCCTGCGTGGGCGAGTCCTCCGCGGGCTTCATGTGCCCGCGGTCGAAGCCGGTGTTGTTGTAGTCCGAGTCGGTGATGCCCGTGAGCGGCAGCGACGGGTCGCGCACGAAGGTGCTCTTGTTGCGGTTCACCTCCACGGGCGTCTCGTGGATGTCCGCGGCGGAGAGCATGTGGCTGACGAAGGTGGGCAGGTTCTTGCCTTCGTCCAGCATCAGCCGCGAGTACTGCTTCACCATCTCCAGGCCCTTGCCCGCACCACCCTTGGGGCGCAGCGGGTCCACCTCACCGGCGGCCTCCGCGACGCGGCTCTGGAAGGCGGCCATCTGCTGGTCGGGCACCCACTTCGTGCCGTCCACCTGGTTGGCCTTGGACTTCTGGATGTAGGCCGCGAGCTCTTCCTGGCTGACCTTGCCGTCGCCGTTGCCACCCAGCAGGTCGGCGCGCTTGGCGAGCCCGTCCTGCCACTTCGGGTCGAAGGCATCCACCTTCACGGAGCCGCCGGCCTGGGTGAGCTTCGCGTCGAGCGCGGCGCGGCCCTGCTGGAGCGCGGTGGAGGTGAGGTAGCGGCCGTCGGTGGGCGCGGTGAGGTAGGCCTGGATTTCGGCCGCGGAGACCTTGCCGTTGCCGCCGCGCGTCTTGGTGCCCGCCTGGTCCGCCGCCTTCAAGAGGCCCGACTCCCAGCTCTGGTCCGTCCAGCCGAACTTGGTCTGCAGCTCGGAGATGGAGACCTCGCGGGCGCTGGAGCGAGCCCAGGCGCTGGTGTCCTGGGCCTTGAGGCCATTGACGGGCGCGGACTCGGTGGACACCGAGGGCGACGGGGTGCTGGCACGAGAAGTGGGTCGCAGCGTCGTCATGGCGGTGACTTCCTTGGGCCGACCAGGGGCTGGCGCGGAGTGAGGCCCGGCATCTCTATCGTCGGCCCGACGCGGTGCCCGGTTGCGTCATGGCCCCACATTTCTGTCACGAAGTTGCGACTATGGCTTCTTGCCCTGGGGCGCCTGGACGGTCCGTGCGTCCGCCTTCGCCTGCTGGAGCGTGCCGACGATCTGCGCCTCGGCCTGGAGGCGCTCGACGTAGTCGGCGGCGAGCCCCGCGCGCTCGGCGGCCAGGGCCAGCGTGACGAGGAAGGCCTCGCTGATGGGGCCCTGGGGGGCGGGGGTGGCCCTGGGTGGGGGCGTGAAGGCGTGGGCGGAGAGCAGCGCGCCGGTGGCGGTGCGCACCTTGACGGGGCGGGAGGTGGAGGCCTCGGCGATCAGCGACTCCAGCCGGCTCACCGCGTCCCACGCCTCCAGGGAGAGGCGGCGCAGCACGCCGGGGAGCTTCTTGCCCGGGGCATCCACCAGCCGGGCCACCTTGCCGCCCCAGGCCGGCGAGGGAACGTCGTAGACGAGGTCCACATCCAGGGCCTCGACCAGCTCGCCGTCGGGCAGCGCGGGCAGGGCCGGCAGCCCCGGCAGGCGCTCACGCGCCGTCACCGGGGACAGGTCGACGGAGTAGGCGAACCAGGAGCGCGGCGAGGGCGTGGCGGCGGACATGGTGTCGAGTCTCGACGGGGCGAGGCCCTGGGACAAGCCCCGGCGGGTGTGGGCCGGGGATGTGAGGCGTCAGGCGCGAAGCCCGGTGGGGTGAGCGCCAGGGTCGTGGAGCAGCGACGACGCCCTCCTGGACAACGTCGGGCGAGCGCGCCACCGGGCGGAGGGCGTCAGCGACGACGCCCTCCTGGACGAGGCGAGGCGGGCTACTCCTCGGTCGTGCGGTTCGCGGCGAGCTCGATGACGTTGACCATCAGGTCCTTCACGCGACGGGGCTTCTCGCCACCGTTGTCACGGAGGATGAGGTCGATGTCGTCCTCGGGCTCGTGGTACTCGGGGATGAGGTCGCCGCCGCCCTTCGGGTTGGACAGGCCCTCGAAGAGGAAGAGCACGTCCTCGCCCTTGCGGCCGAAGACGGCGCCGTCCTGCCGGTCCCGATACATGTTGATGTCGCGGTTGATGCGGTCGAACGGGTCGGGCAGCTGCGCGTTGGCCTGCTCCACCACGTCGCGGAAGTAGTTCGCCTGCCCGCGGCGGTCCGTGTCGACGACGGACAGGCGCTGGTCATCCCAGCGGCCCACCATGTCCACGTTGATGACGCCGGTGATCTGCTCGGTGCCCAGGCCCGGAATCGGGTGGTCCACGAAGTACTGCGAGCCGACCAGGCCCTTCTCCTCGGCGCCCGTCCAGATGAAGAGCACGGAGCGGTCCAGCTCGCCGCGCTTGGCGGCCTCGGCCAGCTCCGGCACCGCCGCCATCAGCACCGCGCTGCCAGACGCGTTGTCGTCCGCGCCGTTGTGGACGTTGCCCCGACGGTCCGTTCCCACGTGGTCCAGGTGGGCCATCACCACGATGACCTCATCCTTGTGCGGACCCGAGCCCGGCAGGAGCGCCATGGTGTTGACCGCCTGCCCGGACTCCGTCGCCAGCGCGCGCAGCTCCTCGACGCTGCGCATGCCGCCGTTGCGCGCCGGCGTGAGCGGCTGGCCCTCGGCCTTCATCGCGCTCTCGTACTTCTTGTTGAGCATGGCCAGCGTCTCCTGGGGCATGCCCTCCTCCAGGTAGAAGCCCTCCTCGAAGAGCTTGTGGCCGAACTCCTTGTGCGCCTTGTGCTCGTCGCCGCCGTGCACGTGGTTCGCGTCCGGGTTGCCCAGGAACGAGAACACGTCGAAGCGCTGCTGGAACGGGTTCTCGGGGCTGTTCACGTTGGGGCCCACGAGGCCGTACTTCTCGACGTGGGCCTGCACGTAGGCGGAGGCCGCGTCGAGCCCGGGTGACGGGCTGTCACGCCCCTGCAGCTCGTCCGAGGCCAGGTACGCGATGTGCGTCATCGGGTCCGCGTCCGCGAGGTTCGGCGCGGGCTCGGTGGGCGTCTCCGGCGTGGGCTCCACCGGGCCCTGGCAGGGAGGCGGGGGCACGGGCGCCGGCAGCTGCGGGAGCGGCAGGGGCAGCGGGGCCGGCAGCTGCGGAAGCTGGGGCGCGGGGAGGCGGGGCAGCGGCTGGGTGGAGCCGGTCTCGAAGCGGTCCTTGTTCCAGCTCAAGTCGGGCGCCTTCGCCTTGTTCTCGGGCGGCGGAGGGGCCTTCGCGGCCGGGGCTCGCGACGACGCGGTGGGCAGGGGGCGAGGCGTGTCGCTGATCTTCGAGGCCATGGTTTGGGGGATCCCGATGGAGAGCGTGAATGGCGCGCTTCGGGATTATCGCCACAGTGTGCCTCCAGGTTGCGAGGAGACCTCACTTCGCCGTGATTTCAGTGGGTTGTATCAACACATGTTTCAGCGGCGGCGGATCACCCGGCCCCGGGGACCGGGGTGGTGGGCGCGCAGGGCGTCCACGAAGGCGCTCAGCGCCGGCTCCCGCTCTCCTGCCCGGGTCGCCACCGCCCAGTCCAGCCAGAGGCCCCGAGGCCCGACCCGTACGGCGTGCAGCCCTCCCTCGGCGAGCTGGGGCGCCACGGCCCACTGGGGCAGCACGGTGACCCCCAGGTTGGCGCGGACCATCTCCAGCGCCAGGCCCCCCGTCATGGGGATGAGCGTCACCTTGCGTGGCGAGAGGTTGCCCGCCTTCGCGAACGCCCGGCCCAGCGGCGTGTGCGCCGCGAGCGCGCCCTCGTCGACCCAGACGTGCTCCTCGGCGAGGGCCCGGACCTCGACCTCCTTGCGACGCGAGGTGGCCCACGCATGCTCCCGCCCCACCACTGCGACCATCTCGTCCCGGAAGAGCGGCTCCACCTGGATGCGGGGACCGGGCCGGGCCTCCCCCGCCACGAGCGCGACGTCGAGCCTGCGCGACAGCAGCCACTCGGTGGGAGCCTCCCCCGCCTCCGCGACGATGGTGACCTCCAGGCCGGGCCAGTTCCGGGTGAAGCCACGCAAAAGCTCCGGGAGCCAGCGGTAGGACTGGAGGCACGCGGTCGCCACCCGGAGCGTGCCGCTGGCGCCGCTCAACAGCTCCCGCGTCTCCGCCTCGGCCCGGACCAGCTCGCTCAGCACCGAGCGCGCGGCCTCGGTGAGGCGCCTGCCCGCGGAGGTCGGCTCCAGCCGTCGCCACTGACGATGGAACAGCGGGCCCCCGAGCCGGTCCTCCAGCTCCCGGAGCTGCTGGCTCAGCGCGGACGGAGACAGGTGGAGCTTGCGCGCGGCGGCGTTGAGGCTGCCCAGCTCTTCGAGCGCGGCGAGCAACAAGAGGTGACGTGTCTCCACGAGCGGGCTCGGCATCGATTCAGCCTGCCTTAACACCACGTCCGGAACAACGCGTTCGACTGAAGCGAAGCCAGCTCGCATCTTCGCGTGACGGAACACCCCGCCGCGAGGTCCGGGTCAGGCTCGCGCGTCGGGAGGCACACCGACCCGAAGGATGGATGGACACCATGAATCGCCACCTGCACACGCCCCTCGCGGCGCTCCTCCTCACCCTGCTCGGCTGCGCGGGCACGACGGCGGGCGGCCCCCTGGCCTCCCGGTCCACGTCTCCGGACACCTCGAACGTCGAGGCATGGCCCGTCGAGCACCTCGCGGTGCGCTCGCTCATCGAGCGCTTCGCGGACGCGGCCAACCACCAGGACTGGAAGACCACGGAGTCGCTCTTCACCGAGGACGCGGTCTGGGAGGTGAAGGCCGCGCCGCCCATGGGCTGGACGTTCGAGGGACGTGACGCCATCCGCGAGGGCATGACGAGCAACACGGCGCGCGTCGAGCTGCGCGTCCAGAGCGTCACGCCCATCGTCGTCCACGTGCAGGGCCCCGAGCGAGCCACCGCGCGCTCCACCCTGGACGAGGTCCTCCGCATCAAGCAGACGGGGAAGTACCTGCGGGTGGTCGGCACCTACTCCGACCAGTTCGTGAAGCAAGACGGCCAGTGGCGCTTCTCCCGGAGGACCTTCGAGTTCCGCTACGAGGAGGAGCTCGGCGCGCCCTCGGGAGGTGGGCGATGAGCGCCGCGTCGACACCGCGCGTGGCGCTCGTCACGGGGGCCAGCGCCGGACTGGGGCGAGCCATCGCCTCGCGGCTGGGCGAGGAGGGATGGACGGTGGGACTGGTGGCGCGTCGACGGGAGCGATTGGAGGTGCTCGCGGGAGAGCTTCGCGCGCTGGGCGCCCAGGCCCATGTGCTCGCGGGAGACCTCCGGGATTCACGATTCGCCCAGCAGGCCGTGGACACGTTGGTGCGATTCACGGGGCGACTGGACCTCCTGGTCAACAACGCGGGCGCGCCCACGTCGTCACGGGAGCCCGTGGCCACGGACGCGGAGCTCGACGCGGCGTTCGCCCTGAATGTCCGCGCCGCCTACCGGTTGTCCCAGCTGGCGCTGCCCCACCTGAGGGCCACGCGGGGCTGCGTCGTGAACATCGGCTCCGCGGGCGTGGCGCGCACGGTGCCGCTGGACCTCATGTACCTGGTGAGCAAGGGCGCCGTGGAGACGCTGTCGCGGGGGCTCGCCAAGACGTGGGCGCCGCTCGGCGTGCGGGTGAACACCGTGTCCCCGGGGCTCGTGGAGACGGAGATCCTCCAGGCCACCGGGATGTCCCGGGAGGACGGGCACGCGCACTTCCTCCAGGCACGCGCGGCGATGCAGCCGCTGCCCCATGAAGGCCAGCCGGGGGACGTGGCCCACGCGGTGTCGTTCCTCGCCTCGCCCCAGGCCGCGTTCATCACCGGGGCCACGCTGCATGTCGACGGCGGCATGTCGCTGGGAGGATGAGCGACGGGCCCCGGCTCAGAGGTGCCGGACCTCGGCCGGGGGCTTCGTGAAGTCGTCGTCGCGTCCGTTGACGTAGGTGATGGGCGAGCGCATCAGCTCGTCCAGGTCCACGTTGTCCAGACAGTTGACCTTGACGGTGTAGTACTTGCCCAGCTCCGTGTCGTCGCCCCAGCCGAACGCGTGCACGCCGCAGTGCTTGCAGAACAGGTGATGGAGCTGCTTGGTGCGGGACTGGTACTCGGTGAGCGCGGCCTCACCGGCCAGGAGCCGGAAGTCCTCGGGGCCGATGACGGACTGCCACAGCCTCGCCTTGGTGCAGATGGAGCAGTTGCACTTGTAGGTGCCCTGGCTCAAGTCGACATCCGCTTCGTACCGGACCGCTCCACAGTGACAGCCGCCGACGTACGTCTTCTTCACGAGTGACGCTCCTCATGGCCCCAGCCACGAGCCCCTCCCTCCCGAGAGCCCCGCCGCCAGCCCCTCTCCTGGGGGGCTTTTCCGTTCTGACGAAGCAGAGCACGAGACGGCGCCGGGGCCACGGTCGGATTTCGCCCCACCGCGCCCTCCTCCACGAGGGCGACATCCGGGACGTCGTCACGCCAACGACCCGCCGCGCGAGCGTCGCATACCGTCGATGAGGCCCGGGGCGGCACGTCCGACATCCGACGGAGGACCGGGCGCCCGAGCGCTCGTCATTCGCGCCCACCCCACCGCGTCCGTGCCCCGGCACGGACAGTCCGGAGCTACTCTCCGGCCGCGCGCACCCGACCTCATGGACCTCACGCTCTGGGCCACCTTCACGCTGACGATGGCGCTCTTCGCCATCACTCCGGGACCCGCCGTCTTGCTGGTGGTCTCGCAAGCGATGTCGCGGGGCTTCCGGGCGGGGATGAGCGCGACGCTGGGCATCCAGGCCGGCAACGCCGTGTACTTCCTCGTCTCCGTGGCGGGCCTGGGCGCCGCGCTGGCCACCTCGCGAATCGCCTTCAACGCCATCCGCTACGCGGGCGCCGCCTACCTCGTCTACCTGGGCGTGAGCACGCTGTGGGCCGCGAAGCAGAGCCTCACGCTGGCCGAGCGCCCCAAGCCGCCCCTGTGGCAGGGCGCCTTCGTGCAGGGCTTCGCCAAGCAGCTCGCCAACCCCAAGTCCATCCTGTTCTTCGGCTCGCTGCTGCCGCAGTTCGTCCAGCCGGGGCCGCACGCGGGGCTGCAGTTCACCGTGTACGGCGTCTCCTGCATCGTGGTGGAGGTGCCGGTGCTCGCCGGGTACGCCTGGCTGGGCGTCGCCGGAGGCCGCGTGTCCAGCTCACCGCGCGCCCAGGTCTGGCGGGAGCGGCTGTCGGGCCTGGCGCTCATCGGCATCGGCGTGGTGCTCATCACGATGCGGCCACCCGCCTGAGGCCCACGCACGGCGCCCTCGGACCCGGGGCGCCGTGTCGGGCGCGCGCTCAGGGCGACGGCTTCGACTCGGCGGGCTCGTCCGCGGGCGGCTCCTTCAGCGCCTCCAGCTCCCTCGCGTTGGCCGCGCGCGTCTTGGGCTTGCCCTTCTCGATGCTGATGAGCGTGGCCTTGTTGCCCAGGACGCACGCCAGCGTCTCGCCCAGCGCGGGGGCCTTCTTCACCGCGTCGCAGCGGCCCACGTAGGCCACCTGACGGCGCGCGGGCTCGAGGCCCACCGCCACCGCGAAGAACTTCCCCGGGTTGCCAGCGAAGGGGCCTCCGGACACGAGCGTCACCCAGGTGTCCTTCATGAGCTCCGGCGTGTAGAGCACGTCGTAGCTCTCCGGCTTGCACTCGCGCTGGGTGCTTCCGGCCTTGCAGCGCTGGGCGCTCCGAATCTTCTCGAAGAGCCCGTTGTCCACCCGCGCGGTGAACATGGGCGCGGGCAGCTCGTAGCGCACGGGCCCGGCCTTCTCCAGGCCCGCGCAGGTGCGCTTGCCATCCGTCGCGGAGATTCGCAGCGTCAGCGGCATCTGCTGCGTGCCCGTGGACGAGGTGAGGATGAACGCGGTGCCCGTCTGCGCCAGCGACTCCGGCACGGTGACGGAGAAGGCCCCGATGTAGTCCGAGGGCCCCTCGTCCGAGTCGGTGAGCAACAGGTGCAGCGAGCCCCCCACGCCCACCGGGAGCCAGGCCCCCGAGCGCGACTCCTCCAGGAAGAGGCTGTTCCACAGGAGGACGGTGGCGTCCTCCTGCTTCGGGCCGATGACGACGGGCGAGGCGCCCTCCACGTCGACCGCCATCGCGGTCAGCTCCGGGTCCGCCAAGGAGCCCTCGTCCCAGGCGGAGCCGCTGGCGTTGGTCGACTCGACCTTCGCCGCCAGCGGGGACACGAACAGCTCCTTGCACGCCCGATAGTCCTGCGCCCACGCCTGCGTGGAGACACAGAGCCCCAGCAACAGCCACCGTCGCATCATGCTTCCTCTCACTCCGGCCTCGGCGTCAGCGCCTCGGCTATAGCCCCAACGCGTATACCTTGTTCCGGTCCACCACGTAGACACGGTCCTTCACGATGACCGGGTCCCTCAGCGCGCCTCCGTCGGACGTGCCCACCAGCGACGCCTTGGTGGCGCTCCACAACGTCGACAACGTGGAGACGGCGACGACATGCAACCCGGTGCGCGAGGTGATGACCAGCGTGGGGATGCTCACGCCCGCATCATCCTTCGTCCCCGACGCCGCCGCGATGCTGGTGCTGCGCCTGCCCGCGAAGGGCGTGGTGGAAAAATCCAGCAGGTCCCGCCCGTAGAACGGGATGATGACGTCATACACACCCGTCAGCGTGGTCGTCAGGGGCGTGCCGCCCGAGAGCGCGTCGAAGGAGTACAGGACGGTGCCCAGGTTGGAGCCGGAGGTCTCCTGGGCCGCGAAGATGGCCCGTCCCGCCACGAGCACCGGCGCCTGGAAGCCGGTGAGGTGCGAGGCGGGGAGCGGCGCGGAGCGGAAGAGGCTGGCGCCGTTGTAGCCCGCGTTGCGGATGTTGAACGTCACGGTGCCGGTGGCCGGGTCCCGCTCCAGCAGATAGATGCGATTGCCCGACACGCTGATGTGGCTGGCGGGCTCCAGCGCCACGCGGGGCCAGCGCGCCGTGCCCGTGGCGACATCCCAGCCATACAGGCCCGTGGCGAAGGGACGGGGCTCGGTGGCGGAGCAGTTGGTGGAGCACTGGAAGTTGTAGATGGCGGCCAGGTAGATGAAGCCGCCGTCCGCGGCGATGGAGCCCAGGCGGTCCTCGGCCGTGTCCCACTGGTGCTGGGGGAAGACGCGCGTGCCGCCGTAGTAGCCGTAGGTGTTCAGCTCCAGGAGCAGGTTGCCGCGCTTGTCCATGGAGCGCAGACCCAGCTTGGGGCCGTGGTAGTGGAGCTGGTTGTAGACCCACAGCCGCGTGCCGTCCGACAGCGACTGGCCCCAGCTGTCGTTGGGCGCCTGCTCGTACTCGGCATAGGGGATGGTGCCGCCCGAGTAGTAGTTGGCGCCGAACTGCTGGCTCCAGGTCCGGATGCCGTCGTCGTTGCGGACGATGCCCTCCTTCGCCTCGTACACACCGCCGCCCACGTTCTTCTCGTAGGTGAACATCGTCGGCCAGTGGCCGCGGTTGTCATTGAGCTGCCGGTCCACGCTCCACACGTTGGCGCCGGTGTCCACGGCGAGCTTGTCCAGCGCGGGGCTTCCGCCGGAGCCGACGTAGTTGGGATTGGAGTTCCACGTCAGGTAGACGCCGCCGGTGTTCGCCACCACGCGCTCGACACCCTGCACCGTGCGCCCCGCGCCCGCGGTGGGCGCGTACTCCCAGAGCTTGCGCAAGGGATGCCACGCGCAACCGTCGGAGGTGGAGGAGCGGCGGGCATCATGGCCCAGCGTCGTCCAGGCGTTGGTTCCCGTGCACGGTGGCACCACGGCGGAGGTGACGACTCCCGCTGTCTCGGCTGGCGGTGGAGGGGCTTCCGTCCCCGAGCCTCCACAAGCGACGAGCCCCACGGCGGACCACATCAGCACCACGCCTCGTGTCTTCAGCGTCATGGCACGACCTCCCCGTTTGTGGGCCCACGCTAGCGGTTCACGACACCGCTGTCCCCACCTCCCCCTTCCCTGCCTGCAGTCGAAGCGGCTGGGCACGGCCGTAGGTGAGCGAGCGCCACAGCCACTCCACCGGTCCGAAGCGGAAGCGGGAGAGCCACAGGTGACTGAGGACGATTTGCACCGCGAAGATGCCGAGCGACAGGAAGATGACCCGTGACGGCGGCAGCTTCGTGAGGAGCCCCAGCCCCCAGCCGTTGTAGATGAAGACGCTCACCATCGACTGCAACAGGTAGTTCGTGAGCGCCATGCGGCCCACGGGCATCAGCACGGCGAAGACGCGCTGGACCCAACCACGCCGGGACAGGAGCGCGAAGATGGCGACGTAGGCCGCGCCCAGGAAGAGGCAGCCGAGTTCCTGCACCTGGTTGAGCAGGATGGACGTGTCACGGCTCATCTGGTCCATCAACCCCAGCGAGCGCAGCCGCCAGAGCACCAGCCCCAGGCCGTTGCCGATGACGCCGAGGAAGAGGCCCCAGAACAACAGGCGGTGGTGAATGGGCCGGTTGCCCTCGATGTCCTGGAGCAACAACAGCCGCCCCGCCAGCAGCCCGAAGAGGAAGCGGCCCAACGCGAAGCTCATCCAGACGAGGCGGTTGGGCTGCAGGAAGGTCTCCACGTTGAAGCGCATGCCACCGAGCATCGCCGTCCAGAGCGAGTCACTCGAGTACGCCTCCAGGAGGCGCGTGCGCGCCGCCAGCTCCGCCGCGCGTGTGGCCGTCGCCGTGGCCTTCGCGGCCTCCGCGCCGTGGAGCCAGATGGGGATGTGGTGTGAGAGCAGTTGGACGGTGCTGGGTATCACCGCCATGCACAGCACGGCCCAGATGAGCACCGTCTTGTTCGAGGCCTTGCGGAACAACAGGAGCAGGAAGCCCACCAGCGCGTAGGTGTGCAGGATGTCGCCCACCCAGATGACGTACTGATGGAACAGGCCCAGGCCCAGCAGCACCAGCAGACGCCGGGCATAGAGCCGGGTGATGGAGTCGCCCCGCTTCTCCGCGCGGGACATCTGGATGCTGAAGCCCAGGCCGAAGAGGAACGAGAACAGCGTCACGAACTTCTGGTTCACGAAGAACAGGTAGAGGTTGTTGATGACGGTCTCGAAGAGCGGCGCCGTCAGCGCGCGCGCCTCCTGGGGCGGCATCAGCACCCGACCACTGAACCAGGCCGCGCTGTTGGAGACGAACACACCGCAGAGGGCAAAGCCTCGCAGGGCATCCAACAGCGTGACGCGCTCACCGACGTCCACCGGGCGAGCCTCGGCGGAGGGCGGCGAGGAAACGACAACGGGCTCGGACATCGCTCAAGCAGATGTCCGAGCCCGTTCTTCGTCAACCAGGACTTGCTACATGAGTCCCATCCAGCTCGACTACCCTCGGCGCGGCGAGTTCGACGCGCACCAGCCATACCCGCGGCGCTCACACTCGGCGCGCTCCCGGCGCTCACGCTCCAGCCGGGCCAGACGCTCACGCTCCTGCCGCTCGCGCTCCAGCCGGACCTGACGCTCGCGCTCCTGCCGCTCACGCTCCAGCCGGGCCTGACGCTCACGCTCCAACCGCGCCTGCCGTTCACGCTCGACGCGAGCCTGCCGCTCACGCTCCAACCGCGCCTGCCGCTCACGCTCGAGACGGGCCTGGCGCTCGCGCTCCTCACGCTCACGCTCCAGTCGGGCCTGACGCTCACGGTCCGCGCGAGAGACGTTGCGCTGCCCCTCCGCCCACTCCGTCACCTTCTGCGTCGCGACGGGGGAGGCACCATGAACCGACTGCGCGAGGACGGGAGAACCCATCGTGAGGGAGCACACCACCAGGACTCGCATCAGCTTGCTGTTCATGACGACCTCCTTCGCAGCGGGTTGCGCCGCGTTCTGTACCTTCTGACGCACCTGCCTCGGGTCTATTCAGGGCCCGTCCCCCGCACGGAGAGGGACGTACACGGAGTGCAGGCCTCTCCCGAGAGCACCGGGAAAACCACCGGACTCCCCGTCCTGGCGGCGGCTCCGCATACATCCACCTCCTCCCAGAGAAGAACGGCGCGAGGTGCCTCGCGCAGCGGTGTCGGAATGCCACGGGGACTCACGCCGCCGTCACGCGGCTCTCTCTGCGCGAAGAGCGCGTTGAGGTGCCTCGACCTCCCTCTCGCGTGCACCACGCACCAAGGCGCCAGGGTATCTCCGCGTTCTCTCGCCTCCAGCAGCCCTCCATCCTTGAGCGATGACCGCACCAAGGTGCCTTCGCACACCATGCACCAAGGCGCCGGAGCATCTCCGCGACCTCGCGCTCCCCTTGTCCGCCCGAAGGTGCGGGACAGGCGCCTGCCGCCAAGCCTCACGGGCCTTCCGTGCAGGCAATGGCCGCTCAGCCCTCCGCGCAGCCGGGCGTCTTGTCGGGGTCCGGGAAGGGATGCGCCCGGTGGGGCGCCTCGTCATCGTCGCCTTCCGCCACCCCGGGCGTGTGCCCGGGCACCTCCTCCTCGTAGCCCGCCTCCCGCGCCGTCCTGTCCTCCGAGGGGTCGTCCGCGCGTTGGCGCTCGTCGATGTCCGGCATCACGTCCTCCTGTGTCGTCGTCGCGAAAAAGATAGGCAGTGCCACGCACGGAGGCGCCGCGCCGGGAGATGATGCGCGACACAGCGGAGGTGACGCGGCATGGGCAGACAACTCGGAAGCACCTTGCGACAGTGGAAGGACCACGCCTCGCGGCTCGTCCAGAACACCGCCTCCCTGGCGGCGACGGTGTACGTCACCCTCCGGCCCGACCGCGCGGGGAGCGAGCGGGCCCGGCAGAACGCCGAGCGAATCATCGCCGCGTGTCGCGAATTCGAGACGCGACATGGCCGGCTCCCCGAGGCACTGTCCGAGCTCGTCCCCGACCTCCTGCCCGAACTGCCCCGGGCGAAATTCGACGGCCCGCACTTCGGCTTCACCTATGACGTGACGCAGCAGCGCCACGTGCTCGGTTGGACGGACCGGATTCCCTTCGGTCGCCCCTACTTCGTCTTCGAGGAGGACCGCTGGGGGTATCTCGATTGACCCCCATTCGAGGGGCGTCCACCACGCGTGACACGGTGTTGGGCTAACGTCTCCGACATGCGCGTCTCGCGACTGTCGACCGCCGCCCTGTTGCTGTGCCTCGCCATGGTGGGTTGTGAGCGCAAGGCCTCCACGGCCCCGCCCTCGGCCCCCCAGCCCGCGACGACTCCCGACAGCTTCGCGAAGGCGGGCCTCACCGCACCCACGACGGTGTCCGGTGTCATCGAGCCGGGAGAGGTGGATGTCGCGGAGCTTCGCGACGCCCTGGCGAGTCCCACGCTCCTCGACGATGAGGGGATGGAGAGGCTGCTGAACAACCTGAGGGCCGAGAGCGGATTGTCGCCCAGCGACCCCGGGGAGCCGGTCGAAGGAGCCCCGGGAGGCGGGCCGCCCATGCCTCGGGCCGTCCAAGCTCCTCCCCCGCCTCCCGCCGCCGCGCCCGCGCCCCGCGAGGACCAAGCCGAGCAACTCCTCGAGAGGCGGGCAGCGGACTCCGTGGCCCGCCAGGCCGTCGACCGGTCGCGCGAAGCCATGCAGGTCATCCGCGGAAGCAGCGGCGGCGGTGGCGACCTCACGCAGGAGCCCTCCAAGAAGGAGCGGGCCGACGGCGCTCCACCTCCCACGAACCTGCCCACGCCCGTGTTGCCCAAGGTGGACGCGGCGCCTCGCGCGGCCAAGGTCCTGGTGCGTGACGAGTCCGGCCGCTACCAGCCGCTGAAGACGCGCGCGATTCGCGTCGTCACGTACATCCAGGGCGCCCGCGCGCGCACGGTGGTGGACCACCTCTT
Organism: Myxococcus fulvus; assembly: GCF_900111765.1. The sequence continues at coordinate 190,925 of NZ_FOIB01000002.1, forward strand.
CGAGAACGACACGCCCCACGCGCTCGAAGGCACCTTCTACTACCCGCTGCCCGGCGGCGCGTCCGTCGCGGGCTTCGCGCTCTACTCGGGCGCGGTCGTGGTGAACGCGCCTTCCCTCTTCCAGTCCTCGGACCTGCTGCCCGCGCTGGGCGACGGCACCGCGGACCTGGAGCGCCTCACCGCCGCCGCGCCTCCCAGTCCGAAGGGCGCGAAGCGCTCATGGGGCGAGGTGCAGGAGGCCCGCGTCGTCGAACAGAAGCGCGCCCGCGAGGTCTACGAGGACATCGTCCGCGACGACGTCGACCCGGCGCTGCTCGAGTGGGCGGGCGCCTCCACGTTCAGCGCGCGCGTCTTCCCGCTGCCGCCCCGCTCGCTCAAGCGCGTGGTCATCGCCTACGAGCAGACGCTCATCCACGACGGCCAGCACCTGCGCTACACGTGGCCGCTCCCGGCCGGCGCGGGCAAGGACGTCCAGGTGTCCGCGCGCGTCCACGTGGACCCGACGCAGGTGAAGCAGGAGCTGGTGGCTCCCGACGCCGCGGGCAGTGCTCGAAAGCTCGGCGCGTGGCGGGTGCACGACTGGCCCCGACTGCAGGGTGACGGAGCGCTGTCCGTCGCGCTCGCACCGAAGGACGCCGACGCGGACGTGCTCGTGGGCAAGGACGACGCGGGCCTTCCGGGCCAGGCCTTCCATGCCCGCGTCCGACTTCCCGCGAAGCTGACGTCGACGGCCGAGGGCCCACCCACCGGGCGCGCCGTGCTGGTGGTGGACACCTCCCTCTCCACCGAGGACGGGAACGCCTGGGCGCTCCAGGCCGCCACCCTGCGCGCGCTCCTGGAGAAGGACACCACGCTGAAGGAGTACGCGGTGCTCCTCTTCGACGTGCGCCCCCGCTGGCTGCACGGCACGGGCTGGCGGACGAACGACGCGGCCCGCCGTCAGGAGACGTTCTCCGAGTTGGAGCGTGTGTACCTGGAGGGCGCGTCGCACGTGGACGGGATGCTGACGGAGCTGGACCGGGCCGGCGCGGACTGGCTCAAGCCCGCCCAGCCCGGCGCGCGCGTGACGGCCCTGCTGCTGTCGGACGGCAACGTCACCTGGGGCCCGAGCACCGTCGAGTCGCTCATCTCCCGGCACACCAGCGCCGAGTCACTGCGGTGGGTGACGTACCGCTTCGGTGAGGCCGCGGTGAACACGGAGCTGTTCGATGCGCTCGCGCGGGCCAGCGGAGGCCGGGGCGTGTCGGTGCTCTCCGGAGCCCAGGTGGACGTCGCGGCGACAGCGCACCGGGCCAGTCCCGTGGTGCTCTCCCGCGTGGAGGTGAAGGGCGCGCCGGTGAAGGACCTGGTCATCGCGGGCCGCCCGCACCTGGTGTTCCCGGGCCAGGAGCTGCTCGTGGCCGGACGGCTGACGGAGGCCGGGGCCGCGGCGCTCGTGGTGTCCACCCGCTCGGGCGACGTGGAGAAGACGCTCGAGGTGCCCCTGCCCCGCGACACGAACAGCGCGTTCGCTCCTCGGGCATGGGCGGACCTCTTCGTCTCCCGACTCGTCTCGCTGGACGACGTGCGCCTGGACCGGATGGTGGTGGCGCTCAGCCAGCACTACCACCTGGCCAACGCGCGCGCGTCCATGCTCGTGCTCGAGACGGCGGCCGAGTACACGCGCTTCGCCCTGAGCGACGAGCGCGTGGAGCTGACCGACCTGGAGACCCTGCGCAAGCGCGAGCAGGACCAGCGCCGGGATGCGCTCGTGGGGCTGGACATGGACGCCGTCCCCAAGTCGGGGCGCGCCGTGGTGGACGCCTTGACGCGGCAGCGCGCGGCCCTCGCGCCGACCCGTTCGCGCCAGCCGTTGCGCGACGAGCCCTACGCGGGCGGCGAGGCCCGCCTCACCGCGGAGCTCACGTACCGCAAGGCGCGCCGGGAGAACCGGGACGATGTGACGCTGTACGAAGGCATCGCCCGGGAGCGGGCCTTCGCTGGTGACACCGGAGGCGCCGTGCGGGCCCTCTCGTCCCCCGTGGAGCTGCGCCCCAAGGACCCGGAGGCGCTGCGACTGGTGGGCTACGGCCTGCTCGCCCTGGGCCAGTACGCCGCGGCGACGGAGCTGTTCGAGCACCTGCGGCTCAGCCGCACCTTCGAGGGACAGGCCTACCTGGAAGAGGCGCTCGCGCTGGACGCCTCGGGCCGCTACGCCGAGGCCGCGCGCAACTACGAAATCCTGCTCGCCCGCCCCTTCCCGAGGCACCCCGCGGAGCTGAGCCTGGTCGCGACCTACCACTACGGGCGGATGCTCTCCGCGCTGGCGCGACACCCGCGCGCGGAGCCCATCGCCCAGGAGCTGCGCGCGCGCCTCGCCGAGCTCGGGAGACAGGAGACGTCGGGGATGTATGGCGACGCCTTCTCCCGCGCGCCCATCGGCTACCAGCTCACCACGCACTGGAACTCGGACCAGACGGACATCGACCTGTGGGTCATCGAGCCCGACGGCGAGCGCTGCTACTACCAGCACAAGCAGACGCGGCTCGGAGGCCAGCTCTACTGGGACATCACCGACGGACTGGGGCCGGAGCTGTACCACGCGCGCAAGCTGGTGCCGGGGCCCTACCATGTCGTGGTGCACTTCTACGGACACCGCGCTCCCAAACTCGCCGTGCCCACGGCCGTGCTGCTGGTGAGCGACAGGAACGTGTTCTCCGTCGACGAGCCGACGCAGCGCCGCTTCCAGCTGCGCATCCTCCCGAAGAAGGATGCGAAGCTGCTCCTGCGCCGCGAGGAGTTCATCTCCCGGAAGTCGGCGACCATCGCCACCCAGCCCCCACCCTGACGTCTCCATCCGCGCGAGGTCCGGCATGAGTCACAGTCGCAAACCCCGAGGCCCCATCGGTCGCGTCGGTGGCCTGCGCCGCGTCGAGGGCGCCGACGCCATCCTCCGGGTCCGCGCCCTCGAGCGCGTCTCGGGGCCCCAGCGCGTCGAATCGAACGACGTGGCCCGGCGCTCCTTCTCCGAGGCCCTGGAGCGCGCCTCGCGCGGACTGCACAGCTCGGAGCCCCTGCCCACCGTGCACCGCCCCTCGCCTCCGCCCGCGCGACGCACGCGCGAGGAGGACGAGCCGATGACGTCTCCAGAGCCTCCGCCGGAGAGCTTCATGGGAATCCTGTGGTGGAAGATGCGGGGCCACCGATAGCGCCCCGCCGTCCGCGTCAGAAGGTGAAGCCGCCGCCGAAGTAGGGGCCGTGCATCCTGTCCACGTGGGACACGCCGTCCACCGTGCCCAGGTCATCCAGGTACAGGCCACGCCAGCCGCCGCGCAGCATCAGGCTCCCCAGGTGCAGGGCCAGGCCCACCGTGGCGTCGACCTGGAGGAACGGCAGCGGCGTCACCTGCGCGCGCGCCTCGAAGTCCAGCGGGGAGAACAGACACGCCTCGAACGACAGCGCCACGCTCGGGCCCGCCAGGGTGATGTCCGGCGCGTGGGCCGTGCTCAGCCCGCCCTCCGCGCGCAGGCGGAGCGCGTCGCGCACCACGAAGGCATACGTCAGGTGCGCCGACACCAACATGAGGTCGTCCTCGCCCGGCGTGCCGTCATCCGTGGGCTGGTTCAGCAACATCATGCGGGTCTCCACCCCGAAGCGCTGGCCTTCCAGCCCCGCGAGCAGGTCCACCCCGCGCACGTCGTCGAGCATCAGCAGTCGCTGCGCGCTCAGCTTGAAGGACAGCGGGACCGCGTGCCGACGTCCCGCGAGGAGGGGCTGGGAGGTCTCCGGGTCCAACCGCTCCGACAGGTGCGTCCCCGTGTTGGCGATGGTCCGGGCGGCGCCCTCGAACAGCCCGCTGAGCAGGCTCGCCACGATGCCATCCGCCACGTCGTCCTCGTCGTCCGAGCAACAGTCGTCGTCGAACGAGTCGCGCGAGCGGGGCTTCTTCCCGTCGTCGTCATCGTCGTCCTCGGTGCCGATGGCCGAGGCCTCGTGCGTGTCCGGGTCCGCGCTGGAGTCGTGCGTGGCCGACTTCGAGTCGCTCGGGGTCTTGCGCTTGCCGAAGCGCGCCTCGGCGACGGGCGCCCAGATGAGCCCCGCCAGCAACCCCAGACACCACAGCGTCTTGAATGGGGACACGCCCCCTCCGCGTCGATGGACGCGGACCGGCCACCGCGCGGAGGGCATTCAACCGCGAGCCGGGGTCTGATTGTCAATCAGCCCCATGGCGGCGTGTCAGCGACGACGGCGTGGAACCGATTGGGCCCCGAAGGTGTCACACGCCTCGAGCGTTCCCTGCGTCAGGCCCCGATTGAACCACTCGACGCGCTGCGCGGACGAGCCGTGGGTGAACGATTCGGGGACGACGTGCCCCTGGGCGCGGCGCTGGAGCGTGTCGTCGCCGATGGCGGACGCGGCGCCCAGCCCCTCCTCCACGTCACCCGCCTCCAGAATCTGCCGCTCACGCTGGGCATGATGCGCCCAGATGCCGGCGAAGCAGTCCGCCTGGAGTTCCTGGAGCACCGACAGCGCGTTGCCATCCTCCGGCGACGCGCGCTGCCGCGCGGCCTGCACCTGACGCGAGATGCCCAGCAGGTTCTGCACGTGGTGCCCCACCTCGTGCGCCACCACGTAGGCCTGCGCGAAGTCACCCGGCGCGCCGAAGCGGCGGTCCAGCTCCTCGAAGAAGTCCAGGTCCAGGTACACGCGCTGGTCCGGTGGACAGTAGAAGGGCCCCACCGCGCTCTCCTGCAACCCGCAGGCGGAGCGCACCGCGCCGGAGAAGAGCACCAGCCGCGGGTCCACGTACTCGACCCCGTGCGGCTCCAGGAGCCCCGGCCAGGTGTCCTCCGTGTCCGCCAGGATGACGGAGACGAAGTCCTTGAGCTCGGCCTGCCGCGGGTCATCGGGCACGCCCGAGCCGCCCGTGCCGTAGTCGCTGGACGGCCCGCGTCCACCGCTCGGCGTGGTGACGACCGAGGGGTCTCCCCCGAGCAACATCACCAGCAGCGCCACCACCAGCGACGCCGCCCCGCCGCCCACCGCGAGCGGGCGTCCCAACCCCGCACCGCGCCGGTCCTCCAGATTGGAGCTGCGACGTCCTCCCTGCCACCGCATGCCTGCCCCCTCGCGGATGTCTTCCTATCCGGCCAAGGTAGTCAGCGTCGGAGCGGGAGGACGCAGGGCCCCCCTGCCTCGCCTGGGCGTACGGACACCAGGCGAGGGAGCATGCCGCCCGTCAGGGCGAGGACAGGGCCTGGAGCATCGGCTGCACCCGGTCCTTGTCCGCGACGACGCCCACCACCAGACGCTTCAGGCAGCCGTCGAACTCCTGCTTCACCTGCTCGGCCGTCACGGCCTGGAGGTGCGCGGGGCGCTGGGCCAGCGACTCCGCGGGGAAGCCACGCACGCGCGCGTCCAGGAGCGACTGGACCCACGACTCGGAGGAGACGAACGACACCGCGTCGCGGGACAGCAGGCGCTTCCTGGCGCGCGCCAGCTCCGCCTCGTCCACGCCCTGGGCGAACGACGCGAGCGTGTCCTGCACGGCCTTCGCGGCCTCCGCCATGCGCGGCGCGTCCACCAGTCCGTCCACCAGCAGGTGCGAGGCGCCACCGCGCCCCAGCCACGTGCTGGCGCTGAAGCCGTAGGACGCGCCCTGGCGCGCGCGCACCTGGTCGAAGATGCGCCGGCCCACCAACTCCGCCATCACGTCGTAGCGCGCCTCGGCCTCGGGCGTGGCCGTGGGCAGCCGACACGCCAGCTGCAGGTGACCCTGCGTCGCGCCGGGCCGGGCCGTCACGAGCGTCCGGGGCTTCGTGGCGGGCGACGGCAGCCCCGGCGCGACGGGCACCTCCACCGGCGAGGTCGGCCCGTGCTTCCAGCCGCCCAGGTACTCGCGCACCAGCGGCTCCACCGTCGCCACGTCGAACTCGCCCGCGATGACCACCACCGTGTTGGCCGGACGGTAGACGTCACGAATCCAGGCCGTCATGTCCTCCTCCGACACGCGGGACAGCTCCTCCCCCGTGGCGTAGCGCGAGTAGGGGTGCGGCTCGTAGAGCAGCTGCATCAGGTCCCGCTGCGCGCGCTCCTCCGGGTGGGAATCCAACGTCTTGCGCAACGGCACCCACTGCTCCTGCAGGAACCGCCACGCGTCATACGAGGTCCGCGTGGAGGAGAGCTGCTCGGCCAGCATCGCGAGCATGTTGCCGACGTTGCCGGACGTCCCGGCCACCTCGAAGCGCTGATGATCTCTCCGCATCCCGCCGTAGACGTGCAGGCCCCAGTGGCTCGCGTTGCCCTCGAACCAGGACTCGCGGAAGGCGCCATACTCCGCCATCTCCGCCACGCCCGACTTGGGCCCGTACGTGCGCCCTCCGCCCAGCACCGCGCCCACGCGCACCACGGGCAGGCCGGGCCGGGGCGCGAGCAGCACCTCCATCCCGTTGTCGAGCTTCAGCGTCCGCACCGGCGCGGACAGCGCGGCCTGCGCCGCCTGGATGACGCGTTCGGAGCGGGCGCTCGCGGGCGGCTCCTCCGGCAGCGCCACGGGCGCGGCCACCACCGCGCCGCCCGACTCACCGGGCCGCACGAGGATGATGCGCGCGCGCTCGCGCTGCAGCCACTTGTAGGCGAAGTCCGTCACCTTGCCGCCGTCGAGCGTCATCAGGGCCTTCTGCGAGCGCGTGTACCCGCGCGCATCCAGCATGAAGTGCGTCAGCTCCGCGCGGCGCACGGTGCGCGACAGCAGCTCCTCGGACTCCAGCACCATGCCGGTGATGACGTTGCGGCGCAGGGCCTGGAAGTCGTATTCGCGGCCGAGCACCGCCGCCGCGTGGCCGGGCGCCTGGCTCCACGTCCACTGGACCTCGTCCAGCATGTTGTCCGCCGACCTGCGCGGGTGGCTGCCCTGGGTGAGCACCACCCGCACCACCAGCAGCGACGCGCGCGTGCCGGGCAGCAGCATCGTGGAGAACCCGGCGATGTCCCCGTCCCGCCGCATGGAGCCCCCCAGGCTCCGGCTCAGGTTCACCCGCACGAAGTCGTGGATGGCGCTCGCCTCGTCGAAGGAGCGCGGCAGCACCCAGGAGATGTACAGCTCCGGGGAGCCGACGGCGGCCTGGTACTCGGGCATCTGCGCGGGCGCGGCGCGCAGGGGCGGCTCGGACACGGGTGGCATGCGCGAGTCCACCGCCAGCGGTGCCCCGGTGCCCACCCACTCCGGGGGGAGGTTGTCGAGCAGCACCGCCTCCACCCTCGCCAGGTCCACGTCTCCGGCGATGACCAACGTCGTGTTGTCCGGCCGGTAGTGGGCGCGCGTGAAGCGCTGCGCGTCCGCCAGCGACATGGCCGTCAGCGAATCATGCGTGCCGATGACGGGCCGCGAGTACGGATGCTCCGGCGCATAGACGGACGCGTGCACCCAGCTGAAGACCTGGCCCACGAAGCCCGTCTCGTTGCGCTGGCGCAGCTCGTTGCGCACCACCTCTCGCTCCACCGCGAACATCTCGGGGGTGAGGCCCGAGAGGGGCGCGGACAGCCGCTGCCCCTCCATCTTCACGAGCAGGTCCAGCGACTCCTTGGGCGCCACCGTCTGGTACACGGTGTGGTCCATGCTGGTGAAGGCGTTCGAATAGCCGGCCGCCGCGTCCTCCAGCCGGGTCGACACCGAGGGGCTCCCGCCGTGACGCGCGCGGAAGGCCAGGTGCTCCACCACGTGCGCCAGGCCCTCCTTGCCCATCGGGTCGCCGGAGCCGCCCACGCCCACCAGGGCCACCATCGCCACCACCGGCGCGCGCGGGTCCTGCTCCACCACCACGCGAAGCCCCGACGGCATGCGGAAGTCACGCAGCGGGAAGGACACGTCCCGCATCACCACCTGCCCCCGCTGCGGCAGCGTGGAGCACGCGCCCAACACGACGCAGAGCAACCCCACGACAGCCGACACCACCCTCCGCCCACGCGGAGGATTCCCAACCTGGATTTGTGAGCTCATATGAAGCGGACTTGCGCGACTGCGGGACCAACACACCGCGCCCCCTCCGGGCGCCAGCCCCAGGTCCATAGACCAAAGGCAGCCTGGAGCACCATCGGCGCCCGGTCTGGAATCACTGTCACGCGGAGCCACTCACCGCGGCGGCGACGTGCTGGCTGCCCCAATGCGCGACGCCCAGGATGCTCTCCATCGGGTTGACGCCCAGCGCGGTGGGGAAGACCGAGCCATCCACGACGAAGAGGTTGTCGGAGTCCCAGTAGCGCAGCGTGCTGTCCACCACGCTCGTCTCGGGGCTCCCCCCCATCGCGCACCCGCCCATCTGGTGGGCGCTGAGCACCGAGCACTCGAGCGGGGCGTAGGGCGCGTCATCCAGGAGCGGGATGTCCTGCTCGCTCCGCATCACCACCGGCTTCGAGTGCGGGCTGAGCACCATCTCCGCCCCCGCGGCGAACTGGATGCGCGCGGCGACCTTGAGCGCCTCGCGGAAGGCCTCCCAGTGCAGCGGCGTGAGGGGATAGTCCACCTTGAAGCGCGAGTACTCGCCCGCGCCACGCAGGGCCACGGTGCCGCCCTCATCCCCGGGCTGGACACCATCCAGGCAGATGGAGATGAGCGCGTTGGCGTGCGGCAGGCCCGCCATCAAGTCCTGGTGGCCCGCACCGAAGCCGTTGAGCGCCACCGCGCTCAGGAGCGGCAACAACGGGGGGACCTCCAGGAGCCACCCCATCTTCCCCTGCCCCCGGTCGATGAACTGCCGTGAGTACACGGTGAGCGGCGCGCCCGAGTACGCCTCCACGCGCTCGCGGAAGCGTGCGTTGGACACGACCACCGGATGCAGGAACAGCCGCTTGCCCACCCGCCCTCGTCCGGTGAGTCCGCTGCGCAGCAGCAAGCCCGGCGAGTTGATGGCGCCGCCACACACCGCCGTCACCTTCGCCTTCACGGTGAGCTTCTTGCCCGTGGGCCGGTTCGTCTTGGGGTCGAGGATGTCCCCGTGCACGGCCGTCACCCGGCCGCCCTTCGTCTCCAGTCGGCGCGCGCTGACGTTGGCGTACAGCCGCATGCCCCGCTCCACCGCCTCCGGGATGAGCGTCACCAGCGTGGACTGCTTGGCGTCCGTGGGACAGCCCAGGCCACACGCGCCCAGGGACGCGCACGCGCGCACGTTTCGCTTCACCGTGCCACGGCCATACCCGAGCGCGCCCAGTCCATCCCAGAGGATGCGGTTGTTGCGATTGGCCTGCTCGATGGGCCAGTCGCGGATGTTCAGCCGCTCCTCCAGCCAGTCCCAGTGCGGCGCGAGCGTGGCCGCGTCCAGGCCCTTCACGCCGTGCGCGTCGCGCCAGTGCTCGAGAATCTCCGGCGGCGTGCGGAAGCACGCGCACCAGTTGACGGCGGTGCCGCCGCCCACGGTGCGCCCCTGGTAGATGCCGATGGACAGGTCGTCCGTCGCCCGGTTGCCACCCTCTTGATAGAAGGTCGCGTAGGCCTTGGCCTCCTTCAGGTCGAAGTCGCGACGGGTGTGGTAGCCGCCCTCCTCCAGCATCACCACGTCCAGCCCGCGCCGCGCCAGCTCCAACCCGAGCACTCCGCCGCCCGCGCCGCTGCCCACCACGCAGACATCACACGTGAGCGTCGAGTCCTCGGTCAGCTCATCCCCCGTCCAGATGCGTCCCGTCATGGCGTGCCACCTCCCGAGCCCGCGAAGGGGCCATCCGCGGGCCCACGCCACACCGGCGCGTCCGCGACGTGGAAGCCCTCCGGCGCCACGTAGCCCGTGGCGGCCATGGCGGCAGGGTGTGAGTAGTAGGCGGCGTACAGGAGCCCGCGCAGCGCGTGGTAGCCACCGCGGCGGAACACCAGCCGCGACGTCCTCCAGGACTCGAGCACCGCGTCCTGCGCCTCGGGTCCGAGCCGCGAGAACGGGGTGATGTGCCCCGTGAAGAGCAGCCCCGCCAGCGCGTTGTCGAAGAGGCCCACCACCGCCTTCACCTCGTTCGCGACGACCGGGTCCAACCCCGCGAGCAGCCCATCCACCAGGAAGGCCACGCGCACCGTGTCCGCGTCCGGCCAGCCGTCTCGCGGTTGGAAGGCGCGGCGGGCCATGGCCTGGAGCGTGGCGTACTCGCGCGCGCCGAGCACCTTCAGGCCCTCGGGAGGAAGGGGCAATGACAATCCCTCACGCGTCCACAGCAGACCGCCGCCTCCCAGCGCGAGCAGCGCGCCTCCGAACAACCCTCGCTTGAGCAACCCTCGACGCGACAACGAGGGCGGCCCGACAGGAGACGGGGACATTCATCCTCCGGGACGACAGGGGCGTGATGGGACGGACAGAACTCTAGCGCGCGGCCCCCGCCGCGACGCAATCACTCACCTGTCCCAGGTGTCACGGCGCGGGAGGCGAAGGCTTCGACTCCGGAGCAGGCGGCGGAGCGGCGGGAGCGGGAGCATCCCTCAACACCTGCCCCGTCAATTCCTTGCGCGTGGTGGCGTCGGCGTAACCTTCCACCACCAATGCGCTCAGGTCGAAGGGGACGCCCTGCGCCTTCTCGACCTTGTTGGCAATTGTCTCCAATGCCTGTCGCGTCTGCTTCTCCGGATAGGGCACGCCCACGAAGATGCGATTGGCGGCGTTGGCCACCTCGAAGGTGTAGAGCTGGGTGAAGCCCGCCTGCCACGTGCGGAGCATGGAGGGGAACAAGGGGTTCGGCGGGTATTCCCACACGTTGCCCACCACCGCGCCGCGCGCCGTCAGCCTCGCGCGCACGGAGGCGAGGAACTCCACGGTGCCCAGGTGCTCGGGGATGCTCTCGGGGCCGTAGGCGTCCAGGAAGATGAGGTCGTACGCGGGCCGCTTCGCCTCGATGAAGGCCCGGCCGTCCGCCACGTGGGCCTTCAGGCGCGCGTCCTCACGGAAGCCGAAGAAGCGCTTCGCCACGTCCACCACGTCCGGGTCGATGTCCACCACGTCGATGTGCGCCTCGGGCAGCACCGCGCGCAGGAACATGGGCATCGCCCCGCCGCCCAGGCCCACGACGAGCACGCGCTGGGGCTTGGGCACGAAGGCCAGCGCCACCATGGACACGCGCGTGTACGCCAGCTCCAGCTTCTTCGGCTGCCCGGGCCACACCACGCTCTGCAGCGCGCCGGACTCATCGAACTGGAGATAGCGCCGGCCCTCCCGGTCCTCCGTCACGGTGATGAGCGTGAAGGGTGACTGGCCGCGGTGCAGCTCCTTGCGCTGACCGGAGGACGAGCACGACAGGAAGGCCAGCACCAGCAGCACCAGCCGAGGGGTGAACCGCCGCATGCCCGCTCCTTGCTCTCACGATTCAAAGTAGCACTTCCGTCAGGAAAACCAACGGGTTGACGCGCCAGTACCCCCAGGTTCACCTTGCCGCCCATGACGCACGCCACGCACGCCCTCGCCGAAGCCGACCAGGCCCTCATCACCGAGGAGGAGGCGCTCCTGTCGCGTGTCCAACAGGCGCTCGAGGCGGCGCGGCAGAAGGCCGGACGCACGCAGGAGAACCGGCTGCTCGTCGCGCAGCTCCAGGCGCTCCGCGAGGACGCCGCCACCGCCGCCGAGGCGGACCTGCCTCACCTCTTCTTCCAGATGGACCAGACGCGCGCCCTGCTGGACCGACAGGAGTCCGCGAACCTGCCCGACGCGCAGGCGCCCTACTTCGCGCACCTGCGGCTCGTCGGCGAGGCGGGGCCGCGCGACTACCTGCTCGGACGCACCACCTTCGCGGACGTGGGCGCGGGCGTGCGGGTCATCGACTGGCGCTTCGCTCCCATCGCCCGCGTCTTCTATTCGTACGAGGAGGGCGACGCGTTCGAGGAGCAGTTCGGCGAGCGGCTGTCCGAGGGCACCGTCGAGGTGCGCCGGCTCGTCGTCATCGAGAAGGGCGTGCTCACGCGCATCATCTCCGGCGCGCGCGTGCTGGAGCGCGCCGCCGACGGCACGTGGCGCTCGGTGGGTCGCGACTTCACCTCGCTCCAGGCCGGAGGCGCGGGCACGGCGGCGCGTCCTGGCGCCCTGGGCACCGGAAAGGGCGTCCGGCGTGTCGAGGATGTCTTCGGCGTCACGGCGCTGCTGGACGCCGAGCAGTACGAGGCCGTCACCGTGGAGTCCGGGCAGCCGCTGCTGGTGCTGGGCAGCGCGGGCAGCGGCAAGACGACGGTGGCGCTGCACCGGCTGGCGAAGATCGCCTTCGACGACGCGGAGCGCTTCCCGCAGTCGCGCATGAAGCTCATCGTCCCCGAGGAGGGCCTGGCGCGGCTGTCGCGGCGGCTCCTGGCGCCGCTCGGCCTGGGGCGCGTCACGGTGGAGACGCGGGACGCCTGGCTCCTGGCCACGGCGCGCTCGGCGTTCAACCTGCCGGGCATCAAGCTGAGCCCGGAGACCCCGCCCCTGGCCGCGCGTTTCAAGCGCCACCCCGCGCTGCGCCGCGCGCTGCTGGAGCGCATCGGCGCGCCGAAGACGGAGGCGGGCACCACGCTGGAGCGGCTGCACCGCAGGCTCGCGGACGCCTACCTGGACCGGAGCTTCCTGGAGGAGGTGGTGCGCGCGGCGAAGGGCGAGCTGCCGCTCACCGCCATCGACGAGGTGCTCGAGCACACGCGCCTGCAGCGCTCCACGCCGCTGTCGAAGGAGCTCAAGGACATCACGGACCCGGACCGGCTCATCACCGTGGATGGCAAGTCCATCGACGAGGACACGCCCTATGCGCTCGCGGGCACGGTGGACCTGGAGGATTTGCCCATCCTCATGTTCCTCAAGGCCCAGCAGGGCCCGCTCGGCCTGGAGCGCCTGGCCCACGTCGTCCTGGACGAGGCGGAGGACTTCTCCCTGTTCGAGCTGTTCGTGGTGCGGCGGCTGCTCGGCAAGGGCAGGAGCTGCACGCTCGCGGGCGACGAGCTGCAGCAGACGGACGCGGGCTTCGCGGGCTGGCCGGAGGCGCTGGACGAGCTGGGCATCCGCGACGCCGCCACGTGCCGGCTGCAGGTCTCCTATCGCTGCCCCGCGCCCGTGGTGGAGCTGGCCCGGCGCGTGCTCGGCACCCAGGCCAAGGCGGAGTCCGCGTCGCGGCCCCAGCGCCCGGGTGCGCCGGTGGGCTTCCACCACTTCCCCGTGGAGGCCCAGGCGCAGCTCTTCATCGGCGAGGCGCTGAGGGACCTCGTCGCTCGCGAGCCCCACGCCTCCGTGGGCGTCATCGCCAGCAGCCCCGAGTCCGCGGACGCCGTGTACCGCGTCGTCGCGGACCAGTCCTGGGCGCGCCGGGTGAAGGACGGTGAGTTCTCCTTCGAGCCCGGCGTGGACGTCACGGACGTGGGCAGCGTGAAGGGCCTGGAGTTCGACTACGTCATCCTCCCGGACGTCACCGCCAGGGCCTGGCCCGTGGACGACGAGACGCGCCGCCGCCTGCACGTGGCCATCACCCGCACGTCCCACCAGCTCTGGGTGGTCTCGTCGGGCGCGCGCTCGCACCTCATCCCGCGGGAGGCCGACGCGGCAGCTCCACGGTGAAGGTGGAGCCCTGGCCGGACGCGCTGCGCACCAGGATGCGTCCGTCCATGGCGTCGACAATCTGCCGGACGATCCACAGGCCCAGCCCCAGTCCGCCATAGTGGCGCTCGCTGGCGAGCCGCTCGAAGCGCTGGAACAGCCGCGACTGCGCCTCCACCGCGATGCCCACGCCCTCGTCGCGCACGAGCAGCCAGGCGCGTTGGTCGTCCACGCCCACCTGCACCTCGATGGGGTGCCCCCGGCCGTACTTGATGGCGTTGGACAAGAGATTTTGTATCACCTGCTCCACGCGCAGCTTGTCCCACGAGCCCGTCGCCGTCGGAGGCGTCTCCAACCGGAGCGCGCACCCCGCCCGGGCCAGCTCCTCCGCGTAGCGCGGCACCAGCTCGCGCACCAGCGCCGCCAGGTCCATCTCCTCGCGCTCCAGCCGCAGCTTGCCCGCGGTGATTCGCGAGACGTCCAGCAGCTCCCGCACCAGCCCCGACATGCGCGACAGCTGCCGCTGCACGGACAGCACCTTGCTGGAGATGGACTCGGACGCCACGTCCCCGACGCTCGCCGGGTGCGCCTCCAGCTGACGCCGGAGCGCCTGCACGTTGAGGGTGAGCGAGGTGAGCGGCGTGTTCAGCTCGTGCGAGGCCACGGACAGGAACGAGTCGCGCGCCCGCACCGCCTCGTGCGCCTCCGTGTACAGCCGGCCGTTGTCCAGCGATGTGGCCGCGCGCCGGGCCAGGTCCTCCGCCAGCCGCACGTCCGCCTGCGTGTAGCGCCGGCCCTTCTCCGTATTCACCAGCGAGAGCGCGCCCAGCACCCGCCCCCGGCTCATCAACGGCACGATGATGTACGCCGACACGCCCAGGGCCAGCGTGGCCCGCCCGTGCGCCTCGTCCTGGAACGCCCGCGCGACGATTTCCGGCCGCAGCTCCGCCACGTACTCCGTGGTGCCCGTGCGCAGCACCTTGCCCACGCCGTGGGGCGCGTCCAGCAGGATGGGGTAGCGCGTGTGGTACGCGCGCGTGGCCTCCACCATCTCCGGCCGCACGTGCGCCATGGACACCCGCCGCACGCTGCCGTCCGGCATGGGCACGTCCACGCTGCACCCGTCCGCCAGCGGCGGCACCGCCAGGTGCGTGAGGCGCTGGAGGATTTCGTCGTGCTCCAGCGACGAGGTGAGCACCTCGCTGGCCTGCGCCAGGAAGGCCGCGTGGCGCTGCGCGCGGCGCGTCTCGTCGTAGAGCCCGCGGAGGATGGCCTCCTGCTTCTTCTCCGACGTGTTCTCCCGCGAGAAGACGTAGACGCGGCCCTGGCCCCGGAACAGGCGCAGCACGAACCAGCGCTCACGGCTGGCGAAGTGCCACTCGAACTCCTCCGGCTCCCCCGTGGCCGACACCCGGCGGAAGCGCTCCTGGAGCTCTTCGCGCAGCACCTCCGGGTACACCTCCCAGGGCGTGCGGCCGAAGAGTTCCTCGCGCCGACCCCCGAAGGCGCGCTCCAGCGCCGGGTTGGCGTAGAGGCACACCCCTTCCAGGGAACAGATGGCCACGCTCTCCGGGAACTGGTCCCACAGGGCGGTGTCGTCGCTGGCAGGCCCCTCGCCGGTCAAATGATGGTCCACACGTCCAGTCAGACAACACTCCATGGCCCCGGAGGGCAAGTTTCAGGGACTGCCCGCGGGTGGCGCGGGGAGCGGCAGGCGGACGCTGAAACAGGCCCCCTTGCCCGGCGTGCTCTCCACGGACACGCGCCCTCCGTGAAGCTCCACCAACTGTCGGGAGATCCAGAGCCCCAGACCGAAGCCCGGCCGTCGCGAGTCCAGGCGGGTGAAGCGCTGGAAGAGCCGCGCCTGGTCCTCCTCGCGGATGCCCGGGCCCCCGTCGCGCACCCACAGGAGCGCGAAGGAGCCCTCCGTGGTGAGCACCACCTCGATGGGCGTCCCCGCCGCGTGGCGCAGGGCATTGGTGAGCAGGTTGGTGAAGACCTGCTCCACCCGCGTGCGGTCCCACGCGCCCACCACGCCCGGCGGGGCCCTCACGTACAAATCACAGCCCGCCCGACGCACGTCCTCCTCCATGCGCTCCACCGTGCCACGCACCAGCGCGCCCAGGTCCACCTCCTCCAGGTCCAACACGGGCCGCTGCGTGGACAATTGCGACACGTCCAGCAGCGTGGCGATGAGCCGGTCCAACCGGCGGCACTGGTCCTGGACACGCCCCAGGCGCCGGGGCACGTCATCGGGCGTGAGCGCGCCCACCTGCGCGGAGCGCACCAGCCCGTCCACGTAGAGCCGCAGCGACGTCAGCGGGGCGCGCAGCTCGTGCGAGGCCACCGACAGGAACTCGTCGCGAACCCGCAGCGCGGCCTCCAGCGCCGCCGTGCGCTCCGCCACCCGCTCCTCCAGCTCCCCCTCGGACCGGTGCGCCTGCTCCGGAGCGCCCGCCTCGGGTTCGCCCGCGCCGGGCGCCCCCGTCCGACTCGTCTCCACCGCCATGCCCAAGTCCTAGCGCCAGGGGGCCCGTGGCTCCAATCCGCCCCCCGCACGCCCCAGCCCGCAAGCTTCCACTACCCAACACGCCCGCGTCAGGGAGGCGTCTGCTCCCCCTGCTGCGGCTGCTGCTGGCGCCACTGCTGGCGACGCGCCTCCTGCGCGCGGCGGTGGGCGAGCGCGTCCGCCTCCTGGCGCGGGTACTCCGACAGCCGCGTGCGGTGCATGTTGATGCTCAGCTCGTACAGGCCCCGGTCCCGGTCCGGCAGCTCGTCACCCTGCTCCTCCAGCACCGTCGTGGCGAAGAGCAGCATGTCCTCTGACACCTTGCGTCGTCGCTCGTAGTACTGCTGGATCTCCGCCTCGGTGGCGTCGCCCGCCTGCACCCGGCCGAACAGCTCGTTCCACCGCCGCGTCTCCTCCTCGCGCTTGCGGATGAGCTCCGGGTCCTTCGTCGGCGCGCCCAGCTCCCAGTACAGGTTGTCGGGCAGCCTCGCGCGCAGCGCCTCCAAATCCAGGGGATAGGGCTTGGGCTGCTCATCCTCGGGCTCGGGGGCCTGGAGCGTGGGGGGAATGACGCTGCTTGTCATTCCTGGCGGCTTCACCGGCTCCGGCGCGGGGGTGGGCGGCGCGGGCGGAGGGGTGGGCGCGGCGACGGGCGCTTCCGGCTCGGGCGGAGGTGGAGGCGCGTCTCCCCAGAGGGAGAACACGAGCGCGGCCACCAGCGCCCCCCCCGCGAGCCCCGCCAGCCAGCCCATCCGCTTCGACCCCGCTTTGTCGGACATGACGCCCGAATACCGCGTGCCTCGCGCACATGGCAACCAACGCTTGTCATGCCGCAATGCATCACAAACCAGGCGGATGCTCGAAACATGAAACAACACATTCAAGACTGACTCGGGTGTCAACGTGGGCTATAGACCGGACTTCCCCCCAAACCCGGAGGAGCCTGCATGAAGCGCGTACTCGTGGCGTGCCTCGCTGTCGCTGCGCTGATGGTCCCCAGCGCCGCCCGCTCGGAAGTCATCGTCTCATCCATCGTCAGCGTGCTGGTGGATGGCGGCAACAACTACAACTGGCAGAAGGTGGAGCTGCCTGGGACGAAGTGTGGCAATGGCTCCCAGTTCAAGTTCTTCATCCACAAGACGAACTCGCCCAACCTGCTGATGCTGCTCGAGGGCGGCGGCGCGTGCTGGGACTACGACACCTGTAGCGGCCGTGCGGGCCTCCTGGGCGCGGCGAACCCCAACGGCATCTCCGACGACTACATCACCCAGTTCACGGCGAAGTACGTCTCGCCGCTCGTCAACGGCGCGGACCCGGGCCTGCCGGGCCGCAGCAAGACGAACCTGGTGACGAACGGCTGGAACATCGTCTACGTGCCGTACTGCACCGGTGACGTGCACATCGGCAACAACGTGAAGACGTACGTGGACCCGACGGGCGCGAACCCGCCGCTCACGTGGCACCACAGCGGCTACACCAACACGCTGGCGGTGGCGAACTACGCGAAGACGCAGTTCCCCAACATGCAGAAGTTCCTGATGACGGGCTACAGCGCCGGCGGCACGGCGACGTCGGCGGGCTACTACTTCGCGCGGCGCATCATCAACCCGGCGCGGGGCTACCTGCTCAACGACTCCGGCCCCATCTTCCTGGCGCCCAACGCCAACTTCAAGTCGCGCGCCCTGCACGACAAGATTCGCGAGTCGTGGAACCTGAACTCCGTGTTCGGCCAGCTGCCCGCGTCGTTCAGCCAGAACGACTTCGGCACCATCAACAAGATGGTGGCCACGGAGTTCCCGAACGACCAGCTCGCGTACACGGGCTACACGCGTGACTACAACTACTCGCGCTTCTCCTACGAGCGCTTCCACACGCCGAACGACAAGGAGTCCGTGCACGCGTACTGGAAGGCGGACGAGGCCGCGCTGGTGACGGAGCTGAACAAGTACAACAACTTCAGCTACTTCATCCCGCACGAGCGGGCCATCAACTCCAGCCACTGCAGCACCATCATCACCTTCATCGGCTCGCACGCCTGCCAGCAGATGGAGAAGAAGAAGTGGTACGAGTACATCGAGGCGCCGTGGCAGTCGTGGAAGTGCCGCAGCGAGTTCGTGGGCATGGACGTGTTCCTGCAGCGCTTCGTGGGCAACAACCAGCGCGTGCGCATCTACGAGCCGCCCAACGGCTACAACGCCGAGGACCCGGGCATGGGCATCGTCGCGCCGCTCATCAACGGCGCGCTCGGCGGGTAATCCCTTCCGAGGCTTGAGGTGACTGGCGGCGGGGCGGCGGAGGAGACTCCACGTCCCGCCGCTGGTGTTTGGAGGGACAAAGGCGCTAGAGGCCCAAGGCGCCATGGACAACCTCACCCACGGGCTGCTCGGCCTGGCCATCGGCGCGCTGCGCCGCCCCGACGTGCGCCCCGGCGCCCCGGCGCGGTCGACGCCCACGGACCGGGCGGTGCTGCTGGCGAGCGTGCTGGCCGCGGAGCTGCCGGACCTGGACACGCTCCTGGCACGCGGCGACGCGGTGACGGTGGCGCTGCACGCGCACCGGGGCCTGTCCCACTCGCTCGTCTTCACGCCCGTCGTCGCCCTGGCGGCCACGCTGGTGGCGCGGGCGGTGTTCCGGGGCGCGCGGTGGACGCCCGTGCTGGTGACCAGCCTTGTGTCGGTGGTGTTCGCGCACCTGCTGCCGGATTTGTGGACGGGCTGGGGCACGCGGGTGCTGCTGCCCTTCTCGGACGCGCGGCTGAGCCTGGACTGGACGGTGGTGGTGGACCCGTGGGTGACGCTGCCGCTCGTCGTGGGCGCGGTGGTGGCCTGGCGGCGGCGGGCGGTGTGGCGCAAGGCGGTGCTGGTGGGGCTCGCGTGCTCCATGGCCTACGTCGGCGCGCGGGTGGTCTCGTGGGGCGTGCTGACGGGGCGCGTGGACCGGGCCTATCCCGAGGCCCAGGCGGTGCGAGTCTTCCCCGCCCCGCTGTCGTTCCGCACGTGGCGGTACGTGGCCCGGCTCCCCGGTGACGTGCTCGCGGCGGGAGAGCTGTCGCTCCTCGGTGAGCCGCGCGAGGACCGCCGGGTGGAGGCGCCGGTGGACGTGCTGCCCGAGGACCTGAAGGCCATCCCCACCGTGCGCGAGGCGCTGGCGTGGGCGCGCTTCCCCCTGGTGACGGTGGTGCCGGTGGAGGGTGGGCGCGAGGTGCGCATCGCCGACCTGCGCTACCACCTGCGCGGCGAGCCGACGCTCACGTTCGTCGTGCGCGTGGACAAGGGTGGGAAGGTGACGGACGCGCGGCTGGAGCGCGGAGGGAGCGCGTCCGAGCTCTTGCGTCGGTGGCGCGGTGGAGATGCGCGCGAGGCACGTCCCGACTGACACGGAAGGGACCTCGCGGCGGGCAGCACCACCCCGCCGCGAGGGAGGAACCTCAGGTCAGCCCCGACAGGGGCCCCTTGAAGTCCTGATGGCCGAAGGTGTTCACGTTCACCCCGAAGGCCTGGGCGATGGACACCAGCAGCTTGTTGTGCGCGACGGCGCCCGGCAGCGGCGTGCCCGGCCCGCCCCAGTTGTTCAGCGGGTTGGAGCCCGCCGGACGCAGCCGCAGGAAGCGGCCCATGCGGAACTTCCCGCCCGCGCCGCCCGCGAGCACCGTGGGCACGCGCACGTTCATGTGGCCGGACGCATCCCCCAGCTCGTTGCCCCAGAGGATGAGGGTGTTGTCCAGCGCGGTGCCGCTGCCCTCCGGGATGGAGGCCAGGCCGTTCATCAGATAGGCCACCTGCTCGGCGTACCAGCGCTGCACCTTCACCATCTTCCCGCGAATGTCCGAGCGCAAGGGCTCGTCCGTCACGTCGAGCCGGTGCGCCAGGTCGTTGTGCGTGTCCTCGTGGATGCCGAGCCAGGGCATCGACGGACCAGGAATCGTCAGCGTCGCCACGCGCGTCAAATCACACGCGAAGGCCCGGACGATGAGGTCCAGGTGCAGCTTGGTCAGCGTCGGCATGTTGTCGAGGTTGCCGAGCTGGCCGATGTCGAACGCCGGGGGCGGCGTGCCACCGCTGCACGCGGCCTCCTCCGGCTGCGGCTCCTCCTGCTGCGCCGTCGGCCCGGGCGTGGTGCTCAGCGAGCCCAGCCGCCGCTCGATGTCGCGCAGCGACTCCAGGTGCGTCTCCAGCTTCTGCTTCTCCGCGCCCGCAAGCCGCTTGCTCAACCGCGTGGCGTCCTTGATGAGGTAGTCCAGCAGGCTCTTGCGACGCGCGGTGTTCTGCGCCGCCTCGCCCGGGTCCTGGGAGGGCGACGGCGCGTTGCCGAACAGGCGCTGGTAGACGCCCGCGGGGTCGCGCTCGAAGGGCACGCGGCCACCGTTCGGCGTGAAGCTGATGCTGTTGTAGACGTGCTGGCCGCCGAACTGCTCCCAGGCGTTGAGCTGGATGGAGCGGAAGCGCGTGGCGCCACCAATCTGCGCCGCCAGCACCTGGTCCAGCGAGGCGTTCTCCGGCAGGTCGTCACCGCTGGCGGTGTTCACCTTGCTGCCGGTGAGGAACGTGAGCGGACCGCCCTCGTGGCCCGTGAGACCGTGCTCGTAGAGCACCTGGTAGTCCAGGCCATCCAGCACCAGCAGCTTGGAGCGGTGGGCCTGGAGCGGCTGCAGCATGGAGTTGGGGAAGTCGAGGTTGAAGTCCGTCTCCCCACCCTGCGGGTTCCAGTACTCCGGAAGGCACCCGTGGGCGGTGAAGATGGCGATGAAGCGCAGGGGCGGCGTGGTGGCCTGGGCGTATGCGTCCGTGGTGCCGAGCAGGTTGGCCAGGGGCAGCGCCGCCGTCGAGCCCGCCAGGGCCTGGAGCAGGGAGCGTCGGGAAAGATTGCGGAGCATGGTGGCTACTCGGGGGAAGTGGTGCGCCGGTGGACGAAATAGGGGGAGCGGACGAGCGCCACGAGCGCGTCGCCCAGCTTCAGCTTCGGGTCCGCGCGAAAGCCGCGGCGCATGTCCTCCAGCGTCCTGGCATCGACGGTGTCCTCGTCGCGGCCCATGACGTAGCGGAAGAGCTGCAGCGGCACGCAGTTGGCCACGTCCGGGCTCTCCGACAGGAAGCGCGCGAGCGCGGCGCCGCCGGTGAACGGGTGCGTCCCGTCCTCGGTGACGACCGAGCCGCTGGCGTCCACCGGCAGGCCGTTCTCCTCCGTGCGGTACTTGCCCAGGCCGTCGTAGTCCTCCATGCCGAAGCCGATGGGGTCC
The DNA here is from genome assembly GCF_900111765.1 of Myxococcus fulvus. Next base: position 212,160 of record NZ_FOIB01000002.1, read on the forward strand.
AGGTCGCGGTGGCAGCCCGCGCAGGCCGGGTTGTTGGTGTGCGCGGCGAAGCGGGCACGCGTCGTGGAGGTGGGGTCCACGGCGGGCGGGATGATGATGATGGACGGCGGAGGCGGCGGCACCTCGCGGCACAAGAGGCGCGTGAGGACGAACTTGCCGCGGCGGATGGGCGAGCTGGAGTCGAACAGCGCGTACGTCGTCAGCACGCTGGCGTGCGTGAGGATGCCCACGCGGTTGGCCGGCAGCGGCACCCGGCCGATGGTGCCATCCGGCGTCAGCGTCGTGCCGTAGAACAGCGACATGCGCCCGTCCGCGAACGTGTAGTCGGCGCCGAGCAGCGTCTTGATGGACGCCTCCTCGTTGGCGAGCACATGGTCGATGAACGTCAAGGTCTCCCGGCGGCTGGAGTCCTTGAACGCCACGCTGAAGTCGGGGAACACCTGGTTGTTCTTGTTGAGGCTCTCCAGGCCGGACAGGCCCAGCCACTCGATGACGAAGCGCTGCAGGTACTGCTGGGACTGCTTCGTCTTCAGCAGGCGGCGCGCGTGGGACTCGCGCACGTCCGCGGACTTGAGCACGCCCGCCGCCGCGGCGGCCGTCAGCTCCGCGTCCGGCGGGGCGCCGGTGATGGCGAACGAAATCGAGGAGGCGATCTCCTGCTGCGTCAGCCACACCACCTGGTTGGCGGGCGCGCCGGACTCACCCAGCTCCGTGCGGTACAGGAAGGACGCCGACGTCAGCACGGCCTGGATGACGTACTCGGCCGCGGCCTTGGGGCTCGTGTCCTTGCGGACCGCGTTCCACAGCTCGAGCAGGTCCTTCTCCTCGTCGGCCACGACGGGGCGACGGAAGGCCCGGGCGCCCAGCACGCGGATGAAGGCGCGGGCGCAGTCCTCCTCGCTCTTCCCCGCGGCGCACTCGTACTCGCTGGCCAGGTTGTTGACGGCGACGGGCCCCCAGTTGCGCTCCGCCGCGCTGTCGAGCTGGTCCGCGAGCAGCGGCGTCACCTGCAACCGGTCATGCGTGGTGAAGCCCAAAAGCGTGTCCTCGGGCGCGAACAGCTGCGCCATGGGCACGGGCGTGGGGTTCTTCACGATGGAGTAGACGCTGTTGTCGTACTCGGCGCGGGTGATGCGGCGCACGCGCGCGGGTGCTGCCTCCGTGACCTCGGGAGGGTCTCCGCCGGATGAGTTGCCTGAGCAGGATGCGGTCACCAACAGCAGCGCCGCGGGGAGGCAATAACGGATGATTCGCATACGAAAGGCACCCTCTGAGCCAGCAGCCCCTGGAAACCCCCTCTTGAAGCGCCGGAACGCAGCGGAGTCTAACCGCGCGCGCTGTCGCGTCCTCCGGACTTTTTGGTGAGTTCAGTGAGGGCCGCGCTCCACGCTCTTCCAAGCCCGCGAGAAAGACTCCCGCTCGCCCGACAGAGGCCTACGTCCACATCGCGCGCCACACGCGCAAAGCCTGCGCGCATGGAGTGGGAGCGGACCCACGCGACACCTGACCACCCACACGCGGCGCGCCGGGCGGCTCGTGCTCCGAGCGGACGAGCACACCCAGCGCCCGGTGACAGGGATTGACTCGGCGTTGTCTCAAGAACGAGCCACGCGGTGCTCGACCCCCGAGGGACCCGCGACGACGAGGTCCGTGACGAGGCCCAGGAACAGGCCGTGCCCCACGACCCCCGCGCGCGAGTCCAGCCGCGCGGCGAGTGACACGGGCGTGTCGATGGGACCGAAGGCGCAGTCGAGGACCAGGTTGCCCTGGTCCGTGTGGAAGGGACTCCCGTCCGCGCGTGAGCGGGGTGTCACGCGCGCGCCGAGCGCTTCGAGGAACCGCTGCTGGGAGCGCCAGCCGAAGGGCAGCACCTCCACCGGCACGGGCCAGTGCGTGCCGAGCCTCGGTGACAATTTCGCCACGTCCGCGACGATGACGACGCGGCGGCTGGCCTGCGCGACAATCTTCTCGCGCAGCAGCGCCCCGCCGCCGCCCTTGATGACGGACAGCTCGGGTGCGACCTCGTCCGCGCCGTCGATGGTGACGTCCAGCACCGGATGCGCGTCCAGCGTGGTGAGCGGCACCCGCAGCTCGCGCGCGAGCGCCTCGGTGGCGAGCGACGTGGGGACGCCGAGCACATCGAGCAGCAGCCCGCGCTCACGCCGCGCCGCCAGCGCGCGCACCACGAAGGCCGCGGTGCTGCCCGTGCCCAGGCCCACCCGCATGCCCGCCTGGAAGAAGCGCTCCACCGCCGCCTCCGCCGCCTCGCGCTTGTAGCGCGCCGTCCGCTCGGCCGCGTCGTCCGCCATCACCCGCTCCTTCCTCACCTCGCGAGGGAAACGTACAACGCCCCCTCGCGCCCTTCAGGGACAACCTGCTTCCCACCCCGCACGGGGACAGGGTGGGAAGCAGCCCGCATAGGCCCGCACCGAGCGCTCACCTGACGGCTGGCGAGCGGACGCGGGGGGGCTAGAAGCGGAACACGGTGGCGTCGAAGCCGCCCGCGTTGACGTTCCCGGGCAGGCTGCCCCAGGAGTAGCCCACGGCGTACACGCCGCCGTCGGCGCCCACCGTCACCGCCTGGCCGCGGTCGGAGGCGCTCGAGCCCACCTGCCGCGTGCCCAGGGGCTTGCCCGCGGTGTCATACGAGCTGACGAACACGTCGGTGCCGCCCAGCACGACGTTGCCGTCCAGCGCGCCCGACGTGTGCCCCACCAGGTGCACGCGTCCGTCCGCGCCCACCGCGACGCCCTGCGCGTAGTCCGTCGTCGTGGTGCCTGGCTGCCGCGTCCACTGCTTGTGGCCCGCCTCGTCGTACTTCACCAGCACCGCGTCGTAGGTGCCCACGCGGACATTCCCGTCGAGCGCGCCGAAGGTGTAGCCGGAGACGTAGGCCGCGCCGGACGCATCCACGGCGACGCCCGTGCCGTAGTCATCGCTGTTCGAGCCCAGCTGCCGCACCCACTTCTGGTTCCCCGCCACGTCGTACTTCGCCAGGAACAGGTCCACCGTGTTGTTCGTGGACGTCACGCCGTCGATGCTGCCCTGCGTGTAGCCGGCGAGATACACCTCCTCGCGCGAGCTCACCGCCACGCCCAGGGCCACGTCGCCGCGCGAGCTGCCGAACTGGCGCATCCAGTAGGGGTTGCCGCCGGTGTCGAGCTTCGCCACCACCACGTCGTAGTTGCCCGGCGTCGGCGTGCCGTCGATGCGGCCCAGCGAATAGCCCGCGAGGAACAGGCCGTCCTGCCCCGACTTGCGCGTGACGGCCAGGCCCGTGGCGAAGTCATCCGTCTCGGTGCCCTCCTGCCATACCCACTGCAATACGCCCGACGCGCTGAGCTTCAGCACGAAGAAGTCCGTGCCGCCCTTGTTCACGTACGGCAGGAAGCTGCCCCACGTGTAGCCGGCGACATAGACGTTGCCCGCCGCGTCCGCCGTCACCGCGAGCGCCCGGTCATTCATCGCCGTGCCCACCTGCTGGACCCAGTGCACCTTGCCGTCCGTGCCCTGCTTCACCACGAACACGTCCTGCCCGCCCGCCGCCGGCTCCTCACCGAACTGCCCGCCGGTGTGCCCCGCGACATAGACGGCGTCACCGACCGAGGCCACGGCCAGCGCCTGCTCATCCGCGGCGCTTCCGAACTGTCGTTGCCAGACAGGTGCGTTCAGGGCTTGGGCACTCGCCAGCGGTGCGCCCAGGATGGCCACCGTGCTCGCGACACCACATGCGCCACACCACCACTTCCGAACCATGGGGGACTCCTCTCGAGATGAAGGTTCCGCCCCGTACTCTGGCGCGGGGGAAGGCCCAGGCGCATCTCGCAAAGGACTCCGCACCTCCTGTCCGAAAGGTGCGACGCGGAGCGTTGCGCACTCCGCGTCATTGCGGGGGCGCGCCGACGCGTGCCCCCTGACTTCACAACTCAGCTCAGATGTTCCAGCTGCCTCGGACGCCCAGCATGAACGCCCCGTACGTGCCGTCATCCGCGTAGCCGAGCGGCGTCGTGGTGGTGGGCAGCGGCGAGGGCAACGTCAGCGTGGTGTCGCCCGAGCGCGTGGTGTAGCGCCCGAAGGTGGCCGTCAGGAAGGGGCCGAACGACAGCGAGTGCCCCAGGCGCCACTTGCCACCCAGCGTGAGGTTGACGAACTCGGGGCCACGCGTGCTGCTCTTCAGCTTCAGGTTGCCGGTACCGGCCTGCGTCTGCACGGGGCCGGAGTTCTCGTTGCGCAGGATGACCATGCCGAAGCCCATTCCGACGAACGGGTCGAACGAGGCCGTGGGCGAGAAGTGATACTGGACCTGAGGACCGAAGCGAAGCTGCGAGGCGGCACACTCCCAACCCTCGAAGCAGGAGTACGGATTCTCCTTGGTGATGATGTGCGTGTAGCTGCCGTAGGCACCGATGAACCAGTTCGGCGTCACCCGGTAGCCCAGCTCCGCCACGAAGGGCACCGCGCCGTTGGCCGCGTCACTGAGCTTCACATCACCGATGGTCTGATTCAGCCGCATGCCATTCTTGTAGACGTGGCCCACGCCGGCTTGGAACCCGAGTCCGACGGTGACTTCCAAACCTGTCGGCGCACTGTACGTCGCGACTTCCTGCGCGCTCGCGCCCGCCGAACCCAGTGCAACCGCTGCCGCCAGGGCCCAACTCAGCCTTCCCGTCATAAACCCCTCCGTCGAGTGGAGCGTTGAATCTAGAACAAGCCGCATCTCACAAGTAAGCCGCGTTGCGTCAGGGTTTGCAGTTGTGACGGTGGGTCAGCGATGACTGTCAGGGACGTGCACAATGCGGGGCATGAACGTCACCCTCGAACAGGCCCGGGCACTGGACGCGTTGGCACGACACGGCACCTTCGCGGCGGCGGCCCAGGCGCTCGGAAAAGGGCACACGGCGGTGCTCTATACACTGCGGACGCTCGAGGGACAGACGGAGCTGGAGCTGTTGGACCGCAGAGGCTACCGCACCCGGTTGACGGCCGCTGGGGAGCGGGTGCTGGAGCACTGCCGCAAGTTATTGGCAGTTGAGCGTGACCTCGAGGCGACATGTGCGGAGATACGCGCGGGGTGGGAGCCCACGTTGCGAATCGTCTTCGACGGCGTCTTCCCGGCCGAGCCACTGCTACGCGTAGTGAAGGCGCTGAGGGCGGAGGGAGCGGGCACGCGCTTCCATGTGTCGTCGGAGTTCCTCGCGGGCGTGGAGGCGGCCTTCACGCGGGACGACGCGGACCTCATGGTGTCGGTGCTGCCGCCCGCGCTGCCGGGGCTGAAGAGCTACGCATTGCCAGAGCTGGAGGCGATGCTCGTGGCCCACCGCTCCCATCCGCTGGCGAGGCGGCGGCGCGGCGTCATCAGTGAAGAAGAGCTGTCCGAGCACCTGCTGCTCACGGTGCGCGGCTCGGACCCCCGGCTGCAGTTGAGCACGGTGTCGCTGGAGCTGCGCTCCACCGTGCACCTCAACGACTTCGCGGCGAAGAAGGCGGCCATCCTGGAGGGCCTGGGCTACGGGTGGCTGCCGGAGCACCTGGCGTCGAAGGAGCTGCGGCGCGGGGAGCTCAAGCTGCTCAAGCCCGCGAGCGGCTCCACGCACGCCTTCCTCCCCAAGCTCCACCACCGCGCGGGCGTGAGGCTGGGACGCGCCGCGCGCCGCGTGGTGAAGGCGCTCACCGGCACCGAGCCGCCGCAGTAGCGCTACTTCGTCGCCGTGGTGCAGTCGCCCGACACGTTCGGCGCGGCGCGCTCATCCACCAGGTTGCCCTGGAAGACGTTGTCGTCCGCCACCACCAGCTCCACGCCGCCGCTGCCGCGGTTGCACACCACCACCGCGCCCGCGCCCGCGCGGTTGCCGACAAACTGGTTGCCGCGCAGGGTGAGCCCCCGCGTGCCCACGTCCTCCAGGTAGATGGCCGCCGCGGGTCCGCGCGTCACGGTGTTCCCCTCGAAGATGTTGCCCTCCACCAGGTCGTTGTTCGGCTGGAAGTAGTGCAGCGCCCCGCCGCCGCCCAAATCGTAGATGCCTTGCGAGTTGGGCCACGCGAGCAGCGGGCGCTGCGCGAGCGAGCCCTCGGTGGCGCCGCGGTACGCCTCCAGGACGTTGCCGCGGAAGGTGTTGCCGCGCACCACCGAGTCACGCCCGTGCGTCACACACATCGCCCCGCCGCCCGCCATGGAGGACGTGCCGTCCTGCGCGAAGCGGTCCACGTCCTTGGTGCGGTTGTTCAAGAAGTGGGAGTCCTCCACGCGCGAGCCCACGGTGAACATCAAGTCCAACGCGCCGCACTTGGCGGACACCTCGTTGTCGCGGAACACCGCGTGGCGAATCGTCACCGGCCCCGGGTAGTAGGCCCACAGCGCGCCGCGCGTCCGGTCGCGGTTGCCGTTGTAGTCGTTCTTCTTCACCTTCTCGAAGACCATGTGCTCGAAGACGGGGTCGCCGTCGCCCACCGAGCCGTCGCCGAAGAAGTTCATCCCCCACCAGCCGTGGGGATTGGTGGAGGTGAGGAGCACGGGCTTGTCCGCCGTGCCGCGCACCTGGATGCCGCCGTACACGCGCACCTCCACGCGGCCCTCGTGGTGGTTCATCACGCTGTCGGCCGCGCCGGGGTCCACGTCCGCCTCGGAGACATCGGGGCGCCCCTTGAAGTCGAGGATGACGCCCGGCTCCACCGTGAGCACCTGGCCCTTGGGGATGGTGACGACGCCCTCTGCGTCCCCGACGACGCGATAGGGCGAGCCCGCCTCGGTGAGCGTGCCCGACAAGGTCCCCGTCACCACGGTGCCGCCGTCCTCGGGGACCTCGATGACGGGCCCGCCGTCACCACCACCCGGAGTCCCTCCGTCCTCACCGCCGGGCACCACGCCGGGCTTCTCGGGCGTGGAGGAACACGCGGCGAAGGACAACCCCAGGACCACGACCCACAAGAGGCGCTTCACGGACTCGGAGGCGGACAGGTGCATGTCTGGGCGCGCTAGCACGGCGCCGAGGCGCGCCGCAAACCGCGCCCGGGCTGATAGAAGCCCGCGCCATGGCGAACGACCTCCTCGTGCTCTCCTATTCGGGCTGTTCCACCTGCAAGAAGGCGCTGAAGTGGCTGGAGGCGAAGGGCCTCTCCCCCCGCGTGCGCCCCATCGTGGACGAGCCCCCCACCCTCGCCGAGCTGGACGCGTGGATTGCGAAGAGCGGCCTGCCTGTCCGCAAGTGGCTCAACACCAGCGGGCTGAGCTACCGGGCGCTCGGCAAGGCGAAGGTGGACGCGGCGAGCGAAGCGGACGTGCGGGCCTGGCTCGCGGCCGATGGCAAGCTGGTGAAGCGGCCGGTGCTCGTCACGCCCTCGGCGGTGCTCGTGGGCTTCCAGGAGGAGGCCTGGGAGCGCGTGTTCTCCAAGCGAGGCTGAGGGCCGAGCAGCCGGGCGGGCGGACGTGCGCCCGTCCCTCGCGAAGCGCGGCCGCGCGTGAAGATTCCTCTCTATGGAATCCAGCACCAGGCGTCCGCTCGGAGAAATCCTCCTGGAGATGGGGGTGCTCAACCGCGCCCAGCTCCGGGTGGGGCTGGTCCACCACCACGAGACGCATGTCCCCCTGGGACGCGCGCTGGTGCGCGAGGGCGTGTGCACCGAGGCCGACGTGCTGCGCGGCCTGTCGGCGCAGCTGGGCGTGGGCGCGGTGGACCTGGACCTGCAACCTCCCGAGCGCGGCATGGCGGACCTGCTGCCCGCGCGCATCGCCCGGCAGTACCGCGCGGTGCCCCTGCGCGTGGAGCTGGTGCCCATGGAGCAGGGCGAGCGCGAGGTGCTCCACATCGCTTTGCCCGCCCCCGTGTCGCTGGAGGCCGTGGACGCCGTGCGCGCCGTCACCGGCAAGCCGCGCGTCGAGGCCTACGTGGCCTCTGATTCCGCCATCACCCGCGCGCTGTCCGAGCTGTACGGCTTCGAGGAGCCCGCCGAGCCCGCCGCCACGCCCGTCCCCGCGCCCGGGGGCCACCTGCTGCTCTACGGCTGGCCTCCGGTCACCGCCGTGCTCATCTCGCGGCAGCTCGCGCGCAGCGGTTTTCAGGCCCGGGTGGCGACTCCACTGGAGGTCCTCCACACCCGCGCCAACGACGTGGTGCTCGCGCCCCTGCAGGCCATGGAGGGACTGTTGGCCGGCGAGGTCCACATCGAGGGCGCGCTCATCGTCCACGGCACGTCGGATGACGAGGGCTTCGAGCGGGCGCGGAAGCTCGGCGCGCGAGGCTTCCTCGCCAATCCCCGCGACGAGCAGCTGCTGCTGCGCGCGGTGCGCCGGCTGATTCCCGGCGGCGGCTCCTCCATCTCCGGCGAGTCCGGCTCGTCTCACCACTCCCACTGACGTGGGCCTGGCGCGCTACCCCTGGAGCAGGCCCAGCGCGTCGAGCACCTCGGGGTACACCTTGCTCGCGAAGTAGCGGCCGCCCGCGATGGTGAAGTGCACGCCGTCGCTCATGCGCAGCTTCATCGGCTTCCTGAAGCCCTCGACGCGCGCCTGGAGCAGGGCCTTGCCCTTGGCGTCCGTGAAGTACGGGCGCGTGTCGACGTAGCGCGCGTCCGCGCGGGAGCCGATGACCTCGCGCTGGAGGCCCCGGATGAGGGCCAGCTTCTGCTCGAAGCGCTTGAGTCCCGTCGCGGGCAGCTCCAGCCAGATGATCTTCCGTCCCGGCGCGGCGAGCACGCTCGCGAAGGACTCGATGCGCTGACGGTACGCGTCCTCCCACTCGGGCTTGCCCCAGTGGACGGGCTTCTTGCCATCGCGCTCCAACAGGGACTGGCCATCGTTGCCACCGAGGATGACCACCACCACGTCCGGCTGGTGGCGCTTCACCTCCTCCTCGCCCACGGCCATCCAGTCGAAGAAGTCCGGACGGGCCAGCCCCGTGGAGGAGCGGGCCCGGCGCGACGCGCGAATCGTCGGATGCGCCTCCAGCCGCGCGAGCAGGTAGTCCCCGAAGCCCGTGGCGATGAGGCTGTCACCGAGCAGCAGCACGGAGCGCGGACGCTCGGCCGAGGGAGTCGCCGCATCAGGAGGCGACGCTGGCGCCGCGAGCACGGCCTCGGACGGAGGACCCGCATCCTGTCCGGAGGGAGCAGCCCAGGCGGGCCCGGTGGAGAACACGACGAGGACGACGAACCAACCCGTGAAGCGCTTCTGCATTCGGGCCGCACGCTAGCGGCACACCGCCGTCAGGTACACTCCCTTTCACGACGCCTCCCGGGGCCCACCGCCCGGGTCACGCCGCCGACACCTTCGGGGTGGACGTCAACCTCGCGAGCCACGGCGCCAGCAGCTTTGCGCAGGCCTCCGGGTGGGTGAAGTAGGGCACATGCCCCGCCCCCTTCAGCATGTGGTGCGGCGTCCCTGGCGGAAGCGATTGCAGCAGTCGCTCCACCGTGGAGGGCGGCACCAGCACGTCCCTGTCCCCCTGGATGCAGAGGCAGGAGACGTCCAGTCGTCGCAGCTCGGGCGGGTGGGCCTCGCGTTGGATGGCGAGCGCGCGATGCCACGTGGTGCCGCGCTCCAGCACCGTCGTGGGGACCACCTCCGCCACCTGCGCGAAGGGAACCGGCTTCCACGCGGCCAGCCCCGCGGCGACCACGCCGGGCCGCGCCCACACGGCGATGGGCCCCATCATCCCGATGAGCAGGCCGCGCGCGCCCAGGTGCGTGGTGCGCGTGAAGGCGCCCAGGAAGGCCACGCCCCGAGCGACGCCCGCCGCGGCCAGGTACGCCGCCACCATCCCACCGAAGGAGCTGGCCACCACCGCGTCCACCGGGCCCGCCGCGTGCGCCACCTGCCGCGCGAGCGCCCCCGCGCCCACGGCCGCGTGCGCGCCTTCTGGATACTCGACGAGGACGGGACGACAGAGGGGTGACAGCGCCTGGGCGAGCGCGCGGAAGCCGGAGCCTCTCGCCCCCAGACCGGGCAGCAGGAGCACCCTCGGCCCCTCGCCCCGCCCCATCTGTGTCAGCTGCACTTCCGAGCGCATCTCATTCCCTCACGGTCGCGGCGGGGAACAGCGTGACGACGCCGCTTCTGCCCGCCTCCAGCGAGGACACCTCCGGCTCCGGGGCGGACTGCTCCCGCGCCAGCCCCAGGAAGGTCCGGGTGCGCTCATGTCGGGGCCGCTCCAACACCTGCGCGGGAGGTCCCTCCTCGAGGATGCGTCCGCCGTGCAGCACCATCACCCGCGAGGCCAGCTCGCGCGCGAAGCGCATCTCGTGTGTCACCGCCACCAGCGTGAGCCCGTCCTCGCGCAGCCGCGACAGCAGCGCCACCAGCTCGCCCACGCGCTCCGGGTCCAGCGCGCTGGTGGGCTCGTCCAGGAGCAGCGCCTCGGGCTCCATCGCCAACGCGCGGGCGATGGCCACCCGCTGCTGCTCACCGCCGGACAGCTCGGACGGGTAGGCCTGCTCGCGATGGGACAGGCCGACCTTCGCGAGCAGCGCGCGCCCCAGCTCCGTGGCGCTCCTCGCGTCCAGGCCCCGCACGTGCCGGGGCGCCTCGATGACATTGCCCAGCGCGGTGCGGTGCGCGAACAGGTGCCACTGCTGGAAGACGAAGCCCACGCGGCGGCGGATGTTGGAGACGCCAGCGCCGCTCGCTCGCGACGCACCGGGCACGAGCACGTCGTCCCCCACCCGGATGGTGCCCGCGTCGAAGGGCTCCAGCCCGTTCAGGCACCGCAAGAGCGTGCTCTTGCCGCCGCCCGAGGGGCCCACCAGCGCCACCACCTCACCCGGCCCGAAGGACGCGCTGATGCCGTCCAGCACCATGCGCCCCTCGTACCGCTTGCACAGGTCCTTCACTTCAATCATCCGCGCGCCAACCTCGCTTCCAACCGCCTCGCCAGGAGGGACAGAGGGTAGCTCATCGCCAGGTAGAGCGCCGCGCACAGCGCCCCCGGCAACAACCAACTGCGAACATCCACCGCGGTAATCGTCATCCGCTTGGTGAGCTCCACGACGGAGATGACGGACACCAGCGAACTGTCCTTGAGCAGCGCGATGAAGTCGTTGGTGACGCTCGGCAGCGCCACCCGGAACGCCTGGGGGAACACCACCCGGCGCAGCGCCAGCGGCGTGGACATGCCCAGCGCCAGCGCCGCCTCCATCTGCCCCCGAGGCACCGCCAGCACGCCCGCCCGATACACCTCCGCCTCGTAGGCCGCGTAGTTGAGCCCCAGCCCCAGCACCGCCGCGCTCAGCGCGTCCAGCCGCAGCACGCCCGCGAGCCCGTAGTACAGGACATAGAGTTGCAACAGCACCGGGGTTCCACGGAACACCTCCACGTAGAAGGACGCAAGCCCCGACAGCCACCGGGGCCCGTACAGGCGCACCAGCGCCAGCCCCACGCCCAGCGGCACCGCGAGCGCCATGGCCCCCACCGACACCACCAGCGTCACCAGCGCCGCCTGGAGGAACATCCACCCCTGGCCCCAGCCGAGCTTCGCCGTGCTCGTCTGCGCCAGCACCTCGCGCGTCTGCGCGTCGGTCCACTCCACCATCTTCTGCTGCTGAGCGCTGTCGATGTTCCACCGGGCGAAGATGCGCCGCAGCTCCCCCGAGCGCGCCACGTGCCCCAGCGCCACGTCCAGCGCCGCGCGCAGGTCCTCGTCCCCGGGCCGCACCGCGATGGCGTAGTAGCCCTCACCCACGTCGCCCACCACGCGCAGCTTGGGCCTCGGCTGGCCGTAGCGCTGGGCGATGAGGTCGTCCATCAGCACCGCGTCCACCCGCCCCTGCTCCAGGTCGATGTAGGGCTCCTCCACGCCTTCGTACGGCACCGCCTGGATGCCCTCGCGCTGGAGCAAATCCCACGCCTGCGAGTTGGCGAGCGTCCCCACCCTCCTGCCACGCAAGGACGAAAGCCCCGTGACGCTGTCGTCCTCGCGCCGGGCCAAGAGCCGCAGCTGGAAGATGAAGTACGGCCGGGTGAAGAGGATGCGTCCGCTGCGCGCCGGCGTGACTTCAATCCCGTTGAGCGCCACGTCGAACGAGCCCCGCTCCAGTGAGGGGATGAGGCTGGACCAGTCGTTCTGCACGAAGCGCGCGCGCACCCCCAGCTCCCGCGCCAGCGCGTCCGCCAGCTCCACCTCGAAGCCGCGCATGTGCCCGGGCACGTCCGGGTCCTCCATGGCGTACGGCTCGCCGCCCTGCGCGTCCGCGCCCCAGCGAAGCTCGCCTGCCCTCCGCACCCGCTCCAGCCCGGGCTCCTCCCGCTGGACGCAGGACGTCAACACCACCGCGAACACGAGCAGCGCCCCACCCCGCCTCCACACCCCGCTCACATCCATTTCAGGGACTCCCACTCTGTAGCAGGTGCAGGTGTGACCCAGTATTCAGGTCCTGACACTTTCTCCGGGACTGCGTACTAGAGTGTCGCGACAGAGGAGCCAAGGCGTCATGGAAGCATACAAGGTGCTGGTGGTGGACGACGAGCCGCAGGTGGCGCACGCCTTGAGGCGGCTCTTGCGGCGCGAGGGTTTCGACGTCCAGCTCGCGTTCAATGGAGAAGAGGCGCTCGAGCGGCTGAAGACCTTCAGCCCGGACATCGTCCTGACGGACTTCCGGATGCCGGGGATGACGGGCAGCGAGCTGCTCCAGCGAATCAAACGCAGCCACCCGCTGGCGCTGCGGCTCATCATCTCCGGCTACGCCGACTTCAAGTCGGTGGTGGCGTCGGTGAACGAGGGCGAAATCTGCCGGTTCATCAGCAAGCCCTGGGATGACGCGGAGCTGGTGACGTACCTGTCGGGCCTCTTGCGCCACCGCGAGACGATGGCCCAGCTCTACGCCCCGTTCCGCGCCGCGCCCCAGGGCGTCAGCGCGGAGGTGAGCCCCACGGACGCCGCGCTCGTCCTGAAGGTCCAGGTGGCGGACCCGTCGTTCCCCGCCGAGCAGGCCGTGTCCATCATCGAGCGCTTCGCGGGCCTGTTGGCCGACGACAGCCTGAAGGTGGTGGGAGGGCTCTTGGAGCGCTTCGGTGGACGGCTGTCCTTCGTGGCGGAGGTGGGCGGGCCGCAGCGGCTGCGCCTGGAGCTGCCCATGCGCGCGGAGAGCGCGCCGAGTGTTCGACCGGGGCTGGGCGAGGCGTGATGGCCCCGGAGGTCGACGCGGATTGGGTGAACAGCCGCCTCAAGCGCTTCACCCTGCTGGCGTGCCTCCTCATCCACGGTCTGCTCATCGTCAGCCTCTGGGGGCGCTGGCACGAGGTCCTCGTCGTGACGGTGGCCTTCGCGGGGGTGACGGGGGCCAACGTGGTGCTCGCGCGGGGCTTCTTCTCGCGGCACACCCAGGCCGCCGAGGCCACGCGCTTCACGCTGAACATGGTGGGCACCGTCGTCTATGGCGTGCTGAGCGACTGGGCGCTGCCCGTGTGGCTGTACCTGCCGCTCAACGCGCTGTGGGTGGACCGCTTCGCGGACTCGGGCGCCCGGCGCCGGCTGGGGTTGATGCTGGTGCTGGTGGCGGGCACGGCGCTGGCGGACGGGGCCGCGCCCGAGGTCGCCGCCAGCTTCGTGCTGCTGTCGGTGCTCACGTACGCGCTCTCCGAGGGCCGCGTCTTCCTCACGCACTCGACGCTGCGCGAGCTGGCGCGCCAGCACGACGAGCTGGCCCAGGCCCACGAGCAGCTGGAGATGGCCCACCGGCGGGCCCGTGAGCAGGAGCGGCTGTCCAGCCTGGGCATGCTGGCCGCGGGCGTGGCGCACGAAATCAACAACCCCATGAGCTACGTGAAGAGCAACGTGAACGCGCTGCTCATGGACCTGCGCGCGTGCAAGAACCTGCCGCCGGAGCTGCAGGAGTACGTGGACGACGTGCTGCCCGCCACCGCGGACGGCATCCGGCGCGTGGTGGCCATCGTCGCGGACCTGCGGCGCTTCGCGCGTGGAGACCCGGGCGCGCTGGAGGAGTACGACCTCAACGAGGAGATCGCCGTCGCGCTGCGCATCACCCGCACGCAGGTGCAGTCGCGCTGCGAGGTGGAGGTGACGCTGGGGGATTTGCCGCGCCTGCTCGGACGTCCGGGGCAGCTGGCGCAGGTGGTGGTCAACCTCCTGATGAACGCGGCGCAGGCGATGCCCTCGGGCGGGCGCATCTTCTTGAGCACGCGCATGGAGGCCGACGAGGCCGTCCTGTGCATCCAGGACTCCGGGCACGGCATGACGCCCGAGGTGCGCGCGAAGCTGTTCCAGCCCTTCTTCACCACCAAGCCCGCCGGAGAGGGCACGGGCATGGGGCTGGCCGTGGTGCACGGCATCATCACCTCGCACCAGGGACGCATCGACGTGGAGACCTCGCCCCAGACGGGCACGCGCTTCACCGTCCGCCTCCCCCGCATCCCTCCGCTCGCCATGCACCTGCCCGGGCTGTCAGGCGGAGTCCCCACCCCGCCGAAGTCGCATCCGGACGCGGTCTGAGCCCGCACGCGACTGTTCACCGAGAGCGCCATGTCCTCCTCGCCGCCCGCCTTCGCCAGCCGCTTCGAGCCTCGCTACGTGGAGGACCCGTATCCGCTCTACGAGCGGCTGCGCCACGAGTCTCCCGTCCACTTCAGCGAAGCGATGCACCTGTGGGTCGTCTCCCGCTACGAGGACATCAAGGCGGTGGTGCACAACCCGGACGACTTCCTGTCGGCCAACGCCTTCCGCAATCCGGTGCCGCCCGCGCCGGAGGTGCTCGCGGTGCTGGCGGAGGGCTATCCCCAGGTGCCCGCGCTGGTGGACGACGACCCGCCCAACCACACGCGCATGCGGGTCATCGTCAACAAGGCCCTGGCGCCGCATCGGCTGAGCGCGATGGAGGCGCGGGTGTCCGCGATTGCGACGGAGCTGCTGGACGGCTTCGCCCACGAGGGCAAGGCGGACCTGGTGGAGAGGCTGGGCCATCCGCTGCCCGCGCGCGTCGTCGGCGCCGTCATGGGGCTGCCGGACTCGGACGTGACGCGGCTGAAGCAGTGGACGGAGGACCTGGTGGTGATGTCCGCGGGCAACGCGCCCGTGGAGCGGCAGGTGGAGTGCGCCAAGGGGCTCGTCTCCATCCAGAAGTACCTGGCGGAGCACATCGCCGCGCGGCGACGCGCGCCCACCGATGACCTCATCAGCGCGCTCATCGAGGCGCGGTACGAGGACACGCCGCCCTTGAGCGACGTGGAGCTCATCAGCCTCATCTCCATGCTGCACTTCGCCGGGCACGAGACGACGTCGAACCTGCTGGGCAACCTGCTCGTCTGGGTGCTGCGCGCGCCGGAGCGGCTGCGCGAGCTGCGGGAGGACGCGGGCCGCATCCCCCGGGCGATTGAAGAGACGCTGCGGCTGGACGCGCCGGTGCAGGGGATGATGCGCACCACGCGCCGCGCGGTGACGCTGGGCGGCGTGGAGGTGCCCGAGGGCGCGCGGCTGCTCGTGCTCTATGCGTCGGGGAACCGGGACGAGACGGTGTTCCACGCGCCCGGCGAGGGCGTGCTGCGTCGTCCGGACGTGGGCAAGCACCTGGGATTCGGGATGGGCATCCACTACTGCATCGGCGCGCCGCTGGCGCGGATGGAGGTACGGCTGGCGATGGAGCTGCTGTTGAAGCGGCTGCCCGGGCTGCGACTGGCGCCGGGCGAGGCCATCCGCTACCTGCCCAACTTCCTGCACCGGGGCCCACGCCAGCTGCTCGTCGAGTGGGACCCGGCCTGAGGTCGTTTCAGCGCTTGAGCGCGGCGTCGATGTGCGCGGCGAAGGTGTCGAGCGACTGCGCGCCCGTCACGCCGGTGCCGTTGATGAAGAAGGTGGGCGTGCCGACGATGCCGCGGCGCTGGGCCTCCAGGCGGTCGGCCTCCACGTAGTTGTCCCAGGCCTTCGTGTCGAGCGCGCGGCGGAAGCTCGCGACGTCCAGCCCGAGCGCCTTCGCGTACTTCTCCAGCGAGGCGCGGTCCAGGGCGCCCTGGTTGTCGAAGAGCACGTCGTGCATCTGCCAGAACTTGCCCTGCTCGTGGGCGGCCATGGCGGCGGCGGCGGCGAGCTTCGCGTTCTCGTGGCGGGGCAGCGGCATGTTGCGGAAGACGATGCGGATCTTGTCGCCGTAGCGCTCGCGCAGGCCCTCGACGGTGGTCGCGCCGCGCTGGCAGAAGGGGCACTGGAAGTCGCTCCACACCTCCACCGTCACCTGGGCGTCGCGGGGCCCCAGCGCGGGGGCCTCCGAGCGCGGCGTGGCGGAGATGAGCTTGGGCTGGGCGCGGGCGGTCTTGGGCTGCTTGTCGCAGTCGGGGGTGGGCTCGTCACCGGCGAGGGCGGGGTTGAGCGAAGAGAACACGACGGCGGCCGCCAGGAGGGCGGGAGCGCGGAGCTTCATGGTGGACCTCTGGAGTGGGATGGATGCGGCACGCCCGGCCTCCTGGAGGCCTGGCGTCACGAGGGGCGATGCCCTCGCACGCAAGGAGTGACGCGAGCGGCGCGGGAGTTTCAGCGCCGTGTTATTTCCCGCGCACCATGACGACTGAGCGCCTCTATTACGCGGACCCCTTCCTCCATCGATTCACCGCGCGGGTGGTGGGCCATGGGGCGTGGAATGGCGCGCCCTCGGTGGTGCTGGACCGCACGGCCTTCTATCCGGAGGCGGGTGGGCAGATGGGGGACCAGGGCGTGCTCGGCGGGCTGCCCGTGCGCGACGTGCAGGTGGACGACGCGGGGACGGTGCATCACCTGGTGGAGGGAGGACTGCCCGCGCCCGGTGAGGCGTTGGAGGGTGTGGTGGATTCGGAGCGGCGGCGCGTGCACATGTCGCTGCACACGGGGCAGCACATGTTGTCGCGGGCGCTCCTGGACATCGCGGGCGCGGCCACGGTGTCGTCGCGATTGGGGGCGACGTGCACCATCGACACGGACCAGGACACGCTGGACGAGCAGCTCGTGGCGAAGGCGGAGGCGCACGTCAACGCCATCATCGACGCGGACCTGCCCATCCGGGCCTTCTTCCCCACGCCGGAGGAGCTGGCGGCGCTGCCGCTGCGGCGTGCGCCCAAGGTGACGGACAACATCCGCGTCATCCAGGTGGGGGACTTCGATGTGTCGCCGTGTGGCGGGACGCACTGCACGCGCACGGGGCAGGTGGGGATGGTGCGGGTGCTGGGCGTGGAGCGCTACAAGGGCAAGGGGCGGGTCCTCTTCTCGGCGGGGCCGCGTGCGCGGCGCGAGCTGTGGGAGGAGGCGGGGGTGCTGCGCGCGATGAGCCGGACGTTCACGTGCGGACCGGCGGAGGTGCCCACGGTGGTGGAGAAGCTGCGGCGTGAGTTGACCGAGGCCCGCGAGGCGTTGGGCGCGGCGCGCGCGCGGCTGGCGGAGCAGACGGCTGTCGAGCTGGCGCAGGCGCTGGAGGCGTCGGCGGACAAGCAGGTGGTGGCGGTGCTCGACGGCGCGGGGCCGGAGCAGCTGCGCGCCGTGGCGGCGAGGCTCACGTCCCGGCCGGAGGCGGTGGTGTTCCTCGCGGGCCGCGCGCCCGAGGGCCTGGCGGTGCTCATCGCGCGGGGCAGTGCGTCCGCGTTCGGCTGTGGCGCGTTCCTGAAGCGGGCGGCGGAGGCCGCGGGTGGACGCGGGGGTGGACGCCCCGAGCACGCCGAGGGACGGCTTCCGGCGAGCACGGATTGGGCGGCGCTCGTGGCGTCCCTGCGGGGCTGAAGCGCACGCCGTCGAACAGGGCGCACTCGACATCCGACCCGGCCTCGCCGTGACGATGGCCACCTCTGGCAAACGAGGCGTGCTGCATCGACGCAGACCCGCATCACGAAGGGTCTGGACGAGGAGGATGCGGGGCTGGCGTCTCCGGCGCTGGTGCCGACGGCGATGCGGGGGGAGCGGCGTCCTCCCCTGTTTTCGGGGCGGGCATAGGGGGAAGCGGCTCGCTTGCAGGAACTGGAGCCTTCGCGACCACTTCGCCCTGCGCGGTCACCGCGTAGACCTCCCACCAATCGAGGACGCGGCCACTCGGTCCACCGCAACGGTGGAAGCCCTGCTCCACCACGACGAAGTACAAACCAGGTGTCGCCCCTGAGAAGACGGAGACATCCAGCCCCTGCTCCGGACTCGAGCACCCCGTGAACAGGTTCGGGACGGGAGGGGACTTCACGACCTGCCGAATAGCACCCGCCCCGGCGAGCACGGCCCCTGCCTCCGTGGGCTCGACGAGCGTGACGGAGGAGTCCTCGTCGGGCCACACCACCTCACCCTTCCAGGTCGACGCGGGCGTCACGCACCCCTGGAGAGCCATGACCCATCCCGCCAGCATTCGTGCCTTGCGCATGTCCCGCACCTACTCCTCGAGTAACCGCAAGCCGCCAGCACTACACTGAGGCACCACGCTCTTGAAGGGCGGACGCGGACGAATCGGCGAACACGTGCCCAGGGTGACCCAACGCGCTCGGGCTTCGCTCCACTGCTGCACCTCGCCCGTGGGAAAGTAGCGCAGAATGAAGCGTGTCCCATCTGGCTGCTCCGCCACCAGCGCGGAGGCCATCTCGATGGCCGCGCCCTTGAAGAGCGCTGGAGCCGGGTTGCCAGGAATCAGCCGCACCTCGGCCATCGCGACGAATGGCTTGAACACATCCGTCGGCCACACTCCGAGGTCTTGTGAGGAAGGGAGCGCCGCGCAGGGATGGTTGTGCACGTACCCGACGACCCACACCTCCGACGGTGCGAAGTCCTCATCCTCCACCTCGAAGAAGGGCCTGCAGGCTTCGTGACTGCCCCGGACAGGAGACGCCACTCGCCAGGACAAGGAGTCGCGTCCACCCGCCACATACACGGTCGAGCAATACTCCGTGGACAGACCTTGGATGGGGCGCCGTGTCGCAGGGTCACACGCCTTCGCGCCCGGAAGCTTCAGCAAGGCCTCCGCCACATCCCGCAGGAGGCTTATCGGAATGGAGGAGTCCCCCGTGGGCATCTCCACGGCGGGCACCTCGGCCCAGGGACCCCGCGCGTGCGTCATCCCGGCCGCTGGCACTCCAACCTGGGTGGATGCGGCACATCCCCCGAGGAGCAGGAGCACCGGGACGAGGACCACGAGGAGAATGCGGTCGAAGCGGGCCATCCCTTCCGACTTTAGCGGCGAGTCCGAACGCCCCGCCGCCCCCCCGGGGCGGACCGTGGGAGCGGAAATCACCCTCCCCCGCCCTGGTCCCTGAGTCCCTTCTCACCCGCACCCGCCCGCGACGCATCGCGTCACGAATCGCTCCGCCCGAAGGGATTTCCTCCGACGCGTTCACATCGTACGGAGGGGGCGCTCCACCGGTGGAACGACATGAGAAGATGGGTGTAGGGGTTCGCGCCACGATGGACGACGGGCAGCACCGCCAGTTCGATGCTTTTGCACGCTCGCGACGACCGGGGCTGCTTCGCCTTGCCCGACGCCTGTGCTCCGGGGGTGGAATCGACCCGGAGGACCTGGTGCAAGAGACCCTCGAGCGCGCCTACCGGAACTTCGACCGGCTGGTGGCGGAGAACCCAGGCGCCGTCAGCGTGTGGCTCAGCACCACGCTGAGCAACCGCTTCCTGGACCATTGTCGTCGCAGACGCACCGAGGTCCTGGGGGCCCCCGCGCTGCGTGTGGTGCAAGACACGGAGTCCTCCGGCGAACCCGCTGCCCTGGAGCAATGGGAGCAGGTCAGCCGCGAGGACTTCCAGCGGGCCATCGACAAGCTGCGGCCTCCCCATCTCCAGGAGGCCTACCGGCTCCACGTGGCGGGACTTCGATATCGGGCCATCGCACAGCGGTTGGATGCACCCGAGGGAACGGTGGGACGGTGGCTCAGCGAGGCGCGGCAGGCTCTGCGGGGGCTGCTGACCCCGGGCGCCGCCTCGAGTGAAGGCAGGGCCAGACCATGACCGAGCAGTGCGACAGACTGGAGTCTTTCATCGACGGTGAGCTGGCCCCGGCGGACGCGGAGAACTTCCGCCACCACCTGACCGGCTGCACCGCGTGCGAGACACGGATGAAGGAACTGCTCGCGCTCGAGCTCCTCGCCGACGACGCCCTGCACGAACCCGGGGACTCCACACTGGCCTTCGTCCCCCCACCTCCCCAGCTCAAGCGACGCAGGAACTGGATGATGGTGGTGCCGCTGGCGCTGGCCGCGGGCCTGGCGGCGTGGGTTCTCGTGACGCGGACCGACTCGTCCCCCACCTCCCCCGAGCTGTGGCTGGGGCAGGACCCGGGCCGCACGCTCGAGGCCCGCCTCACCCATCCGGGCGCCGACCGCCATCGCCCCTACGAGGTGATGCGCAGCGGCGGCAGCTCGCCCCGAGCGCTGTCCCTGCGCGAGCTGGCGAAGCTGGAGGAGGTCGGTGACGAGCGAGGCATCGCCTCCGCCTACCTGTTGCGCGGAGACCCCGCCCAGGCCGCCGCCTTCCTCGACAAGCTGCCCGCGTCCCCCGACCTGGACTCGGACCGCGCCGCGCTCGCCCTCCAGCGCGGCGCCCACGAAGAGGCCCTCGCCCTGGTGGACCGCGCGCTGAAGGTGAAGCCCGGCCACCCCCAGGCGCTGTGGAACCGCGGCCTCGCGCTCGAGAAGCTGGGCCTGTCCCTGCAAGCCGCCGAGGCCTTCGAGCAGGTGGCCGCCCAGCAGGAGCCGGGCTGGAGCCAGGAGGCCGCCGAGCGCGCCGCCGACCTGCGTCGTCAGGAGGACACGCAGCGAAAGGGCTGGAAGGGCACCAAGCAGGACTGCGACCAGATGGTGTCCGGTGGCCCCGTGCTCGCCCAGGCCCAGGTGGAGCAGCACCCGGGCCTGTCCCGCCTGTGCTTCTACGATGCGCTGCGCACCGCCACCTCCGCCGAGCGCGTCGAGTCGCTGCGCCCCCTGGCCCGCCAGCTCGACACCGTGGACGGCGGCCCCCACCTGGAGGACGCCCTCCAGCGCGCGGCCCGCGCGGACTTCTCCACGCGCGCGCCCTTCGTCGCGGACTATGTGCGGCTGACGCGCAACGAGCTGTCCCCGACCGAGCTCGACGCCTTCATCGTGAAGCTGCGCGAGGCCCGGCAAGACGACCTGCTCCTGGGCGCCCTGCTCTTCCCCAAGGACTTGCGGCAGCACGAGCGCGAGTACCGCGAGCTCGCGCTCGCCACGAGGGACCCGTGGTTCGCGCTGCTCGCCGAGGAGCGCCAGGCCCGCGCCGACCTCCAGCGCGGACAGGTTCCCCAGGCGCGCACGCGGCTGACCGAAGCCCTGCGCACCTGTCCCGACGGCGCGCGCTTCAACTACCGCTGCCTGGAGCTGGAGAGGAACCTGGCCCTCGTGGAGCGGCAGCTCCACCGCCCCGTCGAGTCGCGCGTGCACGGCCTGCTGGCGCTCGCCCGGGCCCGCGCGGGGCACGAGTGGACCAAGGAGTGGAGGCTGCTCCAGGAGCTGGGCCAGGTGGCCCTCTTCCATGGAGACCTGTCGCTGGCGCGCGCCTACCTGGAGGAGAACATCCAGCGGCTGCCCGAGCGCTGCGCGGACCACGAGTCGGCCTACGTCAACCTCGCGCTCGCCTTCCACCGCACGCTCGACTTCAACGGCGCCCGGGAGCAGCTGGACCGCGCCGCGCGCTGCGGCAACCCGCCCTCGCTGGCGCGCGCCTTCGCCATCGCGGACCTGGCCCACACGCAGGCCCGCCGCGCCGAGGACACCGAGGTGCTGACACGCGGCCTGGAGGCGCTGCGAGCCTCACCGGCCCGACTGGAGACCGCGGGCGAGGGCGCGATGCTGCGCCACATCGAGGGCCGCTTCTTCGTCGAGCAGGACCGCTCTCGGGGACAGGCGCTGCTGCGTCAGGCCATCGAGGAAGCGGCGCCGCTCGTGGGCTCGGACGTCAACGCCCGCAAGGCGCGCGTGTACAGCTTCACGTCCCTCATCCTCGACGCCTCCCGACACGAGGAGCTGGAGCGGGCCATGGCCCTCTTCGCCGAGGAGCGCGCCCTGCCCCTGCCCGAGCGCTGCGCGTTGGGCGTCACCGTGGACGACGAGCGCACGGCCCTGGTGGCCCGCGACGCGTCGGGGCGATGGGTCGGCCACTTCGACACCCAGCGCCGTGAGCGGCTGGAGAGCGTGGAGGGGCTGGTCCCCGAGCGCCTCGCACAGGCCCTGCGCGACTGCTCCCACGTGGACGTGCTCGCGCGGCCCCCCGTGCTCGGCAAGCCGGACCTGCTGCCGCCGGACATCGCCTGGGCCTACCGCGTGGGACCGACTCCCGCGGAAGTCACCGGACAGCCCTCGCGCCGGCTGGTGGTGGCGGATGTACATGCGCCCGCGGAATTGCGCCTGCCCTCACTGCGCGCCTGGCGCCCCTCGCGGGACGAGGACGCGACGCTGGCCACGCTGCGAGGCGCCTCCGCCACGCCGTCGCACGTGCTGCAGGCGATGCGCGAGGCCACGGAGGTGCAGATCCACGCGCACGGCGTCGTCGACCCGAGCGCCGCGGATGGCTCGCTGCTGGTGCTGTCTCCGGAGGCGCAGGGCGGCCGCTACGCGCTGACGGCGTCGGACCTGCACGGGGAGAAGCTGCAGGGCCGGCCCGTGGTGCTGCTGGCGGCGTGTCATGCCGCGCACAGCAAGGCGTACTTCCATGAAACGTTCGGCCTGCCGGTGGCGTTCGTCGAGTCCGGGGCCCGGGCCGTGCTCGCCGCCACGCAGGAGATTCCCGACGCCGAGGCGTCGGACTTCTTCGAGCCGGTGCTGGCGCGCATTCGCGAGGGGCTGCCCGCGGCCCGCGTCCTTCGCGATGCACGTCAGGACTGGCTCCGCAGTCGGGGAAGCGCCTGGGTCCGCCAGGTGCTCCTCTTCGAGTAGTTGCCTCGTCTCATCCCAGAGTCTCGAACAGCCATGAAGAAAGTCCTCTTGTTGGTTCCCCTGCTGCTCGGCGTCGCGGCGTGCCGCCACTTCGAGCCGGTCCCGTCGACCGAGCAGATTCAGCGCAAGGCGCCCAAGGGTGCGCTCGTCCGCGTCATCCTCCGCGACCGCGCCAACCCCCAGCGGCTCACCACCTACGTGGTGGACGTCAGCCGCAACGAAATCGTCGGCCAGTCCAACCGCGATGCCAACGCGACGCGCGGCGCCCAGGAGGAGACCTCTTCGGAGAAGGCCACCACCGAGGGCGACACCTCCGCGATGCAGTCGGGAGGCCAGCTCTACGTCGGTGACGTGGAGCTGCTCACCGATTGCGTCCCCAGGACGGACAAGGAGGGCTGCCTGGGCGTCGCGGACCTGAACGACGGAGACCCGGGTGGTGCGTCGGGCGGCGGCGGTGACCCCACGGGCCACCAGCAGCTGGTCGAGAAGGTGAAGCGGCTGGCCGCGCTGACCTACTGGTCCACGCTCGAGGTGGGCATCCCGACGGTCCGGAAGACGGCGGCCCCCGGACGCGTGAATCAGTAATCACGTGAGGCGCTGAGGACAGCAGGCTCCGGTGTCGCGAGGGTGCGGCGCCGGGGCCTTCGTCGTTTCAGGGGGACTTGCCGGCCTCGGCCGCGGTGGGAGTGAGCCCCGAGAGCGTCTCCACGTAGGACGCCGCGACACGCAGGAAGCGCGCGCCCTTCACGCCGGTGAGGTACTGGCGCTTCATCGCGCGCGTGGCGCCCACGTAGAACATGGCGCGGCGGATGCGCTCGTTCTCCCGCGCGTTGCGCTCCTTGGCGCCCGCCATCCAGTTCTCCACGGTGTCCAGCGCGTCCAGGCCCGCGAAGAAGACGACGGGGCACTCGTGGCCCTTGCAGGAGAACACCGTGGTGGCGCGCACGTGGTCCACGCCGCTGACGCGGAAGTCCGTCACGTCGCGGCCCCCCTTGCCACCGTAGGCGTGCGCGGGCACGCCGGCCCGGTTGAGGGCCTCCGTGTACTGCGACGGCATGACGGGCGCGACGACCAGGATGTCACCGGGGTGCACGCCCTCGTCGCGGATGAGCCGGGCGACCTCCTTGGCCACCTGTCGGGCCTCGCTCGCGCCGGAGGCGAAGCCGCGCACCTGGGGCAGCACGCCGCCGCGTTCGGTGGACTGCACGCGGTAGAGGCCCTCCAGCGTCTCCTCGGGGAGCCACAGGAGTCCCTCCCGCGCGAGCTCTCCGGCCTTCATGTACTCGCGCATGCCCGGGTCGCTGGTGCCGTGCTGGCGCAGCGGGTCCAGGACCACGTTGAAGGCGACGTCGAGGATGTCTCGCGTGGCGCGGAAGGTCTCCTTGAGGATGCGGGTGCGGCCCCGGAAGGACAGCCCTTCCGGAAGCTGCTCCTTGAGCGCGTCGATGGGCACCTGGCCGTAGACGTTCTGCGAGTCGTCCATGAACAACTGGAGACAGCGCACCCCCTTGCCATCTTGCGCCGCGCGCGGGCGAACCAGGGCGTGGAGCATGGCGAGCGCGCGGGCGTCCATGTCCTGGGCCTCGTCGACGAAGACGCCGTCGAAGGACTCGGGCTCCACGCGGCGCAGCGCGCCCACGTGCTTCACCGTCACGCGGGCTCGCAGGGCTCGCACGCGCTCGCGGCCGGCGCGTTGGGCAATCGCCTCTACCAACAACTTCTCCACCAGGGGCGAGAGCGCGCGGTTGAAGAACGAGACGAGCACCTGGGTGTCCTCGTGCTCCAGCAGGTAGCGGGCCACCCAGTGCGCCAACACGAACGTCTTGCCGCTGCCCGCGACGCCGCGCACCAGGTGGTGGCCGTCATCGAAGCGCCGCTCGAAGAGGGACACCTGCTCCTGGGTGAACAGGGGGCGCGTGGGGCGCGAGCCCTCGATTTCGCCGCCGAGGCTGGTGGGCGCGGCGGGAGGCGGTGGCGGCGGAGGGGGCGCCTCGCGCGGCAGGGGCAGCGCCTCCAGGCGGAGCGGAGAGCCGGGGAGGACGCGCAGGCGCGGCAGGAGCGAGAGGAAGCGCTGGGGGATGGTGGCGCCCCGGGCCTCGTCGCGCGAGGCGAGCACCAGCAGGTAGTCGCGGGCGCGGCTGGCGGCCACGTTGAGCATGGGCACCAGCGTGTGGGGTGGGAAGGGGCGGCCTCCGGCCACGGTGTCCACGAGCACCACGTCGTACTGGGTGCCCTGCTGACGGTGGATGGTGGAGGCGCTGAACGCATCGCCCCGGAAGCCCGCGGAGTTGCCGAGCCTGCGCAGGAGCGAGGCCTGCGCGCGATAGGGCGTGACACACAGGACGCTGAGACCCGCGCGCACGGCCTCGCGGGCGAGCGACACGGCGAGTTCGGCGGACAGCTCGCGTTGGTAGCCGGAGCCCGTCTCGCCGCGGCCGTGGGTGAGGCGCCTGGCGTCGCGGCTGAGGCCATCGAGCACCACCCAGCCCGCGCGAGTCCCGGCGAACGCGGGCACGGGCGGGGCCTTCTCGGCGCGGGCCTTGACGATGTCACCGTCCTCGAGCGCGCCGCCGTAGCAGAAGTGGCTGACGACGCGGGCGATGTCCGGGTGCATGCGGTGCTGGGTGCGCAAGAGCAGCACGTCCGGGCGCGCGGCGTCGCGCACCGCGTCCTCCAGGTGGGACAGGCCGCTGGCGCGCAGCCACTTCTGGGAGCCGCGTCCGGCGCCCTCGGCCGCGCGGCTGACGGGGCCGATCTGCTTGGGGTCTCCGGCGAGCGTCACGCGCTCGGCCAGGGGGGCCATGAGCGCGGTGGCGGCGCGGGTCACCATGCCGGCCTCGTCCACCACGAGCCGCGCGAAGGTGCACTTGCCCTCGAGCTCGGACACCAGTCGCAGGGCGCGGTGGACGGTGAGGACCATGAGGGGACAGTCGCCCTTCTCCGCCTCCTTGAAGGTGGGGTCCTTCATCTTGCCGCGCAGGCCGCGCAGCTCGGCCTGGAGCTTGGCGAGCTCGTGCGCGGGGCCGCCTCGGACGCGCTGGAGGTACAGCTCGCGCTCGCGCTCCTCGATGCTCGCGCGCAGCTTGCCGCCCTTGGTGTCCTCGAGCGTGACGGTGGGCAGCTTCGCCAGGGCGTCGCTGGCGCCGGTGCCGCCGCGGAAGATGCTGCGCGCCAGGGGGCGCAGGGGGATGGGCTGACGCTCCAGGAGGGCGCTGACGCGCAGGACGAGCTCATCGGCGGCGCGGTTGGTGGGGGCCACCGCGAGGATGCGCTCGTTGGGGAAGGCGCGCAGGGCGCGGGCGATGAGGTCGGCGACGGCGGTCGTCTTGCCGGTGCCGGGGGGGCCCCAGATGCAGCCCCAGGGCTGGGCCCAGAGGCGGTCGGTCGGGATGAGTTCGGCGTCCTGGGGACGCGGCGTGGGCGCGGGCTCGTCTCCGCTGGCGCGGCGCAGGGCCTGGTGGAGGGCGGGTTGACGGTCCTCGTACGCGGAGGCGGCGGTGCAGAGGGCCTCGGCGAAGTCATAGGGCCGATAGCACCAGCGGTCCGCGGCGAGGGCGCGGCGGTCCACGTCGTCACCGTGGTCGGGGGCGGCGAAGACGCGGCCGGACTCGAAGTCGAGGTGGACGACGTCTCCGCCGAAGACGCACTCCTCGCCGAGGAAGCCGAGCAGCGAGCCACCGGACCAGTCCGGGTCCGCGGCGGGGACGGGGACGAGGGACAGCACGCCGGGGCCTTGGAGGGAGACCTGACGCACGTCCTGGAGCAACTTGGCGCGGTACTGGCTGCGCTCGGAGAGGAGCGCGTCGCTCAGGTCCTCGGGGAGGTATTCGGGAGGGCGCCAGGCCTCGCGGCGCTTCCCGGTGGCGACGGCGGCCTGGATGACCTGGCGTTCGGACGCGGTGACATCGGAGGGCGCGGCGACATCGCGTGCGGGTAGCTCCTCGGGTGAAGCGGCGTCCGGGGGCGGAGCGGAAGGCTTCGGGCGCTGGAGCCTGGCGCGGGAGAGGGCCAGGAGCGGATTGGGTGAGCGCGGGATGTCCTCGGGCTCGGAGGAGGCCTGGGGAGCAGTGCGGGAGGACGGAGGTGGGACGGGGGCGTCGTCGTACTCGACGTGAAGCTCTCGGACGGAGTCTTCCTTTTGTGGCGCGGGGCGCCCTTCGGAGACCTCGTTGTGCGTCCGGTGCGTCATGTCGGCGGGCCCCGGGCCCCTCGGCCCAGGCCGGGTACGGGCGCGCGAAGGTAGGGGAGGCGTGGATCCACGTCAATGCAAGCCCCGGGGGCGCGACTGTGCGCTCACGTACGGCTGGCACCCAGCAGCCGGCCAGGCACGGGGCGCCGATACCCACGACGGATTTCTTCTGAACTGCACCGCGACGTGGGCGTGGCTTCCGGACGGAGTGGGTGAGACCACGCGCGCTGTCAGCATCTTCCTGTATTTCTGGGTTGTGCCTGCCTTTGACGGGCCTCACTCGGAGTACACGCCATGCAGCTTCACTGGGTCGTTCCGCTGCTCCTGCTGGCGCTCGTCACCGGTTGCGCGACGAGTCGCGTCGTCCGATTGGACACGGGACATGACGCCTTCGTCGTCACTCCTCACGAGGAGCCAGGCGAGGAAGTGAGCGCGGCAGAACTCGACGACGACGAGTACGAAGAGGCCATCACGGAACTGGCCCGGGACGTACGTCCGTTCCGCAACCCCATGCAGGAGGCCCGTGACCTCTTCGGAGTGCCGTCCCGCGGCGGTGTGTACCGATACGAGAGCCACCCCTCCCAACTCACCCTCCAGAGTCGAGAGGACGCAGACGATCCCCATCTGCTGGAGTCCTACGCGGATGACGAACTGACGCGCGCCTACGGCCAATGGTGCGCGCGAAAGAAGCAGACCGGGGACTGCCTACGGCTGTTGCAGGAGGGCCCCCTGCTGGCCAGCGATGGCAGGTACGCATGGGCCTTGGCCATCGCGATGGACTCCGTGTGGGAGGAGACAGCCGAGGCGGTGGAGGACATGACGGACCCAGGCGCGGTCATGGCCACCATCACCGCAGCGGCGACGATGTACCTCTTGCTCTGGGCGCTACCCGAACCCCTGTCCAAGGGCGTCGCCGCGACCCTGACAGCGATTGCCATCGCCTACCTGGGCGTGGACACGACGTGGCGTTTGCTGGACGGGTGGTTGACCCTGGTACGAGAGGCGGACCAGGCGACGACATTCTCGCAGCTCAGCGCAGCGGGCGAAGCCTACGGAGAGATCCTGGGTGAGAATGCGGCACGGGTCCTCGTGATGCTGGCAACGGCCGCCATTGGAAACACGGCGGGACTGGCAGCGAAGGCTGGGAGGCTGCCGGGCTCTGCGCCCGCAGCGCTCGCAGTTGAGTCCCAGGCAGGCTTCCAGTACCTCGCGGTGGGAAGTGTGCAGTCCGTCGCGGTGACTGCAGAGGGGTTCACCGTCGTACTGGCCCCCAACGCGCTGGCCATGGCGAGCCGCCAGAAAGAGCGCCACCACATCGCCACGAACAAGAACGATGTCTCAGCTGCACGTGGCGGGCCTTGGACGCCGAGATTCCGCGACCTCTTTACCAGGGCCGGAATGGAGCTGAAGGACCCCGAGAACATCGTGGAAGTCGTCGGGCACAAGGGCCCCCATCCGCAGCGGTATCATGAACGCGTCCAGGAGCGACTCCTCGAAGCTTTGGGGAGCTGCCGGAAGGTGGCAGATTGCCGCGAGGCCCTCACGATTGAGCTTCGTAGGCTCGCCAGAGATGCCGCGACCCCGGGAACGGAAATCCACAGGCTTTTGACCCAGCGCAAGTAACGCGGCAAGGAAGTCCACCATGTCTCCCTCCTCTCGATACTTCAGGCTCAAAGAGGACGTACGCGCCGGCTATTGGTATCTGGGAGAACCGTTGCGAGAGCAGGAACAGGAACTGGAGGACATCCGGGAGTTCACCTCGGGACGGTCCGTTCGAGGAGTGGGTCGCTTGATGCTCTCCGTTCGCGAGCCTGGGCGTCAGCGCGATTTCAACATGGCCGGTGTCGGCATGACGCCTGTTGTCCACGGCAGGGTGGCTGCCATCTTCGCGGAGCATGCGCCTGATGATGTGCAACTCATCCCTGTCCATCTCAAAGGCCACCCGGACGATTACCAGGTCCTCGTAGCGACGAAGACGGTCCAGTGCATCGACGACAAGGCCTCGAGCGAGGTGGAGTTCTGGCTGCCAGAGGATGCTCGGCCAGACAAGCTCGGCCAGTACCGGAACGTGGTCGATATGCGGATCGACCCCACGAAAGTGGGCAAGACGAAGGTCTTCCGCACCTGGGGATGGACCGTTGCCCTCATCGTCTCGGAGGACATCAAGGTCGCCATGGAGCGCGCCAAGGTCACGGGAGCCAAGTTCGAGGAAGTCTAGGCGGCCGACCTCGGCCCTCCTGCCTCGCCGTGTTTTCCCGCTCCCCCACCAAGCAAGGGTGTAGGACCTTCGACCCTCTTGGGTGTACACCCGCGCCCCGCCCTGTTTGCTTCGGGCGCCCAGGGGTGTTTAGGAGAGAAGCCCCCCGCCCGACGCCGCCCCACCGCCATGGCCCAGACGACGCGCTACGCCCATCCCTTCCTGCCCATCACCCGCGCCGACATGCAGGCGCGCGGCTGGGAACAGTGCGACATCATCATCGTGACGGGAGACGCGTACGTGGACCACCCGGCGTTCGGCCCGGTGCTCATCGCCCGCTTCCTCGAGGGCCGCGGCTTCAAGGTGGGCCTCATCCCCCAGCCCGACTGGCACTCGGCCGAGCCCTTCAAGGCCCTGGGCCCACCGCGCATGTTCTTCGGGGTCGCCGCCGGCAACCTCGACTCCATGCTCAACCGGCTCACCGCGCAGAAGAAGAACCGCTCCGCCGACCAGTACAGCCCCGGCGGCCGCACCAACTGCCGGCCCGACCGCGCCACCATCGTCTACGCCCAGCGCTGCCGCGAGGCCTACCCCGACGTCCCCATCGTCCTCGGCGGCATCGAGGCCAGCCTCCGCCGCATCGCCCACTTCGACTACTGGAGCGAGAAGGTCCGCCGCTCCATCCTCTTCGACGCCAAGGCCGACCTGCTCGTCTTCGGCATGGGCGAGCGCCCCATCATGGAGGTCGCCGACCGGATGCGCAGCGGCGAGCGCATCCAGGACATCCGCGACGTGCGCGGCACCGCCTACCTCATCAACGACGAGGAGATGCGCGCCCACGAGGCCGACCCCGCCCGCCGCGCCGCCGACCGGAAGACCGTCGTCCTCCCACCCTACGAGGCCGTCGTCTCCGACAAGCAGGCCTTCGCGGTCATGAGCCGCGACTTCCAGATGGAGACCAACCCCGGCAACGCGCGCCCCCTCGCGCAGCGCCACGGCAACCGCGCCATCTTCATGAACGCCCCCGCCCTTCCGCTCGAGGACGGCGTGGGTGACACCGCCGCCGGCAAGGCCACGGTGGCGATGGACGAGCTGTACGACCTGCCCTTCAACCGCGTCCCCCACCCCATCTACAAGAGCGAGGGCATCCCCGCGTACGAGACGGTGAAGCACTCCATCGTCCTCATGCGCGGCTGCTTCGGCGGCTGCACCTTCTGCTCCATCACCGAGCACGAGGGCCGCGTCATCCAGAGTCGCTCCGCGGAGAGCGTCCTGCGCGAGGTGCGCGCCCTGCGCCGCATGGGTGACTTCCGCGGGACGATTACCGACCTCGGCGGCCCCACCGCCAACATGTACAAGCTCAAGTGCAAGAGCGAGGACATCGAGAAGCGCTGCCGCAAGCTGTCCTGTGTGCACCCGGGCGTGTGCGAGAACCTCCAGACGGACCACGGCCCGCTCATCAGCCTGATGAAGGACGTGCGCGAGGAGGACGGCGTCAAGCACGTCTTCATCGCCAGCGGAGTCCGGTACGATTTGGCCGAGCGCTCCCCCGAGTACGTCAAGGAGCTCGCCGCGCACCACGTGGGCGGACAGCTCTCCGTCGCGCCCGAGCATGTCTCGCCGCGCGTGCTGGAAAAGATGAAGAAGCCCGGCATCGAGAGCTTCGAGCGCTTCCAGCAGATGTTCGCCTGCGCCAGCGAGGAGGCCGGCAAGGAGCAGTACGACATCCCCTACTTCATCAGCGGACACCCGGGCTCCACCCTGGAGGACATGGTGGACCTGGCGCTGTGGCTGAAGAAGAACGGCAAGCGCCCCCGACAGGTGCAGGACTTCATCCCCACCCCCATGGCCATGGCGACGGCGATGTACTTCACCGGTATCGACCCGCTGAAGATGGAGCCCGTCTACACGGCCCAGGGACTGCGCGAGAAGCGCCTCCAGAAGGCGCTGCTCCTCTACTGGAACCCCGAGCACTGGCCCCTGGCCCGCGAGGCCCTGAAGCAGGCCGGCCGCGCGGACCTCATCGGCCGTGGCCCGCACGCGCTCGTTCCTCCGGAGACTCCCGCCGAGGCCGCTCGACGTCAGCGCACCGAGGAACGGGATGGACGCGAGCTGGACGACGCGCCGCGTGAGTCCCAGGCCCCCGCGCCCCGCGGTCCGCGTCGTCCCGGTGGTTCGCGTCCCCAGGGCTCCCGGGCCCGCTGAGCGCGGAGCGGCCATACAGCCGACCGTTTGAATAAATGGCGGTGGCGTTCGTCGGGGGGCGACATGCTCCCCTTGATTGCCCTGATGCTGTTGAGCGCAGCACCGCCGACGCCGACCCAGGTCACGCCCGAGCCCAAGCCGCCTCCGGAACAGCCCAGGCCCCAGTGCATCACCGCCCAGGGGCGCGAGCTGTGCGGCTTCCAGTGCAGGACCAGCGGCTCCAAGGCGGGCTGCGCCCAGACCCCCTACGGGACGTGTCAGGTCATCCGCGACGAGGTCCACTGTTGGGACCCGCCCCGGGTGGCCATCCAGCATCCGCCCCGCACGCCAGTGCGCCCCGAGTGCAAGGCGGTGCGCGGCAAGGTCGACTGCGGCTTCAACTGCCGCATCTTCAATGGCGAGGTGGCGTGCAACTCCACGCCCTACGGAATCTGCGACACGCACTTCGGCAAGCTGGTCTGCTGGGACCCGCCTGACAGCGTCATCCACGAGTACGCGCAGGCCATGCCCGGGGCCCGCTGCCTCAACGCCTCCGAGGCGATTGCGTGCGGCTTCGACTGCAAGGCCAGCCGCACGGAGGTGCGCTGCACCAACACGCCCCGCGGCGTCTGCACGATGAACGACCAGCGGCTCACCTGCTTCGACCCGCCCTCCCTCCTGCACTGCGACCACAGCAACCCGCCGCCACCGCCCAACTGACGGGTCCATCCCGAGCGACGTGCTCGCCTCCTCGCTCGTGCGGCCACGAATCCCTGGGGCTCCACGCAGTCTCACGACGCGAGACAAAACCGTGCGCACGCGCGCGCAGCTTGCGCGCCTCGGTTGTGGCACCATTGACGTCGCATCCCTTCCAGCGATGCGTGTCGTCTCGCCATGCGCTTCCCACTTCTGTCTTCGTCGCGCCGACTCGCGAGCATCGCGTTCATGGGGCTGTGCCTCATGCTCGGCTGCACGCGCGCGCCGCCGCCGCCGCTCGGGCACGAGGCCTACGTGTGGCAACGAGACTGGAGCCCGACGCTCGTCGAGTCCCTCAC
Organism: Myxococcus fulvus; assembly: GCF_900111765.1. Next base: position 244,604 of record NZ_FOIB01000002.1, read on the forward strand.
GCGGATGCCCTCGGAGTTGGGCGCGCTGCGCGTGCTCGCGAGGGAGCGCTCCGGCGGCACCCGCACCCCCGTCTCCATCTCGGTGGATGTCGCGGCCCTCGCGAGGACGGGGCGGGACGTCGTGGCCGTGATGCGGGTGGATGGCACCGCGCCCCTCGACGGCATCTCCCTGGAGGAGGTCGCCTCCATCGCCCGGGACTGGAAGGCGCGCGGCGTGCGCGTGCGCGGCGTGGAGCTGGACCACGACTGTGCCACCACCGCCCTGCCCGAGTACGCGGACTGGCTCGCGCGTGAGCGACGACTGCTCGGCGAGCTGTCCTTGTCCATCACCGCGCTCCCCACGTGGGCCGGCTCGCCCGAGCTGGAGCGCCTGACATCCATCCCCGACGACCTCGTGGTCCAGGTGCACGCCATCCGCGCCCCCACCCTCTTCACCCCCGAGGAGGCGCGCGGCTTCATCGAGCGCTGGGCCCAGACCACGCGCAAACCCTTCCACGTCGCGCTGCCCACCTACCGCGTGCGCCTGCGCGACGGCACGCCCCTCATCTCCGAGCCCCGAGACGTCTCGCGCTTCCTCGCGGAGCTGCGCGCGCGCCCGGTGGAGGGCGTGAAGGGGCTCGTGTGGTTCCGGTGGGGCCACGCGGGTGACTCGGAGGCCTGGAGCCCGTCCACGCTGAGCGCCGTCATCCGCCAGGAGCCGCTGACGCTCCGCGTGGAGCCCCGGCTGGTGGACGCGGGCGGAGGCACGCTCGACATCGTCCTCGAGAACACGGGCCGCGTGGACGGCGAGGCGCCAGCCCGGCTCACCCTTTCTGGAAACCTGGAGGTCCTCGACGGCGTGGGCGGCTATGCCCCGCGGGGGAGCTCACTCGTGGCGCGCAAGCCTCCCCGCCTGCGCGCCGGCGAGCGACGCGTCGTCGGCTTCGTGCGGGGAAGCGAGGTGTCCCTTGTGGCTCCGTAGCCTGCTGTCCGCCGTGGTCATCCTGGTCTGTCTGACACCCGTCCGCTCCGCGAAGGCCTGTGGCCCCGGCTTCCAGGACCGGCTCCTCGCCGACCGCGCGCTCACGCTGGGCGAGCTGCCTGGTGGGCTCTTCGCGCTCGAGGCCCACCGGCTCCTGCCGAAGCCCTCGGACGTGTTCGCGGTGAACGAGTTCCACGACGAGCCCCCCGACGCGCGTCAGGGCGGCGGAGCCCGGGAGACCGCGCTGTACGAGGCCGGCGCCAAGGCCTTCACCGCCGGAGACGCGGTGACGGCGCGGGCGCGCTTCCTCGAGGTGCTCGCGCTGCCCGCCGAGGAGCGCCGCCGCTTCTCCACCTTCGCCGCGTACATGCTGGGCCGCAACGCGGGCGCCGGCTTCGAGGACGACGCGAAGCACGGCTTCGAGCTCACCCGACAGCTGGTCCGCGAGGGCTTCGACGACCCGCTGGGCCTCGCGGTCTCCAGCCTGGGCATGCAGGCGCGCGTGCTGCTCCAGCGCGGGGACGACGTGGGCGCCATCCACCTGTACGCGGAGCAGGCCGCGCACGGCAGCGGCGGAGCGGAGGTCTCGCTGCTCTTCGTCGCGCGAGCCCTCGCCCGGAACCCCGAGCGCCTCCAGGTCGCGCTGAAGGACCCGCTGGCGCAGCGGCTCATGGCCACCTTCGTGTGGACGCGCGGTCGCGAGTCCGCGTGGAACGAGGAGCCCTCGGCCGGAGGGCTCGGCGCGGTGCTGGACGCGCTGGCCTCGGTGCCGAACCTCGCGGGCGCGGACCGGCTGGCCGCGGGCGCCTGGCGCGCGGGCCGCTTCGACCTGGCCGAGCGCTTCGTCGCCTCCGAGCAGACACCGCTGGCCTCCTGGGTGAAGGCCAAGCTCGCGCTGCGCCGGGGCGACGCATCCTCCGCGGAGACGTACCTGGCCGAGGCCGTGCGCGGGCTCCCCGAGCGGGAGTGGTGGCATGACTGGTACCTGGACGACACCTCCCGCCCCCTGTGCCGCGCGGAGGGTGAGCGTGGCGTGCTCGCGCTGACGCAGGGCCAGTTCACCCGCGCCGCCGAGCGGCTGTGGGCGGGCTGCTCCTGGCCGGACGTCGCCTACGTCGCGGAGCGGACGTTGAGCCTGGAGGAGCTCCAGCGCTTCGCGGCCACCCACCCGCGCACGGAGAAGACCCACTGCGACCTGGTGCCGGAGTCGGAGCCGGAGTCACCCGACAGCATCGCGTCCAGCAACTCGTCGCTCGGGATGCCCGAGCGGCTCCACCTGCTGCTCGCGCGGCGGCTGCTGCGAGAGGGCCGGCACGACGAGGCCCTGGCGGCCTTCCGCGGCACGGCGATGGAGGACGCCGCGCGCCAGTACGTGGAGGCGCTGCGGCGCGCCGACAGCGCATGGGACGACCTGGACCGGGCGGAGGCGCTCTTCGCGGCGGCGAGGCTCGCGCGCTCCGAGGGCATGCGCCTGTTGGGGACCGAGGCCGCGCCGGACTGGGGCTGGGTCGACGGCAACTATGACGTCTCCCGCTATGACCGGGACGACGAGGAGGGGGACGCCACCGAGGACGAGCTGCGGCTCCGCGCGATGTTCCCCCGCGCGTCGCTCCAGGGCGCGGAGGAGCAGCGGCTCGCGGCCCTCCACGGCCCTCCCCTCACCGAGCGCTTCCACTACCGGCACGTGGCGGCGCGGCTCGCCCAGCGCGGCGCGGAGCTGCTGCCTCCGCGCAGTCAGGCCTACGCGATGATGCTGTGCCACGCCGCGCTCCACGTCGCCAACCGGGACCAGGCCATGTTCGAGCGCCTGTACCTGACGTACATCCGCAACGGCGCGCGCATCGACGACGTGTGGTGGTCTTTCGGAGCATCGTGCCTGGAGCCGAACTTCGCGAAGGTCCGCGCCGAGCGCCCCTTCTACGCCCAGGCCCTGCCCCAGCGGCACCGGGTCAAGATGATGGTCGGCGGGGGCATGATGCTGCCGACGGTGATGGGCTTCGCCTTCTTCCTGCGCCGCAAGCGCCGCGCCCCCTCCGCCTGAACCGGGCACTTCAGCGCGCGCGAAGGATGGCGCGCGCCGGAGCCCCGTCGCCCCCCGCGATTCGCAGCGGCAGACACACCAGCTCGTACGTCCCCTCGCGAACCTGGGACAAATCCAGTCCCTCGATGATGCAGATGTCCGCGTCCAGCAGGGCGCGGTGCGTGGGCACGCCTTCGTCCGGACTACCGATGGACAGGTAGTCGATGCCCACCGTGCGCACGCCGAGCTCCGCCAGATAGCGCGCCCCCGCGAGCGACAGGTACACGAAGTCGGGTTGGAAGGGCCTGGAGGGCCACCGCCGCGCGGAGTTCGCCGTCTTGAAGAGCAGCCGCTCCCCCGGCTGGATTGCGTGGGCCTTCAGCTCCTCCACCTGGATGGCGCGCGCGTCGCGAATCTCCAGCACGCGGGCCACGCCCATCAGCCGGTCGAAGGACAGCGCGTCCACGCCCTCGGCGCCCTTGACGAAGTGCACGGGTGCGTCGACGTGGGTGCCCGAGTGCGCACCGAAGGACAGGTCCGACACGTTGGCGTCGTCCCCCTTGTCCAAATCCTGCGAGCGGGTGATGCGCACCTCAGGGTTGTCCGGCCAGTGCACCATGCCGTCGCGCAGTGGCACGGAGATGTCCACCCACGGCGACGCGGGGGCGGAGCGGCTCGTCTCGGCAGCGGTCTCCATGACTCTGGATCCTGGCCATCCTCCGCGCCCTTCGCCGACGGCCACGGGGCCCTGGCCCCCTGCTCGCCCCGGGGCCGGACGAGCCGCCACCCGCACCTCGCGAATAACGAGACAGCCGGAGGCGTGGAGGCCCGCGTCGAGCGTCCACGCAGAGACATCCGACCACCTTTTCTCCTCGGGAGGGGTCGGCTAGGGTGCGCCGCCCTTCACGGTTCACAGGAGCACAGAAGATGCCGAGGACGTCCCAGGAGCAGACCCAGGAGCGACACGCGTTCCTGCTCACCCTCTTCCGCCAGCAGCCGGACATCAGCAGCAAGGACGCGCTGGAGTCCTTCAAGACGAAGTTCGGGGCGACCATCAACCTGAAGACCTTCAACCAGCTGCGCGCGGAGGCCGAGGAGGAGGTGGCCGCCGTCGCCCCGGTGGTGACCGAAGAGCCCGAGGCCGAGGTGGAGAGCGCGTCCGAGCCCGCCATCGATGACGCCGCCCTGCAGCTCAAGGCCGCCGCCAACCCGGAGGCCCTCAACGGCGCCGCCGCCCCGGCCAAGAAGCCGAAGGCCAAGGGCAACGGCCCCAAGAACGTCTTCGTGGACGCGCCCAAGGAGCACCTGACCTTCCTGGAAGGCATCGTGCAGCAGCTCCAGGAGGCGGGCGCCGCCAACGTGCGCATCGACCACTCCACGGACCGCTGGATGGTCCTCGTGGTGGACCCGAAGTAGTCCCCGACGGCCCGGGCTCCCCGTCGAAGCTGGGGGCCCGGCTCGGTCAGCGACGCAAGAGCTCCAGGGCGCGCTGGAAGTCCTCCGGAAGCGCGGCCTGGACTCGCACCAGGTCCCCGCTCAACGGGCCCGGCAGCTCCAGTTGGAACGCATGGAGCGCCTGTCGGCCCAGGACCTTCGCCGCGGGGTGCTCGCGGGCGACCTCGGTGCCGTAGAGCGAGTCCCCCAGCACCGGGAAGCCCGCCTCGGAGAGCTGCACGCGAATCTGGTGCGTGCGCCCCGTGTCCAGGTCCACCTCCAGGAGCGCGGCCCCCTCGAAGCGCTCGCGCACCTCGAAGGAGAGCGCCGCCCTGCGCGCGGAGTGCACGCGGGTGGTGAAGCGGCGTGGGTCCCTGGGGTCTCTCGTGTAGGGCCCCTCCAGGCGCCCCTGCTCCGGCGGGTGGCCCAGGACGAGCGTCCGGTAGCGCTTGTCCACCTGCTTCTGCTGGAAGGCGCGCAGGAGCGCCGCCGCCGCGGTGTCCGTGCGCGCGAAGGCCAGACATCCGCTGGTCTCCCGGTCCAACCGGTGCACCACGCCGGGCAGCGCCTGTCCCTCCACGTCGAAGGGAGGGCGCTGGCTGGCGAGCAGGTCCACCACGGAGGCGGCGCGGCCCTCCGGCTCCACGACGAGCCCGGGCGGCTTGTCGATGATGACCAGGGCCGCGTCGTCATGGAGCACCGTCAGCGCGGGCCCCTCGACGGGCGGACGCGTGGGGGCCTTGGGCTCCGGACGTTCGAGCTCCAGTTCCTCGCCGCCCCACAGCTTGCGCGTGGGCTGACACTTCTTGCCGCGGATGCGCACCCCGCCCGACTCGATGAGGGCGCGGGCTCGCTCCAGCGAGAAGCCGGGCACGTGCTTGGAGACGAAACGGTCCAGCCGCTCTCCCGCGACCTCATGCGGGACGAGGAGTTTCTGCTGCGCCATATCCACCCCGTCCCTCATGCGCCGCGGGGAGTCAACGCCCACGTGGCGCCACCTACCCCTGGAGTCCCCCGGCGCTCCACCCGCCGCGCGTGTCGCACCCGGCAAGGCTCGCGATGTGACAGGCCGGGTCGCGGCTGACCAGCGAGACCGATGACTTGTCATTCGTTGACTTTTCAACACGGAGCGTATGACAGTGTTTGTCCGGGCTCGACCAGGCCCGCTCTGAGGGGGAGCCCATGGATTTGACGCACAGTCGCATCGCGACACGTCTCGTCGTTCTCGCAGGATGCCTGTCTTTGCTGCCCGGGTGTCCGTGGGTCATCAAGCCCACTCCCAAGCCCAAGAGCATCGAGGAGCAGCGCGAGGTCGTGATGGCGGCCTTCCAGAAGCGCCCGCCTCACGAGGACTTCGTGGTGCTGGACCTGGCCGATGACGACCAGTACGCGTACGCGCGCCACCGGCTGCAAGAGGCGGCCGCGGCGCAGGTCGCCCAGGGCGGGCAGGAGACGCCGGGGCCGACGGTGGCCCGTGACTTCGCGCGCGCGCTGAAGACGCTGGACATCGCCCGGGCCAAGGCGGTGCGGGGAGGCCCGGCCCCCAAGCCCACGGACTGGGACTGCGACCACTTCATCCACGTGAACGACTCGCGCACGGTGGGTGGCGGCAAGGCGCAGCAGGCGGACAAGGCGCAGGACAATCGGCCCTCGTTGATCCTCAACCCCTACGCCACGTGCGCGGGCGGCGCGACGCACGTCTTCACGGACGTGACGGCGTACGACAGCGACTTGTCCGGCAAGAAGCTGACGGTGCTGGCCAAGAGCGCCAACGAGGAGCACAACGACGGCAAGACGTTCGACGACACTGCGGTGTCGGTGCGGCCGTCGATGGCGCCGGAGAGCAAGGTCGTCGTGGAGTCGCTGATGGTGGCGCACAACGACCAGACGGGCGAGGAGCACGTCTCGTTCGCGAGCCTGGACACGACGCTGACGCCCGAGCCAGTGAGCTTCACGCTGGACCACCCCCGCTTCGCGAGCAACGAGCCCCGCTCGAACATCAACCTCACCACGTGTCAGCTTCGCGGTGGCGCGGACTGTGACTACGCCATGGTGACCAACGCCCAGGGCACGCTGGCGCCCTACCCCCAGCAGCCGGTGGGGCTGGCGCTGCGCAAGACGGGCACCCCCTGGACGGGAGACCCCGCGGCCTACTTCCCGTTCCAGACGGGGCAGGCCTTCGACATCACCAACATCTACGTCCCCACGCAGCTCACGTTCGACGCGGGCGCGATGTCGCAGCCGTGCACCATCCAGGCGATGAAGAACGGCCCGACGACGACGCGGATGCGCCTCATCAAGACGGACTCGGGCGGCACCTGCACGACGCTCGCGGATCTGTCGGACTTGTTCGTCATCAATGGGAAGACGGCGACCATCCAGCGGCTGGTCAACCTGTCGCAGAACACGACGGCCAGCGGTGGCACGGGCTGCACGATGGAGAAGATCGTCAACGAGCCCGTGGTGATGTCGATGACCCTCTACTCGATGGCGCAGTGTGGCGGCGCCGCCGCGGTGCCGCGTCTGACGACCTTCACGAGCGCGGCGCTGCCCACCAACCCCTTCAACCTCAACGTGCTCAACAGCTGCATGGCGGAGGGCACGAAGGTGACGCTCGCCGACGGAACGCGGGCGCCCATCGAGACGCTGAAGGTGGGCGACAAGGTCCGCTCCAACGCGAGCGGCCGGGTGCTGACGGTGCAGGACTTCATCTTCGGGCGGGAGCCCAAGCCGCTGGTGCGGCTGCGCGATGACCAGGGCCACGACGTGCGATTGACGGAGAAGCACCCGGTGCTGCTCACCTCCGGGCTCGTGGTGCCCGCGGACAAGGTCCAGGTGAAGGACCAGGTGCGCACCGAGTCCGGCACGGCCTTCATCACCGCCACCGAGCGCGTGCCGTACGACGGCAAGGTCTACAACCTCAAGCTGGGCACGGCCGAGGAGCTCGAGTCGCTCGGCCCCAACGAGCGGACCCTGTTCGCCGATGGCGTGCTCGTGGGCGACGACACCATGCAGCGCGAGCTGACCTCGCCGCGCCGCGCGTCGGCCACGCCGTAGTCTCCCGACGGACATCGTCGCGCCGGGGGCGCCTCTTCGGCCATGACGGCCGGGTTGTCGCCCTCGGCGTGAGTCCTCGCTGAGCCCGTGAACGCGGCTGGGAGCGCGCCTTCGTCCCAGCGTGTCGCCGGACGCGCGAGACACTGGCGGCGCGAAGCGGAGGCAGCGGCGCTCCGCCTTCGCCCGTGCGCGTCAGCCGAGGGCCGCGATTCGCGCCTCCGCCAGGATGGCCGCCGCGGTGCTCCGGCCCGAGGCCGCCGCGCCTTCCATGTAACCCTGGGCTTCGTAGAACGAGCTGGTGTGCTCGCCGGCGAAGAACAGGTTGCCCACGGGGGGCGCCTCGTAGCCCGCCAGGCTCGTGAACTGCCCCGGGCCGTAGGCCGTGTAGCTGCCCAGTGCGAACGGGGAGCTCGGCCAGTGCTCCAGGTGCGCGAGGATGCGCCCGTCCACGCCGCGCTTCACCGCGCTCGCGGTGCCTGGCACCACCCGGTTCATCGCCGCCACGAAGCGCTCGGCCTCCAGCGCCACGTTGCCCGGGTCCATCGCGGCGCCGCGCTCTCCGCTCGCGTAGTCCGTCAGCACCGCGTCCCTCGTCGTGGCCCGGCTCGGGTTCGTCTCCCACGTCGCCTGGTGGTGCATCAAATCCGAGTACGTCGCGCCGCTGCCCCCGCCCGCGCGCCACACCGGTCCCTGGTAGCCCACCATCATCTTCGCGTTGGTGCCGTAGCCCAGCTCCTGGATGACCTTCCTCTTCCAGGGCGGCAGGCCCAGCGAGCCATCCAGCGCCACACGCCGCAGCACGGTGAAGGGCACGGCGAGCACCACGACGTCATAGGTCGCGGTGAAGCTCCAGGAGCTCCGCCGCAGCGACAGGGCCAGTGCGCCCGCGGGCGTCCTCCGCACGGCCTCCAGTCGCTCGCCCAAGCGGACCTGACCGGGGAGGCGCGCGGCCAGCTCGCGAGGAATCTGCTGATTGCCGCCGAGCAACCGGTAGCGCTCGTCGCTCTCGCCATAGGGCTCGAAGCGGCGACACTGCTCCGTCCCAATCAGGAACAACAGGTTGAGACAGCTCAGCGTGTCCGCCGTCCGTCCATACTCCGCCTCGTACGCGGCGATGATGGCGGCCGATATCAGGGGCCCCGCGTCGCGGGACTCCAGGTAGGTCATCAGGTCCATCAGGTCGAACGCGCGGTCCACCGGCGTATGCCGCGCGGCGGTGGGGGCCTCGGAGAGCCGGGACAGGTCCTGGCGGATGGCGGCGATGAGCGGACAGTACTCCGCCAGGATGGCGGCCTCCGTGTACCGCTGGCCTCCGAAGAAGTACGTCACCTCACCGTGGAACCGCGCGAGGTCCTCGCGCTCCAGTTGGAATTGGCGCGCGTAGCCCAGCATCGTCGTGTGTCCGGAGTCGATGAACTCGCCACCCCGCTCCACGACCTGTCCCGGGAACGTGACGGGCCCGCCGAACGCGCCGCCCATCGAGTACACCCGGCCGCCGGTGCGCTCACTCGCCTCGTGCACCGTGGCGATGACGCCCGCGCGCCGCAGCTCGTAGGCACACGCGAGTCCGGCGAGCCCCGCGCCGATGATTCCCACCCGCGGCGACGGGAGCGCATGCGCCTCCTGCGCCCGCGCGCTCCCGACGGCGAACCCCAGCCCGAGGGCCGTCAGCCCCTTCAGCACGGAGCGACGGTCCAAGCCGCGCCGGGCCTCGGACGGCAGGGTGACCTCGCGTCGCGAGGTGGAAGCGGCGAGCGCCTTCCGGGTGGTCTGGCGGAACGAATCGAAGAGCGCGGTGCGGGGCATGCGAGGCTCCTGGAGGTACGAGGACGACTGCCCTCTCCTTCCGGAGTCCCCCTTCTGGCGCAGCGCCGACCTCCAGGGTGCCCTTCACCGGACACCCCGAATGTGAAGCAGCGCGACCTTTCCCGAGGCGGCCAACCCCGCTAAAGCCGCCCGCACGCAGACAACGTCATGCCCCGGGGACCCATGCTTTGCAGAATCGCCGACCGCGAGGTGCCTCGGACGTGGCTGTACTTCCGCGAGTTCGATTACGGGCGCGGGCATCCGACGTTGCCCATCGTGGAATATGAAATCTCCGTGAGCGCGGAGACCTTCGTCGCGAGCGTGGCGTCCTCCTATGAAGACTACGCCCAGGATGACAAAGCCCATGGGGCACCGGAGGACGCAGAGGACATCCTGCGGTTGCGAGCACTCGGGTGGCCGCCCCTGACCGAGCTGCTCGAGCGGCACGCCCAGGTCCTGGAGACCTTCATCTCCAGGCACATCGGCTATGACGTCCTCCATTGCCTGTTCCCGCCCGGGTCAGGGGCGAGCCCCCGCTACCTGATTGACAGTGTCGAGCGCGCTCGCATCGCGGCCCAGGTCATCACCCTGAGCGGCCGGGCCATCGCCATCCCTCGCGAGCCAGCTCCCACCTCATGAGCCGGCATGGCTCGCGCGCCCCACACCACGTCGGCCCTCCGCGTTGCGCCAGCCCGTGTCGCGGTGAGGCCGTCCACCATTGAGGCGGTGCTTCGACTTGCGGCGCAGGAAGCTGCTCGCGTCCGCGCGGCGGTAACAGGTGAGCAGGCGCTCGTCGTCACTCACCAACACAATCCAGCCACGCGCCTGCCGCGCGAGGGACGAGTCACGCAGGGCCCGCGAGAGGTCTCGCTCCAGCACCGTGACGTGCGTCGCCCCCGCCGCGCGGACCCGCAAGCCGTGGTCGAGGATGAAGTCCAGGACCTCCTGACGCAGCATCCCTCGCGCGCTGTGCTCCAGGAACGTGAAGGTGGGGAGAGTCGGGCGGGAACTGGACGGGCGACACCGGGCCATGGGGCTTCCTCCTGTTGCCTCCCCTCCTCTTCACATGTCGTTCCAAGCCACCCCTGACGCGATTCCAGGGGGTTGCGGGCTCAACGCCCGGGCCTCGCGGGACATTTCGTCAATGCGCCTCCACCCGTGTGACAGCGCGACGCACGCGCCTTCGTCACCCCGGCGGAATCACCGCCGCGGGCGCCACTCCGCTCCCGCGCCGCCAGGACTCCCACACACCCAGCAGTCGCGGATACAGCGCGCGGAAGACGACGAACCACACGACGCCCGCGAGCAGGTCGACCGCGTAGTGGTAGCGCAGCACCAGCGTGGAGACGAAGAGCAAACCCGCCACCGGCAACATCCCCCGGAAGCGCCACGGATGCGCGAGCCTGTCGTGCGCGAGCAACACCAGCGTGATGTACACGTGCAGGCTGGGGAACAGGTCGAAGGTCGACGAGCCGTGAGCCACGACGGCCGCGTTCAGCCCCGTCACCCATCCTCCCTCCACCGGCACGGTGAACAGCTCGGGATACGCCGCCACGGGCCCCACCGCGGGCACCAGGTAGTACCCCACGAGCCCCGGCACGTAGGCGGAGAAGACCTGTCCGAAGAACGCCTCCGCGCGCACACGCGGCCCCACCACCGCCCACGCCATGGCCAGGTGCAGATAGACGTGGAACGACAGGTAGCTCGCGCTGAACACGTCGTTCACGGCCGGCGAGCTCCAGCGCTGCAGCCACACCGACGGCGTGCTCCCACCGAACACCCACGCGTCCACGCCGAACAACACGGCATCCCGCGTCGGAAGCCCGAGCGCGGGGATGGTGTCCTTCACCGACGCATAGAAGAAGAACGTCGCTCCGTAGGCCAACAGCAACCGGACGCGGAAGACGTGCCCCCAGCGCTCCAGGCGCGACAGCCCCGCCACCGCGAGGATGAACAGGAGCGTCGCGCCGAGCACCTGGAGGAAGACCGCCGAGCGCGCTCCGGCGACGACCAGGAGCCCACACGACAGCACCCCCCCGAAGCCCGCGAGCAGCCCCTCGTGCAGATAGGGACGCTCAGACATCCGGGGACGCGGCGCGCCGGGCCTCTCGCATCAGCGAGCCACTCAGCACGCCTCGGACGAACGAGAAGTACGACGGGATGAAGGGCGCGCCCTGCGCGACGAGCTCGGCCCGCAGGGACTGGTGCAGCGCGGGCAGGTTGTACCAGGGCACCCGCGGATACAGGTGGTGCTCCAGGTGGTAGTTCTCGTTGCACATGAAGAAGCGCGTCACCGGATTGGACAGGATGGAGCGCGAGCCCCGGACCGGATGATGGCTCTCCGTCAGGAAGGTGTGCTGGCTCATGCCCCGGATGTTGACCAGCGTGTTGATGATGACCATGGGCAGCACCCACGCATGCAGCAACACCTGCCACGGCACGAAGCGCGCCGCGAGCACACCCGCCACGAGCACCATGGCGACCTCGAACACAATCCACCGCCGCTCCGACGGCGTGCCGTGCTTGAAGCCCAGGATGGGAATCATCGTGATGTACGCGGGATAGCCGAGCAGCAGCCGGCCCAGGTGCATCGCCAGCTCCAGCCAGCGCCGCCCCGTGTAGTTCGCGTAGTGGTCGGGGTCCAGGCCACCGCCCAGGTCCCGATGGTGCCGCAGGTGCAACACCTTGTAGGCCGCGAAGTTCTGGAGCACCGGCCAGGCACACAGCATCCCGCCCAGTCGATTCAGCCAGGGCCGCGAGGACAACCCACCATGCACCGCCTCGTGGGTGAACAGGCTGATGCCATGCAGCGCGGCGGCCGAGACCAGGTAGAGCGGAATCCGGACGAGCCAGCTCGCCCCCGAGTCGCCCTGCCTCGCGAGCAGGACGACGAGCCACGCCGAAACGCCCTGGAGCAGGAGGAACAGGACGAGCCGAGGCAGGTGACGGGCGTCGACCCGCTCCAGCTCGCGCAGGGACTCGGGAGACAGGGGTGCGGAGGGCGTGGGCATGGCGCGTCCTGATGACTTACAATCCCGCTCCGAGTCGAAGCAACCCTCGCCCCCGCACAGGCCTTGAGCGCACCTCTCCCCCGTCTGAAGTTCGCCGTCGTCCGCGAAGACCCGGCGCTGGAGCAGGCGCTCATCGAGCACACCCGGGCCCGCGCGCTCCTCACCGTCGCCTCTGGCGGCTGCACCCTGCTGACGCTGGCGCGCGACAACCCCACGCTCGAGCTGGTGGGCTTCGACTTCAACCCGAGGCAACTGGAGCACGTGAAGGAGAAGGCCCGCTGCCTGGGCACCGCCGCGCCCCAGCACTTCAACGTGCTCTCCAACGACGCCGCGGGGCTGAACCAGCGCGGCGAGTTCGAGGGGCTGTTCCGCACGCTGCGCCTCTTCGTGGAGGAGTTCGTGGCCCCTCGCCGCGAGCTCAACACGTTCTTCGACCCCGGTGTCCCCGAGTCGGAGCGCGAAGCGCTGCGCGCGGGCTGGTTCGCGTCGCACTACTGGCCCGTGGCCTTCCAGCTCGCGTTCGCGGACCCGTTCCTGCACGCCATGTTCGGTCCCGCGGCCACCCAGCACGCCCGCCCCGGCTCCTATCCCGGCTACTTCCAGGCCCTGTTCGAGCGAGGGCTCCGACGTGAGGACGCCTGCCGCAATCCGTATCTGCAGCACGTGCTGCTCGGCGCCTACCGTCCCGGCGACGCACCCGGCTACCTGTGCGCCACCGCGCCGCTCCAGGTCTCCCTGGTGCAGGGCTCGCTGCCGGACGTGCCCGACCTGGGCCGCTTCGACGTCATCTCCCTGTCCAACATCTTCGACTGGTCCGATGACACGCTCGTCGAGCAGTGGGCCACGCTCCTGTCCCAGCAGGCCCGCCCCGGCTGCGCCGTGCTGCTGCGCCAGCTCAACAACCAGCGCGACCTGAGGCGCTTCTTCGCCCCCGCCTTCGAGTTCGACGACGCGCTCGGCGCGAGGCTCCAGGCCCAGGACCGCAGCCTGTTCTACGAGCGCGTCGAGGTCGGCTTCCGACGGACGTCGGGCCCATGAGCGGCATCCGCTACGTGGTGCTCCGGCCCGACACGCTCGGGCCCTACGTCGAACGGCTGCGCGAGCTGGAGCGCGGAATCGAGTACCCCATCGCCGACGGCGCCGACCACTTCTTCATCGACCATGGCCCCCAGTACCACCCCTTCTTCTCGTCCATGGGGGAGGCGTACTTCCTGCTCGCCCTGCGCGGAGAGGAGCTGCTCGGCTCGGTGACGGGAATCCTGCGGCAGGTCCACCGGGGCACCCGCGCCCTGCCCGGGTTCTACATCTGCGACCTCAAGGTGGCGCCCCACGCGCGCGGCTCGGGGCTGGCGCGAGGGCTCATCCTCCGCGGGCTCACGCACCTGTTCCGCATCCCCGCCCTGCGCGGCATCCGGTTCCTCTACGGCGCCGCCATGCGAGGCGCTCGGGGCGACGTCATGCGCACCGCGCGGGGCTGGAACCCGCTGCGGATGGGGCGCCCCCAGAGCCGGCTCGCGCTCTACTTCACGCCGCCCGCCCGCCTCGCCACATTGGAACTGGCGGACGCACCCGGGTGTCCACGAGGTGAGGGGCTGGTGCTCGGCCCCGCACCGTCCCGCCGGCTCCAGGGCGCGGGGTGGTGCACCACCTCCGGGAGCAAGGACCTCCAGTTGATGTCGACGCAAGCCCCCTGGCCGCTCGTGCACCTGGCCGCGCCGCCCTCGGCGTGGACCCGGGGATGGGGGCACTACCTCAGGACCTGTGGCGAGGAGCTCGCCGCGCACAGCCCCCAGCCGCTCGCCTGCTTCGTCATCGACGAGCGCCTGGAGGACCACGTCCGCTGGCTGCGGGGACAAGGGGTTTCCCCCGACGCGGTGTGCACCGTTTACTCTCTCGACCTCACCCGACTTAAAGGGTCCCCGGCATGGGTGCACCTTCCCTCCTCCGAAATCTGAACCTGCGCCACCACATCGGCGCGCTGAAGGCCGAGTGGAACGCGCGGGAGTCCTCCGCCTACCTGCGCGCGCTGCGCGACGGCACCTTCGAGCGGGGGGACTTCGTCGAGACGCAGCGTCAGTTCTTCGCCGCGGTGGCGCACTTCACGCGGCCCATGGCCGTGCTCGCCAGCCGGCTCCCCCGGCCCGAGCTGCGCCTGCCGCTGGTGGAGAACGTCTTCGACGAGCACGGCCGGGGCACGCTCTCCCACGGCCACGAACACACCTTCCTCGCGCTTCTGGAGCGGCTCGGGGCCTCGCTCGATGGACTCCACGACGACACGTCCTGGCCGGAGGTGCGCAAGTTCAACGTCGCGCTGACGGGCATCGCCGCCTTCGAGTCCACGCACACCGGACTCGCCGTGTTCGGCATCATCGAGGACCTGTTCAGCGGCATCTCCCTGGAGCTGGGCCAGGGCATCGTCGCGCGCGGGTGGCTGACGGCCGACCAGGTGGTGCACTACCCCACGCACGCGACGCTCGACGAGGAGCACGCGGACGGGTTCTACCGCCAGCTCGACGCGCCCTTCGCGAGCGACGCCTCGGCCCGGCGGGACATCCAGCAGGGGCTCCTGCTCGGAGGCCACCTCTTCCTCGGCCTCTACGACGACCTCCACCGCGCCCGTCGCCGTCGGGCGTGACAGGGCCCTTCAGGCCGCGGCGTCGCGGACCTCGGAGGACCTCGGCGCGTGGGCGTGGCGCTCCCACTCCACCGCGCAGTGCGCGGAGAACACGCTCACCTCCTCCGGATGCGCCCTCGCCAGGGCCCGCAGCCGCGCCTGGTTCTCGAGGCGCGCGGCGTTGTCCGTGGAGCGCAGCCGCTGGAAGAGCGCCAGCCCCCACGGACTGCGCGGCGACACGGGGTGCACCTCCTTGTGGCTGAAGTACGCATCCCCCGCGTGGAGCAGCCACCGGCCCTCCGTCCTCACGGCGACGCCGCAGTGCCCCTCCGAGTGCCCCAGCAGCGGCACCAGCAGCAGCTCCGTGTCCAGCTCCGGAATCACGCGCACCGAGGCGAAGCCGAACCAGCGCTCGCCCTGGACGTCATACGGCGTCCACAGCGGCTGGTGGGCCCACTGCGCGGCGCGGTAGCCGAACTTCGCGCTGCGCCCCGCCGGCGCCATGGCCGCGGCGTGCTCGGCCCGGAAGACGTGCACCTTCGCGCGAGGGAAGTCCGCGAGCCCACCGACATGGTCCAGGTCCAGGTGCGTGGGGATGATGTGCCGCACGTCCTCGCGCCGGAACCCCAGCCGCTCCACCTGCGCCACCGCCGTCTCGTCCCGCGACAGCCTGGGCGCATTGCGGCGGATGAAGCGCTGGCCCAGCCGGCGCGGGTCCTGGATGTCCGCGAGCCCCAGGCCCGTGTCGACCAGCACCAGGCCGTCGTTCGATTCGATGAGCAGGCAGTGGCAGACCAGGCGCGCGCGTGTGAACAGGCCGCCCTCGCCCAGGACGAAGCGCGCGCTGGCGGGGCACAGGGTGCCGCAGTTGAGGTGATGGACTCGCATGGGGACGCACTCCTCGGAAGGGAACGGCGAGAGGTGCCCCGAAGGTAGGGAGGAGGCTCGGAGGCCGATTGGAGAAATCGGCCATCCTGGCCCCCGTGGATTGAATCCCCCGCCACCGTACCCCATGCTTTCCGGGTGACCCCTTCGTCGCTCCAGGTCGCTCCCCGGGGACTGCTCGCCAGCTTCGTGCGCGGCCTTCGCGCCGTCCCCCGAGGCGAGCAGGCGCCGGCCTATGTCCGCCTCCCCGATGGAGAGTCCGAGCTCGTCATCCGGCTCGACGACACCCGCGGCGACGCGTACGTCATCGGCACCCGGCTGAGGCCGCTCCAGAAGGGCGGCGCGGACGTGCCGCCCCTGGCCATCGCCGTGCGCTTCAAGGTCGCGGGGGCCTACCCGTTCTTCGGCGTCCCCATGGGGGAGCTCACCAATCGCGTCATCCCCCTCGACACGCTGTGGGGCGCGGCGGGTGGCGGGCTCCGGGAGCGGCTGCACGAGCGCCCGGGCCTGGCGGCGAAGCTCGGCGTGCTCCAGGAGACGCTCGAGGCGCGCCTGCGCGGAGGTGACGTGTTCGAGCCACCTTCCGCCCACGTCGTGCGCCGCGCCGTGCGCGTCATCGCCCAGGCCCGCGAGCTGCCCCGCGTGGACGCGCTGGCGAAAGGGTTGGGCGTCAGCGAGCGCCAGCTGCGCCGGGCCTTCGAGGACGTGCTGGGCCTGGGCCCCAAGGCCTACGCGCGCGTGGTGCGCCTGCAGCGCGCCCTCCGGGCCTCGCGGCGGATGGCCACGCCGGACTGGGGCGCCATCGCCTCGGCCACGGGCTACTACGACCAGGCCCACCTCATCTCTGATTTCCGCGGCCTGACAGGACACACGCCGGGGGCCCTGCTGCGACGCTCGCCCCCCTGGCCGTGACACCCGGGTTGGGCTAGCAGGAGGCCATGCCCCTCCTCGCACTCGTCCGTCATGGCCAGTCCCTGTGGAACCACGAGAACCGCTTCACGGGCTTCGTGGACGTACCCCTGACCGAGAAGGGCCGCGAGGAGGCGCGCCTCGCCGCGCGCTCGCTCCAGGGGCTCACCTTCGACGTGGCCTACACGTCCGTGCTCACCCGCGCCCAGGAGACGCTGGCGCTCATCCTGGAGGCCCTGGGCCAGCGTCCCCCCATCATCCGCGACGCGGCCCTCAACGAGCGCCACTACGGCGACCTGCAGGGCCTGAACAAGGCGGACGCGACCCAGCGCTTCGGCGAGGCCCAGGTGAAGCTCTGGCGGCGCTCCTACGACGTGCCGCCGCCCAACGGCGAGTCCCTGGAGATGACCGCCCGCCGGGTGCTGCCCTTCTACGAGCGCGCCATCGGCGGCGACCTGCGCCTGGGCAAGAACGTCCTCGTCGTCGCGCACGGCAACTCCAACCGCTCCCTGGTCATGAAGCTGGACCAGCTCACCGGCGAGCAGGTGGTGGGGCTGGAGCTGGCGACCGGCGTTCCCCTCGTCTACGAGCTGTCCCCCGAGGGAACGGTGCTGTCCAAACGAACCCCCTCCCCTTGAGGTGGGGGGCCTTGTCGACAGGACGGAATGAATGCGAAGAGGGACGGCCCGTCCGAGATGTTGAGTACACGAACAAGGAAGCCCCCGATGAAGGCCCTCGCGCTGGTTGTCGCCCTGCTGTCCGCCTCCACCTCCCTCGCCCAAGACGCGACCGTCGAGAAGTTCCGGCCGCCCCCGCCGGGCCGGCCGATGCCGCAGCCGCAGCAGCCGAACAACCCGCCGCGCCACAACCCGGGCCAGAACTACCCGCCGCAGAACCCCACGGGCACGCTGGTGGTGGTGGGCCGCGAGGAGCTGGCGCAGCGGCTGGCGCGCCTGGAGAAGCTGCTCGAGGACATCGAGGACCGGGCCGACCGTGACACCCGCGCCAAGGTGCGCAAGGCGCAGGACGTGCTCGACGGCGTGGCCCGTCACGTCGAGGAGGCCCCGCTGCTCGCCACGGTGATGCCGCGCCCGCCGCCCCCGCCGCCGGAGCCGATGGTCCGGCCGATGAGCGACAGCTCCTTCCAGCGCTGGTACGACGCCATCTCCCGGGAGACCTTCACCGACGACAAGATGCGCGTGCTCTCCATGGGGCTCCAGGACAACTACCTGCTGGTCTCCCAGGTGCTGCGGCTGATGGAGCGCATGCAGTTCAACGACGACAAGATCAACGTCCTGCGCATCGTGAAGCCGCGCATCCTCGACACCGAGAACAACTACCTGCTCTTCAACGCCTTCACGTTCTCCGCCGACAAGAAGCGCGCCCAGGACATCCTGTCCGCGCGCTGAGCTGAAGCAGACAGAAGGCACCGGGGCGTCGCGGAATCCCTCCGCGGCGCCCTTCGTGTTTCTAGGGCCGCGTCAAGAGTTCCAGCAGCGCCTTCGCCTCCGGGGAGTCCACCTCGCCGTGCACGGCGGCGAGCACCCGCCCCTGCTCGTCCAGCGCGAAGGCATACGGCATGCGACTGGACGGCAGCGACAGCCGCTTGCCCATGTCTCCGTTCTTGTCGAGCCAGGTGTCGGACCAGGCCGCCTCGGGGACCTTCTTCCGGGCCTTCTCGCGCACCGTCCCCAGGCCCACGAAGAAGGGCAGCTTGAAGGAGAGCAGCGAGGCGCGGTGGACCGAGTCGGGGACGCGCAGCGCGGCGGCCTCGTCGAACCAGCGCCGCATCGCCTCGCCGCCGTCCTTGTCGGTGAGCACCACCAGCAGCGTGCGCCGGCCGCGCCACTCCTGGCTGCTGTGCTGCTCGCCCCGCAGGTCCTCGGCGGAGAACGCCGGCACCACCTCGCCCTTCTTCAGCGCGGCGCTCGCCAGCGTCGCGGCCAGCAGCGTGGCCACGAGGCATGAAGCCCCGAGGGCCCGACGAACGGTCCTTCTCTCACCGCCAGCCATGCCCACCTCCCGTCGCGCGCGAGGGCGCCACGCAGAGGTGCGCATTGCCTCGCGAGCACGCCAGGGGAGCAGACGCCCGCGAGGCCCGCCTGCCCGCCCTCCTACACGGTCCGGGAGAAGCGCGGCCGCTCGGCCCGGGCCAGCCGGGCATCGAACACCATGGCCACGTTGCGCACGAACAGCCGCCCCAGCGCCGTCAGCTCCAGCTGCGAGCCCGAGCGCACCAGCAGCCCGTCCTCCTCGAACGTCTTGAGGCGCTCCAGCTCCGGCGCGAAGTCGCGCACGCCCTCTTCGCCCAGGTCCACCCAGGCGTTGCACATCAGCTGGGTGATGACGGCGCGGCGCTTGCGGTCGTCCTCCGTCAACAAGAGCCCGCGCTCCGTGGCCAGCCGACCGTGGGAGATGCGCTCGTAGTAAGCGGGCAGCGGACGGACGTTCTGCGCGTACGCGCCCGCCACGTCGCTGATGCCCGTGCTGCCCAGCGCCACCACGTCCGAGGCCGCCTTCACTGTGTAGCCCTGGAAGTTGCGCCCCAGCCGGCGCTCGCAGAGGGCGCGCGCCAGCTCGTCCTCGGGCACCGCGAAGTGGTCCATGCCGATGGCCTGGTAGCCCGCGCCCACGAAGCCCGCGTAGGCCGCGCGGAACAGCTCCAGCTTCACCTCGGCGCTGGGGAGCGCGTCGGCGGGCATGCGCTTCTGGTGCTTGAGCACATCCGGCATGAAGGCGAAGGAGTAGACGGCCAGCCGGTCCGGCCGCATCGCCAGCACCGTCTCCAGCGTGCGCGCCCAGCGCTCCGGCTGTTGGTACGGCAGGCCGTAGATGAGGTCGAAGTTCACGCCGGTGAAGCCCAGCTCCCGCGCGTGGTCCAAGAGCGCGCGCGTGCGCTCGGGCGTCTGCGGCCGGTTCGTCGCCTCCTGCACGCGCGGGTCGAAGTCCTGCAACCCCATGGACAGCCGGTTGAAGCCGAGCTGTCGCAGCAGCGACACCTGGCCCGAGGTCGTCACGGACGGGTGCACCTCGATGGCGACCTCCGCGTCCGGCAACAGCGTGAAGCGGCGCATCAGCTCCGTCCACAGCCGCTCCAGCTGCTTCTCGGTGAGGAACGTGGGCGTGCCGCCGCCCCAGTGGACTTGCGACAGCGCGCGCCGGGGACCCAATTGCTCGGCCACCAGGTACAGCTCCATCACCAGGTGGTCCAGGTACCGGTCCGCCGCGCTCGAGTCCTTGCTGATGACCACATTGCAGCCGCAGTACCAGCACAGGCTGTGGCAGAAAGGCAGGTGGACATACAGCGACAGGGGCGAGGTCTCGTCCTGCTCTCCGGCGACTCGCAGCCGGGCCTCCAGCGCCTCCGGTCCGAAGTCCGGCCGCCACTCCGGCGCGGTGGGGTAGCTGGTGTAGCGCGGCCCGGAGACGTTGTACCGGGCCAGCAGCTCCGGCGACGGACGGGGGACTCCTGGAAGCATGTCCATGTCCCTCGTCCCATTCCAAGGCGCGTGCCACGTCGCGCGCCCGGAAGACAAAAGGCCCCGCGCACAATCCGCGGAGGCCCCCGGGTGACGCGCACGATTTTCGTCTGTCGCCTCAACGGGGCTTGAACGGCGGCCCCAGGAAGCGCGCCTCCCTCCGCTTCACCTCGCCCGACGCGGAGTCGGCCACCTCGACGATGAAGTCGAACGGCACCTCGGTGCTGCCCTGGGGCACCAGGATGAACATCGGCACCCGGAAGCTCTCCAGCGAGCCGAGCTTCACCTGCGACTGCGGAATCACGCCTCGCGCGGACGGCGGCGCCTGGATGGAAAGCGTGAAGGTGGTGGGCTCCGGGTTCTTGTTCACCAGGTGCAGCTCGAACTGGTTGCGCACCTGCCCCTCCTCGACGAGGTAGGGCATGCCCTGGAAGCGCAGCAGGTTCGCCTCGAACGGCACGCGGCGGGCGAGCGTCCACACCAGCCCCACGACCGAGGCGACGAACAGCAGGCCATACAGCGCGAGCCGGGGGCGCAGGGTGCGTCGGGGCTCGCTCCCCAGGCCCTTGAGCGAGTCGTAGCGGATGAGCCCTCGCGGCCGGCCAATCCGGTCCATCACCTCGTCGCACGCGTCGATGCACTGCGCGCACGCCAGACACTCCATCTGCAGGCCGTTGCGGATGTCGATGCCCGTGGGGCACGCGGTGACGCACTTGCGGCAGTCCACGCAGTCGCCCCTGGGCGGCGCGGCGTGCGCGGGGAGCACCTTCACCATCCGCCCCCGGGGCTCACCTCGCCGCGAGTCATAGCCGACGATGAGCGAGTCCCGGTCCTGCATCGCCGACTGGAGCCGGCCGTAGGGACACACCACGATGCAGAGCTGCTCGCGGAACCACGCGAAGTTGAAGTACAGCGCGCCGCTCACGGCCATGGCCCAGGTGAAGGCCACCGGGGACGTGGCCGGGCCGCTGGACACCATGGACACCAGCCCGCCCGCGGACACGAAGAGGCTGAGCGCCGCGTGCGCGATGAGGAGCGACACGCCCACGTAGGCCCCGTGCTTGGCCGCCGCGCGCGTCACGCGAAGCGGCGTCCACGGGGAGGTCTCCTGCTTGAGCCGCCGCTCACGAGGCCCGTCGAAGAGCCGCTCGATGGGGCGGTAGAGGCCCTCCAGGAACACCGTCTGCGGACAGGCCCAGCCGCACCACGCGCGGCCCAGCCACGCGGTGACGAACAGCAGGCCGAACCCCAGCGCCGTGCCCAGGAAGAGCACGCGCCAGAAGTCCTGCGCGTTGTACGTGGCGCCGAAGAGATAGAAGCGCCGCGCCGCCACATCCAGGTGGACGGCGGGATGCCCCCCCACGTTCACCAACGGCAGCGCCACGTAGATGCCGAGCAGCACCGCGAACATCACCCGCCTGCGCGTGATGAAGCGCCCGCTCACGTCCGAGGGATGGATGGCCTTGCGCGAGCCATCCGCGTTGATGGACGACAACTGGTCGATGCGCGGGGGGCCGTCTCGCTGAGGTGCGGTCGCCATGACGTGGGTTCCTGGTGGAGCGCGAGGACTACGGCGTCTCGGGCTCGCCCTGCGGGGCTTTTCCTCCGGGTGCGTTGGTGCCCTTGAGCGTCAGGAGATAGGCGGTGACGGCCTTGACGCGCTCGGCGCCCAGCGTGCGCTCCCACGCGGGCATGCCCTTGGCCACGGCGCCCTCGGCCACCACCTTGTGGATGGCCATGGGGGCGCTGCCGTGCAGCCAGAAGCCGTCCGTGAGGTTGGGGCCGATGAGCCCCTGCCCCTGCGCGCCGTGACACGCGGCGCAGTTGGCCTGGAACACGCCCTTGCCGCTCTCCAGCGACGTCGGGTCCTTCACCAGCGCCAGGAGCAGCTCGTCGGAGGCAGGCGTGTTGCTCGCCATGCGCTGGGCGTGCTCCGCGGACTCGGCGGCGTACTCGCCCAGCTGGCCGGGGCCCGCCTCGGCGATGTGGTACCAGAACCAGTAGCCCGCGCCGAAGACGAGCGTGGTCCACAGGATGGCCAGCCACCAGTTGGGCAGCTGGTTGTCGTGCTCCTCGATGCCGTCATAGACGTGGAGCACCGGCGACTTCTCGTCACTCATGGCCGCCCTCCCCGCGCTCCGACAAGGGCAACTGCGACAGCGCGTCGAAGTCCTGGCTGCGGCGCGCCCCGAAGACCCAGGCGCACACGCCCAGGAAGACGGCGATGAACAGGACGAGCGCGAAGAGCGGCAGCTCTTCCAGCGTCATCCCCTGGTAGAATTGCTTGTACATCAGCGGCTCCCTTCCTGGACGCCCGCCGCCGACGCGGTGGGCGCGACATCCGACGGCGCGGGCACGTCCTGCGGTCCACGGCCCAGGCGCTGGAGGTAGGCCACCAGGGCCACCATCTCCGAGTCCCACGCCACCTGGACCCCCTGCGTTGCCAGGTCCGCGGCGATGGCCTCACCCTGCGCCTTCTGCCGCGCCTCGGCCGCGTCCACCTCCGCGTTCGTGTACGGCACGCCCAGCTTCTGCATCAGCGTCAGCTTCCTGGGCGCGTCCTTCACCTTGATGGTGTTCTCCGCGAGCCACGGGTAGGCCGGCATGTTCGAGCCGGGGCTCGTCGCGCGCGGGTCCATCAGGTGCGTGTAATGCCAGAGGTTCGGGTAGCGCCCGCCCACGCGGTGCAGGTCCGGCCCGGTGCGCTTGCTGCCCCACTGGAACGGGTGGTCGTAGATGAACTCCTCCGCGCGCGACACGTCGCCGTAGCGCTGCGTCTCCGCGACGAAGGGGCGGATCATCTGCGAGTGGCACGTGTAGCAACCCTCGCGGACGTACAAGTCACGGCCCTGCAGCTCCAGCGGCGAGTACGGCTTCTGCGCCTCGCCATGCGCGGGCACCGCCTGCTGGATGAGGATGGTGGGGAGCAGCTCCGCCACGCCGCCGATGAGGATGGCGATGAGCGTGAGCACGGTGAAGGCCAGCGGGCGCCCCTCGATGAGCGCGAACCAGGACGGCCGGCCCGCCTCGCGGTCCTTGCGGGTGACGATCCAGGCCAGCTCGCCCAGCACGATGATGCCGCCCATCAGCACCAGCGCTCGCACCGGCTTCGCCCAGCCCAGGAACATCGTCACCGTGAGGATGGCGATGGCGAAGATGAGCGGACGCCCCGTGATGACCTGCACCCAGGCCGGACGCGTCGAGACGGGAGTGGGGGTAACGGGGTGGTGCGCGTCCTCGCCCACGACGACGGTGGTCTCACCGTCGACGGCCTTGCCCGAGCGGGCCGTCTTCCAGAGGTTCCACGCCATCATGCAGAAGCCCACCAGGTACATGGAGCCGCCGACGAAGCGGACGATGTACATGGGCCGGATGGCCAGGAGCGTCTCCACGAAGTTCGGGTACATCAGCGTGCCGTCCGGGTTGGTGGCGCGCCACATGAGGCCCTGGCTGATGCCGCTGACCCACATCGACACGATGTAGAGGAGGATGCCCACCGTCGCGAGCCAGAAGTGCGCGTCCGCCGAGCGCGTCGAGTGCAGCTTCGTGCCGTACAGCCTGGGCACCAGCCAGTAGAACATGCCGGCCGCCATGAAGCCGTTCCACCCGAGCGCGCCGCCGTGCACGTGGCCGACAATCCAGTCCGTGTAGTGGCCCAGCGCGCTCACCGACTTGATGGAGAGCAGCGGCCCCTCGAAGGTCGCCATGCCGTAGAACGTCACGGCCGCGATGAAGAACTTCAAGACGGGGTCATCGCGCAGCTTGTACCAGGCGCCCTTGAGCGTCAGCAGGCCGTTGAGCATGCCGCCCCACGACGGCGCCCACAGCATCACGCTGAAGACCATGCCCAACGACTGCGCCCAGTCCGGCAGCGCGGTGTAGAGCAGGTGGTGCGGGCCGGCCCAGATGTAGATGAAGACCAGGGCCCAGAAGTGGATGATGGACAACCGGTACGAATACACCGGCCGCTCCGCCGCCTTGGGCAGGAAGTAATACATGATGCCCAGGATGGGAGTGGTCAGGAAGAAGGCGACGGCGTTGTGGCCGTACCACCACTGCACCAGCGCGTCCTGCACGCCGGAGAAGACCGAGTAGCTCTTGAGGCCATCCAGGGGCAGCGCCAGGCTGTTGACGATGTGCAGCACCGCCACGGTGATGATGGTGGCGATGTAGAACCAGATGGCGACGTAGAGGTTCTTCTCGTTGCGCCTGGCGAGCGTCCAGAAGAAGTTGATGGCGAACACCACCCAGATGAGGGTGATGCCGAGGTCGATGGGCCACTCCAGCTCCGCGTACTCCTTGGAGGTGCTGATGCCCAACGGCAGCGTTATCGCCGCGGCGACGATGATGAGCTGCCAGCCCCAGAAGTGGATGTTGGAGAGCAGGTCCGACGCCATGCGCGCCTTCAGCAGGCGCTGCGTGGAGTAGTAGACGCCGGCGAACATCATGTTGCCCACGAACGCGAAGATGACCGCGTTGGTGTGCAGGGGGCGCAGGCGGGAGTACGTCAGGTAGGGGATGCCCAGGTTGGCCTGCCACCACGCGAGCTGGCTGGCCACCAGCGCTCCCACCGCCATGCCCACGATGCCGAAGAAGACCGCCGCGATGATGAAGCGGCGGACCGTGGTGTCGTCGTAGACGATTCGCTGTTGTTGCACGGATTCACTCCTGGGAAGCCGAAGGCGAGGTCCGCTCGTCGGACGGCCGCGCGGGGCGGGCGCTGTCCTCCTCGAGCGGGAAGAGCGCGAGCCGGTCCGCCTGCTCGTGGTCGCGGTGGCGCATGCTGTAGACGAACAGCAGCACCGAGCTGGCCACGAGCATCAGGCTCACGAAGACCTGGAGCACGAGCACGTTCATGCGAGCACCTCCGTGGGGCGCGGAAGGCCCGCCGCGTCACGCCGGGGTGCACGGGGCGCGGACAGGCTCCACACGGTGAACAGGACGGTGGCCAGGCTGGTGGCGGGCATCGCCACCGCGGCGCGCAGGGGCGTCATCCAGCCCACCAGGCACACGGCGACGGCCACCACGTTGTAGCCGATGGCCAGCGTGAGCAGCCGGCGCACCACCTGATGCAGCTCGCGTGACAGGCGCAGCGCCTCACGCAGGGACGCGAGGCCCTCGCCCACCAGGAAGAAGTCGCTCTTGCCCGGCATCACCGGACGGTCGATGGCGGGCGTGCCCGCGCACAGGGCCCGCTCGAAGGCGAGGCTGTCGTTGACGCCGTCACCCAGGTACAGCGAGTCCGTCGAGCCCAGCCGCGACACCGTGCACGCCTTGTCCTCCGGACGCAGGCCCCCGAGCGCCTGCGCTTCGGGGACTCCGAGCGAGTTCGCCAGCTCGCGCACCCGTGCGGGGGCGTCACCCGAGATGAGCCACACCGCGTGTCCTTCGGCCTGGAGCGCGGAGACCTCGCGGCGGGCGTCGGGGCGCAGCGCCTCGCGCAGGGGGAAGGCGGCGACGGAGGTGTTGTCGCGGAAGAGCACCGTGCCGCGCGGAGCGTCGGCACTCGCGCAGCCGGAGCGCCAGTCCGCGCGGCCCAGCCGCCATGACACGCCGCCGCGGACCCACTCGAGCCCCTGTCCCGGGTGCTCGGTGACGCGGGCATCCGGCACGAAGCGGGCGCCCGTGCGCGACAGCGCATCCGCCAGGCACCGGCTCACCGGGTGGTTGCTGCGCGAGGCCAGGTTGAAGGCCACATCCCGCGCCTCATCGTCGAGCGACTCCACCACGCTCCGGTCCGCCAGCTCCATGCGCCCGAGCGTCAGCGTCCCCGTCTTGTCGAACAGCACCTGACGCACCCGCGGCAGCCGGTCCAACAGGTCCGTGGCGCGGATGAAGAAGCCCTCTCGGCGCAGCCGCGCCTGCACCAGCTCGTACGCCAGCGGCGTGGCGATACCGATGGCGCACGGGCACGTCACCACCAGCAGCGCCACCGCCACCTCGAGCGCCTTGTCCGGCCCCGACGGCCACCACAGCGCGAGCCCCAGCGCGGACACGGCCAGCACCGTCACCACCCAGCGCCGCGACACCGACTCCCAGAAGCGCGTGTGCCCCGCGCTCCGCCCCGAGCCCTCCGGAGGACGACGCAACAACGCCACCAGCGGCGAGTCCTGGAACGACTGCGTCGCCAGCGCCCTCACCGCCTCGCGCCCCGCGTTGAACGCGCCCGCGGGCAGCGGCTGTCCCGCGAGCACCTCGCGCTCGTCGGGCTCTCCCGTCATCCAATCCGTGGTGACCCGCGCGCGGGCATCCAGCAGCTCCGCGTCCACCGGCACCAGGTCGCCCGGCGCGATGACGAGCAAGTCGCGCTCCGCCACCTGCGACACCTTCACGGTGACGAGCTGGTCCCCTTCCTGTCGGCGGACGAAGAGCCCCTCGGCCCCATCGTCCTCGAGCAGGAAGCGGCGGTTGCGCTCCAACACGCGCTGCTGGAGCCAGCGCCCCACCAGCATCAACGTCACGAAGGTGTTGAGCGTGTCGAAGTACGCCAGGTCTCCACGCCCGCCACGCGCCTGCACCAGCGAGGTGCCGAACACCAGCAAGATGCCCAAGGCAATCGGCAGGTCCAGGTGCGGCACCCCCCGACGCAGCCCCTGCCATGCCGAGCGGAAGAACGGCCAGCCACCCACCAGCACCACCACCGTGGACAGCCACAGGCTCAGCCGCGTGAAGAGCCCGAAGACCTCGCCGTCCTCGGGCGCGAGCCCCACGTAGAAGCTCACCGAGAACAACATCACGTTCATCGTCAGCGCGACGCAGATGCCCAGTCGGATGGGCAGGTCCAGGCTCGCCGGCGCCGGCCTCTTGCGGCTGGGTCCGAAGAGGTAGCCGAAGCCCTCCACCGCGCGCAGGAAGCCCGCCACATCGAAGGCACCGCGCCGCCACTGCATCCGCGCCTTGCCCAGCGCCGGGTCCACCGTGAAGCCCGCGCCTCCGGGCTGCCGCCGGAACAACTCGTTCATCAACCACACACAGGCCGCGCAGTGGATGCCCTGCACGTCCAGCTCGAGCGAGCACAGCGCGCCCGGCGCCGCCTCCGCCTTCGTCACCAGCGGCTCCAGCCACGAGAGGCCTCGCCCTCGCGCGGGCTCCGCCGCCGGCGACGTCTTCCCACCCGTGAGCTGGTAGTAGCGCGTCAGCCCCTGCGACACCAACAGGCCATGGACCGCCTCACAGCCCGCGCAGCAGAACTCGCGCGAGCTGGCGCCCTCGGGAACGCGGCTGCCACAGTGGAGGCAGAGGGCCTCGTCGGGCCGGGTTTGCGCGGGATCAGCCATGCAGGCTGTCACCTTGCGAACGGCATGCCTGTTGCGAAGGAGTCGTGCATGGCCCTCGACACCTCACTCTTGATGGCGGCGCTGACTCCCACTCCCACGCTGGTGGCGGGCGCGCTGGGTGCACTCACCGTGGGCCTGACGGGGAGCGTGCACTGCTTCCTCATGTGTGGACCGCTGGCGTGCGCGGGCCTGCCCGCCCTCCAGGGCCCTCAGCGACGTCGAGCCCTGCTCGCCTACCAGGGCGCGCGCTGGGCCGCGTATGCGCTCGTGGGAGGCCTGCTGGGCGCGCTGGGCGGCGGCGTCACGAGCGTGCTCTCCGTGTCCACCCGCCCGTATCTGCCCTGGTTGATGGCCGCCTCGCTGGTGGCGTCCGCGCTGGAGGTGGGAAAGCGCCTGCCTCCCCTCCCAGGGCTCGCGCGGCTCACGGGAACCATCGCGCGATGGAGCGCAAAGTTTTCGTCGACGGCGCGAGCGGGCGCAATGGGTGCGGTGACACCGCTGCTCCCCTGCGGCCTGCTCTACGGCGTGTTCGCGGTGGCGCTCGCGAGCGGCTCGTTCAGCGGGGGCGCGCTGGTGATGGGCGCCTTCGCGCTGGGCGGGATTCCCGCGCTGCTCGGCGCGCAGCTCCAGTCGAGCCTGTGGAGTCGTCGGCCACGGCTCTCGGATTTCCTGCTTCGTCGGGCAATGCCGCTCATCGCGGCGGCGGTGCTCGTCCTGCGCGCGGTGGACACGTCGCCGCACTGCCACTGAGAGTCGCCCGCGCTTGTCGTGGGACCCGGGCTCGGCGAGGCTCACCTCCCCTCTCTTCCGCCGAGCTGACATGACCGCGCCACGCACCCTCGCCGCGTTGCTGCTGTTGTCCACGGGCTGCACCACGTCGCGCACCGCCACTCCGGAGGCGCCGTCGACACAGGCCGCCCCCACGCTCGCGCCCGCGCAGGTGGCGCTGCGGAGCTTCGTCGACGCGCACTTCGACGAGCAGTTCCGCCGCTTCCCCCTGTCCGCGACCTCGGCCGGCGTGCACACGTATGACAGCGAGCTGCGGGGCTTCACCGCCGAGGAGCGCGCGTCGCACCTGGCCTATCTGAAGGACCGGCTCGCGGCGCTGCCGAAGTCCGTGGACCGCCGCGCGCTGCCTCCGCGGGACCGCGCCGACTACGACATCCTGCAGAACCACTTCCGCGCGCGCATCCTCGACTACGAGGTGGTGCGCTCGTGGGATCGCAACCCCAACGCGGCGCTGGGCCAGGCGTCCAACGCGGTGTTCCAGCTCATCAACCGCGACTTCGCGCCGCTGGAGGAGCGGATGCGCTCGGCGGTGGGCCGCATGACGAAGGTGCCGGAGCTGTTCTCGGCCGCCCAGGCCGCGCTGAACAACCCGCCGCGAATCTGGACCGACATCGCCATCCAACAGGCGCAGGGCACCCGCGCGCTCTACGCGCAGACGCTGCCCCAGGCCTTCGCGCCCGTGAAGGACGCCGCGCTCAACCAGGCCTTCCAGCGGGAGCAGGCGCGCTGCCTCGCGGCCATCGACGCGTACATCCGCTTCCTGCGCGAGGACCTGCTGCCGCGCTCGAAGGGTGACTTCGCGATTGGCGAGGACACCTACCGCCAGAAGCTCCTCTACGAGGAGGGCGTGACGGAGAGCATCGACTCGCTGCTCGCGTGGGGGCACGCGGAGATGAAGCGCACCCAGGCCCATTTCCGCGAGGTGGCGGGCCGACTCGGGCCGGGCAAGGCGCCCATGGACGTGTACCGGGAGCTGAGCAAGGAGCACC
Organism: Myxococcus fulvus; assembly: GCF_900111765.1. Next base: position 273,835 of record NZ_FOIB01000002.1, read on the forward strand.
CCACGCCCGCGGAGCTGGTGCCCACCACCACCGCGACGCTGGAGGACATCCGCGCGTTCCTCATCCGTGAGCGCATCATCACCGTGCCCAGCGAGGTCCGCGCGCAGGTGGCGGAGACGCCGTCCTTCAACCGCTCGCTGTCCTTCGCGAGCATGAGCACACCGGGCCCGTTCGAGCAGCGCGCGACGGAGGCGTACTACTACGTCACGCCGCCGGACCCGACGTGGAGCGCCGAGCAGACCGAGCAGCACATGAGCTTCTACAACCACCACGCGCTGCCGCTCGTGTCCATCCACGAGGCCTATCCCGGGCACTACGTCCAGTTCCTGTGGACCAACCGGGTGGAGTCCAAGGTGCGGCGGCTGCTCGGCTCCGCGTCCTTCTCCGAGGGCTGGGGCCTGTACACCGAGCAGATGATGCTCGACGAGGGCTACGGCGGACGCTCCGGCCCCGCTGCGGACAAGCTGCGGCTGAACCAGCTGGCGCTCTACCTCCAGCGACTGGCGCGCTACGTGGCGGGCCTGTCCCTGCACACGCGCGGCATGACGTACGAGCAGGCGGTGCGCCTGTTCGAGGAGGAGGCGTTCATGACGAAGACGAACGCGGAGCGCGAGGCGCGCCGGGGGACCTCCGACCCCACGTATCTGGTCTACGCGCTGGGCAAGAAGATGCTGATGGACCTGCGTGAGGAGGCGCGCGTGAAGTGGGGCAAGGACTTCTCGCTGCTGCGCTTCCACGACGAGGTGGTGTCGTACGGCTACCCGCCCGTGCCCATCGTCCGTCAGCTGCTGCTCGGCGAGGAGTAGCGCCCTCGAGGGTCGGCGGCTCTCGAGGGCCAGCATTGCGTGGAGCGTGACGAGGCTGGGAGGCCCCAGCCCCCACGCCTCACGCCACCGACTCGCCGCGACGCTCCGGAGGCAACGTGGGCTCCAGGACGACAAGCCCGTAGCGGCTCGACCCCTGGTTCTCCGCGGCGAACCTGCTCTGTCGCTGCACGCAGTCGCTCACCTGCTGGGCGGCATCCGGGCCGGTGAAGGTCTGGGTGAAGGTACCTCCCAGCGGCGCCGACATGCCCGCCATGACCCAGTTGCCGGGCGCGGATTGATGGATGCGGTACTCGTCCTCGGAGACGCGCTCCACGATGACCCAGTGCCCCGTCGCGTCGCTGTTCGACGTCCCGTCTCCGTTCAACGGGCGCATGACGATGGCGCGGGACTCACCCACGGGAATGTCCGCCAACGAGGTCAGCGTCGGCGGGGAGTCCATCGAGGTATCCGTCTCGGAGGTGAAGGTCTCCACCGCATGGAAGCCCAGCGACTCGCCGGTGGAGGAGACCGGCAGGCTCACCGCGAGGCCTTCCTCAGGAACCTGCTGCCCCACGACCTGCGCCCAGACGGCCTCGGAAGAGGTCTTCTCGTAGTCCGCAGCCGCGCCGTCCCGCGTCGCCTGCGAGGACCACCCCGGCACGGCGGCCCCCAGGAAGTCCCACGCCAGCGTCGCGCACCAGTTGGCGTTGTCATCCTCGCGCACCGCCTGCGCGTCCGGCTCGATGAGGTAGACGGATTCGTCCTGGCGCCGCACCTCCCCCAGCCACGCATATCGCTCGTACGGCACGTCGACCGGGCTCCACGTCTCCCCTTCGTTCAGGAAGGCCTGCCCTGCCTCGGGGTCCCAGGCCGGACGCGTCGGCTCGGGAGTGGACGTCTGCGCCTGGACCCGGTGCGTCGTCGCGACGCTGGAGGTCCCGCCGTCCAGCAGATGGGCCCTGCTTCGTGCTTTCGCGCCCGGAGCGCCGACGAACTCATCCACGGGCCCTCGCGTCCCGCCCGTATTCACCGAGGCCTCGGACGACACCTGCCCCCGAGCCTCCCGCGGTGGAACGTACACCCGTGCCTGTGGTGAAGACCTCACGCGCCAATCGCTCATATCCCCCTCGCTTCTCCAGCCCCCCAAGGGCCGGCTTGCTCAAGCCCTCGTCTCTATCACGAAAAGTGAAGACACCCACACGACCGGGCCCCGTCCCGACGCGGGAGCCGCTCCTCGTCTCCGCGAGCGACGCCTCGGTCGGCTCGAGCGCCTGCCGCGGCTCGTCGACACACGGCGGGAAGTCCTCACTCCAGCAGGCCCTGGGCCACGGCCTGACGCAGCACCTCAGCGAGCACGTCCATGCCGGGCAGCGAACTGACCGTCCGCACCGACACGTTGTTCGTCGACGTCTGCGTCGAATCGCCCACCACGAAGGGCAGCGGACGTCGGCCCAGGCGCAGGAGCCGCTCGTCGTGGAAGGCCTCCGGTGCCCGCTCGCACAACATGCGCATCAGCACCGTCATGTTCGCGATGCGCGAGGGCTGCATCGCCGGGCCCAGGCAGGAGAACTCCACGCCGTGCTCGCTGAGCAGCGCCCCCTGGCCATCACGTGCGAAGACGTAGATGACCTGCGTCGTCTCCTCCGACTCCTGCCGCACCGTCTTGGCGCCCGTGCGCGGCAACATCAGCCCATGTGAGGCGATGGCCAGTCCGTAGGCCTTGGCCACCTCCATCTTGCTGGGCTGCTCCTTGTGCTCGCTGCGCGTGCGCACGGAGCTGGCGCCTCGCAGCACCACCGCCACGTCACGCCAGCGCCAGGACAGCGTTTCCCCGGAGCGCGCGCTGAACGTCGCCGCGTCCTCGCCGAACGTCACCCTGCGCGCCGCGAGCCACTCGCGTCCCAACCCCTGTTCGTCCACCGCGAGCACCGAGAGTCCCTCGCCGCGCAGCGCCTCCACGAGCGCCTCCGCTGCCTCGGGCGCGAGCCGCGCCAACAACGCCGGCGCCTCAGGTGCCAGTCGCATCCGCGCCTCCGCCAGCGCCATGCCCGTCGCCGCCGCCAGCGCCTTGGCCGCCGACTGCATGTCCGGCGCGGCCTCCACGAGTGCCACCACCTTCATGTGCCCACCTCGCTCTCACGGCAGTGGAGCACGTTTTGCCTCGCGGGGCATGAGGTGCGCGCCCCATCCATGACGTCGTGCCCGGGCATTTCTTGAACACAATCCACCAGCACGGGAATGACCTCCCGTGTCAATCACACCCAGGTCGCCCCTCGAGCGGACGACAGGGATTCGGATTATCATCCCAGACACACGGTCCACGAGGGCAGCATATGAGAGCCCCTCCGCAGCACCGAACCGCTTCAGGCGATACACGTCTGGAATCGTCGCCCGCGGGGGGAGGCGCTTCTTCGATACAGCATCCGAGCCCGGAGCCCTCTGTCGAGGTGGACACTCCGTCGCCCCCGCCTGTCTTCGACTTCGCCAGGCTCCCGCTCCATCCCCCACTCCAGCGAAAGGGCAGGGTCAGCGAACCGGGTGACGCCGCCGAGCAGGAGGCGGACCGCTTCGCGGAGGCCGTGAGCGCACCCACTCCACCCGGCCCCACCGCCACGCTCCACGCCCTACCCGCCGCGTCCACCGAACCCGCCGAGCCCGTCACCGGCCCAGGTCCGCGCGACGAAGAAGACGCGTCCGACGGCACCACCCCATTCCGGGTGTCCCGCAAGGTCGACGCGTCCGCGCCTCCGGACGGAGGACTGCCCTCCGGAATCCCCGCTCAGCTCGCGGCCTCGCGCGGCCAAGGCACCGCCCTGCCCGTCCCGGTGCGGGCCTTCTTCGAGCCGCGGCTCGGCTTCGACCTGGGCTCGGTGCGCATCCACACCAGCGCCTCCGCCGAGCGGATGAGCCAGCGACTCCACGCGCGAGCCTTCACCCACGGACGCGACATCTACTTCGCGCCCCGAAGCTACGACCCGTCGTCCTCAGCCGGCCGGAGACTGCTCGCGCACGAGCTGGCTCACGTCGTCCAGCAAGGCCTCGGCACCGCCAGCCCCGGCCGACTCCACCGCAAGGGCGGACCGGGGGACCCGGCCCCCAAGGAGCAGGAGTACCGGTTCAACATCAAGGTCCGCCGCGCCCTCCCGCGCGACGAAGCCGTCGTGGTCATCTTCCAGCAGGTGTTCGGCATCAACGAGGCGGCGGCCCGGGACCTCCTCCAGTTCGTGAAGGACGAGGACCTCCAGAACCCAGGCTACCCGGGCTTCAGCGCCGAGGACGCGAAGGCCGGGGTGCATCGCACGAGAATCGGCGTCGGCACCTACGAGCTGCTCTCCCGACACCTGGGCCGAGGCACCTCCGGACAGAAAGGCGATGCGTCGAAGCAAGGCGGCCAGGGCTCCGGCGGCGCGGACGCGAAGCCCCCCGCGCTGACGGCCGCCCAGAAGGCCAAGGTCAACGCGGAGACCAACCGACGCTACTGGGACCGCACGAAGGACCGGCCGGGCCAACCGCTGAGCGGGGCCGAGAAGGACAAGGACCAGGCCGACCTCTGGAAGAACATCCAGCAGGAGGTCCTCTCCCAGTTCGAGTCCCTCCAGGCACTCTCTCCGGATGCACAGGCGTTGATGGGCGGCCTCGACGCGCTCCAGCCCAAGGACCTGGAGCAGCTCCAGCGCATCGCCCGGATGGTGGCGAAGATGTCGCCGGAGGACGTGCAGCTCTTCCGGCTCATCGCGAAGCACGTGACGAAGGACCTCGACCGCTTCGAGAAATCCGTCGAGCAGTTCCTCTCCATGCGCGACCAGTACCGCGCGCAATTGGAGCAGATGGCGAAGGCACAGCAGGCCGCGCGCAAGGGCGAGCCTTCCCTCCAGCAGAAGCTGGACTCGGCGTGGACGGACTTCGACACCGCGGGGTTCGGCTCGCTCAGCGAGCAGGACAAACAGAGCCAGGCGCGCGCCCGCGCCGCGAAGCTGCGCGACATCCAGTTGCAGCACATGGTGGACAACCCGGGCGAGACGGCCGCGGGCATGGTCAAGGCCCTGTCCCCCGTGGAGATGGCGAAGGGCGTGGCCGACGACGTCCGCGTCGCGAGAGACCCGAACAAGAGCGGCTTCGCCCGGTGGGCCGCGGGCTTCGGCGCGGGAAGCAAGGGCCTGGGCTGGGCCGCGGGCGTCGCGGGTGTCCTGTATGTCGCCCTGCTGTTCGTGCCGGGCGTCAACGTGGTGCAGCTGGCCACCACCGCGCTCGTGGCGGGACTGGGGGCCGTGGTGCTCGCCGGCGTGGAGGCCGAGCTCAGCATCCAGGCCGCCGGCGAGTCCAGGACGGCGGAGGACTTCAAGGAGCAGACGCAGCGCGCCGCCACCGCGCAGACCAACGTCATCGTCGGCGCGGCCATGCTCGCGCTCGGCGTGGCCATCAAGCTGTCCATGCGCATCCGCCTGCCGGGCCGCTACCAGAACGTGGGCCACGCGCTGCGCATGGCGAAGGAAGCCCTGGCGAAGCAGGCCGGCCTCACCACGCGCTTCGGGCGCATCCAACAGCAGCTGCTGGCCGCCCTCCAGGAGGAGGGCAAGGGCCTGCCCCAATCCCTGGCGGAGATGAACAAGAGCGTCGCCGCCACGCGCAAGGCCATCCAGGGCATGACGGGCGACCAGCTCCTGGACCGCATCGTCGCCAAGGACCCCGTCCTCAAGGACCTCCTCGACGCCCACCCGGACCTCATCGAGACGGCGAAGCAGGCGCAGGACGTCGCCAGGACCCACGGCGGACAGAACGTCCCCGAGCTGATTCGCGACAACCTGCTGCGCTCGCTCGCGGACGCGGAGGCGCAGACCCAGGCCCACGCGGCCCGCTTCGAGGCGGAGCTGAAGGCCACCACGGACGCCGTCCAGAAGGCCCTCACCCCCGAGGAGCTGAAGGCCGCGGTGGCGGCGGGCGAGCAGCGCTTCGGCCAGGAGCAGCTCCAGAAGGCCGTCCAGGCCGAGCACGAGAAGGCGCTCAAGCAGCGCGTCGAGGAGGAGCGCTACCGGGGCATGACGGAGAACGACCTCCAGAGCGCCTCCGCCCAGGACCCGAAGGCCCAGGCGGAGCTGGACCGTCGCGCGCAGGTGCGCACCCAGGCGGAGACCTCGCGCGTGGGCCAGAAGGTGGGCGCGGACGTCGCCGGACGGCTGTCACCCGATGTGCTGAGCGCCCTCTTCGCGCTCGACGACGCGGCGCTGCGGGCGCTGGCCGGCGCCTCCGTCGATGAGCTGGGACACGTGGCCCGCGTCATGCGCCGCACCAGCGCGGACCTGACGAACAAGTTGATTGCGGGCGCGGGCAAGGGCTCCACGGTGGGCCTGGGCAAGTTCCTGGAGGCCCACCCCCTCTGGCGCCTCAACGCCGTGGAGGCGCTCACCAAGATGCTCATCGAGGGCGCCAGCAATCCCATCGTGGCCCAGCTCGCCGCCAAGGCGATGGCGCAGGGTGGCATTCCCGGCATGGAGAACTGGGCGGTGCTCACCGGCCGCCAGCTCAAGGCCCCCGTCAACCTCAAGGAGATGGAGGTCAGCCTGGACGACGCCATCCAGCAGTCGTCCGCGCACCCCGGCCAGACGGAGATGGAGATCTACTACTACGAGGGCAAGAAGCTCACGTACCAGGAGATGAACACCACGCGTCAGTCGTCGACGTTCGACAAGAACAAGCTCAAGAACATCGATGTGGAGACGCCGCTGGAGCGCCGCGAGTGGAAGCGCGTGAGAGACCCCATCACCAACGACACGAAGCTGACCACCCAGGTGAAGGAGGCCCGCCTCAAGTTCAAGGACGCGGGCCTCGCGCGCGGCGCGGGAGGAAAGCTGAACGTCGGCGTCGTCGACTACAGCACCTTCCTGGATGCATCCTACACTCCGACGAAGTTGAGGCAGGTGCTCAAGCAGTGGCTGGACGGGGACCCCCTCGCCCGGCAGCACCTGGACAGGCTCGTGGTCCGCTTCGTGGACGCCGGCGGCGTCCCGGGCGAGGTCATCATCGACGTGGCACCGCCATAGGTAACGCGAATGGGCACCGACATCATCGAGACCTACCAGTCCTCCGACGAGGACAGCGAGCTGCTCTCCGTGCTGTGGCGGGGACTGGCGGACCAGGACACGCTGTGGCGCAAGCTCCTCGACGTACTGGAGGCCCTCGGCCAGTTGGAGGACACTTTCGGCACGGTGTCGGGGACGCAGAAGGTCGTGCTCGCCCGGGACGGTGACGTGCGCTCCGAGCAGTGGCCCATTGCCGAGCTCGCGCGTCGCTATCACCAGGCGCGCGAGGCGGGCCTCACGACGGTGATGCCGGATGGATGGCCGCTGCCCGTGCGCGCCTTCCTCTTCCTGCCTCCCGGCGTGGAGCGGGTGGAGGTCATCCGCTTCGACCTCCCCGAGCTGTTGGAGATGGGGCCGATGAGGCTGAGCCCCGCGCCACTGCCAGGGCCCTCCGACACGGGCTACACGCGCTGGCGGACCGAGGCCGCGCCGGGCGACGAGGAGACGCCGCTGTTCCTGGAGCTGACGGGAGAGCTGAGCGAGCTGGCGCGCGCCCTCACGCTGCGCGTCTGCTCCCGCCTGGACTTCTTCCGCCCGTCACGCTTCGGCGGCGAGCCCAACGGGCCCCATGCGCTCCACAACCTCCGCCACCTCCACGCCGTGATGGCCCGGCTGGCCGAGCGCACCTCCGGCCAGCTCGTCCCACGCGAGCCGCTCGACTCAGGAGCGTGAGCCCGCCGCGCGGGGCCATGCTTCCTGCGCCACCGGCTCGCGCGCCAGCTCCGCCAGCTCGGAGGGCTCGAGCACCTGCCGCAGCTCGATTTGCGCATCGGCGCTCCCGGGCAGGTGCGGACACCGGCGCGCCCACTCCAGCGCCTCCTCGCGTGTCTTCACCTGAATCATCCAGAACCCGGCAATCAGCATGTCCGACGAGGCGAAGGGCCCGGTCGTCACCGTCCACTTGCCTTGTGAGAAGTCGATAAGCGCGCCGCGTGACGTGGGATGAAGTCCCGCCGCGTCGAGCAACACACCCGCCCGCACCAGCTCATCGTTGTAGCGGTCCATCGCGGTGATGAGCGCTCGACTCGCGGGTCCTCCCGACTCCGTCTCCAGGCGGGCCTTCAACAACAGGATGAATCGCATCGTCGCGCCTTTCCGCGGTGCACACGCCACGCCTCCTCGCTCGCTCACGCGCGCGTCGAACCGTGGCTCCATCTGCGCGACGAATGAGACATGTCGAGATCGACACACCCGTATTGCCCACCCACGCCCCAGGTATGCCACCCGGTGAGCGCGTGGCGGGCGTGGGCCCCCCGCGAATTATCCGGCCCATTTCGCGCGCGGAGATTCCCCAGCAATGCCAAGGGGTTGCGCGGCCCGACGGAGGAAAAACAGGGGTCGTGTCGATCCCCCGAAAGGCCGTTCGTCGCCCTTTTGAAGCCGGGATTCCAACCCACCCCACAGGGAGAACTCACATGGCCAAGGTCATTGGCATCGCTATCGTCATGCTCATCGCCGGGATGGTTGCCTTCATCGCCACCCGTCCAGACTCGTTCCTCATCGCGCGAAGCCGCGAGATTCACGCGCCGCCGGAGGCCATCCACGCGCTCATCAACAACCTCTCCGCGTGGCGGCAGTGGTCGCCCTACGAGAACGTCGACCCCAACATGACGCGCAGCTACGAGGGCCCCGCGGAGGGCGTGGGCGCGGCCTATGCCTACCAGGGCAACCGCAACATCGGCTCGGGCAAGATGACGATTCTGGAGAGCAAGCCCGGCGAGCTCGTCGCCATCCGCCTGGAGTTCATCGAGCCCTTCGCCGCCGTCAACCGCGCGGACTTCACGCTGCGCCCCGGTGAGAAGGGCACGCTCGTCACGTGGAGCATGTCCGGCCCCAACACCTTCATGGGCAAGGCGATGACGGCCTTCGGCTTCATGGAGTCCTTCGTGGGCGGTCAGCAGGAGAAGGGCCTGGCGGACCTGGAGACGGCGGCGAAGGAGCTGGCGCGCAAGTCCACCCAGTCCGCGCGCAGCGAGGCCTCGCCCGCGCTCGCCCACTGATGCCTCCCTCTCCCCACGCGTCCCCAGGGCCGTCCCCTGGGGAGGACACCTCGATGATGCTGATGATGCTGTTGGGACAGCTCGGCTCAGCCGCGCTCGAGCACCGCCGCCACCGCCTGCCCGCCACTGGTGCACAACGTCACCAGCGCGAGCGACTTCCCCGTGCGCTCCAGCTCGTCCAGGGCGGTGCCGACCAGGATGCTCCCCGTCGCGCCCAGCGGATGGCCCAGGGCGATGGCGCCGCCGTTGACGTTGACGCGGTCGAGGTCGATCTCCAGCGCCCGCGCCGTCTGTAGCACCACCGCGGCGAAGGCCTCGTTGACCTCCCAGAGGTCGATGTCCCGCGCCTTCAGCCCCGCGGCGTCCAGCGCCTTGCGCGACGCCAGCGCCGGCCCGGTCAGCATCAACACCGGGTCGCTCCCCACGGCGGACACCGAGCGGATTCGCGCCCTCGGTTTCAGGCCGTGCGCGCGCACATAGTCCTTCGACGCCACGAGGATGGCGCCCGCGCCGTCCGCGATTCCGCTCGCGGTGCCCGCGGTGTGCAGGTGACGCACGGCGCCCGCGCGCGGGTAGGCCTGGAGCGCCAGCTCGTCGAGCGTCTCGCCGTTCGGGCCCTCGACGCGCGCGCCGAGCTGCGTGAAGGCGGGCGCGAGCGCGGCCAGCTTCTGGGCCGTCGTGTCCGGGCGCGGGTGGTCATCCGCCGCGAGCAGCACCTCGCCCGTGTGCGGGTCCTTCACCGGGAACAGGCTGCGCAGGAAGCGACCCTCCGCCTGGGCGCGCGCCGCGAGCTGCTGCGAGCGCACCCCGAAGGCATCCAGCTCCTCGCGCGTGAAGCCCTCCAGGGTGGCGATGAGGTCCGCGGAGATGCCCTGGGGCACCTGGAAGAAGCGCCGACGCAGGTCGACGTTGCCGCCGTCCGTGCCGCCACCGTCCGCGTTGAGGCCGTAGCGGCTCATCTGCTCGACGCCACCCGCCACCACCAGGCGCTGGGCCCCGGAGGCCACGCCCATGGCCGCCACCGACATCGACTGGAGGCCGGAGCCGCAGAAGCGGTTGAGGCTGAAGCCCGGAATGGAGAGGGGCCAGCCGGCGGCGAGCACCGCGTTGCGCGCGATGTTCGCGCCCTGCGCCTCGATTTGCGACACCGCCCCCACCACCACGTCGTCCACGTCCGAGACGTCCACGCCGGTGCGCAGCGGCAACTGCTTCAGCGTCTGGGCCAACAGCTCCTGCGGGTGCAGCCCGCTGAGCGCTCCCTTTCCGGGCCTGGCCCGGGCACGCGGAGTCCGGACCGCATCCAAGATGTAGGCATCCATCGACGAGCCCTCCATTCAGGGGCGACGTCGCGCCGCCCTGGCCCAACAATATTATGGCCATAATATGGTCGCAACCCGGAGGTGGCGAGGAAGCGGACGGAGCTGCACGAGGGGCGGCGGCGCACCCGATGACGTGTATAATGGTGTACAGCGAGGTGAGAGTCGGATGCCGCATCCCCCGGAACAGAAACAGTCCACGCATGAGCGAATCCTGGAGGCCGCGGGCGGGCTGTTCCGCCAGAAGGGCTTCCTGACGACGAGTGTGGACACGGTGATGCGCGCGGCCGGGCTCACGGTGGGCGGCTTCTATGCGCACTTCGGCTCGAAGCAGGCGCTGCTCATCGAGTCGCTCCAGCGCATCATGAGCCGTCAGCGGGTGGACTGGCCGCAGGGGCTGGAGGACCTCAAGGGCGCCGAGTGGCTCAACCACCTGGTGCGCCGCTACCTCTCGCGGGCCCACCGGGACGCGCCTGTTCCGCCGTGTGCCCTGCCCGCGGTGCTGTCGGACGTGGTGCGCGGCGAGGCGGAGCTGAAGCAGGCGTTGGCGGAGGAGCTGAACCTGACGGTGGAGAGCTTCACGCCGCACCTGTCCTCGGACGAGCGCGCCACCGCGCGGGAGCGGGCCCTGGCGACGTATGCGCTGTGCGTGGGCGCGCTGACCCTGGCGAAGGCGACGGCGGGCAGCCCCATCTCGGATGAGGTGCTCAAGGCGGCCCGCCGCGTGGCCATGCTGTCCGCGGAGGACTCGCAGGTCGCGGAGAAGCGCGACCCGAAGAAGTAGCCGCTGCGGACGAGCCGTCGAGCTGTGCGAGGCAGCCTGCGAGTGGGGATGCCGTCCGCGGTGGACGCGCAGGCGCGAGAGAAAGCGGCCCCGACGGCGAGCACGTGACGGCGGCTTCCGCGCACGCCGGCAGACACCCGAGCGCCATTACAGCGCGGGTCGCGCCCCTGACCGACTGGCGGGCAAGAGCACGACCCTCGAGGCCTCACGGGGTGGGGCCGCGCGTCACTCCGGGGTGGAGGGCCGCAGCGCCACCGGGTGCGTCTTCAGCCATTCCTGGCAGCGCTGGATGCGCTCGGCCGACGCGGGCAGGTTCATCTGGAGCAGGAGCTGCCGGTAGGGTTCGAAGCTCTCGGGCGTCCAGGTGGTGAGCGCCTTGAGGTCCGCGAGCGCCACCATCTCCTCCGCCGAGCGGCCCTGAGCCTCCTGCCTCGCCGTGAGGAGCGCGGCCAGCGACATGCGCGCGGGCTCGGCCTCGAAGGCGATGGCTGCGTCCGCGTAGAAGGCACGCAGGGCCTCGTCGACCGTGGTGTCCTGCGACTGCTGGCGCATGCGGTTCAGCATCCCCGCGAGGAAGTCCTCGTCCAGCGCGCCCTTCACGCCGCGAAGCAGCGCCGTCACCGCCTCGCGGCGCTGCGCCGGCTCCGCCCCCTGCGGAAGTCCCTTCAGTGCCTGCATCGGCTCCCAGAGGACACAGGTGAGCCAGAGCTCCTCCTCGGGTGAGAACACGGGCGGAGTCGAGGGCTCACGCAGCTTCGCCTCGACGCGCGCGGCGCGCTCCTTGGCCTCGCGGGCGATGCGCTCGGCGAGCCCCGGGTCCTCCTTCACGTAGTCCACCAACGCGTCCACGTCTCCGTCGCGGGCCTGCTGGAGCGCCTTGCGCGCCTCCTCCGACATCGAGCCTTCGGACATCCCGCTCGCGAGCAGCTCGTACTTGGCCAGCCACTCCTTGTGGCGCGTGCTCCACTCGCGGAACTGCACGTCGAACACCACGTCGAGGATGGGGTTGTTCTCGGGGCGCAGGCGGCTGGACGCCTTCGAGGCGCCCGCGATAACGGCGCAGGCTCGCAGCGCGCGCTGGTCCTCGGCCGAGAGGCCGGGCTCCTCACTGCGTGCCCGCAGCACGGCGGCGAGCCGGTCCAGGAACGACTTCGTGGCCAGGGCCTTCACGGTGCCCACGAGCAGCTCCCGGTGGGCCTGGTTGGCGTCCAGCGTCTCCACCTCGGAGATGCGCGCGAGCTCCTGGCCCACGTGCTTGTCGAACGCCTCGGCGTCGAAGCGCAGCCCCGGCCCCGGGCCCCACTCCGCGAGCAGCTTCCCGAACCTGTCCAGCGCGACGGCCAGGTAGCTCACGTCCGGGGCCTCGAGCTCCTTCCGGACAACGGTCTGCCCCGAGGTGGGGGCGGAAGGCGGCGCGGCGCGGGCGCGGTCCTCACTGGCGTGGCAGACCTTGTACTTCTTGCCACTGCCACACGGACACGGGTCGTTTCGACCGGGCTTCTTCTGACTCAAGGGCTGCGCCTCTCGGCTCGCGGGGGCGAGCGGTGGAATCCGCGCGCACCGTAGCAGGAGGCACCCGCCCCGGGCAGCCCGCTCGCGACGAGCTGTCGGGAACCACGCCAGGACCTTGGACGTCTCGACAACACCGAGCCGGGTCCTCTCTGATGCTCGGCGAGGTGACACGCATGGGGAAGCAGGGGCTGTTCATCGCGGTGGCGTCGGCGGTCGTCCTCCTGTCGGCCCCGGGCGGGGCGCGGGAGCCCAGGGCCGCTCCTCCTGGTTGCGCGAAGACAATCCCCCTCACCGCGAAGCTCGTTGAGGACGCGGCCGAGTCAGGTCTCCAGGGCGTCGAGTCGCGGGACGACCTCCTCATCGGCACACTGAGCTACCTGCGGGAGCCGCGTGAAGCCGCCGAGGCCGCGAGTGGAACCGTCGTCTTCATCAAGGGGGCGAAGGGCTGGCGCGCGGTCCTCCCCCAGCACGAGGAGAACGAGGTCGGTGTCTATCTCGCGTCGAAGGGACGCAGGCTCGTCGTCGTCACGCAGCGACAGATTGGGGACCCGGGACAGTCGTTCACCGTGGTGGGGACGAGTGACGACTTCGCCACCTCGACGTGCGCCACCCTCCCCTTTCCGCGCGCGCTGAACCAGCCCACCTGGAACGGCGAGTACCTCTCGCCGCATGACCTGGACCTCGACTCGCGCGGACGAGGGGTACTCATCGGCTCGGCGTCCCTGGAGCGACAGGAGGAGCCACCTCGCACGCTGTGGTTCTCCTACGCCACGCGTGACGGGGGCAGGACCTGGGGCGCGCCCCGCTCACTCACGGGTCAGCAGGACGCGCCCTCCGGCACGCTTGTTCCGGCCCATCGCGTGGAGGCCCCTGCCCTTGTCGCGGACCTGCGCGCATTCGTGGCGGGGCGAGCTGCGCCGAGTGATGCACGGCGATGAGCTCACGCGGGGACGACATCCACAGCTCCGTCGAGGCTGGTGAACCTTGCCGTGAGTCCAGGCAGCAGCGATGCGCGCTCGTCCTGAGAGAGCACCCTGCGAAGCCCCGCTGTCCGCCGGGAGGCCTGCCCCGACCTTCGGGCGAGTACGGATAGACGTCCGCAGTCAGGGCCCCACCGGGCGGTCAGCCTTGAAGTTGGAGCGCTCGGCCTCAGTCAGAGACAGTCGTTGCCCGCCTCCGTCCCGCGCCGAGAGGCCCCCCGCTTCCAGCACAGCCGCCACGGCCACTGCCTGCGCGGGCGTCACCGGATTGGGGCCCATGCCACGCACGGCATCCCGGATGCCTGCGTAATACTGGCGATAGTCGCCCCGAGGGGCCGTCGTTCCTCGTGACGCGCCCGTCGGCCCCATGATGAGACGTCCGGGCCAGACATCCTCGCCCCAGTCCTTCGCGCCCGGGAGCTCTCCGGCGATGAGCCGGTCGGCCTGGGTGTCCATGCCGTGCTTGAGCCAGGAGCCCTTGGTGCCGTGCACGGCGAAGCGAGGCATTCCGCCCGCGATGAGCATCGACGCCTGGAGCACGACGTGGCGCTGGGGGTACTGGAGCGTCACCTGACACCAGTCATCCACGGTGGCGCCGTCACGGTGGGCGGCCAGCAGGGCGTGCACGGTGTCCGGCAGTCCAAACAGTTGCAGGGCCTGGTCCACCAGATGCGGTCCCAGGTCGAACCAGATGCCCGCGCCGGGGACCGCCTGTTCGCGCCAGCGCTGGCGAACCTCGGGCCGGAAGCGGTCGAAGCGGGACTCGACATGCGTCACCCGGCCAAGCGTGCCTTCGGCGAGCAGCGCCTTCAGCTCGAGGAAGTCGCTGTCCCAACGGCGGTTGTGGAACGCGGACAACAGACGTCCCTGTGAATGCGCCAGCGCCGCGAGCGAGCGGGTGTCCTCCAGCGTCACCGCCATCGGCTTGTCGACGACCACGTGTTTGCCCGCGCGCAGGGCCGCCTGGGTGAGCGGGACGTGTTGCTCGTTCGGTGTGGCCACCACGACCAGGTCCACATCCGGGTGCGTGGCCGCCTCGATGGCCGAGGGGAGCACCGTCACCTCGGGCAGGTCCGCATGGACGGCCTCGGGCCGGCTGGACGCGATGACATGTAACGAGAGGCCTTCCACCGTGCGAAGCAGCGGCGCATGGAAGGACTTGCCCGCGAAGCCGTAACCCAACAGGGCGACGCGGAGCGGAGGCTGGGAACGCGCGGGCTCACTCATGCGGCCGGGATTGAAGCACATCCCCGCCCCGAAGTTGGCGGAGGACCTCATCGTCCCCGGAGGCCGCGGCGACCTCCGGGGATGGGTGTTGCGCTACGGCGTCTCCAGCGCGCGCATCACACCGAGGTTGCTGTTGCTGAGCAGCGTCGGCAGAAGGTTGTCATTGGCGGTGAGGCCCGTCCATCGCTGGTTGCCGCCACCCGAGCAGCCGTAGGTGATGAGCGGCGCACGACCCTCCACGAGGCGACCGCCGGACATGTCCAGACAGGCGCCGTTGCGCTTGATTTGCGGCAGCGTGCTCAGGTCGAACACCTGGTTCTCGCGTTCGCGGTCGCACGTGGACAGCGTCACCGCGTTGTGGCCGCCGGGGCTGCCCAGGCACAAGGAGAGGTCGGCGTTGCTGCGGATGCTGCCGTTCGCATCGGCCAGCCACAGCTCGTCGGGCGCGCCGGTGCAGGTGGAGGCCGCCGCGATGTAGGGATGTGGCTTGCCGTCCACCGTCTCCACCTTGACGCAGTTGCCGCCCACCAGGAGCTGCTGCGGGGCCGGCAGCCGCGGGCGCTGGTCGAGGCCCAGGGTCTTGAGCAGGGCCTCGAGCGCGGCCCGGGCCTCCGTGTTGTCGTCGGCCTGGAGCTCGGCGCGGTACGCGTTCATCCAGCGGTTCAGGCGCCGTGCCTTGGACTCCTGCTCCTCGTAGCGCGCGAGCACGGCGGCCGCCTCGCTGGACAGCCCGGTCGGGTCGTCCGCGTAGCTGGCATGCAGCAGGCGTCCGCGCGTTCCCAGGTCGAGCACCGTCGGCTGGGCCCGGGCGAGCAGCAGCGCCTCGAACTCGGGCAACTCCACCGCACGCAGCGCCGCGTAGCCAGCCTCCTGGCCAATCACCACCGGCGCGGGCATGGCGGGCAGGTCCTGAGCGATGGAGATGGCGGCCAGCTCACTCGCGGCCGCACCGGGCGCCTGGCACATCAGCCGCGCCTGGGTGGGCTTGTCGGCCTGGGCGAGGTTGACGTGCAGCTTGTTGACCGAGCCGGCTTGCAGGACGCTCCCCGCCATCGCGACCTTGCGCGCCGGACCGCTGGCGAAGCTCACCTCCAGCCAGCACTGGCGCGTGGCGGCGCCGGCCTGGGGCTCGGGCAGGTCGAACACGTTGCCCCAGTTGCCTCGGAACGCCGGGTACAGCAGCGCGCTGCCGGTCTCTGGATGGTAGCCCCCCAGCACGGTGAACACCGGCACGCCGATGAGACGCGGCTTGCGGTACTTGCCGTCCGTCACGTTGAAGAACAGGCGCGCGTTGTCCGGCACGCTCGGAGCGATTTCCTCCAGCTTGCGACTGGCGGCGCTCCACTTGACGTAGCCGGTGGACGAGCTGGCGCGTGGGATGGCCCGGTCCAGCGCCGGCTGGATGGCGACCCGGGTGCTGTAGCCGGTGTAGTGGGTGTAGCGCGACAGGGCGCTGGAGAAGTGTCCCCCCGACATCGCGTCGGTGCCGAACGCGTACGTGTCCTCGAAGGACGGCATCCCAGCCAGCGCCGTGGTCTCCGCGCGCGTCCAGTTGAGATTCGCGCGCATGCGCTTGCGGTAGGCGATGTAGCCCCAGCCGCTGTCATGGTGGTGACCGGCCCAGAAGTGGTTGCCGTCCTTCTCACCGGGGTAGTGGCCCAGCCCATAGTGGTGGCCAATCTCATGGCTGAACTCGTTGCCGGAGGTGGCGTACACGGTGAGCATGCCGTTGCCGCCGCTCAGGCCGTGGCTCTGGCGGCCGTTGGCGTACATGCCCACGTTGTGGTGGGCCAGCACGTGCTGGAACAGCTGTGGCTGCTCCTGGCTCTGCATGCTCGAGGCGGTGGCGCCGAAGTTGGCCAGGTTGATTCCCACGCTGACCGTGGACTTGCCGGTGTTCTCACGCATGTCACCGCTGTACACGTCGCCGTTGGTGACGCTGGCCGTGTCGTAGATGGTGCCGTTGGCCACCATCACCCGCGCGAGCTGCATCGGCTCGTAGGAGCCCACGGTGATTCGGGCGGCCGGGATGGTCTGGAAGTAGTCGGCGGCGGCCTGGGCCGGCTGGCGCAGGAACCAGTGGTCGTTGCTCTCCTCCGGTGGCTCCGTGAGCATGCCCAGGCGAATGCTCTGCACCACCAGCTCGGCGGGAGCGGCGAAGTCGATGGCCTCGGCCGCCAGGATGCCGGTGCGGCCCAGCGGGTCCATCACCCTCAAGCTCATGCCCGGCTTGACCCAGTCCCAGGGCAGGTGCACCGACCAAGCGCGGCGCGAGTAGTTGTAGTCCTTGCGCCCGTCGCTGTTGTTGGCGTCCGAGCGGTACAGCTCGTTGGGGTGCCGCAACAGGAGGACGGGCTGCGCGACACCGTCGAGGAGGACGGTCAGTCGCAGGGAGTGAATCTCTCCCAGCGAGGGGTCTGGAGTGACGAGCAGCAACGCGGCGCGCTCGGCCGTCAGTCGCGGCATGTTCCGGGCCTCGTTGCCACTCGGGTCCACCGTGTGGCTCTGCGCGAACTGCACCATCGCCGGAAGGCTGCCGGTCAGGTCGTGGCGCACCGCGCGAGGCTGGCCCTGCGCGTCGTGGTCGTAGAAGCCGCCGACGTCCTCGAGCGCATCATCGCGGGCCGAAGTCGGCTCGGCGAACCTGTCCGGCTCGGGAGGAGGAGGAACCGGCGTGGGGCCAGGCTCGTCGACGCCACCTCCACCGCCCCCACCTCCGCTCGCGTTGCCATTGCAGGCGCCGAGCAGCGAGGTGGAGAGCGCCAGCAAGCAGAGGCGTACCAGGGTTCTCTTGTTCAAGGTTTGCTCCTCGCGATGGATGCCCGCCTGGGTACAGCCACCGGAGCGCCGGATGCCCACTGCGTCCGGCCGGGCAAGCAGACCGCCTCCGGCCCCACCTGTTTCGCCGCCCCGGGAGTACGCGGCAAGCACTCAGCAACAGGCGTCGATATCGCGCTGCATCATTGTGAGGCGACGACGACGATGAGTACGAGGCGCCTGATGTCGCATGCGCCTGGGAGCGGTGGCGGACAGCACTCGTGGTGCAGCGTCGCCACGGCGGCTACACGGGCCCAGGGTTCCGTTTGCCGAGCTCGACCACCTTGCCCGGGCTCGGCATGCAGGCGTCTCGCGCACGGGCCTTCAGGAGCTTCACGCATTCGTCGCTCACGGAGTGGTCACCCGTCTCCGCCGCGTGCTCCACCAGCAGGCCGCACAACATCTGCGCGCGCTCGAGTGACAGGTAGGCCATCAGGAAGAAGTAGACCCCTCGGAACGGAGGGTCCCCCATGTGTTCCAGCTCTCGCGACTTGGACGCGTCGAGGAAGGTCTGGGCGACGAAGAACTCCTGGATCTTGTCGTGCCGGAAGCGCCACTCCTGCTGGTCCTTGCCATCGGGCCGCTTCCACTGCCGACGTAGGACCAGCTTCGCGCGCTCCAGGGTGAGCAACTCCAGGCTGAAGGCGGCTTCGTCGAGGGTGGACCGGCTCGCCTTGCGCATCTGGTAGGCCTCCTCGGCGAAGCGCCCCAGGGGGAACTCGGAGAGATGGGCCTGGGCGTACTCGCGCGCCATGAGCTCGTATTGCTGCTGCCGCAGCTGGGAGAGGTCGGGGGTCTGGCCGTTGCGGAGCATCTGGGCGACGACTGTCAGGTCCAGGGGATTGGACAGCACCTCCCGCAGTGAGCGCCCGGACTGGCCATCCTGCGCCGTCGACAGTGCATCCTTCACGAAGCACTCGCACCGCGTCGCGTAGCTGTCGCCGCCGAGCGTGGCGGCCCCATCCAGGAAGGGCTCGCGACTCTTCAGGAAGCCCGTGATGGCGCTGTCGGACAGGGGCTCCAGGACCAGGAGCCTCGCCGTGGAGGGGGGTGTCCATTCGATGCGCTGCGTGGTGACGAGGATGTTGCCCTGGAGGTTCTCCTCCATGAACTGGACGACGCGTGCGCGCACGTCCGCGCTCACCTCGTTCAGGCCATCGATGTAGACATCGAGCGCGCCGCTGAAGATGAGGCTCTTGAGGAAGACGGAGTCCTTCGCGTACCCCTCCAGCTTGGATTGGATGGCCTCCAGGACGCCCGCATGGCATCGGTCCGCGCGAAGGAAGACGGAGGTCCGCGTCGACTTGGAGAGCAGATGCTTCAGGTAGGTGGACTTGCCGAGACCCGAGGCGCCTTCGAGGACGACGTGGCCGCTCAAGTGTGGAAGCAGGTTGGCGAGGCGGCCCCGCGTCTTGAGGGCCGGCTCGCGTGCCTCCAGTTCGGGGAAGTAGGCATCCGGGACGAAGGCATCGAGGGCCGCGTCGGCGGTGAGTCCGCGCTTGAAGGGTGACAACAGCCGCTGCCGGAGGAAAGGCACCCACGTCAGCAGCAGCCCGACATAGGGGAAGCCGAGGACCTGTCGCACCCGCCGGTTCCAGAAGAAGACGGCCTGCACCTGACGAGAGCGTGGATAGAGAAAGATGAGAAGGAACCACACCGTGGCGTGCAGGAGTGGGACCCACTTCAGCGCGGGCCACTCCCAGCCTCGCTGCGAAGTGAGCATCTCCTTGAGGGTGGCGGCGCGAAGCGAATGCTTCTCGACCAACAAGCCATGAAGCTCTTCGAGCAGCTCCCGATCTTCCTGCGTGTCCCAATTCCCCGTCTGGAGCTTGGCGAACGCCTCGATGCTGATGGCGAGGGCGTCCCTGAGAAGGGGATGCTCCTTCTCAGTCGTGGATGTCCAGAACACACGAAACGCGCTCAGCGTCTCCCTCGCCTCCTCGAGAGAGATGCGCGCCGGCTGCGGCTCGGCTCTCCGCGCCGGCCACCGAAGTACATTCTCGATGACTGAAGCCCCATTGCCTGCCACGTGGGCAAGTGCCAGCAGTTCTGAAGAGCGGGCATCATTGGCCAACATCGCCTCCACGATGGTCGCGATGACTGAAGACTCGAGCGGGGAGAACGCCACCAGAGTCGTGCGCGCTGACCGGTAGGTCTCTACATCCGAATCGCGCAGCCGTTTGGCGACGAGAGGGGCATGTTCCGCCGCATCCTTTCCCATCGCCCCCAGTGCATCCACGGCTGCTCTTTGGACGGACGATTCCTGGCCATGCAGCAGTGCAGCGACATGGGGAGCATGAGCTGCGGCACCCGCTCCCATCCGTCCCAATGTCTCTGCCGCTGCTTGCCTGACCCGCGGGTCCAGGTCGCTGAGCAGATTAGCGACGAGGGGAGCTTGTGCCGCAGCATCTTTTCCCATCGTGCTCAGTGCCTTGAAAGCCGCCATCCGGATTTGAGCGTTCGAATCGCGAAGCAGCATGGCGGCGCGGCCAGCGTGCTCGGAAAGGTTTTCTCCCACCAGCCCCAGTAAATCCGCGGCAACCAGCCGAGAGGAGTGACTCGATTCCAAGAGCACCCCGACGACACGCGAGGTTTGCGCACGCCCCGTTTCTCCCATGTACTTCAACGCAAACGCCGCCGCGTCTCGGACAGATTTATCGGAGTCCTCCAGCAACCTGGCAACAACGGGCGCCTGTTCTGGAGCCCACTCGATCCTGGACCCCAATCCATTCACCGCCATTCGCCGGACACGGGGATCCGAATCATCGAGTCGGTCGACGAGGTAAGAGGGCTGGAACACACCGGCACGCGTCATGTTGACCAGTGCCTGTTCCGCCTCCCCCTGGACAGCCGGGGGAGGCTTCGACAGCAGTTCGATGAGCAATTGGGCATGCTCTGCTGCATCCACTCCCATCGTCCCGAGTGCGCTGGCTGCTGCCCCTCGAACGGAGGCATCAGGGTCTTCCAGCAGGGCAGCAACGCGGGAGGCATTCTCCGCAGCATCTTCCGTTCTCATCTTTCCGAGGGCCTTTGCCGCTGCTCCCCGGACATTGACATCCGTGACTTTCAACAGTTCGGCGACACGTGGGGCATACGCAGCCCCGCCCTCACCCATCGCCGCAAGCGCCGCTGCGGCCGTCGCCTGGACAGAGGGGTCGGTATCTTTCAAGCGTTCGGCGATACGGGGGGCATGTGACGTGATGGCGCTCATCCTCCCCATCCCTTTGAACGCCTGCGTCGCCGACAACCTGATGCCAGGGTCAGCGTCCTCCAACATTTCCGCGATGAGGGGGGCCTGTGCGACACCGCCGTCTCCCATCTGTGGCAAGACCTGCGCCGCTGCCTGTCGAACGAGTGGACTGGTATCCCGGAGCAGGTCCCTGACGAGTGGAGCCTGTTTTTCGGCTCTCGACTTCATCACCCCAAGGGCGCTCACGGCCCTGCGCCGAATGACAGCGTCAGAGTGATTCAGCAGCTCCACCAGACCGGGCGGCGGCTGCTCCTTGGACGTCTTGGTGGCGCGAAGCAGCGTGAGCGCCGCTTCCTCGAGGTTCTCGGACACCAACCACTTCCAAGGGAGCGGCCCACGTTCGATTTCCGCGAGCTTCGCCTGAACCTCTTCGTCCAGCGATTCGACGTTACAGAATGCAATGACCGCCTGGGCCACAACAGTGCCATCTGGATCATCGAGCGCCGCGAGGATGCCCGGTACCGGTCGGGAGTCCCGCCTGGGCTCACTGGCCTGCGCGGCACTGGGAGAGAGCCCCATCGCCCCCAGGAGCAGCATCGCCGCCCACAAGAGCATCCGTGAGGCCCGACGGTACGCAGCAGGTCGCATGTTCCCCCCAACAAAGACCTGGGGAGCCTACAGCAACGCGCGGGAAGACGCCCCGGGCCCACTTCTCCGCACAAAAAACGATGCCATCCGCCCGAGGAGGAAGCGGATGGCATCGCCGCCGCGGTCACACGGCCCCAAGGTTCCGGAAGGAGCGGGGCCAGTCCCCAGGGGCCGTGTTCGCGGGCTTGATTCACTCAGCCCATCAAGTGTGGTGATGCAGGCTCTCCACCAGGTACGGGTCTCCCACCGGCAACATCGGCGACGTGCGCACCGCTCGCGTGACGGCCAGCGTGAACAGCGCCGCCACGCCCACCAGCCCCGCCAGCTCATACAGGCCCAGCACCGGACCGTGAGGCTGATGCGCCGGCGCCACCATCAAGTACAAATCCAACCACCGCCCCACCAGCAACACACCGGCGACGCGCAGCAGGTGCGACGGGTTCATCTTCGCCGGACGCGGCAAGAGCAACACGAACGGCAGCGCCCAGTTCAACACCACGTTCGCGTAGAACGGCACCTCCCACCCGCCATGCATCCGCGCGATGAAGTACACCGTCTCCTCGGGGATGTTCGCGTACCAGATGAGCAGGAACTGCGAGAACCACAGGTACGCCCACAGCGTCGCGAAGCCGAACATCAGCTTCCCCAAATCATGCAAGTGACTCGAGTTGAGCTGCGGCAACGCCCCTGCCCTGTTCAACAACACCGCCACCACCGTGATTGCGCAAACGCTGGAGCTCAAGAGCCCCGCCACGTTGTAGAGCGCGTAGATGGTGCTGAACCAGTGCGGCTCCAGGCTCATCAGCCAGTCGAACGCCGCCAGACAGAAGGTCAGCGAGAACAACACCAGGAACACCGCCGACACCGTCACGTTGCGCCGCGTGAGCGCCTCGCCCGGCTGAGCATCCTGCCGCAGCGAGTTGCGCCGCAACATCCACGTGAAGGCCACCCAGAGCGCCAGCATCACCGCCATGCGAATCGCGAAGAACGGAACGTTGAGGAACGCCTCCTTCTGGTGCAGCAGGTGGTCCGTCTCCATCACCCCGGGCTTCGCCCACGGGTACAACGTCGTCGCGAAGGGCAACAGCACCAGCATCGTCGCCGCGCCCCAGGGCACGTACGACGCGAACGCCTCGGGGATTCGCTTGAACACGGTGAACCACCCCGCGTTCGCCACGTACATCAGCGCCAGGAACACCGCGCCGCCCAACCCCAGGCACAGGAAGTAGAAGGCGTTGGTCAACAGGCTCGTCAGCGCCCGCTCGCGGGCCTGCACCAGGCCGAGCACCAACACCCCCAACCCCACCCCCGCCGCCACCTGCGCGGCGCGGTGGAAGACGGGCGAGACGGCGAAGCCGCTCTGTGACGCGGGGCCGTGGGCCTGAACGGGGGCGCTCATGGCGTCTCCTTGCGCGCCGTGCGCGCGGGGTTCTGCAGCGAGCGGAGGTAGTGGACCAGCTTCCACCGGTCCTCCGGCGCCACCTGGGAACCATGGGCCGGCATCAAGCCCTGCCCATGCGTGATGATGTGGAAGATGCGACCGTCCGGCAGCTCCATCGCGTGCTCCGCCAGCAACGACGGCGGCACCGGGAAGCGCGCCGTCACCGGCCCATCCCCCAATCCCCCCGAGCCGTGGCACGGCGTGCAATAGCGCTGGAACGCCGTCTGCCCTCGCGCCAGCACCTCCGGCGATGCCGGATACGGATTGCGCAGCTCACGGCCCGCCTTCTCCGCGGCTTCCGTCCCAGCCGTCAGCTTCAGCGGCACATGCCCGCGAGGCACCGTGCCCTTCGCCGGCGTCAGCAGCGTCTTGCCGTCCGCCGTGTTCGGGTTGCTCGCGAAGCTGTCGTACGGCACCGAGGACACCATGTCCGGCGCGTACTCGTAATTGGGGCGCGTCTCGTCCTGCTCGCACCCCACCAGGGACAACACCCCCAGCGTCGCCGCTCCCACCCAGGTCCGTTTCACGACGGCACCTCCCTCACATCCGTGGCCACCGCGCCGTGGCGTCGCATCAAGTCCTCCGCCGCCTCCAGCGACTCCGGCGTCTGACGCGGCGCCACGACGATGGCGAACCGGTCATCCGTCACCCGAGGCAGCGCCGGCTGCTTGTTCCCCGGGAACAGCTTCGTGCGGACCAGGAACGCCGCCACCGTGGTCAGCGCGGCGAACAGCACCGTCAATTCGAACGTCACCGGGATGAACGCGGGGAACGAGTTGAAGGGCTTGCCGCCCACGTTCAGCGGCCAGCTCACCACGCTGGTGTAGAGCTGGAGCGACATCGCCAGCGTGCAGCCCGTCAGTCCGCCCACGAAGCACACCCACGTGAGCCGACTGGGCTTGAGCCCCATCGCGTCGTCCAGGCCGTGCACCGCGTACGGCGTGTACACGTCCCGCAGGTCATGGCCCGCCTCGCGCACGGCGCGGGTGGCCTCCAGGACCTGCTCCTCCTTCTCGAAGTAGCCGATGAGAACCGGGGCACTCATACGGGGACATCCTTCCGGGTGGCGATGGCGAGCGGCGGGGTGTGCCGGCCCGACGCGTCTTCCGTCGGCGCCTCGTGCGCGGCGGCCGGACGCGCCGGCGGGTGTGCATCCCCGTGGCCGGGCTCGCTCCTGGCGAAGCCGAGCACGCTCTTCACCTCGCCAATCGAGATGATGGGCAGCACGCGCACGAAGAGCAGGAACAGCGTGAAGAAGAGGCCGAAGGTCCCGATGAAGGTCCCCACCTCCACCATCGTCGGCGTGTACATGGACCAGCTGCTCGGCAGGAAGTCGCGGTGCAGACTGGTGACGATGATGACGAAGCGCTCGAACCACATGCCCACGTTGATGACCAGGGACAGCGCGAAGATGGCCGCGGGCGAGGTGCGAATCCTCTTGAACCAGAACAGGTGCGGCGACACCACGTTGCACGTCACCATGATCCAATACGCCCAGGCGTAGGGACCGAAGGCGCGGTTCATGAAAGCGAAGCGCTCGTACGGGTTGCCCGAGTACCAGGCGATGAAGAACTCCGTCGCGTACGCCAGCGAGACGAGGCCACCGGTGACGATGATGACCTTGGTCATGTTCTCCAGGTGGCGAATCGTAATCAGGTGCTCGTAGCCCAGCACCACCCGGGTGATGATCATCAGCGTCAGCACCATCGCGAAGCCGCTGAACACCGCGCCCGCCACGAAGTACGGCGGGAAGATGGTGGTGTGCCAGCCGGGAATCACCGACGTGGCGAAGTCCATCGACACGATGGTGTGCACGCTGAGCACCAGCGGCGTCGCCAGGCCCGCGAGCAGCAGGTACACCGTCTCGTAGCGGCTCCACGTGCGGTGCGAGCCCGTCCACCCCAACGACAGCACCTTGAAGACGGCCTTCTTCACGCCCGCCTTCAACCTGTCACGCACCGTGGCCAGGTCCGGAATCAGGCCCACGTACCAGAACACCGCCGACACCGTGAAGTACGTGGAGATGGCGAACACGTCCCAGAGCAGCGGCGAGCGGAAGTTCACCCACAAGCTGCCGCGCGTGTTCGGGTACGGCAGCACCCAGAAGGCCAGCCACGGGCGCCCCATGTGGATGACGGGGAAGAGCGCCGCGCACATGACGGCGAACAACGTCATCGCCTCCGCCGCGCGGTTGATGCTGGTGCGCCACTTCTGCCGGAAGAGGAAGAGGATGGCGGAGATGAGCGTGCCGGCGTGGCCGATGCCCACCCAGAAGACGAAGTTGGTGATGTCGAACGCCCAGCCGATGGTCTTGTTCAAGCCCCACACGCCGATGCCCGTGCCCACCTGGTACGCCACGATTCCCGCGCCGGTGCCAAGCACGGACACCGCGATGGCGAACGCCGCCCACCACTTCCACGTGGGCGCGCGCTCCATGGGCGCGCAAATCTCCTCGGTGAGCTGACCCAGGGTGCGCGACTCGCTGACCAGCGGCACGCGCAGCGGGGACAGATGCTGGTTGCTCATGTTCCGCTTCCCGACCCGGTGTTCCGGATCTTCGTGAGGTAGGTGATGGACGGCCCGATGTTCAGCTCCTCCAGCAACCGGAACGCCCGCCCGTCCTTCGCCAGCTTCGCCACCCGGCTCTCCGAGTCATTCAGGTCCCCGAAGTGGATGGCCTTCGCCGGGCAGCTCTGCTGACACGCCGTCTGGATGTCGCCGTCCTTGAGGGGCCGGCCCTCGCGGTTCGCCGCCGCCTTGCCCTCCTGGATGCGCTGCACGCACAGCGAGCACTTCTCCATGACGCCGCGGCTGCGCACCACCACGTCCGGGTTGAGCACCATGCGCTCCAGGGGCTCATCGTGCGGATAGTCGAACCAGTTGAAGCGCCGCACCTTGGTGGGGCAGTTGTTCGCGCAGTAGCGGGTGCCGACGCAGCGGTTGTAGACCTGCTGGTTGAGCCCCTCCGACGAGTGCACCGTCGCGAGCACCGGGCACACCGTCTCGCACGGCGCGTTCTCGCAGTGCTGGCACATCATCGGCTGGTGCACGACCCGCGGATTCGCCGCGTCGCCCTGGTAGTACCGGTCGATGCGCATCCAGTGCATCTCGCGCTGGCGCTGCACCTCGTCGCGCCCCACGCTGGGGATGTTGTTCTCCGCCTGGCAGGACACCACGCACGCCGAGCACCCCGTGCACGCGCTCAGGTCCACCGCCAGCGCCCAGCGATGGCCCTTGTACTCGTGGCCGGACCACATCGAGAGCGAGTGCCCGCCGTTGCCACCGCCGTGGCCGCCGTGGCCCTCGTTGCCCGCGCGAGGGTTGGCCAGGAACGCGGCCAACTCCGCCTCGCGCACGTGGGGCCGTCCCTCCAGGCTCGAGTGCGTCTGCGTGAGCGCCAGCTTCTGCCGCTCGCCCGTGGCGACCACCGTCGCCCCCGGCACCGAGCGGCGCACGCGCCCGTCCACCACCGCGGCCAGCGGGGAGACTCGCTCCCCCACTCCGTCGCCGATGCGCCCGGCGCGCGTGCGGCCGTAACCCACCGCGAGCCCCAGCGCGCTGGGATGCGTGCCGGCCTGGATGAGCACGGGCAGAGAGACCGACTTGCCGCCCACGCTTACCTTCACCACGTCGCCGTCGGACAGGCCCAGCTCCTTGGCGCGCGAGGGCGCGATGAGCGCGGGGTTGCCCCAGGTCGCCTTGGTGATGGGGTCCGGCACCTCGTGGAGCCACGCGTTGTTCGCCATGGCGCCGTCGCGCAGGCCCACCGAAGGGAACAGCACCAGCTCCCACTCCACCGAGGGACGCGCCACGCCGGCGAGCACCTTCGCCACGCCCTCCTCGCGGAAGGTCAGCGGCGCCGTGGGCACCGGCGACAGCGTCACGACACCTCGACGGACCGAGTCATCCCAGAAGCTGGCGAAGTCCATCCCCGTCACGCCGGCCACCGGGAAGACCTCCGTCTCCCAGCGCGCGCGCAGGAAGTCGTGGTGGGCCTGGGCCGCGCCCGCCCACGTCAGCAGGGACTCCACCGCGTCGCGCGTGTCGTGCAGCGGCGACACCGCGGGCTGCCGCAGCGACACCACGCCCCGACGAGGCTCCGCGTCGCCCCACGCCTCCAGCGCCGTGGAGGCCGGCGCGTGCAGCCGCGTCAGCACCGCCGTCTCGTCCAGCCGGTCATTCAGCGCCACCGTGAGGGGCACGTCCTTCAGGAGCGCCCCGAGCGCGTCACCGCGCGCGTCGGTGTGCGCCGGGTTGACATTGAGAAAGACCACCGCGCCCACGCTCCCGGCGCTCAGCTCCGCGAGCAGCTCGCCGTACGACAGCGCCTTCTCGTCCAGCGCCACGCCGTCCCGCGGGAGCACCGTGGAGCCCTCGTTGCCGAGCAGCACGTTCGCCGTCGCGGCCAGCACCTGGCCCGCCACCTCGTCGCCACCGCACACCACCAGCGACTCGGTGCGGTGGGCCCACAGCGCCTCGGCCAGCTCGTCCAGCGAGGCTGGCTCCAACTTCGAGCCCGGCAGCGACTTCAGCCCCGGCACCTCTCGGCCCGCCTTCGCCGCGAGCCTGCGCACCACATCGCCCAGGGCCAGTGTCACGTCGGACGGCGCCACCACGAAGCGACGGTCCGCCGCCGCGCCGGTGAGCGTCATCACCGGCTCCACCTGGAAGTGGCGCGCCATCGCCTTGCGCGCGGCCGCGTCGCGCGCCTCCGCGTACTGCCGCGTGAAGGCCACCGGCGACACCCACGTGCCCAGGAAGTCCGCGCCGAAGCTCGCGATGACCTTCGCCTTGTCGAAGCGGTAGTCCGGCACCACGCGGGCGCCGTGCGTGACGCGGTACGCATCCCCCAGCGACGCCAGCTCGCCCAAGGGCTCGTAGCGCACCGTGCGCGCCGTCGGGTGCGCGGCGAGGAAGCGCGCCACCGCCGCCTCCGCCGTGGGCCCCATCACCCACGGCAGCACCAGCCGGATGGCCTTGCCGTCCTCGGTCGCCTTGACGAGGCCCTTCTTCACCTCCGCGTCCAGGTCCGTCCACGACACGCGGCTGCTGGCGCGCGAGGGGAAGCGGGCGCGGCTCGCGTCGTAGAGCGAGAGCACGGAGGCCTGGCCCACGGCGCACACGCCGCCGCGCGACACGGGGTGCTCGTCGTTGCCCTCGACCTTGATGGGGCGACCGTCGCGCGTCTTGAGCAACAGACCGCAGCGCGCGGGGCACGCCTCGCACGTGGACGCGTACCAGAGCGCCGTGCCCGGCGTCACCGCGTCGGGCCGGGACACGTAGGGGATGAGCTTCTGCACCGGCGCGCGCTGGCAGGCCACCATGGCCGCGGCGGCGCTCAGGCCCATCATCTTGAAGAAGTCGCGGCGGCTGCTCGCATCGGCAGGCGCGGCGGCGACGCCCACCGGAAGCTCCTCGGCGAACTCGTTGTGCTGCGTGTCGAGCCACGAGGCATCCGTCGCGCGCTCGGCCAGGCTCTGCCAGTACTGGGGAAGTTTGTCGGACATGGCGCGGGGGTCCTCAGCGGTGGCAGCTCGAGCAGTCCGAGGGCGGCTGGAGGGTGCGAGGAAGCTTCGAGGGCTCGGGAAGCGGCTCACCGGACATGAGGGCCAACAGCTCCCCCTTGCGCGGCGCGGAGGCGATGGGCGCCGTCAGTCCTTGCGCGCCCGTCTTGCGGTGACAGTCCAGGCACCAGCCCATCGTCATGGGCTCCACCTGCTCCACGCGCACCATCTGCTCCACCGCGCCGTGGCACGTCTGGCACTTCAGGCCGGCGGTGACGTGGCTGGCATGGTTGAAGAAGGCGTGGTCCGGCAACCGGTGCACGCGCACCCACTGGATGGGCGCGTTGGCCGCGACGGCCGCGGCCACCTTCTGGATTTCGGGCGAGTCCTTCTTCACCTGCGTGTGGCAGTTCATGCAGACGCTGGCGGATGGCACGCCCGCGTGACGGCTCTGCTCGGCGCCCACGTGGCAATACTGACAGTCCAGCTCGTACTGACCCGCGTGGACCGCGTGGGAGAAGGCCACCGGCTGCGCCGGCATGTGGCCCTGCTGGTTGTTCACCGGCCCGCTGCACCCGCCCAGCCCCAGCGCGAGGAGCGCGCCGGCCTGGCCGAGCGTGCGGAAGGATGCGCGGCTCATGGCGTCTCCTCACGAGGCGTGCCGAGCAGGCCCGGCTCCACCGACTCCTCCGCGCGCTGGGGCACCGACGCGCGGTTCATCCGGAGGAAGGGCGCCAGCGCCAGCAGCACGAAGCCCAGGAGCACGTGCACCTGGTAGACGGTCGGCGCCGTGAGCATCCGCGTCGCGTCCGGCTGGAAGGTCATCAGCGAGCGCACGTACGGCACGCCGATGTGCAGGTACCAGGCGGTGCCCCAGCGCAGCGCCACCGCGATGTACACGGCGGTGAGCACGTGCGCGAAGAGCAGGCCCAGCGTGAGCGCGGGCGTCCACTGCCCCTCCTTCGCCTTGCGAAGCCCCAGCGACGCGAGCCCCCAGGCGAGCAGCATCGCGCCGATGAGCTGGAGCGACTCCAGCGTGAACAGCCGCGCGGGAGAGGCGTTGAAGGCCTGCATCGCGCGAGGCGCGGCCAGCCCCAGCAGGTGGAAGAACGCGACGATGGCGACCCCGGCCAGCACCGCGCGCCCCGCGGGCGTCCAGGGCGTGGTGGGCGGAGGGGGCTCGCGCGAGGTGAGCCTCCAGAGGGTGCCCGCCAGGGCCACCCCCGCCGCCGCGTACGGCAGGACGTTGAAGAGGAACGCGTCGCTCACGACAGACCTCGCGTGGACGGAGCCGAGAACATCACTCCGATGAAGCCCAGGACCGCGGCCATGCCGACGACTCCCAGGTAGAAGAAGTCACGGTCCCCCCGGGGACGGCTGCCATCGCGGGACACGTCCGCGAGGTATGCCTTGATGGCGTACTGCTCCTCCTCGTCGAGCGGCGCCTTCGCGTAGAGCGGCCCCATCATCGGCCCCTCCAGCTTCGCCAGCGCGGGACGCATGCCCTTCTCGCCCATCCGCGCGAACGCGAAGGTGAGGTTGGGACCCAGCGTGCCGCCGCCGGCCACGCCCAGCCCGCGCACGTCGTGGCAGCCGATGCAGGCCGCGCCGCCGTTCTTCAGCGACTCCGCGCCCTCGAAGAGCCGGCGGCCCCGGGCCACCTCCTCCGGCGTGGCGTCCGTGCCCATCTTCTCCGCGGGCGAGGGCTTGCAGCCGCCCTTCCCCTTCTGGGTGCAGTCGCGGATGAAGGCGTAGAGGCTGTCGCGCTCCGCGTCGGAGAGCGCCTGGTCCGGCATGCGCACGCCGTTGAACTTCGCGAGCAGCTCGGTGGCCACCGGGTCGCCTGAGTCGATGAGCGCGCCGGGGCTCTTGATGAAGCGCGTGACCCAGGCCTCGTCGCGGCGCTCCAGCACGCCGTGGAGGTCGGGGCCAATCCGGTCACCCTCGCCCATCGAGTGGCACGTGGCGCACCGCTGGGTGAAGAGCTGAGCGCCCTGGCGCGCGGTGCCCTGCGCCAGCGCGGCCGGCGCCGCCAACAGGGCCAGGAGCGGAATGATGGGGACGAGCGTTCGCTCCTGACGCGGCCGTCCTCCCAGCTCACGTGTCCGCATTGCTGCGTGCCCCTCCTCGCGGGGAGGCCGGGCTCATTGCCCGGCACGCGGCGACGTCAGTGCAACGCGAAGGCCAGGATGATCCACGCCTCACATCGGCGCGTAGCTCCGGAAATCAAGCGAGCGGTGCGCAGCATTTGCGCACGGTGACGCACGCCGACGCACTGTTTGCCAGCAGGCATCCCGAGCGGGCTCGCGCGCTGCTCGCGCCAGCTCGCGCGCGCGGTGCACGTCATGGCGAGGGGGAGCTCGCGGCGGCGGACCTCGCGCCAGGCTCGA
This sequence comes from Myxococcus fulvus, assembly GCF_900111765.1. The sequence continues at coordinate 304,527 of NZ_FOIB01000002.1, forward strand.
CATCCCGCGAGAGTAAACACGCGCCCCCCCTGTTGAAACACGAAGGCCCCGAGGCGAGACACGCCTCGAGGCCCGGGCTCACGCGGGGAGCACGAGGCTCCACCCGCATGGAGCGACACGTCACATCGCGGTGGTGGTGAACACGCCGCGGCCGATGGCCATGATGCCACCGATGATGAACAGCACCGCGAGCCCCACGCCCGCCAGCGGCAGCGCATAGCCCGGCTGGGGACGCCGGCGATTCACCGAGAGCAGCGCCTGCGCGGAGCCCGCCGCGAGCACCATCATCACGATGTGGCCGATGAGCGCCGGGTAGTAGAAGCGCGTCACCAGCACGAGGATGCCGAGCAGCACCTGGAGGTGCAGCAGGCCCGCGAAGGAGGAGCCGAGGATGCGGCCTCCCTTGTCGAACGGGCGCTTGGTGGCGAGCCCGAAGGCGAAGTAGGCGATGGCCAGCACGCCCGCGAGCAACACCAGATAGCGGAGCCCGGAGTGGGCATAGAAGAACATTCGGTCCATGGGTCTCTCGGGTTTAGCTCAGGAAGGGTCCGGCTCGGGAGTCTTCTTCGTGCTCGGCGGCAAAGGCGGCGCGGCGATGTGCTCGCGCGGCGGCAGCTCCCCGGTGAGGCTCTTGAGGAAGGCCACCAGGTCCTCCACCTCCGCGTCCGTCAGCGTCCGCGCCAGCTGGTGCTTCGCCATCAGCCGCACCATCGTCGGCAGCTCGTCCACGCTGCCGTCGTGCAGGTACGGGCCGGTGCGCTCCACGTTGCGCAGCGTGGGCACTCGGAACTTGCCCCGGTCGTCCTCGTTCTTCGTCGCGTCGAAGCGCCCCGCGTCCTTCAGGCCCGGGTAGTCCTCGATGAGCCCCAGCTTCTGGAACGAGGTGCCGCCCACGGCCGGGCCGTTGTGGCACGTGGTGCAGCCCGTCACCACGAAGAGGTGCAGGCCGCGCTGCTCCGCCTCGTTCAGCGCCGAGTGCTGGCCCGCCAGGTACTGGTCGAAGCGCGACGGCGTGGTCAGCCCCCGCTCGAACGCCGCGATGGCGCGCGCCGCGTTCGCCAGCGACACGGGCTTCTTCTCGCTGGGGAACGCCTCACGGAAGCGCGTCACGTACTCCGGCATGGAGGAGAGCGTGGCCACCACGCGGCGCTCGTCCGGCATGGCCATCTCCACCGGGTTCAGGATGGGGCCGGACGCCTGCGCCTCCAGCGTGTCCGCGCGCCCGTCCCAGAACTGCGCGATGTGCCCCGCCGCGTTGTAGACGGTGGGCGAGTTGCGCGAGCCCTTCTGTCCGCGGTGCCCGTCCGACAGCGCCTTGTTGTCCACGCCGTAGGTGTCCAGGCCGTGGCAGGTGTTGCAGGAGACGTCGTGGTTCTTCGACAGCCGCGGCTCGAAGAAGAGCATGCGGCCCAGCGCCACCTGGGCCTCGGTGTCCTGGGGCGCGGGCTTCGCGTTCTTGGCTGGCGGCGTCGGGCGGAAGAAGTGCGAGAGCTGCTCGGGCGTCATCGGCTTGGGGCCCGGCGGCTTCGGCGCGCTCGCCGTCGTGGGCGGCGCTGGAGGCGCGACGGGCTCCTGCTTGCGCTCACAGCCCGACAACGCGCCCAAGGAGGTCAGCGTGAGCAGGGTGACGAAGCGGGTTCGGGACATGACGCACTCCAGGGGTGTGGACGGCCCGGCACGCTATCAGCCCCGCTTCCGGCCGGGGCCCGCGTCTTTGTGACGCACCCCGCCCGCGCTTCCCGCGTCCATCAGCCCGTCAGACGCCTGCGCTCCGCCGCTCCCCTGCTCCTCGGACGAGGAGCCCCTGGGTGCGGGGTTTCGCCCTGGCCGCTACCTCCCTGGAGCGACAGCTTTGACGGGCCGCTTTCGCTTCAGCGCCCACGCAGCGGGGCGTCCACCGGGTGTGGGAAGCCCGGAGCGCCCCTGCTCGACGACTCGGAGGATGGATGCGGGATGAAGACGGTGGAGACGCGAACCGGGACGTCGATGTCCTCATCTGCCGCAAGTGCCTGATGCGCGGCGCGCGCAGCGGGGGCGGCATCGAGCTGCCACGCTGGCTCCAGCGCTCGCTCGCCGACCGAGGGCTCGCCGAGGAAGTCCGCGTCATGCCCACCGGCTGTCTGCGCCAGTGTCCTCGCGGCAAGGTCACCGTGCTCATCACGGGGGGCCACGCCGAACAGGGCAGCGCCTTGATGACGGTGGAGCCGCTGCTGGAGCGAGAGCCCCTCCTGCGCCTCGTGGAGGCCCGCGCGCGTCCCGACCAGGACCTCTTGTCCCCCTCGCGTCCCGGGGATGAGCACGACGGGCCAGGCGGCCCGTAGCGAGCCCCGCGCATTGGGGCTGGGCGTGGGGCCGAAGAGGAGCCGGTCCACGAGCCACGACACGCCCAGGCCCGTCGCCGTGCCCGCGGCGTCCCAGGCCAGGTCCTTGAACGAGAAGGTGGTGCCCCGGCCCAGGTCGTACAGCTCCTTGCCCACGCCCACGCCCATCGCGAGCCCCGCGCCCGTCCAGAACCGCGCCTCGGGCGGCTCGAGGAGGAGCGCGCCCGCGCCGTAGCCCACGCCCGCGAGGACGAAGCAGGCCGCGAAGTGCTTGGGCTTGTCCGGGCCCAGCCAATCATCCCCCGACGCGGCGCTCGCGACAGGGCTTCCCAGCAGCGCGATGAGACAGGGGACGAACCCGCTCCGGTTGGAAAGCTTCATGAGCAAGGATGTAGCACCCCACGGACCGTCCAGGTGGCCTGTCCCTGGGTGTGGGGATGACCTCGCCAGTGGTGCGTTTTCGAGACGAGGCCAGCACATCGTCCTATGCTCCGGGTCGCGTGAAACGACTCGGCCCCTCGTTCACCTTCCAGCAGCAATCGAACCGGCACCCCGGGCTCGACGGGGCGCGGGGTCTGGCGGTCCTCGCCATGGTGCTGGGACATACGCTGGACGCGCTGCTCTCGGCCGAGGCGCGGCTGCTCCCGTGGGTGCAGCACTACTGGGCCTTCCGCGGCGTCACCGCGCCCCTGTTCCTGCTGGTGAGCGGCTGGGCGGTGGTGGCCGCGCTGGGGACCCGGCCCAACGCCGCGCGTGACACGCTCGGCCGTCGGGTGCGCCGCTCGTTGTTGCTGCTGTTCCTCGGCTACTTCCTGCACTGGCCCGGGTGGCACGCCGTGCGGGACCTGGGCTGGACGGACGCGATGGTGTCGCACGTCCTCACCTTCGATGCGCTCCAGTGCATCGGCTTCGCGTTGCTGGTGGGCTCGGTGCTGCTCGCGCTCGTGCCCGCGCAGGGCGGCCGGCCGCTGGTCCTGCTCGTGCTGGCGGTGGGAATCCCCCTGGTGAGCGCCACCGTGTGGAAGCTGGGCGTGGGACTGCCGGGCGCGGTGCAGCAGTTCCTGGGCAGCGCCGCGGGCAGCCGCTTCCCCTTCTTCCCGTGGGCGGGCTACTTCTTCGCGGGCGCGTTCGCCGCGTACGCGCTGCACCTGCTGCGTCCGGGCTGGCCGCAGGGCCTGGCGCTCCTGGCGCTCGGCGCGGGGCTGCTCGGGCTGACGCGGATGACGACCGCCGACTGGACGCCCGCGAGCGCGTGGCTGGTGGCGTACCGCGTGGGCCAGGGGCTCCTGGTGCTGGGCGCCGTCAACCTCGCGCCGGTCCGGTTGAGCAGGCTGCTGGCGCCGTTCGGGCGACTGTCCCTGTGGATCTACGTGCTGCACCTGCCGGTGGTATACGGCTGGGCGGACGTCGCGGGCCTCGCGGGCCGCATCGGGCCCCGGCTCGGAGTCACCGCGGCGGTGGGCATCGGCGTGGCGCTGCTCGTGACGTGCGCGGTGGTGGCGTGGCTGGGGCGCTGGGTGATGGAGCAGGCCCGTCCGTGGCGCGCCGGCTCCACCACGCTCAACGCGAGCCTGAGCGGCACGCGCATGAGCCCGCGGGTCTGAATCCCCACGTCAGTGCCTCGGCTCGTCCTCGGTGAACTCCGCGTCCACCTCCGCGCGTGACGCGCCGGAGCGGATGCGGCCAGGAGGTCCCTTCGGCGCCGTGTCGGACCAGGACTCGGGGAACGGCGTGCCGCCCCTGGGCTCCCCCGGGAACGGACCGGGGAACCCCATGCCGCCCATCGTGGTGACCTGGAACGAGCCGTCCCGCATGCGGCGCTCCACCGCGCGGCGCAGGCGCGCCGTCACGAACCGGCGCACCGGGGGCAGCAGCAGCGACAGGCCCACCACGTCGGTGAGGAAGCCCGGCACCAGCAGGAGCAGGCCGCCGAGCATCACCAGCGCGCCGCTGAACAGGCCTTCCTCGGGCACCTGCCGCGTGGCGAGCGCGTCACGCCACCGACGCATCACCCGGCTCCCCTCGCGGCGCGCGAGCCAGGAGCCCACGAGCCCCGTCAGGAGCACGACGGAGAGCGTCGGAAGGAAGCCCACCTCCCGGCCGATGGCGACCAGCAGGTACAGCTCCACGAAGGGGAGGGTCAGGGCGAGCAGGAAGTACTTGAACACGCCCCCAACCTAACGCCGAGCGACCCCTCGTGCTGGACAACCCGACGGGAGGGGCGGCGCTCCTCCCCTCGCCCGCACTACCTGCCCCCGAGGCTCCCAATCATCGAGTCCACCAACAGGTACAGGAAGAAGAAGGCGCCGATGGCGATGAGGAAGAACTTGGCGCCGGGCTGGAAGCCGCGCGAGCTCTCGCTCGTGGCCGGAGTGAAGGACATGGAGCCCACCGACATGGAGCCGTCGTAGCGGACCGTGCGCAGGTACTGGTCCACCACCACGTGGGCCTCCGTGGCGGAGAGCGAGCGCCCCAACTGGGGGTCCACCAGTCGCGCGCCGGCCGCGGCGGCGATGGCGGCGGCTTCGGCCACCACCTCGCGCACCAGCTCCGTCTGCTCGGTCAGGGGGATGCGCAGCTCGGTGGCCACCACCCGTCCGCCCTCGCGCAGCTCGCCCACCTCCACGTCCCCGTGCTCGAAATGCCAGAGCCGGCTGCCGTCCGGACGGGCGCTCACCCGCCGCTCGGAGAGGAGGACATCCACCCGCGCCGCCTCGTAAGGCGTGCCCGGCGTCTTCGTCTGTAGGAGCAACTCGTATCTCACGCGGGTTGCGAGTATACGCCGCCCAACGCCATGCCCACCTCTTCCAAGCCCCCCTCCGGCCCCCATCGCGGCGGCAGACCCTCCTCCCCGCCCTCCGGACAGGGCCGAGGCCGCCCCCACCACCGCCCCGAGAAGGTGGCCCCGGACCGCACCGAGCCCGAGCTGGGCCCGGATGGCCTGCCCCAGGTCTCCCTGCTGCGCCGGGGCGTGGACCGCTGGCAGGCGGGCCACCCGTGGATTTATCGCGCCGACCTCAACGGCGACCCGGGCCTGCAGGGCGGCGAGGTCGTCCGAGTCACCGATGGACGCGGCTGGTTCATCGGCAAGGCGTTCTACTCGCGCCAGTCGAAGATCTCGCTGCGGTGGCTGAGCTTCGACGACGTGGCGGTGGACGAGGACTTCTTCCGTCAGCGCCTCCTGTCGGCCCAGGCCCTGCGCCAGCGCGCGCTGCCGGGCGAGACGACGTACCGGCTGGTGCACGGCGAGGCGGACGGCATTCCGGGCCTGGTGGTGGACCGCTACGGCGACTATCTGAGCGTGCAGTTCCTGGTGCCCGCCACCGAGCAGCGCAAGGCGCTCATCGCGGACCTGCTCGAGGCGCAGTTCAAGCCGCGCGGCATCGTCAACCGCTCGGACGTGAGCGTGCGCAACCTGGAGGGACTGACGCCGGAGAAGGGCCTCTTGCGTGGCGAGCTGCCCCAAGGCCCCATCTCCTTCGACGAAGGCATGGTGCGCGTGCGCGCGGACCTGCTGGACGGACAGAAGACGGGCGCCTTCCTGGACCAGAAGGAGAACCACATCATGGCGGCGCAGTACGCCGCGGGCGAGGCGCTGGACTGCTTCTCGTACGTGGGCGGCTTCGCGCTCCAGCTCGCCACGCGGGCCCAGAGCGTCACGGCGGTGGAGATTTCGGACCAGGCCTCCGCCCAGCTGCGCGAGAACGCCCAGGCCAACAAGCTCTCCAACGTCAACGTGGTGGCCGCCAACGCGTTCGACTTCCTGCGCGACGCGGTGGACGACGGCAAGAAGTTCGACACCATCGTCCTGGACCCGCCGTCGTTCGCGAAGAACAAGGACGCCTTCGCCGCCGCGGTGCGCGGGTACAAGGAGATCAACCTGCGCGCCATGCAGCTGCTCAGGCCCGGCGGGCACCTCATCACCGCGAGCTGCACGTACCACGTGGACGAGCAGGCCTTCGAGGACATGCTCGCCTCCGCCGCCGCGGACGCGAAGCGGCGCATGCAGATCATCGAGCGGCGCGGCGCGGGCAAGGACCACCCCGTGCTGGTGAACCTGCGGGAGACCCGCTACCTGAAGTGCTACGTGCTGCGCGCGATGTGAGCGCCCATCGCGCGGCTGGAGAGCGAGGACATGCGGACCCGGGACTGGGACGACGAGGAGGAAGCGCCCGCCACGCGGGGGTCCCACCAGAAGGAGCGCGCCTTGAAGGAGGTGCGCGCCATCTTCCGCCAGGCCGACGCCGCCTACGGCCCTTTCTCCTGTCCCGCCAGCGGTGAGTGCTGCCAGCTGTCCCGCACGGGCCGCCAGCCCTGGCTGTGGCTGCCCGAGTGGGAGCTGCTCACCCAGGGCCGCCCCCTGCCGCCCCCGCGCGAGGACGGCGGCTGTCCCTACCTGGACGCGGCCGGCAAGCGCTGCACCGTGTACGCGGACCGGCCCTTCGGCTGCCGCACGTTCTTCTGCGAGCGCATCCGCGGCCCCGCCCGCCAGCCCGCTGAAACCGTGGGTGCGTTGCTGGAGCGGCTCGAGCGCGTCTCCCAGCAACGCGAGCCCTCGCTGCGCGCGCCCCGGCCCCTGCTCGAGTGGCACGCCGAGGCCCTCGCCCGGGCGTCAACCAAGACACCCTGACGGGTCATCCTCACCCACCCCACCGCTCCGGGTCTGCATTGAATCCCACTCTTGGATTCAAGCTATTGAGGCAATTCCAGAAGTTCGCAGACACATGACGCATGTATCAGTGTGAACTCGCCCGCCGACGAGGCCATGATTGCGCCGGCAATCCGGCTGCGGAGGCGTGGGCGTGCGGAGAAGTCTGACTGCGAGGACGAGGGGGAACGGAGACCACCCGGTGGCCGGTGGAGCGTCCTCGTCGTGATACCGCCGCGTTGGCTCGTCGCACCGCAGGAGTACAAGGGCACCCTCACGGCGTCGGAGGCCGCGGAGGCGATGGCCCGAGGCGTGCGGGAGGTGTCGCCCGAGGTGGTGCTGGACCTGGCGCCGCTGGCGGATGGCGGCCCTGGCACCGTGGAGGCGCTGCTGTCGGGGACGCGCGGCGAGCGCCGCGTGTGTCGGGTGCATTGCCCCCTGGGCAAGCCGATGGAGGCCGCGTGGGCGCTGCTCGAGGACGGGCGCACGGCGGTGGTGGAGATGGCCGCGGCGTCCGGGCTGGTGCACCTGGAGCCCAACCCCGTCAGCGCGAGGAAGGCCTCGACGTACGGCGCGGGCGAGCTGATGCGGGCCGCGTTGGACTCGGGCTGCGAGCGGCTCATCATCGGCCTCGGTGGCAGCGCGACGACGGACGGCGGCACGGGCGCGCTCACGGCGCTGGGCTATCGGTTCCTGGATGCGAACGGCCATCCGCTGCCGCCCGGAGGCGCGGCGCTGTCGGTGCTCGCGCGCGTGGACGCGAGTGGACGGCATCCCCGGCTGGGCAAGGTGGAGCTGATGGGCGCCACGGACGTCACGTCGCCGCTGCTGGGCGCGGATGGGGCGGCGCGGTTGTTCGGTCCGCAGAAGGGCGCGGACGCAGCGGGCGTGGAGGAGCTGGAGGCGGCGCTCGCGCACTACTCGCGCGTCGTCGGGGATTTGTCGGCGGGCTGGCCAGGCACGGGCGCGGCGGGAGGCTTCGGCTTCGGGCTGGTGGCGCTCGCGGGCGCGCGGCTGGTGCCGGGGTACGAGCTGGTGTCACGGGCACTGGGGCTGGAGCGGCGCGTGTTGCTCGCGGAGGTGGTGCTCACGGGCGAGGGGCGCTTCGACCGGCAGACGTCGCTGGGCAAGGGTCCCGGGGGACTGGCGCGACTGGCTCGCGAGCACGGCACGCCGGTGGAGCTCTTCGCGGGCTCCGTGCGCCGTGATGAAGGCGTGGAGCTGGACCTGTTCCACACGGTGGTGGACCTGAGCACCCAGGCGCGCCCCGGAGCACCGGCGGCAGAGGTGCTCCAGGAGGCCGTGGCGCGCTGGACGGCGGCGCGACTCAAGACGGCGCGCTGAGGCCGGTGCGGCACCTCGCGCTCACGCGACGGGGCACAGGCACCTGGCGTGGTCCCGACGCACGCGGGCCTGGATGTAGGGTACCCCACCGGTTGCGCGGCTCAAGACGGCGCGCGGAGGCTCGCGCTCGCAACCAGGCCGGTGCGCCACCTCACGCACGCGCGACGTGGCCCAGGCACCAGGTGTGGGCTCGACACACGCGGGCCTGGATGTGGGGTACCCCACCGCATACGCGGCTCAAGACGGCGCGCGGAGGCGCGCGCTCGCAACCAGGCCAGTGCGGAACCTCGCGCACGCGCGACGAGGCCCAGGCGCCTGGCGTGGGTCCGACACACGCAGGCCTGGATGTGGGGTACCCCACCAGTTGCGCGGCTCAGTCCTCCAGCGGGTCCGTCGTGCGCACCACCCGCATGCCCGCCGCGCGCAGCTCCTCGATGGCCTCATCCGCCATGCGCGGGAAGTCGAGCGCGGGAGGCAGCGGATTCAGCGGCGGCGCGGGAACCGGGCTCATCGCATCCACCAGGATGTGCACGCGCCCCATCCGCGAGCGGTCCGTGCGCTCGATGTGCTCGCGCAGGTCGCGCAGCGTGGACAGCACGCAGTGCGACTTGGCCTGACCGAAGACGTAGACGCGGTCGAACGTCATCAGTCGCTCGAACAGGCGCGTGTTGAACTCACCCACGCGCTGGCCCTTCACCTCCGTCACGTCCGGCGACAACACCGAGTAGTTCTCGGTCAGCGGGTGCTCGCCCTTCAGCTCGAAGTGCGTGGGCGTGTCGCGCACCAGGGCGTGGAACGCGCTCGCCTCGTAGAACGCTGGCACCAGCGCGTGGCTCAGTCCGCCAAGCAGCGCGTGGTACGGCCAGATGGTGTGCACGTAGCGACCTCTCGCCTCCAGTCGCTCGCAGTACTCCAGGCTCTCCGCCTCGAAGCGCGTGGCGCGCCAGCGGCCCGCGCGCACGTCCGCCGCGGTGATGGACGTGAGCGGCGGCGGCGGCTTCCCCTCCGCGTCACGCCACCACGCGGGATGGAAGATTTGAAAGACGCGGTGCGTGTCGAGCGAGAACACCAACTCCGTCACCCGCCCCAGGTTCGCGTAGAGCCAGCGCAGCGTGCGCTGGGTGTCCTCCACCGCGCCCGGGACGAAGAGGCTGGCACCGGGCGTGCAGAAGGCCACCTGCACGTCGATGCCGAAGGCCGCGATGCGCACGCGGTCCTCGCTCGCCGGACGCACGCGGTGCTCGGCGGCGTAGCGCAGGGCCTCCTCGGCGACCTCTCCGGTGCGCTCCAGGTAGAGCTGTCCTGCGCGAGCGTCCTCGTGGAACCGGGGGATGGGCAGCGTCATGGGTCGTCCTCAGCGTCCCTTGGGGAAGTGCTTGCGCGTGAGCTCCTCGACGAGCGCGCGCGTGGCCTGCGTCTGGGCAATCTTCGCGGGCTCCGAGTTCACCTCCAGCGCCCCCACCAGCGACGGCGTCTCGGGCTCGGCCTCCATCAGCGGGAAGTACCCATCCGGCACGGGCTCGCCCTCCTGCCCCACCAGGCCGATGGGCCCGGAGCCGTGGCGGCGGCGGAACAGGACGGGCGTGCCGGGGATGCTCTGCTTGCCCTCGGCCAGCTCGTTGCCGAACTTCATCACCGGCTGCGGACCCGTCTGCGACAGCTTGTAGATGGCGGCCACCTTGTCGCGCGTGAAGGGACACTCCATGGTCCGCGCGACGATGTGACCTCCGTAGCCGTAGAACTGCGAGCCCGGCTCCCAGCCCACCTGTCGACGCAGGTCCTCGAACTCGCGCGTGGCCTCGGCGTCCAGGCCATCCTCGAGGATGTTCACGGGCTTGATGCCGATGTCGCGCGCGCGCGTCACCGCGTACAGGTACTGGAGCTTCTTGTTGCCCGAGTCGAAGCGGATGGAGTCCCCCGCGCCCGGCTCCTCGCGGATGAGCTGGAAGGCGGCGGGGATGCCGGAGGTGAGCGTGTCGAAGGTGTCCAGCAGGTAGCTGGAGCGCTGCGGACGGCGCTCGCGCATGGCGCGGAAGGCGGCATCATCCGAGCCGAAGCGCTGGATGTGCTCGTGGCCCATGGTGCCCACGGGAATCATCCCCAGCTTGCGCGCGCCCTCCACGTTGCTGGTGCGCGTCACCCCCACGTCCTTGCAGGCCTGCAGGGCGAGCTCGTGCTGCTGCTGACAGGTGGCCGCGCGCAGGCCCACCTCGAAGATGCGGGCCGGGTCCTCCACCGCGTCGATGAGTTCCTTCACCGTGGCGCGCACGCGCTGCAGGTAGCCCTCCGTGTCCACGGTGATGGGCACCTGCTTGACGCCCACCGCGTCGAGCGTCTCCAAGGCAATCGCCTTCTGCTCGTCGCAGGTGACGCGGGCGAGCGCGCGCGCCAGGCCCTCGCGGTCCGTCAGGGCCTGGGTGGCGACCTGGATGCGGAAGTTGAGCTGGAGCAGCAGCGGCTCCACCCACGAGACGAGCGCGGAGGGACCGGTGACGGTGAGGATGGGCTCGCGGGGGAAGAAGCACGCGCCGCGGGGGATGGCGCGGACGGAGAGCTTCTCCTTCCGGAGGATGGCCGCCTTGAAGCCCACGCCCATCTCGTAGTCGTACTTCGCGAGAAAGTCGTAGTCCTCGGGCGTGGGCGTGGGCAGGAGGTCACGCACGTAGGCGGCCAGGTCCAGCGGCATGACCTGGAGGCCGCCCTTGCGGTGTGAGTAATAGAACGTCTCCCGGCGCAACGGCCAACCGGCCTCCGCCATGCTGAACTTGTAGCCATCCGTCGCGAGCAGCGAGGTCGCCATCCTGGGTACCTTCCTCCGATGTCACAGGAGACTACGCGCGCCATGATGGGTTTCCTACCCTTCCACCGCGCTTTCCCAAGCACACCGGGCAGGCGTGATTAAACCTGGAACCCATGTCGCCGGCCCCCTCCCGACGCCTCCTCCCCGCGCTCGTCGCCAGCCTGGCCGTCCATGGGCTCTTCTGGCTGATGGTCGATGGCGCTGTGTCACGGACGCCGCCACGGCCCCCGGCGCCCCGGGCCTCGGACGCCTCGCTGGAGTGGGTGGAGGTGGAGGTGACCTCGAGCCCCTCCGGTCCCCAGGCAGGGGACTCCATCGCTCGGGCCCCCGAGGCCCTCGCCGCTCCGTCCCCCCCACCTCGACGGGACACAGCCGGAGTTGATTCGAACCGCGCGAGCGCCGACGACGTCTTCGCGCGAGCGCCCGAAGCCCTCCTGCGCGACGCCCCCCGCGACATTCCCCGAACCCACGCCGACGACGTCCTCGCGCGAGCACCCGGCCCCTTCCCCAAGCAGCCCGACGCGCCTGCGCGAGACACCTCCGACAACCTCCGCGAAGACACGCCCGGCGTCACGGAGCGCCCCCTGGACAGCGCCCCTTCCGCGCAGCGGGCGGATGCATCGACCGGCGCCCGGGCGCTCTCGGCCGACGCGCCACGCCTGGAGCGAGGCCCCGCCTGGGACATCCCACGAGCCACACCGACGGACGCGCCGCGCGCGGACCTGTCGCTCCCGTCCGACAGCCTCGCGCAAGCGGCAACGCCCCCCGCGCCCGGGACGTCGGGCTCGCGCCTGCTGCTGGCGGCCCGGGCCCAGCGCGTCTCGGCTTGGCGAAGCGACGAGGCCGTGCCCGAGGAGCGCAAGCTCCGAGGTACCCGTGAGCCCGCCACGCCCCAGGCGCTCGTCGAGGACCTGGTCGCCGAGAGCGTGGGACGCGGCAAGGTGGACCGGGGCCTGGTGCATCCCTACTTCAGCCAGCTCGGCAAGACACTGCTTGCCATCTGGGACGCGGACCGCTCCGTGAAGGAGCACGGCCTCCAGGGCTACTTCGACATGGGCATGGAGCGAAGCCGCGCCTATGCACGCGTCTGGGGCGAGCGCGCCGCCAACTACGGTGCGAGCGGCGCCTTCGCCGCGAACAAGCCTCCCGAGGAGGACCGCCGCCGTCCCGCGAGCCACGTGGGAGACCCCACTCTGCGCATGCGCCAGGAGCTGCGCGAGAAGATGCGCGAGGAGTTCCGCGCCACGCGCCGGGCCCTCATCCGCGTCGTTCAGGACCGCGAGGGGAGGCTGCTCGACGTCGACCTCGTGGAGCCGAGCCAGCAGCCCGAGGTCGACCAGGAAGCGATGAAGGACGTGCGCGCCGCGGCGATGAAGCTCCCTCCCCCTCCCTCCGAGGCCGTGGGCACGCGCGAGCGCATCATCAGCCTCTGGGAGTTCGAGCTGATTCTCTCCATCAGCCCGCCCATCCCCGTCTTCACCTTCGAGTTCGACGAGGCCCTCGGGTTCATCGACACGCGCCTGCCCCTGGACAAACGCATCTACAAGCGCGTGCGGCTCGTCGAGATTCGCTGAGCCGCGCCCCTCGCGCGCGCATCAGCGTGGAATGCGCACGTGGGGCATCAGGTGGGCCAGCTCCTCGAGGAATGGCCGTCCTTGGTCGGGAAGGGAGCGCACCCACTGAGGGGGAAGCGCCAGATTCTTGAGCGAGACCGCCCATTTCGCCGAGGCGAGCGCGCGCACACCCGCCTCGGTGTACGTGTTGCCCTGGACCGACAGCGACTTGAGGCGCGAAAGGTCGCGGGCCCTGGCGAGCGCACGCAGGCCCGCGTCCGTCATCCCGGTGCGCATGAGGCTCAGCCTGTTCAAGCGGGAGAGCGAAGTTGAGTCCGCCAACGCCCGGGCCCCGTCGTCACCGATGGGGTTGTAGTCGAGCGTGAGCTCGGTCAGGTTTCGAAGGTGGGGCCCGGAGACCAGCGCCCGGACGCCCTCGCCGCCGAGCCGAGTCAACGACAGGTTCAGCGTCGAGAGCTGGTGCAGGCAGGACGCGGTGCCGAGCGCCCGAGCCCCCTCGTCACCGAGGAAATTGTCACTGAGGTTCAGCGACGTCAGCCCCGCCAGCGGCGGAGCGTTGGCGAGCGCCCGTGCGCCCTCGGAGCCGATGCCGTTCGCATGGAGCTCGAGGGTGGTGAGCCGGGACAGGTGAGGGCTGCTCGCCAGCATTCGCGCGCCGTCATCACCCACCTGCCCGTCAGACAGTCGCAGATAGCGCAGCTCCGTCATCCGGGGCGACTCCCAGAGCGCCTTCGCGCCTCCCGGGCCATTGTCGCCCATGTCGAGCTTCCCGAGCCGACTCAGGCCTCCCGTCACGGCGCGCATCCCCGCGAGCCCCAGACGATTGCTCCCGATTTTCAATGCCTCCAACCGGGAAACACGCTCGACGAGCGCCCTGATGCCGGCGCGCCCCACCTGGTTGTTCGGCATCGAGAGCGTGCGGAGCTCTGCGAGGTGGGGCGCCTGGGCAAGCATCCACGCGCCCTTGTCGGTGAGCCCACTGCACTCGAGGTAGAGCCCTCGCAGATGGGACAGGTGCGTGGCTCTGGCGAGCACGTGCGCTCCGTCATCTCCGAAGAGCATTTGTTCGTCCACCTCCCCCGCTCCACTGGAGCCCAGTGCCAGCACGTGCAGGTGGACGAAGTGGGGCGACTTCACGATGGCGCGAGTACCACCAGGGCCCACCTCATTGTCGTGCAGGTCGAGGTGCGTCAGCCCGCCCAGGCAGGGCGCGGAAGCGAGCGCCCGCGCCCCCTCGAACCCAAGGTGGTTGTACGTCAGCCGCAGCTTGCGCAGGCGAGTCAGGCTTGGGATTCGGGTGAACACCTCGGCCGCGTCGGGCCCCAGGCCTTCCTGATTGAGGTCGAGCACCGTGACGACCTCCATCAGTGGAGAGGCGAGAGCCCGTTCGAGCTTCGCCGCGCTCCCCTCGAGTCCTCGCAGGTGCAGCGTCCGCAGGGGCGCGCCTCGCAGCAATGCGTGCTCCACCGCGCCAAGCCGCTCGGGTGTCAGCCAGACTTCATGGATGAAGCCACGCGACCACCTCACCTCCCGGGACCGCAGCCCCAACGGCTTCAGCCATTGCGCCTCATGCTCCGCCAGGAGCGCCTGGGTGCGCTCACGCAGTGTGTCCCGGACCTCGAGGTCTTCCTTGAAGCGCTCGAGCGCGCACTGCATGTCGATGAACTCGCCCCGGGGGTCCCCCCGGGCCATGAGCTCGCGGGCCAGCGCGAGCCTCGGAGCGTCATCGTCCGGTTGGTCACGAATCGCGGTGATGTCCTCGAAGGGATGTTCCAATCACCCGGACGATAATCAATACGAAGTTGCAATTGCCAGCCGGAGTCAATTAGAGACAGTCGATCAACCCGTCATAGAGCGTGGTGCTCGTGCCGGGCAGCGGCGCGTCCATCGGCTCCGGCCCGGACAGCGCCTTCAGCAGCGCCTCCATCGTCGTGCCCGGCACCAACGGGCTCGTACACGCCCACGTGCGCGCCTGCGTGGTGATGGCCCCCGACCTGGCATCGATGTGCTCGTAGCTCCCGCCGAACACCCAGAGACACTGCCCGAGCACTCCCGAGCGCTGCCCCACCGAACAGCGGAACACCACCGTCTCGATGTTGCTGTAGTCCCCCTCGCAGAACGTGTCCCCGCAGATGTCGTCGAAGTTCTTGCGCAGGTTGGCGCGCAGCTGGAACCAGGCGCGGAAATCCTCCTCGGAGCGCAGGTACTCCACCGCGTCCACGAACGGCCCGTGCTCCCAGCCCGGGACAAATGCGCCCGGCAGCCCACGCGCCCCCGCCAACGTCGACAGCCCCAACAGCGACAACAACCCCCACGAACGAATCCGCATCACGACGACCTCCGGATGGTGCTGTTCCACCCCACCCGCCCGTGACACGTTTTTCAAGTAAAGCAGTGTTCACAATTTATCCAAGATGACGTGGAGTGACGCCTTCCAGAAAGGCAGGCCGGCATGCCGTCACCTCTTCGTCGTGTTTCCGAAGTGCTGGTGTCCACCCTCGTCACCGTGTCGCTGGGGCTGCTCGCGGGCTGCGGCGAGGGGTACTCCGAGGACGACCCCTTCGGAGAGGCGCAGCGGGCGCTGCTCAACGGGGTCGGCTCGACGGCGGCGCGCGCCGCGCTCACGAAGCGGTGGGCGCCCATCCACTACCAGGACGTGGACGTGACGGGCTCGCACTCGCTGGGCGGCAAGTCGGACTTCCTCACGCGCGTGGACTTCGACGGGGACTGGAGCGGGACGAACAACTGGGACAACACGGGCTCGCGGCTGTTGTCCGCGCACGCGTACCAGTCCGTCGTCGAGACCAGCTCGCACTGGTACCTGCTGTACATGTTCTTCCACCCGCGCGACTGGTCCGACAACATCTTCGACAGCGAGCACGAGAACGACGGCGAGGGTGTGCTGCTCGTCGTCCAGCGCGACGGCAGCGAGTACGGCGCGCTCGTGGGCGCGGTGACGGTGGCGCACAAGGACTTCTTCTCCTTCGTCCCCTCAGGCAGCCCGCTCGGCTCGGGCGCGGAGAGCGTGGACGGCACGCTGTCGCTCGCGTCCTTCGAGGGCGTGCTCCATCCGATGACCGCGCAGGAGGCCAAGGGCCATGGCCTCAAGGCGTGGCCGGCCTACGACATCGTCGGTGACGGCGTGAAGTACTTCCCCTCCCTCACGCTCGCCGAGCAGCCCGCGTCCGCCACCGCCGTGGACGTGCGCTACAAGCTGCTGGACCTGTACGGCGGCGAGGGGCTCTGGCAGCGCCGCGAGCTCTCCACGCTCTTCTCCGGCTGGGGCACCTTCCGAGGCGACACCAGCGGCGGCTGCGGGCTCGTCGCGGGCAACTGCTCGTCCAACTCCGCCAACGCGCCGTGGGGCTGGGACGACGGGAACGACGGCCCGGTGCTGCGCGGTGAAATCGCCACGGACCCGGCGAAGCTCGCCGCGCACTACTTCAGCCCGTCGTCACAGTTCTCCCGGACGTACACCTTCAACCCGTACCAGGGCATCGGCACGGACCCGAACCAGCCCTGAGCTCCAACCCCCGAGGAGCGGACGACACCACCCCGCTCCTCGGTGAGGCACCGTCAGGACGCGCGGCTCTTGCGCGCCACCGGACGCCGTGCGCGGCTGCGCACGGGCGTGGTGGGGGCGTTGCCATAGACGCGGTCGTAGTCCTTCATGCTGCGACGGATGACCTCGAGCGCCTCGGGACGGTCGTACACCTCCGCGATTTCGACGCTGCGCTTCCCCTCGCCAGGAATCTGCTTGTAGGTGAGGAAGTAGTGCTTGAGGCGGTCGAGCAGCGGGCGCGGCAGCTGCGCGATGTGCTGCAGCTCGCCGTAGACCAGGTCGGACTCGAGCACTGCGATGATCTTGTCGTCCGCCTCGTCGCCATCCACCATCCGGAAGCCGCCCACCGGCACCGCGCGCACCAGGAGGTTGCCGTTGCTGACGACCTTCTCCGTCAGCACGCAGATATCAATCGGGTCGCCGTCGCCCTTGATGTCGCGCACGCCCGTGCGCTCGGCGCAGCGCTTCGCCACCAGCTCGTCGCAGTACGTCTGCGGGATGAAGCCGTACAGCGTGGGGCACTGGCTGCTGAAGCGCTGCGGGCGGTCCAACATCAGGATGCCCGACTCCTTGTCCAGCTCGTACTTCACCGCGTCCGTGGGGACGATTTCGATGTACGCGGTGACGACCTCCGGAGCGTCGTTGCCAGGGGTGATTCCGTGCCAGGGATGAGATGCGAACGACTTCTGAGGTGCGGGCTTCTTCATGTCGGTACGTCTCCCGAGCGTCGACACGCCTCGGAGTAGAGTTGCGCGACCGCGTCTTCCAGCTGGCGCGTGAGCGCCTCGCGGTCCTGAATCGTCAGGCCTTGCGTGGTGATGGGCGCTCCCACCGCCAATGCCACGCGCTGTCCCCACCGCACCGCCCGTCCTCCCTTGGGAAGGATGAGCCGGGTCCCTGACACGGCCATGGGCACCACCGGCACGCCCGCCTGGATGGCGAGCGTCGCGGCCCCCTTCTTGAACGGCCGCAGTCGGCCGTCCTCACTGCGCGTGCCCTCGGCGTAGAAGAGCACGCTCACCCGCTCGCGCAGCGCCGTCACGGCCTCCTCCAGCCGGGCCCTGTCTTGACTGCTGCCGCTGCGCACCACGGGGATGTTGCCCGCCAGCCGCAGCGCCGAGCCGAATACCGGAATCTTGAACAGCTCCGCCTTGGCCACGAAGCGCGTGTGCTTCTCCAGATAGGCCAACCCCAGCGGCGCGTCGTAGTGCGACTGGTGGTTGCACACGAAGACGACGTGGCCCTCCGTCGGAATGTGCTCCAGGCCCACCGCCTCGTGACGCACGCCCGCCGACGCCAGCACGCCCTGCGCCCAGAGCTTCAGGAGCTTGTCCGCCTCCCGGTGCGCGCCGGCCACCGACAGCGCCGATATCGCCGACGACGCCGCGCCCGTCAGCCCCACTGCTGAAACACCCGCGAACGCTGTCCGGACGATGTCTCGAATCACACGAACTCGTGGGCGGGGAACAGGAGCACATCCGAGATGCGCTGGACCCCGAGCAGCAGCATCAGGATTCTGTCGAGCCCCACGGCGATGCCCGCCGAGGGTGGCATTCGACCTACCGCGTCGAGGAACCGCTCGTCCAGAGCATACACGGAACGTCCCAGTCTGCGCCGCAGGTCCTGTTCCTCGAGCAGGCGGGCGCGCTGCTCGGCCGGGTCCGTCAGCTCGCTGAACCCGTTCGCCAGCTCCAGCCCCTTCGCGTACAGCTCCACCCGCTCCGCCACCGCCGAATCCCCCGGCTTGAGCCGGGACAGCGCCGCCATCGACGCCGGGTACTCGATGAGGAACGTCGGCCGGTCGAACCCCAGCCCCGTCTCCACCCGCTGCAGGAACAGGTGGAAGAACACGTCGTCGAAGCTCTCCGCGTCACCCGTCCGCACGCCGATGGCCTCACACGCCCGCTTGAGCGAGGGACCGTCCGAGTGCACGCGGATGTCCACCCCGGTGGCGCGCAGCACGGCGTCGCGCACGGTGAGCCGCTCGTAGGGCGTGCGCGTGAAGAAGGCCGGGTCCGCGCCGGGCTCGCCCTCCGTGGCCGAGCGCCCCGCCTCCGCCAGCGCGCCCTCCAGGTCCGCCATGATGGCGTGGTAGTCCGCCTGGGGCCGGTAGAACTCCAGCATCGTGAATTCCGGGTTGTGCGTGGTGGAGACCTCGCCGTTGCGGAACACCTTGCAGAGCTGGAACAGGGGGCCGGCCCCGTCGGCGAGCAGGCGCTTCATCGCGTACTCGGGGCTGGTGTGGAGGTAGAGCGGGCGCTCGACGCCCACGTTCGTCTCGGGGACGAAGCGGGCCTCGAAGGCGTTGATGTGGGGCTCCATCCCGGGGGTGGGGATGAGCAACGGGGTCTCGACTTCCAGGTAGCCTTCGGCCGCGAAGAAACGTCGCAGGGCGGAGTAGAGGGCCTGGCGTCCGCGGGCGGCCCGCCATTGAGAAAGGTTGGGCATGGGCGGGCCGGAAGTAACATGAGGCCCCACATGCACCCAAGGATTCCCCTCCTCCTCGCAGTCGCCTGCTGTCTGTGCGCCTGCCACAAGGCGCCTCCCGCCGACAACCGGCCGCCTCCGACGGAGGAGCAGCTCCTGACGACGGACGTCCGCTCCCTGGCCTCGCGCGCGGAGACGCTGCTCGAGGCCCAGCACCGCCTGGTGTGGGTGTTCTGGACCGAGGGCCGCCACGTGGACGTCTCCGGGACGTACGCGGGGCAGGAGGACCTGTTCACGCTCGACAACATCCGGAAGCTGGACCGGCTGCGCCAGCTCACCCAGGACCCGCGCGAGGTGCGCGCCCTCACCGCGCTGCACTCGCACTTCGCGGGCGAGTACCTGTCGCACGCGCTCGCCGAGCACAACGACGCGTCCGCCAACCTGGAGGCGTCGCTCACCTTCACCCTGGACGGCAAGGAGCTGCGCTACCGGGACCTGGAGCGGCTGCTCGCCAACGAGCGCAGCGGCAATCGGCGCAAGGCGCTCTACGCGGCGGCCACGCCCGCGCTGGAGCGGCTCAACCAGACCTTGCGGCGCAAGGAGGAGGAGGCCGAGAAGCGGGTGAAGGAGCTGGGCTTCCCCTCGTACGAGGCCTTCGGCAGCGAGCTGCGGCAGGCGGACCTGGGCAAGCTGAGCGTGCTGGCGGAGGAGATTCTGCAGGCCACGCAGGCCCCGTACCGCGTCGTCATGGAGCGGCTGGCGCAGCGCGAGCTGAACCTGGCCTTCAAGGACATCACCCGCGCGGACATCCCCCGCCTGTTCCGCTCGCGCGAGGTGGAGGACGCGTTCCCCAAGGGCGTGTCGCTGAAGAAGGCGCACGAGACGCTGGCGGGGATGAAGCTGGATTTGTCCACGCAGAAGAACGTGGAGATCGACGAGCGGGACCTGCCGAAGAAGAACTCGCGGCCCCTGGCGCTGGCGGTGCGCGTGCCGGAGGACGTGCGGGTGTCGTTCAAGCCGGGCTCGGGGGTGTTGCACCAGGCGCGGGTTCTGCACGAGTTCGGGCATGCGCTGCACGCGGCCTTCACCGCGGAGACACGCTTCGAGCTGGCGCGGCTGGGCAACCCCACGGTGGGCGAGGCGTACTCGTCGCTCTTCGAGGACCTGCTGGAGGACCCGGTGTGGCTGGAGGAGCACGCGGGCCTGAGCGGCGAGGAGCGCGCGAAGTACCTGGCGACGTCGAGCGCGCACAAGCTGTACCTCATCCGTCACGCGGCGGGACGGCTGTTGTACCAGCTGGAGCTGCACCGGCGCGCGGACGTGGACCCGAGGGAGCTCTACCGGGAGATCATGTCGCGCACGGACGACATCCCGATGACGGCCGAGGACACGGCGCGCTACCTGGTGGACCAGGAGGACTTCTTCCAGTCCGCGGACAGCTTCCGCGCGTGGTTCCTCGCGGGTCAGATTCAGGCCCAGCTCAAGGCGCGCTTCGGTCCGTCGTGGTGGCACTCGCCGGAGGCCGGTGAGTTCCTGAAGACGCTGTGGGCGAAGGGCAACGCGCTGTCCGCGCGCGAGGTGGCCCAGGCCATCGGCGAGCCGGGCATCGAGCCGGACGTGCTGCTCTTGCGCCTGGGCACCACGCTGCAGGTGCCCATCCGGTTGGACATGAAGTCGGAGGACGCCGTCAGCGCGCCCGGGCCGGAGGGTGCACCTTCCGTGGCGACGCCCCAGCCCGAGGGCTCGACGAACGCGCCCGCCGCGGGCCCGGGCCAGTAGCCCCCCTCAACGACAAGGGCCCCCGCCCTCACGGTGGAGGACGGAGGCCCGGGTGTCGTGAAGCGAAGCGGCGCGGACTACAGGAGCTTCATCAGCTCCGCGCGCTTGGCGTTGTACTCGTCATCCGAGAGCACGCCCGCGTCCTTCAGCTCCTTGATCTCCTTCAGGCGCTGCGCGGGGCTGCGCGTGTCGGCCGGGGCCGCCTGCTGCGCGGGCTCCGGAGGACGCTGCTGCTGCTGCTGCTGGTTGTTCATGAACTGCTGGGCCATGCCGAAGCCCATGCCCATGCCCATGCCGCCCAGCGCGTTGCCGCTGCTCTCGCCGCCCTTGGCCATGCCCTCAGCCGCGCCGAGCATCGCCTGACCCTGCGCGTACTGCTGGAAGCCGCCGGCGAGCCGCGAGTACGCCACGTCCTTGCCCAGCTTCTTCAGCGTCGCCTCGTCCTCCTCCTTGATGCTGACGTGGAAGTTGCCCATCCGCACCACGGTGAGCCCGTAGTCGTCCACGTGCGGCTTGAGACCGCCGATGACCTCGGTCTCGATCTCCTCCGTGTACGCACCGCTCGTCACGTCGAGCAGCGGCCAGCGCTTCTTCACCAGCAGCTCGGCGATGCGATCTCTCGTCACCTTGAGCACCTGGTTCTTGAACCAGCCCAACAACGCCTCGTTGTTGGAGCGGCCCATGCCCACCAGGCCCACCACGAGCTTCTCCGGGTCCGTCACACGGATGGAGAAGTCGCCGTACACCATGGTGCCGATGCCCAGGCCCGTCTCCGGGTCGCGCACGTCGCCGATGGGACCGCCGAACTTGATGCCCGGGAACTCACGGACGGAGACGAAGAAGACCTCCGCGACGAACAGGTTGCCGCCGGTGAACTTCTCCAGCAGGCGCGACAGGAACGGGATGTTGTTCGAGTCGAGCTGGTGGCGGCCCGCCCCCAGCTTCCCCTCCACCTTGCCGTCCTTGACGAAGAGGGCGACCTCGTCGGCGTCCACGGTCAGCTGGGTCAGCATCCGGATGTTGTTCTCCGGATACTTGTAGATGATCTCCCCCTTCGCCGTGTCCGCGCGAGCGATGAAGTTGCGCTTCGCCTCACCCTTGATGGTGTCGAAGATACCCATTGCTAGTCAGCGCCTCCGTGGCCGCCGTGGCGGCCGGCAAATCCGCGCCACCACACGACCCTCTCTAAGAACATGGCCCCCGCGACGAAAGCGCGCCCGCTTTCCGCCCGGCTGCCCTCCCTGCAACATGCCAGTTTCACTGGCCATTGCCTAGCCGCTCGCCCACCGGGCGGCCCCTGGCTGGTGCCCGGTCAACGGCGGCGTCCTGGCCCTTATTTCAGCCCCAGCGGCTGACCAGGCGCTCCCGGTCCAGGAGGCGGATGCTCGCCCACAGCAGCACCACGTCGAGCACCAGCACCACCGCGCCCTGGAGCGCGTAGTACATGAAGCCCGCTTTCAGGACGCCGGCCACCTGCCCGCCCACCATGCCGACGAGCGGCAGGACGACGAGCGCGGAGATCTGCTGCGCCATGCGGGCTTCGCTCACCCGGGCGGAGATGAGCACCGCGACGCCGTTGCCGAAGAAGGCGAACAGGGGCGCAATCACCAGCACGCCGAAGGTCCACAGCGCGTTGGGCATCAGCGGCCCCTGCACGAGCGGCCACGCGACCAGGTCCACGCCCACGCAGAACAGGATGAAGGCCACCCACGTAATCACCACCGCGGGCACCAGCGACGCCAGGCTCTTGCCCGCCACCAGCTCCGCGGCCGTCACCGGCGAGGCGAGCAGCGGCTCCAGCGTCCTGCGCTCCTTCTCCCCCGCCACGCTCTGCGACGCGATGAGGATGGGCACGAAGATGGGCATCACCAGGAACAGGCCGAACCAGTCTGTGAGCGTCTTGTCGATGAGGAAGCGCGCGGCCGACGCGCCCAGGGGCAGCGAAGGGTCATAGAACTGCGCCACGCTGCGCAGGTCCGCCTGGTTGGGCGTGTTGACGTACGTCCACACCACGATGATGGGCACCGCCACCATGACGGTGGGCAGCACCGCCATGGACACCAGCAGGCCCACGTTCTTTCGCAGGTCCAGGAAGTCCTTCCAGAACACGGCCAGGGCCCGGCGCGGACGGAATGCCACGGCTACACGCCCCCTTCGCGAAGCAGGTCCAGGTACACCTCTTCCAGGGGCCGCTGCGCCGGCACCGCGCTGTGCACCCGCGCGCCCGCGCCGACGAGGCACGCCAGCACGTCCGGCGCATGCGCGTCATCCTCCAGCATGACGCGCAGCCGCATCCCTTCCGTCAGCACGTTGGGCGCGAAGGGCAGCGACGCGAGCACGTTGCGGTAGCGCTCCGCCTCGCCCTCCACCCGCACCTCCAGCGCCTGTCCCGCGCGCCGCAGCTCGCGCACCGGCCCCATGAGGAGCAGCCGCCGCTTCACCACCGCGACGCGCTCGCACAGCCGCTCCACCTCCGCGAGGTTGTGCGAGCACAGGACAATCGTGCGTCCCTCGGCCGCCAGCTCCGCCACCGCGTCGCGCACCGTGCGCGCGGACTCGGGGTCCAGGCCGCTCGTCGGCTCGTCGAGGAAGATGACCTTCGGGTCGTGCACCAGCGTGCGGACGATGGCCAGCTTCTGGCGCATGCCCTTGGAGAAGCCGCCCACGGGCTCCAGCTCGCGGTCACCCAGGCCGAAGCGCGCCAGATAGTGCCGCGTGCGAGGCCACGCCTTCGCCTCGTCCAGCTCGTGCAGCTTCATGAAGAAGCGCAGGTTCTCCCGCGCGGTGAGCCTGTCATAGAGGCCGGGCTGCTCGGTGAGCAGTCCCACCACCTTGCGCAGCGCCTCGCCGTCCCGGTCCACCCGGTGGCCCCACACGGACACCTGACCCTCGCTGGGAGTCAGCAGGCCCGTGAGCATGCGCACCGTCGTCGTCTTCCCGGCGCCGTTGGGGCCGAGCAGGCCGAACACCTCGCCCGGCCGCACGTGGAAGGTGAGCCCTTCCACGGCGACGCGTTCGCCGAAGCGCTTGCCCAGCCCCTGGACGTCGATTCCGCTCAATCGATGGTCACCAGCACGAACTTGTTGTTGATGTCCCGATCCACGGGCGTGACGACCTTGTCCGGGCCCACCGCGTTGCGCAGCGTGGCGAGCATCTTCTGCTCGGCGAGCACCCACTCGCGCCCGGGCCGGGCCACCAGCGAGCGCAGCTTCGCGTTGTAGTCACCGCTGCGGTACTGCTCCACGGTGTTGCTGGAGTAGAGCGTCTCGCCGCGCCAGTTCATCAGGTACGCGACGATGGGCTCACCCTCCTGCCGCTGCGCGTAGTAGCGCCAGAACAGGTCGCGCTGCGTCCAGTGGTGGGACAGGTCCACCCAGTGGTTCCAGTTGAACCAGAGCGCGAAGCCCGCGGCCAGCATCCAGAAGGTGCCGAACAGCATGGTCCGCGCGCGCATCAGCGTGGCCACCACCGCCATGGCGCCCGCCACCGCGAAGACGAAGCCCAGCGCGCCCTTGACGTTGACGGGCTCCGACAGCGAGCGCAGGAGCGAGTCCTCACCCGCCGGCGCCTTGAACCCGCGCACCGCCATCACCACGCCGACGACGGCCACCACGCCGGCCATCAACTGCAGCGACGAGCGGCCCTCCGGCTCCGACTTGAGCGACTGCCACCCGAGGAACGCGGCCGCCGCCGCCACCGCGACGCCAATGAGGCCCGTGGCGGACACCTTCGCGCCGGAGGCCACTGCGGTCAGCGTGGCCGCGCCCGCCAGGAGGAGCAGCAGCGCGACCGCGCGCGAGCCCGGCGTCACCTTCTCGCGCGTCTTGGGCGAGAAGGCCTCGAAGGAGAGGTAGACGCCGAAGGCGAGCAGCACCAGGGTGACGAGGTCGCCGGTCCACAGCGCGCGGGAGAAGAAGGCGATGGGCCGGGTGACGAGGTCCTGGGGATAGGGGCGCTCGTAGTTGTAGACGAACAGGTCCGTGAAGTTCTTCGGGTTCTCCGCCAGGTCCTTGCCCACGAGCACGAAGAGGACCAGGCCGAAGATGAGGCTCACCGCGTGCGTGGGGATGCCGTCCTCCCACAGCCGGTCGATGAACAGCGCGATGAGCACCGCGAGGCCCGGCAGCACCGGGAAGACATAGTGGTGGAACTTGGTGGCGCTGGAGGCCAGGAGCCAGAAGGCGAAGGCCACCCAGATGACGGTGATGAGCGCCAGGTGGTCCGACTTCTTCTCCGAGCGCAGCTTCAGCTTCGCCACGACGGAGAACGCGCCGGGCAAGAGCGCCACCCAGGGGAAGATGCCGAAGCCGCCCTGCTCGATGAAGTAGATGAACGTGCCGCCCGGCGTCGTGGTGTGCACACCCGCGGTGAGGCGGTTCAGGTGGTCGTGCACGAAGAAGCGGTACCAGAAGAGCTTGCCCTCGTCGTCCACGCTCTTGAAGAGCGACATCACGACGTACCAGGGCGCGGCCACGGCGAAGAACACCAGGATGCCCGTGCCCAGCTTCATCTTGAACATCTGGCCCCAGAGCACCGGCATCGGCTGGCGCCCCTCGCGCACGTCCTTGCGGAAGCCGCCGTCGGTCAGCCAGCGCAGGTGCGCGTCCAGGCTCGCCCCGTCCCACGGGATGACGGCCAGCGCCGCGTAGAGCACCAGGATGACGGCCGGCAGGCCCACGCCGAGCAGTCCCTTGGCCAGGGTGGACAGGCCCGCGAAGAAGTAGAAGCCGTACCACCACGCGGCGCGGTGCTTCGTCGTGTCATCGAGCTGGCCGATGAGCGCGCACGCCATGGCGCACACGAACGTGGTGACGAAGGGCGTGTCCGTCACCGTCTGGCGGGTGAGCAGGAAGTACAGCGGCATGGTGGCCAGCACGAAGCCGGTGGCCAGGCCCGCGCGGCGGCTCACCACGCGCGACACGGCGAGCGACAGCAGCGTCACCGCGGTGATGCTCAGGAGCACGAAGGGCACGCGCATGCCCCACTCGGTGTACAGGCCCAGCGCGCCACCCGACTGCACGGTGCCCACCACCTGCATGCCCAACGCCTGCATCCACATGGTGAGCGGCGGCTTGGAGAAGAACCACGCGTTCTCCCAGAAGGGGAACACGTAGTCGCGGCGGACGATCATCATCCGCGCCACTTCGCCGTAGTGCGTCTCCCAGCAGTCCCACAGGCCCACCGCGCCCAGGTACGGCAGGAAGAGCAGGGCCGCGAAGAAGGCCGTGGACGTCACCACGCGCCAGGTGGTCGGCAGCGCCAGCCAACGCCGCATCCAGGGCGCCGAGAGAAGCTCCTTGCCGAGGATGGACTCGGCGAAGGTCTGCGCTTGCTGCTGTTCCTGCTGTTCGCCGTCGCTCGCCACGGGTGATGGGCTCCTTGAGTCGTTTCGGGCGGTTGCCTGCGCATCACGGGCAGGACGCGGCCTTATAACCCCGCCACCCCCGCCGGTCGACCTCCGCCGGAGGCACACCGTGAGGGAGCTTGCGCGCCATTGTGCAGGAGCCTGCACGGAAGAGGGAGGCCCACATGCCGCGAGCCCGGGGAGCGGCCAGGGGCACGGGCCTTGTAACGGCCGCCTCCGTCCGGTTCGCGGAGGCTCCATGCTCGTGTCAGCGGTGACGTTGGGTTGTGCCTTGTTGCTCGCTCAGTGGGAGGGAGCGCCCCCCGCCGGGCCCCCCGCCGTTCAGGACAGGGATGCCCCCGTGCGGCCCACGCCTCCCCTCCTCACGCCGCCCCCCTTCGAGCCTCGGCCCGCGGATGGGCAGCCGACCCACCGCGATGAAGGCGCCCCTCCGGTGACTCCGGTATCCGAGGGGACGCCCCCTCTCGAGGGCGAGCCCGAGCCCACGCGCCCACCCGCCGAGGAACCGCACCGCTCGCTCGAAGAAGCGACGGGGCCATTGTTCGAACGGACTCCGGACGAAGGTGCGCCCCTCATCGCGTCCTCCATCCAGCCTCCGGCCGACCCGCTGCCCATGCAGGACCCGGAGCGGCCCGTGGTGTGCCTCACGTTGCCGCCCACGCCCGCGGTCCCCTCGGGGTACTGGAGGGCCCAGTGCGATACCCGCGCGCGACGCTGCCTCATCGCCCCGCAGCACGAGCTGGACCTGGACGGGCGGGAGACGGACCGGATGCTGGAGCGCGCTCGCGGTTGCATCCTCGAGCGTGACACGTCCATCCCCGCGGAAGTGCTGCGCCAGTACCGGCTGGAGCCCTCCATCGCGGACGCGCCGCCCGGCTGGTATCGCGATGAGCGCGGCCGGGTGATGCAGTTCAACTTCGACCTGCACCGACGCATCTGGCTGGGAGGTGCGTGGAGCCCGCTGTGGCGTGAAGGCGTCCCGCGCGAGGACCGCGTGCGGCTGGACTTCGGCATCGCGTTGGAGATTGCCGATGAGCGGCATCTGCACCGGCTGCGCGTGCTGGAGACGGAGGTGATGTTGGGTCAGCGGACGCTCGACTCGACGCTCTTGCGCTACGACTTCAGCGTCGAGCGGAATGACCCGCTGTTCCGCATCACCACGTTCTTCGGCGAGCCGCGCCGGTATGACATCAGCCTCGACATGGGCCTGTGGTTGGAGGCGCTGCGCGTGGAGGAGGTGGAGCGCGGCGAGCTGCGGGGCGGCTTCCTCACCTGGGGCAGCGTGCACGCCACCCTGGACTTGTGGCACTCGCGCGACATGGTGTCGTACGTGCGCGTACGCGCGGGCCCGTCCGCCGAGCGCGACTACGAGAACGACGTCAACTCGCTCGTCCCCGGCGCCGTGCTGGAGGCCGACCTCACGCTGGACCGGGATGGCTTCCATCACCTGCG
Organism: Myxococcus fulvus; assembly: GCF_900111765.1. The sequence continues at coordinate 331,799 of NZ_FOIB01000002.1, forward strand.
CCTCGGTGTGGAAGCAGAGAAGGTGCTCCTGTCGCGCGCCATCCTCGGGCGCCCGCTGAGGCCGGAGCGACTCAAGGTCTCCGCCGGCTACGAGCTCATCCTCATCGCCATCAACGACCAGCCGCTGTCGCTGGTGGTGGATGCGCGCGGGATGTGGCGCAACGACATCCCCTACCTGCCCCAGCGTTGGGAGTGGTCCGCCTCCGCGGGCCTCCGCTTCTCGCTGTGGGCTCCCGCGCGCCGCTCCGCGCCCACGGCCCGGCAGGCTCGGGACTGAAAGCCCGTGCTCGCGCTCGGCCTCACACTGCTGTTGACCATGGCCTCCACCCCAGGCGTGGACGCGCCCCACGTCGACCCGTGTGCTCCACACGACGCGCTGGGTGACCCGTTCCCCGTCTGCTTCGACCCGGGCGAAGGGCTGGTGGTGGGCTCGGGCGTCGTGATGAACGACGGCGTCCAGGCCCTGTCCCTGCGCGCGAGCGTGCGTCTGCGCAGCGGCCGCACCAGCCGGAGCAAGGGCACCCCGTGGTTCAACAACCATCGACTGGTCGACGTGGAGCTATGGGACGGCGCGCGTCGGGGCCTGTCCTTCACCGCCTATGACGGGCTGCTGCGTCGCCACCTGGAGGAAGGCTTCATCCTGATTCCCACCGCCCGCCCGCTGCGCATCCCCTTCCCATTCGACGTGACGGTGGCGCTGCGCGCGGCCCACCTGGAGCGACGCGTCTGGGAGGGCCCCGGGTGGACGTTGGAGACCGGACGCGTGGGGCTCCTGGTGGACCCGATTCGCTCGGAGACCGAGCGCGTCTGGTTCGGCGTGGGCCCCGCCGCGACCCACACGCTGCGCCACTCGCGGGACGGCACCTCCCAGGAGCTGTCCCCCTTCACCTCGTTGATGTTCGACGGAGGGCTGGAGAGCGAGGACGGGCTGTGGGCCTTCCGCGCCTCGGGACTCGCGGGGTGGACCCATGGCGTGGACGGAGGCACCTCCTTCCGCATGCGCGCGGACGCGTCACTGGAGCGGGTGTTCCTCGCCGTGGCGGACCAGCCCGTGGCGCTGCGGCTGTCCGGCGGCGCCGTCCGGGGCGATGCGGGCCTCTTCAGACGGGATGCGTGGACGGTGGGCGCGAGCCTGGTGGTGCGGGCCTTCAGCGCGAGGTAACAAGGCTCGCGGTGTCCCGGCGGTGCTGTCAGCCGGCGAGGCACGTGGCGTCACCAGAGGGCCCGCCCCTCGTGGCGGCGCGATGGGAGGTCCGTCATGGAGAGAAAGCTCGTCTCGATTCAGCGCATCGACCACCTGGAGGACATCCCCGGAGCCGACAACATCCTGAAGGCGCGGGTGATGGGCTGGGACGTGGTGGTGAGGAGGGGCGAGTTCGCTCCCGGGGATGCGTGCGTCTTCTTCGAAATCGACAGCCAGCTTCCGGAGGGCAAGGCCTGGGCGGAGTTCCTCCGGGCCCGGAGCTTCCGAGTGAAGACGGCGAGACTGCGGGGCGTGTTGTCCCAGGGGCTCGCGCTGCCGACCTCCATCCTGGGTGGCGCGGTGCCGCCCCTCGGCACGGACGTCAAGGACGCGCTGGGCGTCGTGAAGTTCGAGCCCACTCCCTCCGAGGGGAACGACGTGGCCGGTCCCTTCCCGGGCCAGGTGCCGAAGACGGATGAGATCCGGCTGCAGTCGGCGCTGGGCGTGCTCGACGAGCTTCGGGGCCTCGACTTCTACGTGACGACGAAGCTGGACGGCACCTCGTCCACGTTCTTGCGGACGATGGAGGGCGAGCTGGTGGCGTGCTCGCGCAACTGGGCGTTGAAGCCCGGCAAGCACCCGGCGTGGCGCGTGGCGGAGAAGTACGCGCTGGCCACCGTCCTGCCACCGGGCTTCGCCATCCAGGGAGAGCTGTGCGGACCGGGCATCCAGAAGAACCGCCTGGGGCTCGGCGCGGTGGACCTGTTCGTCTTCAGCGTCCACGACACGCGCACGGGCCACTTCCTGGGCCACGCGGAGCACATCGCCTTCTGCGAGCGGCACGGGCTGCGCTCGGTGCCGGTGGAGCACGTCGTCACGGGTGAGGCGGCGCGCACGTTCGAGCACGGCCTGGAGCACTACCTGCGACTGGCCCAGGGCCTCTACCCCGGGACGAAGAACCGCAAGGAAGGCATCGTCGTCCGACCGCTCGTCGAGCGGCAGTCGCCCACGCTGGGCGGCGGCAGGCTGTCGTTCAAGGTCATCAACAACGACTTCCTGCTCAAGGACGAGGAGTGAGCCGGCTCCCCCCTTCCAGGATGCCGCCCGGACGGGGCGACTCCTGGGAGGGATGAGGCGCGGAGGTCTCCAGCACCGCGCGCAACGCGGCCTCGGCGGCTCGCAGGCGCGCATCCTGCGGGTCCACGCGCCGCGCCCGCTCCAGTCGCTCCAGCGCTCGGGGGAGCGCGCCTCGCGACAGCTCGCAGCGCACGCCCGCCTCGAGCGCGCCCGTGTCCGAAGGTCCGTAGACCTCCGCCTCATCGGCCGCGTGACAGCCCTCGTCCACGCGCCCGGCATCGAGCAGCGCCCGCGCCAGCTCCACCCTCGCGCCCACGTGTGAGGGCGACAGGCGCACCGCCTCCGTGAGCGGGACGATGGCCTGCCTCGACGCGCCCAGCCGACGCAGCACCGCGCCCAGCTCCCGCTGCGGCCCCGCCGCGCCCGGAGACAGCAGTGCCCTGCCCCGCGCCTCGCGCAGCACCGAGGGCTCATCGAAGCGCAGCTCCGCCACCATCCGGTTCACGATGTCCTGGTACGCGGGCCACTGCGCGGGCCAGATGAAGACCAGCCGGTAGACCCACTCGCCGCGCGGCACGAAGAAGGCGATGAGCCGCTTTCCTCCCGCCGGCCCGTCCAGCTCCGCGCGGAGCCGCAGCGCGAGCCTGCCGCCGACCTGCGTGCTCTGCGGCCCCAGCACCGACAGCGTCCGTCCCTCGGGGCCGGGCACGCCGAGCGGCAGCGTCTCCTCCTGGAAGTGCCGCGCCTGCGCGAGTCCGTCGCCGGGCTCACCCGCCTCGATGGCCTCCGCGGAGAACGTGGCGCGCCCCAGTCCCGGCAGCCCGTTGGAGAACGTGCGCCGCCCCTGCCCGTCCACCTCGCCACTCCACCCTTGGGGCATCACCACCGCGACGCCGAAGCCGTCATCCCGCTCCACCCGCCAGCCCGAGCGCTCCGCCACCACCGCCGTCGACACCACGACGGCCACCAGGACGCCCACCACCGGCCGCGCCACTCCCGGCCGCGCCATGCCCTCCAGCTCGCGCGGCTCCAGGAACGCTCCGGCGAGCAGCCCCGTCACCAGCCCACCCAGGTGCCCGGCGTTGTCCACGCCCACGGATGTCCAGCCCATCCAGAGAAACACGAGCACCGTGGGAATCGCGCTCTCCCCGGAGAGCCAACGCACGCGGAAGGCGGCGTGTGATCGGTGACGGCGCCCGAGCACGAGCAGCGCGCCCATGCATCCGTAGACGAGTCCCGACGCGCCCACGCTCACCGCGCCAGACCAGGCAAGCGAGCTCGCCATGGTGGTGAGCCCCGCGGCGACGAGCAGCGCGACATAGTCGCGACGTCGGCAGACCTTCTCCAGCGCCACGCCCGCGGCCACCAGCACGACGACGTTGAGCGCCAGGTGCAGCGCGTCCCGGTGCAGCAGGTTGGCCGTCGCGAGGCGCCACACCTGCCCCGCCTCCAGGACGAGCGGCCCCGCCTTGGCGCCCCAGCGCACCAGCGCGTCCACGTCGACGGGGCCCCGCATAACCAGGGCGCCATGGACCCCCAGCAGGACCCCCGCCAGGGTCAGCGTGACCCAGGGAAACGACCGAGCGCCCCCCTGCCCGGCCGCTTGACCGATGGACAACAGGCCCGGCTGCCCCACCTGCTGGGGAGAAAGTCCTGTCATTTGAGGGGGATGCATGACTTGTGGTTTGAAAGGGCGTTCTGCTATGACTGTACGCGGATCGGACCCGTGCTGAAGCTCATCATCGAAGACGACGAGGGGCGCAAGACCGTTGTTCCCTTCGTGCGCGACGAGATCACCATCGGCCGTCAGGAGGGAAACACCATCCGCCTGACGGAACGTAACGTGTCTCGTCGTCACGCACGACTGGTGCGGTTGAACGGCCATGTCGTGGTGGAGGACCTGGGTAGCTATAACGGCACCCGGATCAACGGCGAGCGTATCGCGGGTCAGTCGCCCCTGAATGAGGGCGACCTGATCCAGATCGGCGACTACGACCTGGCACTCCAGGCCGAGGGCGCCGCGAACGCCGTTGGCCCCATCACGACCAAGGTGCCCGCGCGCCGGCAGGAAACAGAGCCCGACGAGCCCGAGGGCTCCGAGGACGAGTCGCCCGGCGACGGGGAGGAGAATGACCACACTCCTCCGTCCCTGGACGGCGCGGACAAGCGTCGAAACTCCACCTCCATCATCCGGTTGGATCATGTGGAGGCGGACCGGCCGCGAAAGCTGGAGGACATCGACACCAAGGACGCGCCGCGTCTGGTGGTGTTGACCCCGGACGAGCTACGCGGCCAGGAGTTCGCGTGCATCCGGACGGAGCTGCGCATCGGCCGGACGGACGACAACGACATCACGTTGGATCACCGCTCGCTGTCGCGCACGCACGCCAAGCTGGTCCGTGAGAACACGGGCGAGTGGCGCGTCATCGACATGCAGTCGGCCAACGGGATGACGGTCAACGGCGAGAGCTACGCCCAGGCGACGCTGAACAGCGGCGACGTGGTGGAGCTGGGCCACGTGAAGCTGCGCTTCCTGGCCGCCGGGGATGCCGCCGACGAGGCCGAGGAGCAGGGCGCGAGCGAAGGTGGCATGTCGAAGCTGCCGCTGGTCGCCGGGCTCGTCGCGCTGCTGCTGGGTGGCGGCGTCATCTTCTGGATGTACAAGCAGGGTCAGATTGGGGGGACTCCCCAGCCTGTCGACCCCGTGGCCGTGGCGCAGACCCCGAAGCCCGTGGATCCGCCCCCGGTGGTCCCAGTGAAGCAGCCGCCCGAGGACGTCAAGCCGCCGGAGACGGTGGCGCAGCCGGAGACGCCTCCCGAGGCGCCTGCCGCGCCGGCGAAGCCGACCTTCAAGGAGCTGATGGAGAAGGCGAAGGCCGCGTTCGACAGCAAGAACCTGGAGCTGGCCGAGAGCACCCTGGCGGAGCTTCCCGAGGGCGACAAGTCTCGCAAGGACGCAAAGGAGCTGCAGGACAAGATCGACTCCGAGAAGAATGCGCAGACGCAACTCGAGAACACGCAGAAGGCGCTGGACGCAGGCAAGCTTGCGGAGGCCCAGGAGTCGCTCAAGGCTGGCTCTGGAACCGTGTTCCAAAAGGACCGCTACGCTGAATTGAGCAAGCAGGTCGGGCTGCTTGAGAAGAAGAAGCAGGCCGAGGCGGCTGCGGCACAGACTCCCAAGAATCCCACGGTCGTCACGCCCGCTGGCGGGACGGAGACCATCCCCAAAGCCGACGAGAACCCCATCAAGAAGCTCGTTCTTGAAACGCGGGAGCTCATCAAGCAGCAGAAGTACCAGGATGCGCTTGTCAACGCGGAGAAGTGCGCCGTCATTGACCCTAGGAGCCCCGACTGCGAGCTCTTGTTGGGCATCACCTTCGCGCGACTCAACCGAAGCGCCGAGGGCGCCTCGCATTATAGGAAGTTCTTGGAGCTTGCTCCCCAGAACCACCCCTCCCGCAATGGCGTTTTGGAGCTCCTGAAGGCGTACGACAACAGCAGTCGTTAGCAGACCCCCTAGGGAGGCGGACCATCCCCCCATTGGCTGCGCGTGCTCGCCCCCTCCCCGAGCCCCAGCTCGACGACGTTCACCTGCAGCGAGGAGACGCTGTGCAGATTCGCATCCTGGTGGTTGATGACGAGCAGGACAACTGCGACTACCTCAAGCTGGTGCTGACCCGCGAAGGCTACGAGGTCGTCACCACGACGGACCCCACGCAGACGGTGGAGATCCTCCGTGGCTCCGACTTCCACCTCGTCATCCTCGACATGATGATGCCGCAGATGTCGGGGACCGAGGTGCTGGAGCAGATCCGCAAGTACGACACCGACGTCGCCGTCATCGTCGCCACCGCGTACCCCACGGTGGACACGGCCGTCGCGTCGCTCAAGGCCCAGGCTTCTGACTACGTCAAGAAGCCCATGGAGCCCGAGCAGTTCATCTCCGCCGTCCGCAACGCCCTCCAGAAGAAGGGCCTGTCCCAGGACCCGGAGGCGGATCTCCACCGCGCCATCGGTCGCACCATCCGCGACGCCCGCAAGACGCAGGAGCTCACCCTCAAGCAGCTCGCGCGGCGCACGGGCTTGTCCGTGTCCCTGCTGTCCCAAATCGAGCGCGCCGAGTCCTCGGCGTCCATCTCGTCGCTCTACAAGATCGCCTCCGCGCTCCAGCTGCGCATGGGCGAGCTGTTCGGCGACACCTGAAGCACCCCCACCGCCTCGCCGGCCGCTCCAGTCACTAGCGGCCGGTGAAGCGGGGCGGTCTCTTCTCCAGGAACGCCGCCCGCCCCTCCTTCGCATCCTCGCTGGCGAACGCCCTCGCGCGCAGCTCCCGCAGCCGCGCACGCTCCGAGTCCCCGAGCGACGAGCGCCCCAGCAACCCGAAGGACTCCTTCATCCCCGACACCGCTCCCGGCGCATGCCCCGCCAGCGTCGCGCACAGCGCGTCCGCTCGCGCCTCCGCGTCCTCCTCGCACGCGTCCAGCAGCCCCCAGTCCAGCGCCTCGCGCGCGTCCAGCTTCCGCGCCATGAGGAACAGCTGCTTGGCCCGCGACAACCCCACCAGCCGCGTGGCCCGTGCCAGTCCCTCCGGCGAGTAGACGATTCCCAGCTTCGCCGGAGGCATGAGGAAGACCGTCTCCGGCGCGCCCACGCGGAAGTCACACGAGGCCGCCAGGTCGAACCCCGCCCCCACCGCCGCGCCGCGCACCAACGCCACGCTCGGCGCCGGGTGCCGCTCCAGCTTGAGCAGGCAGTCCACCAGGATGTCGTCCGGGAGCCGCCCGTCCTCACCCGGAGGCCCCAGGTGCGTCAGGTCATAGCCCGCGCAGAACGTCCCGCCCGCCCCTCGCACCAGCAACGCGCGCACGTGCGGCGCGGGCTCCAGCGCCGCGTCCAGCCGCGCCAGCATCGCGTCGTTGAGCGCATTGCGGCGGGCCAGGTTGGAGAGCGTCAACACCCGCACGCCGTCCTCCCGGTCCTCCACCTCCACCCCGGGTGACTTCTCCATCGTCATGGGCTTCGACTCGCCTCCACACACGGATTTCGCGCGCGAACCTCCCACGCTTCCGCCCCGGGATGCTCCAGCAAATACGCTCGCTCGAGAGCATCCACGCGCGTCCATCACCTCGCCGCGCGCACCCTGCTCCCCTGCCCGCCCGACGAGCGAGACACCGTGCAACAGGTCCCTACAATCCAGTAAATTTGCGGCTGTAGGAGGGCATGGCGTACCTTGTCACACCGTGAAGCCCTCCTCTTCCTCAGGCACTGGTGTTGGTGTGGTCGACCTCCATGGCGCGCGGCGCGCGCGGCGGATGGACCTCTACCGTGGCCGTCACGCGGACCGCGTCCGCGGAGTCCGAGGCACGCTCGAAGCACTCACCCAGAGCGGCACCCTCTTCACCCAGGACGGCACGCGCCGCGGCCTGTCGCTGCTCAAGGCCCTGCAGTTGCTGCAGCGGGCCGGCGCGCGACTGGAGGAGCTGTCGGGGAGCGGTGTGATTCCGGCGCCCCGCAAGCAGGAGCGCATCGACGCGCTGTACGAGGAGCTGGACACGCTCTTCGCTCGCGCGGACAAGCTGGCCGGGCGGGACGAGGCCAGCGTGGCCCAGCTCCCCGCCCGCTAGTCGCGAAGGACTACGGCAGCTCCGTCTGGCCCTGCCGACGCAGGAACGTGGGGATGTCGAACTGGTCCTCGTCCAGAGGCAGCGCCGACTCCTTCACCACGGACGTGCGGTTGCTGATGCTCTTGCTCGACTCCACCGGGGCGAGCGGACGCGGCGCGCTGCCCTTCGCGGGGACCAGGCTGGCCACCTCCTCGCGCGCGCCAATCAGCACCGACTGCTGCGGCGAACGGGAGAGCGGTACCTGCACCACGGGCGCCACGTTGCGGACCTTGGGCGCATCGCGGTGCACGAAGCCCGTCGCGATGATGGTGATCTTCACCTCGTCCTGGATGTTCTCGTCGATGAGCGAGCCGAAGATGATCTCCGCCTCGCTGTCGGCCGCGTCGTGCACCAGGGTCAACGCCTCGTTGACCTCCTGGAGCGTCATGTCCCGGCCGCCCGTGATGTTGATGAGCAGGCCCGTGGCGCCGTCGATGGAGACATCCTCGAGCAGCGGGCTGGAGATGGCCTGCTGCATGGCCGTCAGCGCGCGCTTGTCACCGGACGAGTTGCCCGTGCCCATGAGCGCCAGGCCCTTGTCGCTCATGATGGTCTTCACGTCGGCGAAGTCGACGTTGATGTAGCCGTGGTACTGGATGAGGTCGCTGATGCCCTGCACGGCGTTCAGCAGCACCTCGTCCGCGCGCTTGAAGGTCTCTAGCAGCGGCATCGGCTCGTTGGAGAGCGACAGCAGCCGCTGGTTCGGAATCGTGATGAGCGTGTCCACCGCGGCCTTGAGCTCCACGATGCCCTGCTCGGCCTGCTTGCGACGCTTGTTGCCCTCGAAGAGGAAGGGCTTGGTGACGACGCCCACCGTGAGGCAACCCAGGCTCTTGGCGATGTCCGCGATGATGGGCGCCGCGCCCGTGCCGGTGCCGCCGCCCATCCCCGCCGTCACGAAGACCATGTCGGCGCCCTCGAGCACCGCGGCAATCTGGTCCCTCGACTCCAGCGCGGCCTCGCGCCCCATCTCCGGATTGGCGCCGGCGCCCAGACCCTTGGTCAGCGTCTGCCCCAGCTGCAGCCGCGTGGGCGCCTTGCTGGCGGCGAGCGCCTGGATATCGGTGTTGGCGGCGATGAAGTCCACGCGGTCCAGCTTGGACATGATCATCGTGTTGACCGCGTTGCAGCCTGCCCCACCTGCCCCGACGACCCGAATCTTGGCGGCCTGCTTGTTCTGATCGAACTGGTCCATACGCGGTCCTTTCGGCAGGCGTCGCGCGATGCAGCGCGCGGGCCTCCAACCTCCACAATCATCAGCAAGTCCCGATCTTTGGCAAGTATTCCGCTACGCACATGTAGCGGGATGAGGCGGCACCGAGTCCTGACGCGCACTTACGCAGCGGTATCGGCAGCAAGCAGCGCGGCGTGGAGGGTCCACTTCGCCCCTTGACTCGCGAAAGGCGGCGCGCCCTGGCGGGTCCCCCACCCCGGCGTGACGGGTCTTCACGCACCGTCGGGCCGCCAGGACTCGTGGTGGAGGACGGGCCTTCCGACAAAAACCAAGGGTGGCCCCGGACAGGATTCCGGGACCACCCTCGGGGTTCAGCTCCAGCTCAGGTCAGCTCAGGGGCTCTCGCGCTCCACCTCGACCTTGCCGACGCGCAGGATGTTGAACTCCACGCGGCGGTTGTTCTCGCGGCCCTTCGCCGTCTTGTTGGTGTCCACCGGCTTCGTCTCGCCGAAGCCCTGCGACTCCAGGCGGCCGGCGTCGATGCCCTCCTTCACCAGGAACGCGCGGACGTTGGCGGCGCGGCGGCGCGACAGGTCCAGGTTGGCCGCGTCGTTGCCCTGGTCATCCGTGTGGCCTTCGATTCGCAGCAGCTCCACCTGCGGGTTGGCGCGGAGCACCGCGGCCACCTGCTTCAGCAGCGGGAAGCTGCGCGGCAGGATGATGTCCTTGCCCGTGGCGAAGTAGACCTTCTCCAGGATGAGGATGCGCTCGCCATCCACCTGGACCTTCACCTTGCCCTTGTCGGGGCAGCCGTCCTCGTCCTGGAAGCCGTTGATGGTCTCCGGCTCCAGCGGGCACTTGTCCGCCACGTCCGGGATGCCGTCCCTGTCGTTGTCCGGGTCCGGGCAGCCGTCCGTGTCCTGGAAGCCGTCCTTGTCCTCGGGCTGGTTCGGGCAGCGGTCATCCGGGTCGAAGATGCCGTCGCCATCCGTGTCCACCGGCGGCGCCACGTCGGGGCAGCCGTCCTCGTCCTCGAAGCCGTTCTTCGTCTCCGGCTCGTTCACGCACTTGTCGTCGCCGTCGAGGATGCCGTCCTGGTCGTTGTCCGGGTCCGGGCAGCCGTCCGCGTCCTCGAAGCCGTCCTTGTCCTCGGGCTGCGTGGGGCAGCGGTCGTCCGGGTCGTAGATGCCGTCACCATCCGTGTCCACGGGCGGAGGCGGCGCCGTCGGCTTGGGCGACGGCGGCGGGCTGAAGCTGAAGCCCGCCAGCAGCCGGTAGCCGGGCGTGCCGTAGCCGCGGGTGAGGCCCGGGCCACCGCCGAGGTGCGCCGAGAAACCCTTCGCCGAGCGGTACTTCAGCGCGGCCAGGAGCTCCAGCGGGCTCTCCTCCGTGTCCTGCTCGTCCAGGCCGATGGCGCCAATCACCGTCGCCTCGGCGGCGAGCGGGACGCGGCCCAGCGTGAAGGGAATCTCCGTGCCCAGGCCGTACGTGAAGGCGTTGCCCGCCGTCACGTTGCGCAGCACCTGCTTCTCGCGCAGGTCCACGCCGACGTTGGCGGCGAAGCGGACCCGCTGCCCGTACTCGGCCACCAGCTTCGGCTGCACCGCCACCCCCGAGCCTCCGAGGAAGTCGTTGCCGCCCGCCGTGGGGAGCACCACCGGCACCGCCAGCGCGAGCCCGAAGTCCTCCCCGTCGATGATGCGCGCCTTCGGCACCAGCCGCAGGTCACCGATGCCACCGGAGCTCACGCCGTCCGCCAGCGTGGGGTCCACCTGCGGCGCCGGGTCTGAGCCCTGGATGGTCACCGGCAGCACCACGCCGATTTCGAAGCGGTCGAACAGACCCACCGCGCCCATCAGGTCGATGCCCACCTGTCGGCTCACCACCGCGGTGATGAACCGGTCCGAGCGCGGGTCCAGGAAGTTGAGCGGCTTGCTGGCGTAGTTGAGCGACAGGCCCAGGTTGAGGCCCAGGTGGCGCTGCACGCGGGCGCTGTGCAGACCGAGGATGTCCTCGGCGCCCGGGCCCGGCTTGTAGCGCTGCACGTCGATGGACTGCGACGCGCCCCTGGGCGGCGTCACCTGCGCGTGGGCAGGCTGGGCCACGAGCGTCCCCGCGAGGACCAGGCCTCCGGCGACACCCGCCGCCACCGCCCGCGACGAGCGGCGGAGGCGACCGAACAGGGGCAGCGCGAGCAGCAGCAGCGCCAGCGGAGCGAAGGTGCCCGCGCCGCCCGTGCTGCAACCACGACCCACCACGATGAAGTCGTCGTTGCCATCGAGCGGGTTGGAGCCGCCCTTGACCTCGTCACCGTCGCTCGCCCCACCGCGGTCGGTGTCGGCGTCGTTCGGGTTCGTCTCTCCGTTGTCGAGGCCGCCGTTGTGGTTGGCGTCCTCCTGGCCGTCGCGCAGGCCGTCGTCGTCCGTGTCCGGGTTCAGCGGGTCGGTGGCGTTGGAGCCCTTCACCTCCACGCCGTCGCTCAGCTCGTCATCATCCGAGTCGGCGTCGTTCGGGTCGGTCTCCGTGGCGTCACGGCGGCCGTCGTGGTTCTTGTCCTCCTCGCCATCGCGCAGGCCGTCACCATCCGTGTCCGGCTTCTTCGGGTCGGTGGTGGTGGTGGGGTCCGCGTCCGGCACGAAGTTCGGCGAGTCGAGGTTGGTGCCCGGGCCGGCCGTCTCGCGCGTCACGCCGCGCTCGGTGCCGTCATTCAGCCCGTCGTTGTCGCTGTCCGGGTCGAGCGCGTCGATGATGCCGTCCCCATCCGTGTCGGTGAGGCCGTCCTCGCCGTCGGGCACGCCGTCGTCGTCGGAGTCCGCGTCATGCGGGTCCATGCCCAGCTCGATTTCGCGCGCGTCGGGGACGCCGTCCAGGTCGGAGTCCAGGTCGTCCGCGGCCACGTTCGGGTCCGTCTCGCCCGGGTCGACGCGGCCGTTGTGGTTGGCGTCCTCGTTGCCGTCGAACACGCTGCCGCCGTCGGTGTCCCGGTTGAGCGGGTCCGTCGTCGTCGTCGGGTCCGCGTCCGGGATGAACACCGTCGCATCCGTGTCCGTGCCCTGGGGCTCGGTGATGCCCAGCTCCGTGCCGTCCTGCAGCCCGTCGCCGTCCGTGTCCGCCTTGTTCGGGTCTGTCTCGTCCGGGTCGACGATGCCGTCGTGGTCCTTGTCCTCGTTGCCGTCGAGCACACCGTCGTCATCCGAGTCGTCGTCCAGCGGGTCCGTCCCGCCGGTGTTCACCTCGATGCCGTCGGAGATGCCGTCGCCGTCCGTGTCCGGGTTGTTCGGGTCCGTGCCGCGAGCAATCTCGTCCGAGTCCGTCAGGCCGTCGCCATCCGAGTCCAGGCCGATGGTCCACGTGAAGCTCGCCGGCGTGGGGTCCACGTCGCCGTCCGCGTCCACCGCGCGCACCTGGAAGGTGTGCTCCCCTTCCGCCAGGCCCGTGAACTGCGTGGGGCTGGTGCAGGGCGTGAACGCACCGCCGTCGATGGCGCACTCGAACGTCGCGTTCGGGTCGGCCACCACCGTCTCGAAGCTGAAGTCCGCGGTGGCGCTGCCGGAGCTCGCGGGCGGGCTCGCGGTGATGCGCGTGTCGGGGACCGTGTCCACCGTGAAGGTGTTCGTGTCCGTGGCGGTGTTGCCGTTGGTGTCCTCCGCCGTGGCCGTCACCGAGTGGGGCCCGTCGACCAGCGGCGTCGACACCGGCACCGACCAGGTGCCGTCCACGCCCACCGTCACCGTGCCCACCGTGGTGCCGTCCACCACCACCGTCACCGTGGCGCCCGGCTCACCCGTCCCCGAGTAGGTCACCGTGCCCGTGGTGAGCACCGCGCCCTCGGCGGGCGTGGTGATGGCCACCGACGTCTCCGCGTCCACCGTGAAGGTGTTCGTGTCCGTCGCGGTGTTGCCCTGCGCGTCCTCCGCCGTGGCCGTCACCGTGTGCGAACCGTCCGCCAGCGGCGTGGCCACCGGCAGCGACCAGGTGCCGCCCGCGCCCACCGTCGCCGTGCCCACCGTGACGCCGTCGACCACCACCGTCACCGTGGCGCCGACCTCGCCCGTACCGGAGTACGTGACGACACCGTCATCGAGCACCGCGCCCTCGGCGGGCGTGGTGATGGCCACGTTGGTGGCCGTGTCCACCGTGAAGGTGTTCGTGTCCGTGGCGGTGTTGCCCTCGTCGTCCTCCGCGGTGGCCGTCACCGTGTGCGAGCCGTCCGCCAGCGTCGCGGCGACCGGCACCGACCAGGTGCCGCCCGCGCTCACCGTCACCGTGCCCACCGTGTTGCCGTCCACCACCACCGTCACCGTGGCGCCCGGCTCGCCCGTACCGGAGTACGTGACGACGCCGTTGTCGAGCACCGCGCCGTCCGCGGGCGTGGTGATTTCGACCGTGGTGCTGGTGTTCACCGTGAAGGTGTGCGTGTCCGTCGCGGTGTGGCCGTGCTCATCCTCCGCGGTGACCGACACCGTGTGGGGACCATCCGCCAGCGACGAGTTGCCCGGGATGCTCCAGTTGCCAGACGGGTCCGCCGTCACCGTGCCGACGACGGTGCCGTCCACCGTCACCGTCACCTCGGCGCCCGGCTCGGCCGTGCCCGTGTACGTCACCTCGGCGGTGTTCACCACCGCGCCCTCGCCGGGCGTGGTGATGGCCACGCGGGTGCTGGTGTCCACCGTGAAGGTGTTCGAGTCCGTGGCGGTGTGGCCCTGCGCGTCCTCGGCCGTGGCCGTCACCGTGTGCGAGCCATCCGCCAGCGACGAGTTGCCCGGGATGCTCCAGTTGCCAGACGGGTCCGCCGTCACCGTGCCCACCGTGTTGCCGTCCACGCTCACCGTCACCTCGGCGCCCGGCTCGGCCGTACCGGAGTAGGTCACCGTGCCCGTGGTGAGCACCGCGCCCTCCGCGGGCGTCGTCACGGCCACGTTGGTGCCCGTGTCCACCGTGAAGGTGTTCGAGTCCGTCGCCGTGTTGCCGCTCGTGTCCGTCGCCGTGACGCTCACCGTGTGCGAGCCGTCATCCAGCGGCGTGGCCACCGGCAGCGACCAGCTGCCATCCGGCCCCGCCGTCACCGTGTCGATGACGGTGCCGTCCACGCTCACCGTCACCGTGGCGCCGGGCTCGGCGGTACCCGAGTACGTCACCACCGGGTTCGTCAGCACCGCGCCCTCGGCGGGCGTCGTCACGGCCACCGACGTCGTCGCGTCCACCGTGAAGGTGTTCGTGTCCGTCGCCGTGTTGCCGTTCGTGTCCGTCGCCGTGGCCGTCACCGTGTGCGGACCGTCGGCCAGCGGCGTGGCCACCGGCACCGACCACGTGCCGCCCGCGCCCACCGTCACCGTGCCCACCGTGACGCCATCCACCACCACCGTCACCGTGGCGCCCGGCTCACCCGTGCCGGAGTACGTCACCGTCGCGTTCGTCAGCACCGCGCCCTCGGCGGGCGAGGTGACGGCGACCGACGTGCCGGAGTCCACCACGAACGTGTTCGAGTCCGTGGCCGTGTTGCCACTGACATCCTGCGCCGTGGCGGTCACCGTGTGCGGACCGTCTGCCAGCGGCGCGGCCACCGGCACCGACCACGTGCCGCCCGCGCCCACCGTCACCGTACCCACCGTGGTGCCGTCCACCACCACCGTCACCGTGGCGCCCGGCTCGCCGGTGCCGGAGTACGTCACCACCGGGTTCGTCAGCACCGCGCCCTCGGCGGGCGTCGTCACGGCCACCGACGTCGTCGAATCCACCGTGAAGGTGTTCGTGTCCGTGGCGGTGTGGCCCTGCGCGTCCTCGGCCGTGGCCGTCACCGTGTGCGGACCGTCGACCAGCGGCGTGGCCACCGGCACCGACCACGTGCCGCCCGCGCCCACCGTCACCGTGCCCACCGTGACGCCATCCACCACCACCGTCACCGTGGCGCCCGGCTCACCCGTGCCGGAGTACGTCACCACCGGGTTCGTCAGCACCGCGCCCTCGGCGGGCGTCGTGACGGCGACCGCCGTCTGCGTGTCAACCGTGAAGGTCGAGGTCGTCGCCGTGCTGGTGCGCGTCGTGTCGCGAGACCTGGCCGACAGGTTGTAGACACCATCCGCCAGCGTGCCGGGCACCGTGAAGGTCCAGGTGCCGCTGGTGACGGGGATGTTCGCGTACGTGGTGCCGTTGATGGTCAGGTCGACCATCGTGGCACCACCGGACGCCGTGCCCGTGATCTGCGTCGGAGACGCGAGGAGCACCGCGCCGTTGGCCGGCGTGGAGATGACCGGAGGAGGCAGGGCGCTCTGCACCGTGAAGGTGTTGGTGTTGCTCACCACGCTCGTGGCGCCGTTCAGCACGGACACCGCGTTCACCGTGTGGGCTCCCACCGCCAGGTCCACGGTCGGCGTGTACGTGAACTCGCCCAAGGCATTCGCCTGGACGGTGGCCAGCACCACACCGTCGACGGAGATGACGACCGAGGAGTTCGGCGTCGCGGTGCCCGAGATGGGAGGACGCACGCCCGTGACGGAGCCGTTGGCCGGCGTCACCACCACCGGAGCCGACGGAGTCACGAAGGCGCCGGGGAGCGTGTTGATGACACCCACGCCGCCCACGATGGCGCCGTACGTCAGACCGTCCGGAGCCGTGGCCGTGGGCTGCGTGCCCGGGAGACCACCCGTGACGGTCGCCGCGCAGGCCACGGTGGCGCCCTGGAACAGGATGCGGCCGCCGCCGCCGCCACCGCCCGTGCCGTGCTCGGCGAAGGTGGTGCTGCCACCGTTGCCGCCGTTGGCCGTGACGAGGTTGTTGTTGCAGCTCAGATTCCCGGTGACGCGCAGGGAGACCGTGCCGCCGGAGCCACCGCCACCCGCCGCGTCGTTGGCGTCATCCCGGGCGTTCTCACCCGCGATGCCGTTGGACGAAATCCGCCCGGTGCCACCGATGGACGCCGCGCGGATGTACACGATGCCGCCCGCCGCGCTGCCACCACCGCCGAAGTCGTCGTTGCTGTGACCCGCGCCGCCGCCACCGCCGAACAGGAGCGTGCTCACGGGCGAGTAATCCATGCGGGTACCGCCGCGACCGCCGACGTCGCGAGAGGGAGGCTCGTCACCGCTCCACGTCCGGCCGCCCTTGCCGCCCGCACCCGCGCCGCCACCACC
The DNA here is from genome assembly GCF_900111765.1 of Myxococcus fulvus. Next base: position 348,026 of record NZ_FOIB01000002.1, read on the forward strand.
ACCGCCACCCGAGTTGTGGCAGATGCCACCGCCGGCACCGTTGGCGATGTTGCCGTAGCCCGAGGAGCCCGTGACGAACGGGTCGGCGTTGTCGTACGCCGTCAACACCACGCCCTCGCCCTTCTGCGCGCCCCCAGGATAGTTCTGGTTGATGCCGGTGCAGCCGTCACCCGAGCCGTTCCAGAAGATGCCACCGCGGAAGCCGCGGCCATCCGCGTGGATGGCGCCGTTGTTGGTCACCGCTCCCGTGGCCAGGAAGATGAGCACGCCACCCGTGGTGCCATCCCAGGGCGCCGCGACAATCGAGCCGGAGGCATTCACCGTCACCGTGGTGTACTCGGGGACGCGGATGGCCTGGGTGCCCGTGTTCGCGGCGAAGGCCACCGTCAACGGGGCCGAGAAGGTCAGTCGCGTCGCAGTGAGCGCCTGGATGCGCGCGAACTCCCACCGCCCCACGGGGGCGTTCGCCGCCGCGCTCATGTCGATGGGCGTCTGGTTGCCAGAAGCCGGCGCCGTGAGGCCGGCCGCCTGGTACACCATCACCAGGTTGCCCACGGCGAAGCCGGTGGAGGACGCGACCGTGACGAAGTTCTGTCCGACCGGGACCGCCGCCGTCACCCGCGTATAGGTGTTGATGACGGTATTGGGGACGCTGACCGTCAGGGCCGTCGTGCCGTTACCGAGATGGAAGCGGTCGGGCTCCGCGTGAGCCGCGGGCGCCGCCAGCGCGGCACACAGGAGCGCCAGCAGACCGACGACGGGCAAGCAAGCACGTCCACGACGTGCCGCGACCTGCGAAGTGGGAGTTTTGGATGTGGGAGTCATAGGGACTGGGGCCGCGCGGTGTAGGGACTGGCCCGTGCGGCAGTGGACGCCCATAGCAATCCAGGAGCCACACTCCGTCCACTTCCGGTCCACGCCCTGTTTCAGGGGGGTTCACTCGGACGCCCCCCTGCTTTGAGGCCCGTGGATCCGAATCACGGATCCGGATTCTGGAAACCGGATGACCCACCCCTCACGTCTCCCTCGGGCTGACCCGTCAGCAGCGTGCGGGGTAGTGGCCCTGACACGTCAACGCGGAGCACCCCCGCTGACGCACGTCGCCAGAAACGCGACGAGGGGCCCTCCTTCCGGAAGAGCCCCTCGCGTTGCGACAGGACGCGCGTTGCGTCCCAGGCGCTAGAAGATTTCCTCGAGCCACTCGCGCATGCGGCCCTTCACCTTCTTGTACACGTTCTCCTCGCGGATGCGGAACATGCGCCGGTCCAGGTGCTTGGCACCGTAGACGACCAGGCCCACGCCCGTGGCGTACATGGGGCTCTTCACCACGTCCACCAACCCGCCGATGCCGCGCGGCATGCCGCGACGCACGGGCAACCCGAGCACCTCCTCGGCCAGTTCCGGCATGCCCGCGAGCAGCGTGGAGCCACCCGTAATCACCACGCCGGAAGCGAGCAGGTCCTCGTAGCCGCACTTCTGGATTTCGCGGTGGACCAGCTGGAAGATCTCCTCCACGCGCGGCTCCAGAATCTCGCAGAGAATCTGGCGGCCGAGCACCCGCGGCTGACGGCCCCCGACGCTGGGGACCTCGATGGTGTCGTCCTTGTTGATGAGCGACGCCAGCGCGCAGCCGTACTTCTGCTTGATGCGCTCGGCCTCATGCGCGGGCGTGCGCAGGCCGATGGCGATGTCGCTGGTGAGGTTGTTGCCGCCCAGCGCAATCACCGCCGTGTGCACGATGGAGCCGCCGGAGAAGATGGCGATGTCCGTGGTGCCGCCGCCGATGTCGACGAGGCACACACCCAGCTCCTTCTCGTCCTCGCCCAGCACCGCCTCGGCGCTCGCCAGGGGCTGCAGGACGATGTCGGAGACATTCAGGCCCGTGCGGTTGGCGCACTTGACGATGTTCTGCGCGCTGGACACGGCGCCCGTGACGATGTGGACCTTGGCCTCCAGGCGCACGCCCGCCATTCCCAGGGGCTCCTTGATGCCGCCCTGGTCATCGATGATGAACTCCTGGGGCAGCACGTGGATGACTTCCCGGTCCAGGGGGATGGCCACCGCCTTCGCCGCGTCGATGACGCGCGCGATGTCCGCCTCCCGGACCTCCTTGTCCTTCACCGCCACGATGCCCTGGGAATTGAAACCCTTGATGTGGCCACCGGCGATGCCCGTGTAGACGTGGGAAATCTCCGCGCCCGCCATCAGCTCCGCCTCTTCGATTGCGCGGCGGATGGAGGAGACGGTCGCCTCGATGTTGACCACCACGCCCTTGCGCAACCCCTTCGACGGATGCGTCCCGATACCGATGATGTCGATACCGCTGTCGGTCAGCTCACCGACGATGGCGCAAATCTTCGTCGTGCCGATGTCGAGGCCGACAATGATCTCCCCCGACTTCTGCTTCGCCATGACAACCCTCCCAGGCCCCCCACTCTCGTGAAAGGGGCGTCCTCTTACGGCTTCGTGCTCCCGCTCCTCTCGGACGCGGGGCTCGAAATCTTCACCGCCACCCAGCCGGGCCGGGCCCGGTTATCCAGGTGAATGATCTCCGCTGCAAGCCCCCTCGCGCTCAGTTCGCGACGAACACGGGCCAACCGCTGCAGCTTGACCTCGGAATCTCCTTCGCCTAGGCGCACTTCCTGGCCGGACGCGGCCACCAGTGTCACCTCCCGCCCTTCCATCCGCACCTCGGACAGCCGCTCGGGCTTGCCCGGGGACGCGCTCGTGTAGGCCCGCGCCACCTCCAGCGCCGCCTGGAACCGCTGGCGCGCCACGTCGGGGTCCGCCACGTATCCGTCCCGGTCCACCCCCGTCACCAGCGGCAGGTCCAGCCCGTCGCCGGGCGTCACCCGCTTGAAGGGCTCGCCCTCCTCGTCCAGCACGTACAGCTCGCCCAACACCGCCAGCGCCTCCGGGACATGCTCGGACACCTGCACCGAGACCCGGTTCGGGAAGCGCCGCGTCACCTCCACCTTCTTCACCCACGGGTGCTGGCGCATCGCGCGCTCCAGCGCCCCCGTATCCAACGTCCAGAGGTTCTGACCCTTCGTCAGCGCCGCCAGCCGCAAGAGCTCCACGCGCGAGGCGCGCTCCAGGCCGGCGAAGGACACCGCCGCCAGCTCGAAGCGGGGCGACGACAACGCCCACTTGCGCGTCTCCACCCCACCCCACACCAAGAGGCCCGTCGTCAGCGTCAGGGCCAGCACCTTCACGACGCCCGGGCCCTTCGAACGCACCGCGCTCTTCACCGCCTCATTTCGCTGGGCGGAGTCTTGACGGCGGCGGTTTTTGCTTCGTCCGAAGGCCATGGTGAGGGAACGGTTTCACGCATGCTGCGCGCGGATGGATCTCCACGCCAGTTTTTGGCAACAGCCACGTTGCTGTAGCGCGTGAAACACCCCTGAGGAAACAAGGCTCCCGCTCTGAACGGGCCCCTGGCGAAGGGCGGCGGACCTTGATCTTCAAGCGGCTGGATTTCAAGGGGACTTTTATCAAGCCCGCGCGCGGAAGCGTCAGCGGGTGAACTCACGGCCAGAACCGGAGCTTTCATCCCCGCCTCGAAACGCCCGCCGCCCTCCCGCGGCCCGAGTGGACGGGCGCGCTCCACGCACCCGCGTCGAACGGCGCCCACGAGCAGCGCCGTCAACACGGGCCCCTCCCGGGCACTGCTCAGGCCTTCAGGCACGCCCCCACGAGCAACCGCTCGCACAGGGCCGGGAAGTCGATGCCGCGTCCCGCGGCAATCTTGGGCAACAGGCTGGTGGCCGTCATGCCCGGCAGCGTGTTGGTCTCCAGCAGGAAGACATCGCCCCCCTCGGTGACGATGACGTCCGAGCGCGAACCACCCGCGCAGCCCAGGGCCCGGTGCGCGCCCAGGCACACCTCGTTCACTCGCGCGTACTGCGCCTCGGGGAGCGGCGCGGGGAAGAGGTACTGCGTACCCGTACCCGCCTTGTACTTCGCGTCGTAATCGTAGAACTCGCGCGCGGCGCGGACCTCGATGACGCCCAGCGCCTCGTCGTCCAGCACGCCGCCCTGCACCTCGCGGCCCTTCACGAACTGCTCGACCATGAGCGTGCCCGCGTACTTCACGGCGTCCTTCACCGCGGCCTCGTACGCATCCCGCGTCTTGCAGATGTGCACGCCCACGCTGCTGCCCTCGCGGCTGGGCTTCACCACCACCGGGAAGGGGAACGGCAGCGAGTCCGCCGCGGCCAGCGCCGACGCCTCGTCCTGGAACGCGCGGTACGCGGGCGTGGGGATGCCGTGGGCCAGGAAGATCTGCTTCGCGTACACCTTGTCCATCGCCATCGCGGACGCGAGCACACCGCTGCCCGTGTACGGGATGAACATGGACTCGAGCAGCCCCTGGAGGCTGCCGTCCTCGCCGTAGCGCCCGTGCACCGCCAGCCACGCCACGTCCACCTTCTCGGCGACGAGCCGCGCGGGCAAATCCTTGCCCACGTCGATGTCCACCACGTCGTAGCCCAGCGAGCGCAGCGCGCCCGACACGGCGGCGCCGGTGCGCAGGGACACCTCGCGCTCGGACGACAGGCCGCCGAACAACACGCCCACGCGCTTGTGCTTCAGCTCGTCCTTCGTGAAGGCGCCGCGATTGACTGTCATGGCAGGAAGACTCCCACGCGTTTGACTTCGGGTTTCATGTCGACGCCAGTGGCCTCCTTCACGCGCGTCTGCATCAGCGTGATGAGCCCCAGCACGTCCCGAGCGGTGGCCCCGCCCAGGTTGACAATCCAGTTGGCGTGCAGCGTGGAGATCTGCGCCCGCCCGAGCGTGTGCCCCTTCAGGCCCACCAGCTCGATGAGCCGCCCGGCATGGTCGCCCGGCGGATTGGTGAAGACGCTGCCGAAGTTCGGCTGGCTCAACGGCTGCGTGCGCTTGCGGTACCCCAGGTCCGCGTCCATCGCGACCTTGGACGCCGCCACGTCCCCGCGCGGCAGCCGGAAGCGAACCCGCGTCACCACCCCACCCGCGGGCAGCTCCGAGTGCCGGTACGCATGCGGCACCTGCGCCTTCGTCAGCCACCCCACCCCGTCCGGCGTCGCGACCTCCACGGCCTCGATGACGCGGAAGGCCTCGCCGTTCTTCGTGCCCGCGTTCATCGCCACCGCGCCGCCCAGCGTCCCGGGGATGCCCGCGAGGAACTCCGCGCCCACCAGCCCCTGCGAGCGCATCACGTTGACCAGCTTCACGATGGCCGCGCCCGCGCCCAACGTGATGAGCCCACCCTCCGGCCCCACGTCGATGAGCTCCGGGAACAAGTCCCCCGGCAGCTTCACCGTGACACCCGGCACGCCGCCATCACCCACCAGCGTGTTCGCGCCACCACCGAGGATGCTCAAGGGCGCGCCCTCGTCGCGCGCCAGCTTCAGCACCTCCACCAGCGCATCGCCGGAGCGAGGCCGCACCAGCGCCTCCGCGGCGCCGCCCACCCGGACGCTGATGAGCGGAGCCAGGGGCTCGCCCGCCTTCAGCTCGCAGTCCGGCACCCGCTCCAACCAGAGGGCCAGCGCCGTCTTCACGCCCGCTTCCACCATGATGCGCTAGCCCTTCGTCGGAGCCGCATGGCCCAGCAGGCCGAGCAGGTCCGGGCCCACGTGGGTGATGTCACCCGCGCCCAAGGTCAGCACCAGGTCCCCCTCACGCAGCCGGGGCAAGAGCTCCGCCGGCAGGTCCGTGCGCTTGGGGACGAACGTCACGTCGCGGTGGCCGTGCGCGCGGATGGCGTCCGCCAGCGCGTCACCGGTGGCGCCGGGAATCGGCTCCTCGCCGGCGGCGTAGACATTCGTCACGAAGAGCAGGTCCGCGTCGTTGAACGCGGTGGTGAAGTCCTTGAACAGGTCGTGCGTGCGCGTGTAACGGTGCGGCTGGAAGGCCACCACCAGCCGCCGCCCGAAGGCGCGCCGGGCGCCCGCGAGCGTGGCCAGCACCTCCGTGGGGTGGTGCCCGTAGTCGTCCACCACGGTGATGCCCTTCGCCTCGCCCTTCACCGTGAAGCGCCGCTGCACACCGCCGAACTCGGCCAGCGCCGTGCGCACCGTCTCCAGCGGGATGTCCATCTCCTCCGCCACGGCGATGACCGCCAGCGCGTTGAAGGCGTTGTGCGCGCCCACCATGCGCACCCGGAACTCACCCAGCGCCTCGTCCCGGCGGAACGCCTGGAACGTGGTGGTGAACCCATCCAGGGTGATGCTCTCCAGGCGGTAGTCCGCCATGTGCGAGCTGCCGTAGGTGACGAAGCGCTTCTCGATGCGCGGCAGGAGCGCCTGGACGTTGGGGTTGTCCAGGCACAGCACGTTGAGGCCGTAGAACGGCACCCGGTTGCAGAACTCGACGAAGGCCGACTGGAGCACCTCCAGCGAGCCGTAGTGGTCCATGTGCTCCGGGTCGATGTTGGTGACGATGGAGATGGACGGGTGCAGCTTGAGGAAGCTGCCGTCGGACTCGTCCGCCTCCACCACCATCAGCTCGCTCTTGCCCAGCTTGGCGTTGGAGTCGAGCACGTTCACCTTGCCGCCCACCACCGCCGTCGGGTCCAGGCCCGCGGCGCTCAGCACCGTCGCCACCATGGACGTCGTCGTCGTCTTGCCGTGGCTGCCGGCGACCGCCACCGCGTACTTCAGCCGCATCAACTCCGCGAGCATCTCCGCGCGGGGGATGACGGGAATCTTCCGCTGGCGCGCGGTGACGACCTCGGGGTTGTCCTTGCGCACCGCCGAGGAGATGACCACCACGTCCGCCTGGACCAGGTTCTCCGCCTTGTGTCCCTCGAAGATGGTGGCGCCCATGCGCGTCAGGCGCCGGGTGATGTCGCTCTCCTTCAAGTCGCTGCCGGACACCCGGTAGCCCAGGTTGAGCAGCACCTCGGCGATGCCGCTCATGCCGATGCCGCCGATGCCCACGAAGTGCACCTGCGCGGCGTGCCGCGTCTTGAAGAGACTGGGGGGCTTGTTCCTCGTCACGACTCGCTCCTGGGCGCCTTCTTCGCTTCGGGTGTGGCGCGCTCGCGGCCACTGGGGCCCCAGGTCTGCACCATCAAATCCACGCACACGTCGGCCAGCTCCTTGGCCGCCTCCGGACGGCCGAGCAGCGCCGCCTTCTTCTCCATCCCCTTGAGCCGCTCGGGGTGCGCCTTGAGCGTGCGCAGGGTCTCCGCCAGCTTCGCGCCCGTCAGCTCCGACTCCTGGAACATCAGCGCCGCGCCCGCGTCCACCAGCGCCCGCGCGTTCACCGTCTGGTGGTCATCCGTCGCATGCGGGAAGGGCACCAGGATGCTGGCCTTCTTGCACACCGTCAGCTCCGCCAGCGTGGTGGCGCCCGCGCGGCAGATGACCAGGTCCGCCTTCGCGTACGCGCTCGACATGTCGTCGATGAACTCCACCACCTCCGCGTCGAAGCCCTTGTCCTGGTAGCCCTTGCGCACCATCTCCAGGTCGTTCTTGCCCGTCTGGTGCACGAAGCGCAGCTCGCCCTTCAAGTCCCCCAGCGTGTCGAGTGCTTCCAACATCCGCTGGTTCAAGCCCCGCGCGCCCAGGCTGCCGCCGAAGACGAGCACCGAGAAGTGCTCGTGCGCCACGTGGCTGCGCAGGTAGTTGTCCATCAGCTTGCGGCGGATGGGGTTGCCGATGAGCTGCACCTTCTTCTCGGGGAAGAACTGGCGCGCCTCGTCGAAGGCGATGAACACCACCCGCACCACTTTGCCCAGCACCTTGTTGGTGAGGCCCGGCAGCGCGTTCTGCTCTTGAATCGCGGTGGGGATGCCCATCAGCCACGCGGCCAGCACCACCGGCCCGCTCGCGTAGCCGCCCACTCCCACCACCACGTCCGGCTTCTGCCGGGCGAGGATGCGGAAGGACTCGATGAAGGCCAGCGGCAGCGCGATGAGCGCCTTGAGCAGGGAGAAGAAGCCCTTGCCCTTGAGGCCCTGCACCTTCACCAGCTCCAGCGGATAGCCCTCGCGCGGCACCACGCGCGCCTCCAGGCCCCGCTCGGTGCCCACGAACACGACCTCGTTGGCGTGGTGACGCGTCACTACCTCTTCCGCCAGGGCGATGCCCGGGAACAGATGCCCCCCCGTGCCGCCTCCCGCGATGAGCACCTTCACGCCGCCACCTCCCTCAGCTCCGAGCCCGTCCGAGCGCCCCTCGGCGCCCCCTGCGCGCTGGCGCTCAGCGACAACAACACGCCCGCCGCGCCCATCAGCACCACCAGCGACGAGCCGCCGTACGAGACGAACGGCAGCGTCAGCCCCTTCGTGGGCAGCAGCCCCATGGCCACGCACATGTTCACCGTGGCCTGGAACGCGATGATGGAGGAGATGCCCAGGCCCAGGTACGTGCCGAACGACTCGCCCGCCGCCAGGCTCGCGCGCACACCGCGCCACAGGACGATGGCGTAGAGCACCACCAGCACGCCCACGCCGATGAGGCCCGTCTCCTCGCCGAGGATGGCGAAGATGAAGTCGGTGTGCGCCTCCGGCAGGAAGAAGAGCTTCTGCCGACCGTCGCCCAGGCCCAGGCCGGACACGCCGCCGGAGCCGATGGACATCAGCGACTCGGCCACCTGGTAGCCCACGTCATGCCGGTGGGCCCAAGGGTCCAGGAAGGCCAGGATGCGCTTCATGCGGTACGGGCTGGACGCAATCGCCACGTAGGCCAAGGGCAGCGCGAGCAGGATGGAGCCGACCAGGTAGCTCAGCTTCGCGCCAGCGGCGAACAGCAGCACGAACAGCATGAAGACCAGGAGCACGCTGCTGCCGAAGTCGGGCTGCAGCATGCAAAGCATCACCAGGATGCCGCACAACGCCAGGTGCGGGAGGAAGCCCACGGAGAACGTCGCCACCTTCTCGCGCTTCTTCGCCAGCGAGTAGGACAGGTAGACCACCCACGCGAACTTGGCGACCTCCGCCGGCTGCAGGCTGAAGCCCGGCAGCCGAATCCACCGGCGCGCGCCGCCCGCCGTCGAGCCGATGCCGGGGATGGCCACCAGCACCAGCAGGACGATGGCCGCGAGCAGCAGCGGATACGCCCAGCGCGCCAGCTTGCGCCACCCCACCTTCATCGCCACGGCCATCGCGACCAGGCCCAGGCCCGCCGCCGTCACCTGCCGCTTGAAGAAGTAGAGGCTGTCGCCGAGCTTGTCCTGCGCCAGCACCGCGCTCGCCGAGTACACCATCACCAGCCCCATCGTCACCAGGGCCAGCACCGCGCACAGGAGGATGGGGTCGAACCGCACGGGAGCGTTCGACGGAGGAGGGGTCTTCATGCCGTCACAGCGCTCCGACCAGGCGCTTGAAGCTGTCGCCCCGGTCCTCGAAGTTCTTGAACTGATCGTACGACGCACACGCGGGAGACAGCAGCACCGTGTCACCCGCCTTCGCCAGCTCGCACGCCTTCGCCACCGCCGCCGCCAGCGTGCCGCACGCATGCACCGCCGCCTGCCCCTCGTAGGCCCGGGCAAGCAGCTCCGAGTCCGCGCCGATGGTCAGCACGCCCTTCACCTTGCCCCGCCCCGCCTCCACCATGGGCGCGTACGGCGCGCCCTTGCCCTTGCCGCCGGCAATCAGCCACACCCCGTCCCGGAACGCGCGCAGCGCCACCAGCACCGAGTCCACGTTGGTGGCCTTCGAGTCGTTCACCCACTCCACCCCGTCCAGCACCCGCACGCTCTCCAGCCGGTGGGGCAGGCCCGGGTAGCTGTCCAGCCCCGCCTGCACCGCGTCCGCCGGCACGCCGCCCAGCCGCGCCAGCAGCGTCGCCGCCATCGCGTTCTGCGCGTTGTGCGCGCCGCGCAGCGCGCGGTTGTCCAGCCGGTACGACTCGCCCAGGAACTCCAGCCGGAACCCGCCGTCCTTGGCCACCGCGAGCCCCGCGAGCTTCGGCGCGTCCACCACCGGCCGGCCCGTGACGCTGAAGCCGTACACCGGCGTGCGGGCCTGGGTCGCCAGGGCCATGACGTCCGCGTCGTCCGCGTTCACCACCGCGAAGTCGCCGTCGTGCTGGTGCTGGAAGATGCGCGCCTTGGCCTGGCCGTACTCCCGGTGGCTCGCGTACCGGTCGATGTGGTCCGGCGTGAGGTTGAGGATGGCGGCGCCGCGCGGACGCAGGGACTGGATGCCCTCGAGCTGGAAGCTGGACAGCTCCACCACCAGCGCGTCCCAGTCCGCGGGCGTCAGCGCCGCCTCGCTGAAGGGCCGGCCCAGGTTGCCGCCCACGAAGGTGCGCCGGCCGCCCTTGGCGAACAGCTCCCCGGTGAGCGCCGTGGTGGTGCTTTTGCCGTTGGTGCCGGTGATTCCGAACAGCGGCACGGAGGTGAGCGCGCGCCACGCCAGCTCCACCTCGCCCCAGATGGGCACCCGGGCCGCGGCGGCCGCGCGCAGCTCCGGCAGCGCCAGCGGCACTCCCGGGCTCACCACCACCAGCGCCTGCGACTCCAACAGGCCCGGCGGCGCGGGCACGGTGACGAGCGCGGCCCCCAGCGCCTTCACTTCGCGGGCCACGTCGCCCAGGGCTTCTTCGCTGCGAGCGTCGAGCGCCGTCACGCTCGCGCCCTGCTGACACAACAGGCGGAGCGCCGCGACGCCGCTCTTCGCCAGCCCGTACACCAACACCTTCTGCCCGGACAGCGAGAGCGTCATGGGAGCCACCACCCCTTGGGGGAATCAGCGCAGCTTCAGCGACAGGAGCGCCACGCCACCACAGAGGATGGAGACGATCCAGAAACGGACGATGATCTTCGGCTCGGCCAGGCCCTTGAGCTCGAAGTGGTGGTGCACCGGCGCCATCTTGAACACCCGCTTGCCGGTCATCTTGAAGGAGGCCACCTGAATCATCACGCTCAGCGCCTCCGCGAAGAAGATGCCGTGGATGATGGCGGAGACGACCTCGTTCTTGGACAGCACGGCCAGCCCGCCCAGGGCCCCGCCCAGCGCCAGCGAGCCGATGTCGCCCATGAACACGGAGGCCGGGTAGGTGTTGAACCACAGGAAGGAGATGCCCGCGCCGACGATGGCCGCGCAGAACACCGCCAGCTCCGCGCCCCCCTTCACCTGGAGGATGCCCAGGTACTGGTACAGCGGCGTGGCCACCAGCTTCGTCGTGCCGCCCACCGTCACCGAGTCCGCGATGCTCAACGTGGTGCCCGCCACGTAGCAGAGCACCGCGAAGGTGATCGCGGAGACGATGGTGGGGACGATGGCCAGGCCATCCAGGCCGTCGGTGAGGTTCACCGCGTTGGACGTGCCCACCACCACCACCCACGCGAACACCACGTAGAACCAGCCCAGGTCCAGGTTGAACCAGTGCGAGGGGATGAAGGGCAGTGTCAGCCGCGTGTTGATGAGCAGCGTGGGGCCGAACGAGCCGTCTGCTTGCGTCCACGTGGTGAGCAGGCCGAACACCGCCACCAGGTAGAAGAAGGTCTGCAGCACCATCTTCTTGCGGCCGGCGAGGCCCTTGGAGTTGCGCTTGGACAGCTTGAGCCAGTCGTCCAGGAAGCCGATGAAGCCGTAGCCGAAGGTGAGCAGCAACACCACCCAGACGACGCGGCTCTTCAGGTCCGCGAACAACAGCGTGCCCGCCGCGATGCAGATGAGGATGAGCGCGCCACCCATGGTGGGCGTGCCCTTCTTCTTCTGATGCGAGTCCGGCGTGTCCTCGCGCACGTTGCTCTGCCCGTGCTGCTTGAGCCGCAGCCTCGCGATGAGGCGCGGGCCAATGAGCATGCCCAGCACGAGCGCGAAGACCCCGGCGGCGATGATGCGGAAGGTGGGGTAGCGCAAGAAGTTGAGGATGCGCCCCGCCTCCGTGTTCTGGATGAGCTCGTAGAGCAGGTACAGCACTAGTGGTTTCCTCCGGAGGACGTCGGGGTGCCCGTCAGCGCGGCCACCACCCGCTCCAGCCGCATTCCGCGGCTCGCCTTCACCAGCACCACGTCCTGGGGGCGCAGCCGCGGCGTCAACCACGCCACCAGCGGCTCCACCTCCGTGAAATGCGCCGCGGCCTCTGCCAGCCCCGCGCGCTTGAAGCCTTCCGCCGAGCGCGGGCCGAAGAACGCCACCAGCGCCGCCTTGCCCGACACCTGCTCGCCCAGGCGCCCGTGCTCCTCGAGCTCGCCCGGACCCAATTCCAACATGTCGCCCAGCACCGCCACCGCCCGGCCGCCCGAGGGCACCAGCGTGCCGAGCGTCTCCAGCGCCGCGTCCATGGACGCGGGGTTGGCGTTGTAGCAATCGTCGATGACCGTCACGCCGCCCTGCCCGTCCAGCACGTTGAGCCGCCGCGAGTACGGCCGCGCCGCCTCCAGCCCGCGCACGCACTCTTCCGGCGTGTAGCCCAGGGCCAGCGCCACCGCGAAGGCCGCCGTGGCGTTCTGCGCGTTGTGCGGACCGATGAACGACAGGCGCACCGGCCACTCGCGGCCCAGGTGCCGCACCGTGGCCACCATGCCGTCGCGGCCCTTCGTCTCCACCGACACCAGCCGCACGTCCGCGCCGTCCGTCCGGCCGAACGTCAGCCGGTTCGCCGTGCTGCGCTCGGCCTGCGCGGGGATGAGCGCGTCGTCCGCGTTGACGACGATGGTGGTGCCCGGCCCCATCTCCTGGAACATCTCCCCTTCCGCGTCCGCCACGCCCTGCAGGCTGCCCAGCCCCTCCAGGTGCTCGGGTTGGACGACGGTGATGACGCCCGCGTCGGGGCGCACCACGCGGGTGAGCCGCTCGATTTCGCCCGGGCGGTTCATCCCCACCTCGATGACCGCCGCCACGTGCTGGGGCTCCAGCCGGAACAGCGTCAGGGGGACCCCAATCTCGTTGTTGAAGTTGCCCTCCGTCTTCAGGGCGGGCCCGCGCGTGGCCAGGATGGCGCCCACCATCTCCTTGGTGGTCGTCTTCCCGTTGGAGCCGCCCACCGCGCAGACGGGGATGCGGAAGCGCTGACGGTGGTGGCGGCCCAGGGCCCCCAACGCCATCAGCGTGTCCTCCACCTCGTACAGCACGAAGCCCTCGGGCAGCGCCGGCAGCGCGCGGCCCCTTCCCACCACCGCGCCCGCCGCGCCACCCCTGGCCGCGGCGTCCACGAAGGCGTGCGCGTCGAAGCGCTCACCCACGAGCGCCACGAACAGGCAGCCCGGGGTGAGTGCCCGCGTGTCGGTGCAGACCGCTTCGAAGGCGGCCGGCCCGGGCCCCAGGCGCCGGGTCGCCCCGGTCGCCTGCACCACCTCTTCGTCGCTGAATCGAGCAGCCATGGGGTGTGAGGGCCCGCCTCGCGCGCCTTGCTCAGCCGGGCGTGCGGTTCGCCAGCGCCTTGGCGGCCACCTGGCGGTCATCGAAGTTGTGCTTCTCCTGGCCCACCTGCTGGTAGGTCTCGTGGCCCTTGCCGGCGATGAGCACCACGTCATCCCCGGTGGCCAGGCTGATGGCCTGCTCGATGGCGGCGCGGCGGTCCGCCTCCACCAGGTAGCCCTTCTCACCGGACTTCGCCTTGGCGGCGGAGATGCGGCGCAGGCCCGACTTCTCCAGGCCCGGGGTCACCTGGCCGATGATGTCGTCCGGGTTCTCCGTGCGCGGGTTGTCGCTGGTGATGACGGCCACGTCGGCGGCCTCCGCAGCCACCTGCCCCATCAGCGGGCGCTTGCCCTTGTCGCGGTCTCCACCGCAGCCGAAGACCGTGATGACACGGCCCTTGGCCAGCGAGCGGGCCGCCTCGAGCGCGCGCTTGAGCGCGTCGTCCGTGTGCGCGTAGTCCACCAGCACCGTCGGCGCTCCGCCCGGGCCGTAGTTCTCCACGCGCTCCATGCGGCCTTCCACCGGCGTCATCCGCTCGATGCCGACCTTCACGTCGCTGCGCGAGAAGCCCGCGCCGATGCCGATGCCCACCGCCAGGAGGATGTTCTCCAGGTTGTGGGGCCCCAAGAGCTTGCTCTTGAGCGCGATGTCACCCGAGGGCGTCTTCAGCGTGCCCTTGATGCCATCCAGCGAGAAGGTGACGTCCGAGGCGGAGATCTCCCCGCTGCCCTGACGGCTGAACTTCCACGCCATGCGCTTCTGGCCGCGCTGCTCGTTGTAGATGCGGCTGGCATACGTGTCGTCGCCGTTCACCACGGCCACACCCGAGGCGGACAGGTTCTCCGCGAAGAGCTTCCGCTTGGACTGGAAGTAGTCCTCCATGTCCTTGTGGTAGTCCAGGTGGTCGCGGCTCAGGTTGCTGAAGCCCGCGGCCTTGAAGGTCAGCCCGTGCACGCGCTCCTGCGCGAGCGCGTGGCTGGAGACCTCCATCACCACCGTCTCCACACCCGCGTCCACCATCTCCTTGAAGATGCGGTGCAGCTCCAGCGGGTCCGGCGTCGTGTTCGCCGTCGGCACCGTCTTGCCGCCGAACTTGTAGCCCAGCGTGCCGATGACTCCCGTCGACACGTAGGCCGCCGCGCTCATCGCCTCCAGCAGGAAGGACGTCGTCGTCTTCCCGTTGGTGCCGGTGACGGCGAGCAACGTCAGCTTGTCGGCCGGACGGCCATGGAAGTTCGCCGCGATGAGGGCCAGCGCCTTGCGCGCGCTGCCCACCTTGAAGAAGGGCACCTGCGAGGAGGGCACCGGCTTCTCGGAGACCACCGCCACGGCTCCGCGTGACACGGCCTCCCCGATGAACTGGGCACCATCCTCCTTGGTGCCGGGAATGGCGACGAACAAGTCGCCAGGCTTCACATGCCGCGAGTCCTGGGTCACACCGGTGACGTCGACCGCGGAACGACCACCCGAGGTCTGCTCGGCACCACACCCTGCGAGGACATCCGTCAGCTTCATCTCTTCCCCTTCTTCACACGCATTGCAAGCGCGGGGCCTGGAGCAAGCGCGGCCTCATTGCCGCGTCGCCATCTCCAGCGTCACCCGGGCCCCCTTCTCCACCAGCGAGCCGGCGGCGGGGGTTTGAGACACCACACGACCACTTCCCAGTACCTGTGGCTCCAACGCCGCGGCGAGCAGCTTCACCACGGCCTCACGTCCCCCGGCGCCCTGGACGTCCGGCACACGCACCGTGCCGGGCTCAGGGCTCTCCGAGACCGCTTCCTCCAACGCCGGGCGGGCGGGCTCGACGGCCGCACGGGCCACCGGCTTCGCCGCGACAGGCGCGGGGGACGCGGCGGCCACGGCCGTCCCGGGTGCCACCGTCCGAGACGGAGGCACGGCCAGGTGGGCCATGGCGGCGGTCGCAATTTCCTTGAAAGCAGGGGCAGCCACGAGCCCCCCGTACACGTCTGTCTTGGGTTCGTCCACCACCACGAGGATGACGATGCGAGGATCCTCGGCCGGCACCATGCCGACGAAGGAGGCGATACGCTTGTCCGAGTAGCCCCGGGCCACGGGGTCCGCCTTCTGGGCGGTGCCCGTCTTGCCCGCCACCCGATATTCGTCCATGGCCGCCTTGGGCGCGGTGCCTCCCTTGACCACCACGCTTTCGAGCATGCCCACCACCTGCCGGGCGACCTTGCTGGACACGACCCGGCGGACCTCCGTGGGACGGTTCTCCAGCAGAACCACCCCGTCCGGGTCCACCACCTTCGACACCAGGTAGGGGCGCATCATCACGCCATCGTTGGCCAGCGCACCATAGCCGGCGGCAATCTGCACCGCGGTGGCCGTCATGCCCTGGCCGAAGGACTGGGTGGCCAGGGACACTTCGGCCTTCGGGAAGGGGATGACGCCCCGGCCCTCGCCGGGCAGCGACAGCCCCGTGCGCTCGGCGAAGCCGAAGGCGTGGTAGCCGGCGACCATCTTCTCGCGGCCCAGCACCTGGGCGATCTTCGCCATGCAGATGTTGGAGGACACCTGGAGGATGCCCTGCGGCGCCAGCCACCCGTAGGAGTGGGTGTCGTTGATGGTGTGGCGCCCCACGCGCCAGGCGCCGTTCTCGCAGAAGAAGACGCTCTCGGGGGTAATCGCCTTCTCCTCCAGCGCGGCGGCCACCACGAAGGGCTTGGTGGTGGAGCCGGGCTCGAAGGTGTCCAGCGCGGCGCGGTTGCGCATGCCGCCGCGGGAGCTGGACTCGGGCGTGTTGGGGTTGAAGCGCGGGTGGTTGGCCACCGCGAGCAGCTCCCCCGTCTTGGGGTCCAGCGCCACCACCATGCCGGCGACGGCCTTGGCCTCCTCCACCGCCTTGGCCAGGGCCTTCTCGGCCACGTACTGCAGATGCCGGTCCAGCGTCAGGGTGACGGCGGCGCCCTGGCGCTCCAGGGGGTCGGTGGCGCCCTGCACCAGCAGCTTGCGGCCCTTGGCGTCACGGAAGCCGGACATGCGCGAGTTCTGCCCGGACAGCTCGTCCTCGAAGGCCTTCTCCAGGCCCTCCAGGCCCTTGCCGTCCATGCCGACCAGGCCCATCACGTGCGCGCCCAGCTCGCGCTGGGGATAGAAGCGCTTGGGCTCCTTGGTGAAGCCCAGGCCGGGCAGGCCCAGCGCCTTCACCGCGGCGACCTCCTGGGGCTTGGCCTGGCGCTTGACCCAGGCGAAGCGCTTGGAGCGGGCCAGGCGCGCGGCCAGCTCGTCCGCGTCCACCTTCAGGGCCTTGGCCAGCTGCTTCGAGGCCTGGCGCACGTCGGGCAGCATCGACGGGTCCACCCAGACGGAGTCCACCTCCACGCTCTGGGCGAGCGGCGTGCCGCGCCGGTCGAAGATGTCGCCGCGCCGGGCGGGGATTTCAATCTGGCGGACGTACTGGTCCTGCGCCATGCCGCGCAGCTTCTCCTGCTCGAAGACCTGCAGCTGCACGGCGCGGGCGAAGGCGACTCCCAGGAGGAGCAGGAAGAGGCCGAACAAGAGCTGCACCCGCAGCTTCAGCCCCTTCGCATTGGGCTCCGGAGCCCGGGTCGCCTTGAAGTCCCTCACCGGCCCGCGCCTCCACGGCCGGCCACGCGCACGGCGGGCTTGTCGCCCTGGGGAGCCTGGGCGGAGGCGCTGGCGCGCGAGGGCTTGTCCGCGGACAGCGACACCACCGCGCTGCCGGCGGGCATGCTCATGCCCAGCTGCTCACGCGCGACGCGCTCCAGCCGGCCGGGGGCCTTGAGCGTGGCCAGCTCCAGCTTGAGCCGGTCGTTCTCCCGCGTCAGCGAGCGGCTCTCGGCCTCCTCGCGCGACAGCCGGTAGCCCATGTCCACCACCATCACCCGGCTGGTGACGTGGAGGATGCCCACCGCCGCGAACAGGGTGAACAGGAGGACCGCGGGCAAAAGGTGCAGCAGCACGCCCGCCACCGACACGGAGCCACGCTGGGACGACGCCTTGCTCATCGCACTTTCTCCACCACGCGCAGGTGCGCGCTCCGAGAGCGGGGGTTGACCTCCACCTCTTCCTCCGAGGCGGACACGGCCTTCTTCGTCACCACGCTGAAGTTGCCCAGGCTCTGACAGACGCAGATGGGCAGGCCCGGGGGGCAGGTGCAGCGGCCCTCCAGGGCGCGGAAGGCTTCCTTCACCTTCCGGTCCTCCAGCGAGTGGAAGGAGATGACGGCGGCGCGCCCGCCCACCTTGAGCAGGCCCGGCAGCGCGGACAAGAGCGCGTCCAGCGCCTCCAGCTCCTGGTTGACCGCCATGCGCAGCGCCTGGAACGTCCGGGTGGCCACGTGGATGCGGTTGGGCCACGCCTTGCGCGGCACCGCGCGTTTGACGACCTCCGCGGCCTCCAGCGTGCGCGTGGGCAGCGCGCGCTTGAGTTCGCGGGCGATGGGCCGGGCGAAGGGCTCCTCGCCGTACTCCTCGAGGATGTGCTTGAGCTCGCGCTCGTCCAGCGTGGCGATGAGCTCCGCGGCCGTGGGGCCGTCCGGGCCCATGCGCATGTCCAGCGGGCCGTCCTTGTTGAAGGAGAAGCCGCGCTCGGCCACGTCCAGCTGGGGCGAGGACACGCCCAGGTCCACGAGCACGCCGTCCACCGGCAGCAAATCGCTGGTGACGCGGGGCAGGTCGGCGAAGTTGCCGGCGCGGCCCTGGAAACGGGGGTTGGGGCCCAGCCGGGAGGTGGCCGCCGCCAGCGCCACCGGGTCGCGGTCCACGCCGACGACGGACGCGCCCTGGGCCAGGAGCGCCTCCGTGTGGCCACCGCCCCCGAGTGTGCCGTCGATGATCACCTTGCCTGCTCCCGGTCGCAGCAGCTCCACCGCTTCACGCAGCAGGACGGTGTGGTGCTGGAATTCCAAGGCCCCCACGAGCACTCAGACGAAGGGAGCCCGCGCGAGGCCGAAGGCGGCGCGAGCGTCGTTCATGTGCGGGTAGATTTCGAAGGCGTCGTGCGCGCCGGCCGCCCGGAAGATGGCCGCCAGGTACGGCGACAGGCCGGACAGCTTCAAGTCCCCGCCGGTGCGGCGGAAGGCCTCCGCGCGGGCCATCAGCGGCTTGACGCCCTTGTAGTTGAGGTGGCCGACCTCGGAGAGGTCCAGCACCACCTGACGCAGGCCCCGGTGCATGCGCTGGGAGAGCTCGTCGCACAGGGTCAGCAGGTCCTGCTCGCTCAGCTCGCCCTCCAGCATGAGCGTCTCCACGCGCCCGGCACCCGCCAGCGCGCTCGCCGCTCCTCGCCGCACCTCCAGAACCTGATTCATACGGTGTCACCCTCTGGGGACTTCAGCCCGCTGTCGACTTTCCGGCTACGGCTGGCGCAGCTCGGAGAGCACCTTCATCACGTCCGCGGAGGCCGCCTCCTGGCGGGCCTCTTCCTGGGCCTTCGCCCAACCCTCGCGGCTCCAAAGCTCGATGACCTTCACCATCCCCGCCCACACCACGTCCTTCTCCAACCCCGCGTACGTCCGGAGCGACGGTGGGATGAGCAGCCGTCCCAGCCGGTCCAACGGGCACTCCTGGGCGCTGGCCACGTACAGGCGCATCAGCGTCTTCACCCCGGGCTCCATGGGATTTCGCCGCGCGAGGGAGGTCTCCAGCGCCTCCCACTCCCGCACCGGATAGGCGTGGAGGCACCTGTCCAACGCGGTCGTGACGATGAGCCGCTCGTCGTAGGCCCCCACCAGGGTCTCCCGGAGCTTCGCCGGGAGGCTGGTCCGCCCCTTCGCGTCGATCTGGTGCTCATAGACGCCTCGGAACACGGGGGGCGATCCACCTTTTCAGCCCATCAAGGGATGAAGCTCCACTCCTTCCCACTTCTTGCCACTACCGGGCGGCATTCATACGCGCCCACATGGGGGGGGTCAAGAAAGCGCAACAGGTTGGAACACGCCGCGTGTGCAACGCCGACATCCGGACAACCCGTCACACCTGGAAGGTCAGGTGTTTGGCGCAGCGCGGCGCCCTACCCGTGGCGCTGGGGTAAACTTGAGCTCCCTCCGAGAAGGGCGCAGAGTGACGGGTGCGTGAACACGAACGTGCGACTGAAGGTGGCCTACAAGAGCCCGCAGTCCCTGGTGGGGGAGTACACGCGCAGCGTGGGTCAAGGCGGCGCCACCCTCCACACGCGGCGCAGCCTGCCGCTGGGCACCCGTTTCACCTTCGAGCTGCATGCCGGAGGCGCACTGCGTCCGGTGGAGGTGCTGGGCGAGGTGGTGCAGGTGGAGCCGCGCCCGGAGCGCGACTACCTGCTCACGGTGCGCTACGGCGCCACCGAGGACCGCTCCGCGCTGGACGCGGTGCTCCAGCGCATCTTCGCCGTGCAGGAGAAGGAGGGGCTGCGCCGCTTCCCCCGGCTGCCCCTGCACCTGCGCGCGGTGGAGGCGACGCCCCTGTCGCCGACCTTCCTGGTGCGGGACATCTCGCGCGGCGGCGTGGGGCTGGACGTCATGGCGCCCGCCCTGCCCCGCCACGTGCGAGTGGGCACGCCGTTCCTGTTGGAGATGGACCTGACGGGCGGCGCGCTGCTGCTCCACGGCGAGGTGGTGTGGACCGCGTCCACGCCGCGCAAGAACGCCACCGAGGCGACGCCGGGCTTCGGCGCCACGTTCGGCCGGCTGCGCGCGCCCATGCAGGAGCGGCTGGACGCGCTGCTGGCCTTGAACTCGTTGCCCCCCGCGCCGTGGAAGGCGCGGGTGAGCTTCGGCATGGACGCTGTGACGCGGATGCCGTGAGCCTCGCGGCGGGCTACTCCGCGAAGGGGTAGCCGCCGGCGGACTCGATGGCCGTCACCACCGTCTCGCGCAGCTGGGCGGGGTTGTAGGGCGTGAAGACGTCCAGCGTGCGCAGGCGCGTCAGCTCCTTGTCCAGCGCGTCTGCCTCCAGCGTGGCGCACAGGGCGCGGCGGGTGCGCTCGTACACGCGCGGCGCGCTGTCGAACGCGAACAGGCGCACCAGCGCCAGCCGCACCGGGTCCACCTGTCCGCCCGCGGCCACCTGCCGGGTGCGCGTGACGAGCGAGTCCAGGGCGAACGCGTCCATCATCACGTCGGAGAGCGCGGCGAGCACCTCCTGGTGCTTCTCCAGCTCCGGGCCGAACTTCTCGGCGGCGATGCGCAGGGCGTGCAGCGCCAGGCGCTTGGTGCTCTCCGCGGCGACCTCCTCCGCCGCCAGCGCGTCCTCCGTGCGGGCGCGGGGACGCTCACCGCGCGTCAGCTCGTCCGCGATGTTCTTCGCCACGGAGAACAGCGGCAAATCACCCTTCACCGCGCGCTTGAGGATCATGCCCGTGATGAGCATGCGGTTGATCTCGTTGGTGCCCTCGAAGATGCGGTTGACGCGCGCGTCGCGGTAGGCGCGCTCGATGGGGTACTCCTCGATGAAGCCCGCGCCGCCGTGCAACTGCACGGCGTCATCCAGCAGGTGGCCCAGGGCCTCCGAGCCGTACACCTTCATGATGGAGGACTCGATGGCGTACTCCTCCACCGCGGCCAGCAGGTGGGCCTCGTAGTCCGGGGCGGTCTTGTCCCGCGAGGCCAGGCGCGCGTCGACCAGGCCCGCGGTGCGGTAGGTCATGCTCTCCACCGCGTGGACGAGCATCGCCATGCGCGCCAGCTTCTCGCGCGACAGCGGGAAGTCGGCGATGGCCGTGCCGAACTGCTTGCGCTCCTGGGTGAAGCGCAGCGCGTTGGCCAGGTTGAGCTTCATGCTGCCGAGCACCCCCGCGCCCAGCTTCAGCCGGCCGTAGTTGAGGATGTTGAAGGCGATCTTGTGGCCTCGGCCCACCTCGCCCAGCAGGTTCTCCGCGGGCACCTTCGCGTCCTCGAAGTAGAGCGGGCACGTGGACGAGCCACGGATGCCCATCTTGTGCTCCTCGGGGCCCACGCTGAAGCCCGGGGTGTCCTTCTCCACGATGAAGCCGGTGAACTTGTCACCGTCCACCTTGGCGAAGACGACGAACACGTCCGCGAAGGCCGCGTTGGTGATGTAGAGCTTGGAGCCGTTGAGCACCCAGTGCTTGCCGTCCGGCGAGCGCACCGCCTTCGTCTTCGCGCCCAAGGCGTCGCTGCCGCTGCCCTGCTCGGTGAGCGCGTACGCCGCCACCCACTCGCCCGTGGCGAGCTTCGGCAGGTACTTCTGCTTCTGGGCCGCGTTGCCGAACCAGACGATGGGCAGCGTGCCGATGCCCACGTGCGCGCCGAACGTCACGGACCAGGAGCCGTTGAGGCCCATCGCCTCCGCGAGCAGCAGCGAGGTCGTCTTGTCCAGGCCCGTGCCGCCGTAGGCCTCGGGGATGTCCGTGCTCAACAGGCCCAGCTCCCCTGCCTGCCGCAAGAGCTCGCGCAAGAGCGCGTTGTCCTTGTGCTCGATGCGCTCGGACTGGGGCACCACCTGCTCGCGGCTGAACTGGAGCGCGGTGCGGAAGAAGAGCCGTTGCTCCTCCGTGAAGGTCTCCGGCGTGAGGACGCGGGTGGCGCCGACCTCCTGGAACAGGAAGGCACCTCCGGTGGAGTTTTCCTTCGACGCGGCGGGCTCATTCACTGCGGGCATCCAAGACCTCCCAAGGTGTACGGAAGGAACACCCCTTCCGCCGGCGGGCACACGGCCCACCGTGCAAGCTATGAAGCGCGCCATCTTAGGAGGAGAAGCAGGCGGGCCAGCCCTTTTCTCGCTGCGGGCCTGTCTGTTCCACGCGGCTGCCGCACTTCGCGTCCGGTATTTCCGCGCAGCGGAACGTGCGGGGCCCTGCTCGCCCTCTTCCAACACCGCGCGCGGACCGGTGACTGTGGCGTGAGCGACAGTCATGGGGGTCTCCCAGACGTCGCGGCCCTTCACGATGACCACCCATGGCCCCTCACTCCAGGTCGGAGGCGCTTCGCCTCCTGAGAAGGGTGGTTGCCATGAGAACGAGAGTGCTGGTGGCGCTGTTCGTCGCAAGTGTCGTCGCGGTCCACGAGGAGGCCCGGGCCGCGGAGTCGTTCGCGGGAGAGTTGACCTGGGCCCAGCACGTCACCGGCCCCAGCGAGGAGACCGGACGGATTGCCTCCACCCGGGACGGAGGCTTCATCTCCTTCGTCAACTTCACCGGCACCGTGGACCTGGGGACGGGTCCCATCCAGGCGCCGGGCGGGCCGGAGAGCCGGGGGCTCGCGCTCGTGCGGCACTCCCCGCAGGGCCAGAAGTCACTCCTGCGCGTCATCAGCCACTGGTTCGCGCTCCACCTGGCGACGGACGCCGCGGGGAACATCATCATCCTCGGAGGACCCGCCGGCGCCATCACCAGCAACCTGTTCAGCGACGACCCCCACCTGATGAAGCTCGACACCCTGGGGCGGCTGCAGTGGCTGCGCCCCATCCGGCAAGCGGAGCTCAGTGTCTATCTGCTCGTGACGGACCGCGCGGGGAACATCGGCGTCGGCGGATACACGCTGGGTCCCGACAACAGCTCCCGGCTCACCTTCATCCAGTACGACGGCGAGGGCGTGAAGCAGTGGACGTTCGTCGACGTGAACACCGTCCAGAGCGTGGGCCGCGCGGCCACCGTGGACAGTGAAGGCGCCATCTACGTCGCGGGCGACGCCAAGGGGCCCATCAGCGTCGTCGAGCCCTATCTCATCAAGCTCTCCGTCACGGGACAGCCCCAGTGGCGCCGCCGGCTGGACGGCGCGGTCGGCTTCGCGCTCGGGGTGGCCACGCACGGCAACCGCGTGGTGGTGGTCGGCACCTTCGCCGAGACCTTCACCTTCGCGGCGAAGGAGCACACGTCCACCCCCAACCTCGGCATCAACCAGGACGCCTTCGTCGCCGCGTGGACGCGCGACGGCGAGGAGCGCTGGGCGTGGAACTTCGGCTTCGACATCGACGGTGTCGCCATGGACCAGAACGACGGCGTCACCGTCATCGGCGGCTACCAGGGCTTCAGCCCGGACACGGCGGCCCTGGGGGTCCCCGACGGCAACGAGACGAGCGCCGCCAACGTCTACGTCGCGAAGCTCGACCGCATCTACGGCTCGTGGCGCTGGGTGCGGACCTTCCCCGGCGGACAGGACCGCGGCAGCCCTGGGGTGGATGAGGGCTCCGTCGCCGTCACCCGGGACGGCAGGCCCGCGGTGATGGGACGCTTCCACGACACGCTGCGAGTCGGCTCGCAGACGTGGACCGCGAGCGGCCTGTCGGACCTGTTCCAGTTCGGCTTCGAGCCCTGAGCCTCAACCCGCGTCCCCGGCGCGCCGAGGCGTCGGGTAGACGAGGCACAGCGTCTCGAACAGGGGCTCGCTCGGGGCCGTGTACACGGCCCCGAGCGCCCTCGCCGCCTGCGCCACCTCGGTGCCGAACGAGGGCACCAGGCAAATGTCCTCGGACTGCTTGAAGCGCCCCTTCAAGAGCCCCA
This sequence comes from Myxococcus fulvus, assembly GCF_900111765.1. The sequence goes on from NZ_FOIB01000002.1 coordinate 371,754, forward strand.
GGCCCCGGCGCAGCATCGCGAGGTCCTGCCGCCCCTCACGCACCGGCACCGACGGGCCGTTCGCGTCCGGGCCAGGCAGCTTGCCCACGCTCGTGCTCAGCTCGAACCCATCCGCGCGCTGGATGATGCGCAGCTTCCCCGGAGCCACCTCCGCCAGCCACTCGCGGAAGCCCTCCTCGTCGCGAAGGACCAACCGATAGGCGACGGGCGCGTCCGGATGCGCGAGCCACACCGAGCCCGCCGAGTCCCGCAGCACCGCGAGCAACTCCGACACCTGCGCCAGGAACGTGTCCGCGTCCGGCACCAGCAACACGTCCCGGCCCTTCACCCGTGAGGCCAATCGCGCGAGGGAGTCCGGCTTCGTCGGCTCGAAGGTCTCCGCGTCCACGCGCACCTGCTCGCCCGCGAGCGTCATCCGCAGCGCGTCGGAGGGGAGCTTCTCCCCGTGGACCGGGACATCGACCCGAGGCTCCGCGCCCGCATCGTCGGCGGCGCTTCCCGTGGACAGGGAAGGCAGCGGCTCGGGCTTCAGCGTCTGCAGGGGCTGCGCGGGCTTCTCCTCACGACACGCCGAGAGCACGAGCCCCAGACAGCACGCGAGGACGCCGAGCCCTCGCCGCCCCGAGACTCGCGCCGCTCGCTGAATGCGTCCGTGCTTCATCTCTGCCTCGAACCTCACGACGTCACCCCACCCCGCGTCCCCGATGAGACCTCGGTCTCCACAGACAGCCGGCCTGCCTCCCCGCGTTGAAACACTCGCATGCGACATCCCGCCGCGTCATGACCGCAACGCAAGACGTCACGGAGGTGTCTGGTTGGCCGTCGCGGGCGGCGTCTGCGCGGCCTTCGGCAGCGTGCTCTCGACACAGGCCGCGTCCGCGAGCCCCAGCCCCACCGCGTGCTCCGCCGCCTGACGCGCGTCCTGGAAGAGCACCATGTCCGTGAAGCGCGTCGCGTCCTTCGTGCGCCCCGCGTCGCGGATGTAGATGGCCTTCACGCGCCCGGGGAACTCCTCGCGAATCTGCGCGTAGACCTCCGGGTCCTTCTCACCCGAGTCCCCCACCAGCACCACCGGCTGCGGGAACTGCGTGAGCAGCCGGCGGATGATGGGCTGCTTGTAGTCGGACAGCGAGCCGGGCCCCAGGTCCCTCAGGTACACGCCGAAGCCCGCGGGGAAGCCATGCCGCGTCAGGAACGACTTCACCCGCGGCAGGTACTGCACGGGCGAGCCACTCACCAGCGCGAACGCCGAGGGCACGCCGCTGCGCAGGCACCCGTAGAGCGCTGACATGCCGGGCACCACCTCCAGCTCGTCCGCGTCCTTGAGCAGCGCCGTCTGAACCAGCTTCGTCGGCTTCGTCACCTGCGTGACCACCACCGTGTCGTCGAAGTCTGAGACGACGAGCAGCGGCGTCGACGCCGGCACCACCTCCACCCGCGCCGACGTGGTGGCGCCCTCCACCCACGCCTCCGCCTCGAACGCGCCTGGCTCGAAGGCCTTGCCCTCGGGCGGCAGGAGGTTCACCTCGAACCCACCGTCATGCCCGCTGGTGAGGGTCGCCGTCACCCCCTGGAAGCGCACCGACACCTTCGCGCCCTCCCAGTTGCGAGCGGCCAGGCGACGCACGTTGCGCGTCAACGCCGAGCTCCCATCGCCGGGTGCTTCCTTCAACACCCGCCCCTGCAACATCACCCGCTCCGGCTGCCCCAACACCGGCGTCAGCAACACCGCGGGCGCCGCCATGACGCGGGACGCGCAGAGAAATCCAAGCAGGACAAACCATCGAGCAAGCGTGTTCAACGGAATTTTCCCGTGTTAATGTTTGCGAAGACCTTGATGATAGCTTCACGCGGTCATCGAAGGGCGTCGTGGTGGGGTAGCACATCGGCCCGGTGCGCCCAGAGGAGCCGGAAGACACGTGGAGCACCCGTCCGAAGGGCGCGATTTCGGCAAGTACACGTTGCTCGAGCGCATCGCGACGGGCGGCATGGCGGAGATCTACCGCGCCCGGATGACGGCGGTGGCGGGTGTCACCAAGCCGGTGGTCATCAAGAAAATCCTCCCCGGCTACGCGGACCAGAGCGCCTTCGTCTCCATGTTCGTCAACGAGGCGCGCATCGCCGCGGGGCTGAGCCACGGCAACATCGCGCAGGTCTTCGACTTCGGTGAAGTCGACGGCCAGTTCTTCATCGCCATGGAGTGGGTGGACGGGCATCCGCTGTCGCGCGTGCTGCGCCGGGCGCGTGAGAAGGGAATGTACACGCTCCCGCAGCCCCTCGCCCTGCTGGTGACGGTGGAGGTGCTCAAGGGGCTGGCGTACGCGCACACCCGCCTGGATGACCGCGGCCGGCCGCTGCACATCATCCACCGCGACGTCAGCCCGCAGAACGTGCTGCTCAGCTTCGAGGGCCAGGTGAAGCTGGTGGACTTCGGCATCGCCCGCGCGCGGATGGCGGGCGGCTACGAGTCCGACGAGGGCGACGCCAAGGGCAAGTACGCCTACTTCGCGCCGGAGCAGGCCCGGGGCCGGGAGCTGGACGCGCGCGCGGACATCTTCGCCGCGGGCACGCTGCTGTACGAGACGCTGTGCGGGCGACTGCCCTTCGAGGGCTCCGTCACCGACGTGATGCGCAAAATCGCGGTGGGCGACTTCCCCCGGCCGCGCGAGCTGGAGCCGGACATCCCTCCGGCGCTGGAGCGCATCCTCCTCACCGCGCTCGCCGTGGAGCGCGAGCAGCGCTACCCCACCGCCGAGGCCTTCGCCGAGGTCCTCACCCGCTACCTGCACACCGCCACACCCGACGTCTCCACCAGCGCGCTGGCCCACTTCATGGGCTACCTGTTCGAGACCGAGCTCGTCGCGGACGGGCGCCCGGTACTGCTGCCGCGCGAGTTCCTGGGACAGATGGCCCGCTGGACGCGCCCGCCCTCCGAGCGCCGCACCCTCCGGGAGCCGCCGTCCGCCGCCCCCCTCGAGCCGCCGCCGGAGACACCCGACACGCCACGCCCACCCGAGGGCCGCCGCGAGCGCACCACCCAGCCCATCCCTGCCGTCCCCGGCCCGTCCTCCGACGCCCCCGCCGCGGAGCCACCTCCCCCCGAGCCCGCGCCGACCCTCGCCACGCCACTCCCGCCCCGCCCTCGCGTGCCGAACGCCATGGCACTGGGGACGCCGGTGCTCGCGGCCATGGGCGTGGCGCTGGTGGTGATGATGCTGGGGCGCAACGGCACCTTCTCCGTGGAGCTCAGCTCGTCGCCGCCGGGCGCCAACATCCGCGTGGATGGCCGCCCCCTGGACACGCTCACGCCCGCGCTCCTCACCCACCTGCCCGCGGACGCCGAGCACCTCCTGGAGGTCCACATCCCCGGCATGGTGCCGTGGAGCCAGGTGGTCCGCGCCGAGCGGGGCACCACCCTGGCCGTGCACGCGCGGCTCCGTCCTCGGATGAACACTCCGGCCGCGAGCGCCACCTCGGCCCGCGCGCACCACGCGCCCCCGGTGCAGGAGATGGACTGGGCCCCGGGCGGCATCCGCCTGTCCGCGGTGAGCCACGCCTTCCGCGTCCCCGTCACCAACGCCGCGCGCGTGCCCTTGGACCCGGCCCGCACCTACCTGGTGCACACCGAGGGGCGCATGTCGCTGGGCGGCCCCATGTCCGTGGAGCACGCCGGCTACTTCCTGGAGGGTGACGCGAACCTGCCCGCGCACGACTCCTTCGGCGTGCTCGGCCCCGACGAGCAGCTGGTGCGCCACGCGTCCATGCTCCACGTCTTCGCGCTCGACTCCCGCCGGGACGACAACCGGGGCGGGCTCCAGGTGCGCATCCGGGAGCTGGGGGGAGCAAGCCTTGCGCCCTTCCGCCTGGACTCGCGCCAGCACGCGGTGAAGCTGTCGCGCGCGGACCGCTTCGTGCTCCGCGCGCTGGACCCGGGCACCACGTACGACGTGGTGCTGCGCTACACCGCCGAGCCCGCCCGGACGCGTGGCCTGGGCGGAGGCCCGGTGGGCCGGGTGCTCGGACTGGTGGGCACCGGCCCCGGTCCCGAGGGCTCGCCCAGCGGCCTGGCGCTCCTGGAGGTGGGGCAGCCCACCCGGCTCAGGGGGGCGTCGTGGCTCCAGCTCGCCTTCCCGGACGACAACCTGGCCGACAACACCGGCACCCTCCTCTTGGAGGTCATCCCCGTGGTCCACCCCGCGGGCGGCCAGACGGCCCCCGCCGAGCACCGCCATGGCCGTACGGCGCAGTGAGCCCTGCTACAGCCGTGCAGCGGCCTGTCGCCGAAAAGTTGATCCTCCAGTCGCTCCCCCTACCCTGAGCGACAAGGAGGGCTCAACATGTTGAAGCTGGTGGCAGTGGCCGTGGTGGGAGCGGTGGTGCTCGGGACGGTGGGGCTGTCGGGCCGCGTGGACGCGCGTCCCGGGAGCAGTGAGGCGGAGCCGACGCAGGCGCAGGTGGAGGCGGCGCTGGACGCGCGGCAGAAGGAGCTGCTGGGCATCCTTTTGGAGGCTCAGCGGACGGGCGAACGCACGGCGTCGGTTCACCGGTAATCTCGTGGCGTCGAGCCCGACTCGGTGCTAAGCCCGGGCCTCCGTTTGACGTCTACCTGCCCGTGAGGGGGACATGCCTGAAGGGTCCGCGTCACTCAACCAGCTCGCGGTCGGCGACCGGGTCGTCTACCCGAATCAGGGTGTCTGCCGCGTCACCGCCATCGACACCAAGGAAGTGGCGGGACAGAAGCTCATCTTCGTCACCATGCGCCGGGAGGAGGACAACGCCCTGCTGATGGTGCCCCAGGCCAAGGTCGTGGCCATCGGTGTGCGCCGGGTCGCGAGCCCCGACGACGTGAAGAGCCTCTTCGCGTTCCTGCGCTCCGACGGCGACAAGGCCGACCTGGACTGGAAGCAGCGCGCGCGCACCAACCAGGAGCGCATGACCCAGGGCGGAATCCTGGGGCTCGCCGAGGTGGTCAAGGACCTCCAGGTCCTGAGCGAGCTGCGCCCCCTGCCGACCAAGGAGCGTGAGCTGTACGACAACGCCCGGCACCTGTTGGTGTCGGAGGTCGCCACCGCGCTCGGCACCGCCGAGGTCAACGCGGAGGACGCCATCGACCTGGTCCTCTTCCCGCCCGGCCGCGAGCGCCCCAAGCGCACCGCCGCCGAGTTCGCGAAGGGCGACGAGGACGACCTCGGGCTGGACGGCGACCTGCTGGGGCTCGACGGCGACCTGGACCTGCCCTCCGACGAGGAGCCGCAGGCCGAGTCCGAGTCCGACGAGGAGAGCTCCTCCGAGGAGGAGGGCGAGGAGTCGTCCGAGGAGAAGGGCGACGAGGAGTCCGCGCCCAAGAAGCGTGGCCGCCCGCCCAAGGCCAAGCCCGCGGAGGCCGAGGGCGCCGAGCCCGCCGCGCCCAAGAAGCGCGGCCGTCCGCCCAAGCCGAAGCCGGACGCCCCGCCTGAAGGCGCCGAGCCCGCCGCGCCCAAGAAGCGTGGCCGTCCGCCCAAGCCGAAGCCGCCCGAAGTGGAGGGAGCGGCGCCCGCCGCGCCCAAGAAGCGCGGCCGTCCGCCCAAGGCCAAGCCCGCCGACAGCGAGGACTGACCGCCAACACCATCCAGGGGGCCCTGACGCGGGCCCTCTTCGCGCCGAGGTGATGCCCCGTGATTCGCGTCGTGACGTTGGACCCCTTCGACGACAAGCAGCTCGCCAAGCTCAACCGCACGCTCTACACGGCGTTCGGCGTGGGCAGCGAGCACTCCGGCAGCGCCGAAATCCCTCCGGGGCTGGGCGAGCCGCTGGACGCAGAGAAGCTGCTGGACCAGGTGAAGGGCATCCGCGCCTATCAGGACGACAAGGTGCTGCTGCTCACCACGCGCAAGCTCAAGGAGCGCGAGCTGCCCAGCGGCGTGGCCCCCACCCCGGGCTTCGCGCGCCAGGGCAAGGACCGCTCCATCATCTCGCTGCAGCCGCACAAGGACTTGGAGACGGGCTTCAAGCCCGTGGCGCGGCAGGCGCTGCACCAGCTCGGCCACCTGTGGGAGCTGCACCACTGCCTGGACCCGCGGTGCTCGATGTACCCGCCCTGGACGCCGTCGTTCTCCCAGGGTGAGCCCATCTTCTGCACCTTCTGCCGGGAAAAGAGCGAGCAGAAGATTCGTCTTGCGAAGTCCTAGCCTTCCACGCGCGCTGCCCCTCCTGGAGCTGGGGGGCCTGCTGCTGGTCGCGCTCCTGTGCCTGCTCTTCCACCTGCGGCTGCCGGGCAAGCTCCCCACCGAGGAGGGCTATCGCGCGGTGGCCCAGCGGCTCCAGTCGCAGGCCCGCCCCGGTGACGCGGTGCTGCTGTTCCCCTGGTGGACGGAGCGCGCGCGCCTGTTCGTGCCTCCGGGCCTGCCCGTCTACGGCTACCTGGGCTCGGACACCGATGACCTGTCCGCGCACCCGCGCGTCTGGGTGCTGGGACAGCCGGAGCTGCCGCGCTCGGACGAGGCGGCCTTCCTGAAGGACTTCCTGCCAGAGCGCCGCGCCGTGGGTGGGCCCGAGCACGAGGGCCCGCTGACGCTGACGCTCTACGAGAACGGGCGCCACCGGCCGCGCCGCTTCACCGCCTCCGACGTCGTCTCCCGCGCGCGGGTGTACCTGGAGTCGGACGACGGCGCGCGGCAGGCGTGTCCCTTCAACGGCTCGGCGCACCGCTGTCCGGGCCCGGGCAACGTCTACGTGGCCACCGAGTGGCACGAGGTCCTCTATGAGCCGCGCCACTGCCTGTGGATGCCCGCTCCGCCGGGAGACCAGAAGCTGGTGGCGGAGTTCGACGGCGTGCCCGGCGACGTGGGGCTGCGGCTCGAGGGCGGCATCATCTTCGAGTACGCCTTCCCCAAGGACGCGCAGCTGACGACGGCGCACCTGGGCGTGGACGACGCGGCGAGCGGCGCGCGGCTGTTGGACGTGGCGATTGCCCCGGGCCAGGAGGGCGTGAAGAAGGCCGAGGTGCGGCTGCCTCCTGGAGCGCCGCGCACGGTGAAGGTGTGGGTCCGCTCGCGCAATCCGGACCGGCGGCAGGTGTGTCTGGACGTGCTGGCGGTGGAGCCGGCGGTGGGAGTGAAGGGATGACGGGCAGGCCGGCGACCCGCGAGGAGAAGCGCTGGGCGTGGGCGCTGTGGGCCCTGGCCTTCGTGGCGCTGTGGTGGACCGAAGGGCACGTGGGCTTCACGCGCGACGAGAGCGTCTACTTCGCCGCGGCGGAGGGGTACGCGGGCTGGTTCCGCCAGTTGTTCCAGTCGCCGACGCGGGCGCTGACGGACGCGGCCATCGTCCGCGCGTGGGACTACAACCACGAGCACCCCGTCCTGATGAAGACGCTGTTCGGGCTGAGCCACCTGCTCTTCCACGACACGCTGGGGTGGATGCGCTCGGCCGCCGCGTTCCGGCTGCCGGCGTTCGCGCTGGCGGCGCTGGTGCCCGCGCTGAGCTTCCTGTTCGGCAGCGCGCTGTACGGCCGCGCCGCGGGCCTGTTCGCCGCGCTCGCGTTCATGCTGGTGCCGCGTCAGTACTTCAACGCGGAGCTGGCGTGCTTCGACGTGCCGGTGGCCGCGCTGTGGCTGCTCGTCGTGTACTGCTTCTGGCGCGCGCTGGAGGACGTGCGCTGGGGCGTGGCGTGCGGCGTGGCCTTCGGCCTGGCGCTGACGGCCAAGCACAACGCGCTGTTCCTCCCCTTCGTGCTGACGCCCTTCGCGCTGTGGCGCGCGTGGGAGGCGAGCGAGGCGGAGCCCCAGGCGCGCGGGTGGCTCCTGCGCTTCGTCGGGCTGTTCGCCTCGGTGGCGGTGCTCTACGGGTTGCTCATCCTGTCGCTGGGCGGCGGCGAAGGCTTCCAGCGCAAGTTCTTCCTGCTCAGCCCCCACACGCTCTTGTTCATGGGGCTGGCCGTTGGCGGCACGTGGCTGCTCAAGGGCGTGGAGAAGGTGAACGCGCGGGTGACGCGGGCGCTCGTCCCCATCGCGGCGATGGCGGTGCTCGGCCCCGTCATCTTCTACCTGCACTGGCCCTACCTCTGGCACCACCCGGTGGACCGCACCGCGTGGTACCTGGCCTTCCACGCCAAGCACAACCACTACGCCTGGCTCTACCTGGGCACGCTGCTGCGCGAGCCGCCCTTCCCGCTCGCGTACGTGCTGGTGAAGACGGCGCTCACGGTGCCCACCAGCCTCTTCGCGCCCATGGTGACGGGCTTCCTGGCGCTCGCGGGCCGCGTGGTGCTGGGGCAGTTGGAGCGCACGCGCGCGTGGGTGCGGCCGGTGACGATGGTGGAGGCGCTGGTGGGGGTGAACGCGGTGACGTCCATCCTCATCATCAGCCATCCCCAGGTGCCGCACTTCGGCGGGGTGAAGCACTGGTTCCCGTCCATGGTGTTCCTGGGGCTGCTCGCGGGACAGGCGGTGTCGCGCGGCTCGACGGCGCTCTTGGAGCGGCTGCGGGAGAAGCGGCCCTCGCTGCCCGCCCTCGCCGTGCTCGCGCCCGTGTTCGCGGTGCTGCTGGCGCCCGCGCTGGTGTACTCGGCGCGCGTGTTCCCCTACGGGACGGCGGCGTACTCGGAGCTGGCCGGAGGACTGCCCGGCGCGGCGACGCTGGGGATGCAGCGGCAGTTCTGGTCCAGCCACGTCACCGGCGTGCTGCCGTGGATCAACGAGCATGCGAAGCCGAACGCGCGGCTGTTCCTGCACGAGGTGCACGGCGGCTCGTTCCGCGACTACCAGCGCAACGGGATGCTCCGGCCCGACCTGCGCGCGGTGGGCAGCCCCTTCGAGGCGGACATCGTCGCGTACCAGTACCACCAGGAGTTCCGCGAGTACGAGTTCCAGACGTGGCAGGCGTTCAACACGCGCACGCCGGCGACGGGTCTGTACCTGGACGAGACACCGCAGGTCATCGTCTACGTGCGGCCCGAGCCTCGCTGAGCCGCGACGAAGACCCCGTGATGACCCACGGGGCCCTCGCTCACGGGTGATTCGGCGCTACGGCGTCAGACACCCCGGACCCGCCGAGCAATCCGAGCACCAGGAGCTGGATTCGTAGGTCGACTGGCAGACGCCGTCGCCGCAGTAGCCGCTGTACGGGCAGTCCTGCGGGCACATCTGCGGCTCCATCGCGTAGCACCGTCCGTTACCACAGACATCGATGAGGCCCTCCGGCTCGCTCGGCCGCGCGGCCTCCGGCGCCAGACACCCCGGACCCGCCGAGCAGTCCGAGCACCAGGAGCTGGACTCGTAGGACGACTGGCAGACGCCGTCACCACAATAGCCGCTGTACGGGCAGTCCTCGGGACAGAACTGCGGCTCCAGCCGGTAGCACCGCCCGTTACCACAGACATCGATGCGGGCCTCCTGCTCCCCCAGTTCCTGCTCCAGCGGAGCCTGGTCATCCACACCACCACAGGCCGACAACGCCGCGAACGACACCACGGCCAACCAGACACGAGTCCATCGCTTCATTCGACGCTCCTCGGGGTGAAGGGAAACAGTCCATCCTAACCACCGGACAAAGGACGACCGCAAACCCTCACACCCACGCCCGAAGCGCCTCCGCATCCCCGGCACAAACATTCAACCCGGATGCAAAAGCAACCCGAGAGCACACTTTCCTACTCACGCGCTGGGAACACCTTCCCCACCCTGTTCACCCGCGAGAAGCGCTGGGAGCACCCGCAGCACATCGTGCCGGTCGACGCGGCTCCACCCACGGCTCGCCGCCAGCTCCGCCAGCGATTGGGAGGGCTCGAACACCAGGGGCAACCCCACCAGCGCGAAGAGCTCCGCGTCGGAGGAGGAGTTGCCCATCGCGAGGGACTGGCCCAGACAGGCCTGATGGAGCTCCGCCAGCTCGCGGAGGATGGCGGGCTTGCCGCCCATGCGGCTGGGCCACTGGAGGACCTCCCCCGTGTAGCGATTGCGCTGGATGGCCAGCTGCGCGCCCCGGTACACGTCGATGCCCAGGTCCTCCGCCACCAGGTGGACCATCATGAGGGGACCGCCGGAGACGAGGGCCACCAGGAAGCCCTCCGCCTCGAGCATCCGCACGAGCGGCCGGACGAATCCGAACAGGCGCCCTCGCGCGTGGGCCCAGACCTCCTCCGCCGTGCGCTCGACGCTGGAGACCGACACGCCCGCGGCGACCCGCCCCAGGCTCCGATAGACCTCCTCGATGCGGCTGTGGAATCCCTGACGGCGCGGGTCATGGCCATCCACCGTCGCCAGGAACTCGCGCCCCGCCGCCGCATCACAGACACCTCGGGCCATCAGCTCGCGCACCAGCAAGCCCCCCAGGGTGTCTGGGGTGAGGGTCCCATCCAGGTCGAGCACGGCGAGTCTTCTCATACACACCCTTTCCTGTCGGGCAGACAGCCCACGTCTCCACCACGAACCAGGACGGAGGACCCCCTCCCCTGGATGTCGGCTCGGGGCGCGACGTGTTGCTCAACGAACGGGCAGCCCCGTCGAACCCAGCCCTCGCGTCCGCGAGTCATCACCTGACGCCCCCCAGGCGTCGCACGGCACGATGCTGCGTCCCCTCCGGGATGGAACCCCCGTCTCCAGGGCGGGGCGGGCGACCCGGAGGCGGTGGGGACGACGTTGGCGCCCTTCGCTCCCCTGTCCACCTTCCGCGAGTCGGGCTCTCGCCCGGAGGGGGACATCCACATGCAGCTGTTCAGGCTTCCGTCGATTCTCGCCGTGTCCGCGGCGCTGTGTTTCTCGGTCGGCTGTTCCAAGCGGGGCTCGCAGTCCCAGGGCGCCGAGCCCCAGGCCAGCACGCAGCCTCCGGCCCCGCCCCAGCCGCCACCCACCATGGCGCAGGGCGCGCCGCCCGATGACGCCCACGGCAAGCACCATGGCAAACACCACAAGGGCGTCTCCGAGGCCAACTGTCCCATGGCCGTCCCAGGCGCGGTGGCCCGCGCCGAGGACGTTCCCGAGGGCGTGGCGCTCGTCCTCAGCACGCCGGAGCCCACGCAGGTGGCGGAGTTGCAGCAGCGCAGCCGCCGCATGCTGCACGAGCAGGCCGCCAGCACCCAGCGCGCGCAGGAGACGTCCGTCCTGGACGAGGTGAAGCAGGAGGACCTGGGCGACAGCTCCACCGAGGAGCAGTACGGCCGCGATGACAGCGGCACGGGCGGCGCCGGCATGGCGGGCGCGCCGACGATGCCCTCCAGCGCGAGCGTCCAGGACACGCCGGATGGCGTGGTCATCGTCTACACGGCGATGGACCCGTCCAAGCAGCAGCAGCTCAGCAGCGAGGTCCACCAGACGGCGAACGAGATGAAGCCCGGCCAGTGCCCGGGCATGTGAGCCGCGCCTCCTGTCAGCCCCTGCCCCCCGGCGACTTCCGGGGGCGCAGCGCGGCCAGGGCGTAGTCCACCACCGTGTCCGCGTAGGACTCGGAGAGCGGCGCGGTGCGCAGGAGCCAGCGGTGGAACAGCGGCCCGAAGAACAGCTCCACGGCGACGTCCAGGTCCACGTCCCGAGCCACCTGCCCCACCTTCTGCGCCGCGCGCAGCCGCTCCTTGGTGACCTCCAGGTTCGGCCGCAGCAGCGTGTCCACGAACTGCTTCGCCAGCGCCGGGTCCATCTGCGACTCCGCGGTGAGCGCGCGCGAGGGCACCTCGAAGCGCGGCGCGCCCAGCTCCGCGACGGTGGCCCGAATCACGCCCCTCAGGTCCGCCGCCACGTCACCCGTGTCCGGCAGCGGCGCCACGTCCCCCATCAGCGCCGCGAAGGCATCCAGCACCAGCGCGCCCTTGGTCGGCCACCAGCGGTAGATGGTCTGCTTGCCCACCCCGGCCCGCGCGGCGATGGCCTCGATGGTCAGCCGCGTGTAGCCCTGCTCCCCCACCAGCTCCACCACCGCCTTCAGGATGGCCTGGTGCGAACGCTCGCTGCGCCGCCCCGTGTCCGGCGTCTTCGCCTCACTCATGGACCGGCACGCTAGCGGGACGGTGGCGATACGCAACGTCTCGTCTTGACAACCGGCAGGTCGAGCTTCATGGTGACTTGACGAGACGAACCGTCTCGTCTCAATCCAGGAGCCCCCCCATGAAGCGACGCGCCCATATCGCGATGGTCAGCATCCCCGCGCACGGCCATGTGAACCCGAGCCTGGAGGTCCTCCGAGAGCTGGTGGCCCGGGGCCATCGGGTGACGTACGCCAACGATGCCTCCTTCGCGGAGCCCATCCAGCAGACGGGCGCGGAGCTGGTGCCCTACCCGTCGACGCTGCCGCGCGAAGGCGTCGCGGACCGGCAGTGGCCGGAGGACACGATTGGTCAGCTGGAGGTGTTCCTGAAGGACGCACAGGAGCAGCTCCCCCGGCTGCGCGCGGCCTGGGAGCAGGACCGACCGGACCTGTTCCTCTACGACATCGCGGGCTACACGGCGCGCATCCTCGCGGAGAACTGGGGGAAGCCCGCCATCCAGCTCTCTCCCACGTTCGTCGCGTGGGAGGGCTACACCGAGGAGATGGCGCCGATGATGGAGTCGCTGCGCGCGGCCCCGGGCGGCGCGGACTACTACCGTCGCTTCTCCGAGTGGCTGCGGGACAGCGGCGTGGCGGAGACGGACTCCACGTTGTTCGTCGGTCTGCCGCCGCGCTCGCTCGTGCTCATTCCGCGCGCGATGCAGCCGAACGCGGACCGCGTGGACACGCGGCGGTTCACCTTCGTGGGGCCCTGTCTCGACGAGCAGCGCGTCCATCAGGGGACGTGGAGCCGACCCTCGCACGCGAAGAAGGTGCTGCTCATCTCGTTGGGGTCCACGTTCACGAACCAGCCGGCGTTCTATCGCCAGTGCATGGCGGCGTTCGGGGACCTGCCCGACTGGCACGTGGTGCTGAACATCGGTCGACATGTCCAGCGCTCGGAGCTGGGGGAGCTCCCCACCAACTTCGAGGTGCACGCGTGGCTGCCGCAGCTCTCGGTGTTGAAACAATCGGATGTCTTCTTCACCCACGCGGGCATGGGCAGCACGCAGGAGGGGCTGTGGTGCGGCAAGCCGATGCTGGCCGTGCCCCAGGCCACCGACCAGTTCGCCAACGCGGACCGCATCGTCGAGCTGGGCGTCGGCTTGCGGCTGGACACGGAGAAGGCCACCGCGGCGGCGCTGCGCGAGGCGTTCCAGCGACTCACGACGGAGCCACGCTTCGTCGAGCGGGCCGCCGCGATTCAGCGCGAGCTTCGCGACGAGGGAGGGGCGAAGCGCGCCGCGGACCTCATCGAGCAGGCGCTCGGTGGATGATGCGTGGCGACGGTGCCGCGACGGGCCCCACCGCGTCCCGGGTCCCACGACGCTCGAGCCCCCCGACGGCGACTCGTGCCAGACTCGTCGGAATGGGCGCGCGGGACATCCATCCGAAGTGGGTCGTGCATCTGGAGGTCCAGCAGCAGGAGCTGTACCTGTGGCTCGGCTGGGCCCCGCTGGCGGAGTTGATGGAGGCGATGACCGAGCTGTCGACGACCCCCAACACCTTCGTCCGCTTCACCTTCTCGGAGAGCACCTTCGAGAGCCTGGGTGAGCTGCTCGCGCGCGTCGAGGAGTGTCACGCGACGCCGGATCCCTACCGGACCCACCCTCGTCAACTCAGCATGGAGCGGCTGGCCAGCGCGGCGAACGAGCTCCACCAGCAGGCACAGCTCCTCCAGAACAGGCTGGCCGAGCCCGGAGTCACGCACGCCCTTTCGATTCAGAAGGAGGTGGCCTCGCGGGCCTTCCTCGACGCATGGGCGACGATTCATCGCCAGCTCAGCTCAGGAGGAGGCCCACGCCTTCCCCTCGTGGGCTGCACGGGCCAGGCGGACGTGTCGCTGGAGTGGGGCTGGTAGCCGCTCGGCGACCGCCATGCTCGGCGCCGGAGGCGGCCCACACCCGCCCGTCCTGGACTGGCGGACGTGTCGCTCCACTGGCGGTGCTAGCGTCTGGCGCCACCGTCATGGAAAGCAACGCACCGTCCTCCGCGCAGTCCCTCGCCAGTGACAAGCCCGGACTGTTCGCGCGCTTCGGTCCTGGCATCCTGGTCGCCGCCACGGGTGTCGGCGCGGGTGACCTGCTCACCGCCAGCCTCGGAGGCTCCGCGGTGGGTGTGTCCATCTTGTGGGCCGCCGTCGTGGGCTCGGTGCTCAAGGGCTTCCTCAACGAGGGCGTGGCCCGCTGGCAGCTCGCCACCGGCACCACCGTGCTGGAGGGCTGGGCCCGCATGGGCGCGGGCCTGCGCTACGTCTTCTTCGTCTACCTGCTCGGCTGGAGCTTCTTCACCGGCGGCGCCCTCATCTCCGCGTGCGGCGCCGCGGGAGATGCGCTGTGGCCCCTCGCCAGTGACTCGGAGACGTCGCGCCGGTTGTGGGGCGTGATTCATTCGTTGGTGGGCCTGGTGCTCGTGGGCCTGGGCGGCTTCCGGCTCTTCGAGAAGCTGATGGCCGCCTGCATCGCGCTGATGTTCGGCGCGGTGCTCTTCACCGCGCTCGCCTCGGAGCCGGACTGGGCCGCCGCCGCGCGCGGGCTCGTCGTCCCCTCGCTCCCGGACAAAGGCGCGCCCTGGGTGCTGGGCCTGCTCGGCGGCGTGGGCGGCACGGTGACGATGCTCTCGTACGGCTACTGGATTCGGGAGAAGGGCCGCGAGGGCCCGCGAGGGCTGCGCATCTGTCAGACGGACCTGGCCGTGGGCTACGCGCTCACGGGGATGTTCGGCGCCGCCATGGTCATCATCGGCTCGACGCTCCAACTGGAGGGCACGGGCCTGCGGGTCGCCACCGTGCTCGCGACACGGCTGGAGGCCATCATCGGGCCGGTGGGCTATTGGGTGTTCCTGGCCGGCTTCTGGGGCGCGGTGTTCTCCAGCCTGCTGGGCGTCTGGGAGGGCGTCCCCTACCTCTTCGCGGACTTCCTGCGCATCCAGCGCAAGGAGGCCCGAGGCCTCGTGGACCTGCGGACGACGCGCGCGTGGAAGCTGTACCTGGTGGCGCTCTCGCTCGTGCCGCTGCCCATGCTCTGGGCGCCGCTGCAGCGCGCGCAGCTCGCCTATGCCGTGGTGGGAGCGCTGTTCATGCCGCTGCTCGCCGCCACCCTTTTGTGGATGAACAACCGGCGGGACTGGGTGGGCTCGCTGCGCAACGGCTGGCTCGTCAACGCGGCGCTCGTCGCCACGCTGGTGCTGTTCGTCGTCGTCGGGTTCGACGAAGCGGTCGACGCGCTGCGCAAGCTGAGGATCCGCTGAGAGCGGTGGACGCGGCGGGACACTGGAATGAACGAGGGTTCTGGCTCCGGTGTCGAAGAGCACGGATGTGCACTTACGGTCTTTGTGTCGCGCGGCCTCCAGGCGGGCGGGCGACAGCCCATCCCCCGAGCATGACGCTCGGAGTAGGCTTTCGAACGCGGATGGTGGATCTTCCACGCCCGGGAGGGACACATGAAGCGCTGGAGCATGGTGCTGGCAGTGGCGGCGATGAGCGTGG
The DNA here is from genome assembly GCF_900111765.1 of Myxococcus fulvus. Next base: position 387,235 of record NZ_FOIB01000002.1, read on the forward strand.
GTTGCCAGGACGGCAAGAGAGAGGACCGCATCACGCGGGCGCAGGTCCGCAAGACGGGGCCCGCGACGATGGAGGTCATCCCCTCGGCCGGACAGCTTCCGTACTGCATGCTCTACACGGTGTCGGAGAAGGGCGTCATCCGGCAGCTCACGCTGACGCGAGAGAATCGCTCCATCCGCTGCGACGCGAACAAGCCCGTCGCCAACACCAGCTTCCGCGTCCCGACGCAGGAGGGGAAGGTCAAGGTCTACATCTTCTTCTCCGACGAGCGCATCCCCGCGGGCCCCGTCGCGCAGCAGCTCTATGACCTGCGCGGACAGGACCGCATCAGCGCCATGGACCTGCGGCTGCCCGGGCGCGTGTTCGTGGAGACGATGGACTTCGCGCCGGAGGAAGGCACCGCGGAGATCACCGGCGCGGTGGTGGGCACGCACGGCGAGGTGACGGACTCGGGCTCCGGCGCCGCGCCGGACCAGGACCTCGGCGCCACGGTGCTCGGCGACGGCGGCACCACCGCCGCACAGCCGGCGGCCGCGGACGAAGGGACCTGAGCCAGCACCCGAGGAGGCCGCGAGACCTCCTCGACGCGTGTCACACCGCCTGCGCACAGCACCCGAGGAGGACGAGAGCCTCCTCGAGTCACCTCCCCTGAATCACCAGGCCTCGCGGGCCATGGCCAGCAGGTCGGCCTCCGTCACCTTGCGCGGGTTGCTCAGGTGCGAGGCGTCCAGGAAGCCCTTCTGCGCGATGAGCGGCAAGTCCTCCTCGCGCACGCCCACGTCCCGCAGCCGCGCCGGGATGCCAATGTCCGCGTTGAGCTTGCGCACCCGCTCGATGGCGTTGCTCGCGAGCACCTCCTCGCGCGCGTTGGAGGTATCCCCCATCGCCACCGCCACACGGGCCAGCCTGGCCGTGCTCGCCGCGCGGTTGAACTCCATCACCACCGGCAGCACCACCGCGTTGGCCAGGCCATGGTGCACACCGGAGATGGGCGTCAGCGCATGAGCCAGCGCGTGACACGCCCCCAGGCCCTTCTGGAAGGCCATGGCCCCCTGCATCGCGGCCACCATCATGTCCGTGCGCGCCGCCAGGTTCGTCCCTTCGCGCACCGCCGTCACCAGCGAGCGGCTCACACGGTGGATGCCATCGATGGCCACCGCGTCCGCCAGCGGATGGAAGCCCTGGGACAGGTACGCCTCCAGGCAGTGCGTGAAGGCATCCATGCCCGTGGCCGCGGTGACACCCGCGGGCAACCCCATCGTCAGCTCCGGGTCCACGATGGCGGCGCCCGGCAGCAAGTGCGGGCTGAAGATGACCGTCTTGCGGCCCGTGTCCGCCAACGTCACCACCCCCGAGCGCCCCACCTCCGAGCCCGTGCCCGCGGTGGTGGGAATCGCGATGAGCGGCGGCAGGTCATCCTTCACGTACTGGTCGCCGCCCTTGGCGTCGTCGTAGCGACTGAGCGGCGGCTCGTGCGTGGTGAGCAACTGCACCAGCTTGCCCGCATCCAGCGCGCTGCCTCCGCCCAGGGCGATGAGCCCGTCGCAGTCGTTCTTCCGGTAGACCTCGAGGCCCGCGAAGACATCCTTCTCCGTGGGGTTGGGCTCCACCTTGTCGAAGACGGCGCACGGAAGGCCCGCCGTCTTGAGCACCTCCAGCACGCGGGAGACCAGGCCCGCCTTCACCACGCCCGCGTCCGTGACCAGCAGCGGGCGCTTCATCTTCAGCCGCTGCGCCTGGGCGGGCAGCCGCTGGAGAGCCCCCGCGCCGAGGACGATGCGGGTGGGCCACGCCATCTCGGTGACACGGGGCTCGGTGGGGATGTCGAACGGCTTCATCTCGGGTTCCTCCCTCGGGCTCATCAGATGAGCTCCAGGTAGCGCTCCAACTCCCAGTTGGTGACGGCGCGCTCGTACTGGCGCACCTCCCACTCGCGCGTGCGCACGAAGTGGTCCACGAAGCCCTCGCCCAGGATCTCCCGGGCGCGCTCGCTCTCCTTCAGCAGCGTCACCGCATCCTTGAGGTTGCGCGGCAGGGGCGCGGCCTCGTGGGACGCATACGCGTTGGCGTTGCACGCGGGCGGCGGCTCGATTTCATTCTCGATGCCCCACAGGCCCGCGGCCAGGCTCACCGCCATGCCGATGTACGCGTTCATGTCCGCGCCCAGCTGGCGGTACTCGATGCGCATCGCCTTGGCGCTCTCGCCGATGACACGCACCGCGCAGGTGCGGTTCTCCAGGCCCCACGCCGCGGTGGTGGGCGCCCACGTGTTCTCCACGCTGCGCTTGTAGCTGTTGATGGTGGGCCAGTAGAGCGCCGTCAGCTCCGGCATCAGCGCAATCTGCCCGCCGATGTAGTGCCGCATCAGCCGGCTCATCCCGTGCGGCGCGCCCTCTTCATGGAAGAGGTTGCGCTCGCCCTTCGGGTCCCACAGCGACTGGTGCACGTGCCCGGAGCAGCCCGGCAACTTCGCGTTCACCTTCGCCATGAAGCACGCGGACAGGCCCTGGCGCGCGCACAGCTCCTTCACCACCGTCTTGAAGAGCGCCGCCTTGTCCGCCGACCGCTCCACGTCGTCGTAGCGGATGGCCGCCTCGAACACGCCGGGGCCCGTCTCCGTGTGGAAGCCCTCGATGTCCAGCCCGAAGCCGTTGCACCCGTCGATGAGCGAGTGCACCAGCGGCGCGTTGAGCGACGTGCGCAGCCACGAGTAGCCGAACATGCCCGGCGTCAGCGGCGTCAGCTCCTGGAAGCCCTTCTCCCGGAGCGTGTGCGGCTGCTCCTTGAAGATGAAGAACTCGTACTCGGCGCCGAAGCGCGGCAGGTAGCCCTGCTCCCGCGCGCGCGCCGCCACCTTCTGCAACAGCTGCCGCGGGCTCGCCTCGAACGGGGTGCCGTCCGCGTTGACGAAGTCCAACAGGAACGCGGCGGTGTCCGGCTCCCACGGAATCATCCGCCCCGTGGAAAGGTCCACCGTGGCGTGCGCGTCCGGGTAGCCGGTGTGCCAGCCCGTCACCTGCGTGTTGTCGAGCAGCTCGTCGCCCAGGTCCCAGCCGAAGACAACGTCACAGAAGCCCAGCCCGCTCTTGGCGGCGCTGAGGAACTTGTCCACGGAGATGTACTTGCCGCGCCAGACGCCATCGATGTCGACGGCGCCGACCTTCACCTTCTTCGCGCCGCGCTCGTCCAGCCAGCGCCGCATGGAGTCCGCGCCACCGGAGTCCCGGGGCACGGCGGCGCCGCGCACCGCCCCCCCGCGCTCCTTCGCGCGAGCCCTGCGAGCCACGACCGGGTGCGTGAGTACCTTCGCCTTGGAACGGGTCGGCATCGGGACCTTCCTTCGTGGGGTGAGGGAATGCTCAGGTGTCCGTGGGCAGCTTCGTCCACACCGCCTTCGTCTGGAGGTAGCCCTCCAGCGCGTGGTGCGACAAGTCGCGGCCCCAGCCGGACTCCTTGTAGCCGCCGAACGGCGCGGCATCGTCGAACTCGTTGAAGCAGTTGATCCACACCACGCCGCTCTTCACCTTGCGAGCCAGCGCGTGCGCCTTCGCCACGTCGCGCGTCCACAGCGACGCGGCCAGCCCGTAGAGCGTGCCGTTGGCCAGCTCCAGCGCCTGCGCGTCATCCTTGAAGCGCATGCACGCGAGCACCGGGCCGAAGATCTCCTCCTGGGCAATCTTCATGTCCGGCTTCACGTCGCCGAAGACGGTGGGCTTCATGAAGCAGCCCTTCGCCTTGGCGCCCTCCGTGTCGCGCTCGCCGCCCGCGAGCAGCCGCGCGCCCTGCTGACGTCCGCTCTCCGCGTAGCCCAGGATGGTCTCGAGCTGCTTCTGGCTCACCTGCGCGCCCATCTCCGTGGACGGGTCCAGCGGGTCACCCACGCGCAGCTTCTTCGCGCGCTCGGCCAGCCGGCCCACGAACTCCTCGTAGATGCCGTCCTGCACCAGCACGCGGCTGCCCGCGTTGCACGTCTCACCCTTGTTGCCGAAAATGCCCCAGAAGCACGCCTCCACCGCGCGGTCCATGTCCGCGTCGGAGAAGACGACCTGGGGGCTCTTGCCGCCCAATTCCAGCGTCAGCTTCTTCAGGTTGCTGCCCGCCGAGGCCTGCATCAGCCGGCGCGCGGTGCGGCCCGAGCCGGTGAAGGAAATCTTGTCCACGTCCGGGTGCCGCGCGAGCGCCTCGCCCGCGGGGTCTCCGTAGCCGGGCACCACGTTGAGCACGCCGGGCGGGAAGCCCGCCTCCAGCGCGAGCGCGCCCAGCTTCATCGCCGTCAGCGGCGTCATCTCGGAGGGCTTCACCACCACGGTGCAGCCGGCGGCGAGCGCGGGGCCCAGCTTCCAGCACAGGATGCACGTGGGATAGTTCCAGGGGACAATCAGGCCCGCCACGCCCACCGGCTCCTTGAGCACGTAGGTGTGGAAGGGCCCGTCCACCGGCAGCACCTCGCCATGCACCTTGTCCGCCCAGTCCGCGAAGTACGCGAGCGTGCCGGCGCCCGGCGCCACGTCCCCACGGATGGCGTCGCGGAAGGTCTTGCCGTTGTTGAGCGACTCGACGAGCGCGAACTCCTCGCGCCGCTGCCAGAGCAAATCAGAGAGCTTTCGGATGAGCTTGCCGCGCTCGCGGGCGGACATCTTGCTCCACGGACCGGACTCGAACGCGCGCCGGGCGGCCTTCACCGCGCGGTCCACGTCCGCCGCTGTGGCGCTGGGCACGTCGCACACCTTCTCACCCGTGGCGGGGTTCACCACCGGAAAGGTGCCCCCTTCGATGGGGTCCACACCTTGTCCGTCGATGAGCAACTGCAGGACGGGAAGCCGTGGGGAGAGGGAGCGTGCATCAATCATGGGGATTCCTCGGGGCGCACGGGGGCGTTCCAGACGGATTGGCCAGGAGCGAACACAGGTGGCACGACAGGGTAGGAATGACGTCCAGACGCGGCAACCTGCGGCGGTGAAGAACGTCTTGTTGCTGAAAGCCGGCGAGGCGGCCGTGTCCGTGCGCCTCAGTGTGGGTGATTACGAGCAGTGGTTCCTGCGCACCATTGGACTGGAGGGTCATCGCTTCGACATCCTCCCCGTGCATCGCGAGGCCCCCCTGCCCCGCGATGCGCGCGCGTATGACGCGGTGATGATGACGGGCTCACCGCTCTCGGTGACGAAGCTGGAGCCCTGGATGGAGCGCGCCGCGGACTTCATGCTGAGCGCCGCCGAGGCGGGCACGCCGGTGCTCGGCGTGTGCTTCGGTCACCAGCTGCTCGCGCATGCGTACGGCGGACAGGTGGGGCGCAATCCGCGCGGCCGGGAGACGGGCACGGTGCAGGTGCGCCTCACCGAGGAGGGACGCCAGGACCCGTTGTTCGACGGCGTGCCGGAGCTCTTCGCCACCCAGGCCACGCACGAGGACATCGTCACGCGCATGCCCGAGGGCGCGCGGGTGCTCGCGGGCAACGACAACACGGCCACGCAGGCGCTCGCCTTCCGGCCCAACGTCCGGGGCGTGCAGTTCCACCCGGAGGCGGGGCCCGACGCGCTGCGCGCCGTCATCGACGCCCGACGCGAGGGGCTGGAGAAGGAGGCGCTGGCGCGGGGCCGCGCGCCCGGCGAGGAGGTGCCGAGGCTCCTGGCGGGCCTTGCTCCCACTCCCTTCGGGCGCCGAATCCTGATGAACTTCCTGGAGCGCTTCACCTGACCCGATTCCCGAGGCCTCCCTTGCCGCGCATCCTCCTGTCCTTCCTGCTCGCCCTCCTCGTCACCTCCTGCTCGGATGGGAACCCGTGCGACCAGGCGCCTCGCTGTGACGAGGGGGAGGCGCTCAACTGTGAGACGGCCTGCACCGTGGGCCCCTGCTCCACCGGCCCCGTCTTCCAGCAGTGCGACCGGGGCGCCACGTGCACCGTCGTCCCTGGAGACCGGAGTGACGCGCGCTTCTATCGCTCGCGGGCCGTGTGCGCGCTGAACCTGACGCAGTGTGACCCGGCGACGGCGCCCGAGCCCGTGTGCGAGGACGGGCGCTTCGTCACCGGCTGCGGCGCGCACCGCCGGGAGATCCGGGCCTTCTGCTCGCAGTCGGCGCTGTACTTCGACAAGGTGCCCACCTGCTGCATCACCGCCCCCGGGGATGGCGGGACGGACGCCGGCACGGACGCTGGGACGGGGGATGGTGGAGTTCCCGACGCGGGCGATGGCGGAGCGGACGCGGGACGTTGAGCAGCGAGCGTTCGCGGTTCGCGAGCGCCCCGCACCTCCTGCATCGAATGGCGGGAATCCACAGGTTGAACCCGGACGGCGCCTCGCGCGTCGCTCGGGTGCGCCATGAAACGTTTCCTGCCGCGCTATCGCCGGTGGAGCCGCCGGCTCAAGAGCCTCATCGGCCAGCTCCACCTGGACGCGGACGCCAACCGCATCGTCCGGAGGACGGACTTCGCCCACTGCCCCAAGCCCGTGCTGTTGCTCTACGGCTTCTTCAGCACGCGCCGGGTGTTCGAGGTGCTCGAGCAGCGGCTGCGGCGCGAGGGCTACGCGGTGTGGTCCATCCACCTGGGCGGCGCGTTGGACCGCTTCAACACGCACGGCATCGACGCGCTGGCCGAGAAGGTGCGCGAGAAGGTGGAGCGCATGTACGCGCGCTACCCGCACATGGGGCCCTTGAGCATCATCGGCCACTCGAAGGGCGGCCTCATCGGCACGTACTACGTGAAGCGCCTGGGCGGCGACCAACGGGTGCGAAACCTGGTGACGCTGGGCACGCCGCATCAGGGCTGCCGGCTGGCGTATCTGGGATGCGCGACGCTCGGCTGGTTCAGCCGCAGCATGTGGCAGCTCACGCCCGTGTCGCCCTTCCTGCGCCAGCTCGCCACCGGCGCGTTTCCGCGGAACGTGCGGGTGGCGTCGCTCTACTCGCCCACGGACGAGGTGACGCCGTGGACCTCCGCGCGACTGAAGGTGGATGGGCAGCCCAACGTCTTCAACCACGAGCTGCCCGACGCGGGACACGGGGAGCTGCTCACCCGCAAGTCCGTCTACCAGGTCATCCGCCGCGAGCTGGCCGCGGGCTATGGCGAGCACGCTCCGACGCTGCGCGCGCTGCCGCCCTCCGCCTCTTGAGGTAGAGAGGGGGACATGCCCTCGCGGTGGGACCATCTCTTCGACCTGAAGCCCGTCACCCTCCTGGAGCACCTGGTGGAGGAGGTGGCGAAGCTGCTCGCGCAGGACCTGCAGCGCTGGCCGCCGCCGGTGCAGGAGGTGGACCTGGACACCGGAGGCCACTTCGCGCCCCTGTTCACCGAGCCCCGCCCGCGCCCCTCTCCCGCCGTCTACACGGAGGCCCTGCGGCTGACGCGCTGGGAGCTGTCCCACGAGACGGACGCGTATGACGACTACATGCGCCACCAGCGCTACCTGGAGCGCGGCCTGGGCCCCGACGACAGGCTGGCCCTGCTGTTCCTCTCGCGCTGGTTGACGGAGCAGATGCACGGGCTGGGCGAGGCCACCGAGGGCCGGGTGAAGCGCAAGCACATGCACGAGTGCCTGGACCGGCTGGAGAGGAAGCTCCGCCTCCAGCAGCCCTCGGCCTGACGAGGCCCGCCGGGCGAACCGGAGGATTCCGGGGGGCGGAGGGAACTTTCCGTCACCCCGGCACCCGGGCGAGCCCCTGCTTGGGGCACGAACGAGAACGTGGGCCAGCGGGCCTTGTCAGCGCGCGGGCGGTGCCATAAGCCCGAGACATGTCGCCGCAGCCCGTGGACCCTCCGCCTCCGACGCCCATCGTCGACCGTCGCAACCGCCTGTGGGTGCTGGGGGCCCTGTGGCTCGTGGTGGCCCTGGTCCTGGTGACGTTCCGCTCGGTGGTGATGCCCTTCGCGGGCGCGGCGCTCATCGCCTATCTGGTGCAGCCGCTGGTGGCGCGAATCACGCGGGTGAAGGTGGCCGGTCGGCAGGTGCCGCACTGGGTGGCCATCCTGCTCATCTACGCGGGCTTCTTCGTCGGCGTGTACCTGTTCTTCGTCGCACTGGTGCCCCAGCTCTACCGCGAGATGGCGCGCGTGAGCCGCGACCTCATGGCGCTGGCCAACACGCTGACGCCCGAGCAGGTGCAGGTGCTCGCCCAGCGCGCGGAGACGTGGCTGAGCGCGCAGGGCATCCCCGTGGCCCTGTCCAACCGCGCGCTGGAGGGCGCGGACGCGGCGGGCGCCGGGCACTTCAGCCTGGCGCTGGATTTGGAGCAGCTCATGGGGGACGCGGTGAAGCGCGTGGCGTCCCTGGTGCAGGAGAACCTGGGCGACATCGTCAACGTGTCGCGCAGCATCGTCGCCAGCGTGGCCGCGGGCGTCTTCATGCTGTTCTTCATCCTGATGGTGGCGGCCTTCTTCTCCATCGACGGGCAGGCCATCCGCCGCTACTGCGGCACGCTGGTGCCCCCCGAGTACGCGCAGGACGCGCGCCAGCTCGCCGAGCGCCTGGACCGCTCGCTGTCCGGCGTGGTGCGCGGGCAGGTCACCATCTGCGTCGTCAACGGCGCGCTGACCTTCGTGGGGCTGCTCCTCTTCGGCGTGAAGTTCGCGTTCCTGCTGGCGACCATCGCCACGTTCTTCAGCCTCATCCCCATCTTCGGCACCATCCTGAGCTCGGTGCCCATCGTCCTCATCGCGCTGGCGGACGGCTTCCAGAAGGGCGTGGCCATCCTGCTGTGGATCATCGGCATCCACGCGGTGGAGGCGTACTTCCTCAACCCCAAGATCATGGGCCAGGCCGCGCGCATCCACCCGGTCATCGTGGCCTTCTCGCTCATCGCGGGCGAGCGGCTCTTCGGACTGATTGGCGCGCTCTTCGCGGTGCCCATCACCGCCATCCTCGTGGCGTGCTTCGACTACGCGCGCCTCAAGGCGCAGCCCCAGGCCGTGGTGACGCTGCCGGGCGCCGAGCCACAGCCGGCCATCGCCGCCACGGGTCAGCAGACGCCCGCGGCCTGAGGAAGCACCCCCTCACTGACAGGCGGCGGCGCAGCGGTCTCCGCGGCAGATGGGCATGCAGCGACCGCAGTCGATGGAGCCCTCGGGACAGCCGCTGGTGCAGCTCACGCCGCGGCAGTTGGGCCCCTCGTCCGCGTGCGTGACGGCCGTTCCCAGCCCGCAGCACGCGTCCGCGACGCAATCGTCATCTGTGTAACAGGTGCGGCTGGACAGCACCGGCGGCGGGTCCTGCAGTGGCCCCAGGGGGTCCACGTCACATCCCACGGTTCCGATTGTCACCCCCACGAGGAGGGGAAGCAGGCGGACGAGCATGGGACCCAACATGGGTCCTCCCCGGGCCAATGGCTACCTCTAGCGGTTCATCGAGCCGAGGAAGTCGGCGTTCGTCGACGTCGGGCGCATGTGCTTGAGCACGAACTCCATCGCGTCGATGGGGGTGAACGGGTGCAGCACCTGGCGCAGCGCGGTGATGCGGACCAAATCACCCGGCCCCAGCAGCAGCTCCTCCTTGCGCGTGCCGGACTTGTTGATGTCCAGCGTGGGGAAGATGCGCTTCTCCATCAGCTTGCGGTCCAGGACGATTTCGGAGTTACCCGTGCCCTTGAACTCCTCGAAGATGACCTCGTCCATGCGGCTGCCGGTGTCGATGAGCGCGGTGCCGATGATGGTCAGCGAGCCGCCCTCCTCGATGTTGCGCGCGGCGCCGAAGAAGCGCTTGGGCTTGTGCAGCGCGTTGGCGTCCACGCCGCCGGAGAGGATCTTGCCGGACGCGGGCACCACCGTGTTGTAGGCGCGCGCCAGACGCGTAATCGAGTCCAGCAGGATGCAGACGTCGTACTTCTGCTCGACCAGGCGCTTGGCCTTGTCGATGACCATCTCCGCCACCTGCACGTGGCGCGTGGCGGGCTCGTCGAAGGTGGAGGAGACCACCTCGCCGCGCACGCTGCGCTCCATGTCCGTGACTTCCTCCGGGCGCTCGTCCACGAGCAGCACGATGAGGTAGACGTCCGGGTGGTTGCGGCTGATGGCGTGCGCGATGTTCTGCAGGAGCACCGTCTTGCCGGCCTTCGGGGGCGCCACGATGAGGCAGCGCTGGCCCAGGCCGATGGGGCAGAACATGTCGATGATGCGCGTGGTCATCTCCGACGACTCGTGCTCGAGCTTGAGCTTGCGCGTCGGATACAGCGGCGTGAGGTTGTCGAACAGGATGCGCTCGCGCGCCGCGTCCGACATCGGGTCCGTGAAGTTGACCTTGTCCACCTTCTGGAGCGCGAAGAAGCGCTCGCCCTCGCGGGGCTGGCGGATGGGGCCCGTCACCGTGTCGCCGGGCCGCAGGTTGAAGCGGCGCACCTGCGACGGGGACACGTAGATGTCGTCCGGGCTGGGCTGGTAGTCGCTGTCCGCGCTGCGCAGGAAGCCGAAGCCGTCGCTGAGCAGCTCCATCACGCCCTCGGCGTGGACCTCGAAGCGCTTGTCCGCGATGCCACCCAGCAGCGCGAAGATGAGGTCCTGCTTCTTCAGTCCCTGGTAGTTCTCGATGCCCACGTCGTGGGCCATCCGGGACAGGTCCGTGATCTTCATCCGCTTCAGGTCATTGAGCTTGATGACCTGCATGGGAGCGCCGTCGCGGCTGACCTCCGTGATGGTCGGCGCCTCGGGGGGCTCCGGCGGGGGCGGCAGCGTGGCCGCGGGGGACTCGTCCTCACCGGAGATGCGAGCCTCCTGGAGGTCGTCGTCACGGACCGGACGGGAGATCGGCGTCAGCACCGGGCGGGGCGGCTCGGCGCTCACCTCGGCGGAGTCGCTCTCCACCTCCGGGTTCGTGTCCTCGTCGCGGCGAGGGGCGCGGCGCGAACGGGACGGCTTCTCGGCTTCCTCCCTGTCGGCGGTCTTCGCCGCCGCGCGCTTGCGACGGGGCTTGTCGTCGGCCTCGACGGGAACAGCGACGTCGGCGGCCTTCTCTCTCGAAGTACGGGCTTTGCGCATGGCTGGGAACGCTTGGGGAGGTGTGGGGTGCCCGAGGACTCGGACGCTCGATTGCCGGGGGAGATGTCCGCTCGGCCTCGGAAGCACCTTCTCCAGTGAGGAGCGACCCTTACCGGAATCCCTGGAGGGGACTGCGCGGGCGCGGGCCGATTGGTTTTGGGGAAGAGATGGCGCCGTCGAAATTCCTGCGCCAGTGAACCGCGAGGGACGTTATTGACCCCCTCCAGGCCTGTCAAGGCATCTTGAGGGCCACCGCGCGGACTCTTCCTGATGAGCAACATGAGCCCGGCGGCGGACATTTCCCACCCGCCACGGGGCGTCGTGGCTCCCCACGCCAGGACCCGACGGGTCGCTTCGCTTCGAGTGGGGCCCCCTGGGGGCCGGACTCGTGCCCGGGTCTCGCCCCGCACGACGGGCGCCGCTCGCGGGGCGCCGCACCATCGGCATGAGGAGGGGCCTACGTGGCGGGGCGTGTGGACCGCGCGCGCATGGGACATGTCGGGAGGGAGTCGACGCGATGTCGGGGTGTGGCTCTAGATTGCGCGCCATGGACACGCCCTCACGCGGGGGCGTTTTGGGGTAAGGACCGCCCACCGTGGACGACTTCAAGAAAGCCGAAGCCCGAGCCCGCGAGCTCCGTCGTGAGCTGGCCCACCACAACCACCGCTACTACGTGCTCGACTCGCCGGAGATCAGCGACATCCAGTACGACACGCTGATGCGCGAGCTGCAGGGGTTGGAGGAGAAGCACCCCACCCTGCAGACGCCGGACTCGCCCACCCAGCGCGTGGGAGGCCAGGCCGCGGACGAGTTCGGCCAGGTGGTCCACCGCGTCCCGATGCTGTCGCTCGCCAACCTCTTCGAGGACGAGGGATTGGTGGAGTTCGACGAGCGCATCCGCAAGATGCTCGGCATCCCCGCCGTCCACTACGTCTGCGAGCCCAAGCTGGACGGGCTCGCGATTGCGCTGCGCTTCGAGAAGGGCATCTTCGCGCAGGGCGCCACCCGCGGCGACGGCACCACGGGCGAGGACGTGACGGGCAACCTGCGCACCATCCGCAGCCTGCCCATGGAGCTGTTCCCCGAGGACGGGGTGAAGGTGCCCGAGCTGCTGGAGGTGCGCGGCGAGGTCTTCATCCGCAAGGCGGACTTCCAGAAGCTCAACGAGAAGCGCGAGGAGGAGGGCGAGCCGCTCTTCGCCAATCCTCGCAACGCGGCCGCCGGCAGCCTGCGCCAGCTGGACCCGAAGGAGACCGCGCAGCGTCCGCTCTCCGTCTACCTCTACGAGTGTGTCCCCACCGAGGGCGTGCCCGCCTTCAAGACGCACATCGAGAAGCTCGAGTACCTGAAGTCGCTGGGCCTGCCCATCAACCGCTACGTGCGCGCGGCGGGCATCGACGGGGTGCGCGCCGCCTATGACGCCTCACTCAAGGGCCGCCACGAGCTGCCCTTCGAGGTGGACGGCATGGTGGTGAAGGTGGACGACGAGGACCAGCGAAAGCGCCTGGGCCAGGTCTCCAAGAGCCCGCGCTGGGCGGTGGCGTACAAGTTCCCGCCCGAGGAGGAGTCCACGCTGGTGCAGGACATCGGCATCCAGGTGGGCCGCACCGGCGCCCTCACGCCCGTGGCGCACCTGAAGCCCGTGAAGGTGGGCGGCGTCACGGTGGCGCGCGCCACGCTGCACAACGAGGACGAGCTGCGGCGCAAGGACGTGCGCAAGGGCGACACCGTCTTCGTGCGCCGCGCGGGGGACGTGATTCCGGAGATCGTCTCCACCGTGCTCTCCAAGCGCCCCGAGGACTCCAAGCCCTTCGAGTTCCCCCAGCACTGCCCGGTGTGCGGCGCGGTGGCGGTGAAGGACGAGGACGGCGCCGTCATCCGGTGCACCGGCGCGTCCTGCCCCGCGCAGCTGGTGGAGAAGATCCGCCACTTCGCCAGCCGCATCGCCATGGACATCGAGGGCCTGGGCGACAAGCTGGCCGCGCAGCTGGTGGCCACCGGCACGGTGAAGACGTTCGCGGACCTGTACGCGCTCACCAAGCAGAAGCTGATGACGCTCGAGCGCATGGGTGACAAGAGCGCGGAGAACCTGCTGGCCTCCATCGAGCGCTCCAAGACGACCACCCAGCGCCGCTTCCTCTACGCGCTGGGCATCCGTCACGTGGGCGACGCCACCGCCAAGGCGCTCGCCGAGGCCTTCCCCCAGGTCAAGCAGCTCTTCGACGCGTCCCTGGAGGACGTCTCCCGCGTCAAGGACGTGGGGGCGGTCATGGCGCAGGTCATCCACACCTTCTTCCAGGAGCCGCAGAACCGCGAGGCCATCCTGGCGCTGCTCAACGCCGGGGTCGCACCCGCCCCGCCCCAGGTGGCCACGGGGGGCCCGTTCATTGGTAAGACGGTGGTGCTCACCGGCTCGATGACGGGTATGACGCGGGAGCAGGCGAAGGAGGAGGTCGAGCGGCGGGGTGGGAAGGTCGCGGGAAGTGTCTCGCGCAAGACCGATTTCGTGGTGGCCGGCGACGATGCGGGCAGCAAGCTGAAGAAGGCCCAGGAACTCGGGGTAAGAATCCTGGACGAGGCGGCGTTCCTCGGGCTGTTGCGAGCGGACGCCTAGAGGGTGAGGCATTCGGTTCATGAGCGGTTCCAGGCGGGTGTCCCTGCGCATCCAGGGCAAGGTGCAGGGCGTCTTCTTCCGGGAGAGCGCCCGCGTGGAGGCCACGCGCCTGGGGCTGTCGGGCTGGGTGAGGAACCGCTCGGAGGGCTCGGTGGAGGCGGTGGCGGAGGGAGAGCCTGAGATGCTGGAGGAGTTCATCCGGTGGTGTCACCGAGGTCCCGAGCAGGCGCGCGTCGACGGCGTCGAGCGCACGGACGGCGAGGCCACCGGCGAGTACCGTCACTTCATCGTGGAGCGCACATCATGACGCCCTACGCGCTGGCATCCCTGCCGGCCATGCTGGGCATCCGGGCCGGGTCCAAGGTCTCCGTCATCAACCCGCCGCGCGGCTTCGTGCAGAAGCTCAATCCGCTGCCGGACGGGGTGGAGTTCCTCATCACCGCGCAGACGGGCCTGGATGTCATCCTCTTCTTCTCCCAGGACGCGACGGAGCTGGTGCAGCGGCTGCCCGCCCTGGCGCGCGCCATGGCCCTCACCGGGGGCATCTGGGTCTGCTGGCCCGGCGGCGAGGGCGTCAAGACGACCCTCTCCGAGGACTTCGTGCGCCAGGCGGCGCTCGACATCGGCCTGGTGGACAACAAAATCTGCACCATCGACGCCACCTGGACGGGCCTGAGGCTGGTCCGCAGGCCCCGCGGGCGGCTGGACAAGCCCGAGGGCCGCAAGCAGGCCCCCGCCCAGGCCTGAGACCTGCCAGGGAGGCACCCGGCATCTGCCCGACAGTGGATGGATGCCGTTTCTCGGCTTTACACGTGTGCCGGGGGCGTGAAAAACTCCCCGTGTTTCTGGGCGCTTGTGTGACGCTCCGCATTGGCGAAGGTCACGCCCAGTCTTGAATTTTTGACGGGTTGCGTTCCCGGATACCTCCGGGCGCGTCGGCTGCGCCGGGGCTCCAAGTCGCCCCCCCAAGGTGACCCACTGCAGGGCACCGACCGGGTGTGGAAGGAAGGAGCGGGCGGCACGCGCGTGGTGGAGGACCTCGAACGCGGTTGAAGACAAGGCTCCGCCCGGCAGGGTGCCGGTGGCAAAGCGGAGCAATTGAACTCGGAGGAGCAGGCGGTGGTCCCCTTGGCCCTCGACAGCGTGACGTGTGCCGTTCCCGGACAGACCGGGGAGGACGTCCTGACTGGAGGGCCTCCGGAGGCCGCCTCTCCTTTCGCAGCGTGCACGCAGGCGCGGCGTCTTGCCGCCTCCCGTCCGGTGAGGTCCGCCCTACCGCGCGCGCGTCCAGGATTCGTCCATGAGCAGCATCCTCGTCATCAACGCCGCGGGTCGGGAGACCCGCGTGGCGCTCGTCGAGAACGGGCACATCGCGGAGTTCTATCTCGAGCGTAAGAAGGACAAGGGGGTCGTCGGCAACATCTACAAAGGCCGCGTGGTCCGGGTGCTCCCCGGCATGCAGGCGGCCTTCGTGGACATCGGCCTGGAGAAGGCCGCGTTCCTCTACGTCAGCGACGTCGTCTACGACCCGGACTTCGCCCGGGCGCAGTTCGAGCTGACCGAGGGCGAGCACGAGGACGCGCCCGACGTGCCCACCGAGTCCGAGGCCGAGGCCGCCGAGGCCGCCGCCCGGAACGGGGGTCCGCAGCAGCACCACCACCCCGTGGAGCACGCGGCGGAGGCGGAGGTCGAGGAGCTGTCGGCCGAGGCCCACGCGCACCTCGAGTCCCTGCCGAAGGACACCCGCCTGGAGCTGGCGGCGAACGCGCCGTCGGTGGAGGTGGCGTCCGGGACGGAGTCCGCCGTGGCCGAGGCCGCGCAGCCGACGTCCGAGGCCGCGCCGTCCGCTGGCGAGCCGTCGGTGACGGTGGTGGCCAGCGAGGTGTCGGTGTCCGTGGAGGGCGCGACGGCCTCCGTGGAGACGGCGTCCGTGGCGGTGACGGTGGAGGAGGGCCCCTCCCCCGCGTCGGAGTCCGCCGAGGCCGCGCCCCAGGCGCCGGTGTCCGAGGATGGCGTGGAGGCGGCGCAGCAGCAGCCCGAGCCGCCGCCGGCCGCGGCCACCGCGCTGAGCGAGCTGATTCCGCCGCCGGGGGGGGAGGAGGGCGCGCTGGCCGTGGCCCGTCCCGCCGAGGTCTCCGGTGAGCGCCGCACGCCGCGCGAGGCCCGGGAGGCCCGGGAGCCGCGCGGCCGGGAGAAGGAGAAGGAGAAGGACAAGGGCCGTCACAAGCCGGACGAGAAGCGCCGCGACAAGCGCGATGACGACGGCAACGGCAAGGAGAAGGTCAAGCAGCGCCGGACGGACAAGATCGAGGACTTGCTGAAGGTGGGCCAGGAGGTGGTGGTCCAGATTTCCAAGGACCCCATCGGCACCAAGGGCGCGCGCCTCACCTCGCACATCTCGATTCCGGGCCGTCAGCTGGTGTTCATGCCCACGGTGGACCACGTGGGCATCAGCCGCCGCATCTCCAACGAGAAGGAGCGCCGGCGGCTGCGTGAAATCGTGGACCGGCTGCGTCCGCCCGGCACGGGCTTCATCGTGCGCACGGTGGCGGAGAACGTTCCGCAGGAGAAGCTCGAGAGCGACATCCGGTTCCTCATCGAGGTGTGGAACCAGGTGGTGCGCAAGAACGAGAAGCGGGGCGGCCCCGGTCTGTTGCATCCGGACCTGGACCTCATCCTGCGCGCCACGCGTGACCTGTTCGCGCACGACGTGGAGAAGCTCGTCGTCGACGACCGCGAGGAGTACGAGCGCATCCTGGGCTTCGTGACGGCGCAGGACCCGGCGCTGCGCGACAGGGTGGCGCTGCACGAGGGCGACGACACCGTCTTCGACGCGTACGGCATCGAGCAGGAGCTGCAGCGGGCCACCCAGCGCAAGGTGTGGCTGAAGAGCGGCGGCTACCTCATCATCGACCAGGCCGAGGCGCTCACGGCCATCGACGTCAACTCGGGACGCTACGTCGGCAAGAAGAGCCTCGAGGAGACCATCACCAAGATCAACGTCGAGGCGGCCAAGGAGATTGTGTACCAGCTCCGGCTGCGCAACATCGGCGGCATCATCATCTGCGACTTCATCGACATGGAGAAGGCGCAGAACCGGGACAAGGTCTTCAAGGCGCTGCAGGAGGCGCTGGGGCGCGACAAGGCGAAGACGAACGTGCTGCGCATCTCCGAGCTGGGTCTCGTGGAGATGACGCGCAAGCGCGTGCGCGAGTCCATCGGCCGGGTGCTGCACGAGGACTGCCCGTACTGCGACGGCAACGGCTTCGTGAAGACGGCGACGACGGTGGCGTACGAGATCTTCCGGGAGATTCGCCGGGAAGCGCCGGGCTACAAGGACTCCACGCTGGTCATCAACTGCAACGCGGAGGTGGCGCGCCTGCTCCAGGGCGAGGAGCGCAACGAGCTGCGGCACCTGATGGACCGCTACAACAAGTCCATCCAGGTCAAGGCGCAGCAGAACTACCACCGCGAGCAGTACGACATCTACGGACGCTCGGCGACGGGCCCCGAGCACAAGGTGGCCTCGTCTCCGGGTTCGGGTGACGGCGAGCTGGCGATGCAGCAGCGCAAGCCGGACAGCGGCGGCTTCGGGCGGCAGGACCAGAACCGCCGGGGCGGTGGTGGCGGACGGGACCGCGACAGGGACCGGGGTGGCGGCGGTGGTGGTGGCGGCGGAGACCGGCGCGATGAGCGCCGTGACGGCCGTCGTCCGGACCGGGGTGGCGACCGTCCGCGCGGTGAGCGTGGTGGTGGTGAGCGCGGTGAGCGTGGTGACCGTGGCGGTGAGCGTGGTGACCGCGGCGGCGAGCGCGGCGGTGAGCGTGCCGACCGTGGCGGTGAGCGCAGTGACAGGGGCGAGCGCGGTGAGCGTGGTGACCGCGGCGGCGAGCGTGGTGAACGCGGCGAGCGTGGTGAACGCGGCGAGCGTGGTGACCGAGGCGAGCGCGGCGGTGAGCGCGGCGAGCGCGGTGACCGTCCTCGCGGCGAACGAGGCGGCGAGCGCGGCGGCGAGCGTGGTGAGCGCGGTGGCAGCCAGGGCTCATCGGGAGGCAACGGCGGCGAGAGCAGCGGTGGCTCGACGCCTCCGGCATCGGGCCAGGGTGGCTCGGAGCCGTCGGGCGGTAGCACGACCTGATTCCGCGAGGTGAGGTGGGGCGGCGTCTCGACGACCGCCCTTCTCCCCCAGGCATCAGCCATCCCATGGAAGCAAAGTGAAGTGGGCTGCGTAGCGGCCCACTTCCTCACCATCGGGACTGGAACGGTGGCACCCTTCTTCGGCATCACGAACTGGAAGGGCAGCCCCTTCACGGATGCAAAGTGGAATGAGCGCAGCGCCAGGCCCGCGCCTTTGGCAGGGGCTCAGCCATCTGGCTCGACGTCGCCTGAATCCTCAGCGAGGAGCCGGAAGAAACGCTCCGATGGGAGCGGGCGCCGTCGAATCGCGCACGACGCCCTGTGACGGGTGCCGCGCTCCTCTTCCACATCTCAACGATGAGGCCTGCGGCGAGCCCCATGGTTCCCGCGAAGCCTCCTGCATGTCGGATGATGTGCCGCGACAGGCGTGGACCGCCAGGATGTGGGCTGGCCCTGGAGGTACCGGTTTGGCTAGCCTGACGACTCCATGTCGCGGAGCGTCGTCAGCTCCCGGTCTGCTTCCGCCCCGGATGACACCCACCTCCGCTCCGCCCCAGCGCCCTCACCGTCCGCCGTGCCGCCGCACGGAGCGCCAGCGCACGGGCAGGAGCTGCTGAAGTTGGCCGCGCCCTCGACTCCAGCGTCGTGGTGGCGGAGCACGCGCGAGCGTGCGCGTGACTGGGCGCTGCGCGTCTGGGAACCCGTGCAGGGAACCCAGGTGGGCCGCTTCGCGACCGACACGTTCCTCGCCGCGAGGACCGTGGCCCAGGGCTTTCGCGGAGAGAACCTCCGACTCCGCGCCGCCGCGCTCACCTACATCAGCATGTTCTCGCTGGTGCCGCTGCTGACGGTGGGCCTCGTCCTGCTCAACGCGTTCCACCAGGACCGCTTCGAGGAGCGGCTGCGCTTCGTCGTCCGGGAGATGCTCGCCCCCGGCGTCCAGGAGAAGTCCGCCGCGGTGCTCAACCAGCTCCTCGAGCAGAGCAACTCCGTGGCCATTGGCAGCGTCGGCTTCCTGGCCATCCTCCTGTCCGCGGGCTCCCTGCTGCGCCACATCGACGGCGCGGTGAACGAGCTGTGGGGCATCCGCCGTCAGCGCCCCTGGGGCACCCGGCTGCTCATCTACTCGGGCTTGCTCCTGTTGGGCCCCGTCTTCCTCGCGGCCTCCCTCACCGGGACGCGGGCGGTGCGCGGCGTCCTCCAGAGCCTGCCCTTCGCCAGCGTCCTCATCGCGCTGGGCACCACCCTCATCGCGGTGGTGGGCCTGACGCTGCTCTACTTCTGGACCCCCTATGCCCATGTCCGGGTCCGCTCCGCCCTGGCGGGGGGACTCGTCGCGGGCCTGGGTTGGATTCTGGCCAAGTCGGTGTACGCCGAGTTCGCCGCGCGCAGCTTCCGCTACAACCTGCTCTACGCCTCGCTGAGCGCCCTGCCCCTCTTCCTCGCCTGGGTCTACGTCAGCTGGCTCGTGCTCCTCTTCGGCGCCCGCCTCGCCTACGCCGTCGAGCACACCGCCTTTCGCGACTCCCTCTTCGCCTTCGGCACGCACCCGCGCGCCCATGAGCTGGTCGCCTCGCGCATCGCCCAGGAGACGACGCTGACGTGGGTGGACGGAGGCCCGGCTCCCACGCCCCGGGTGCTGGCGACCCGGCTTCGCGTCCCCGAGTCGCTCGTCCACGAAGTGGTCGACCGCATGGTTACCGCCGGCCTCCTGGAGCGCCTGCGCCGGGGGGGATTGAGGCCCGCCAGGGACCCTGCCTCCCTCACCCTCGCCGACACCACCCTCGCCGTGCACGGCGTGATGATCTCCGGCGGGGCGGACACCTGGGATGGCCCCAAGGCCACCGGCTTCGAGCAGGTGGAGCACTTCTTCCAGGAGGCGGACTGCCTCGGCGTCGAGCGCCTGCGCCGCACGCGATGGATCGATCTGGTGGCGCCCCTGCGGCCTGAAGTCGTCCAGGAGGCCCCCTCGGAGCCCCCCCGAGTGGCAGCCAGCGGAAATCCGTAAAGTTTCTAGGTGGTTGGGAGTCCACCCTGCTTGCAGTGCCGGCGCGTTCTGTTATGTTTTCCTGATTCGACCACGGGCCAGAGTGCCCTGTTGCGAAGGGGTCACCGGGTTTGCGGGAGCGTCCGATGCTCAAGTCCGATCTGATCAACATCCTCGTGGCCAAGCGGGGCGTGACGCAGAAGCAGGCTGAGGCCACCATCGAGACGATTTTCGAGTCGATGAAGGATGCCCTCTGTCGCGGCGAGAACATCGAGATTCGCGGTCTCGGTGCCTTCCACGTGAAGAACTACCAGGGCTACCAGGGCCGCAACCCGAAGACGGGCCAGGTCATCCCGGTGAAGCCCAAGCGGGGACTGCTCTTCCGCACGGGCAAGGAGCTGAGGGACAGGGTCAACCGCCCCGCGCCCCAGCAGGCCCAGGCGGACCTCGCGTCCCCCGAGAGCAAGGGCCCCGGCAGCACTGGCACCGGCCTCTGACCCACCCTCACATCCCATGGGACACCGGCGACAGCCGACCGATGGGACGAATCTGCAGGGCGCCATCCAGCTCGCCGTAGGTGAGCACCGCCACGTCCGGGAACGCCCCCTCGCACAGCCTGCGCAGTGACCTGCGCACATCCGGCGCGGTGAGCAGCACGGCCTTCCCGCCCGTCGCGACCTGACGCACGCCCTCCAGGATTTCCGCCACCCGCTCCGGGTCCGGCGAGAGCCCCCTGGGCCCAGCCGCCCGGAGAATCTCCTCCACCTCGGGGTCCACCAGGTACGCATACAGCGGCCCCGTGGGCGCGAACTTGTGGCTGAGGTAACGACGCAAGGCCTGTCGGCAGCGCTCGGCGAGCGCGGTGGCGTCCCCCTCGGTGGTGGGTGACACGAGCGCCTCCAGGATGGCCTTCAAGTCCCGGATGCTCACGCCCTCTTGGAGCAGCTTGCGCAGCACATCCGTCAAGAGCGGCAACGGCACCTTCTGGAGCGCCTCCTTCACCAGCATCGGCGCACGCGGCTCCAGCCCCTCCAGGAGCCCCTGGACGTCCTGGAGTCCCAACAGCTCCGCCGCCCGGCTCCGCAGCACGGCGCGCAGGTGCTCGGCGAGCAGCGCCTCGGGGCGCAGCACCTGGACCTGGGCGAGTTCCACCGGGCCGCGGCCCGACTCCGGGATCCGGCTGATGCTCCTCCCCGTCGCGGGCTCCACCGCCGGCTCCGCCTTCACCTGGAGGAACGCGAGTTCCTCCGGAGGCGCCAGGGCATAGAGCACGCCCGGGGTCAGCTGCCCGCCGCCCGCGGGGACTTCATCCACCAGGATTCGATACTCCCCCGGGGACAGATAGGCGGCCTGGGTCCTCACGCGGATGCCGGGGACACGGATGCCCAGCTCGAAGAAGAGCTCGTCCCGAACCGCGTTGAGCTGTTCGTGCACGAACGCACCCCCGGAGGACTGCGTCAGCACCGTCAGGTCCGGCGCGAGGTCCAGGGTGAGCGGGGACACACCCACCGGAAGCGCCACGCTCATCGGAGGAGCGGCCTCCTTCCCGGAAGCCCCCGCCTTCTCGCCCGACGCCTCCGACTCGCTTCCCGCCGCCACCGGAAGGGCCGCGCCGCGCGACAGGGCGTACCCGAGTCCCGCCAGGGCCGCCGCCAGCACCAGGAACGTCAGGTGCGGCATGCCCGGCATCAACGCGAGGACAACACACAGTCCCGCGACGACCCAGAGCGTCCGGGCCTCGCCGAAGAACTGCGCGCCAATCTCCGCGCCCAGCGAGTCCTCCTCCCGCTCAGAGGCCACCCGCGTGACGACGAGCCCCGCCGCCACGGTGATGCAGAGCGACGGCACCTGGGACACGAGCCCATCACCGATGGCGATGAGCGCGAACGTCGCGGCCGCCTCGGAGAGCGACAGCCCTCCCTGCAACACGCCGATGAGCGAGCCCCCGAGCAGGTTCACCGCGACGATGACGAGGCCCGCGATGACGTCGCCCTTCACGAACTTCATCGCGCCGTCCATCGCGCCGAACATCTGCGACTCGCGCTCCAAATCCCTCCTGCGCTTGCGGGCCTGAGCCTGGTCGATGGCCCCCGCGCGCAGGTCCGCGTCGATGGACATCTGCTTGCCCGGCATCGCGTCCAGGGTGAACCGGGCGGACACCTCCGCGACACGCTCCGCGCCCTTCGCCACCACCAGGAACTGCACCAGCGAGAGGATGGCGAACACCACGCCACCGACCACGTAGTCCCCCTGCACCACGAACTCGCCGAACGCCTGGATGACGTCGCCCGCATGCCCCTCCGCGAGCGCCAGTCGCGTGGACGAGACGTTGAGCGCCAGGCGGAACAGGGTGGTGAACAACAGCAACGTCGGGAAGGACGTCACCTTCAGCGCGTCCTTCGCGCGCAGCGCGGCCACCAGCAGCGCCACGCCCGCCGCCAGGTTCACCGCCAGGCCCACGTCCAGCAGCCACGCCGGCAGGGGGATGATGAGCGCGCCCAGCACGGCGGCCATCGCCACCGCGAGCACCAGGTCCGATGAGCGCTTCACCTTCGACAACCACGACGTCAGGGCCTTCATGAACTCCGTCTCCGAGATGATTCGTCCGCGACCCGCGCTTCCATCGCCGTGCGGAGGACGACCGCCGCCGCCTGGTACAGCTCCTCGGGGATGGGCTCCCCCAGGTCGTAGTGGATGAGGCTCCGCGCCAGCGGTATGTCGCGCACCACGGGGATGCCGAGCCGACGCGCCTCCTCGCGGAGCGCGAGCGCCTCCTGCTCACGCGCCTTCGCGACGAGATAGGGCGCCTCGCACTCCTGGGTGTCGTAACGGAGCGCCACCGCGAGATGCGTGGGATTGACGACCACGGCGGTGGCCCGGGCCACGCCCCGAGCCGGTCCGCCTTGCGCGAGCTGCCGGTGCAACGCCTTGCGCTGTCCCTTGTGGCGCGGGTCTCCCTCGCTCTCCTTGTGCTCGCGCTTGAGTTCCTCACGGCTCATCCGCAGCTCACGAAAGTGGCTCCGTCGGGCGAGCAGGTAGTCCCCCACCCCCAACACCACCAGCACCCAGGCCAGGGTGTGCACCAACCCCTCGATGCGACCGAGCATGCGCGGCAGCCCCTCGCTCCCCGCGAGCCACGCGGTCCGCAGCACCTCCGGCCCCAGTTCCTCCACCTCGCTCCAGACGAACATCGCCACCACGGCCACCACGACCAGCGCCTTGCCCATCTCCAGCCACGGCTTCACGCTGAACAGCCGCTTCATCCCGGCCGCGGGGCTGACGCGCTCCCACTGGGGTGCCACGTGCTCGGGATTCATCTCGAACCCCACGGTGGCAACGCTGACGCCCAGCGACGCGATGAGCGCGCCCCCGAGCACGGGCCCGCTCATGCCCATGAAGATCCAGAGCCCCTCTTCCCAGGCGCCCGCCCCCTGCTGCTCGAGGAACAACCGCGCCGTCCAGTCCTGGAGCCGCGCCACCTGCGGCACCGAGCCCGCCATGAAGCCGAGCACGCCTCCCAACGTCACGGCGCTGGAGGAGAGCAATCGGCTGCGCGGAATCTGTCCCTTGCGGCGAGCCTCACGCAAACGCTTCGCGGAGGGCTGCTCCGTCTTCTCCCCGCTCATCGCGCCAGCTCCCCCAACACCGAGAGCGCCCCACCCGTGGAGACGACCTCCGCCAGCAATCGCTCACACAACACGCCCGTCCCCAACCACAACACCGCGCCGCCCCCCAGGATGCGCAGCGGCGCTCCCAGCTCCTGCAGATTCAGCTGCGGCGCCGCGCGCGACGCCATCGCCAGGAAGCAATCCACCGTCAACATCGCCGCCGCCATCGGCGCGCCCACCGCCAACCCCGTGGCCAGCGCCCCTCCCGCGAGTACGACCACGTGCAGCGTCGCGGCCTCCGTCGGCACGAAGGCCCCCAAGCCCACCACGCCGAACCCACGCACCCAGGCTCCGAACACGAGCGGCGCCACCGCGCCCGACATCACCAGCCCCAAGAGCAACTGATGCAGCCCTTCGCCCGTGGCGGACTCGCGGCTCCCCGACACCGGCAGGCTCGCCTCCGCGGACGTGCCCCTCAACAGGTCGATGAACCTTCCCCCCATCCGCGCCGCGTCGAACGGCAGCGCGGAGACCATCCCCACCGACACGCCATAGGCCAGCTCCCGCAGCAGCCAGCCCGCCAGCGTCCACGATGACGTCACCGGCGCCGGCAGCTCCACGCCGCCCTCCACCCGGAGGAACAACGCCAGGGACAGCACCAGCCCCAACCGCACCGTCGGCGGCGTGGCCTGTCCACCCAACACGGGGCACAGGAAGGCCACGGGCACGAGCCGCGCGCAGCACAGCGCCACCACGGCGGCGTCCGGCCCGAGCGCCTCCAACGACGAGCGAACCAGCTCCAGGTTCATACCGAGACCTCGGCGATGAGCGTCAGCAGTTGATGGGTGAAGCGCGTGAGCTGGGCGGCAATCCACGGCCCCGCGAGCACCAGGGCGAACACCGCCGCGCACAGCTTCGGCACCACCGACAGCGTGCTCTCCTGCAGCTGCGTCGTCGCCTGGAAGAGCCCCGACAGGAAGCCCACCAGCAGGCTGGCCCCGACGGGCGGCAGCGACGCGAGGACCATCAACAACAAGGCCTCTCGGCCCAGCGACAGCAACAGGTCCTGGGTCATCGCGTCACCGGTATCCGAGGATGAGGCCGCGCGCGAGCAGCGACCAGCCATCCACGGCCACGAAGAGGAGGATCTTGAAGGGCAGGCTCACCTGGCTGGGCGACAGCGTCTGCATCCCCAGCGCGAGCAACACGTTGGCGATGACCATGTCGAGCACCAGGAACGGGAGGAAGACGAGGAAGCCAATCTGGAAGGCCTCCTTCAGCTCGGTGATGACGAAGGCCGGGATGATGACGAAGAGGTCCGTCTCCTGGACCGACTCCGCCTCCTCCGGTGGCCGCAGCTCACGCGCCAGGTCCACGAAGCGGGCCCGCTCCTCGGCGCTGCCGTGCTTCACCAGGAACTCGCGCAGGGGCTGCGCCACCCGCGCGGCCGAGTCGAGAATCCGCGCACCGGAGCCGGACTCGAGTTCCTGGTAGGCGAGCTGCCCCGCGTCGTACATCCGCTCCATCACCGAGGCCATGATGTGGCCCGTCAGCACCGCCGCCAGCCCCGTCAGCACCAACGTCGGCGGCGCCTGCTGCGTCCCCATGGCCGAGCGCGCCAGCGACAACACCACCGCGATCTTCGAGAAGCTCGTCAGCATCAGCACCGCGAACGGCAAGAGGGACATCAGCGCGAGCATCCCCATCATCGACAGCGGACTGCCCGCGTAGGACTGCTGACCGAGCAGCCCTTCCGGGGATGCCGCGGCGACCACCGGCACGAACCAACCCAGTCCGCCGTTCATGACCGCATCCCCCTGCGCATCCCACGTCCCGGACGAGGCCGACGGGCCGGCGCCAGGACGAAGGGAGCCGCCTGTCTCCGCTCGGGCAGCGCATGCACGTGCGCGAACGCATCCCCGAAGGTCACCAGGAAGTCGCGCCCCTCCACCTCCACCAGCGCGAGACCACACCGTGGCGACAGCCCCGCCCGGGAGACGACCTTCAAGCGCTCGAGGCTCGCCGCGCTCGTCCCCCTCGCCCCCCGTCGCCACCACCACCAGCCAAGCCCACCCAGTGCGCCCACGAGCAGCACGCCCCGGGCCACCGAGACCATGGACATCCCTCCCATCGGCCCCAGCAAGGCCAGCGCGAGCACCAGGAGCGTCGCGACCTGCACGCGAGCGCGAGGGGAGAACGAGAACCGACGGGCATTCATGGGCGCGCTCACGGCAGCAGGGCCAGGATGCGGGCACCGACCTCGCCCTCGATGTCCACCAGCTCGGCGCGCGCCACCACCCGGTCGCCCACGCGCAACAACACCGGCGTGCTCGCGTTGATGTGCAGCGGCAGCACCACGCCCGACTTCAACGCCGCCAGCTCCGAGAGCGGAACGAGCACCCGCGTCAGCTCCACCTCCACGTCCACGGGAAGCGGGGGCATTGCGTCGCTGCTGCGTTCATTCGATGCCTGCATGTTCGACTCCGGGAAAGGCGCGCGGACCTGCGCGCGCGTCAGACAGAAGCCCTGGGGCTGGAACGTCCCCGCGAGCGAGAAGCCACGGCCCACCAGCCTGCCGTCTCCCAGGAGGCGCCCGTTCTCACGGCGCACTCCCTCGAAGACCACCACGTCCCCCACCGCGAGCGCGTCCAGCGCCTGGTTCGTGAGCGGCATGCGCCCCACCAAGCACCTCAGCTCGAGCGATGCGGCGAGCACCTCGGGCGCGACACTCGCGCCGCGCTCCACCGGGTACTCCAGGAACACGCTCTGGAGCAGCGGCGCCGGCAGCAACAACCGGGCTCCCGCGCTCACCTGCCCCACCGTGACACGCAGTTCCACGCCCACCAGGGGCTGTCGGCCCCGCAGCCGGGCCATGATGTCCTCGCCCCGCATCGTCAATGCGACCAGGCGCGGCGCCAGCACTGGATACAGCTCCGAGCGGGCACGCACCGCCGAGAGCCCCACCAGCACCAGGTACGCCAGCGTCGCGTCCTCCAGGCGGGACAGCTCCGTCACCACGCCCGCCCTGCCGCCCGAGCCCGCGATGCGCTCCAGCGCCGCGATGGCCAGCGCGGGCTCCAACTCCAGCACCGCCACGCCGCCCACCGCCGACAGCTCCAACAGGACGAAGACCGCCGGCCGCATCAGCCCACCGAGAGGAGAGACCACCGCGTCCAGCAACCGGGCCTCGGCCGTCACGGGACACCCCAGCTCACGGCCGAGCGCCTCGCAGATATCCCCCAAGGCCTGACGCCCCTGGTTCGCGACACGGGGACGCGCGGCGAGCACGAGGTGCGCCCGGCTCATCCTGCGTGCCCCCAGCCTGCGCAGTCTGCGCGGCTCGGGTGAAATCGACGGCTCGGTGTCCAGGTTCATCGAAGAAGGCTCTCGGGGGAGTGAGACGACGCACCCCTCTCGTGCACGGCCCTCGCCAGGGGGGCCGTGTCGTGATGTCGCGGAGTTGGAGGGCGTGGGAATCCGGGCTCGGGATGCTCGGTACGCGGAACAGGACGGACGTCAGCGCGTGGCTTCGCGGATGAGCCGCTCGGCCAGTGAAGTCAGCAGGGGCGGCGCCTCCGGGTCCACCGGCTCAACCACCCTGCCGGGGAACAAGGTGCGGTGATAGGGCGGCAGGCGCCGGAACACCTCCTTGCGAAGCGCCTCCGGCACCTCCTCCATCAAGGCCTTCAACCTCGCGGCGGCGTCGGCCCGTTCACCGAACTCCATCGCCACCTTCGCCTGCCGCTGCGCCGAGGGCATCGCCGACAGGTTGCGCAGGTGCACCTTCGCCCGCCGCATCGCCCCCGTTCCCAGCCCCTCCAAGAGCTCCCCTGCCCGCCCCCGCCCGAGCACCCAAGCCACCAGCGCGTACCGCTCCAGGGGAACCACCAGGAGCGGGCGATGCACCGTGGCCTCCAGGTCCACGGGCGGCGGAGGCGGTGCCACGGGCACCTCCTCCTTGCGCGCCGGACGACGCACCCGCCCCACACGTGTCGCTTCCATGTCGGCTGCCCCTCCTCTCAGGCGACCTTGCGCGTCGCACCCGGCGACAGCACGGGCCGCGCGGGCACGGGCGGAGCCGCGGGCATCGCGCTCAGTTCCCGGAAGTGCCGCATCCGCAGCGCGACCCACACCAGGGCCCCCGACAGTCCCGTCACCAGCACGCCGAGCACCGCGAGCAACACCCGCAGACGCAGCGGCGAGGACAGGCCTTGCGCCGCGGACACCTCGCCCCTCGCGGGCACCTCGTCCACCAACAGCGACACCGACTCGGTGGACAACCCCTCCACGCCTCCGGCCACGAGCGCCTTCAGGACCTCCGAGCCCTGCCGCACCCTCGCCGCCTGACCGGGCATCACCCGCACCATCGCCGACGCCTTCGACGGCATGGGCGCGACACCTGGACGCGGCGGCGGGGGCACCACCAGATGGACTCTCGCCAGCAGCACCCCCTCCATGGACTGGAGCGTCTTCTCCAGGCCCCGCTCCAGCACACGCACGCGGCACAGCCCTTCCTCCGTGGGCGTGCGCACCAGCCCGCTCCCACCAAAGACGTCGCAGCCCACCTCCGCCGCGGGCCTCGGCAACCCCAGCTCCGCGAGCACCCTCACCGCCTCCGTCGACTGGTCGCCCATGACTTCGATGGACCACGAGGGCTTCTTGCCCGCCTCCAGGACCTTGCGCGCCTCCACCCCTCGCTGGATGAGCACCGTCTGGAGCTCGTTCGCCTGCCGCTCATCCAGTCCGTGTTGAATGCGCTCTCGACACGCCGCCGTCCCCAGGAGCAACAGGACGGCGAGCCACCTTCGGGAAGTCGATGACATGGCGCGCGCTCAAACCTGCGTCTGGAGGACCTGCTTGACGCCACCGGTCGCCTTCTCGACGACCTTGCCGGCGAGGTCGATCTCCTGACTCGCCCGATAGACCTGCGCTTGCAGCGACAGCAGCTCCGCCGACGAGAAGTCCCGGCCCGACTCCGCCAGCCCCATGATGTGGTCCAGTCGCTTCTGCGCCTGCCCCACGCGCTCCACCACCTGCGCGGCCTGCTGCTCCCTCGCCGACTGGACCGAGTCCACCCGCTCGCCCGCCTGCGCCCGCGCGCAGCCCGCGGAAGCCCGGGCTCCCGTGCCCTCGACCCGGACCACGCCCGCGGAGGCCTCACCCACCGGACGCGTCGAACCCTCCACCGATACGGGCGGCCCTTCGCTCCGCCCAGGGCTCCGGGCCCCCTCCAATACTTGCCCGAACCGCTCGCGCCCGGGCTCCACGGGCGACAGGCCCGGGCTCCCCACGGCGCCCACTTTGTCCACGCTCATGGCTGCCGTGCCCTTTCAGCGGATGTTGTTGATGGCGGCCTTCGCCGAGTCGTGGCGGACCTTCATGATGTTGGAGACCGCGTTGTGCTCGCGGCTCTCGCGCTGCATCTCGTTCTGCAGGTGGAGATAGGCCGCGTTGAACTTCTGGCCCTCCGCGCTGAGCTCCTTCTGCGCGTTCAACAACTCCCACGCGTCCGTGCTCCCCGACGACGTGCCTCCCGTTCCCAGCGAGGCGCTCGCCGTGGACGCCGACGCCGTGGACGCCGACGCCGTGGACGCGAAGTCGGACGTCTTCATGGGCGCCACCTGCGCCACCGCCAGCTTCGTGCTGGAGACCGCCGCGCTCAGGATGGCGCCGTGCGGAATCATCCCGCCCACCACGCCCGCCCCTTTGTTCACGACGGTGTACGCCGCGTGCGCCAGCACCGTCCCGAAGTCGTTGCGCGGCGTCTGCCGGGGCAGGGTGTGGGTGGTGCTCAACAGGTACGGGCTGCGCTGACTCGGTTCCAAGCAAGACCTCCGGCGATGGGTGCCGGAGGCCCTTGTTCAGGGGCCATGCCAGGAGAAATCCCGAGCAATCACGCCCGTCTCGGCGCCCACCGGACTCCATCCACCGGGAGCCTCGTCCGGACGATGGGATGGGCGGACGGGACGGAAACTTGCCTCGCACGCCAAGTGCCTCAGAGTTGTCGCACCCTGTCGCACGCGGAGGAGCAGATGCAGACTTCCAATGGTGGCCCCCCCATCGCCGAGCGCTTCCACCCGCGCGTCGAGGCGGACATCGCCGTGAAGGTGCTCCTGCCAGGACGCGCCGTCATGGCCCGGGCCCGTGACGTGTCCATGGCGGGCCTGTTCCTCCTCGCCCACCCGGGCGATTCGCAGCGTCAGCTCACCCTCGCCCTGCCGCTGCCGGGGGACCGCGAAATCGTCACCACCTGCACCATCCGCCGCCGCGAGGCGAACGGCGTGGCGCTGGAGTTCGGCGAGCTGGACTGGGACGACCTCATCGCCCTGGCGCGCTTCCTCCACCCGCGCCTGCCCTGAAGCTCAGGCCGGCTCCGAGCGGGGCGGCGCCATGCGCAGCCGCTCCACCAGCGCCATCAGCTCCGCGCCTCGGAAGGGCTTGTGGATGTAGCCGTCCGCGCCCGCCAGCGTGGCGCTCTCCATGTCCGACTTCTTCGCCTTCGCGGTGAGCATGTAGAGCGGCACCGTCGCCGTGACGGGGTCGCTCTTCAGGATGCGACACGCGGAGATGCCGTCGAGCTGCGGCAGGACGACATCCATCAGGATGAGGTGGAAGGTGCGGCTGCGCGCCAGCTTCAGCCCCTCCAGCCCGTTGGCCGCGCACACCACGTCCACCGTGCCGTCGCTCAACATCGAGCGCACCAGCTCCCGGATGACGGGTTCATCTTCCACGAGCAGGATGTGAAAGGGTGCCTGGGACATGCCAACCATGTTTCTCCGGCGCGACGCTGGACGACTCGAGGGCGATGACTCGCGGGCGCGCCACCCCCACTTCCGGTGCCACCTGCCGCGCGCGGTATAGCCCCGCCGACACCACGCGCACCAGGGTTGCCATTCATTTGTGTGGAGCACCACGCATCCGACATGTCTGCCTGGGATTCACGGGGAAATCCGGGCCTCGTGTCCGCCCCCTGTCCGGCTGACCGCTCCCCAGGCGAGCAGGCCCCTGGAGTCACCCGCTCCCCTCGGAGTTCCACCCCAGCAGGTCACCTCTTCCACGCCCCTCCTTCCAGGGCTTCGGTTCTCTGTTGTCCCGGAGCGCTATGATGGGCCTGAAATGGCGGCAAAACTAGAATGTCCTGAGTGCCGAGGCACGGTGGGGCGAGACGACTTCCAGTGTGAGCACTGCGGGTTGCTCCTGGACCCGGAGCAGGCCAGCGGGGAGTACGTCGTCACCGAGCCCACCATCGTCCGGGCCATGCTCTCTCCGCCCCAGCGCACCCGGACCATGGAGCTGCCCCGGCCGCCGCCGCAGAAGGCCGCGGCCCATGACCTGGCCACCGCGCGCTTCACCATTCCCATGGATGCGCAGACGGTGCCGCGCCTGCGTGCCGGGTTGGATATCGCGCTGCAGCCGCTGCATCCCTTCGAGGCGCATATCGCGTCGTTCGTCGATGGCGCCCTCGCGGTGCCGCAGCTCGCGCTCGCGGCGCGGCTGCCCGAAATCGAGGTGAAGGTCGTCCTCAAGGTCCTGCTGGAGCGCGGCGTCGTGGAGCTGCGGCGCGAGCCGGCCCCGCCGCCGAAGCGCAGCCTCACGGCCGAGATGCCCGTGCTCGACGGCTCCGAATTCCTGGAGCCCGAGGCGCTCGGCGCGGACGAGGAGCCTTTCACCCTCTGGGACGAGGAGGTCCCCACCCTCTCGGGTGAGTCGCCCGCGCTGCTGATGGCCCTGGGTGACGAGGACGGCCTGACGCCCCTGGCGCTCGGCGACGAGGAGCCCATCGAGGAGCGTCCGACCCGACGCGACAGGCCCCTGAACACGCCCTCGCATGACGAGTCCGCGAAGCCCTCACGGGACCTGCGGCCCGGAGCCGCGCCCTCGCATGACGAACGCGCGAAGCCGTCACGGGGCTTGAGTCCCGGCGCAGCGCCCTCGCCCCGTGGGTCCGCGAGCGCTGCTCTCGGCGAGCACCCTCTGCCCGCCGGCATGGCGCGGCTGCCGGCCGCTCCGCCGGGCATATTCCCCGGAACGGCGTCCCCGCCTCCATCACGGCCAGGGGCCTTCGACGGAGTGGCGCCCACGCTTGCGCCGCGGACAGAGGCCTTCGCCGAAGTGGATGCCGCATCTGCTCCGCGCTCGTCCAGCGCCGCTGGAGCGCCCGCGGCGGCACCATCACGGCCCATGGCCTTCGACGGAGCAGCGCCCGCGCACGCTCCACGACCCGCGCGCTCCGCCGGGATGGCACCCGCGCCCGCGTCACGGCTCGCTGCCGGGATGGAGCTCCCGCACGCGTCGAGGTCCGCGGTCCCACCGAGTGCTGTCGTCTCCTCGGACGAAGCGCCCACGATGCGGAGCTCGCATCCGCAGTTGGGTGGCGCCTCGCGCGTGGTGCACCCAGCCTCTTCCACACAGCCCTCACGGACGCCACCGCCGCTCGGCACTCTCAGCGGCGCGACCACCCTGCCCGCCGTGCCCTTTCCCGGGATGATGGCCCCCGCGCCCGCCGAGCACGCCACGCGCCCCCAGCGGCCCTCGATGCCGCTGGATGCGCCGCTCCCCGGCGCGGCGCCTCATTCTCCCGAGGACCTCCTGCAACGCGCCGTGCGCCTGGAGCGCGCCGGACACGTCGAGCGCGCCATCGAGGTCCTCACCAAGGCCATCGACCGCGCGCCCGACGCCGCCGCGCTCCACAGCAAGCTGGCCCTCATCCTCATCCACCAGCGCAAGGACTACGCGCAGGCGGCGCGACTGCTGGAACGCGCAGTCGAGTTGGAGCCGGGCAACACCGTCTTCCAGCAGAACCTGTTGAAGGTGACGGCGCTCTCCGCGGCCAACGCCGGCGAGCGCAAGGACCGCAAGCCCGGCCTCCTCGCCCGACTTACCGGCAGACGCGGCTGAGGACCTCGTCGCTCAGCGCCCTCGGACCTACGACGACCGCTCGATGCTCGCCCCGCCGACAAACGCGGCCGGGCACCCTGCCGCTCAGGGTCCTCCGCCGTCCAACAGCCGCTCGGCCTCCTCCAACGAGAAGGCCAAGTAGGCGTCGTAGCCCATCTCGCGGCTGGTCCGCTCGAAGTGCAGCGCCGCCTCCACCGAGCGCCCCACCACCCGCACCACCCGGCGGAAGCCTCGCGCCTTCGCGGCCTCCATGATGCGCCGCAGGTGCACCGTGCCCTCGTAGTCCAACGACGTCACGCCCTTCAGGTCCGACAGCAGGTCGAACCGCGGACGCATCCGGTCGATGGCGCTCACCGCGGCGTCACCGACGCGCTGGGCCTCTTCCTTGTCGACGTCTCCCCAGATGCGCACCACCAGCCGGTTCTTGCCGACGTGGACCTCGACCTCGAACACTGGGCACCGACCTCCAAGGAAAACCCGATATCCTCTGAGTCAGTCTACTCCTGTAGAAGCACCGGCATCCAGGCTCCTTCCCAGAAGACCCGTCGTTCAGATTTCAGCCACGCCCTCGCGCTCGGCCCAGCCCTCCAGGCCGTTGGGCAGCCGGATGCGCACGAAGCGCCCCGTCTCCTCGAGCAGGCGCACCTTCAGCCCCGCATGCACCTCGAAGATGGAGCGCGCGCCGGGCTGCGGCAGCTCCCGGGCCACCAGGGTGGGAGACAGCACCACCGCTTCATGCACCGTGTCATCCACGTGCGCGTGCGCGGCCAGCAGGACACCCGAGGGAAGCGCCACGGCGAACAGCAGCACCGCCAGGATGCCCACCACCGTGCGACGCCCTGGCGCGAGCAACCGCCACACCAGCACGAGCAACAGCGCGCCCACCCACGTGCCCAGGAAGGTCCACGCCACCACGTTGC
The DNA here is from genome assembly GCF_900111765.1 of Myxococcus fulvus. The sequence goes on from NZ_FOIB01000002.1 coordinate 420,359, forward strand.
CGTCCGTGGCCGCCGTCACGCGCGGCAGGAACTCCTCCTCCGCGGTGGCGCCCACCACCTTGTCCACCTGCCGGGCTCGGGCCACGGCCAGGTTGGCCTCCAGGTCCGGCGCGCGGCCTCCCTGCTTCCGGGCCTGCTCCAGCGCGAGCACCGCCCGGCCCAAATCCCCGCGCGCCAGGTGCGTGGTGCCCAGGTTGTAGAGCACGTCCGCCCCACCGTGGCCTCGGGACAGGAGCTTCTCGTAGCCCTCCTGCGCGGCGGCGTAGTCCTCGCGCGCGTAGGCCTCGTTGGCCTTGAGGAAGACGTCCTGCGCCTCTTCCGGCGAGTAGTAGCCGCTCACGCCCAGCCCTCCATGGCCGCCACCGCCGCGTCCATCACCTTCTGCCGCGCCGCCGCGTCACCACCGCCGCCGTAGCGGCCCAGGTCGCACGCCTCCAGCACGTACAGCACCTGCGCGCGTCGCGCGTCCGCCACGCCCGCGGCCTTCATGCGCTCGCCGATGACATCCCGGGTGAGGCCGATGACGGGCCCGCCCAGCCTCGCGCCCAGGAAGCCCTGCAGCGCCTTCTCCACCTCGGCGTAGAAGGCCCCCGCGTCCGCGCCAGCCTGGAGCTTCTCCGCCTCCACCAGTCGCTTGCGCGCGGCCTTCGCCTGCTGACGGCTCTTGTCCGACTCGGTGCGCGTCGCCAGCCGGCCTCGCAGTCCGCCGATGAGCGCCACGCCCGCGAGCAACCCCAGCGGCGCCAGCACCAGCGGAACGAAGAAGCCGCGCTTCCACGGCGGCTCGGACGGCGCGACGAAGCGCGCCTGGTAGCGCACCGGCCTGAGGCCTCCCGCCGTCAGCACGTTCTTCTGCTCATTGGCCGCGTCCGCCACGTGCGCGGAGGACGTGGGCAGCGACGTGGGGCTGCCCGCCGCGGACTCCACCGTGAGGGTGATGGGCTCGGTGCGCGCGACCTCGTAGGAGCGGGCGCGCGCGTCGAAGAAGGGGAACTCCAACGCGGGCAGCGTGAAGGTGCCCGTGCGCTGCGGCATCACCAGGTACTCCACCACGCGGCGGCCCTGCACCTTGTTGCGCTGCGGCGCCACCTTGTCCGTCGTCGTGGGGTCATAGATTTTCAGCGCGGCGGGGCCGGTGAGCTTCGGCGGGGTGACGTTCTTCACGTTGCCCGTGCCCTCCAGGATGACCTTCACCGTGACGGGCTGGCCCAGCTCCACGCTCGTCGTCGACACGTCCGTGGACAGCCGCCACGCGCCCACGTTCGCGTTGGACATGCCCGGCGGCGCACCGGGCGGCAGCGGCGCCACCTTCACCTTGAGCCCGTTGGACACGCGGTGCACGCGGTGGCCCGCGAACAGGAAGCCCGTGGTGATGTCCGCCTCCGCCGGAGAGATGGCCAGCGAGCCGGCCTTCACCGGGAAGAGCGCGCGGCGGCGCAACAGGTAGGCGCGGTACGGCACGCCATCCACCACCTTCTGCTCGCCCGACAACTGCGTGGGGCTCTCCACCTCCTCCGTCCAGAAGCCCTCCAACTTGGGCATGGTGACGGCGTCCACGCTGGTGAGGTCCACGCGCGAGTAGATGTAGAGCGACAGCGTCACCTGCTCGCCCACGTAGACCTGGTCCCGGTCCAGGCTCGCGCGAAGGAACAGGTCCGAGTCGCCCCGCGGGATGCTCGGCGTGTCCTCCTCCTCGTCGTTCGCGAACGGGTCCGGCAGGCGCGAGGGGAAGTTCGCGAACGGGTCCGGCAGCCGCTGCTGATTGCGGCCCGACTGCGCGGGCGCGGGCCCCAGCTTCCCCGGCATCACGACGATCTGCACGGAGTCCGTGCGGTGCGTCTTGCCCCCCGCCGTCATCTCCGCGGGCGGAATCGTCAGCTTCCCCGTCCGGTTCGCCCGGAGCACCATCACGTACTTGGTGACCTCCTGGATGTTGGCGGGACCACCGCCGGACCAAGACACCGAGCGCTGGGTGCTACGCGAGCTGTTGAGGACCTCGAAGTCGTCCGACTGCGGCAGCCGCACCTTCGCGTCCGAGGGCGCATCCGCCGTCACCACCGTGAGGCGGAAGGCGTCCTCGCTGCCGACCTCCTGCCGGTCCACCGTCTGGTAGAACTCGAGGCCCGCCGCCCACGCCGGCCCCGAGACCAGCAGGGCCAGCACGGCCAACACCACCCCGGCGCCGAAGCTACCAGTCCTTCTCATTGGGCTTCCTCTGCTTCTTCTTCTGCTGGAAACGCCAGAGCTGGAGATTCTTCTCGTTCTGCTTCATCGCATCCAGCAGGCGCTCCGCCTCCTGCTGGTCCAGGTCCGACGGGCTCACGCCCGCATCCGCGTTCGCCGACTCCGAGTCGCTCTCCGACTCGCTGCCACCGTCCGCCCCGCCATCCTGCGGGTCGCCATCTCCGTCATCGCCGCCGCCATCCGCGCCGCCGTCGCTGCCGCCATCGCCCTTCTGCGGAGGACCCTGGTCGCCGCCGTCGCCGCCATCCGCGCCGCCGTCACCCCCGCCGTCCGCGCCACCATCGCCGCCGCCATCCGCGCCGCCGTCGCTGCCACCATCCTCCGTGCCGCCGTCCGCGCCACCATCCGCGCCGCCGTCGGTGCCACCGTCCACCGGCGCGCCGCCGTCCGCCTTGGTGCCGCCATCCTCGCCACCATCCGGGCGTCCGCCATCCGTCCCGGAGTCTCCCCCACCGTCCATTCCTCCATCCGCCGAGCTGTCCTGCGGCGGAGGAAGGTTGCGCAGCACCACCTCGTAGTTGTGCCGGGCCTGCACGTCCTGCGGGTCCAGCGTCAGCGCGCGTCGGTAGGACTTCAGCGCCTCCACCCGGTCCCCCGTCGTGGCCGCGAGGTTGCCCAGGTTGTACCAGGCCTTCTGCCGCAGGTCGGGCCGGTTGGACTCCGTCACCCCGCGGAACACCTCCTGCGCGTCCTTCACCCGGCCCAGCTTCGCCAGCGCGTCGCCCCGGTTGAAGTCCACCGTCGGGTCGTGCGGCCGCTCCTTCTTCGCCTCGTCGAAGGCCTTCAGCGCCTCCTCGTAGTTGCCCGCGAGGTACGCCTCACGCCCCTTCTGCACCATCGGATGGTCGCGCTCCAGCGGCCCCGCGCCCAGCGCCGTCCACGGCAACATGAGCAGCCACGCAAGCCCCAGCCACCGCGCGCTCATGGCGTCGACCTCCGGCGCGTGGACGGCAACAGCACCATCCCCAACACGAGCAGCACCAGGCCCGGCACCGCGAAGGTCTGGAAGCGCTCGTCGTAGCGGACCGTCACGCGGCTCTCCAGCTCGCTCTTCTGCATCTGGTCGATGCGCTCCACCACCTGCCCCATGGCCACGCCGCGCGGCTGGAAGAAGAACGCGCCCCCCGTGGCCTCCGCGATGGCCGTCAGCCCCGCGCGGTCCAGGCGCGTAATCACCGTCTCGCCCGCGCCGTCCTTCTTGTAGTCCACGAACTCGCCGCGCCGGTCGTACACGGGGATGGGCTCGCCGGACTCGGAGCCCACGCCCACCGTCAGCACCTGCACGCCCGCTTCCTTCAGCGCGTCGCTGGCCTCGCCCACCTCGCCGACCAAATCTTCGCCGTCCGACAACAGCACCACCACGCGCTCCTTCGAGCCGCGGTCCGCGTTGTCCAACACCTGCTTGGACAGCCGGAGCGCCGAGCCCACGTTGGTGCCGCCCTGGGGCATCACCTCCGGGTCCACCGCGCGCAGGAACAGCTTCACCGCCGAGTAGTCCGACGTCAGCGGCGACTGGATGAACGCATCCCCCGCGAAGACCACCAGGCCCACGCGGTCGCCCTTGAGTTCGTCGAGCAGCGTCGTCAGCTCCAGCTTGGCGCGCTCCAACCGGCTGGGCTGCACGTCGCGCGCGAGCATGGACTTGGACGCATCCAGCGCCACCACCACGTCGATGCCGCGCCGCTTGGTCAGCTCGCTCTTCGTTCCACACTGCGGCTGCGCCAGCGCGAAGCCGAACAGCATGAGCCCCAGGCCGTACAGCCCCCCCTGCGTGGCCGGACGCCACACGGAGATGCCCGGCGTGAAGCGCTCGGCATGCCGCTCATGCAGCACCGCGCGCACGCGCGAGCGACGCCTGAGGGACAGCATGAGCGCGAGCAAGCCCAGGAGGGCCCCCAGCAGCACCAGGCCGAGGAACACCGGCTGGGCCAGTCCCGCCTGATAGCCGAGCACGGTGAAGCGCCAGGGTTCCACGGGCGTCACGGGAAGACCCTCAGGAAGGTGGAGCGCAGGAGCAGTTCCAGCGCGAGCAGGCCGAAGGCGGCCAGGAGGAACGGATGGAAATCCTCGCGATAGGTGGCGGACGCGCCACCCTCCATCAGCTTGGAGCGCTCCAGCGAGTCGAGCACCTTCTGCAGGCCGCGCCTCAAGCCCTCCGGGTCCGTCGCGCGGTAGTACTCGCCGCCCGTGCGGTCCGCGATGTCCTGCATCAGCTCGGGGTTGATGGGAATCTCCGTCTCGCGCCACACGGTGTTGCCGAACAGGTCCGTGCCCTGCGGGAAGGGCACCTTGCCGCCCTTGCCCACGAGGATGGTGTAGATGGGCACGTGGAGCGCCTGCGCCATGTTCGCGGAGTCCATGGGCGACAGCTTCCCCGCGTTGTTGTCGCCGTCCGTAATCAGCACCACCACGCGGCTCTTCGCCTCCGAGTCGCGCAGGCGGTTGAGCGAGGTGGCCAGCGCGTCACCAATCGCCGTGCCGTCCTCCAGCACGCGGGTGCGCAGCTGCTTGATGACCTCCTTCAGCACGCCGTAGTCCAGCGTGAGCGGCGCCTGCGTGTACGCCGCGCCCGCGAAGACCACCAGGCCGATGCGGTCATTCACGCGGTTGGCGAGGAACTCGGTGAGCACCTCCTTGGCCACGTGCAGGCGGTTCTGCGGACGGAAGTCTCCGGCCTCCATCGACGTGGACAGGTCCAACGCCACCACGATGTCGATGCCCTCCACGGACAAGTCCCGCACGCGCGAGTCGCGCACCTGGGGCCGGGCGATGGCGAGCACCGCCGCCGTCACCGCCACCACGCGCAAGAGCGGCAACAAGGGCAGCATGTACGTGCGCAGTCCCTTGCCGCTCCTGGCGAACACGTTCGCCGCGGAGAAGCGCAGGGGCGCGCGAGCGCGACGCTCCCGCCACGCCTGCACCAGGAGGAGCGGGATGAGCAGCAGCCCCCAGAGCGCCTCGGGGTTATTGAACGCGGGGAGCGGCGGCATTGTCGGGAGCTTGAATCGGCTGGGGCGGAACGTAGGTCTTGTCGACGAGCTCGTAGCCGAACAGGAGCGCGTCACGACAGCTCTCGGGGGAGGCGTCCGCCCGCGCGTACTTCACCATGTCCGACTCGGACACGAAGCGCATGAGCTTGTCCTCGGGGAGGTTCGGCGGAGCCAGGCGGCGCAGCGAGGACATCAGCTCGGAGCTGGTGCACTCCAACGCCTCGAAGCCGTAGCGCTCGCCCAGGTAGCCGCGGACGATTTCGGACAGGCGGAAGTAGTGGTCCTTCACGCGGCCGCGCGCGGGCAGGTTCTCCGCCTTGAGCGTGTCCAGCGCCTTGCGCGTGCGCACGTCCAGCGGCTGCGGGGGCGGCACGTACACGTGCTTGGGGCGGTTCCTCCACCAGCGCAAGAGCGCCCACGCCAACAGGCCCGCCGCGAGCGCGCCCAGCAGCGCCAGCACCAGGCGCCACGAGCGGATGGGCACCTCCTGCGGCGGCTGGATGTCGAACAGGTCCGCGCCCTGCCCCTCCGCCTCCGGAGGCAGCGTGGACGTCACCTCAATCTGCCGACCCGGCAGCGAGTACTGACGCGGGCCCTCCGGCGTGGCCACGTCGAACGCGAGCGCGGGCACCTGCACCGTCCCCAGCGCGAAGGCCGACAGGCGCACCGCGAACGTCGTGGTGGCCGAGTCCGCGCCGTCCTGCCGCTGGCGCGTCTGGTCGAGGAACTCGAAGTCCCCCGTCTCCTTGGGCACCGCCAGCTCGTAGCGGTGGTCCTTCGGATGGGTGAGCACCACGTGGTACGTGAACGGGTCGCCGATGCGCACCTGCTGCGGGTCCACGCGCACCGACACGTCCAGCGGCTGCGTCTGTTCGTGCGTGGGGGCCCCGGGCGGGCTCGCCGCGGCGGGTGCGGTCCCCTGCGGCGCCTGGGCCCCGGCCGACGACGCGAGCGTCAGCGCGCCCACGCACAGCCCCATCGCGAAGCGCGCCATCCACCGGCTCATGCCGCCATCCTCCGGGCCCGCGCGCGGAAGAACTGCGCGAGCGCCTTGCCGTGGTCGTCTCCGGCGCGCAGCTCCACGTGGTCCAGCTCCAGCTTCTTGAAGAGCTTGCGGCGCTCGTCGCGAGCGGCCTGCATGGCGCGCGCGTAGCGGCCCCGCACGCGCGGGTCGCTCGTGTCCACGACGAAGCGGTCTCCCGTCTCAGGGTCCTCCATCTCCACCAGCCCCAGGCGCGGGAAGGCCTCCTCCAGCGGGTCCTCCACCACCACGGGGACCAGGTCGTGCTTGCGCCCCACCAGCCGCAGCGGCTTCTCGTAGTCGCGCGCCTGGAAGTCGGAGACGAGGAAGGTGACGGCCTTCCGCTTCGCCACCTGCGTCAGATACGTCAGCCCCGCGGACAGGTCCGTGCCCTTGCCCGCGGGCTGGAACGTGAGGATGTCGCTCACCAACCGCAGCACGTGCGTGCGGCCCTTGCGCGGCGGCACCACCTTCTCCACCCGGTCCGAGAAGAGGATGAGCCCCACCCGGTCGTTGTTGGCAATGGCGCTGAAGGCGATCTGCGCGGCGACCTCGGCCGCGATTTCGGCCTTGGTGCGCTCCTTCGAGCCGAACTCCTTGGAGGCGGACACGTCGACCAGGAGCATCACCGTGAGCTCGCGCTCCTCGGTGAAGACCTTGACGTAGGCCTCGTTCATGCGCGCGGTGACGTTCCAGTCGATGATGCGAATCTCGTCGCCGGGCTGGTACTGCCGCACCTCGGAGAAGGCCATGCCCCGGCCCTTGAAGACCGAGTGGTACTGGCCCGCGAGCATGTCGGAGACCACCTTGCGGGTGCGGATCTCCAGCTTGCGGATGCGGCGGATGAGGTCCTTGGGCAGCACGGGGCGCTCGGCGGGCGGTCAGGGCACTTCGACGCGGTCGAACACCCGCTGGATGATCTTCTCCGGCGTGAGGTCCTCGGCCTCGGCCTCGTACGTCATCGCCACGCGGTGGCGGAGCACGTCGAAGGCGATGGCCTTCACGTCCTCGGGCGTGACGAAGGCGCGGTGGCGAAGGAACGCATGCGCGCGCGCGGCCTGGGCCAGGGAGATGGTGGCGCGCGGCGAGGCGCCGAACTGGATGTAGTCGGCCAGGTCCTTGAGGCCGTACTTGCCCGGCTCGCGCGTGGCGAAGACGACGTTGAGGATGTACTCCTTCACCTTCTCGTCCATGTAGATTTGATGAACGAGCTCGCGGGCGCGCACCAGGTGCTCCACCGCGATGACCCGCTGGGCCCGGGGCGTGGTGCCTCCGGACATGCGGTCCATGATGACCTTCTCCTCATCCCGCGTCGGGTAGCCCACCTTCACCTTGAGCATGAAGCGGTCCACCTGCGCCTCGGGCAGCGGGTAGGTGCCTTCCTGCTCGATGGGGTTCTGCGTGGCCAGCACAAGGAACGGCTGGGGCAGCCCGAAGGTCTGGTCGCCGATGGTGACCTGGCGCTCGGCCATGGCCTCCAGCAGCGCGGACTGCACCTTGGCGGGGGCGCGGTTGATTTCGTCCGCGAGGACGATGTTCGCGAAGATGGGGCCCTTGCGGACGGTGAAGTTCGCGGCCTGCTGGTTGTAGATCATCGTGCCCACGACGTCGGCGGGCAGCAGGTCCGGGGTGAACTGGATGCGCATGAACGTGGCGCTGAGCGCGTCCGCCACGGTGCGCACGGTGAGCGTCTTGGCGAGGCCGGGCACGCCCTCCAGGAGCACGTGGCCATTGCACAACAGGCCGATGAGGATGCGCTCCAGCATGTAGCGCTGGCCGACGATGACCTTGCCGGTTTCCTGGTTGAGGACCTCGACGAAGCTGCTTTCCTGATTCACGCGTTCGGTGAGCGCGCGGATGTCCGTGTTCATGACGCCTCGGATGAGACTGGCGGCGGGCAGCCTAGGGTTGACCGGGTATCGGGCTCAACACCGCAGAAGCCCGGGCATTCCAGTAAGTTGGGTCCCCTTGTCCCCGAGGACCGTGTCCATGGCCCCATTGTCCCCCAGTTCCCGTCCCACCTCGCGAATTTCCAGGGGCCCCGGGGGGCGGCCATGAAGCGCTCGGCCTGGGCCCAGGCGCCCTCGGCGGGGCCCGTGGAGGCGGGGCTGCTGGCCCAGCTGGCCCCGGCGGTGACGGCCACGGTGCACTGGCTGCCCGGAGGGGGAGCATTGCGGGTGCTGGAGGGGGGCCAGGGCCCCACGGTGGTGCTCCTGCACGGGCGCGGCGGGGCGGCCTCCACGTGGTTCGCGTACCTGACGGCGCTCTCGAGGGGGCACCGGGTGCTCGCGGTGGACCTGCCCGGCTTCGGGATGTCCTCGCCGACCGAGGGGCCCGTCCGCTCGGCGGAGGAGGGAGTGGGGTTCTTCACCGGGCCCGTGGAGGCGCTGCTCGAACGGCTCGCGCCGGGGCCCGTGTCCGTGGTGGGTCACTCGCTGGGGGGACTGGTGGGGGTGGAGCTGGCGCTGCGCTCGCGCGTGCCGGTGGAGCGGCTGGTGCTGGTGGACGCGATGGGACTGGGGCCGGACATGGCGCGCAAGGCGCGGGCCTTCTTCCGCGCGGGGCCGGAGCGGCTGGCGCGCTCGTTGGGGCCGTGGGCCTGGGCGCGGATGATGCCGCCCGCGCCGACGCCGCTGGGGGAGCGACTGGGTGCGCTCGACTACGAGCTGATGTCGGCGCCGGGTGGGCACGACGAGGCGGCGCGGGCCTTCGACAGCCTGGTGCCGCTGATGGGGCCGGTGTTCCACCGTCGGGAGCGGCTCGCGGAAGTCACGGCGCCGGTGCTCCTGGTCTGGGGTGAGCGCGAGGACGTGCTGCCCCTGTCGCTCGCCGAGGAGGCTTCCCGGCGCTTTCCGAACGCGAGGCTGGTGCGCGTGGACGCGGGCCACAGTCCGCATCAGGAGCGTCCCGAGCGCGTGCTCCCCGAGCTGAAGACGTTCCTCGCCGCGAGCGGAGCGCCGTAGCGAACCGCGCCCGCGTCAATGCCGCGGATGCCCGTGGACCTCCGAGGCACGGAATGGGCGACCTTCAGCGATGTGTGCGGCTCACGGGTCGAAGCGGATGATGCGCTCGATGCGGTACGTGCCGGCGACATCCAGGGCCTTCAAGAGCATCAGGTCCCCACGCTGTCCCAGGGACAGCGACTGACGCGCGGGCTGCGTGAGTCGAACCGTGTCTCCCGACTTCGCGCCCTTGCCGGACAGCGGCACCGCGAACAGCCCCGCGCCATCCACGGTCTCGACGGCGCCGAGGACCCGCAAATCTCCCAGCTCCTCAATCTTCCCGACGTGCGCGAGCACGAGCTTCTTGCCCTTGGCTCGCACGGCCCGGTTGACGGCGATACCCACGTCGCCGGTGAAGGGCCTTCCATCCGCGCCGAACAGGCCGATGCCCCGGAGCAGCAGATGCACCATGCCGGAGCTCTCGTTCTGGGGAATGGACTCGTAGCGCGAGACGTCCGCCGACTCGGCCCGGCCGCTCGCGAGCGCGTCCAATGCAGTGGCCAGCGCGACGAAGTTGAGTCGCACCAGGGGCTCGTCCGGGGGCAGTGAGGTCCACGCTCCCGTCTCGATGAGCACCGAGGGTGTCCCCCAGCGTGTCATGTTGTCGCCGAAGGCCCGCGACTCGAAGCTGTCGTCGTAGCGCCCCACCTGTCCGGGCGCGAGCGTCTCCACCGCGTCGCGAATCACCCCGCACACCTTCTTCGCGAGCAGACGTCCGGGGTTGTCGCTCCGCTCCTTGTCGAACGCGGCCGCGAGCACGGAGATGGACGCGGGCCGCCCCGTGTCCCCCACCCCGTGACGCCAGCCCTGGTTGTGCAGGTTGAAGCCGATGAACGGCTGGAGCTCGTCACGCAGCTTCTTGAGCGTCCGGGCCTCGGGCGTCTGGAGCGCGAGCGCGTCGCGGTTGATGTCGATGCCCTGCGCGTTGCGGCGCTGGAAGCGCTCGGCGCCATCCGGGTTGAGCATGGGCACCGCGTGGAGCGTGAGCGTGGAGAGCAGCCTCGCCACCCAGGGCTCGTCACGGTGTGTCCTCAGGTACTCGAGCAGGTCCAACAGCGCGGTGGTCGCCGTGGGCTCGTCCCCGTGCATCTGGGACCAGAGCAGGACGTGACGCGAGCCCGTGCCCAGCGCGACATGGTGGAGCGCGCGCCCCTCCACCGAGTGCCCCACGACCTCGAGCCGGAAGAAGTCGGGTGAGCGCGCCTTCAAGTCCTTCAGGTGCCGCTCCACATCCGCGTGACGGACGAGCGGCGCCACCGGGAGCGACGCGAGATGGACCTGGGCCCACCGCTCCGCGAGCGCGTGGGGTTCGGGGACGGTGACGACCGGAGAGGTGGACATGGGCGAAGCCACGGACTGCACGGTTCGAGCGAGGGCCGGTGCGGGCACCAGCCCCCAACAACACACGACGACACGAAGGAGACGACTGCGTCCAACCTGGAACATGGCGCGCTCCGGGGACTGGAGACCTCAGGACTTCCGGGCAGGATGCAGCAACGTCTCGAGGAAGCGCAGGTACTTCGGGTCCTCCTGCTCGAAGATCTCCTTGTCCGCGCCCATGAAGGCCCGCGCCAGTTCGTCACCGGCGCGCCGCATGTCTCCGAGCTCGAACTCGCACTGTCCCAGCCGCAGGTGGATGAACGGATTGCCCAGGCCATCGGGCGCGTGGACGGCGTCCTTGAGCGCGGCGCGGGCTCGCGAGAACTCTCCCATCTGGAAGAGCATGTCGCCGATGGCCGTGCAGACCCACGTGGTCGCCTCGTACTCCATCCATGGCTCGGGGATGAGCTGGAACGCGGTCTGGAAGGACCGCAGCGCCGCGGCGGGGTCGCCCTTCTCCGCGAGCGCGTCTCCCTCGGCGCAGAGCGCCTGGATGCGCTCGTGGACGTCGTCCGGAATCTCGGGCATGTGCACCTCACCACTGGTGGAGACCGTCGTGCACGGCTGCGTATACCACCCTTCCCGGTGTGCAGCGCGCTGCACAAACCGTGGGCAGGCGGCCATCCCACCGCGTGTCCCCGCGCCTTGTACCGAGGAGAGCCCCGGTTGGGTACGACTCTTGGATAGACTCCGGCACGTGCCGAAAGACCTGCTCGAACTCGATGCGACACCCGAGCGACTGCGCGCGCTCGCCGAGGCCCGCGTCATCCCTCCCGACGCCCTGGAGCGTGCACTCGCCCTCTCCACGGCCTCACCGACGCCCGATGCGTGGCGGCGCTTCGTGTCCACCGTGCTGCTCGGCCTCGGGGCGCTGCTGGTGCTCTCCGGCGTCATCTACTTCTTCGCCTACAACTGGGCGCAGATGCACCGCTTCGCCAAGCTGGGGCTCATCGGCGTCTCCATCCTCGGCACCGCGCTGCTCTCGCGCAGGCTCGGTGACACGCTCGCGGGACAGTGCAGCCTCTTCGCCTCGTCGGTCCTCGTCGGCGCGATGCTCGCGGTCTACGGACAGGCGTACCAGACGGGCGCGGACGCGTTCGAGCTGTTCGTCGGCTGGGCCGCGCTCATCCTGCCCTGGGTGCTCGCGGCGCGCTTCGCGCCGCTGTGGCTGCTCTTCCTCGTGCTCGCGAACACTGGCATCGCCCTCTTCCAGGACCAGGTCCTCGGCGGGGGTGACGACGCGAAGGGATGGCTCGCCGTGGTGTTGGGGTTGCTCAATGGCCTGGCGTGGGCCACCCACGAGCACTTCGCCAACCAGGGTGTCTCCTGGCTGCAGGGCCGCTGGCTGCCCCGCGTCCTCGCGGCGATGGCCGTGCTGCCCCTGCTCGCCGTCGGCACGGCGTTCATCGTCATCCCCGACGAGGTGGGCCTCAGCGGGCTCGCCGCCCTGGTGCTGCTCGTGGGGACCTTCGCCGCGGAGTACGCGCTCCACCGGCACCTGCGCGGCGAGCTGTTCCTGCTCACCCTCGGCGCGCTCTCGGCGATGACGCTCGTGTCGACGGGCCTGGGCCGCGTGGTGTTCGAGAGCCTGCACGACGAGTTCGGCCTCTTCATCGTCGCCATCATCATCATCATCCAGGTGGCCATCGCCGTCAGCTGGCTGCGCGCCGAGGCCCGCGCCACGGGCGTCTCGGAGGAGTCCTGACATGTCCCTGCGCCCGTCCATCCAGCAGGTCCTCGAGGGTCTTCGACGCGAAGGCCAGGTCGACACGCTCGCCGAATCCCGCGCCCGCACCACGCTCGAGGTGCACCAGCGCATCAGCACCGCCTCGCCATGGTTCGTGAAGGCCTTCGCCGCCTTCGGAGCCTGGGTGTCCGCGGTCTTCCTGTTGAGCTTCTTCGTCTGTGTGGGGCTGTGGAGGGAAGAGGAGATCTTCACGGTGGTCGGCCTCGTGCTCGTCGTCGCCGCCACCGCGCTCAGGCGTTTTGTCCAGGGCGTCTTTCTCGAGCAGCTCACCCTCGCGGTGACACTCGCCGGAGTGGGCACGGTGGCGACCGGGCTCGCCCATTTCGCCTCGGATGACGCTGGTGTCGGGGCCGTGCTCGTCATCAGCCTGGCCCTGCTCTTCGTCTATCCGGACGCCACGATGCGCTTCCTCGCCACGCTCGGCGCGGGTGGGGCCGGGCTCTATCTGCTGCTGAGGTGGGTGCCGGGTCCGGGCATGGACCTGGGACTCCTCGCGTTCACGGGGCTGCTGCACTGGCTCTTCCTGCAGCAGGCGCGGTTGCGGACTGGCAGGTTCGGCACTCTCCTCGGCCCCGTCAGCTTCGCGCTCGCCTGCGGCCTGCCCGCGGCGATGCTCACGCGCCTCGCGTCCTTCGGCCGCGGGTCGATTGACGGGCACGTGACGCTGCCGCTGCCCCTGCTCACGCTGGGCCTCACCGCCATCGCCCTCTACACCGCGTGGCACGTCATGAGGGAGCACGACCTGTCCCCCTCCGGCACCCAGGGCGCGGCCGTCTTCGCGGCGCTCACGCTCGTCGCAGTCCTCACGGTCCACACGCCCGCGGTCATCTCGGCGGTGGGGCTCCTGACGCTCGGCTTCCATCGGCGCAGCAGCCTGATGGTGGGAATCGCCACCGCGTTCCTGCTCGCCTCGGGCGCCTGGTACTACTACGACCTCAGCGTCACCTTGCTCGCCAAGGCCATCGCGCTCGCGGGCAGCGGGCTCATCCTGCTCGGCCTCCGGCTCTTCCTCTCGCGCCGATTCCCCCAGACGCCGCCCCCCGTGGAGGCACGCTGATGCGCTCGCCCCTCTTCTTCGTCGGACTGCTGCTCGCGCTCGCCGTGCCACTGGGCCTCATCGTCCAGAAGGAGCACGTGCTCTCCACTGGCAAGGGCATCCTGCTGGAGCTCGCGCCTCGGGACCCGCGCTCGCTGATGCAGGGCGATTACATGGTGCTCGACTACGCGCTCACCCGGGACCTCGACGCCAGGCGCGAGACGTTTCCCCAGGACGGAGTGCTCGTGCTGAAGCTCGACGGCGACGGCGTGGGGACCTTCGCGCGCATGGACTCGGCCGATGTTCCCCTGGCTCCCGATGAGCACAGGCTGAGATACCGCATCAGGAACGGCCGCTTCCGACTGGGGGCGGAGTCCTTCTTCTTCCAGGAGGGACACGCCAGGCGCTACGAGCGTGCGCGCTACGCGGAGCTGAAGACCGCCGACAACGGCAACAGCGTCCTCGCGGGCCTGCGCGACAAGGAGCGGAAGCCGCTGGGCGCCAACTCCGCTGACGACGTCGACGAGACGACCATCATCGACACTCCCGACGAGGGCGATGTGAACTCCATCATCGATGCGCCCACGGATGTCGATGCGCCCACCACGGTCGATGCGCCCTCCATCGACAGCCCCAGCGCGGCGGACGCTTCTACCGACGTCGACACTCCCAACGAAAAGGCGCCCACCGTCATCGAGTAGCCCTTGCGAGGATACCTCCCGATGATGCGGCGCCTACTGTCATCGAGCAGCCCTCGCGGGCGACTCCTGACGGCGAGGTGCCTGCGCGTCATCCAGCCCCCTCGCAGCGGTGACTCCCGATAGCGCGTATCCCACTGACATCCTGCCCCTCGCCGGGGGTGACACGGACGACGCAGCCCCCACCGGCCTCACGCTCCTCTCGCATCGAGGAGATTGAATCCGCCGACGCGGCTCCCTCCTCCAGCCCCCTCGCAGGGTCGGCGCCCGCTGCCCATCATCCAGCCCCCTCCCCCCTCGGCATTGACTCCCGGACGGGTTTCGCGCATCATCTTGTTGATTTCGATAATCAAAATCAAAATCATCAAGAAGGAGACACGCGATGCTCGGTCAGGGATGCGGCAAGAGGGTGCTCGCGCGGGGGCCATGCGCCGAGGTGACGCGTTGCACCTGCGGTCACATCCACCTGGCGATGGGGCCGGTGACGATTCGTGTCGAAGAGGAAGTGCTGCGCGCCATCGGCATGACGCTGGCCGAGGCGGTGCACAACCTGGATGAGCCCGAGCGCCCGCACGCAGACGACGCGGAGAGCGCGCCCTCGATGCAGGCCCCGACGTTCGGCGGGTGGAAGCAGTGAGCGCCACCGGGACGTTGCGTCTGCCGCGCAACGAGCAGTCCGCACGCGTGCGTCGACTGAGCGAGAGCGAGGCGGAGGCCCTCCAACCCGTGGCCCCCACCGCCGCGCCGCTGTCCGTGCTGCTCACGGAAGGCACGGCGCGAGCGCATGAGCAGGCCGAGCGCTCGGTATTCCTCCAGTCCCTCTTCGGCGGCTCCTGGGAAGGCGTCTACGGCCAGTACGTCCGCGCCCAGCACTACGTCAGCTACCTGCGCCAGCTCCACATGCTCTACGCCACGTACGAGAGCGTGCTGCCCCGCGCCGCGCGCACGGCGCTGACGCCCGTGCTGCTGATGCCGGAGCTGCGGCGCACGGACGCGCTGGAGGCGGACCTGGCGTACTTCTGCGGTGAGACGCGCACGGAGACCTTCGCGTGCGTGGAGACGCGGCTGCACGCCGAGCGCCTGCGCGAGGTCGCCGAGGACGCGCCGCACCTGCTCGTGGCGCACGTCTATGCGCGGTGCGTGCTGGACCTGTTCACCGCGCCGGAGCGCTCACGCCTCGTCGCGAGCGCCTTCGAGCTCGAGGACTCCCGCGGCACGCTGTTCCACGGCTCCGCCACGCCCGACGAGCTGACGGCGCTGCGCGTGCGGCTGCACTCGCGCATCGACGGCCTGGAGCTGGAGGAGGACGAGGCGCGCGAAATCATCCAGGAGGCGCGCATGGCCTTCCGGCTCCAGGCGCTCGTGTGCGACGAGCTGGCCCGGGGCGCGACGGGAATCTCCCCGCCGTCGGGCGGCTACCGGGGCGGGTTCAGCGCCTCC
Source organism: Myxococcus fulvus (assembly GCF_900111765.1). The sequence continues at coordinate 435,917 of NZ_FOIB01000002.1, forward strand.
CAGTAGTTGGGCAGTCCGCGCAGGTGGTTGCCGCCGTCCACGTCCAGGCTCTCGCCCGTCACCCAGACGGAGTCCTCGGAGCACAGGAACATCACCACCCGCGCCACCTCGTCCGCCAGCGCGTGCGCGCGCCCCAGCGGCGTGCGCGCCAACAGCTCGCGGTGCATCGTCGGCCCCTCGATGAAGGCCGCGGCCTGGGGCGTGTGGGTGGCGCCCGGCGCGACGACATTCACGCGGATGTTGTGACGCCCCAGCTCCAGCGCCGCCGCGCGTGAGAGCTGGGCGAGCGCCGCCTTGGACGCGCTGTAGTGCCCCAGGCCCTCCGACACCACCGTCTGGCACAGCGACGAGACATTCACGACCGCGCCCGGCTGATTCCGGGCGATGAGCGCGCGGGCGAAGGTCTTCAAGCAGAGGAAGGGCCCCTTCAGGTTCACCGCGAACAGCCTGTCCAGTTCGTCCTCGGGCAGGTCCATCAGCAGCGACAGCGACACCGTGCCCGCGTTGTTCACCAGGATGCCGGGCAGCCCCAGCTCGCGCGTGGCGCACTCGTGGGCACGCTCGACGTCGTCCACCCGACACACGTCTCCCGCGAAGGGGACGGCGCGCGCGCGCCCCTCCGCCTCGCGATTGAGACGCTCGGCCGCCTCCACCACCTTCGTCTCCGTGCGTCCGAAAACGAGCACGTGGGTGCCCTCGCGCATGAGCCGCGAGGCGACGGCCAGACCGATTCCCTGCGCACCACCCGTGACGATGGCGCATTGAGAGAGGAGCTTCACCGTTCTCACCCCCGAGTGTCGTGTCTCTCGGAAGCTAGCAATGGCTCCTCTCCGCGAGCATTGTACCGCGGGCCACTTGGCGTCGACTCAGGCCGCCTCGTCCTCGGAGAGCAGGTCCGCGAACGGCGAGGCGTCCTCACCCAGTGCCTTGTAGAGCGCCTCCACCTTCTCCAGCTCGCGCTTGAGCGCCTTGTGGTGGTTGCGGTTCTTCACCAGGCTCTCGCGGCCCAACAGCTTGAAGCCGTCGTCGCGCCCCACCTGCCGGATGGCCACGCCCAGCACCAGTCCGCGGAACGCATCCGCCAGGTCCAGGTCCAAGGGCGCGTTGCGACGGCGCGCCTCCGCGACGAACGCCTGCGCCGCCGCCTTCAGCGCGTCCGGCAGCGGCTTGCCACCCGGCGCCTGCTCGTAGTCGAGCGCGCGCGCCACGTGCTTCTCGTGGAGCACCAGCTCACCACCGGAGACGGCGTGCTCCACCATGGCCAGCGTGTACGCACGGCGCACGATGTTGTCGAGCTGCCGCAGGTTGCCCGGCCACGCGCTGCCGACGAGCAGCCGCTCCGCGTCCGGCGTCACGCGCGCGTTGCCCTCGGGGGAGCGCTCGCGGTGGCGGCGCTTCACCATGTACTGCGCCCAGAGCGGGATTTCGTCCTGACGCTCCTGCAGCGCGGGCATGCGCACGGGCAGCACGTTGACGCGGTAATAGAGGTCCTCGCGGAAGCGGCCCGCGCGCACCTCGGCGTGCAGGTCCGCGTTGGTGCCGATGATGAAGCGCACGTCCGCCTGACGCTCACCGGTGCCCTCGCCCAGCGGGCGGTAGCTGCGCGACTCCAACAGGTGCAGCAGGCCCGCCTGCGCCTTGAGCGACAGCTTGTCGATTTCGTCGATGAACAGCGTGCCGCCGTCCGCGCGGGCCACGCTGCCCGGCGCGTCGCGCACCGCGCCCGTGAAGGCGCCCTTCTTCCAGCCGAAGAGCTCCGCCATCTGGAGGTCCTCGGGAACCGTCACCAGGTCCAACGTCTCGAAGGGCTTGCCCCGACGGTTGGAGCGCTCGTGGCACCAGCGCGCCAGCCGGGACTTGCCCGCGCCCGTCGCGCCGCTGATGAGGATGGTCTCGTCCTGCAGCGCGAACACCCGCAGGATGGGCAGGAGTTCCGCCATGGAGCGCCCCACCACCGGCAGGTACTCGTCCACCTCCGGCGTGGCCACCGGACGCTGCGGCAGGCCGGCCAGGTACGGCGCCGCCACGTCCGCCAGCAGTTGGAGCCGCTCGCCGGACTCGCGCCAGACGAACTCCTGCCCCATGGCGGCCAGACAGTCCGCCTCCAGGGAGATCATCCCCTCGATGCTGCCGCCCGGCGTGCGCAGGGGCAGCACGCACACGTGCGTGGCGTGACGGCCCAGGAAGCGCTGGCGGCTCTCGTTGCTGTGGAAGCCCGCCAGCCCCGGGTCACCCGTCACCGGAGCGTCCGGCGCGTGCGGCTGCACCGTGCCCACGTTGACGTCGATGGACACCGCGCAGCGATGCTCCACCACCGCCCGCCACGCCGTGGCCGACGTGAAGAAGGGCGTCCCCACACTCGCATCCGTAATCTCAGTGGCGCCCACATCCAGCGCGGCCAGGCGCCGGTAGGCCTCCCCCGGGCGCAGGTGGACGATTCCGCGAAGCACGCGGGCTCGGGCTGCGTACCGACTGGACGCAACGGCGTCCTGCGCCACGGCCAACATGTGCTTCAGGGTGGTGGTCGCAGCGGTCTCGAAATCCTTCGCCCCCCGCAGCGCGCTCATGAGCTGCGGCATCTCCTCGTGCATCCACTCGCCTCCGTCCGGTGCCATCCGAGAGTACCCGCCAAGGGCCGCATCGGAGGGGAGGCAGTGTAGCGGAGATGAAGAACGCGGAAGGAGCGGCCCCTCCTTCCGCGTTCCCGAACCTCGCTGACGGCTGGGCACCCGGTTTCCCGTGGCGCCGCGCCGAAACTCCATGCGTGATTCATGCCAAACACGCATTTTACGTCTTTTCAGGGGTTTGAGTCCGGAAGGGGCCTCCAGAGGCCCGAAACCGCGTCCAACTGGTACGCAGCCGCGTCCCAACGCGACGCAGGTGAGACTTGTGAGGGGGGCTCGCTATGCTCGACACCCCTTATGACGGAGTTTTCTCGGCTTCCCGCGCTGCCTGGGGTGGGAGCGACCATCGGCCCGTACGAGCTGCTCGAGGTGCTCGGGCAGGGGGGCATGGGCGTCGTCTACCGGGGGCAGCATCCGGAGACGGGCGAGGCGGTGGCGGTGAAGACGGTGCGCGCGGCCTCGGAGGTTCCGCTGGCCAGCATCCGTCGGGAAATCCATGCGTTGCGCCGGCTCCGGCACCCGGGCGTGGTGCGAATCGTCGCGGAGGGCGTGACGCGGGGGCTGCCCTGGTACGCCATGGAGCTGCTCCGGGGACAGACGCTGCGGCTGGCCACGCCCGCGCCGGGGACGGGCCCGCTGGACGGCGAGCGGCTGAGGACGACGCTCAATCTGACCCGGCGGCTGTGCTCGGCGCTGGCGTTCCTGCACGGCAACGGGCTGGTGCACCGGGATCTCAAACCGGAGAACGTCTTCCTGCGTCCGGATGGGACGCCGGTGCTGGTGGACTTCGGCATCGCCGCGCGCTTCGGCGGCTCACGCGGGCGCGAGACGCTGGACGTGAGCGGCGTGGTGGTGGGCAGCGACACGTACATGGCGCCGGAGCAACTCCGGGGCGACTACGTGGACGCGCGCGCGGACCTCTATGCCCTGGGCTGCATCCTCTACGAGCAGCTCACGGGACGGCCACCCTTCGTCCCCGGCCGCGAGGGACCGCTGCCCCATCAGCACCTGCACCTGGCGCCCGTGCCGCCGGGACTGCGCGTGGAGAGCGTGCCCGCGGCGCTGGATGCGTTGGTGTTGAAGCTGCTCGCCAAGCGCCCCCAGGAGCGGCCGGGATACGCGCAGGACGTGTCGTCCGCGCTCGAGGCCCTGGGCGCGGAGCACGGTGAGGAGGGCGCCGCCGCGGTGCCCCGGACGCCCGCCTATCTGTATCGGCCGGACCTGTCGGGACGCGGCGGTGAGCTGGGCCGGCTGATGGCGGCGCTCGACGCGGCGGCGCGCGGACAGGGCGGCCGGGTCTTCCTCGGCGGAGAGAGCGGCGCGGGCAAGACGCGGCTGGCGCTGGAGCTGGCGGCGGAGGCCGGCTGGCGGCGCATGGCGGTGGTGACGGGCGAGTGCGTGGCCATGGGCGAGGGCGGCACGGATTTGCACGCCGCGCCCCTCCAGCCCCTGCGTCCGCTGCTGCTCGCGGTGGCGGACCGCTGCAACGAGCGCGGCGCGGCCGAGGCGGCGCGGCTGCTCGGTCCGCGGGGCCGCGTCCTCGAGCCGTACGAGCCGTCCTTGTCGCAGCTGCCCGGTCAGCGCGAACTGCCCGAGCCCCCTGCCCTGCCCGCGCCCGAGGCGCGCCTGCGCGTGTTGTCCGCGCTGCGAGACACGCTGTGCGCGCTGGCGGAAGCCCAGCCGCTGCTGCTGGTGCTGGATGACCTGCAGTGGGCGGACGAGCTGACGCTGAGCTTCCTGTTGGAGCTGGACGCGCGGCACCTGGCGAAGCGGCCGGTGTTGCTCGTGGGCACCTACCGGATGGACCAGATGGGGCAGGCCCTGCGCGAGGTGGTGGGCGCGTCCGACGCGGTGCGCGTCGAGGTGGGCCGGCTGGACGCGAGGAGCGCGGGGCAGATGGTGCGCGGCATGCTCGCGCTGCGCGAGGTGCCCGAGCCCTTCGTCGACGCGCTGGTGCACGAGACGAGCGGCAACCCCTTCTTCATCGCGGAGTACCTGCGCGCCGCCATCGACGCGGGCCTGCTCTTCCGCGCGCCGTCCGGCGAATGGCTCTTCGGGGCGCAAGGCAGCGCCGGCGGCCGTCCCCTGCCCCTGCCCGGCAGCATCGCCGAGCTCATCGAGCGGCGCCTGTCGGACCTGGGCGAGCACGGGCGCGCGCTGGCGGAGGTCGCCTCGGTGCTGGGGCGCGAGCTGGATGAAGAGCTGCTCGTGTCCGCCGCCGCGCTGCCGGCGGGCGCGAGCGCGGAGGCCGTGGACGAGCTGCGGCGTCGGCAGGTGCTGGAGGAGTCCGACGGAGGCCGGCTGCGCTTCGTGCACGACAAGCTGCGCGAGGTGGCCTACGCGAGAATTCCGGACCCGCGCCGACGCGCGCTGCACCATCGCTGCGCGGAGCGACTGGAGACGCAAGGCGCGACGTCTCCCTCGGGCCTGACGCCGCTGGCCGCGGGGCTCGCCCACCACTGGTCCCGCGCGGGAGTGCCCGAGCGGGCCAGCGGCTGGTTCGCGCGGGCGGCGGACGCGGCGCGCGCGGCGTATGCCAACAACGACGCCATCTCCTTCTACGAGTCCGCGCTGCGCGAGGCCGCGGCGTCCTCGGGGAACGCGCATGCGTCCGGCCCGGACGCGTCCCAGGTGGCGCTGGATGTCGTCTGGGAATCGCTGGGCGAGGTGCTCGCGCTCACCGGACGACAGCAGGCCGCGCGTCAGGCCTTCCTCCATTCCCTGGCACGGATTGAGCAAACCCAGCGTGTCCGTCGCGCCAATGTGCTGCGGAAGGTGGGCAAGTCCTTGCAGACGCACCATCAGAACGAGGAAGCGCTGCGGGTGTATGCCCAGGCCCAGGCCGAGCTGGGACCCATGCCCGACAGCGTCTCCTCCGCGCCCGGGCAGGTGGAGGCCGCGTGGTGGCACGAGTGGGTGCAGCTCCAGGGTGAGCGCATCACCGTGCACTACTGGCTGGCCCAGCTCGACGAGATGCGGGCCCTGGTGGAGGGAGTGCGTCCGGTGATGCGGGCCCACGGCACGCCGCTGCAGCGCGCGCGGTTCTTCAACTCGCTGGTGCAGATGCAACTGCGCAGCGAACGCTATCGAGCATCGACGGAGACCGTGGCCCACGCCCGGGCCTACGCGGAAGCGGCGCTGGAGTCCGAGGGGGAAGCGGAGCACGCGGGAGCCCGGTGCGTGGTCGCCATGGTGTTGCTCTTCCATGGCGCGCTGGACGAGGCACAGAGCTGGATGGAGGAGTCCCTCCGCGGAGCCGAGCGGCAGGGAGACGTGACGCTGCAGACGCGCTGCCTCACCTACCTCACCGTCATCCTCCGCTTGAGGGAGCGGGTGGCGGAGGCGAGCGAGGCGACGGAGCGCACGGTGGAGCTGGCGACGCGCTCCGGCATGTCGGACTACCTGGGCGCGGCGCACGCCACCCGGGCCTGGGTGGCCTCGCGCGCCCAGGACCTCGTCTCGGCGAGACAGGCCGCCACCGAGTCGCTGCGGCTGTGGCAGGCGCTCTCGCTCGTGTACCCCTTCCAATGGCTCGCACGCTGGCCCCTGCTCGCCGTGGAGCTCTCGGAAGGAGCGCTGCCCCAGGCGTTGGAGCAGGCCCGGGCGATGCTCCAGGTCCACCAGCAGCGGCAGCCGGACGTGCTCACGCAGATGTTGACGCAAGCGTTGGCACAGGCGGACGCGGGCCGGATGGAAGAAGCGCGGACCACACTCATCCAGGCCTGTGAGTCGGCTCGGCGGCTCTGCTATCTGTAACCCGGTTGACCGCAGGTGCTTCCTTCCACCCGCCAGGGCCTCGGGGCCCGTGGCCTTGTTTCCGAGGTGCGCATGGCAGGCCCGTATGTGTATTTCTTCTTCAAGCCCGAGCGCGTCACGCTGCTGGAGGGCTTCTCCACCAAGGTCTCCGTGTGGGGCGTTCCGAAGAACAATCCCAGCGTGCCCGAGAACGTGACGCACCGGATGTACTGCTACGTCGAGAACGGCGACACCTCGATTCGCATCTACAAGTCGAGCAATTACCTCCAGGTCTCAGGGCTGCACTACAACACCAGTCCCGCCACTGTCACGGCGGTGCCCCTCAACGATGACCCCGAGTTCCCCCGAATCAAAACGCAGCTGAAGTGCACCGTGGAGCAGTCCGACGTGCTCATCTACGCGCCGGACGGGCACATCTACTGGATCAACCAAGAGCTGTGGCAGCAGGCCGAGAGGCTGTCGCTCACGGACCCAAGGCTGAGCAAGGATTTGCCGGTCCTGCTCAAGAACGAGACGGTGGTCGCCAACCTGCCCGTGCCGCAGGACACCTCGCTGCCCGTGAGCAGCGCCTCCGAGCGGATGGAGCCAGCCGCCGAGCCCATCACCTGCTTCCTGCTCAACCTCAACAGCATCCTCTTGAGCTACACCCCGGGCGCGAACCTCCAGCCCGGTGAGCAGGGCCCCGTCTACCGCCACCCCGACACCGAGCCTTGATGCGCCCCTTCTCCCTCGACACCGGTAGCGCGTCCCCTGGGACGTCCAAGCAGTTCCGCCAGGGGACCCACCGGGTGGCGACACCCGAGCAGACGCTGGAGCGCGTGCAACGGCTCATGCCCGTCATGGGCATCACCCGCGTCGCCAACGTCACGGGGTTGGATACGATTGGCCTCCCGGTGGTGATGGTGACGCGGCCCAACGCGCGCTCACTGGCGGTGTCGCAGGGAAAGGGCACGAGCCTCGCCGCGGCGAAGGCGTCCGGGCTGATGGAGTCGGTGGAGGCGCACCATGCCGAGCACATCACCCTGCCCCTGAAGTTGGCCACGTACAACGAGCTGCGCTTCCGCTCGCCCGTGGTCGACGTGGACAGGCTGCCTCGGCTGTCGGTGAGCCTGTTCCATCCCAACTGGCGCACGCTCTGGGTGGAGGGCGTGGACCTGCTGGGCGCGGGCCCGCTGTGGCTGCCCTTCGACCTGGTGCACACGGACTTCACGCTGCCCCTGCCCACGGGGAGCGGCGCGTTCCTCATGAGCAGCAATGGCCTGGCCTCCGGCAATCACGTGCTCGAGGCGATGTTGCATGGGTTGTGCGAAGTGGTGGAGCGCGACGCGACGGCGCTCTGGCATGTCCGAGGAGCTCAGGCCCAGGCCGCCACGCGACTGAAGCTGGACTCGGTGGACGACGCCGGGTGTCGCCAGGTGCTGGACCTCTACGAGCGCGCGGGCGTGGCCGTGGGCGTCTGGGAGACGACGAGCGACGTCGGCGTGCCCGCGTTCAGTTGCTACATCGTCGACCGGGAGCCGGAGCCGCTGCGCCCCGTCGCGGTGGCGGGTGGCATGGGCTGTCATCCCTCGCGAGCGGTGGCCTTGATGCGCGCCCTGACGGAGGCCGCGCAGAGCCGGCTCACGCGCATCAGCGGGGCGCGAGACGACCTGCACCGAAAGGCATACGAAGCCGCGCGCGAAGGCGTGGCGGCGGAGCGACTGCGCAAGCGGCTGGCCGAGGAGCCCGCGGTGCGGGAGTTCCACCAGGCGCCCCATCACGACGCGGACACGTTCGAGGAGGACCTCGCGTGGGTGCTCGCGAAGGTGCGCTCGGTGGGCGTGAGCCAGGTGGTGGCGGTGGACCTGACGAAGCCGGAGCTGGGATTGCCCGTCGTGCGGGTGGTGGTGCCGGGGCTGGAGACGACGCACGAGGCGCCCGGATATCAACCGGGGCCGAGGGCACAGCAGGTGATGCGCGGAGGCGCGCGATGAAGGTCTTCATCTTCACCGGCCCCACGCTGCGCGCCGAGGAGGCGAAACTGGAGCTCGACGCGGTGTACCTGCCTCCCGCGCAACAGGGCGATGTCTACCGCGCGGCGTGCGAGAAGCCGGTGGCGCTGGGCATCATCGACGGGTTCTTCGAGCACGTGCCCTCGGTCTGGCACAAGGAGATCCTCTGGGCGATGTCGGAGGGCATCCATGTCTTCGGGGCCTCGAGCATGGGGGCGCTGCGGGCCGCGGAGCTGGCCACCTTCGGCATGGAGGGCGTGGGCTCCGTCTTCGAGGACTTCCGTCAAGGCGTGCTGGAGGACGATGACGAGGTCGCGGTGACACACGCGAGCGCCGAGCATGGCTGGCGTCCCCTGTCCGAGGCGATGGTCAACGTCCGCGCGACCCTCGTTGCGGCACGCACGGCGGGAGTGGTGAGCGAGCCTGTTCGCGCATCGCTCGAGCAGCGCGCCAAGGCGCTCTTCTACGTGGAGCGTGCGTGGCCGAAGCTGCTGTCCGAGGCCCTGCGTGAGGGGCTCCCTCGCGCGGAGGTGGAGGCACTCGAAGCCTGGCTGCCAAAGGGACGCGTGGACGTGAAGCGCGCGGACGCGGTGGCGATGCTGCGCATGATTCGCTCGCGCGTGGAGGCGGGCCTTTCGCCCAAGGAGACCCGCTTCCCCTTCCAGCACACGGATGCGTGGGAAGAGGCGCGACGGCGCGCGGCGCGGCAGCCGCTTCGACAGACGGCACGCGCCCCGGATGGCGTGGGAATCGAAGCGCTCCTCGACGAGCTTCGCCTGCGCGGAGAGCTGAAGGAGGCGCGACGGGCGAGCATGGCACGAGCGCTCGCCGTGGAGGAGGCGCGACGACTGGGGCGCGTCCCGGATGAGAGGGAGCTGCACGCGACGAAGGAGGCGCTGAGCCACGAGCGGCACCTCACGCCGGAGTCCTTCGAGCGGTGGAAGACGGAGCAGCACGTGGACGACGTCGCCCGGCTGCTGCGGGACGAGTCCCATGTTCGCTGGGTGGAGGCCCTCATGGAGCCGGATGTCTTGCGGCACCTCGCCGACCACCTGCGGCTGACGGGCGAGTACGCCGCCTTGCTGGAGCGCGCGCGCGACAAGGAGCAGGTGCTCGACGCGGCGGGACTCTCGCTGCCCAAGCTGGAGGACGCGGGCATCACCGAGGGCGCGCTGTGGGCCTGGTACTTCGAGGAGAACCAGGGACGCATGGTGCCCGCGCAGTTGGAGCAGGCCGCGCGCGACGAGGGCTTCGCCGACGTGGCCTCCATGCGCAGGGCCGCGCTGCGCGAGCTTTGCTACGTCCTCACGAAGGCGGGCGCGGCGGCCTGAGGCTGCGACGACGGAGGGCGCCTCCTCGGCTTCAGCGGGGAGCCCCGCGGAGCGGACTGTCCGCTCCAGGGGTACCCCGCCCGCGCCGTTACTTCTTCGTCGAGACGGTGGCGCGCTTGCGACTCGCGGGCTTCTTCGTCTCCACCACCGAGGCCTCCGCGGGCACCGGCTGCAGGACGAAGACCCGGTCCAACCGTCGGCTGCCGCGCTCGACGGGCGCGCTCAGGTCGTAGTCGAAGTCATACGCCTCCACCACGCGCAGCCCCGCGTTGCGGAACAACCGGTTCGCCTGCGCTGCGTCGTACGTCCTGAAGAACCAGGTCGTCTCGATGAGCCAATCCTTTCCCGGCCCGGTGATTCGCAGCCGGTTGCGCATGGGCGAGCGGCGGGCGCGCCGGTCCGGCAGGCCTTCGTGCGTGTTGCAGACGACCTTGTCCTTGCCCACCTTCCCCAGCCAGCGCTCGTGCTCGGCCGAGGTCCGCGCGTAGTCGGTGAGGTGGAAGCCCAGCACGTAGAGCCCCTGGGGCTTGAGCAGCCGCCGCGTCCCCTTCAGGTGCGCCAGCGCCGCCGCCTCGCTGTCCAGGTAGCGGAAGGTGGAGACCAGGTTGTGCGCGACGTCCACCTTGCCCTCCAGCGAGGGCTCGAAGAACTCCTCCATGCGCGACACGGAGAGCTTCGCCTGACGGCGACGCGCGGGCGTCAGCCGCTTGCGCGCATGCGCGAGCATCGCCTCGGAGATGTCGTAACCGGTGACCTTCAATCCCCGACTCGTGGCCTCGGCCACCAGGCGACCGGCGCCGCACGCGGGCTCCAACCACTGCTTGCCCCCCGTGCCGTGCCGTTCGCTCAGCGCCTGGAGGAAGTCCACCTCGCGCACGGTGTCGGTGCCGAAGATGGCTTCGTAGTACTCGGGGTGCTCATACCAGTCGGTGCGTTTTTCCATGGGAGGCGTGCCCGCTCGGGCGCGCGCATCCTCCGGTCCTCCGGCTCGAAAGCCAAGTCAAAGCGTGCCTCGGCCTCACGCGGGCTCGTGCTCCGCTGACACCAGCGACGGGCGCTCCGACATCGCCTCGCGCAGGCGCCCCCCGAACATCCGGCGCAGGAGCACCATGCCCAGCGGCAGTGGCAGCCACAGCGTGTACCCGCGCAGCAACATCACCGCGGTGAGCCCCACCTCCACCGGCACGCCCAGCGACGACAGCGTGCCCACCGCGGTGGCCTCGAACGTGCCCACGCCTCCGGGGATGATGCTCAGGGTCATCACCAGCGTCGCCAGCATGAACGCGGAGAACACGGCGGCGAAGTCCACCGGGTGCCCCACCGCCTGGAACATGCATGACAACGTGAGCGCATCCAGCGCGAAGGTCGCGAGCTGGAACGCGCTCGCGCGGACCAACAGCCAGGTGTCTCGCACCAGCGCGGGCGACACCTGGGAGATGGACTCGAGCAGCGAGGTGAGCCCCGGGATGCGACGCGCCCAGCGCGGCGGCTGCCACCCACCATGCCGCGTCAGCCAGAGGATGCCGAACGGCACCGCGCAGGCGAGCACCGCGAAGGCCGTGGCCAGTCCGAGGATGGCCGCGTGCAGCGACGCGCGATACCAGAGGATGAAGATGGACACCGCCACGGCCACGGCGTGCGCCAGGTAGAAGGACACCATGTCGACCAGCAGCGCGCCCGTGGCCACCCGGGGCGGCGCGCCTTCCCGCTGGAGCCCCTTCATCACCACCACCGAGCCCCCGATGCCCGCGGTGGGCACCAGCTGGTCGAACGAGAGCTTCATCAAGGCCAGGCCCGCGGTGCGCAGCCAGGGCGCCTTCACGCCCTCTACCTCCAGCACCACCCGCCAGCATCCCGCCATCGTCAGGTACGAGAGGAACTGGAGCACCACGCCCACCAGCAGCCACTCCGGCCGCGCGCGCTGGAGCATCTGGGCGAACTGCTTCTCCTCCCCGAAGCGCAGCACCACGAACGCCGTGAAGGCGACGAGCAGCACCACGCCCGGCAACCAGCCCCACACGCTGTGTCGCCGAGAGCCGGGCTCCGACGGGTCGCGCGCGGAGCCGTCATCCGGCATGGAAGCGTCCTCGTGCATGGGCGCGCACCGGCCCGCCCTAGTGAGCGGAGGCCTCCGACGCGTCTCCCCGGCGGGCCTCCGCGGCCGTCAGCAGCCTCGCGGCCATGCGCATGAAGTCCGCCTCGGTGATGATGCCCACCAGCCTGCGCTCGCGGTCCACCACGGGCAGACAGCCGAAGCGATGGTCCAGGAGCTTGTAGATGGCCTCTCGCACCGGCAGGTCCGGCCGCACCATCTCCACGTCTCGTGACATGAGGCGGGTGACGGAGATGGGCTCGTGGCCGGGCGCCGCGAGCTGACGCGACAGCGCGCGGAGGAGGTCGCGATGGCTCACCATCCCCACCAGCCGGCCGTCGCGCACCACGGGCAGGTGGCGGATGTGATGGAGCTTCAACAAGTCGTCCACACGGACCAGGTCATCGGTCTCGTCCAGCGTGACGACATCCCGGGTCATCAGGTCGCCCACGGTGAGCATGACGTGTCCGCCTCCTCGTCGGGCCACGAGCCCCGCGCACCTCGCGCCGCTCGGGCCGACTCTTCCCGAGGGTGCGTCCTCGCCCCCGTTCGCGCAGCGACAGGGCGGGCAGACGGACAGGGGGCCGGCGCTGTCTCACGCCCGGGTCGGACGCTCGACACCGAAAGTGTCAATCACGAGCGCCCGGCAGGCTGCTCGGTCGTCGTCGAGCCAAAGCCTCTCCCCTTGAATTCACAGCCACCCTGACGCGTCACCAGGACAGTGGAACAGCGGCAAGGCCGCCTCTGCTGGAGACACTCGCAATGGCTCTCATCCTTCTCGTCGACGATGACTCCACCCTTCTCGAGATCTACACCGAGGCCCTCCGGGGTGAGGGCTGGGAGGTGGCCTCGGCCCGCGACGGTGAGATGGCCCTCGCGCTCGCGCAGGCACTCCCCCCGGACCTCATCCTCACCGACGTGTCGATGCCGGGGATGAACGGCCTGGAGCTGTGCCGGCACCTGCGCGCCGATGAGACGCTGCGCCACGTCCCGCGCATCGTCCACAGCAGCATGGAGCGGCTCGCGAGCCTCTCGGGCGACGTCTTCCTGAGGAAGTCCGGGGACCTGACCGAGCTGCTCGCCTGCATCACCCGGTGCCTGTCGCAAAGCTCGCTCGTCCCCACGATGCCGGCGGCGGCGGCGTGAGCCTCCACTCCGCCGCGAAGACCCCCTCGGGCCTCCTCGACGACAGGGAGGCTCGAGGACCTCAGTGCGCCGGGTGGCCCACCAGCCGCGCCAGCGCGAACATGAGCGCCAGGCCCACGAAGAGCGCCAACACGTTGCGGCCCGGCTGGTCCTTGCCGTGGCGGTGCACGTGCGGCAGCAGGTCCGACACGGCGATGTACAGGAACGTGCCCGCGGAGAACGCGAGCGCCTTGGGCGCCATGCTCTCGAAGCGCAGCACCGCGTCGAAGCCGAAGTAGATGAGCGCGCCCGCGGGCACCATCAGCCCGTACAGCGTGGAGAGCAGGAGGATGGACCCCTTCGAGCGACCCTCCGTCTTCAGGATGGACGCGAGCGACAGCGCCGAGGGCACCTTGTGCGCGACAATGGCGATGAGCGCCATCAACCCGACGCCCTCCTCCACCGCCGAGCCCAGCGCGATTCCGTCGAACAGCGTGTGCGTGGACAGGCCGAGGAACGCCGTGAGCCCCAGCACCTGGCCGGGCTCCGTGTGACGGCCGTGGCCGGACATGTGGTCGCCGGGCAGGTCCTCCCCCGCGTGCGCCACCAGGTAGCGCTCCAGCACCAACAAGAAGACGAAGCCCCCGGGCACCAGCGCGAAGGCCCACCAGCCTCCGCCCTCGTACGCCTCCGGGAGCATGTGGAAGAACGCCGCGCCCAACATCACTCCGGCGGCGAAGGCCAGGAAGCGGACCAACTGCGTCTGCTTCTGGTTCCACAGCACCACCAGCGCGCCCAACAGCGCGCCGATGACGACGATGAGTGAGTAGAGGGCCACCGTGGCCAGGACCGACATGGGGCGCGCACCCTACAACAAATCCGTCACGTCAGTAGTAGCGCCTCACCACCAACAATCCGACGCGTCCCGGCTTCACGTCCACCGTGTGCTCCGACACCCTCCCGCCCCCCTCCACCCGCACCACGTGGCTCCCCGCCGCCACCCGGAAGCGGGCCACCTGGAACTCCGCAGGCAGGGAAAGCCAGGAACGCAGGTCCGCGGCGTTCCCGGCGTTGAGGATGAGGAACGCCAGCGCGCCCAGCTCCTCGCTCTTGGTCGCCGCGCCCACGCCCGCCGCCAGGCCCGCCTTCACGGCCACGCCGGCAATCTGCTTCGCCAGCATCCCGCCGATGCGCGTGTCCAGGTGCAGCCGCGCCACGTCCGCCATGGACGTCACCGTGACGGCGCGCACGTGCTGCTCGCCCAGCGTCACGCCCACCTGCGGCGCGCTGCCCCTGTCCCGGTAGACGGGCACCTCGATGAGGCTGCCGCCGTTGACGTCGCGCGACGCGGGCTGCTTCTCCGGGGAGAGCCCCGCCTCCACGACGACGACGATTTGGGCTTCGTCCCGCGCCAGCGGAGGGTGCTCCACGCCGGGGTACTTCGCCTTCAGCTCCTCGTAGAGCTGGTCCCTCCCGGTGTACTTCGCCAGTCGGAGCAGCGGCTCCGCCAGCTCGCCCAGCCGGGGCTCCAGCTCATACGCCTTCGCATAGTCGATGTAGGCCGCGTCCCAGTCACGCTGGTCCTCGCGGATGACGCCGCCCAGGTAGCGGGCGATGGCGAGCTGCTGGTACGGCTTCTTCTCCTCGACGACCATCTTCTGGAGGCGCTCGTTGACCTGGCGCACCTCCACCATGGCCGCCTCGTCATCGCCCAGCTCCGCGTAGTTGAGCGCCTGGACGACGGAGATCATCAGCTTCTCGAAGTCCTCGCCGCGGTAGGCGCGCTGGCGCTCGTTGGTCACCAGCGCCCCGGCCTCCTCGCTGACGGAGACGGCGTCGAGCTGCGCGCTGAGCTTCTCCGCCTGCTCCAGCACCGCGTTGCTCTCCGCCCACTTGCGGGCCGAGTGCAGCACCATCCCCTTGTCCAACAGGATGAGCAGCGTGTCCTTCGACGAGCCGTCCTTGAACAGGGCATCCAGCTCGGACAGGGCCTCGTTGTAGCGCCCCGATTGATACGACTCACGGACGCCGCGCGTGCGGGACACGTAGTCCCCCGCGCAGCCGGACAACAGCAGCACGCTCACCAGCGCGAGCGAGCCCCAACCACGGGGGCGCGCCGGAGGGTGGTGGAGAGGAATCATGAGCAGTCGAGCCTTCACCACGAGCCGGCGGCCACCGTCGACGGAGCTACCAGCTCACGCCGCGCTTCTCGAACTTCTTGCGGATCTGCTTCTCGTCCGTCCACTCGATGAGGCCGGTGCGCACGTTGCTGAGCTTCGCGGTCATCTTGTAGTACACGAGCTTGTCGCGGCCGACCTCCTGGATGATGGAGGCCAGGTCGCCCGACATCAGGAAGTCCACGGACACCTGCTGCCCGGGGCCCTTCGCCGCGTTCGGGTTGACGTAGCCGGACTGCTGGTACTCGTACTCCTCCGCGATGTCCTGGCGCGCGGCCTGGTCCACCATGGCGAAGCGGCCCGTCTGCGCGAGCGCCGTCTGAATCTTGTCACCCAGGGAGCGCATGTCGATGTGCTCGGAGGTGCTGTTCTTCAGCTTGCCCACGAGGACGATGGGCAGCGAGCCGTCCGGCCGGGGCGTGGAGAAGCGCGGCGAGGAGGCCAGCGACTCCGCCATCTTCTTGGCGATGAGCTGCAGGTCGTTCTCGTTGAACTGGTCCGACAGCATCTCGATTTCGTTCGGGTCCTCGTACGTGCCACGCGTGAAGGCACGCGGACCACCACACGCGGCGAGCGAGGCGACGAGGCAGGCGGACAAAAGCAGGCGATGAATCTTCATGGTGAGGTGACTCCTAGTTCCATTCGCATTCGAAGCGGCTGCCTTCGAAGTTCCACTTGTAGGCGAGCACCGCGTCGCGACGGTAGCCGGCCGTCAGGCGACACTGGCTCATCAGCGAGGCGCGCGGATAGTCGAAGGTGTACGTCTGCGCCTTCGAGCGCTCCTGCGCGTTGAGCTGGGAGGGATGGGTGAGCGTGGGGCTGGCGCTGGCGGCCACCATCACCGCGTGCTTGCCGTACGTCTTCAGGGGCACGCGGCCGGCCAGCTGCACCCGGCGCACGGTGCGCGCCACCAGGATGTCGCTGCGGTCCACGTTCGTCTCGTGGCGGTTGCGACGCTGCAGCAGCTCCGAGATGTTCGCCGTGAAGACGCGGGTGAGGTCCCCGTCCTCCACGAAGAAGTAGAGGAACGCCTCGCGCGCCACGCGGCTCTCCCCCGTGAAGTCCAGGGTGATGAGCAGCTCCAGCTCGCGGTTGGGCGTGATGCCGTGGCGGGACACCGCCGCCAGCACCTTCTTGTCCACGCCCGCCTTCTTCAGCTTGATGAGCCCGTCCGCGCTCGCGTCACACGCGCAGCGGCGCTCTTCAATCATCTTCACCAGGTCCGCCGGCTCGAAGCCCGCCTGGGACAGCTTGGTCAGCTCCTCGTCCGTCAGGGGCAGCTGGTCCGAGCGCTCGTAGATGCGCGGCAGGTTGTTCGGGTCCCACTGGATGATGTTGTAGGTCTGCACGTTCCCTTCGGGGAACGGCAGGGCGATTCGAGGGCTTCCATTCGCCGTGGACAGGCTGACGGGCGACTGGCTCGCCGCCAGCGCCAGGGTCGCCGCGAGGACTTGGGCAATCATGTCGGGACCTCCCCCTCTAGAAGCGATAACCCACGGCCATGCCCAACCGGTGCGTCACGCCGCCACCGCCGATGGGAATGTCCGGAGTGTAGAACAACCCGAGCGACACCTGGTCGCGCGAGCCCATGAGCACCTCCGCGCCCACCTGGGGCGAGATGCCGAAGTGCAGCTCCTCCTTGTCCCCCCGCCCGCTCCCGGACGAGTCGTCCACGTAGTCGGGCGTGTAGATGGCGCCCGCCTTCAGCCCTAGCGAGAACACCAGCGGCCAGCCCCAGCTGCGGAAGCGCGGGCCCACCATGACGTTGGTGCGGCCGCCGTCGAAGACGTAAGTGACGTTGGCGTCGAGCGCGAACCAGTCCGCGCCCCACCAGGACACCGTGGCGCCGACATAGAGCGGGGGGCCTTCGGGCGCGTCCCGGGGAGGCTCATCGGCGTTGACGGCCGCGCCCCACTCGAGCTGGAACGACACGCCCGTGTTGCTCGAACCCGAGTAGCCGCCCTTGCCATATTCGGATTCCTCGGGCCCATCCGTGCGGCCACGTTCCTGCGCGGCCGCGGTCAACGGCGCCGCCACGGCCAGCGACAGGAGGGCTCCGCACAACCTGGAATGACGCTTCATCTCGAAGACTCCCACATGCGGTAGGTGCGAAAATTCCACTGCTTCCGACGTCCGGCCCCCGCCAATATTCAAAACACCGCCCGGGCTGGCAAGCGCACCTTGGGCCCGGGGCCGTTCTCTCAGGAAGTGCGAGGCCCCGGAGGACTGGCGTCCTGGGGAGCGTCCGGCTGGGGGTCGGCCTGCACGACGGGGGCCTGCCGGGACTCGGTGCGGGTGAAGGGCAACCACTGGGGGTGGTTGCGCAGGAAGATGACCAGCTTTTCTCGGACCAGGGCGCGCAGTTCGAAGAGCTTGTCCGGGTTGGCGGCGCTGACGAGGGCGCGGATGGTGAGCGTGCGGTCCTGGGCCTCCAGCACCACGACGGTCTGCACCCGGCCGTCCCACAGGGCCTTGGCCTCGTGGTCGAGGATGCGCTTGAGCTCCCCGCGCAGCGCATCCACGTCCGTGGAGTAGTCCACCTGGAGGGTGACGGCGCCGAGCAGCTCGGGGCTGACCTTGCTCCAGTTCTGGAAGGGCTTGTCCAGGAAGTAGGTGATGGGGATGACCATGCGGCGCTGGTCCCAGACGCGCAGCACCACGTACGTGAGGGTGATCTCCTCCACGGTGCCGAACTCGGTCTCCACCACCACCTGGTCGCCGATGCGCACCGGCTGGGTGATGGACAGCTGGATGCCCGCCAGCAGCGTGGCGATGGACTTCTGCGCGGCCAGACCAATCACGATGCCGGCGATACCGGCCGAGGCGAGCAGCGACACGCCGACGTTGCGCACCACCTCGAACTGCATCAACAGCAGGGCCGCGGCCACCACGTACGTCGCCGCCTCGAAGACGGCGCGCAGCACGGCGAACTGGGTGCGCAGCGAGCGCGCCCGGGCCGGGTCTCGGCTCTCGGAATTGACCCGGTTCTGGATGAAGTCCGCGAACACCCGCAGGAAGCGCAGGATGAACCACGCCACCGCGACGATGATGAGCGAGTAGCTCACCCGGTTGAACACCGTCTGCGTGGGGCGCGGCAGGAGCAGGAAGGACGTGCCCACCGCCAGCAGCACCGCGAAGAACGGCAGCCGCAAGGGGCCCTTCCCCGCCGCCACCAGCTGGTCGTCCAGCTCAATCTGGGTCCAGCGCGCCAGCCTCAGGCCGAACGCCAGCGACACCTTCTCCAGGAGCAGCGCCAGCCCCACCGAGGCGAGCAGCACCACCAAAAGGCCCAGCCACTGCCACGGCTCCAGGCCCAGCACCGTTCCGGAGAAGAAGAACGGCGGCAGCCACTCGGCCACGCGGGGGCCATACGCCTCGAAGAGGGGGTCCACCAGCCGGACGGTGGACTCGCTGAAGACCCAGAGCAGCGCGCCGTCCTGCGTCACGCGCTGGAGCCGGACGCTCACGTTGGCCCCGTCCAGGGGGATGGTGCCCACCAGGTCGAAGCGCGGGTCGGCCGGGTCTCCCTCGGGGGCCTTGGAGAGGGCCGACAGGTCGATGGAGAGCTTGCGGTCCAGCACGAACTTGAGCCGGCGCGCCAGCTGGGCGCCGCGCTCGGGCTGCTGGGCCTTGGGGATGAAGTCCAGGTCCAGGTAGTGGGCCGCGGTGGCGTAGTCCCCCCGGTGCGCGGCGGACAGGAAGCCTTGCGCGGTGGCGTGGGGCGTCTGGCGGTCCATCGCCGCCGAGGGTGGCGGCAGACCCGAGTTGAGCGCCTGGGAGGGCAGCGCCCCGAGGACGAGCCCCATCACGAGGAGGGCCATCCAGGCCCTTCCGTCTGTGTGCATCATGCGGCCCTCCTTACTCCTTTTCGGCCCCTTTGCCGGAAGAAGTCGGGGCCTGGCCCCCCGGCGGAGGGGCGCCAAGGGGGACGCCGGGGACACCACCCCCTCTCACCCCGTGGGAAAGGCGTTGGTGCGCCGGCTGGGGGTAGGATAGAAACGGCGCCCAAGGAAGGTCGACGTGTCCGAGAAGCGAAGAATCCTCCTGATTGACGACAGCGAAATCACGCTCGCCATGGAGAAGGCCGTGCTGGAAGCGCGCGGCTACGAAGTCATCGCCACCTCCACGCTGATGGAGTTCGAGAAGACGCTCCAGACGTGGCGCCCGGACCTCATCCTCACGGACATCCACATGCCCGAGGCCAAGGGCACCGACATCTGTCGCACCCTGAAGAACGAGTACGGCACCCAGGACATCCCCATCGTCCTGTTCTCCAGCCTGCCGGACGTGGAGCTGTCCAAGCTGGCCGAGCAGGTGGGCGCCGACGGCTTCCTCTCCAAGGAGAACGGGCTGGAGGCCATGGGCGAGAAGATCGACGAGCTGGTGCAGAGCATCCTCTGGTGATTCGCATGCCGCGCCCCGTCCTGGTCGCCGCCCTCTGGGGCCTGGTGCTGGTGCTCGGAGGCTGCAGGCGCACGGACCCCACCCCCCGCCCGCCGGAGACTCCCGAGGCGGGCGCGTCCCCGGCGGCCGCGTCCTCCACCTCGGGCGCCATCCTCTTCGTCTCCGCGGACACGCAGGGCTATCTGGGCCCGTGCGGCTGCAGCGAGAACATGCGCGGTGGCATCGCCCGCGCGGCCTTCCAGGTGAGCGAGGCCCGCCAGGGCGCGCTGCCCGTGCTGTACGTGGACGGCGGCAACAGCCTCTTCGGTGAGAAGACGCTCAAGCCCGGGCAGGTGCCGCAGGAGGAGCTGAAGGCGAAGGCGCTCGCGGACGCCATGCGGATGATGGGGCTGTCGGTGCGCGCCACCGGCCCGCTGGATGACACGCGCGGCGCGGCCTTCCGTCAGGGATTGGGGCTGCCCGAGGTGGCGGACGGCGCGGTGAAGCTCCTGCCCGCGGGTCCTCGCAAGGTGGGCGTGGTGGCGGCGGACTCGCCGGAGCAGTTGGTGGCGGCGAGCGCGAAGGCCCGCTCGGACGGCGCGGACTTCGTGCTGGGGTTGTTGGATGCGCCGTTGGAGGAGGCGCAGAAGGCGGCGGAGCTGCCGGGGCTCGCGGTGGACGTGCTGGTGGCCACCCGCTCCGCGTCCGAGCTGAGCGGCGAGCAGAACCGGCTGGTGAAGGCCACGGTCCCCGTCGTCGCGCCGCAGAGCAAGGGCCGCTCGCTGGTGCGCGTGGACCTGAGCTACGCGAAGGCGCCCGGGAGCTTCTCGCTCCAGAAGGGACAGGCCGACCTGGAGCGCGAGGTGGCCGCGCTGGAGCAGCGCACGACGCTGTTGGACAAGGAGATCAACCTCCCGGGCATCGACCCGAAGCTCAAGGCGCTCAAGCAGGGCAAGCGCGACGAGCTGGTGGCGCGCAAGCAGGCGCTGGTGTCGGCGCCGCCCGCCGCGTCGCCCGACGTGAATGGCTTCACGGTGCGCTTCGTGCCGTTGGAGTCGGGGCTGCCGTCGCTGCCGGACGCGCAGGCGCTG
Source organism: Myxococcus fulvus (assembly GCF_900111765.1). The sequence continues at coordinate 456,487 of NZ_FOIB01000002.1, forward strand.
GTGGCGCGCTACGACTCGGAGGTGGGCAAGCTGAACCTCGCGTGGGCGAAGGAGCACGGCCAGGACTGCCCCGCTCCCGCGAAGGGACAGGCGGGCTTCGTGGGCAACGAGCCGTGTCGCTCGTGCCATGAGGAGAGCTTCCCGGTCTGGGAGAAGTCCAAGCACCACCACGCGTGGGAGACGCTGGAGGAGGTGGGCAAGCAGCACCACCTCAACTGCGTGGGCTGTCATGTGACGGGCTGGGAGCAGCCGGGCGGCGTGTGCCGGTTGGACAAGGTGGCGGGGCGCGAGGACGTGGGCTGCGAGAGCTGCCACGGTCCTGGCTCCGAGCACGCGGACGAGCCGAGCGCGGACAACATCATCGCGTCGCCGGGTGAAGCGCTCTGCGTCACCTGCCACAACCCGGAGAACTCGCCGCACTTCGACTTCGCGACGTACCTGCCGCGAATCCTGGGACCGGGCCACGGGAAGCCCTCGGACGCCGTGTCACCCGACAAGCCGGCGGACGAGCGCAAACCCGCGAAGCCGTAAACCCGCAGCGTTTGCCTGGCAGGCCGCACCCACGGTGGGTGCTTCATTCGGCCATACCGGGCGACTCGTTGTTTGACTGTCAAGAAAAAGGGCGAATACTTGGGGCTTCGCCTGCTTCTGGGCGCACTCTTCTTGCGACCGCATGCTGCCCTTCTGCCTCCTCGTGCTGAACCTGGCCTCGCTTCCTGCCTCGCAGGGAGTGCCGCCACCCATGCCGCCGCCTCCCGCCGGCATGCGCATGCTCGCCGCGAACGAGACGCCGGCGCCCGCTGCGGCTCAGCTGAAGCCCGCGACGGACACCGCCACTGCTCCCGCCGCGCGGCCGAGCATGCCAGACAGCGGCACGGCCTCGCGCCCCACCGGGCCGGCGACCGAGCCGTCGCGCGCAGGCACGGCGGACTTAGCGAAGGGCACGAAGGTCGAGGGGGCCTCGGCAACGACGGCAGCAAAGGGCGCGAAGGTCGAGGGGGCCTCGGCGCCCGAGGGCTCGCCTTCCGCGACGACCGTGGCGAAGGACACGAAGGCCGAGAGTGTCTCGGCGCCTACGGGTTCGGCTTCAGTGACGACGGTGGCGAAGGACACAAAGGCCGAGAGTGTCTCGGCGCCTACGGGCGCGGCCTCCGCGACGACGGTGGCGAAGGGCACGAAGGTTGAGGGCTCATCGAACGCTGTCGTGCCTCCCGCCGCGAGCACCACCGACGCGGCGAAAGACGTGAAGGCCGAGGGCACTTCGAGTACCGGCATGGCGTCCACGGCGGGCAAGCAGGAGCCGGTGGCCCCCGCCGCCGATGTCGCGCCGGGGGATGACGAGGCCGACGAGGCACGTGCCCTCGCTGGAGCTCCCGACGAAGCCGACGAGGAGCCGGAGGCCACGCGCGAGGTGGTCGAGTCCGAGTCCGCGGAGCTGGAGGAGATGCGCGCGCTGGAGAGCGTGACGCTGGACCCCACCGCGAAGCCGAGCGCCGAGGTGATGCAGTCGCTGCGACGCCTGGGCCTCGCCAACCCGCTGCGCATGCGCATGCTGGACGCGCTCGAGGAGCCCACCTTCCGCGAGGACGACTCCCCCGAGCAGCTCCCGCTCATCACCAACCTGGCCACGTTCGACGTCCGCAGCATCCAGGACCGCTACGACATCCCGGTGGAGATGCAGCCCCTCGTCGCGCAGTACATCCAGTTCTTCCAGGGGCCCGGTCGCCGCTGGTTCCGCAAGTGGATGTCCCGCTCCGCGCGCTACCTGCCGGTGATGCAGCCCATCCTCGAGAAGCACGGGATGCCGCTCGACACCGTGTACCTGGCGATGATCGAGAGCGGCTTCTCCGCGCACGCCTACTCGTGGGCGCACGCCTCCGGCCCCTGGCAGTTCATCTCCAGCACGGGCAAGCAGTACGGCCTCAAGCAGGACTTCTGGGTGGACGAGCGCAGGGACCCCCTCAAGGCGACCCACGCCGCGGCCACCTACCTCAAGGACCTCTACCGCGAGCTGGGCCACTGGTACCTGGCGTGGGCCGGCTACAACACGGGCTCCGGCCGCGTGCGGCGCATGATTGAACGCCACGGCACGCGCGACTTCTGGGCGCTCGCCGAGGAGAAGGGTCTGGCGAAGGAGACCAAGCACTACGTGCCCAAGCTCATCGCCGCCGCGCTCGTCGCGAAGAACCCCTCCGCGTTCGGCTTCTCCGACGAGGAGTTCGACTACGAGCGGCCCCTGGAGTTCGACGAGGTGGAGCTCACCGACGCCACCGACCTGGACGTGGTGGCCCGCGCGGCGGGCGTGAACATCCAGGACGTGCAGGACCTGAACCCGGAGCTCAAGCGCTGGTGCACGCCGCCCGCGAGCACGAAGCACCCCTACAAGCTGCGGCTGCCCAAGGGCGCGGGCCCCCAGTTCGTCGAGGGGTTCAAGCGCATCTCCCCCGCGGAGCGGCTGACCTTCCGCGTGCACAAGGTAAAGCGCGGCGACACGCTGTCGCAAATCGCGGAGCGCTACGGCACGGCCTCCGAGGCCATCCTCCAGATGAACCGGCTCAAGAGCGCGCGCACGCTGAAGCTCGGCGCGGACCTGGTCATCCCCATCCCCGCGAGCAAGGCCGCGGCAGCGACGGGCGGCGCCATCGCGAGCAAGGTGGCCCAGGCCCGCCGCAGCGGCGTCGTGGCCCACCGCCCCGAGGACGAGGTGCCGGCCGGCACGCCCAAGGGCCCCGTGGCCGCGGGCCCCGTGAAGACGGAGACGCTCAACGGCCGCACGCGCGTGACGTACGGCGTGCAGTCCGGCGACAGCCTCTGGGTCATCGCGACCAAGTTCAACGTGTCGGTGGATGACTTGAAGAAGTGGAACAACCTGCGCCGGCGCAACCCGACGCTGCAGGTGGGCTCGCTCGTGTACGTGTGGCCCCAGGGCACGGCGCAGGTGCAGGAGCGCGCGGGCACCGTCGTGGTGGCCAAGCAGGTCGCGTCGAACGCGGGCAAGCCCGTGAGCGGCGGCAAGGTGCACGCGCTGGCCGAGGGCGAGACGCTCTGGTCCGTCGCGCAGCGCTACGGCGTCAGCGTCCAGGACATCATGCGGTGGAACAACATCAAGGACCACCGCACCATCCCCACTGGCAAGGTCCTCTCGCTGAGCGCGCCGTGAGCGCCTTCACGACAGGGGCCTTCCGGACACGATGACGCCGGGCGAGTGAATTGCATCGGGTGGGCGCATGACCTCGCCCATTTCGCGGAACGGCGCTCTCACCCACCCCTTCCCGACCGACGCGGACCCGCTCCTCACACCGAGCAGCCTCGGGACACACCTTCCCCGGGCCTCCGGCAACATCGTGGAGCCAGCACCACGGCAGGTCTCCAGTATCCCGGTAATGAGACGTCCCGCCCACGGAATCGGGACGTCTCAAATCGAAGACACCGCCGTGCGGGCCGGCGTCACGCGCGGCGACCTCACCGGGTCCACTTCACGCCAGGGCCTCCCTCCGGACCCAGTCACCCGCGCCACCCCGTGGTTCGGCGACCGCACGCGCGTGTCGGACGTCGGCGAACTGGATGCCCACTCGCGAACAGTCGCTTCCGTCGAGCCGGGACTCACGCTCCCGCCGTCCGCGAGTCCGGCGGACGCGAAGGCGCGCGCCTCACGGGTGTCCGCGGATGACTTCGGCGCCATGAAGCCAGGCCCCTCGTCGCTGGTTCTCCAACACGACACCACCCCACGCGCAGGCGCGGTGAGCGGATGGGGGCTCTCCACGTGGACTCCCTCGCCCTCCCCTCTCGGCAATGCGCGCTTCACTGGCGTCGTGCAGCTGTCGCCCGTGGCCTCGGGACAGGAGGTGCTCGGCCCGGGCTCACGCGGTGAGGGCATCCGCGCGGTGCAGGGCGCGCTGCTCGAAATGGGCTTCGCTCTGCACGGCGGCGCCGACGGACAATTCGGCCCCCAGACGGTCCGCGCGCTGCGCAACTTCCAGGTCCACGCCAGCCGCACGCTGCCGGGCGTCAAGGTGACGGGCGCGCTGGACGCGGCCACGCTCAAAGCGCTCGACTCACTGGCGCCCGCGCCCGGTGCCCGTGGACAGTCGCGCGGGATTCCTCCCGCCGTTTACGAGGGCCAGCCCGTGCGCGTCATCGTCGCGCTGCGCGAGCACCGCACGTTCCTCTACGACTCCGAGGGGCGGCTGGTGGACATCTTCCCCAACGCCTCGGGTACCCAGGCCACGCCCACGCGCGCGGGCCTCAAGGTCGTCCGCTCACGTCTGGACCAAGCCGCCGCCGAGGCCGCCGGGGCGCGCCTCTGGAACGACAAGCACGTCTTCGGCACGCGCATCCTGGACCTGTCGTGGGCGGACGGACGCCACTCCGCCGAGGAGCTGCATGGCACCAACGCCCCCGCCCTGCTCGGCATGGACGTGTCCCATGGCTGCATCCGTCACTCGAACGAAGCCATCATCGTGCTCCACGACGCGCTGTCCGCGGGGGACCGCGTGGCCATCGTGGAGCACGTGAACGACCCGCACCTGGGCGCCGTCGCCCCGGTGCCGGTCTCCTGACTGACGAACCGCTACCCCTCCTCGAGCAGCGCCTTGAGCTCCCGCACCCGACGGGTGATGAGGTCGCGGTCCACCGAGCGGTAGACCTCCGGGAGCAGCTCGCGGCTGGTGCACTCCTGCACCGCCACCAGGTTCTGCAGCTCGATTTCCAGCGGGTAGCTGGGCGGCACGAAGTCCGCGAGCACCGCGACCAGGTCCTCCTTGGACACGGCCTCGCGCCCCTCGGCCAGCGCGCGGAACTTCGAGCGCACCATGACGGCCTCGATGTCCGCGCCGCTGAAGGCGCGCACGCCCTCCGGAATCAGCTTGGAGTAGGACTCGATGCCCTCCACGGACACGCCCGTCTTCTTGGACATGGCCGCGAACAGCTCGTCGCGCTCCGCGTCCGTCTGCGGATAGAAGAGCGCCAGGTGCTCCTCGGCGCGCCCCTGCCGCTTCAGGTCGATGGGCAGCAGGTCCGGCCGCGCCGTCATCAGGAACCAGACAATCTTGCCGCGGTACTGCGTGTTGCCCATGAAGGAGGCAATGGAGCCGAACACGCGGCTGCTCGTCCCCGAGTCCCCGCCCGAGTCGCGGTTGCCCAGGAACGTGTCCGCCTCGTCGATCATCACCGCCACCGGCCACAGCGCCTTGAGCAGGTTGAAGATCTTCTCGAGGTTGGCCTCGGTGACGCCCTGCCACTGGCTGCGGAAGTTCAGGAACTTCACCACCGGGATGCCAATCTCTCCGGCGAAGCAGCTCACCATGAACGTCTTGCCCGTGCCCACGGGGCCCGACAGCAGGTAGCCCATGGGCATGACCTCCAGGCGCCCCTTCTTCAGCGCCGAGGCCGCCTGCCGCAGCATCTGCTTCGCCTTGGCGTGGCCCGCCACCGCGTCCAGCGTGTGCGCCGGCTCGATGAACTCCAACAGGCCGTGGCACTCCGCCTGGATGATCTCCTTCTTCTTCTCCTTGAGGAGCTCGGAGGTGATGCGCACCTCGCGCTCCAGCGCCTCGGTGAGCACCCGGTCCAGGTTGATGCGCGACAGGCCCGCCGTCATCTTCGCCAGGCCCGCGAGCGGCACGTCCGACAGCGACTGCAGCCGCTTGCCCTCCAGCTTGTAGCGCACATACTCCAGCCGCTCCTCCTCGGTGGGCAGCGGCAATTCAATCGGCGCGACGTACGGGTTGCGGGAGATGCGCGGCGCGATGTCCGCCAGGTTCTCCGCCAGCAGCACCACGGACACGTCGCCCGCGAGGAACTGCGGGTCGTGCGCCCACTTGTCCAACGTGGCCAGCACGAAGCGGTCCTCGGAGGACAGGTGCGAAATCTCGCCGCCCGGCACCAGCGTCTCCGCGAAGTCGATGATGAGCGCCAGCGAGCGCCCCTCGCTCAGCCGCATCCGCAGGAAGTTCTCCAGAATCTGGAGCGCCCGACCCGGGTCTCTCGGCATGACCTTGGCGTAGTCCGTGCCGTACATCGCGTCGTACCCGGACATCGTCCGCGCCAGGTCCTTCTGCGTCTCCGGCGTGGCCGAGCGGATGCCCGACGAGCGATCATAGAAGAGGACGTGGTCTCTTCCGCCGAAGAGCTCCTCGGAGAGGAACGTCTTGAGCGTGCCGAAGCCCAAGGACTCGTCCTCCATCTTGAGCGGCTGCAGGTCCCTCACTGCTCCGTAGAGCAGGAAGGTGCTCACCGTCTTCGTGTAGTACTTGCGCGCAAGCTGCTGCGCCCAGCGGGGGAGGTCCGCCAGCGGATCTTCCTTGTGGACCTTGCGTACCTTGCTCACGGACACACGCCTCCTGTCACTCCCCACGAAAGGGAGTCGACACACCCGCTTCCCACGAAGGGAAGCGGGGCTCGATTTCATGGAATCTAACGGCAGCGCGGCTGGCGCTTGAGCGAAACCGTCGTCGTGGCGATGGATTCTCCGGCCTCGGGCGCCGGGACCTCCACCTCCGCGTCGTTGTGGCAGCGCAGCTTCAGGGTGAGCTGGCGCTCGTTCGGCGACACCTGCACCGTGGTGGGCGTCGCCCCCAGCTCCCGGCTGCCCGCGAAGATGACCGCGCCGGCCGGCTTGGAGTCGATGCGCACCGACAGCTTGGACACCACCGGCTCCAGCTTCACCGCCACCTCGGTCGGCCCCTCACCGGACGCCGCCACGCGCTTGGACGCGGCCTTGTGCTGGGGGGCGCTCACCTCCACCACCCACGGGTCCGCGCCCACCGGAACGCCCTTGATGAACGCGTCCGTCTGGCCCTGCTCGCGCACCACCTTGCCGTCCACCTTCACCTGGGCGTCGGCCGGTTGGGTGACGAGCACCAGCGACGCGGTGCGCACCAGGCTCTCCAGCACCACCTCCACCGGGATGACTTCCTTGCCGCTCTTGACCTCGATTGTGCGGACGAAGGTCTTGTAGCCCTCCGCGCTCACCGTCACCATGACCTGGCCGGCCGTCACCTCACGCAGCACCGACGTCCCCTTGCCCTCCACCGCGATGGGCTGGGTGTCCAGCAGCACCTGCACCCGGCCGCGCACCTCCGACGGCACGCGCTGCAGGTCCAGCATCACGTAGCCCTGCCCCGGACGGGACAGCGCCCAGCCCAACCCACCCAGCACCACCAGGGCCACGAGGCCGCACACGGCGTACAGCACCCGCTTGTCCAGGCCGCGTCGGCCGAGCGCGGGCACCGCCGTCGTCGAGCGCTCCTCCTCCTCTTCCTCCTCGTGCGCCACCGGGCGCGGCGGCGGCTTGGCCACCGGAGCCCCCGCGCCGAGCATCGGAGGCGGAGAGGGAGGACGCGAGCCGCCCTGGAGCCCCTCGGTCAACGCCTGCCGGGAGATGCCCTGCGACACGTCGGGCGGGAGCGCCGAGCGCGAGATGCCCTGCGACACGTCGGGCGGCGTCTCGCGGACGATGCGCGGCAGCGACTCTCCCCCACCCCGGCTGCCCCGGGGCGCCGACGCGGCGACCTCGGGCGGCACCAGCGTGGGCACCGTGGTCGAGGGCCGCACCACCGGCGGGCCGGATGGCGACAACACCGGCATGGACGCCTGGGACAGGCGCGGAGGCTGCGGCTGGGCCTGGGGCGGCGTCACCGGCAGGACGGCCGTCTTTCCCGTGGTGGGCTCGTCCTCGTCCTCCTCCTGGGCGCGCGTCTCCAGCGGGGTGACGGTGCGGCCCACGTTGGCGCCCGGCTGCGTGGTGGGCTCCGGGCTGTCCTCGAAGACGTGGTCGCTGGAGACGAGCTGCGTGGCCTGGACCTCGTCCTCCTTCGGCGCGGGCGCGGCGGTGGCCGCCGTCAGCTTGGGCAGCGCGGCCAGCGTGGGCGAGCGGCGCACGCCTCCGGGCGACACGGCGCCCATGGTCGCGGTGGACCGGGGCTGAGGGGCCACCGGCTGCACCACGGGCACCGCCACCGGCGGCGGCGCCGCGACGGGCTGGGGCGCGGGCTGGTGGGAGGAGGGCATGCTGCTGAAGCCGGCCGCGTCCAGCGCCGCGAGCATTCCGTCGGGGGGACGGATGTCGGCGTAGTCGGACAGGCGCTGCTTCTCGCGCTCCACTTCCTCCGCGAAGGTGGACTTCATGTACTGCATGAGGTCCTTGCGGCCGAAGATGGTCTCGCTGGTGATGAGGAAGCGCTGCAAGTCATCGCCCAGCTCGCTGGCGTACTGGTAGCGCTCGTCCACGTCCTTGGCGAGCGCGCGCATCACAATCTTCTCGAGCGTCTCCGGGATGCGCCGGTTGTACGTGGACGGCGCGGGGACCTCCGCCTTGCGCACCTTCTCCAGCACGCTGAAGTCGCTGTCGCCCACGAAGAGCCGCTCGCCCGTGAGCATCTCGTAGAGACACACGCCGATGGCGAACACGTCCGAGCGGCGGTCCAGCGGCAGGCCGCGGATCTGCTCCGGGCTCATGTAGCCGAACTTGCCCTTGAGGATGCCGGCCTGCGTCTTGGTCGCCTTGCCCGCGGCCTTGGCGATGCCGAAGTCGATGACCTTGACTTCGCCCTCGAAGGACAACAGGACGTTCTGCGGCGAGATGTCGCGGTGGACGATGTTCATGTCCCGCCCCATCCCGTCCTTCTTCCGGTGGGCGTAGTCCAGGCCCTCGCACATCTTGGAGATGCAGAACGCCACCAGCGGCACCGGCGCCGGTTCCCCCTTCTTCCGGCAGCGGTCGAAGATGGCCCGCATGTCCTTGCCGGGGATGTACTCCATCGAGATGAAGTAGCTGCTGGCGATCTGCCCCAGCTCGTAGATCTGGGCGATGTTGGCGTGGCTCAGCTGGACGCTGATCTTCGCCTCATCGATGAACATCGAGATGAACTCTTCGTCCTCCGCGATGTTCGGCAGGATGCGCTTGATGGCCACGAGCCGCTCGAAGCCGCTCGCGCCGAACTGCTTGCCGCGCCACACCTCCGCCATGCCGCCGATGTTGATGCGGTCCAGAAGGAGGTACTTCCCAAATGGAATGGGCTGCCGCTTCGGTTGAGAGGTCGTCACGTGGGGGAGGGTCCGTTCAACGCGAGCCTAGCGATCGCCCGTCCGCAGGGTCAACCACACGGCACCTCCCCACGCGCCCTCCAGGCGAGCAGGCAACAGGCGCGTAGCGGCGCGTTTTTCTCAAGGTTGAAGACTGGAGGTGCTCCCCGCGTCCGCGGCGACATCCGCGGAGGGGGCCTGTGCGTCGCGGAAGGCGGTGCCCGGCTCGGGGGACTCCTCGCCCATGGCGGGCTGCACGAGCAGGAAGCGCGTCTCTCCCCCGACGGAGAGCACCTCGGGGGGACCGAAGCGCGTCTCCGCGGACAGGCCCACCAGCGTCACCCACGCGCCCTTGCGCTCGGGGGCCACGCAGTACAGGAGCGTGCCGGGGCGCACCCCTGGGGCTTCTTGCACCGGGCCCTCGCAGTCCTTTCGGACCTGGAGGGTGTATCCGGGGAGCTGCTCCCCCCGCACCAGGTAGGGCGGGCGGCCGAGCTGCTCCAGGAAGGTCTGGAGCACGCGGGGGTCCTCCAGGACGGCGTCCTGGGTGGACTGCTCCTGGGCCAGCTTCTGGAAGCGCTGCAGGGCCATGGAGGCCGCGTCCGTGGACTCGATGGGGATGCGACTCTCCGCGAGCATCAGGTCGAAGAAGAGCGCGCCCACCAGGAGGATGGGCAGCAGGCGGTAGCCCTTGAAGTCGTCGGCCCTGCCCCGCGCGAGCCCGCCGAAGATGGCCACGCCCACGGCGAGGGCCGTCAGGCCGAGCACCACCGCGGGCCGCACCGGCGAGGGCAGCTCGATGAGGGCGGACACGTCCGCGCTCCGGGCCCGCACGGCGTCGGCGAGGTCTCCTCCGTAGATCCAACCGAGTGCGGCCAGGCTGAGCAGGTTGCCCAACAGCGTCTTACGGGAGGGAAGCGTCATCCTGCGAGCGTCCGTGCGGGGTCGGTGGCGGCGGCGCGCCGGCTGGGGAAGTAGGCCCCGGCCAACGCGGCCAGGAGTCCCAGTACCACACCCCCGAGCACCACGGGCCAGGGGAAGGAGAAGAAGCTGTCCGGCTTGTACGGGAAGTTGGGCAGGTAGCTGGCGGCGAGCCGGTTGACGGCGAGGGACGCGGCGAGCGCCACCCCGGTGCCGATGGCGCCCCCGGCGAGCCCCACCACGGCGGCCTCGGCCAAGACGATGGCCCGGATGTCCGCGCGCGACGCGCCCACCGCCTGCATCACGCCAATCTCCTTGGCGCGCGCGCGCACCGAGGCCGACAGCGCGTGGGCGATGTTCACCGCCGCCAGGAAGCAGATGAGGATGGACAAGAGCGCCAGCGCGGACGTGGTGAGCGCCACCGCGGCGCCGGTGTTCTCCGCCATGCGCCTCTCCTGGTCATCGATTTCGAGCCCCATCCCCTTCACCGCGTCCACCAACGCCGGGACGTGGGACGGGTCCTTGGCCACCAGCGTCACGCCCGAGTAGCTGTCCGCGTCCACGCCCGCCGCGCGGTTGAGGCGCACCGCCGTCTCCAGCGGAATGGTGATGCCGGCGAACATGGCCCGGTCGGACGCGCCCACCACCTGCGTCTGCGCGGACGTGGTGGGGCCGGTGGCGGACTGGGACACGTAGGAGCGGTTGAACTCCACCGGGAAGCCGAAGCCCACAATCATGTTCGCGGACAGCTGCGGCAGCTTGCGCGCGGGGGCGAAGGTCTTGTTGTACAGCTCGAGCAGGCGTGTGGACACGAGCGCGGGGATGGGCTGGCCCTCGCCGGGGTCCTTGAACTCGCCCATCTGCACGTCGCCCTTCACGAGCGCCGGCTCCACGCCCATGGCCAGCACCTCCATGCCCATGCGCAGCCGGGTGCCGAAGAAGACGCCGTCGTAGCGCGTCACCGCGGGCACGCGCACGTTCATCTTCCGGTACGCGGACTCCACGCCGGGCAGCGCGGTGAGCCGCTCCACCGCCTCCCGGTCCAGCTTGCCGCCGCCGAGCAGCGAGCCCAGCGACACCGACGAGGGCACCACGTCCACCAAGCGCGCGTCGGTGGGAAATATCTTCTCGCGGATGACCGCGCCCACGCCCAGGCCCAGGCCGATGAAGAACACGAGCGTGCCCACGCCCATGGCCACGCCGAAGGCGGAGAAGAACGCGCCCCGGCGCTCGCGCGCGAGGCTCAGCCGCACCAGTCGCGACAGTGCGTCCAGTCTCACGGGACACCTCCCGAGGCCACCTGGGATGTCGCGCGCTCCTCCACGAGCTTGCCTTCCTTGAGCCGCAGCACGCGCCGGGCGGCGGCGCTCATCCGGTCCTCGTGGGTGACGGCCAGCACGGTGAGCCCCTCGCGGTGCAGCTCGCGGAACAACTGGATGACGCCGTCACCGGTGGCCGCGTCCAGGTTGCCGGTGGGCTCGTCACACAACAGCAGCTTCGGACCGCCGTAGAGCGCGCGGGCGATGGCCACGCGCTGACGCTCGCCGCCGGACAGGCGCACCGGCGCGCGGTCCTTCTTCGCGCCCAGGCCCACGCGCTCCAGCAGCGCCTCCGCGCGCTTGACGGCCTCGGGCGTGCGGGGGCCGAAGTACGAGGGCAGCAGCACGTTCTCCAGCGCGGACAGGTTGGGGATGAGGTGGAAGGACTGGAAGACGAAGCCCACGTGCGTGTTGCGGAAGCGCGCGAGCGCGGCGTCCTTCAATCCGCTGAGCGTCACGCCGCCCACCCTCACCTCGCCCCGGTAGTCGATGTCCAGTCCGCCCAAGAGGTGCAGCAGCGTGGACTTGCCGCTGCCGGACGGGCCCACCACCGCGACGAAGTCCCCATCGTCCACGTCCAGGGACATCCCGTCGAGCACCCGCACCCGGGTGCCATCGCCATCGATGTATTCCTTGGTGACGTCTCGGGCTTGAATCACGGAGTGGCCGGCTGGGTCGTGGTGGAGGACGGCGCGGTCGGGGTGAGGCGCAGGGACAATTCGGCCTGGAGCGCGCGCTCCTTGCGCGATACGGCCAGCGTCACCGCGCGCAGGTCATCGGTGGCCTCCAGCCAGCGCACGGTGGTGGCCTTGATGGCGAAGCCGCCGATGCCCCACGCCTCCGAGGGCAGGTTCTTCACCGAGTCCGACAGGCGCCGCAAATCCAGCACCGCGCTGAAGGCGGCGTCCTTGCCCACGTCCTTCAGGTCCGCGGCCACCTGGCCCTCCGCGGCCTTCTGGGTGAGCGCGGCGAGCGAGGCCTCCAGCTGCGACTGGGGCGAGGCCACCAGCAGCTTGCCGTTGGGCGCGAGCGCGAAGTGGGCGCCCTCCCCCGCTCGGTAGGACGTGAGGTAGACGCGCTGCCCCTTCAGGTCCGCGGCCTCCACCTTGGCGCCGAAGTCGGTGGCGAGCTGGGGCAGCTTCTCCAGCATCCCCTTCGTGCGCTCCGGGTTCTCCAAATCAGACAGGGCGACGAGGTTCACGAAGCGGAACGGGTTGGTGCGGCGCAGGTCCAACGCGGGCATGCCCGCGCCCAGCTGCACCTTGGGCGACAGGGAGATGCCCAGCACCGTGCCCGGCTTGAAGTTGTCGAGCACCTCCGCCTTCACGTCGAGCCCGCTCTTCTGCACCGCGCGCGTCAGGTAGTCGCCGACCAGGTAGGGCCACACGCCGTCCAGGTGCGACGGGTCTCCCTGGAAGCGCGCGACCAGGAAGCTGTCCTGGGGCAGGAAGCCGCGCAGGTCCACGGCGTCCTTCACCGGGTCCAACGCCGCGAGCGACGGCTTGGTGTCGGGCCACGGCGCGTCGGCGTACATGGTGAGGGCGCGCTCCTCGACGAGGCCGGTGAGCGTGAGCCCCTGCACCGTGCCCGCGGGCACCAGCAGGCCCGCGCCGCCGGGCAGGTACACGTGGAAGTCGCGCTTGGAGGGCAGCCGCGCGAGGGACGCGGTGAGGACGGGCTCCTTCGTGAGGGCCTTGTCCTCGGGCTGCGTGGCCAGGGGCCGCAGCGACGCGACGGACGGGCCCACACCCAGGAGGGCGAACTGGCCGCCGTCGATGAAGAAGAGGCCCAGCGCGGCGGTGGTCGAACCGGGGCGGCTGAAGGTGACGAGCTTGCCGCCCGCGCCGCCCTCTTCCTTCCGCTCGGAGGCGCCCAGGCGGGTGCGCGCGAAGCCGGCGAAGGTCTCCTCGAGCTTCTGTGCGTCCTTGACGCCGACGACGGAGACGGCGCGGCTCTCACCGAGGAAGGCCGCGCCGGCGCCCTTCTCCGGGGCGAGTCCGGCGGCCTCCAGGGCCTGGCGGCTGCGCAGGTCCACGCCCATCTGGCGCATCACCGCGTTCACATAGCCCTCCGCGGAGGAGAAGCTCTGCAATTGCGCGGCGAAGGAGGCGACCTTCAGGTGCTGGAAGCGCGCGAGCTTCTCTCCGAGCGCGCCGAGGTCGTGGATGACGACGGACGCCTGCGCGTCGCGTGGCAGGTAGCGCGCCGGGCCGGAGGCACTCGGGGCGACGGGGCCCTGGTCCTTGCCACAGCGCGAGCAGCCCGCGACGGCGAGCAGGAGGAGGAGGGTCGGAAACCAGGCTCGGCGGAACATGACGGCAGGACAGGACGGCTGGGCCGGAGAGTCAATGGAATCCTGTGCGGGGCGGACGTCCGGCTCCCGGCCGAGGAGGCCGTATGACGGCCAGCCAACGTCCCACGTCTGGCCGCCCCCTGTCCCCGAGGCCCCGGTCGCCTGCCCTTCTCAGGGCGTCGGGTAGCTCAGCTCCGCGATGAGATAGCCCGGCTTGCGCTTGAAGCCGAACGGCAGGATGTGAAGTGGCTTCACCTGGATGCCCGCCTCGTCGAAGTCCACCGGGTGGACGTCGATGTAGAAGCGAGGGCGCATCTTCGTCACGTATGGCGTGGTGGTGGAGCCGCCGAGCAGGTAGCGCGCCGAGTCATCATTCGCGAGACCATCCAGGTTCATCACGTGCCCGGGCAGCAACATCCCGAGCGAGCCGCAGCTGTAGCAGGCCACCCGCTCTCCGGGCTGGAGCGGGACGTTCTGCTTCAGCCACAGACCCGCGCGAATCATCGTGTGCGGCCAGGATTGCGACACCGGGTCGAAGGACGTGAAGGGCTGGAGCCGCGACAGCTTGCCGTACTCCCGAGGCACTCGCGCGATGAACACCGCCAGCGCCCCCGCCACCATCACCACGCCGAGCGCGAAGGTGCGTGCCACGGGCCTCATTGGAAGGGACTTCTCGCGCCAGGACTCACGCGCAGCCTCCAGCATCGACAGGCCTCGGACACACGCGATGCCGAGCGCCACGGCGAACAGCACCGGCGCATCGAAGACATACCAGATGTAGTACGTGAGCTCGCCGGGCCGGCGCGTCGCGATGAGCGAGCCCTGCGCCACATAGGCGAAGAGCAGGCCCACCAGGAGCGCGGCCACCAGTCCGAGGACCCCCGACGAGACCTGGAGGTCCCTCTGCTCCCGACGACTGCGCCAGAGGCCCGCGACGACCAGCGCCACGAGCGTCGACACGGCGAGGGCCATCCAGAGCGAGCTCCGGGACGAATCGAAGACCATCCTCGCCGCATCCTGCTGTGGCAGGTACAGCCGCCCCGGCATCCCCATCGAGAAATCCAGCGCGCTCTTCAGGTAGTCCCAGCCATCTCGGGACACCACCTCCCAGGTGATGGGCAGGGAGCTGGACGCGAGGGCCTTCACGCGCGCCGAGGTCGGCAGGGGGTGACCGAACGCGAGGGTGGCATAACCGAACCACAGCACGAGCGGCACCGTGAACGCGCCCAGCAGCTCCCAGGGCCGCCGCCAGCGCAGCAAGGCCCCGAGCCCCACCAGCCCCGCGATGACCAGCGACGTGGGCAGCATCCGACACAGCAGCAGCGCGGAGAGCCCCAGCCCCACCACCAGGGACAGCCGGCGGCGCTCCGCGGGGGTCCGCGCATCCGCCGTGGCCACGAGGAGCAGGCCCACGAACACCAGGGCCGTCAGCGCGTTCTCCTTGCACGTCATCGCGCTGAGCAGCACGGTGCCGCGCGTGAAGTAGAACAGCCCCGCCACGCCCGCCAGCACGAGTTGCAGGTTCCTCAGCCACGGAGCCTTCGCGTCGGCACCTCGCATCACCAGCAACACGAGGAGGACGCTGGTGAGCACGTGCAGCCACACGCCCATCGCCATCGCGCCCCGGAAGAAGGACTCGAAGTCGTCGTGGAAGACGGCGAGCCCGGCCAACAGCAGCTCGTACATGGGCTGGAAGCCATAGCTCGGGGTGAGCCCATCGAAGGTGAAGAAGAGCTTCGTCTTGAAGTGATACGCGGGCAGCAGATAGTAGAAGCTGTCGTCCTGGATGGACGCCGCCAGCTCCAGGAAATCGCTATCCCTGACGCGCGCGAGGATTCGCGGCAACGCCAGGGCAATGACAAGCGCCACGCTGCCCAAGGTGATGAGCACCATGGGCTCGACACCCCGGCGCGCGCGCGCGTCCTCCAGCGTGACGCCCAAACCAACGCCATCCATGTCAGTCCATTTCGCCGGCCCCGTACGCCTCAGCGGCCAATCCTGCCACAGAACAGACTTCAACCCATCATTCCAAGACGCAAATCCGCACACCGCCTCCTTCGCCGCGCCCAATCCCTTCCACTCCGGAGAGTACCTGGCCCTGAGTCCCCTCCCCCGACGAAAGCCCGGGCGTGTCATCGAGCGCGAGGGAACTTCGACGGAGGCCCGGCTCGGCGCTCCATTTCGTCAGCCCGCACGGGCGGGCTTGGGACAGATTGACGAGAGGAGGTGCATGCGCGCCGTCGAGGGGCCACGAAGGAGCGCGGGGCACGGCGATTGAATGGACGAGTTCACTCCTCTCCTTGGAGCATCCCGTCGATGACCCTCATCGAGCTGTTGGTGATTCTCGGCATCCTCGCCGGCGCAGGAGTCGGCGCCGCGCTGGGATGGTCCCTTCATCCCCTGCTCAGCCTCGTCGGGCTGGCGCTGGGCGGATGGCTGGGCACCTTCTTGATGCCCGTGCTCGGCTTCGTGCTCGTCACCGTCTTCACGTTCCTGGAGGAGGCCCCACGGTGGCTCTTCACGCGAATCAGGGCCGTGCTGTCACCTCGAACGGCGAGGCCCCCCAGGGACCTCGCTCCCGACAGCACGTCCTCCCAGCACGACCGGGACTGAGCCCCCGGACGCCGGGGCTCAGCGCACCCGCGAGCCATGCGGCAGCGGGCCGCGCGTCTCCTCGGTGAACTCCAGGAACTGCTCCATCTGCCGCACGGACTCCTCGGTGGCCTCGGCCTCCGCGCTCAGCATGGTGAGCTGGCGGTTGACCACCTCCGGGTCCCGGATGGCGATGGACTGCTCGTGCGTCAGCCGCATCATGTCCTCGATGCCGGCCAGCTGGTGGCTCACCACCTCGCGGCTCTCGCTCGCCTGTTCGAAGCGCGCCAGCCGCTTGCGCAGGATGTCCACCCGGTTCTGCTTCACGTCCTTCAGCCGGGGGTTCGTCTCGCGCGCCACGTCCTCCTCCAGCTCGCGCACGTCCTTCTCCAGATTTCCCCGGTCGGAGCTGTTGAGGTACGAGCGGTACTGGTTCAGCGTGGAGATGAGCCGCAGGAACGACGTCAGCAGCGCGTCCAGCCGGGGCTCGCTGTCGGACTCCAGCACCTTGCCGCCCGGCAGCTTGCGGTAGTTGGCGAGGATCTTCTCCTTGAGCCCCACCAGCTGCTGGTAGTGCTCGCGCTGCGACGGCGCCAGGTCCGCCAGCAGCGAGTCCACCGCCTTGCGCGCCGCCTCCGGGTCCGTGGGCTCCCGCGAACGGATGGCCCGCTGGAAGCGCGGCATCGACGAGAAGAGCGCCAGGTAGAGCCCCTCCAACCCCAACGCGATGAGCGCGGGCAACGGCTCGCCCGTCACCGCCGCGGACGCCGCCGCCGTGCCCAGCCCCATCAGGTTGGCGGGCATCATGAATGCGGCCTTGATGTAGTTCGGAGACTTCTTCGCCACGTCCGACCTCCCCTGCCCGGTCGCTCGGTCGACTCTGCTTCAGGGACCTCGCGCCTCCGACACGTACTTCAACGCCCCCAGGTCCCTCGTATCCTCCGCGAGTGGCACCGGTGGTCCCTGCTTGAGCTTCTGGAAGAGCGCGGCGGCGCTCTGGTACAGCTCGTCATAGGTGACCGGCGCCTCGCCGGAAAGACCGAAGAACGCTCGATTGTCCGCCAGCGTCGCCGGCGGCGCGCTGCGGATGGCCTCCGTCGGGTCTCCCAGGTACGGCGCCACCTCCCCCAACATCCTCGCCCCCGCCGCCGGGTCCTTCAGCACCGCCTGCCCCGCGTCCAACATTCCTCTGAGCACCCGGCGGACCGCGTCCGGATAGCGCGCCGCGAAGTCACCCCGCGCCACCAGCACCGTGGCCACCAGGTGCGGCGCGTCCGCCGTCGTCGCCAGCACCGCCCCGCCCCTGTCGCGCGCCGCCAGCTCCACGTCGCCCCACAGCCCCACCACCGCGTCCGCGCGGCCCTCGCGCAAGGCGCGCCCCGCGTCCAGCGTGGACGGCAGGTCCACCCACCGCACGTCCGTCGTCCTCAGCCCCGCCCTCGCCAGCACCCACAGCGCGAAGTAGTGCGTGGAGCTGAACGGGTAGACGCCCACGCGCTTGCCTCGCAGGCTCGCCAGGTCCGTGACGCCTACCGCCGCGAGCGCCTCCTGCCCCCGGCTGCGCCCCACGAGCAACAACGTGCGCGGCGCGGCGTCCCGCAGGCCCGGCGCCCAGGACGCCAGCCGGTCCACCGACAGGAAACCCATGTCCACGCCGCCGTTCTCCGCGCCGATGGCCAGGGCCTGCCGCAGCTCCTCCTCCCGGGCGAAGAGCACCGCGCGCGCGTCCAGCGCATAGGCCGTCTTCAGCACGCCCTGCGCCGCGCCTGGAGGCGCCGCCGGGTTGTCCAGCGTCGTCGCGCCGCCGGCCGCCACCAGCAGGCTCGCCGCCGAGCCGCGCGCGGTGAAGCCGATGAGCACGGGCCGCAGCGGCACCGAGGCCACGTCCGCCACCGGCGCGGACACGCCCGCCGGGAAGTCTCCGGGCGACAGGCGCACGGCCTCTCGCACCGAAGGGAAGAAGCGGGCCTGGAGGGTGTCCAGATATCCCATGCGGGACGCGACCACCCAGGCCGCGCCCAGCACACACAGGAACAAGAAGAGGAAGAGACCTGGTCCGCGGTGGAGCTTCATCCGTCAGTGTCCGGGGCTCTTCCCTTCTCCATGCGCCGACACGCTACTCGACGCCGACCTTCTTGCCGATGGTCTTCCCCGTCTGCCCGTTCACGTCGGACACCGGGGCGGGGCTGTCCATCAACCCCATCTCCATCTTGAACTGCTTCACCAGCTCGTTGGCCTGGATCTTCTCGGCCTCTTCTTCAATCTGCGCGGACTGGTGGTCCACCGACTCGAGCGCCATCTGCATGCGCGCCTCGTTCACGGCGGTGCGCTCCTCCACCTTGCGCAGCATCTCGTCGTGCGTCGAGTCGATGCCCGCGACGGTGAACGACTCCATCGTGTCGGCCACCTTGGCCTGCCACTTGGCGCGCCGCGCGTCACGGATGGCCGTCATGGCCTCCGCCGTCTTCTTGTCCTTCTCCCGCATGAACGCCTTCTTGACGTTCAGCGCCTTCTCGTACGCCAGCTTCGCCGTGGAGAGCTGCGCCTCGTTGCGCTCCAGCGCTTCCTTCTCCACCTGCAGCTTCGTCGCGTACTGCGCCGCCAGGTCGTCGCGCCCCGCCTGGATGGCGGCCTTCACCTTGGCCGTCAGCCCGCGCACGTCGTCCTTGTACTTGGCGTTCTCCTTCTCGAGCAGCGTCACGTTCGCCCGAACCATGGCGATGGACTCGTTCATCTTCGGGACCTGGTCGTTCAGGTCACGGATGTTCTGCTCGAGGATGAGCTCCGGATCCTCGATGGAGGAGACGAAGAAGCCCGCGAAGCTGCGCAACGCCCTCTTGAGTCTGTCCCACATATCGCCGGTCTACCTCCGTCCAGACCTACTTGCAGCCACCTTACACGAACTCTGGGGCGGGCAAGCAGCCGCATCCACCCCGCTGATCAGTGCTACGCGAACTCACCTAAGCCGATTGCCGACCACCCACAAGTCCACCCGCGCTTTCCCGCTCGCAAGCCCCGCGTGAGGCCCCCCGAGCCACCCCCCGGTGAGCTCCCCCGGTTGGGGGACTTGCTCCAGGGGCGCGAAGCGGGGAAAACCTCTCCCCGCGTGGACATCGCCCCGGGTTGGACCCACTCCTCCTATGACGAATCGCTGGCGAGGGCGGTGGATGCCCAGCGCCGGAGCGTCCTGGGCACGGGAGCGGCGGTGCGGCTGGTGGGCGCGTCGCTCTTCCTGCTCGTCACCACGACGCTCTGGCTGACGGGCGGCGAGGACTGGACGCCCTACCCGCTGCTGCTCGCGCCCTACGTGGGCGTGGCCGCCGTCCTCTTCGTCGTGAGGCACCGCCCGGAGGCCAGCTGGCTGGGGGTGCTGCAGGCCCCGGTGGACGTCGCGCTGGTGTACGGCCTTCAACACCTGGCGCTGCCCATCTCCCCGTTCCCCGCGGGCGTGGCGGGCTTCAGCCTGGGCCTCTTCGCGCTGGTGGTGACGCTCAGCGGCCTCACCCTGCGCCCCACCGTCGTCTACGGCACCGCCGCGCTGTCGTCCGTGGCCCAGGCCGCGCTGATGCGCGAGGCGGGCGTGGGCTGGGGCGCGGTGCTCATCGCCGTCGTCACGCTGATGATGGTGGCCGCGGTGAAGCACTACGGCACCGGGCGGCTGCGCGTGCTCGCCGGCGCCCTCACCCGCGTGGAGGTGGACCGGGCCCTGGAGGTCCGACGCTTCCAGGAGGTGGAGGAGGCGCGGACCCTCATCGCCCGGCTGCTCGACGAGGAGCACGAGAAGAACGACGAGCTGCGCGCGCTCCAGCGAGACAAGGAGCTGCTCACCCAGTTCCTCGTCCACGACTTGCGCTCGCCGCTGTCGGCCCTGACGATGACGCTGTCGTGGATGCAGCAGGAGCTGCCCCAGGGCCCCCTCAATGAGTCCGCGCACACGGGACTGGCCGTCACCGCGCGCCTGGACCGCATGATCATGGACTTGATGGACGTGCCCCGGCTGGAGCAGGGACGGCTGGCGCCGCGCAAGGTGCCGCTCGACGCGTTCCAGCTCCTGGAGGACGTGCGGCGCTCGCTGGAGAGCGTGGCCCGCGCGCGCCGGCTCACCCTGGACATCACCCTCCCCGAGGGCCTGGCGCTCCAAGGCGACGCGGACCTGCTCACGCGCGTCGTGGAGAACCTGGCCACCAATGCCCTGCGCTACGCGCCCACCGGCGGCAACGTGCGCCTGGAGGGTGGAACCGACGCGCGAGGTCCCTGGCTGGCGGTGCGCAACGACGGCCCGCCCATCCCCCTGGACCTGCGCGACAAGCTCTTCGACAAGTACGTGCAGGGCGCCCCGGAGCGCGACAGCCGCCGGGGCTACGGCCTGGGCCTGTACTTCGCGCGGCTGGCCACCGAGGCCCACGGCGGCAGGCTCGCCGTGGAGGACACGCCGGGCTGGCCCACCTCCTTCGTGGTGCGCCTGCCCGCCTGACGCACGTCGCTCAGCCCCGGGCGCGCTGCTTGCGGCGCTTGAGGATGCGCTCCACGTTGGACTTCGCGCTGGAGAGCACCGACGCCGCGTCCAGCGTGGTGAGCACGCCGTCCTTGAGCACCGGCCGGCCGTCGATGAACACGTGGGTGACGTCGCTGGAGCGCGCCGAGTGCACCAGCGGCACCAGCACGTCCTCCGGCGTGGGCCCCGCGTGCAGGCCGCTCAGGTCCACGACGGTGATGTCCGCGCGCTTGCCGGACTCGAGCGAGCCCACCTCGTCCTCCAGCCCCAGCGCCCGCGCGCCGTGTAGCGTGGCCATCTCCAGCACGCGCATGGGCGTCATCGCCAGCGGGCCCACGCGCGGGTTGTGCATCACCGCCGCGAGCCGCATCTCGTGGAACAGGTCGAGCGTGTTGTTGCAGGGCGCGCCGTCCGCGCCCAGCGCCACCGACACCCCGGCCTCGAGCAGCTCCGGCACCTTGGCGATGCCCGACGCCAGCTTCAGGTTGGAGCCGGGGCAGTGGCACACCACCGTCTGCGTCTCGCGCAGGATCTCCTGCTCCTCGGCGGACAGCCACACACAGTGGGCCAGCGTCACGTGCCGGCCCGTGAGCCCCACCGTGTGGAAGAAGTCGACGTTGTCGCGGCCGCCCGTGTACTGGCGCACCGCCTCCGTCTCCTTCGCGTTCTCGCTCGCGTGCGTGTGGATGCGCACGCCCTTCTCGCGCGACAGCCGGGCCACCTCGCGCATCAGCTCCGGCGTGCACGACAACACGAAGCGCGGCGCGAAGGCGTAGCGCAGCCGTCCCTCGTGCGTGCCGTGCCACTTCTCCAGGAGCGCCAGGCTCTCGGAGAGCGAGTCGGCGGTGGACTCGCGCAGGCCCGCGGGCACGCTGGCGCCCGCGTCCATCATCGCCTTGCCACCCACCAGCCGGAACCCCGAGTCCCGCGCGGACTCGAAGACCGAGTCGTAGTGGTGCACGCTGCCCATGTCGAGCGCCGCCGTGGAGCCCGAACGGATGAGCTCCGCGAACGTCAGGTCCGCCGACGCGCGCATGGAGGCCGCGTCGTGGGAGGCCTCGTACGGCCAGATGCGCTCGCGAAGCCAGTCGAGCAGCTCCAGCCCGTCCGCGCGGCCGCGGAACAAGGTCTGGCAGGCATGCAGGTGGCCATGGATGAGGCCGGGCAGCACCACCTTGCCCGTCACGTCCACCACGCGCCGCGTACCCCGGGCCTTCAAGCCCCGGCCCACCTTCGCGATGCGCCCGTCCTGCACGAGCACGTCCGCGCCCACGAGCACCTCGCGCTCGCGGTTCATCGTCACCACGGTACCGCCGGTCAGAAGCAAATCCACGGGTACTCGCGCTCTCTTAGAGGAAGTCCTTGGTGAAGGCGTGCGGCAGCAGCTCGCCCAGGGTGTAGCGCGCCTCGTCCCCGCTCGGGGAGCGGCTGCGCACGGGCAGGTTCGGCCCCGCGAACTCCGCCATCACCTGTCGACACATGCCGCACGGGGGCACGGGCGCCGCGGGGTTGGCCACCACGGCCACCGCCACCGGCTGCTTGCGCCCCTGGGCCACGCCCGCGGCCAGGGCGTTGCGCTCGGCGCACACCGTGAGGCCGTAGGTCGCGTTCTCCACGTTGCAGCCCGCCACCACGGAGCCGTCCGCGTAGAGCACCGCCGCCCCCACGGGGAAGCGGGAGTACGGCACGTGCGCCCGCTCGCGCACCCGGGTGGCCTCCTCGTACAGCCGCTCCCAGGCAATCTCGTCCGCCATGTCGCCCTCCTCCAACAAGGTGCCGCGGGTGGACTCAGCCCGGCTCGCCGGCCAGCCGCCGGTCGTCCAGGTGGCGGGCAATGGCCAGCTCCGCCTCCACCGGCAGGTCCACGAAGCGCACGTGCGCGGCGGGCCCCTGCGGGCCGTTCGTCACGTGGAGCACCTCGCCGCGGGCCTCGACCTCGTCGGGGAGGATGGGGAGCTGGAAGCGCACCTCCACCTGGGCCCCCGCCTCCAGCCCCGGCCCGTTCCAGGCGCAGCCGCCAATGGACAGGTCGCCCTCACGTGTCTCGAACTCCGCCGAGCTTCCCACCCGGCGCACCTTCAGGCGCATGGGAATCCGGGGGGAGTCGCGCCGGTCCTCGGCCTTGTCGCTCATCGAGTCGTTCCTCTCGGCCATCGCCGTTCCAGTCCTGCCACTCATGCCCGCGTCACCGTCGGAAGCGCCCGAGGGACGGCCCGCCTCCGGAGACACCCTCTCCGGAAGGTGCGCATCCACACCCGCTCCGCTCGAATGACCGCTGGCATCCGTTGAAGTCCCGCCGGGGCACACCCCGGCATGCGGCGCTCTCGAGGGCACGTCACGGGCCCGCCCGGCCGCGCCAGGAAAAGCCCTGTGGGGAGGTCGAAGCCCGGGTGTGGCTTCCACTCCCAGGCCCCCCGGCGAACGGCTCTCAGCGCGTCCGTCACGTGTTCCTGAAGCACCATCTGCCGCCCATCATACGCTTGCCCACCCGCCGGGGAGGCGCCGATTTTCATGGGTGACGCGGGTTTGCCCCAAGAATGTCTTGTACCGGGAGTGAGACGCCTTGCGCCCCGCGTCGAAGCCACGGGCCCGCTCAGGGAGGGACACCCTGGCCCCGGGAGTCCCACCACTCCTCGCCGTAGCTGATGAAGATCTGCTCGCCGGGGTGGATGTCGCGGAGGGCGTAGAAGGTGAAGAGGTCCCGGTCCACCGCGCGGTAGTAGGCGGCGCTGGGCTCCTTGGCGTGGTTGTAGAGCATGCCGTAGCCCAGCACGAGCGCGACCCAGTCCCCCGCGGGCTGCTGCTCGCGCTCGCCCCAGCGAATCTGGAAGACGTAGTCGTCGAGCGGCGGGTGCCGCGTGTGCTTCTGCAGCACCTTGAGGTAGCGACACTCCTCGATGAGCTCGCCGGCCTTGATGAATTCGTCGGTGAAGACGCCGTAGCCCCACTCGCAGGGCCGGACCTTCACACCCGGATGCAGATACAGCGCTTCGCCCGTGTTCATGCGCCCCTGCCGTTGGCGCGCGCGAAGATGCCTCTTTCCGGGGCGGAGGTGAAGACCGGAGCGAGGCTCAGGTCGGCCACGCCAACAGCGACGTCCGGGCCACGCGCCGCAGCGCTTCGCGACTGGCCCCGGTGGCGGCCTGCACGGCCATGCCCTGCGTGACGGTGGTGAAGTAGCGCGCCAGGTCCGCGCAGTCGACGTGCGCGGGGACGTCGCCCTCGCGCTGGCCCTGCTCCAGCCGCTCGCGCAGGGCCTGCTCCCCCGCCGCGCGCCGGGCGGCCAGCTCCCCCTGGATGGGCGCCGCGTCCGCCCCGCTCACCAGCGCGCCCTGCACCGTGATGCAGCCCTTGGGCTCGCGGGGCAGCGTCTGCGCGTCCGCCAGCCCCAGCAGCAGGTGCTCCACGGCGGCCCTGGCCGTCGGCTTCGCGAAGGCGTCGCGGTAGAGGCACAGGTGGCGCTCGACGTAGCGGTCCAGCGCCTTGCGGAACAAGGCCTCCTTGTTGCCGAACGCCGCGTAGAGGCTGGGGCGGTTGATGCCGAGCGCCTCCGTCAGGTCCGACAGCGAGGTGCCCTCGTAGCCCTGCCGCCAGAACAGGCGCAGCGCACGGTCCAACGCCTCATCCACGTCGAAACCCCGGGGACGCCCCACCGGGGCGGCTGCCGTCTTTGGTTTCATACCGTTCGATACTAATCCCCTTGACCCGGACCGGCCAGGGCTCCATATCTGTACCGGCCGGTACGAATTCAACGCGTGCGACTCGCGTGTCCCGCGCGTAGCGCGCCCGGCGTGCGTCCAATTCAGTACCATTTGGTACACAACCCCTGAAGGATGACGAACATGTCGAAGAAGCTCGCAGGCAAGGTGGCGCTGGTGACGGGTGGTTCGCGGGGCATCGGCGCGGCGACGGCACGGGCGCTCGCGCGCGAGGGAGCGGATGTGGCCATCAGCTACGTGGCGTCGGCGGAGAAGGCGCAGGCGCTGGTCCGGGAGCTGGAGTCCGAGGGGGTGCGGGCCGCGGCCTTCAAGGCGGACCAGGCGGTGGCGGCGGAGGCGGCGAAGCTCGTCCAGGCCGTCACCGAGCGCTTCGGGCGGCTGGACATCCTGGTGAACAACGCGGGCGTGGCGACGCAGAGCCCCATCGACAACGCGCAGAACGACGTGGCGGCGCTGGACCGGCAGCTCCAGGTCAACGTCACGGGGGTCATCGCGGCCATCCGAGAGGCGGCGAAGTTGATGGGCGAGGGAGGCCGCATCATCACCGTGGGCTCGAGCATCACCGGCCGCGTCGGCATGCCGGGCATGGCGGACTACACGGCGACGAAGGCGGCGGTGGTGGGCTACAGCAAGGGCGTGGCGAGGGACCTGGGCGCGCGGGGCATCACCGTCAACGTGGTGCAGCCGGGCTTCACGGCCACGGACATGTCCGCGGGGCTGGAGCCGCACAAGCCCGCCATCAACGCGACCATCCCCCTGGGCCGGTTCGGACGGCCCGAGGAGGTCGCCGAGAGCATCGTGTTCCTCGCCGGACCGGGCGCCTCGTACATCACGGGCGCCGTGCTCGACGTCGACGGCGGCCAGGGCGCGTGAGCTCGGTGGAGTAAAGCAGCCCGGTGGCCCGCGCGGTCCGAAGCCGGGCTGCTCGGCGCAGGTGCCCTGCCCCACATCACCCAGCAGCGGACGCGGGGTCCATCAGCGAGCCCTGGAAGACGGCTGCGCGCGCCAAGCTCCGGCCTATCGCCCACTCGCAGGGACGCCCCCATCGGAGGCACCCTGCCTCACGCGCTCTCGCGAGGCCACAAACGGTATCGGTGGGGGCGAACCACCGCGGAGCGCGCCCCTCCCACCTACTCCACGCGCTCGCGAACCAACGGACGCGGCGCGGGAGCGGCATCACCGAAGCGATAGGCCGCGAGCAGCCGCGCCTTGACGCCCTCGACGGGCGCTTCGTCGTTGTAGTGCACGCGCACCACGGGCTCGCCCTTCTTCACCGCCTCGCCCGTCTTCTTCAGCAGCGTGAAGCCCACGGCCGGGTCGATCTTGCTGTCCACGCGCTGCCGGCCCGCGCCGAGCGCCACGCCCGCCAGGCCCACGCCCTCCGTGTCGATGCCCGTCACGAAGCCATCCCGCGGCGCCACCACGTCCACCGTGGCGCGCGCCTGCGGCAAGAGCGAGTAGTCGTCGATGGAGCGCGGGTCTCCACCCTGCGACTGGACGATCTCCTTCAGCTTGCGGATGGCGCTGCCGTCCTCCACCGACTTGCGCAGCTTCTCGCGCGCCTCGTCCACCGTGGCGGCCTTCTTGCCCAGCACCAGCATCTCCGCCGTCAGCGCGTAGGTGATTTCGGTGTAGTCCTCCGGCGCGTCGCCGCGGAGCATGTCCACCGCCTCCATCACCTCCAGCGAGTTGCCCACCTTGCGGCCCAGGGGCTGGTCCATGTCCGTCAGGAGCGCCACCACCTTGCGCCCCATCTCCGCGCCCAGGCCAATCATCGTCTTCGCCAGCGTGCGGGCGTCCTCGTCGCGCTTCATGAACGCGCCGCTGCCCACCTTCACGTCCAGCACCAGCGCGTCGATGCCCTCCGCCAGCTTCTTGCTCATGATGGACGACGCAATCAGCGGGATGCAGTCCACCGTCGCCGTCACATCACGCAGCGCGTAGAGCTTCTTGTCCGCGGGCGCCACCTGCGCCGTCTGGCCAATCAGGCAGCAGCCCACCTCGCGCACCAGCCGACGGTACTCGGCCGTGGACAGGTTCACGTTGAAGCCCGGGATGGACTCCAGCTTGTCCAGCGTCCCACCGGTGTGGCCCAGACCCCGGCCCGAAATCATCGGCACCGGCACCCCGCACGCGGCCGCCAGGGGCGCCAGGCTGAGCGACACCTTGTCCCCCACGCCGCCCGTCGAGTGCTTGTCCACCTTCACGGCCGGGGTGTCGGACAGGTCCAACACCTCGCCCGAATTCAGCATGGCCCGAGCCCAGGCCCCCAGCTCCCGGGAGTCCAGCCCCCGGAAGAAGACGGCCATGCACATGGCCGCCATCTGGTAGTCCGCCACCGTTCCCGCCGTATACGCCTGGATGAACGCGGCGATGTCCGCCGGCTCCAGCCGGCCTCCATCCCGCTTTGCCTTGATGAGCTCGTAGGGTTGCACGGGGACTGCCCATACCAGGAACGAGGCCCCCCATGCACTTCCGCGAAAGGCGCCGCCGCATCTGGTAGATAGCCAGCCATGATGCTTCGCCTCCAGGTCCTCGCCCTCACGGCCCTCCTGTGCGCCTGTTCCAAGTCCAAGGAGGAGTCGCCCCCCGCGGGCGCTCCCGCCACCTCCCAGCAGGCGGCGAAGAAGCCCCTCCCCGTCGGCCTCGTCATCGACGTGGGCGGCCGGGGTGACCACTCCTTCAACGACGCAGCCCTGCGCGGCCTGGAGCTGTGGGCCGCCGGCAAGCGCTACGAGGGCGGCAAGTACGTGGACGCTGGGCCGGACGAGGTGCGCAAGTCGCTGCCCGGCCACCTGTCCTCCATCGCCGCCACCCTGAAGCCGCTGCCCATCCAGCCCGTCGTCCTCCAGAGCAAGGCCCAGGAAGACTACATCCCCAACCTCCAGTTGCTCGTGGACCGGGGCTCGCAGCTGACCATCGGCAACGGCTACCTGCTGGCCAACGCCGTGCGCACCTCCGCCCAGGAGAACCCGAAGGCGAGATTCCTGCTCATCGACAGCCAGGTGCTCGACTCGCAGGGCAAGGCGCTGAAGCTGCCCAACGTGCGCACCGTCCTCTTCAAGGAGCACGAGGGCAGCTTCCTCGTCGGCGCGCTGGCGGGCCTGGTGACGAAGACGAACAAGGTGGGCTTCGTGGGCGGCATCGAGGTGCCCCTCATCCAGCGCTTCGAGGTGGGCTACCGCGCGGGCGTGAAGACGACGAAGCCCGAGGCCGCCCAGGCCCTGATGTCCGTCTACACCGGCAGCTTCAACGACATGGCCGCCGGCAAGCAGGTGGCCCAGGACCTCATCGCCAAGGGCGCGGACGTCATCTTCCACGCGGCCGGCTCGGACGGCATCGGCGTCATCCAGGCGGTGAAGGAGGCGAGAGCTGCGGGCAAGAGCGTCTATGCCATCGGCGTGGACTCGGACCAGTCGCACGTGGCGCCGGAGGCCATCCTCACCTCCATGCTGAAGCACACGGACCTGGTCGTGTACCAGACGGCCAAGGACCTGGTGGACGACAAGTTCACCGCCAGCGAGCAGGTGCTGGGCATCAAGGAGAACGGCGTGGCCATGGCCGAGGTGCGGGTGGACTTCCCGGGCAAGGCGGAGGCGCTCCAGAAGGTGGAGGCCTTGCGCCAGCGCATCATCTCCGGCGACATCCAGGTGCCTTCCGTTCCGGCGGACCTCGCCTCCTTCCAGGCCGCCGCCCCCTGATTTCCCTCCGGCACATCCAGAAGCGGTTCGGCGCCGTCACGGCGCTGGACGACGTGTCGCTCGACATCCGCGAGAAGGAACTGCTCGCCGTGGTGGGCGAGAACGGCGCGGGCAAGTCCAGCCTGATGAACGTCCTCTACGGGCTCTACCACCCGGACTCGGGTGAGGTGTCCGTGGAGGGCGCGCCGGTGCGTCTCAAGAGCCCGCGCGACGCCATCGACCGGGGCATCGGCATGGTGCACCAGCACTTCATGCTCGTGCCCACGCTGACGGTGGCGGAGAACGTGGTGCTCGGCCGCGAGCCCACGCGCCGGGGCCTGTTCGACTCCGAGCGCGCCGTGGCGGAGGTGTCCGAGACGTGCTCGCGCTTCGGCTTCGCGCTGGACGCGCGGGCCCGGGTGGACACGCTCACCGTCGGCTCGCAGCAGAAGGTGGAGATCGTCAAGGCGCTGCACCGGGGCGCGCGCGTGCTCATCCTCGACGAGCCCACCGCCGTGCTCACGCCCCAGGAGGCCGACGAGCTGGCGCGCGTGATGCGCGGCCTCGTCGAGCAGGGGCGCTCGGTGGTGCTCATCAGCCACAAGCTCAAGGAAGTGCTCGGCGTGGCGGACCGCATTGCGGTGATGCGCCGAGGGCGGCTGGTCTCCGAGGTGCGCCCGGCGGACACGTCCGCGAGCGCGCTCGCCGCCCTCATGGTGGGCGACACCGCGCGCGCCGCTCCGACGGACACCGCCACGCAGGCCCCCGAGAAGCCCTCGACGGGCGAGGTGCTGCTCGAGGTGTCCGGGCTCCAGGCCCAGGGTGACAACGGCCGGCCCGCGCTCCAGGGCGTGGACCTCACGGTGCGCGCGGGCGAAATCGTCGGCATCGCGGGCGTTGACGGCAACGGACAGCGGGAGCTGGCGGAGGTGCTCACGGGGCTGCGTCCCTTGACGTCGGGCACCGGCACGCTGCTCGGAGGGAAGCTGACGCACCTGACGCCCGCCCAGGCGCGCGAGCGCGGCGTGGGCCACGTGCCCGAGGACCGGCTGCGCCGCGCGGTGGTGAAGGCGCTCAGCGTGGAGGAGAACATCGCGCTGGGCCGGCACAACCGGCCGCCCTTCGCCAAGGGTCCGTGGATCGACTTCGACGGACGCCGAGCGCGGGCCACCGAGCTGCTCGCCGCCTACGACGTGCGCCCGCCCGACCCGACGCTGCCGCTGCAGGCCCTGTCCGGAGGCAACCAGCAGAAGGTGGTGGTGGCGCGCGAGCTGGATGCGCGGCCTCGCCTGCTGGTGGTGGTGCAGCCCACGCGCGGCCTGGACATCGGCGCGGTGGCCCAGGTGCACGCGAGGCTTCGCGAGGCCCGGGCGCAGGGCACCGGCGTGGTGCTGGTGTCGCTGGATTTGGAAGAGGTGTTGGCGCTGGCGGACCGCGTCTACGTGCTCTTCGAGGGGCGCGTGACGGGCCAGTTCACCCGGCCCGAGTACGACGAGCAGGAACTGGGACGTCGCATGCTGGGAGCGGAGCCGGGCCATGGGTGAGCGCACGCGGCAGGCCCTGCCGTCGGTGCTGTCGGTGTTGTTGTCGCTGGTGGTGTGCTGGCTGCTCATCGCCTTCACGCGCGACGAGGGCGGCCTCGCCACGGCCACGGCGGCGTACCTCCAGATGCTCTGGGGCGGCGTGGGTGACTGGCCCCGCTTCCTCTTCGAGGACGCGCCGGCCACCGTGCTCACCCGTCCACTGGGCGAGGCGGCCATGAAGGCCGCGCTGCTCACCTTCACCGGGCTGTCGGTGGCGGTGGCCTTCAAGGTGGGCCTGTTCAACATCGGCGCGCAGGGGCAGATGCTGCTGGGCGCGCTCGCGGCCGCGGTGGTGGGCGCGCACGTGGCGCTTCCCTCGGTGCTGCACATCCCCGCGGCGCTCCTGGGCGCGGCGCTGGCCGGAGCCGCGTGGGCGGGCATCGCCGCCCTGCTGAGGCTCTACCGGGGCGTGCACGAGGTCATCTCCACCATCATGCTCAACTGGGTGGCGCTGCGGCTCGTCGACAACTGGCTCGTGGTGGGCCCGCTGCGCGGCACCGCGGAGGCCGGCGCCTCCATCACCGGCACCGCCGAAATCCACCCCACCGCGGCGCTGCCGCGTCTGCTGGGCGACGCCTCGCGACTGAACCTGGGCTTCGTGCTGGCCATCGTCGCCGCGGTGGCGGTGTGGGCGTGGCTGACGCGCACGCGCTCGGGCTTCGAGACGCGCGCGGTGGGCCTGGGCGACGAGGCCGCGCGCGCCGCCGGCATCCCCGTGGCGCGCAGGGCCGGACTCGCCATGGCGCTGGCCGGGGCGCTGTCGGGCCTCGCCGGCGCGGTGCTGGTGCTGGGGACCGAGGGCCGCTACCCGGGCACGCTGGGCGCGCCCTACGGCTTCGACGGCATCGCCATCGCGCTCATCGGCAACAACCACCCGCTGGGCGTGGGCGCCGCGGCGCTCTTCTTCGGCGTGCTGCGCGCGGGCGGCACGCGCATGCAGCTGCTCGACGTGCACAAGAGCTTCCCCGAGCTCATCCAGGGCCTCGCGCTGCTCTTCGTCGCCGGGCGGCTCATCTGGCTGGCCGTGCTGCGCCGCCGCGCCGCGCCCGCCCCCGTCGCCTCGCCCGCCGCGCCCACCGCGCAGGTGCCCCATGCGTGAGGTCCTCCATCGGCTTCTGTTCGCCACGGCGGACGCCGCCTCGCCCGCCGCGCACACCGCGCAGGTGCCCCATGCGTGAGGCCCTCCATCAGCTGCTGTTCGCCACGCTGGACGCCGGGCCCGTCGCCGCGCCCACCGCGCAGGTGCCCCATGCTTGAGGTCCTCCATCGGCTGCTGTTCGCCACGCTGGACGCCGCTCCGGCGCTCGTCTTCGCCGCGCTGGGCGCGGTGCTCTCCGAGCGCGCGGGCGTGGTGGCCGTCGGCGTCGAGGGCATGATGCGCGTGGGCGCCTTCTGCGCCGCCGTCGCCGCGCTCGTCATGCCCACGCCCCTGGCCGTCGTCATGGGCATGCTCGCGGGCGCGGGGCTCGCGGCGGTGCATGGATTCCTGTGCATCCGCTGGCGCTCGGACCAGGTGGTGTCCGGCATCGCCCTCAACCTGGTGGCCCTGGCCGGCGGCACCTTCCTGCTGGAGACGCACTTCGGTCCCAACGGCACGCCCTCCATCCAGCAGCTCTCCACCTGGGAGCTGCCGGGGCTGTCCTCGGTGCCCGTGCTGGGCGCGCTCTCCGGCCACGCCGCGCCCACGTACCTGGCGCTGCTGCTGCCCGTTCTCCTGCAGCTCGTCCTGACGCGCACGCCGCTGGGCCTGCGCCTGCGCGCCGTGGGCGACAAGCCCCACGCGGTCGCCACGCTGGGCCTGTCCGTCCCCGCCCTCAGGTGGGGCGCGGTGCTGGGCGGCGGACTGCTCGCGGGCCTGGGCGGCGCGGTGCTCTCCACCACCGTGCTGGACCGCTTCGAGCAACACACGCCCGCGGGCCTGGGCTTCATGGCCCTGGCCGCCATGGTCTTCGGACGCTGGACGCCGCTGGGCGCCTTCCTCGCCGCCGCCTTCTTCGCCTTCGGCAACGCGCTCAGAATCGGCCTCGCCTCCAGCGCCCCGGGCCTGCTGGACGTCGTGCCCCAGGGCGTCCTGCTCGCCCTCCCCTACGTCCTCACCCTCGTGGTCCTCACGCTCCAGGGACAGCGCAACAGCACCCCCGCCGCACTCGGCGTCCCATACGAGCAGGAGTCCCGCTGAGCCCGCGATACCCGGTCGGTGTCTTTTCACACCCGGGTATGAAATGATTCTTGGTCACAGGTGACACCCGGGTGTCCGATGGCCGACGTCGGCTCCTTCGGGCAATGGAGGAAGCTGACACTCCAACCCCCTGCCGTTACTGGGGTGATCTCCGGGTTTCTCCGGGATTGAGACACAGAGCGTCGACGCGGGTTTCGGCACGCGACTGGCATGTAGCCCAGATGTCGGGCCGCGCCGGAATGGAGGAGGCCACCGGGGGGAGGTTTCATCCATTCAGACGCAAGGTTCGTAGGGACTCCTTGTGAACCCCGGGCCCGGTCGGCCCGGTCAACACGGCGGGGGTGGGTGATGCTGGAGACGACGGGAACGACCGAGACGTATCGCCCCCGCGTGTTGGCGGTGGACGTGAAGTCAGAAGGCATGGAGCGGCTGTGCTCCATCCTGGCCCCGGCGGGCTATGACGTGCTGCCGGCGGGCGGGGCACACGCCCATCAGCCCGCGGACCTGGTGCTCCTGGACGTGGAGCGGCCGGGGACGGACGGGCTCGCGGCCTATCGCCGGCTCCAGGCGGAGCTGCGCGGGCCTCCGGTGCCGGTGCTGATGCTGACGCGGCGGGCGGACCGCCAGACGCGGCGTCAGGTGCTCGAGGCCGGGGTGGATGATCTGCTCACCACCGAGCCGTTGGACCCGCTGGAGCTGAAGGTCCGCGTGCACACGCTCCTGGAGCTCAAGGCGCACCGCGAGCGCGGTGGCCAGCGGGCCGAGGAGCTGCTGGACCCGCGCACCCGCTGGGTGGAGATGGAGCGGCTGGCGCGCGTGGGCACGCTGGCGGCGGACGTGGCGCAGAACCTGGGCCACATCGGCGAGGGCCTCCAGCGGGCGCTGGGGCACGTGCGCGAGCGCGCGGTGCAGGGCCTGCCGCCCGACGCCGAGGAGCTCAAGAAGCTGGGCGTGGCGGGCGAGCAGATGCGGCTGTACGGCCAGCACCTGCTGTCGCTGGGCCCCACCAACCCCAAGGACATCCAGCGCTTCGACTTGCGGGAGCTGGTTCCCGCGGTGGTGGAGCGCCTGCGGGACAACGGCCGGCTGCTGACCGCCGAGGTGACGGTGGTGCTGCCGGAGGACCCCATCGCGGTGGTGTTCAACCGCCGTCAGCTGGAGCAGGTGCTGGTGGAGCTGCTCGCCAACGCGGCCGAGGCGGTGGAGTGCGTGATGGACCGTCCGCGCCGCATCCACGTGGGCGTGGAGATGCCGGACATGTTCGGCGACTTCGGCCCGCGCCTCTTCGTGAAGGACACGGGCATCGGCATCTTCGAGGACGAGCTGCAGGCCGTCTTCGAGCCCTACTACACGACGAAGCCGCCGGAGAAGGGCGCCGGGCTGGGCCTCACCGTGGCGCGCGCCCTGGTGGAGTCCATGGGCGGCAAGCTCACGGTGCAGAGCCGGGTCAACCTGGGCAGCACCTTCACGGTGGAGCTGCCCGAGCAGACGTCCTCCTGGTAGCCGCGCCTAGAAGCGGTAGGCGATGCCGAAGAGGGCCTCCATGGCGAACTCGCTCTCATCCCAGTCGGGGATGAGGGCGGGCCCCATGCGCAGGTTGAAGGAGGCGGCCAGCTTGCTGTCGATGAAGTACTCCAGGCCGCCGCCCACCAGGATGGGGATGACGGGGCCGATGCTCCGGCCGAAGTACACGTGGAAGGGCATGTCCAGGCCCACGTTCACCATCAGCGCGCTGCTGACGGGGATGCCCACGACGAAGGCCACCGGCAGCGCCAGGCCCACGTCCGTGTCGCCGTCATCGAAGTAGAAGAGCGGCCCGGGCTGGAAGGTGAGCGCGAAGGAGACGTTGTTCGCCTTCGCCAGCTCCACGCGCAGCCAGCCCTGCAGCTTGATGCCGGGGGCGGTGAAGCGCACCCAGCCCTCGCGGCCCCAGTTGAAGCTGAACTTGCCGCCGATATCGACCGTCTCCGACGTGCCGTGGAGCACGCCCAGGGTGAGGCCCGGCCAGCCAATCTGACCCGAGAAGGCGGTGTTGCCCCGCCCCAGCGTGTCGGCGGCGAGGATGGACCAGCCCTGCCCACGCGCCAGCGCGGTGCCAGGGAGGGCCAGGAGACAAGCAAGGAGGAGTCCAGGGAAGAGGCGCTTCACACGAAGCCTTTCGGTGAGGGGCCGCGGTGACTGCGCGCGGCCAGGGGGTGTGGAGTTGAGGAGTGATTCAGGACTCAGGTGGGTTGGCCCCGCTCACGGGCCAGGGCGATGAAGGCGTCGATGAAGGCGGTCAGCCGGGACTCGGCGCGTGCGCGGGCCTGCGCCAGGGGCTCGCCCGCGGCGGGCGTCTCCTTGCGCTCGAAGTAGTATTTGATTTTCGGCTCGGTGCCGGACGGCCGCAGGGTGACGCGGCCGCCGCCCTCCAACTCCAGCGCGAGCACGTTCGAGGGAGGCAGGCCGTTGACGCCGCGCTGGTAGTCGAGCACCGCGCGCACCGCCTCGCCGCCGACGTGGGAGGGAGGCCGGGCGCGGAACGCGTCCATGATGCCGCGGATGGCCTGCGCTCCTGCCGCGCCCGGCAGCGTGACGTTGCGCTGGGCGCCGACGTAGAGGCCGTGCTTGCGCTGAATCTCCTCCAGGTAGCCGAGCACCGTGGTGCCTCGCGCCTCGCACCACGCGGCCAGGTCCGCCATGACGAGCGCCGCGCCGACGCCGTCCTTGTCGCGCGTCACGGTGCCGGCGGTGTAGCCGAGCGCCTCCTCGTAGCCGAAGACGAACTGCGTGCCCTCGGCCTGCTCGCGCTCCAGCGCGCGGTTGGCGATCCACTTGAAGCCCGTGAGCACCTCGTCATAGGCCGCGTCCAGCGAGCGGGCGATGTCGCCCAGCTGCGTGGAGGAGACGATGGTGGTGACCACGTGCGGGCGCGCGCGCTTCGTCCCCTGCGTCAGCAGGTAGTGTCCCAGCAGCACGCCCACCTCGTTGCCGGTGAGCATGCGCAGGCCGCCCATGGACTCGCGGGCCATGACGGCCAGCCGGTCCGCGTCCGGGTCATTGGCGAGCACCAGGTCCGCCTTCACGCGCTCGGCGGTGGCGCGCGACAGGTCCATGGCGCCGGGCTCCTCCGGGTTGGGGAAGCGCACCGTGGGGAAGCGCCCATCCGGCTGCTGCTGCTCGGCCACCGGGGTGAAGCGCGGGAAGCCCGCGTCGCGCAGGGCCCGCTCCGCCCAGACGCCGCCCACGCCGTGCATCGCCGTGTAGACGATGGACAATGTCGGCGAGCCCTTCTTGTGCACGCGCAGGCCCAGGATGGCGCGCAGGTACTCATCGCCCATCGAGTCCGGCAGGTCGCGCCACAGGCCCTGCTTCCGCGCGGCGTCCGGCGTGAGCAGCGGCACCCGGTTGGCGGGCTCCACCTTCGCGATGGCCGCGGCGATGCCCGTGTCGTGCGGGGGGATGATTTGCGCGCCGTTGCCCCAGTACACCTTGTAACCGTTGTACTCGGGTGGATTGTGGCTGGCCGTCACCATGATGGCGGCCGCGGCGTTGAGGTTCAGGCACGCGTACGCGGTGAGCGGCGTGGGCACGGGCTCGGGGAAGACGTGCGCGGGGATTCCCTCGGCGGCGAGCACCGCGGCGGTGTCCTCGGCCAGCTCCGCGCTCAAGCGGCGCGCGTCCCGTCCCACCACCACGCCTCGGGTGGCGACGTCCGGGACCTGCTCCTTGAGGTAGCGCGCCAGGCCCGCGGTGGTGCGGCGCACCACGGCGCGGTTCATCCGGTTGGGACCGGCGCCCAGCACGCCGCGCAGGCCCGCGGTGCCGAACTCCAGATCGCCCACGAAGCGGTCCGCCAGCTCCGCCTCGTCATTCGCGGCGAGCAGCCGCGTCAGCTCCTCGGCGGTGGTGGGGTCCGGGTCCGCCAGGCGCCACGCCTCCGCCCGCTCTCTCAATCCGCTGTCGCTCATGGAGCCTCGTTGCCTCGTGTCTCGAAGAGGGCGCACGCGACGTCGTGCCCGGGCGCCTGTGGGGTTTCAGGAGTAGTCGGTGAGCTTGCGGCGGGTGGCGCGCCCCTTGGGGCCGTCCTTGCCGCCCTGGCACGTGACGCACAGCTCGGCGTAGGGCATGGCCCTGAGGCGACCGAGCGGAATCTCGTCGCCGCACTCCTCGCAGTCTCCGAAGGAGTCCGGCTCATCGCGCAGCTTGCCCAAGGCCTTGAGCACGCGGGCCAGCACGCCGTCCATGTTCCGGTTCCGGTTGGAGGCGATGGCCTGCATCATCTCGTTGAGGGGCTGCTCGTCCTCGTCCCCACCGATGCGCGCATCGTCGGTGCGGTTGGGCTCTATCTTCGCCGGCACCTTCTCCGTCAGCTCGGAGTGCAGCGCCAGCAGCAGGGCCTTGAGCTCGTCTCGCTGTTTCGCGTTCATGGCGGCCCGACGGTTCAGTACTTCGCGGTGGAGACCTGCCCGTTGACGATGGCCACCGACGCGGACGCACCCAGTCGGTTGGCGCCCGCGCGCAGCATCTTCAGCGCGTCCTCGGAGGAGCGGATGCCGCCGGAAGCCTTCACGCCGACGCCCTCGCCCACCGTCAGCCGCATCAGCGCCACGTCCTCCACCGTCGCCCCGCCCGAGCCGAAGCCCGTGGAGGTCTTCACGAAGGCGGCGCCCGCGGACTTCGACAGCAGGCAGCCGAAGACCTTCTCCTCGTCGGTGAGCAGCGACGTCTCCAGGATGACCTTCACCGGCACCGGACGGCACGCGTCCACCACCGCGCGGATGTCCTGGAACACGAGCGCGTGCTCGCGCGCCTTGAGCGCGCCGACGTTGAGCACCATGTCGATTTCGCGCGCGCCGGCGCGGATGGCCTCGCGCGCCTCGAACGCCTTGGCCGAGGAGAGGCTGGCGCCCAGGGGGAAGCCCACCACGGCGATGGGCACCGTCTTGGAGCCGGCGAGCACCTTCGCCGCGGTGGCCACCTGCGCGCTGTTCACGCACACGGTGGCGAAGCCGTGCTCACGCGCCTCGCGGGCCACCTTCGCCACGTCCTCGGCGCGGGCCTCGGGCTTGAGCAGCGTGTGGTCGATGTACGGCGCCAGGTCCGCGGCCGAGCGGATGGAGGCCGGGTCCACGCGGGCCGTGGCGGGCGGAGCGAGGTCGACAGGAAACTCGCCGGGCGAGTCCTCCCGGGTGGCCGTCCACGAGGACACGTGGCGGCGGACCTGGTCGGCGAACTCCTCGACGAACTTGGAGAGGTCCTTGGAGTCGGACATTGCGGCCCCTTAGCCCACTTCGCGGCCCTCGGGAAGCGCTCGGGAGAGTCGTTCGTTTCCCCCTCACACCTGACGTGCCGAGGGTGGGAACGTGGCGGTAGAGTCCCCTTCGTGATGTCCCGTCTCCGCTGGTTCCGTCTCCTCGTCCTCCTGCTCGCCGCGCTGCCGGGTCTCGCCGCGGGCCTGCCCTCCCCCCTCACCGCGACGTCCGACAAGCCGCTGACGGTCCACTTCCTCGACGTGGGCCAGGGCGACGCGGCCCTCGTCATCTCACCCACGGGCAAGACGGTGCTCATCGACGGCGGCCCGCCCGAGGCGCGCGAGCGGCTCAACAAGCGCCTGCGTGAGCTGGTGAACGGCCCGCTGGACCTGGTCATCCTCACGCACCCGCACCTGGACCACCTGGGAGGGCTCGCGCAAACCCTGCGCACCCTCGGCGCACGGCGGTTCATGGACCCCGGCTTCGACCACCCCAGCGAGGCGTACCGCGACCTGCTGGATGTCGTCGGAGACACGGTGGGCCAGGTGATGAACCCGGAGCCGAACCCCTCGTCTCCCAACGGCCTGCTCACCATCGGACTGGGTGAGGGCGTCTCGCTCAGCGTGCTCTGGCCGCGCGCGCCCAAGGAGCCCTTCCTCGTCGGCACGCGCTCGGACGCGAACTCCAACTCCATCGTCGCGAAGCTGACGTATGGACGGACGTCCTTCCTGCTCGTCGGCGACGCGGAGCCGGACACGGAGGGCATGCTGCTCAAGAAGGGGTTGGACCTGAGCACCACCGTGCTGAAGGTGGCGCACCACGGAGGCCGTCACTCCTCCACGGCCGCGTTCCTCGCCGCCGCGAAGCCCCAGGCCGCCGTCATCTCCTGCGGGGCGAAGAACGACTACGGCCACCCCGCACCGGAGACGCTGGAGCGCCTGGGCGCGGTGGGCGCGCACGTGCTGCGCACGGACCGGGACGGCGAGGTGGTGGCCGCCAGCGATGGCCACACCGTCACGCTGCGCACCCACGGAGGCGACGGCGCCATGGTGGTGGTGTCCGGCGGCCAGGGGCTCGCTCCCTCCGTCGCCGTCCCCGCCGCGACGCCCGACACGAAACGTCCGGGGCCGGGTCCGCGACAATCCCGCGACGACACGGGTGGAGCCTCGTCCCGAGGCGGCTCCGAGGGCCAGGAGCGCTACATCGGCCTCAAGGGCAGCAAGGTATTCCACCGCGAGACGTGCTCCACCCTGAAGCGTTCCAAGTCGGAGCGCACCGTGTATTCGAACCGCGAAGCCGCCCTGCGCGAGCGTCGCCCCTCCGAGGATTGCCATCCATGAGTTCGCGCCTACTCGCCCTGCTGGGCACCCTGCTCGTCCTGGGGGCCTGCAAGGAGCCCGCGCCGGACCCCGCCGCCCGAGCCCCGGAGGCCCGGCGCTACTTCGGCGCGGCCCCGGATGGGAAGCTGCGCGTCTACTTCTTCGACGTGGGCCAGGGGGATGCGGCGCTCATCGTGGCGCCCAACGGCACCACGGTGCTGGTGGACTCGGGCCCGGAGGGCGCCTCCCGGCACCTGGTGAACCGCCTGCCGGAGCTGCTCACCAAGCCCCTGGACCTGGTGGTC
This sequence comes from Myxococcus fulvus, assembly GCF_900111765.1. Next base: position 495,150 of record NZ_FOIB01000002.1, read on the forward strand.
CTCACGCATCCCCACGTGGACCACCACGGCGCGCTGGACGCTGTGCTGCGCCGGGTGGGGGCTCGCCAGTTGATGGAGCCGCAGTTGCCCACCGCGCCGCCGGACTACGACGCGCTGCTCACGAAGCTCGGCGAGCGCCGGGTCCAGGTCGTCTCCCCCGCGCCCCCCACGTCCACGCCCAACTCGCCCCAGCGCATCAACCTGGGGGATGGCGTGTCGCTGACCATCCTGTGGCCGCGCGCGCCCAGCGAGCCGCTGCTGGACGCGCCCACGGCCGCGCTGGAGGTCAACTCCATCATCATGCGCCTGTCGTACGGCGAGACGTCGGTGCTGTTCACCGGTGATGCGCTGGCGCAGACGGAGGAGTACCTGCTCGCGCGCGAGGTGCCGGTGCAGTCCACGCTGCTCAAGGTGGGGGCGCACGGGCTCGACACCGCCACCACGGCGCCGTTCCTCACGCGCGTGGGGGCTCGCGCCGCCGTCATCTCCGTGGGCGCGGGCAATGCGTTCAAGGCGCCGGCGCCCGCCACGTTGGAGCGCCTCAAGGCCGCGCACCTGGAGGTGTTCCGCACCGATGAGCACGGCGAGGTGCAGGTGGTCAGCGACGGCAAGTCGTTGGTCATCTCTCCGCAGCGGCTCAAGCAGGGCACGCCCAGCGACATGCGCTACACGCTGGTGGGCCAGGGTCCCACGCCGCTCCCGGACTTCTGGGCTGGAAAGCCCCTGGTCGAGAAGAAGCCCGTCGTCGAGGAGGCCCCCGTCGAGCCGGTGAAGGCGACCGAGACTCCGGCGGATCCGCCCAAGGCCGAGCGCAACAACAAGAAGTACAAGGGGCCGTACCACGCGAGCCGCAAGCGCAGGCTGTTCCACATCCCCGACTGCGACGGCGCGAGGAAGATCCACGACGAGAACCTCATCGTCTACAAGACGCGCGAGGAGGCCGCTCGCGAGAGGGAGCCCGCGAGGGACTGCAACCCGTGAAGAAGAAAACCACCCAGTCGCGGGCCACGCTGGACCGCATCGAAGATGAAGTCGCCGTACTCGTCGTGGACGGGCGCGAGGTGACCAGACCCCTCGCCTCGCTCCCCGAAGGCGCGCGTGAAGGCGACGTCATCCACCTGGACACGATGACGGTGGACTCGGCGGCCACCGAGGCGCTGCGCGAGGAGGTCCGCGCGGCCCGTGAGCGGGCGAAGAAGGGCAAGACGCCGCCACCGGGCGACTTCGACCTCTGAGTCAGGTGCTCCGTCGCGCCAGTCTCGCTCGGACTGGCGCGGCGTCTCAGGTCCGCGGCTCGAAGCCCGTGGCCTCCTCCGAGATGAGGAGGCCACCCGGGCTGAAACCACGCGCTACCGACCGGAGAGGACCAGCGGAATCTCCAGCTCGATGTCCTCGCCGGAGAAGCTGGAGAACGTCATGCGCCGGGCGCGCTCACGGATGCACGAGCCCACCGCGTTCGCGTTGCCGTTGAGCTCCTTGCGGTCGAACTTCGCCTCCTTCACCGCGCCGGAGGTGCCCACCGTCGCCGTGAGCGTCGCCTTGCCGCCCTTGTAGGACGGGTTGCGCTTGAGCTCCTGCTCCACGCAGTCACGGAACGAGGTCTGCGCCTGCTCCACCACGCGCTCCACCTCTTCGTCCGAAGGACCACCGACGTCCTCCGAATCCGCCGCGGCGACCTCCGCGCCCTCGCGAACCTCCGGGGCGACGTCCTTCTTCTCCGCGTCGTTGTAGACGGCCTGCACCTGCTCCTGCGTCGGAGCCGCCGCCGCCCCTTCCGCGCCCGGCGTGGGCTCGGCGGCCTTCGGCTCCGCGGCCTTGGGCTCGGTGGGCACGGGCGCCCCCTGAGGCGGCGCCTTCGGAACCGGCGCGACCGGCGGAGGCGTGTTGCCCAACAGCTTGTCGCGCAACGCTCCCACGCCCGCGCCGGTGAAGACGGACTGCTCCACCGCCTGCCCCTGCGCATCCACCGTGGTGACCCGCAGGGGCATCACCCCGAGCGCCTCCGACAACACGTAGGCCACGACCAGCGGCAGCAGGAGGACCAGCAGCACGACGGCGACGTACTTCATCGGCGAGTTGCGCCGCGTCACGCCCGCCTTCTTGGCCACCTGGCGCGTGTTCTCGCGAGGATCACGCTTCGCGGGCGCCTGGGTCTCCTCGCCCCCTTCGTCGCCCTGCGAGTCGTCGTACGGATTGCCGCCCTGAGCCTCGTCCTGCTCCCCACCCTTCTCGGGGAGGTCCAGGTCGGAGAACAGCTCGTTGAGCGGCGCGGCGGTCGCGGCCGGCGCGGCGCCCCGACGACCCGAGGGCTGCGGCTGGTTCCGGGGGTCCGGCTCACCGAAGTACGTCGTGTCCGGATCCTCCTCCGGCACCCACTGACGCGCCGACTGCGGCTCCTCCGGCTCGGGCTGCTGGAAGGCCTGCGGCTCCGGCTCCTGCGGGAACTGGGGCTCCGGCTCGGAGAAGACCGGATGCTGGGGCTCCGGCTCGCGGCGAGCGGGCGCGGGCTTCGCGGCGGCACGCGCGGGCGGCTCCGCCACGGGAGGCGGCGGGGGCGGCGGAGGAGGCTCCGGCGCCGGCGGGGGAACGAACAGACCGGCGAGCTCCGGCACGTCCGCGCCGCGCTTCCAGTCCGCCATGCCCTGCTGCCAGAAGAAGCTCCGGCCGCTGATGGTGCCCGTGGCGATGAGCTCGCGCAGCGCGCCCTCGTCCAGCGGGCCCTCCTGCTTGTTCTTCACCATCACGAACCAGGGCGAACCCGTGGCGCGCAGCGGCGCGGCCCTCGTGGGCTCATCGTCCCAGGGCGTCTGGAGCGCCGCGGGCGGCGCCTTGGCCACGGGTGGCGCGGAGGCCACTGGCGCGGGGACGCTGACGGACGGGTCGGCCAGGGAGCGCTCTTGCGCCCTGAGCCGCTCCACGTCCGCGAGCGACACCACGCGGGTGCTCTCTTCTTCGGCGGGTCCTTCGACGGTGATGACGTTCTGGCAGTTCTTGCAACGGACCTTGACCGTCTTGCCGCGGACTTTTTCGTCCGCAATGGAGTACCGCTTCTGGCAATTGTCGCAGGTGAAGTTCAAGGGGAGCGTCCGGCTCGCGGGGGGAAAACGAGGTCCCGGATGCTACCGCTAGAAATCTCCCGCGCAAACCAATCGGTTGACTCCGCCGTGCGGCCCAACTATGGAGCCCGCCTCTGCCCCTGTCTTCTCTCGCCTTATTCAGAAGGTGGCGAATGCCGGCGAAGGACCTCGGTTCAAAGTTCGTTTGCTTCAAGTGTCAGACGAAGTTCTACGACATGAAGAAGCCTGACCCGCTGTGCCCGAAGTGCGGCGCGGACCAACGGGAAAGCCCCGCACTGAAGCCTCAGCCCGAGGGACGCCGTGGCCGCCTGGCCGCCGCGCCCAAGGTCATCGAGCCCGAGCCCGAGGAGCCAGCAGCCGCGAGCGAGGAAGAAGAGGAGGATCTCGACTCGTTCGACGACGACGAGAGCGCGGCCGCCGAAACCGACGACGACGACGCCTGATTCAGGGGTGTGCGGGCTTCCTGGCGAGCGCCAGGGGGCCTGCGAGCCTCGGACGTCCTCACGAGGCGGCTTGTGGCTTGTGTGTCGACCCGGTGCGCCCTTCGCGGGGCGCGTCCCGGACCTGCTTCACGACCGACGTGCTTCCGCTCAGGTCCCCGATGCCAGCGCCAGCTCCGTGAGCGCGCGGCGGATCTGCTCGTAGAGGCCGGGTCCCATCTCCTGCATCCCCACCGGACGTGGCTCCTTGCGGGGCGCTTCCAGGGTCTGCATCGGGCTGGTCAGTGTGGTCCGCTTCTTGGGCTGCATCGTCATGCCCCCCTCTCGTGTTGAAACCCATCAACAGTGTAGCAATTTTCCCGTCGCAGCGGAAATGAAATCCGGACGCACACGCCGCACCTCCTAGTACGTGCTGGGGCGAAAACCTTCCGCCCTTTCGCCAAGAAAGTTGGAAACGGCCGGCGCGGGTTACTGCCGGAGGTCCGTGACGGCCCAGTCCTGCTCCACCTGGACGCTCCCGCCGGCGCGGACATTCACCGTCTTCTCGGCCTGGGGCAGCCGCTCGTGCCAGAAGACGAGGGTGTGGGAGCCCTCCGGGACTTCCAGCCGGAAGCGGCCGTCCTGGGAGGTGGTGGCGAAGTACGGGTGGTCGAACGTCCGCACCACGGCCCGCATCCACGGGTGGATGTCGCAGTGGATGGGGACGACGCCGGGCTCCTCGGGCAGTGGCTTGCGCGTGCTCATCCCCTCCAGGGGCATGGCCACGTTGAAGAAGGAGCGCTTGGTGCTGGAGGACGCGCGCACGTTGTGGACGAGCGGATCCGAGTTGCGCAGGGTGAGCTGGCCCCCGGCGCGCGCGGCGAGGACGGGTGGATCATAGACGCACTTCTTCTGGTCCAGCACGGGCTCGGCGGGCGGCTGGGCCGGTGCGGGCAACGCGCTCGCCGACTTCAAGGACACCACCGTGTAGGCCAGCGCTCCCTCGCTCCCCACGACGAGGGAGCGGTCCTCCGTCTGCTCGCCGCACACGGACACCACGGTGCCGCTGGTGGGGGACGAGGTGGGAGGCGGCGGGGTGCCGGTGAGTCGGACGCGCCCCTCGATGACACCCCATTTCACGTCGGCGGCGGGGCGCGCGGGCGTGGGGGCCTGCGCCTGGGGGGCCGCGGGCACGGATGGGGGCGCGGAGGACTCGCGACAGGCGAAGGCGAGCGCGAACAGGGGCAGCGAGCGGAGAAAGGTGGCACGGAGCACGTGTTCCCGTCTAACGGGTGCGTGAAGCTCTTTCAAATGGTGGATGGCGCCCCGAGCGCCCGGGGGATGACTCTGGGTCGATTTGGGCGTTGGACCCCCATCATCCTTGTTGGTACAAGAGCGCGCGGCCGTACACGGTGCGGCTCTGTGGGAGGCAGCAACTTTGCGGGAGAAATTGAAGGCGCTGGCGGAGCTTCAGAATGTGGACCTGGAGGTCGCATCGCTCCGGAAGGCCGCGGACATCCACCCCCGTCAGATTGCCGAGTTGGAGCGGGAGCTGGGTGTGGCTCGCAGCGCCATCGAGGCCGAGCGCGCACGGGTCGCCGACATGGAGCGGCAGAAGACCCAGGTCGAGCAGAACATCACGGACGAGAAGGACAAGGTGAAGAAGTGGGAGGCGCGCCTGGCGGAACAGCGCTCCACCCGCGAGTACTCCGCCCTGGCCCGTGAAATCGACATCGCCAAGAAGGCCAATCTGACGATGGCCGAGGAGCAGGTGGAGCTGACGAAGCAGCTCGGCCAGGCTCGCGAGGCGCTCAAGGGCAAGGAGGCGGAGTTCGCCACGAAGCAGCAAGGCCTGTCCGCGAGGATGGGTGAGCTGCGCGGCAAGCTGGGCGAGTCCGAGGCGCAGGTGAAGGCGCTCGAGGGCCGTCGCGCGGGCGTGGCGGAGAGCGTGGACTCCACGCTGCTGCGGCGCTACGAGGTGGTGCGCAAGAAGAAGCTGCCCGCGCTGGTCGGCGTGGTGGCTGGCACCTGCCAGGGCTGCAACATGAACGTGCCCCCGCAGCTCTACAACAACCTGCGCACCGCGCTCGGCACGGACATCTGCCCGTCCTGCAACCGCATCATCTACGCGGTGGAAGCGCTCCAGGAAACGCCCGCGGCGGCGAAGTAGGCCGCACGGATGCCCGCGCCGTCGCTGGTCGACATCCTCCGCCACATCGCGCGCGAGGAGCCGCTCTCGTCGACGGTGCGAGCCTTCCGCGGCCTCACGCGGGAGCACCTGGGTCAGCTCCTCGACGAGGCCGCCACCCGCCTGGACCCGTCCCCACAGCTCGGGGACGAGGTGGCGCGAGCGCCCGCCGAGGCGGTGTCCCCTGCCCTCCCTTCCGAGCCCTTGCCCCGCGTGCGCGTCTATTCGGACGGCGCCGCCAGGGGCAACCCGGGGCCCGCCGGCGCGGGGGCGGTGGTGACGGACACGGAAGGTCACGTCGTGGCCCGCCTGGGCCGCTTCCTCGGCACGCAGACGAACAACCACGCCGAGTACATGGGGCTGCTGTTGGGCCTGAAGCACGCGAAGGTGCTGGGCGCGCGCGAGGTGGACGTCTATGCGGACAGTGAGCTGCTCATCCGGCAGCTGGGCGGGCAGTACCAGGTGAAGAGCGCCACGCTGCGGCCGCTGTTCGACGAGGCGAAGAAGCTCCTGTCGGGCTTCACCCGCGTGAAGCTGCACCACATCCCGCGCGCGAAGAACGCGGACGCGGACGCCATGAGCAACCGGGCCATCGACGAGCGACTGTAGGATTCTGGGATGGCGCTCGAGCTGCGTGCCTCCCACGGACACTCGCTTCGGCTGGACATCGTCGGCTACCAGTTCCCGGATGGAACCGTCGACAGCCTGAACTGGCTGCTCCTCCGCTTCACCGTCCAGGTGCCGGGGCAGGAGCCCTGGACCAAGGTGGACCCCAGCCTCGAGACACGGGAGCTGCTCTCGCTCGCGCGCTGGTTCGAGGGCATGGGCGACGCCAACATGCGGGGGCACCGGCCCTCGATATTCTTCACCGAGCCCAACCTCTCCTTTTCCCTCGTGCCAGTGAAGGGAGGGAAGCGACGGCTGCGTGTCCACCTCGACGCCGAGTCACGACCTCCCTGGGCGCCCCCACGCGGCCAGGGGGTGTACAGCAACGCCTGGGTCGAGTTTCCCCTCGAGGAGCTGGACTCGAAAGCCCTGGCGCACTGGGCCCGAGAGGAGCACGCCCGCTTCCCTCCCAGAGAGTCTCCATGGGACTGACCCTCGGCTCCCGGAGTGGACCGCCCTCCCGGGCCTGTTGTAAGGGGCAGGAGTCGGAGTGGTCCAGATGAACGCCGGCCACTGCAGTCATGGGTGGCGGGAGGAAAGTCCGGGCTCCAGAGGGCAGGGTGCTGGCTAACGGCCAGTCGAGGCGACTCGCAGGAAAGTGCCACAGAAAACAGACCGCCCGTTCCGCAAGGGGCGGGTAAGGGTGAAACGGTGCGGTAAGAGCGCACCGCGTCCGGGGTGACTCGGACGGCTCGGTAAACCCCACCTGGAGCAAGAGCCAATAGGAGCGCGTCCCCGCTGTCCGGGGGACAGGGGTTGCCCGCCCCATGCGTTCGGGTTGCTCGCTGATGAGGCCCCTGGGCAACCAGGGCCCTAGATGAATGTTCATCGCCCGTCCCGAAAGGGGCGGGAACAGAACCCGGCTTACGGCCCACTCCGACGCTTTTTCCTCCGCCGCCTCAGCGCGCCACGGGCACCTGCGCGACCAGCAGGCGGTTCTTCCCGTCGTTGCGCACCGCGTCCGGGTTGGTCAGCGTCAGGCGCGTGTCCGTGCGGGGGTCCCACAGCCCCAGCCAGATGTTGAGCGCCTTCGGGTTGGCGTCCGCGGGAAGGTAGATGGAGAACTCGTCCTTCACCGTCTCGCCGGGCTTCCACTGGGACGTGGGCAGCATGCCGTTGGCCGGCTTGTGGTCCAGGTTCATCCGCTCCATCCGGCCCCCCGCGTCCTCCACGTGGACGAAGATGAGGTAGTCCTCGTCGATGGCCTGGAGCACCTTGAAGTAGAGGGTGACCTGGGCGCGCTCGCCGGGCGTCAGCCGCCCGGGCTGCACGGTGGCCGCCACCAGCTCCACCTTGCCTCCGAGGTTCGCGCCGTTTCGCACGGAGAGCGCCGGAACCTGCGTCACCGTGGCGGCCTTGCGCTGCTCGGCGCTGGCACCACCGGGAGCCTCGACGATGCAGGCGCTGGCCAGCAGGAGAACCGACGGGAGCACGACAGTGGGGAGCTTGAGGCGCATGGCCCGCTGTTTCTACTCGGCCGGGGGCGCTGCATCCACCGGCGTGTTGGTGTATGCGGAGCCGCGCACATGAAGACCCCCACTGCCCTCGACGCCCTGGCCGCGCAGGTGCCGCCCGCCCCCTCCCCCGCCCCCACCCCGGGCGGGGAAACCACCCAGCCCGGGACGGGCGTGCCCCCCTCGGACGGCCTCACCACGGGCGACGTGGTGGGCATCAGCGGAGCCGCCCTCTTCGCCCTGCTGATGGTGCTGGCGGCCCGCAAGCTCTTCTTCAAGAAGCGCGCGCCCGAACCCGGCCGGAAGCCCGGCGTCCCCGTCCCGGAGAAGCCCGCGCTGCCCGCCGAGCGGCCGGAGCTGCGCGTCGAGCTGCCCCCCTCGGAGAAGGAGGCCGCCCGGCTGCGCGAGGTGGACGAGGCGCATGCCCGCGCCCAGGAGCTGGCCCGCCAGCGCGAGGAGCTCACCCGCGCGGCCCGGACCACCACGGACGCTGGCGAGCGCGCCCGGCTGGAGGAGCAGGCCCGCGCCCTCAAGGAGCGCGAGGAGGAGGAGAAGCGCGTCGAGTACCGCGCGAAGAAGGCCGCCGACGACGAGGCCCGTGAGCGGCGCAAGCGCGAGCAGGCCGAGGGCCAGCGCCTCCTGGAGGAGGAGCGTGCCCGCGAGGCCGCCGCCGTCGAGGAGGCCCGTCGTGCCGAGGAGGCCGCCGCCCGCGCCAAGGTGGACGCGGAGGCGGGCCGCACGCTGGCCCAGGGCCTGGACAAGACGAAGAGCCAGGGCTTCATGGCCCGCCTCAACGGGCTGTTCGGCTCGCAGCGCCAGGTGGACGAGTCCGTGCTGGCGGAGCTGGAGGAGATCCTCTTCACCGCGGACATCGGCGTGCGCACCGCCAGCACGCTGGTGGACGTGGCGCGCGAGAAGCTCAAGCGCAGCGAGCTGAAGGACTCCGAGCGCATCAAGGACCTCATCCGCACGGAGGTGGCGCGCATCGTCGACCTGCCGGAGCCGCGCTCGCTGGAGGGCGGCGGTCCGCCTCACGTCGTCATGGTGGTGGGCGTCAACGGCGCGGGGAAGACGACGACCATCGGCAAGCTGGCCGCGAAGCTCACTGGCGAGGGCAAGAAGGTGGTGCTGGCCGCGGGCGACACGTTCCGCGCGGCGGCCACCGAGCAGCTCGACGTGTGGGCCGAGCGCGCCAAGGCGCAGCTCGTGAAGGGCGCCGAGGGCGGAGACCCGGGCTCCGTCATCTTCGACGCCATCAAGAAGGCCCAGGCCGAGGGCGCCGACGTCGTCATCGCCGACACGGCGGGCCGGCTCCACACCAAGGCGCCGCTCATGGAGGAGCTCAAGAAGGTCAAGCGCGTCATGGACAAGGCCATGCCCGGCACGCCGCACGAGGTGCTGCTGGTGCTCGACTCCACCAACGGCCAGAACGCCATCCAGCAGGCCAAGCAGTTCCACGAGGCCGTGGGTGTCACCGCCATCGCCCTGACGAAGCTCGACGGCACCGCCAAGGGCGGCGTCATCATCGGCATCTGCGACGAGCTCAAGCTGCCCGTCGTCTGGGTGGGCGTGGGCGAGAAGGTCGCGGACCTGCGCCGCTTCGAGCCGCGCGAGTTCGTCCAGGCGCTCTTCGACTGAAGCGCCCCGCCCTCACTGTCCCAACAGCGAGGGCAACAGCTGCTCGAGCAGCTCCTTGGCCTGGGCGTCCAGCGCGTCCGCGTCCAGGCCGCTGCCCGCCCCCAGGGTGTCCATCACCGAGTCCAGGTTGGGCAGGCCCAAATCGTCGTCACCGCGCGCCTCCTGCCACCAGCGCACGCGCAGCTTCTCGAGCGCCTTGCCGTTGCCGGGGCTCGCCTTGGCGAGCTCCTTGGTGAAGCACTCCTTGCACGTCCACTTGAAGCGGTACGTGTCCACGTAGGAGCGCAGGCCCTGGAAGAAGGCCGCGTCCCCCACCAGCTTGCGCGACGCGTGATGCAGCAGCGGCGCCTTGCCGTACACCAGCGCGCCGTACTCCATCTCCCCATCGAACGCGCCCGTGGGCCGGTCCGCCCGCGCGTCCTCGCCGCCCGACATCCGGTACATGTGGTACGGCGCCACCAGCGCTTCCTTGCGCATCGACTCGGCGGCCTTCTTGCCGTGCTTCCACTCGATGTAGAGCAGCGCCGCGTACTGCGCCAACGACTCGTCCACCACGGGCGCGTTGATGGGGTCCGAGCCCACCAGCCCCGCGAAGTACTGGTGCGCCACCTCGTGCGCGACGGTGAACTCCAGCGTGCGCTCCAGCGTCTCGCCCATCTGCGCCATCGGCGCGCCCGCGCCCAGGGGCCCCAGCGCCTCCATCACTTCCTTCAGCTGCTCCAGGTCCACGTGGCCCGCCACCATCTCGAGCGGGTCCACCACGCCACGGTACAGCGACGTCGCCACGGTGATGAGGCCGGGGAACTCCATCCCGCCCGCCCCTCCGGACAACGGCGCCTCCACCACCCGGAAGTGCGTGTACGGCAGGGGCCCCAGGCGCTTCTCGAACTCCGCCAGCGCGGACGTGGCGTACTTGAGCACGCGCTCACCCACGTCCTGGTTGCGCGCGGCGTAGTGGCTCTCCACCGTGACGCCGTTCACCGTGGCCGTGGACACCGCGTAGCCCTTGGACACGAGGATGGGGAAGTCGCGCACCGCGCCCGCGGCGAAGGCGTAGCGCACGCGGCCGTCACGCTCCGGCACCTCGCCCATGGCCGCGCCGGTGGCGTGCACCACCCAGCCCGACGGCACGGTGATGGACGCGAGCACATGGGCCGGCGCGTACAGCGCCAGGTCACCGATGCCCTGCGGCCCCGCCCACGGCTGGCCCTTGTCGTCCATCGGCGGCACCTGGGGCACCACGCCCACCAGGCTCACGAAGTCCTCCGTGATGGAGAAGGCGCCATGGTCTCCAGGGCCCTTCTTCCCACCACCGGCGCCGCCCAGCAGTCCGCCTCCGCCCTTCTCTCCCCGGGGCACCACCGCGCGCACGGCGACGTCCAGCACCACCGCCATGCCCACGGGCATGGGCTCCGCGAGCCGGTGGCGATACAGCGTGGGCTCCGGCTGCTCCAGGACGATGGGCGCGGTGTTCATCCGCGCGTCGGACAGCACCACCCGCTTGCCCCCCAGGGCATTGGGCGTCAGCCGCAGGTAGATTTCCTTGAGGGGCTGCTCGCGCGCCAGCACCTCCACCTGCACCCGCCCGGTGGCTTCACGCGTCTCGGGGTTGACGTCGAGCTGCACCCGGTAGCGCGGCAGCTCCTCCAGGGGCCCCAGGGCCTTGGCGGCGCGCTCGCGCTCGGCGGGCTTGAGGTGCTGGAGGCTCAGCGCCACCTCCGGAGGGATTTCCGCCCGGGCCGGCTGTCCGAGGAGCAGGCACCACGACAGCAGGCTGAGCAGGGCTGGGCGCATGCCGCGCATGCTAATTGACCCGGGCCACCACGGCTCGTCTAGCCTTGCGGGACATGCACTCTCGAACGCTCCTGCTGGCCGCCACCCTGGGGTGGATGGCGTGCGCGCGCAACGTCCCCGCGCCCACCGCCGCCCCGACGCCCCGCTCCGTCCGCCTCATCATGGACACGCCCCCCCAGGAGACGGAGACCCTGGACAAGGTGCGAGAGGACGTGGAGGTGGACACGGACGAGGGCGAGCGCACGCCCCGCGTCGTCACCTTCGGCGAGACGCCCGTGCTCCAGCGCGACGGCATGCGCGCGCGGCTCTACGGGGACGCGAAGGGCACGCTCGGCATCAGCGTGGACAACTTCCTGCTGTTCGAGGTGACCGACGCCAAGGGCCAGGTGAAGCGCCGCGCCGTGGTGGGCTTCACCGAGAGCGTCCACCTGGGCAACGAGCAGGTGGACAACGTGGGGCGCCGGGCCTTCACCTTCGAGCCGGGAGAGGTGGACCTCACGGAGTTCCTGCCGGAGTCCGAGCCCTTCAAGGTGCGCACCACCGTGCTGGACACCTGGGGCGTGGGGCGCGTGTCGGACGTGTACCTGGTCCTCTCCGCGCCGGAGGCCCGCGCCGTCGAGGACGACCTGCGCGGGGAGTGAGCCGCCGGGGCCGCGCCCCCCGTCGAGGGGACGCAGCCTCCCGGGAGGCTAGAAGCGCAGCCCGCCCACGGGCGCCAGCTTCTGCGCGCCGCCGTTGCCGCGCACCGGGCGGATACCGCCCAGGGTGACGTCGCAGGGGCCGCCACAGGCCGTCCTGGGGTCCGCCTTGGTGATGCCCGGGTCCTTCGTCGCCATCACCGCGCCCACGGTGCCCGCGGCCACGACTGCACCCACGCCGGCCCAGACGTACCAACGGCCGTACCAGGGCTTGCTGGAGCCCTCCAGCTCGGCGTCCGGCGACCTCTCGTTGAAGGCCAGGGCCGGGTTGTAGTCGTCCTGCGGCGACGTGGTGGACGGGTCCAGCACGGGGTTTACGGGCACGTCCTCGCGCGGCGTGTTGCTCGCCACCGCGGTGTCCACCAGGGGCCGCATCTTGCCCACCAGTTCGTAGTTGGTGCCGGCCAGCACGTTGATGCGCTGGATGTCGGGGCGGAAGCCCTCGGCGCGGAACTCGATTTCACGCGAGCCGGGCTTGAGCAGGATGTCGCTCAGGGGCACCGTGCCCACCTCGACGTCGTCCACCAGGACCTTGGTGCCGGCCACGTCGGAGATGGCGCGCGCGAAGCCCATGGTGGCCACCAGCGCGACCTTCACGTCCTGCGTCGAGCCCTCCTTCACGGTGAACCGGCGCGTGTAGTCCTCGTAGCCGGCCTTGCGCACCACGAGCAGGTGGTCGCCGGGCGCCACGGGCACCGTCATGGGCGTGGCCGACAGCGCGCCCGCGTCGCGGCCATCCAGCGTCAGCCGCGCGCCCCGGACACCCCCGGCGATGACGACGGCGAGCTCCGTCTTCACCGGCGCCAGGGGCGCCAGCAGGCTGTCATCCGGCGGCGGGATGTTCTTCTTCTTCGAGCCCTTGGCGGTGGCGGCGGGCTTGGCGGCCTTCGGCGGCTTCTTCGCCGCCGCCTTCTCCGCCTTCTTCTTCTTCACCACCTTCGGCTTGGCCGGCTTCTTCGTCGCCGACTTCGACGGCGTGAGTGGAGCGAGCAGGTCGTCGGCCTGAGCGAGCGCGGAGGACGGTGCCGCCAGGATGGCCACCAGCGAAAAGAGGACGAGGCGTCGAATGCTCATGACGGTCCGAAGGTTAGAGAGTCGTCCAAGGGGAATCAAACGAAGTCCCGCTCGCACGTCCATTCAGCCAATATCCGCGCCCCATGCACCGCGCCCTGCCATCGCTGGCCCTCGGCTTCAGTGTCCTCTGCCTCACGGCGTGCCCCGCCAAGGCGCCTCCCACCCTGGAGACGCGCTCCCCACCTCCACCGCCCATCCGCGTTCCTCCCGGCTGTGAAAGCAGCCAGGCGGGCGAGTACCGCCACGAGGAGAACCCGGCGTTCCGCTACCGGGGCGAGGAGGACGGAGGCACGCTGACGCTGGCCGTGGTGCGCGCGCTCACGGACACGGACGCGGGCACCGACTCCAGCGGGGCGAGCATCGTCCTGCAGCGCACACCGGGCGGCTTCGTCGGAGAGACGCGCGCCACGGGCTTCACGGGTTCGGGCGCACCCTGCCCCGTCGCGTTCCCCACGGAGCTGGTGGCGTGCGACGACGCGGGCCTCACGCTGCGCGCGGTGGCCAGCACGTCCATCGACGAGGGCTGCCAGCCCTCCCGCACCGGACCTCCGCCCGTGCGCCTCAAGCAGGTGCTGCTGCGGGAGACGCCGGACGCGGGCCCCTGAAGGCCCCGACGCCCGGCTTCGAGTCACGCCCCGGAAGAGACCTCCCGGGGCGTGGACCACCGTCACCTCAGGCGGCGCGGCGCGCCTGCTCCTCGGCGCCGTTGACGGCGGGAGCGGCGTCACTGAGCTTCACGCGGCCCGCGAACCCCTGCATCAGGCTGGAGACGCCCACGTACAGGAAGCCCGCCTGGAACAGGATGATGAAGGGCAGCGACGTGTAGATGCGCGCGTCGATGGCGAACCACAGCGCCCCGGTGAAGTACGCCGCGAAGAGCAGCTCCACCACCGGCATCAGCGTCTTGCTGCCGCGGTAGGCCTTCTTCACCGCGACGACCTTCTTGCCCTCGGCGCCCGTCTTCGGCGTGCGGGCGAAGCCCGACTGCTGGTTGAGCAGCGCCTCCGCCACGGCCTTGGCGTTGTTGATGGCCAGGCCGATGCCCAGGCTCATCAGGAACGGCAGGTACTTCACCCGCTCCCAGCCCTTCACGCCCCGCTCGCGCTGCGCGGCCACGTAGAAGAAGCACACGCTCGCCGTCGCGGACACGAAGAAGGGCAGGTCCAGGAACAGCGTGCCGTACAGGCCGTGCTGGAAGCGCACCACCATGCTGATGGGCATCAGCACCGACAGCAGCACCATCAACAGATAGGCCATGTTGTTGGTGAGGTGGAAGAACGCCTCGCGCTTCACCACCAGCGGCAGGTCGCTCTTGAGGATGGTGGGGAGCAGCTTCTTCGCCGTCTGGATGGAGCCCTTGGCCCAGCGGTGCTGCTGGCTCTTGAAGGCGTTCATGTCCACCGGCACCTCGGCCGGGGAGATGACCTCCGGGAGGAACACGAACTGCCAACCCTTGAGCTGGGCGCGGTAGCTCAGGTCCAAATCCTCGGTCAGCGTGTCGTGCTGCCAGCCGCCCGCGTCCGCGATGGTGCCCCGGCGCCAGATGCCGGCGGTGCCGTTGAAGTTGAAGAAGCAGCCGGAGCGGTTGCGCGCCGTGTGCTCGATGATGAAGTGGCCGTCCAGGAAGATGCTCTGGGCCTGCGTGAGGATGGAGAACTCACGGTTGAGGTGGCCCCAGCGCACCTGCACCATGCCCACCTTCGCGTCGGAGAAGAACGGCACCGTGCGCAGCAGGAAGTCGGGGCTCGGCACGAAGTCCGCGTCGAACACGGCGACGAACTCGCCGCGCGCCGACTTGAGGCCGTTCTCCAGCGCGCCCGCCTTGAAGCCCTCGCGGTTGACGCGGTGGATGTAGACGATGTCATGGCCCTTCTGGCGGTGACGCTCCACGCACGCCCGGGCGATGCCACACGTCTCGTCCGTCGAGTCGTCGAGGACCTGGATCTCCAGGAGGTCGCGCGGGTAGTCGATGCGGCACACCGACTCCACCAGGCGCTCCACCACGTACGTCTCGTTGAAGATGGGCAGCTGGATGGTGACGCGAGGCAGCTCCTTCAGGGAGCCCTTGGGCGTCGGCAGCTTGAACTTGTGCCGGTAGTACAGGAACGCCATCCGGTACCTGTGCGAGCCGTAGACCGCCAGCACGCACAGGACGCTGAAATAGACGCCCAGGAAGATGATCTCGACGGTGGTCATCGGTGACGCTCAGCCCCTCCCGCACGGCCCCCGTGGCCCGCGGTCCTTCCATACGCGGCGGCTCCGGAATCCCGTCCTCACGCCGACCGCCGCCTCCTGGGTCCGCTGAGCCCCCGCCCCGTATGTGCCCGAAAAGACAAGGGTTTGACCTTCCGGGACTGATCGCGCCGGACAATAGGGAGGCGTCAAGGACGTGTCAAATTATTCCCCGAATTTGAACGTTCTGTTCAGGTCCATCGTGACCCACCGCGTCGGAGCGGGTCACGAGGGCCTGGCAGAACGCCCTGGGGAGCCGGGCAGGCGGCCTGGGGCTGTTCAGGCGTCGCTTCAGCTGACGGCGCGGCGGGGCTCGTCGACGACGGGAGCGGGCGTGACTTCGGGCGCGTCCAGGATACCGGCCTCGTCGCGCGTCGCCAGCGCCAGGATGCGCTCGACGAGCTCCGGGAAGTCCAGGCCCGCGTGGCCGGCAATCTTGGACAGGAGGCTGGTGGGGGTGAAGCCGGGCAGCGTGTTGACCTCCAGCACCACGTCGTTGTCGGTGTCCGAGCACAGCAGGTCCACCCGCGCGTAGCCCCGGCAGCCCAGGGCGCGGTACGCGGCGAGCGCCAGCGCCTCCACGTTGGCCACGCGCGTGGCGGACAGCCGGGGCGGCAGGAAGTAGCGGGCGCCGCCCTTGTACTTGGCCTCGAAGTCGAAGCCCTCGCGCGGCGTGGCCACCTCGCAGCTGCCCAGCACCGCGTCGCCGAGGATGCCCACCGTCACCTCGCGCCCGGACACGAAGCGCTCCACCAGCACCTCGCCCCCGAAGCGGCACGCCTGGGCCACCGCCTGGGCGAGCTCCTGGGGCTCGCGCACCACGCTCAGGCCCACCGAGGAGCCGCCACAGGCGGGCTTCACCACGCAGGGGAAGCCCAAATCGCCATGCAGCTGTGGGGCGCGCGCCGCGTCGTCGCGGCCCACGCGGTACCCCTGGGGCGTGGGCAGGTTGTGCAGCCGGAAGAGCTTCTTGGCGAAGGGCTTGTTCATCGCCAGCGCGGACGCCAGGACGCCCGAGCCCGTGTACGGCAGCTCCAGCAGCTCCAGGAGCCCCTGCACGCGGCCATCCTCGCCCATGCGCCCGTGCAGCGCGATGAAGGCCACGTCCAGCTCGGCGGCCCGCAGCGCGCGGTCCAGGCCCGGCCCCGCGAATATCCGGGTGACGTGGTGGCCGCGGGACTCGAGCGCCGCCACCACGGCCTCTCCGCTCTTGAGCGAAATCTCCCGCTCCTCACCCCACCCGCCCATCAGCACTCCGACGCGCTTGCCCATGTCGATGAAACCCTCCGTGGGCTCACGACAGAGCACGGCGGATGCCAACCCCACCCCGCGGGGTGGGACACAGGCGTCCAGGCCACGCTTCCCGAGTGGAGACGCGGGGTTGCGAGGACGAGAGGGCGGCCAGGCGGGCGTGTCCGCGCGGACGCGGCGCGGCAGCCCGGCCACGCGGAGCAAGGGGCTGTAGGAACTACCGCCCCTCGCGCCCGCGACTACAAGCCGCCGTCACCCGTTCCCGCGTCCACGGGACCCGGGCCCGGGACAGGGCCGGCGTCGCCACCCGCGTCCGGGGTGCCGGAGTCGGTGCCGGCGTCCGGGGTGCCCGCGTCGGTGCCACCGTCGGAAGGCCGAGGGGTGTCGTCCGCGGTGCAGCTGCCGTCCTTGCAGACGTAGTTCTCCAGGCACTGGTTGCGGTCATCGCAGGGCTGACCCTCCTCGTCGAAGTCGACCAGGAGGCTGCACGCGGACAGGCCCAGGGAGAGGGCCGCCATGGGGATGAGCAAACGAAGGGGACGTCGCATGGCTAGTAATTCCGGAGATCGTCTTCGTCGATGGACGGCCGCTTCTTCTTCTCTTCTTCGTCGCGCTTGCGCTTCTCCTCTTCGTCGCGCTTGCGCTTGGCCTCCGCGTCGGCCTCCTCCTGCTTGCGGCGCTCCTCCAGCTCACGGCGCTGGCGCTCGACCTCCTCGCGGCGCTTCTTGAGCTCCTCCTCGCGCTGGGCGGCGTCCTCGTCGCGCGAGCGCTTCGTGTCGCGCGCGGGGGGCGGCGCCGGAGCCGGCTCGGTGGCCTGGGGCGCGGGCGTCGTCTTGGCCGGCGCGGGCGTCGTCGTCTTCGACGGGGGCGGAGGCATGGGGAGCGGCTCGCTCACCTGCTTCGTCCCCTTGGGCGGAGGCGGCATGTCCAGGGACTCGCTCTTGGCGGGCGCGGCCTTGGAAGGCGGAGGCGTGGCGCGCGAGCGGGAGGGCGTGGCCGAGGCCTTGGAAGGGGAAGAGGAGGAGGAGCCGCCGCCACCGCCAGCGAAGGCGAAGTAGCTGCCCAGACCCGCGGAGACCAGGCCCGTCACCAGGCCGATGTCGGCCACCAGCGCGTACGTCTTGCCGGTGTCCTTGAAGTCCTTGGCGCGGGGGCTCGTCTGGGGCGCGCGGCGGAAGTCATCCTCCTTCGAGGACGCCTCCATGCCGAAGTAGATGCCGCCCGCCAGCAGCGCGACACCCGTGGCCATCAGTACGTAGCCCATCGTCTTGCGGTTGCTGCCGCCGCCGCTCGAGAAGTGCGTCACGGGCTTGTTGCCCGCGAGCCTGGCCGTGTCCGCGCCCACCAGCGAGGACAGGAACGTGTCGGAGCCCGTCGCCATGGCCTCGCCCACGGGCACCGAGCCCACGGCGTAGCCCAGGTTGTGTCCGTCCGTGACGTCCAGCCGCAGGCCCGTCACCTGCACGGGCGCGGTGCCCGTGCCGCCCTGGACCAGCAGCGCCAGCACCTGGGACACACCGGCCAGCGCACCCAGCTCACGCAGCGCCACGTCGCGCTCGGCGCCGTCGGGCTTGCGCACGATGCGCTCGGTGATGGCCTGCAGCGCGCGCTGCGAGGCCGAGGGCGTCAACGTGAGCGCCGTCTCCCCCTCGCGGGCGCGGCGCTGCTCGAGCTCGTAGCCCGGCGCCATCACCGTCACGAAGTGGTCCGCCGCCGTCAGGCCCGAGAGCGACACGGGCGACACGCCGCGGAACTGGCCGTCCACGTACACCTGCGCGGGCACGGGCTCGGTGCGCACCGTCAGCGCGACGGTGGAGCCGGCGAGCGCCGCCTTGCGCTCCTTGTCCACGAAGGCCATCTCGTCGGGCGGGAAGAAGTTGGACGAGAACTGCGCCCGCGGGTCCACCGCGAGCACCGCGCGAATCTCCAACTGCGCGGCGGCGTTCTCGCCGTTGGCCACCTGCGAGGCGGCCTTCATCACCCGGGCGCGGACGAAGTCGCCGAAGCCGCGCGACAGGTCTCCGGCCTCGAACGCCTTGGCGGCCACGTCGAAGCGCTCCAGCGCCTTCTGCGTGTCCAGCTCGTCATACGCCGCCTGGCCGTCCTTCATGGCCTGGGCGCCCTCGGCGGCCTTCGCCTCGCGCTCGGCCCTGCCCTGCGCGTCCAGCGCCTCCGACAGGCGCACCAGCTCCAGCCGGCCCGAGCGCGCCACGGACTGCTCGGCCCAGTACGCCAGCCGCGCCGCCTCCGTGCGCGCCGTGGCATCGAGCGGGATGGCCACCACCGTCACGGAGGACGGAGCGGCGGAGGGGACTGCTCGGGGCGTCAGCCTCAGGGGGAGGCTCGACTGCGCGGCGGCGGGGCCCACGGCCAGCATGCCCACCAACCACCCGCTGAGGGCCGCGTGCATCGCGCGATTGCTCGAAGGTCGCATCACTCGTTCACCTTTGTCCGCCCGCCATCAAACGGAGGTCGCGGCGAAAAGCAAGGGGGAAGCAGTGTCTTCAGCGACCCTCGGCGCGCGCTGGAGGCCGCCCACCGGGGGCCGACAGCCCGTTGAGGTACTCGAGCGCGACCTTCAACGGCGGGTCCTTCAGCTGCGCGGCGACGTCCCAAGGCACCAGGTTCTCCGGAGGGCCCTTGAGCGTCGACGCCTGGGACACGGCCTCGTCCGAGCCCTCCGCGCGGAAGTGACGCTGCAGGTCCTTCTCGCGCGGCGCCTCGCGCCCGGGCTTTCCACCCGCCTCGTCCGGGACCACGTAGTCGGGGGTGATGCCGCGCTCCTGGATGCTGCGGCCCTTCGGTGTGTAGTAGCGAGCAATCGTCAGCTTCAGGCCGGAGCCATCCTCCAGCTCGATGACCGTCTGCACGCTGCCCTTGCCGAACGTCGGCGTGCCGATGAGCGTGGCGCGGCCGTGGTCCTGGAGCGCGCCGGCGACGATTTCCGACGCGGACGCGCTGCCCGCGTTGACCAGCACGACGACGGGGTAGTTCTTCTCCGTGTCGCGCTCCTTGCTGCGCTCCTCGGTGGAGTTGCGCCCGTCGCGCCCGCGGGTGGAGACGATGGGCAGGTTGCCCGGCAGGAAGCGGTCACTCACCGCCACCGCCTGGTCCAGCAGGCCCCCGGGGTTGTTGCGCAGGTCCAGCACCAGCCCGCGCAGCTCCTTGCCGCCGTTGAGGCCACGCAGCCGGTCCAGCTCCTTGCGCAGGTACTGGTCCGTGCGCTCCTGGAAGTTCTTCACCTTGACGTGGCCGATGCCGCCGTAGAGCGCGCCCTCCACGGAGACGATGCGGATGTGGTCCCGGATGATGGCGATTTCGCGCGGCGCGGTGAACCCCTGGCGCTGGATGGTGAGCAGGACGCGGCCACCCGCGGGCCCGCGCATCTTCTGCATCGCGCGCCCCACGTCCATGCCCCGCGTGCTCTCACCGTCGATGCCCACCAGCTCGTCGCCCGCCTTGAGTCCCGCGCGCGCCGCTGGCGTGTCGTCGATGGGCGCGACGACGACGATGCGGTCGTTCTTGCGCGCGATTTCGATGCCCAGCCCGCCCCACTCGCCCGAGGTGTCGATCTTCATCTCCCGGAACACGTCGGGCGGCATGAAGACGGTGTGCGGGTCCAGCGTGTCGAGCATCCCCTGGATGGCGCCGTACACGAGCCGCTCCCGGTCCGGCGGCTCCACGTAGTTGTTCTCCACGTAGGAGAGCACGCGCGCGAAGGTCTCCAGCTGGCGATAGGTGGCGTCGTCCTTCTCCGCCCGCTCCGCCTTCCCCGGAGGTCTGCTCCCGCCCGCGTCCTTCTTCTCCTGGGCGGCCGAGGGCCCGGACACGAGGAGGAGCGCGGCGAGCGCCGCGCGCCATGGCTGGGAGAGACGCGTCACGACGGTACGTCCTTTCGCGGAAGACAGCTCGAAGGGCGTCCCAGTCTATACCCGGCCCTCAGAGGCCTGACGCATCCGCGAAGCGCACCAGGTGCGACACCAGCTCGTCCGGACGCTCCATCTGCGGCACGTGGCCGAAGCCCTGCACCACCTTCACCTGCGCGTGCGCCGGCAGGTGGGAGCGGAACCAGTCCAGCGAGCGCGAGGGCAACAGTCGCTCGCTGCCACCCCACAGGAACAGCACCGGCATGGACAGCTTGCCCACCGCCTCCGGCGAGAGGCTCAGCCGCGACTCGAGTGCCTCGGCGGTGAGGGCCTTCACCGTGGGCGTGTCGTAGAAGCGCCGCAGCTCGGTGGCCAGCAGCAGCGCCGGCAGCGGGGCCTGATGGAACAGGCGACGGGTGAAGGCGCGCGCCTCCGCGGGCGTGCCCAACTTGAACGCGTTGAGCAGCGCGGTGCTCTCCTCCACTGGCAGTTCCGCGCCCGCCGGAGCCACCAGCGCCAGCGCGCGCACCCACTGGGGAGACTCGGCCGCCAGGTTCACCGACATGGCCCCGCCCAGCGAGTTGCCCACCACGTACGCGGGCGCCTTCACCTCCTGCTCGACGAAGGCGCGCAGCACCTCGAACTGGTTGCGCACGCACACCTGGCCGCCGCAGTACTGCACGGAGAAGCCGTGGCCTGGCAGGTCCGGCGCCACCACGCGCGAGAAGCGCTTCGACAGGCCGAAGAACGTGCGGCCGAAGCCGTTCGCCGAGCCGCCCAGCCCGTGCACCAGCACCACCGGCGGCCCCTTCCCCTGCCCCTTCAGCGAGTAGAAGTGCACCGACTGTCCGCCGACATCGACTGTCGAGGACTGGACACCCCGGGCCACCAGCACCCGTCGCATCACCTTCTGCATTCCGCCCATGAGGTCCATGCGCCTGCTCGCTCCTCTCGTGCTGAAATCCCTTCACCCAGGATAACAAGCCCGCCCGAAACGTGCCGCAATGCGTCAGGGCGTGGGGGTCAGCCAGGGTGCCGGGTCGACGGCCTGCCCCGCCTTGCGGACCTCGAAGTAGAGGTACGAGCCCTTGAGCGAGCCGGTGTCTCCCACCTCGCCCACCAGCTCTCCCGCGACGACGGGGGCGCCCACCTCCGGGGTAACGGAGGACAGGTGGGCCATGAGCGTGTGGTAGCCGTCCCCGTGGTCGAGGATGAGCAGGTTGCCGTAGCCCCGCAGGGAGCCGGCGTACACGACGGTGCCGTCGGCCACGGCGATGACGGGCGTGCCGGAGGCGGCGCGGATGTCGAGCCCCTTCTGCACGGTGATGGTGTTGAAGCGCGGGTTGACGACCTTGCCGAAGCCCACCTCGACGATGCCGCGCGTGGGTGAGGGCAGCTTGCCCTTGAGCGCGCCGAAGCCGTGCGTGGCGGGCGCCTCCTTCAGCTCGCGCACCACCTGGGCCAGCTCCGCGTCCGCCTGCTCCAGCTCCTTCACCGCGCGGCGCGCCAGCTCCGCTTCACCGGCGAGCGAGCCCACCACCTCCTCGAGCGCCTCGTGCTGCGCGCGCGCCAGCCGCTCCTGCTCCTGGAGGAACGTCACCCGCGTGGCGAGCGAGGTCTGCAGCCGCTTCAGCTCCAGCGTGGACTGGCGCTGCAGGTGGGCCACGCGCTGCACGCCGCGAAGCAGGTCCAGGTCTCCGGCCATGCTCGCCTCCAACGCGCGGGCGCGCCACACCAGCGCGGAGAAGTCCTCCGCGGACAGGAGCACCTCCAGCGGGCGGCGGCGCATGACGCGGTAGAGGGTGCGCAGCCGGGGAGACAGGCGGCGCAGTTGCACGCGCAGGGCCTCGCGCAGCAGCACCTCCTCGCGCTCGGCCAGGATGACGCGCTTGCGGAACACGGACAGGTCCGCCTCCAGCGCGCGCACGCGGCGGCGCGAGAAGGCGACCATCTCCTCCATCAGCTCCAGGCCCTCGAGCACGGTGAGCTTCTTGGCCTCCACCAGCGCCAGCGTCGCGCGCTGCGCGGCCAGCTTCTCGCGCAGGGCGGACTGCTCCGCCTCCTCCAGCTTCTGCGCTCGCGCGGGGAGGCCGAGGAGCACCAGGCCGACAGCGAGGACGAGGACGCGGCTCATACGCGCAGGAAGCGGCCCACCGCGACGAAGCTGCCGCCCAGGCCCAGGCCACAGCCCGCGCCCACCAGCTCCAGCACCAGGCGCGGCTCCACCCACGGCGCCGCCACGCCCGGCCCCAGGAGGAAGGCGAACAGCGAGCCCAGCGTGGGCCCCACCAGCTTGCCGAAGGCCCACAGCCCCAACAACGCCACGCCCGCGCCGAGCAACCCCTGCAGCAGGCCCTCCAGCAGGAAGGGCGCCTTGACGAAGCGGTCCGTGGCGCCCACCAGCTTCTGGATTTCAATCTCCTCGCGCCGCGAATAGATGGCGAGCTGGAGCGTGGCCGCGACGATGACGACGGTGGCGCCCAGCACCACCACGAAGGCCACCATCGCGCCGAAGCTCAGCGCCCGCGCAATCGCCGTGAGCCGCTCCACGGCCTGCTCGCCGTAGTCCACGCCGGACACGCCGGGCAGCTCGCGCAGCTGTTTCGCCAGGGCCTGGAGCGCCTCGGGCGTGCGCTGCGCGGGCGGCACGCGCAGCTCCAGCGCCGCGGGCAGCGGGTTCTCCGGCAGCTCCGACAGGGCCTCGCCCAAGTCACCCAGCTCGGTGCGCAGCCTCGCCAGCGCCGCGTCCGGCGGCACCAACGTCACCTGTCCCTGGCTGAGCGCCTCCACGCGGGCGCGCACGCCATGCGCCTCGTCCTGGCCCAGCTCCGGCGCCAGGTACACCGTCACCTCCACCTCGCCGCCCAGGGAGGCCAGGAGGTTGTCGAGCACCCGGGCGCCGCCGCGCGCCAGCCCCGCGGAGAACAGGGCAATCGCGATGGTCGTCACGGCGATGAAGTGCACGAAGGGCGAGTGCTTGAGCCCCACCGCCGCCGAGCGCCAGAAGTACCGCGTCTTCGCCAGCGCGCTCATACCACCATCCGCCGCGCCGCCTTGACGCCGTCCTCGTCGGAGACGATCTGCCCGCGCTCCAGGCGCACCGTGCGCTTCTGGTAGCGCGCCAGCAGCGTGGCGTCGTGCGTGGCCACCACCACCGTGGTGCCCCGGATGTTCACCTGCGTGAGCAGGTCCATGATTTCGACGGTGAGCGCCGGGTCCAGGTTGCCGGTGGGCTCGTCCGCCAGGAGGATGGTCGGGTCATTCACGAGCGCGCGCGCGATGACCACGCGCTGCTGCTCTCCACCCGACAGGCGCAGGGGGAACGAGTCCGCCTTGTGCTCCAGCCCCACCAGCTTGAGCATCCGCCGCACCTTGTCGCGAGCCAGCGCGCGCGGCACGCCCAGCACGTCCAGCGTGAAGGACACGTTGTCCTCCACGGTGCGGTGCGGCAGCAGCTTGAAGTCCTGGAACACCACGCCGATGTTGCGGCGCAGGTAGGGCACGGCGGACTCGCGGATGCGGGCGATGTTGCGGCCGCCCACCAGAATCTGGCCCTTGGTGGCCTTCTCCGCGCAGAAGATGAGCTTGAGCAGCGTCGTCTAGCCCGCGCCCGAGGGGCCCGTGAGGAAGACGAACTCGCCCTTCTCCACGCTGAGGTTGATGTCCGAGAGCACCGGCGGATCGCCGGGATACGCCTTGTAGACGTGGAAGAATTGAATCATGGCGCGTCGCGGGAGGACGCCAACGTACCACGGCCGGGCGCGGGCGACCCACGCACGCCCGGCGGGAGGACGGGCTTTCCCCTCCCACCCCCGGCACCACCTGTGCGACGGTCCCACGCCATATGAGCGAAGAGCCGGCCACGCGCCGCGCGACGACGGGACAGTGGGTGGGACGTTTCGCGGGGCCCCTGGCCGCCGCCCTCATCTACGGGGTTCCCTCCGGTCTGCACACCCTGCCCGGCCTGGACCACCGCCCCGCCGCCGCCGCCGCCGTGGCCGCGTGGATGGCCCTGTGGTGGTTCACCGAGGCCGTCCCCATGGCCTGGACCGCCGTGCTCCCGGTGGTGCTCTTCCCGCTGCTGGGCGTGTTCGACACGGACAGCGTGGCCGTGGCCGCGGGCCGCTCCGTGCTGCCCTTCCTGGACCCGTACATCTTCCTCTTCATGGGCGGCATGGCGCTGGGCGCGGGCATGGAGCAGTGGGGCCTGCACCGCCGAATCGCCCTGCTCATCATGCGCGCGGTGGGCACCGGCCCCCAGCGGCTCTTGTTCGGCATGCTCGCGGCCACCGCCGCCGTGTCGCTCTGGATTTCCAACACCGCCACCGCGGTGATGATGGTGCCCATCGGCATGGCGCTGCTCACCCAGCTGCGCGCGTCGGAGGGCCGCCCGCTGGAGCACTTCGGCGCGGCGCTGATGCTCGCGGTGGCCTACGGCTCCAACATCGGCGGCATCGGCACCAAGATTGGCAGCCCCACCAACTCCGTCTTCGCCGGCGTGGTGTCGCGGCGGCTGGGCACGGACGTGGGCTTCGTCGAGTACATGGTCGCCGCCCTCCCCTTCGTCATCCTCTTCCTGCCAGTGACGTGGGCGGTGCTGTGGAGATGGGCCCGGAAGGACCGGATGGGCCCGGGCCAGGGCGGAGACGTCATCGCCCGGGAGCTCGCGCAGCTGGGCCCCATGTCGCGCGGGGAGCGCACCGTGGGCGTCGTCTTCCTCGTGGCCGCGGTGCTGTGGATTTTCGGAGACCCGCTGCGCGCGCTGCTCGCGCCGGGAGTGGCCCGCGCCTTCGACGGCTTCAAGCTGGGCGGCAAGCACTACGAGGCCGCGGTGGCCCTCGTGGGCGCCGTGACGCTGCTGGTGCTGGGACGGCTGTCAGTGGCCGCGCTGCGGCGGGTGCCCTGGGACACGCTGCTCCTGCTCGGCGGAGGCTTCGCGCTGGCGGCGGGAATCGAGGCCAGCGGGCTCGCCTCGTGGATGACCTCGCGCCTGTCGGGGCTGGAGTCACTGCCGGGGCTCGTCCAGTACGGCACGGTGGCCAGCGCCACCATCCTGCTGTCGGCCATCGCCTCCAACACCGCCACCACGAACGTCATGCTGAACGTGCTGCCCGCCTCACGGTCCTTGTTGGCGGTGAGCACCTTCGCGGCCTCGTGCGACTTCGCCCTGCCCGCGGGCACGCCGCCCAACGCCATCGTCTTCGGCAGCGGCGTGGTGCGCCTGCCGGTGATGATGCGCACGGGCGTCCTGCTGGACGTCCTCGCCGCGCTGCTGCTCACGGTCTACGGCGTCACCTGGGTGCGGTGGGTGCTGCCCTAGCGAGGCGGGAGGAGGTGTCGACTGGAGGACAGTCGACGCGCCCGGGGCAGCGAGGCCACCGGGGCGACGGACGGCGGGGGGCTACTGCTCGCCCTCTCCCGCCAGGTAGCTGAGGATGACCTCGTCGAGGCTCTTCTCGGAGATGAGGTCCTCGCCGAAGAGGGTCTCCACGCCGACCTCGTTGATCTTCGGCTTCTCCTTGAGGGCCCGAGCGGCGGCGACCTCCGGAGGCAACACGGGCGCGACCGGCGCGACGGGCACCACCACCGGCTTGGGGGCCATCGGCTGGCCCGTCTGCAGCTTCGCCTGGGCCTGGTCGGCCTCGGAGGCGAGCTGGCCGGGCTGGTACGACCGGACGGCGGACTCGTAGTTGTCGTACACGCCGTTGATGAGGTTTCGCAGCATCTCCTTGTGCTGCTCCTCCATCAACTCGCGGACGACCTCCGCCAGGCTCTCCGCGTTGAGGATGTCCGAGTAGGACGTCTTCTTCGACGCGAGGATGTTCCCGCCCACGAACAGGTGGGTGATGATGTGGGGATTGTTGACGCCCGAGTCCTCGGTCTGGACGTGGTAGACCTTCCCCTTGTGCTTGATGTTGTGGTTGAAGCCGGTGACGGCCTTCTCGAAGGTTTTCGTCATTGCCGAGTGGGCGGACCGTACCAGCCGCTTCCCCACGTCGCAAGGTAAGCCTCGCCCCCGCATGTCCGTCCGGCGCGCCTGCCCGCCGGGCATGACGCAAAACCCGCGGCGGGAGCCCGCCTGCCTTGCGACCCGCCCTTCGAGTGCGCCCGGGACCGCGGTCCGTTGAAAAGCCGAAAGCGGCTGGGGTACGTACAGGCTATGGGTGTGGTGCTCCACGACACCCCCGGCCCAGGGACGCCACGGATGAAGAAGACGAACGAGATCAAGAACAAGGTCCGCCTGCAGGACGCCCAGGTCCTGGCCGAGGGCTACTCCCCCGCCATCCGCGCCATGGAGATTGGCGCCATCGTCAGCTTCGTGGCGCTGGAGCTCCTCCTCGTCTACCGGCTCTACAACAACCCGCACGGTGGACCGTGGCTCTTGCTCAGCGCGGTGCTGCTGGGCTACCTGGCCGCGGACTTCGTCTCCGGCTTCGTGCACTGGATGGGGGACACGTGGGGCTCCACGGAGATGCCCATCCTCGGCAAGGCGCTCATCCGCCCCTTCCGCGAGCACCACGTCGACGAGAAGGCCATCACCCGCCACGACTTCGTGGAGACCAACGGCAACAACTGCCTCATCTCGCTGCCGGTGGCCGTGGCCGCGGTGAGCATGCCGCTGTCCAGCTCCGGCTGGGTGTTCGTGTCCAGCTTCCTGGGCGCGATGATCTTCTGGGTGATGGCGACCAACCAGTTCCACAAGTGGTCGCACATGGACGCGCCGCCGGCCCTCATCGGCTTCCTGCAGCGCATCCACCTCATCCTGCCGCCGGCCCACCACCAGATCCACCACACGGCGCCCTTCAACAAGTACTACTGCATCACCGTGGGCTGGCTGAACTGGCCGCTCAACCTGGTGTCCTTCTTCCCGCTGATGGAGCGGCTCATCACCCGCGTCACCGGGCTGGTGCCGCGCGAGGACGACATCGGTGACGAGGCCGCCCGCGCGCTCGTGGAGGCCGAGGGCGCCGCCGAGCCCCCCGTCGTGCAGGCCGCCAAGGAGCTGCTCACCAAGGCCACCACGACGGAGGAGGCCGCGCCCGCCACCGTCACCACCCGCCCCTCCGCCTGAGCGACCTGGGCCCGGGGCCAACCCGGGCCGTCAGAACTTCAGGTCCACCTGCTCGGCGTGGGTGATGGGGCGGCCCAGGAAGCGCGCCCCCACCTCCATGAAGCGCTCGGGCACGTCGGTGACGAAGTAGTCGTGAGAAGGCGGCTTCTCCCCCGTCGTGGGTGCCAGGAGCCCCTTCTCTTCCAGCAGCGCCGCGACGGCCTCCGCGGTGGCCTCCGCCGAGTCCACCAGCGCGACGTCCGGGCCCACCACCTCCGCGATGACGCCCTTGAGCAGCGGATAGTGCGTGCAGCCCAGCACGAGCGTGTCCACGCCGTCCCGGGCGAAGTCCCCCAGGTACTCGCGCGCCGTCAAGAGCGGCACGTCCCCGGTGGTCCAGCCCTCCTCCGCCAGCGGCACGAAGAGCGGACAGGCGCGGGCCTTCACCCGCACCCGCGGCCCGCCGGCCTCCAGGGCCCGCTGATACGCGCCGGAGCGGATGGTGCCCGGCGTGCCGATGACGCCCACCCCGCCGCCCCGCGTGCGCGCCAGGGCCGTGGAGGCGCCCGGCTGGATGACGCCCACCACCGGCACCGGCAGCGAGGCCTGCAGCGCGGGCAGCGCGGCCGCGGAGGCCGTGTTGCAGGCCACCACCAGCAGCTTGATGCCACGCTCCAGCAGGAACTCCGCGTTCTTCAGCGAGTAGCGCGTCACCACCTCGCCGGACTTGGTGCCGTAGGGCACGCGCGCGGTGTCGCCCAGGTACACCGTGCTCTCGTGGGGGAGGTGGGCCATCAGGGCCTTGAGGACCGTGAGCCCGCCGATGCCGGAATCGAATACGCCGATGGGGTTGTGGCTGCCTTGCCGCATGTCCCGTGTCCCTATCACGTTTGATGCCAGCGCCAGGGCCCACCCCCGCAAGCACGAAGGGCCGAGGCACCTGGCCCCAGCCCTTCTGTTCACCCCACGAACGGGTGGGTTCGACTAGTTGGGGAACAGCGACACCAGCAGGGCATTGTTCGGGCCCGGGAACGAGTGGCCCACCACGTCCACGGTGACGCTGTTGGCGACCGAGCGGTACTCGACGCCGTTGTTGGCCCGGGCGAACATCTCCACCTGGTAGCGGCCCGGACGCAGGAACTCGAAGACTACCGGCGCGTCGTTGCAGCCGTGCACGTCACCGACGATGCCGTACACGAGCTCCCCGGTGAAGACGTCGCGGAAGTTGATGGCCACGTCGCTGATGCCCGCCTGCGAGCAGCTCAGCGCGGAACCACCGGCGCGCAGCTCCCACTTGATGGACGCGCCGCCAATCACCCACAGCGAGGCCAGCACGTTCGCCGAGCCACTCGACGGCACCGAGAACGAACCGGTGTAGTAGTACCAGGGGTTGTTCTGTGCATCGACCGCCACCAGCTGCAGGTCGTGGTTGCCCACGCCCAGGTTGGTGTTGGTGATGGTGGCCCCCGCGCTGCCCGCCGAGCAGGAGAAGCGCTCCCACGGCCCACCGTCGATGCGAATCTCCACGTGCGTCACACCCGCCTGGCTGCAGTTGAAGCGGCTCGGCCCGTCCTGGAACTCCCAGCCCAGCGTCACGCCGGTGGCGGTGGTGCGCATCGAGCCGATGTACGAAGTCGGCGCGCCGTAGTGGGTGGTCAGCCGGCCGGAGTGCTCGTAGACGACGCGCAGCCGGGAGTCGAGCGCGACCATGATGACGTTGTGCTCACCCGGGTCCACGTACAGCGACTTGATGGCGTTGCCGTTGCTGCCGGCCTCGCAGTCGAAGCGGCCCCACTCGCTGTTGTCGATGCGCACGTCCACGTAGCGCACGCCGGCCGAGTTGCAGCTCGCGTTCCCCGGGAACTGCCACTCGAGGTACGCGTAGGACGGCGGGACGCCCGGCGGCAGCAGGTCGATCTCCACCGTCTGGTCGCCGTTGATGCGGAAGGTGCCGCTGCCCTCGTACAGCACCTCGTCGACGTAGCTGACCGCCTCCAACTGGAAGCTGTAGGTGCCCGGCTGGAAGCGGTGCAGGACGATGCCGTCGAAGCCATTGGCGCGGCACGGGTAGCGGCCATCGTTCTCCAGGCGCTCGCCCGGGATGTAGATGTTCACGCCCCGGACATCCGGGTCCTCGTCGCAGCGCAGCCCCGCGAGGGTCCAACGGAATGTCACGTCACCTTCGTAGGCGGGCTCGTCGTGGATGATACAGCCGGAGGAGACCGCCGCCAGGCAGAGGAATGCAACCAGCAGTCGGGAGTTCATGGGGGGCAACCTGTCTTGGGGTGATGAGGTGTTCGGCCCGTTTCAGTCACCTCGGACGACCCCTCCCGGGAATTATTCACCGGCACGGCCAATCCACTTCAAGCAGCCGGGCTTGCCCCGTTTGTTTGACCCAGTTGTAGCGGAGTGTTACGCGCTCCACCCCATGACGCCCCACCTGCCCCTGGCGCTCGGCGCCATGAACTACGTGGAGATCATCCGCGACGCGTCCTTCATCGAGCTGGCTGTCCTGCTGCTCCTGATGGGCGTCTCCGTGGCCTCCTGGGCCCTCATCGCGATGAAGGCCACCCAGCTCGCCAAGGCTCGCGCACAGTCTCTCACCTTCCTCGACACCTTCTGGAAGGCCTCCCGGCTGGAGGCCATCTACCAGACAGCCCAGAAGCTGGACGCCTCACCGCTCTCCAAGGTCTTCTGTGCGGGCTACGAGGAGCTGACCAAGCTGGCGCAGGCCAAGGAAGGCGGCGCCGAGGGCGCCATGGCGGAGCGGCTGGGCGGAATCGAGAACGTGGAGCGTGCGCTGATGCGGGCCTCCACGTCGCAAATCACGGAGCTGGAGGCCCGCGTGTCGTTCCTGGGCACGGTGGGCGCGGCGTCGCCCTTCGTCGGCCTGTTCGGCACGGTCATCGGCATCCTGAGCGCGTTCAATCAAATCGCCGAGCAGGGCAATGCCACGCTGGCCACGGTGGCGGCGCCGGTGGGCAACGCACTGTTCGCCACGGCGGCGGGCCTGTTCGCGGCGATTCCGGCCGTCGTCGCGTACAACTCGTTCGTCAGCCGCATCAAGGTGTTCGACACGGAGATGTCCAACTTCTCCGCGGACTTCCTCAACATCATCAAGCGTCACTTCTTCCGGTAGGCGGACCTCGACCATGGGCATGGGCGGAGGCAATCGCGGCGGTGGCCGCACCACGATGAGCGAGATCAACGTCACGCCCATGGTGGACGTGATGCTGGTGCTGCTCATCATCTTCATGGTGACCGCGCCCCTCATCCAGCAGGGCGTGAAGGTGAACCTGCCGGAGACCAAGGCGGCGCCGGTGGAGGCGACCGAGAAGAAGGTCGTGCTCTCCATCGACGCGGGCAAGAAGGTCTACATCGGCGACGCGGAGGTGCCGCTCGAGGAGCTGGAGGCGAAGCTGGCCGCCAACGCCAAGGTGCAGGCCGACAAGGAGGTCTTCCTCCACGCCGACCGGGACGTGCCCTACGGCACCGTCGTGGAGGTGATGGCGGCCGCCCAGCGCGCGGGCATCAACAACGTGGGGATGATCACGGACCCCTCCACGGGGGCCAAGACGTCCAACACGCAGTCGACCTCGAAGAAGCCCAAGGAGGCGAAGCGCTAGCCCATGCATTCCGCGGTGAGCCACAGCCTGCTCCTCAGCAAGAGCTCACGGGTGTCGCCGTTCGTCATCGCGTCGGTGGTGGGGCACGTGGCCCTGCTGCTGGCGGGGATGCTGTACGCCCACCTCAACGCCGGGCCCAAGGTGGACCTCACCGCGCAGCCCATCCGCGCCACGCTGGTGCGCCAGGGCAAGCCGCGCGACTCCAAGCTCCTGCCGCGCAAGGAAGCGCTGCCGCCGCCGCCCAAGCAGGTGAACGCGCCCAAGCCCGCGCCCGAGGCGCCGCCCGCGCCCTCCTCCGCCGCCGTCGCGGTGCCCATCCCCGGCGTCAAGCCGGAGCCGTCGTCGGCGCCCAAGCCCACGCCCGTGAAGGGTGAGAAGGACGGCGAGGACCGGCGCAAGCGGCTGTTCGGCGCGTTCGACAAGACGGCCAAGGCGTCGGAAGAAGAGCCCGAGGGCGCCGAGGACGGCGACCCGGACGGCGACTCGGCCACCGCCGAGGGCGAGCGCTACTTCGGACTCTTGCAGGCGCAGGTGCGCCGCAACTACAGCGTCGCGGACACGATTCCGGAGTCCGAGCGGCTGCACCTCAAGGCCCTCGTGGCGCTGCGGCTGGGGCGCGCGGGCGAGGTGCTGGACGTGAGCCTCACCAAGCCCAGCGGCAATGATTTGTTCGACTCGGCGGTCGTCGCCGCCGTGCGCAAGGCCTCACCCTTCTCGCCTCCTCCCGACCACCTCCGAGACGCGCTGCAGAAGAACGGCGTCAACCTGATGTTCAACGCCCTATGAAAGCCCTGCTCCTCTCCCTCCTCCTCGTCCCGCTGGCGGCCTTCGCCCAGACGCCGACCATCGAAATCTCCGGCGCCAACTTCCGCCCGCTGCCGGTGGCGGTGGCCGCGCCCCTCACCCAGAACGAGGGCGCCAAGGGCACGGCGAACGCGTTCGACACCGCCTTCACCTTCGACCTCACCGCGTCCGGCATCCTCCAGGTGCTGGACCGCAAGAGCTTCACGGCCGACCCCAAGGAGGGCATGGCCGCGGGCACCATCACCTTCAGCCGCTGGGCGGACGTGGGCGCCGAGGCGCTGGTGAAGGTCTCACTGGCGGACGACGCCGGCACGCTGCGCGGAGAGCTGCGCCTGTACAACGTGGGCACCGGCCGCGAGGACCTCAAGGTGACCAAGGACGCGCCGGTGAAGAACCCGTCGCTCCTGGCCCACCGGCTGGCGGACGCGCTCTACCGGCACTTCACCCGCGAGCCCAGCCCCTTCCTGTCGCGCATCGCCTATGTGAAGAAGGCGGGCAACAACCGCGACATCGCCGTGGCGGACTGGGATGGCGGCAACGCCGTGACGCTCACCAAGGGCGGCATCAACATCCTGCCCTCGCTGAGCCAGGACGGCGCGCAGGTGGCCTATACGTCGTACCGCAAGAACCGGCCGGACCTCTGGGTGCAGCGCCCGGGTGGCGATGCGCGCATGGTGGTCTCCGACGGGCAGATGATCACCGGCGGCGCGTTCTCCCCGGACGGCAAGCGCCTGGCGTACTCGCAGGCCGACGGCGAGAGCGCGCAAATCTACGTGGCCAACGCGGACGGCTCGGGCGCCAAGGCCGTCACCGACACGCCCTATGGCCTGAACACCAGCCCCACCTGGTCTCCCGATGGCAAGCGCATCGCCTTCGTGTCCAACCGCGGTGGCAGCCCGCAAATCTACATCATGGGCGCGGACGGCTCCGGCGTGCGGCGGCTCACCTTCCAGGGCAACTACAACCAGACGCCGGACTGGTCTCCGCGCGGCGACCTCATCGTCTTCACCGCGCGCGACGAGCGCAACGCGTTCGACCTGTTCACCATCCACGTCGAGACAGGCAAGGTGACGCGCCTGACGCAGGACCAGGGCAACAACGAGGAGCCCGCGTTCTCCCCCAACGGCCGGCTGGTGCTCTTCTCCTCCACGCGCGCGGGCGGCACGCAGCTGTTCGTGATGACGGCGGACGGCAACAACCAGCTCCCCCTGCGGGCGGAGAAGGGCACGCTGTTGACGCCCGACTGGGCGCCGCTCGCGGACAGCCAGCCGTAGGACTCGCGGAGCGTTGACAGGGGGCGCGTGCTCGGGTCCAGTTCCCGCGCATGAGCGCCCCCCTTCGTTCCCACTGGGGATTGGACCCCCAGGTCCGCTTCCTCAATCACGGCTCCTACGGTGCGTGCCCCACCGCCGTGCTCCAGAAGCAGTCGGAGCTGCGCGCGCGGATGGAGGCGGAGCCCGTCCGCTTCCTGCACCGTGAAATCGAGCCCCTGCTGGACGAGGCCCGCGGCGTGCTCGCGGACTTCCTCGACGCGGACACCGAGGACGTGTCCTTCGTCACCAACGCCACCCACGGCGTCACCACGGTGCTGCGCTCGCTGCGCTTCCAGCCCGGCGACGAGCTGCTCACCACGGACCACGAATACAACGC
The DNA here is from genome assembly GCF_900111765.1 of Myxococcus fulvus. The sequence goes on from NZ_FOIB01000002.1 coordinate 528,638, forward strand.
GAGCCGCAACGCGCTGGACTTCGTCGCCGAGCACGGTGGAGCCAAGGTGGTGGTCGCGAAGCTGCCGTGGCCGGTGACGTCCGCGCAGGCCATCGTGGACACGGTGCTCGCGCACGTGACGCCGCGCACGCGGCTGTTCCTCGTGGACCATGTCTCCAGCCAGACGGCGCTGGTGATGCCGCTCTCGAAGCTCGTCTCGGAGCTGCGCGCGCGCGGCGTGGAGACGCTGGTGGACGGCGCGCATGGGCCGGGACAGGTGCCTCTGTCGCTGCGCTCGCTGGGCGCCGGCTACTACACGGGCAACTGTCACAAGTGGCTGTGCGCGCCCAAGGGCGCCGCCTTCCTCCACGTGCGCCGCGACTTGCAGCCGGGCCTGACGCCGCTGGCGGTGAGCCATGGGCGCAACTCGCCCCGCACGGACCGCTCGCGCTACCGGTTGTTGTTCGACTGGACGGGGACACATGACCCGTCGGCCGTGCTCTGCGTGCCGGAGGCACTGCGCGTGGTGGGTGGCCTGCTACCCGGCGGCTGGTCCGAGGTGATGGCGGCCAACCGGAGGAAGGCCCTGGCCGCGCGGGCCCTCCTGTGTGAGCGACTGAAAGTCTCCCCCGCCTGCCCCGAGGACATGGTGGGCAGCATGGCGGTGGTGACGCTGCCTCCGGGCTACCCGTTGGAGCCCGAAGCTCCGCTCTACCTGGACCCGCTCCACCTGCGCCTGTTCGACGAGCACCGCATCGAGGTGCCCATCGTCGCGTGGCCCCGGCCTCCCGAGCGTCACGTGCGGGTGTCCGCGCAGCTCTACAACACCCCGGACGAGTACGCCGCGCTGGCGGACGCTTTGGAAGCGCTGCTGCGTTGAGTAGGCTGTGAGACACATATGCCGCGATTCGCCACCATCGACATCGGTACCAACTCCGTGCTGTTGCTGGTCGCGGAGCGCACCGGGGAAGGCCGCTTCGAAGCCGTCCTCGAGCGCGCTGAAATCACCCGCCTGGGACGCGGCGTGGACGCCACCCGCCGCCTGTCCCCCGAGGGCATGGAGGCCACGCTGTCGGTGCTCGAGTCCTTCGCGCGCGAGGCCCGTGAGCAGGGCGCGCAGGACATCGCGGTCTCCGCCACCAGCGCCGCGCGCGACGCGGTGAATGGCGCGGAGTTCCTCGAGGCCGCGAAGACGCGCGCGGGCGTCACGGTGGAGATCATCTCCGGGCAGTTGGAGGCGGAGCTGTCGTTCGCCGCGGTGAGCTCGGACTTCGCGGGCGAGGCGGCCGGGCCCCTGCTGGTGTTGGACATCGGTGGCGGCTCCACCGAGTTCATCTACGGCAACCCCGCCGGCCACGTGGACTTCCGTCACAGCTTCGACGTGGGCGCGGTGCGGCTCACCGAGCGTTTCGTGAGCTCGGACCCGATTTCCGCCGAGGACCGCGCGCGCATCCAGGCGCACCTGCGCGAGACCTTCAAGGCGCTGCCGCCTCCGCCTCCTGCCTCGGTGCTGGTGGGCGTGGCGGGCACGGTGACGACGGTGTACGCGGTGAAGCACGCCATCGACCCGTACGACGCGGCGCGGGTGCACGGCGGCACGCTGTCGGTGGGCGAATTGGGCGCGCTGGTGGACCAGCTGTGCCAGCAGCCTCTCGAGGCTCGGCGCGCGCTGCCGGGCATGCAGCCCAAGCGCGCGGACGTCATTCCCGCAGGTGCAATCATCCTGCTGGAGGCGGTGAAGGCGCTGGGGCTGGATGGCTGCCGGGTGAGTGACCGGGGCTTGAGATGGGGACTGCTCGCGCACCGCTTCGGCGCGGGGGCCTCCCGTTCATGAGCGCGCCCTCCGTGAGCGTCTCTCCTCCTCCGTCTCCGTCACCCTCGCCCACCAGCACGCCCGTGGCTCCGGCGGCGAACGCCGGCTACGCGCTGCTCATCCTCACGCTCATCAACCTGGTCAACTACCTCGACCGATACATCGTCGCGGTGGCGCTGCCGGGCATCCAGCAGGAGTTCGGCATCAACGACACCCAGTCGGGCCTGCTCGGCACCATGTTCATCGTGGTGTTCATGCTGGCCTCGCCGCTGGGTGGCTTCCTCGGTGACAGGTATCCTCGCAAGTTCCTGGTGGCCGGCGGCGTGCTGTTGTGGAGCCTCGCCACGGGGGCCAGCGGGCTCGCCACGTCCTTCATCGCGCTGCTCGTCGCGCGTGCGGTGATTGGCATCGGCGAGGCGGGCTATGGCGCGGTGGCGCCGAGCATCATCTCGGACCTGTACCCTCGCGACCGGCGCACGCGGATGCTGGCGCTCTTCTACATCGCCATCCCGGTGGGCGCGGCCGCGGGCTACGGCCTGGGCGGGTGGCTGACGCAGAAGTACTCGTGGCACGTGGCCTTCTTCGCCGGAGGCGTGCCGGGCCTGATTCTGGGCGCGATGGCGTTCTTCATGCCGGAGCCCCAGCGCGGAGCCATGGACGGCCCGGACGCGCAGGTGAAGCTGCCCTTCATGGTCGGCCTGCGAGGCCTGGGACGCAACGCGGCCTTCTGGGCGGTGACGGCGGGCTACACGCTGATGACGTTCTCCATCGGCGGCCTGGGCTTCTGGATGCCGACGTACCTGGTGCGCGAGCGCGCCATGTCGGCGGACAGCTCCGGGTTCCTCTTCGGCGCGATTACCGCGGTGGCGGGCCTGTTGGGCACGGTGGCCGGCGGGTGGCTGGGCGACAAGCTGGACCGCAAGCGCGAGGGCGGTGGCCTGTGGATGTCGGGCATCGGCCTCCTGCTCGCGGCGCCGTGCATGTACCTGGCGGTGCACCTGAAGGACGTGGGGCCCACGTTCGCGGCCATCGGCGCCGCGCAGTTCCTCATCTTCCTCAACAGCGGCCCCATCAACGCGGCCATCGTCAACTGCGTGCCGCCCGCGTTCCGCGCCTTCGCCATGGGGCTCAATGTGCTGTGCATCCACCTGCTCGGGGATGCGATTTCGCCCACGCTCATCGGCAACATCGCCGACGCGTCCAACCTGCGCACCGCCATCGCGGTGAACGCCCTGCCCGTGCTGCTCGGCGGACTGGCGCTGCTCGTCGGCGCGCGACTGTTCCGGGACGCGGTGCCCCGGGAGCGCGCTACCGCCTGACGGCGGCGTCCACCTTCGGCCGGTACTCGTCCGCCAGTCGCTCCACTTCCGTGGCCAGTCGCTCGCCATCCGCGAGCAGCAGCGCCTTGAGGCGGGCGCGGTTGCCCAGCATGAAGAACACGTCCACGTCCCGCCGCAGCACGTCCGAGCGCTCGGAGAAGTAGAGCGTGAAGAGGGCCAGCGGAGGCACCTCGACGAACGTGAAGAGCGCGAGGAGCGCGCCACCCAACACGCCCGCCGTCACGGTGAGCGCCGCCCACCAGACGAGCATCACGACGAAGCCCGTGAGGAATTTCACCGTGGCCTGCACGTCGAGCTCCGCCTTGCGGCTGGCGGCCCGAGGCACCTGGTACGGCAGCCAGAACAGCACGAGCCCCAGCACGAACAGCGGCAACCCGAACACCAGCGCGAGCAGGTTCTTCACGATGAACGACGTGACGTTGCCCGGCCGGTAGACGAGCGCCAGGTCCGACGGCCCCGTCGCGTGCACCAGGTCCAACCGACGCTTGAAGGACGTGAGCTGGGCGCGCAGGTCCTCAAATCGCGCCGGTTCCTGCGTGCGGAAGAGTTGCACGCCACGAGCCCACAAGCGCAGCCGCTCCGCATCCAGCGCGCCGCCCTGCTTGAAGGCGAAGAGCTGCTCGGCGAGCTGAATCAACGGCAGGTCCGCCCACTGCTCCAGGTTGAGCGTCACCGCGCGCAGCCCCTCGGCGATGCGCTCCGTCAACGCGCGCACCGATTCCTGCTCGGAGGCCACGTCCACGGGCTGGAACGCGGTGGCGTCGATGGCGGGCCCCACGTCGATGAGGACCTCACTGCGGAACACATGCTTCTCCGCGTACGTGAGCCCCACGGGGACGATGCGCACCGGAGCGCCCTCTCGCACGGCACTCAGCGCGATGCGCGAGGCCCCCGTCTTCAGCTCCGCGAGCCCGGGCTCCGAGTGGCTCTTGCCCTCGGGGAAGATGGTGATGGCGCGGCCCTGCACGAGCGCGCCCTTGGCCGCGTCGAGCGTGCCCTCGTTGCCGCCCATCTTCGTCGGGTCATCCTGCTTGCGGTACACCGGCAGCGCGTCGAGCCCCTTCAGCAGCCAGCCGATGACGGGCATGCGGAACAGCGGGGCCTTCGCGAGGAACGTCACCTTGCGGCGCGTGAGGATGAAGACGAGCCCCGGGTCGATGAGCCCATTGGGGTGGTTGCCCACGAAGAGCACGGGCCCCTCGGGCTCGGCGCCGGAGGCATTCACCTTCACCCGGTAGAACAGGCGCAGACACACCGCCACCACGGCACGGACACAGGCGTAGAACACGCCGAGGACTGTACCTCACGCCGCGAGGCCGGCGCTCACGGGTACTTGTCCACCACCAGGATGACGCCCGTGTTGTCCTGCACCACGGAGAACCCCTTCATCGGGCTCGGGTAGGCAATCAACCCCTCGCCATCGCGGTCCCACCGTGCGTCGAGGAGGATTCCGCAGAACGGCACGGACATGGCGCCGCTCTCCGGCAGGAAGACGCGGTCATAGCGGCCGAACACGCGGTGCTTCGTCACATAGAGCCGCCCGCCGATGCGCGCGCCGGGCAGCACCTTCTCCCCCTCGTCCCGGGGCAGCGCGATGACGAAGCTGTAGTTGTACCGAGCCGGTCCCGGATGGTCCTGGATGGCGTCCACGATGACCGGGAGCTTGTCGCCGGGCTTGAGCCCCAGCCGCTCCATCTGCACCAGCGCGCCCTTCGGACACGTCCCCTCCGGCGGCATCCACTTGGGACGCTCCGGCGCGTCGATGACGTCCTGCGTGTGACGACACCCCGCGCCCCAGAGGCCCGTCAGCAGCAGCGCCATCCACCCCGTGGACCCGAGCCTCATCAGAACGTCCCGATGCTGAAGTGGAACTGCGTGCGCGCCTCGTTCACTTCCTCGTCCGGGTCCAGGTTGAAGCCCACGTCGAACGCGAGCGGACCCACCGGCGTCATGTACCGCAGGCCCAGGCCCGCCGCGTAGCGCAGCCGCTCCAAGTCCAACCGCGTCCTGTCCAGCCACAGGTTGCCCGCTTCGAAGAACAGGCCCAGATCCAACGACGTCAGCGCCGGCAGCCGCAGCTCCGCCTTGCCCAGCGTGAAGAGCTCACCACCCTGGCTCGCCGGCACCTGCCCCGCGAGCACCGCCTTCAGCTCACCCGAGCACCCCGTCGGGCTGATGAGCGAGCGACAGTCGCGCAGCCGCTGATGCAGCGCCTCGCGCACGTCCTCGGGCAGCACGCCGTCCTCGCGGAAGCCGCGCAGGCTCGACGAGCCGCCCAGGTAGAACAGCTTCGAGCCGATGGGCTGCGCGCCCGTCTCCATCGGGACGATGGTGCCCGCGCGCGCCGACAGCGCGAGGCTCGCCCTGCGCCCCAGCGGGATGTAGCCACTGAGGCTGCTCGCCAGCTTCAGGCCGTTGATGGGGAACGCGGGCACGGCGTTGCCCGCGACGTCCGTGGGGCTCACGCTGATGCCGCGCGTGAGCTCCGCGCTGCTGATGAGCACCAGACCGCGCCGAGGGTTCGTCGCGTCGTCACGGAAGTCGAGCGTGATTGCGGGCCGGAGCGAGTGCAGCACGAAGTCGCCGAACGGATAGCGCAGCCGCTCCTGGTCCGCGCGGTTGAGCAACTCCAGCACGCCGGCGCGCGAGCGCAGCCGGTTGTTCTCCACTTCGTACGACAGCGAGACGTTGAACCAGGACGCCACCGCCCAGTCCAACGCCGCCGCCGCCGCGAGCCGCGAGGACACGTACGAGGGCCGGTGCACACGCTCCGCAATCAGGTCCAGTCGTGCGCCCACCTCGAACGGCAACAGGAAGTACAGGCGAGGCTGCGCCAGCGCGAGGTTGCCACGGCCGCCCAGCCCGCTGAGCCCCTGGAGTTCCACGTCGCAGCCCGCCGACGCCGCGCCACCAGACTGCTCACACGCAATCCGCCGGTCCGCCGACAACGCCTCCGCGCTCCAGCCCGCGTAGTTCACCTTGCCGCGCGCCAGCAGGCTCAGGCCCAGTCCATCCAGGTTGCGGTACGCCGTGTCCAGGGTGATTCGGGGACCGTCGACGAGGAAGTAGCCGCCGGACACCTGTCCATCCAGACGGGGCCGCTCGTGCACCGTCACCACCACGTCCTTGGACTCCTCGCGCCGCGTGGGGTCCGCGAGCGCCACGTCCACCTGACGGAACAGGCCCAGCCGCGCGAGCCTGCGCTGACCCTCTGTGAGCGAGTCCATGGCCAGCGGCTCGCCCTCCTTCAGGTTGAGGTTGGCCATGATGAGGTCCGGGTCCGTGCGCGTCAGGCCCTGCACCAGCACCTTGCCCACCTTCACCTGCGGGCCCTTGTCCGCCAGGAACACCACCGTCGCGACCTTGTCGCCCTCCTCCAACGAGGACTTCGTCGTGACACGGGCGAAGAGGTAGCCCTGCGTGCCCAATCCACGCTCCAGCGCCACACGCGCCGCCTCCACCGCCTCGAAGCTCAGCGGCATCCCCTCGTGCACCCCCATGCCCGAGGCTGTCGCGCGCGCGGCCTTGTCATCCGGGAACCCATTGGGGACGACCTGCTTCACGCGCGTCTGCGGCCCCTCCACCACGTCGAAGTCCGCCGCCGCCGTGCGCGTGCGCGCATCCACCGTCAGACCCCGGAGCGTCACCACCACCGACAGGAAGCCCCGCTCGCGGTACTGCTCCATCATCGACTCCGTGGCCTCGAGCCACGCGTCCTCGACGTACACCGTGGCCGGGTCCGGCACGGGCTCCGTGGCCTCGGGCCGACGGCCGTGACGACCCTCGACGTCCAGCGGGTCATCCTGGAGCCGCAGGTCCAGCTCCGGCTGAAGCTCCCCGGCGCGGATGCGCTCCGCCAGCACCTCCCGCAACGTGCCCGAGCCCAACGACGCGTTGCCATGGAAGCGGACGTCGCTGACACGCAGCGGCTGCCCCTCGTCCACGTCGAAGGCCAGCACCGCCACCTCACCATCCGGCCGCAGCACCTCGCGAGGACGCACGCGTGCGTCGTGGAACCCTCGGTGCCGGTAGAACGACTCCACCCGCCGCGCCAGCCGTCCGGCCACCACCTCGTCGAGCGGCTCGGCCACGTCGTACGCCAGCACCCGCTCCAGCACCTCGGCCGTGAAGCGGTGGTTGCCGTGGAAGCGGACGCTGTAGCGAGGCCCCGCCGACAGCGGCACCGACACCGACGCGGCGCTGCCCTCCACCAGCACCGCGGGCGTGCCCACCTGCGCGCGCCAGTGCCCCGCCTCGCGCAACACCGTGCGCAATTGGTCCAGCCCCGCGTCCAGCCGCACGCGGTCGAACACCTCGCCGGGGCGCATCGCGAGCGCCGCCAGCAAACGAGGCAGCGGCAGGCCCGGGCTGCCGGAGAAGTTCACCTGGCGCACCAGCGTCGGCTGCCCCTCGGTGACGTGCAGCGACACCTGGATGCCCGAAGGCAGCGGCTCCTGCGTGGCCGTCACGCGCACGGAGTCGTAGCCCTTGCGCTGATACGCCTGGAGCACACCGGACACGGCGCCCTCCAGTTCCTCCTGGTCCAGCGGGCCGCCCTCGAGCAGGCCGCTGGCGTCGAGCAGCTCCCCGTCCGTCAGCACCTGGTTTCCGTCGAAGCGAAGCCGCGCCAGCCGCGACACGGGCGTGAGCTGGAACACCAGCCGCACCCCGCCGCGCACGTCCTCCGCGCGCGCCACCACGTCCGAGAACCGCCCCGTGGCCCACAGCCGCTCCACCGAGCGACGCACCAACGAGGGCATCAGCGCCTGGCCCTTGCGCACCGCCACCAGTCCGCTGAGCCCCTCGGCGTCCTCGCCTCCGGGCAGGTGCAGCTCCACGGCCACCACGTTCTGACCGGCGGCACGAGCCTCGGGCGCCTGGGCGCGCGCGGAGGCCGAGACCAGGACGCACAGCCAGAGCCCCAGCGCCACCGCGGCGCGGGCTACTCGACCTCCCAGCTGAGCTTCAGCTCGAGCCCGAGGTTGCCAAACGAGGCTTCGCTGTTCTCGTTGTCCCACTGGGCCTGCGCGGAAAGTCTGTCGTCGAAGCGGTACTCGGCACGCGCCCGCGTTCCGCGCCCACTCACCGGTTGAGTCATCCCGATTTTAAGCTGCTCGCTGAGGAACTTCGACTCCAGTTGCGCGGTGGGCTCCGCTTGTCGGGTGGCGTCATTGTAGGTGGTGGATATCTGGAGGGACAAATCCCTCAGCACTGGATTGCTGGGAAGAAACCGCTGGACCTGCCGGTCCAGACCCGACGCGTTGAAGAGGGCCTCGGCCGCCAGCCCGGCCCCGGCCGACGCCGCGGTGTCCCGGTCCGACGAGGTGAACCCCAGGGTGAGCAGGGAGACGATGTCCCCTTCCACCAGCGCGGGCTCCGAGGAGAGCAGAATCTGCGGGTCCGTGGGCTTGCCGAAGGCGTGCAGCTTCACCACGAACTCGCGCACCTGCGTCTGGGCCTGGACCTCGAAGACGGGCTCCAGGCTGTTGGCGTCCTGGAACTCCAGCTGCCCCTGGCTGATGGTGAACGGGTTGTTGCGGAAGAACGCCTGGCTGCCCTCGGCCAGCTCCACCCGCCCCAAGAGGCCCGGCCGCAGGTCCGTCCCCGTCAGCCGCACGTCCCCGAGCATCCGCGCCTTGGCCAGGTTGTTGTCCACGCGCACGTCCCCGAAGTGGACGTTCACATCCCAGATGACCCACGGCTTCAACGCCTCGCCCAGGGTCGCCGAGGGTGAGGGCGCCTGCACCGGGGCGCGCTTCTGCATGGACTTCAGCAGCGCCTCCACGTCCAGCGCCTTCTGGTAGCGCATCTTGACGATGTCGATGCCGCCCGTGACGGTGAAGCCCTTGGGCGGCCCCACCACCTGGAGCAGACCGGAGAACGTCGCCGGCAGGTCCTCGGTGAGCCGGTAGGGCACCTCGTCCAGTTGCACCGTGAGCCCCAGCCGCTGGGGGAGGAAGCGCGACAGCCGCACGTCACCGCGCGCGGACACCTTGCCCTCGTTGACCAGGCCCCGCAGGTGCTCCACCAGCACGCGCTGGCCCGTCAGCTCCACGCGCCCGGACATGCCGCGGACGTTGATGGGCAAGTCCCGCATCGCCACGCGCAGGTCCAACAGCTCCGCGCTGCCCACCACCGAGGGCGCCTCCAGCGTCCCCGTCGCCTCCGCGTCCACGGTGAGCCGCCCCGTGGAGCGCTCCACCATCGACGGCAGCATCGACTCCAAGAGGCGCATGTCCCCGCCCCCGCGCAGCGTCAGCCCGATGCCGCCACGCGTGGTCATCCAGCCCCCCATGTTCAGGTCCACGTACGGCCCGAGGAAGCGGAACGGCTGCACCTCCAGTCGCCCCTTCTCGAAGGCGAGCGAGATGGGCGCCGTGTTCTCCGCGCGCACGTCGTCACGCGACAGCACCAGGCGGTCCACCGTCGCGCGCACCTGCGCGGCCTGGGGCTCCATCAACGGCCCCTTCGCCGTGAGCGAGCCGGACACCGCGCCGGACACGCCCGCCCACAGCGGCTCCGCCGGCAGCAGCGTGCGAATCTCCGGCAGCGCCAGCGTGAGCGAGGCGTCGTAGGGCCACGTGTCCTGCACCTTCACCTTCACGCGGCCGTTGGCGTCCTGGAAGGGCCGGCCCCAGACCTCGAGGTCCTTGCCCACCAGCCGCCCGGTGAGGTCCATGGCGCCCAGGTTGCGACCATCCAGGGCGATGTGCGGCGACTTCAGCGTGACGTCCACCACGGGGATGTCGGACGTGCCGGACACGACGCCGTCCATCACCATCGTCCCCGTGAGCCCCATGCGCCCGGCCAGCTCCGGCCCCACCGTCTCCCCGAGCGACAGCCCGTCCCCGCCGAAGCGGTAGTCCAGCCCGCCCGCGAACAGCAGCGTGCCCTCCGCCCAGGCGCGGCCCAGCGGGCCCTTGAGCTCCGTGCGCTCGAGCACCATGGCCTTGCCGTCCACGAAGCGCAGCCGCGCCGAGCCGTCCCCCATGCGCCGCCCGTAGTACGTGGTGTCCTTCACGTCGAAGGCCACCAGCCCCTCCAGCTTCTCGATGGGGCTGTCCACCTCCACGCGTCCGGACGCCGTGCCGCCCAGCGTGCCCTGCATCACCGCCAGCGACGGCGTGAGGCCCGCCACCACGTCGACCAGGTCCTCGGTGCGCCCCTGCGGGACGTTCACCTCGAGCTTCAGGTTGAGCAGCCGCCCGAAGCCCACCGCCGCCTTGCCGTAGTACTGCGTGCGCCCCTTCTGACCGGTGAAAGAGGGGAAGGCCAGCACCCCATCCGAGTAGCCCAGCTTCCCCTGCAGCACGCCCAGGTTGAAGCCCCAGAAGACGAAGTCGCGGAACGACAGGCCCGACTCCACCTTCACTTCCGAGACGGGGCCCGTAATCGAGTACGTGGCGTTGCCGCGCCCCGCCCACTTCAGCCCGGCGATGTGGCCGAAGTCCGACAGGTCCACATCGCCCTGACCGTGGATGTCCAACGCCAGGCCATTGCCGATGAGCAACCCCACGTCGGCCTGCACGCGCGAGCGGCCCACCTCCGCCTGGACGTGGTTGAAGGACACGCGGTCCGTCTGCAGCCGCACCTGCGCCTGCGCCCGTCCCTTGTCGAACTCCAGGATGTTGATGCCCTCGCTGGCGGGGGCGTCATAGGCGCGCGTGGCCAGCCGGAAGCGCCCGGTGCGCAAGTCGAGCGGCCCGGACAGCGAGAAGCGCGGCAGCAGGTTGCCGGAGAGCTGCGCCTCGAGCGACGCGGGGAAGTCCACCCACGAGCCCTTCACGCCTGCCTTGTCGAGGATGCGCGCCAGCGATGCATCCTCCGTCTTCAGGCTCACTTCCAGCGGGAGCAGCGGCGTCAGCAGCAGCTTGCCCGTGGCGCGCACCCGCCCCATGCCCACCGGCACCACCACCTCCTCCAGTCGCACCTCGTCGCCCGCGTAGGACAGCCGCGCGGAGATGTTGGCGGGGCCGAAGCGCTCGTAGCCCAGCCCGTTGCCGGACAGCTCCAGCGACACCGCGGGAGACTCGGGCTTGCCGGCGATGGACACGCGGCTCCACAAGTGCCCCGTGGCCGGCTTCGGCAACAGCTTCGCCTGCGACAGCGTGCGCAGCGGCAGGAAGATTTGCGCGTCCAGCGCCAGGTGTGGCTGGCAGAGCGAGTCCACCCGTCCCGACACCGTGGTGCTGATGTCATCCAATGACACCTCGGCGCGCTCCAGCTCCAGCAGCGCCTCGTCCGGGTCCACCGCGCCGGCGATGGCCAGCCGCTGCAGCGCCAGCTCCTGGCCTCCGGGCCCCAGGCGCACGAGTCCCCGGCGTGCCTCCACGTCCAGCTCGATGACGCCCCAGCGCTCCGCCCAGCGGACATCCAGGTCCGCCACCTCCACGCGGCGGCCCTCCGGCAGCGCCACGCGCACCTCGGCGCCGACGATGTCCAGCTTCGCCACCCGCACCCGCTCCAGCGGGTCCAGGAAGCAGCCCTCCGACTTCGGCTCGGGGCGCTCGCGAGGCTGCGACACGTCCAGCGACAGCCGCGGACGCACCGCGCGCACCGAGGCGAACGTCAGCCTTCCGGAGAGGGGGCGCAGGAAGCCGAACTGCACCTCCGCCAGGTCCGCCGCCAAGAGCGGCGTGTCCGCGCCCGGCTGGAAGAGCGAGAAGCCGTGCACCAGCACGCGCGAGCCGAGCGGGTCCAGCTCACACCGGCCGATGCCCACGTCCAGGCCGAGCACGTCCGGCAGGTGCCGCCGCGCCACGGTGCAGGCCACCTCCCACGTGGCGGGCATGCGCAACGCGAGCACACTCCCCGAGATGACGAGGAGCACGAGCAGCAGCGCTCGAAGCGCACCGTTGCGGCTCTGTGTGGCCAAAGCCCCTAGAGCTTACCCAGCCCTTCGAGGTAGCGGTCTATCTCCGCGAGGTCGAGCTTGTTGTTGGCCGCTCGGGGCAGGTTCGTGGCGGGCACGCTCGCCCGCTCGGCTGCTCCGGGAGCGGCCGAGTTGATGCCCTGCAGGCCCAGGTTCTTCCCGATGCTGTTCACCATGTCCGCGGACACGGTGTCCGCCCGGGCCAGGAAGGCCTCGAAGAGCGCGTTGTCGCACAGCGTGTTGATGACGCGCGGCGAGCCGGACGAGTGCTCGTGCACGGCCAGCAGCGCCTCGGGCGAGAACGGCATGCGCGGGCAGCCGGCGAGCCGCAGGCGGTGCTTGATGTACGCCTCGGTGGACTCCGCCGTGAAGGGCTCGAGCTTGTAGCGCATGGCCACGCGCTGCGCGAGCGGCGGGTCCAGCTTCAGGTTCTTCTCTATTTCCGGCAGGCCGAAGAACACGAAGGAGATGAGCTTGCGCTCCGGCACTTCCAGGTTGAGCAGCCCGCGGAACTCCTCCATCAGCTCCCGCGTCTCCAGCATCTGCGCCTCGTCGATGAGGACGACGGCCTTCTTGCCGGACTCGTAGATTTGCAGGAGCCGCTGGTAGAGCTGAGACAGGAGCGCGAGCTTCTCCTGCGCGGGGTTCTCCACGCCCAGCTGCAGGGCGATTCGGCGGAGCAGCCAGTTGGCGGTGATGCCCGAGTGGATGATGACGAGCAGCGCGGCCTCGTACTCGGACTCGGGAAGCGAGTCGAGCATGCGGCGCGCCAGCGTCGTCTTCCCCGCGCCGATGTCACCGACGAGGATGGACAGGCCCTTCATGTAGCTGACGGCGTGCATCAGCCGGGTGAGCGCCTGCGAGTGCTGAGCCGAGTTGTAATAGAAGCGGCTCACCGGAGCGTTGGAGAAGGGCTCCTGGGTGAGGTCGAAGAAATCGAGGTAGGTCGTCATGGGCTCGCCGGACCTCGGGGGCAACTACACGTAACCGACCTTGCGCGCCTTGGGCGCGCCGGCGGCCGGCACGGGGGGATTGGCCACGGCCGCGGCTGCACCGCCGCCAGGGCTCTTCGTGCCGTTGGGGGTGGCGACGGGCACGGGCATGGGGAGGGGGTCGTCTTCCGGTGACGTGCTGGCGGACAGCCGCGACACCTGCGAGCTCACGTCGCGGTACTTCGCGTCCATCGCCGCCACGCGCTGGTAGTGGTACAGCGCCTTGCCCGGCTCGCCGTGCGCCTCCCAGGCCGTGGCCAGCTCGAAGCCCAGCGCCTTGGCGGCTTCGCCCGTGGCGTGAGGACTGGCGAGCCCCTCGCGGAAGGTGGCCACCGCGGACTCGCCGTCACCGCGCAGCAGGTGCAGCATGCCCATCATCGTGAGGCAGTCGAGCTCGCGCTTGGAGCCCATGGAGCCCTGACGCGCCACCTCGAACTCGTGCAGCGCGTCGTCCAGGAGGCCCATCTCCTTGTAGGCGATGCCCAGGTCGTAGTGCGTGTCCACGTCCTCGGGCTTCACCACCTTGGCCAGGCCCTTCTTGAACTCGGAGAACACCTCCTCCACCGAGTACTGGAAGTCCTCTTCCGCCGCGGGCGCCGCCGCCGTGTCGTCGCCCAGGTTGTCGATTTCGCCGGCCAGCTCCGCCGCCAGGTCGAACGCGTCGCGCTCCCCGACCGGCTCCGTCATCGGGAGCACGGTGGGCACCGACACGGGCTCGGGCGGCTCCTCTTCCGGCGGCACTCCGCCGCTGGCCTCGAGCGCCTCCAGGCGCTCCATCAGCTCCGTGGCGCGCGCGTGGCCCGGGAAGGCGATGGTCACCGTCTCCAGGATTTCGCGGGCCTCTTCCAGCAGGCCCTGGTCCAGGAAGAACGCGGCCTCGTCGCACTCCTCCGCGGCGGGCTCCTCCTCCGGCTCGCCGGCGCTGTCGTCGGCGAACTCGGCGGCGGCCTCCTCCTGAGGCTCCTCCTCCACCGAACCGAAGTCCTGCGGCTCCTCCTCCACCGAGCCGAAGTCGGTCTCCGGCAGGGACTCGGGCTCGTCGAAGGGCGCGTCGTCCACCGCGACGATGGCGTGCGAGGCGGTGGGCTCCTCCTCCTCGAAGTCGCCCAGCGACGGCATGTCGGAGCCCGCGGGCTCCTCGAGGTCGCCGAGCATCGACGCATCCAGCGGCGCGATGCCCACCCGCGTGGGGACCTCGTCCACGTCGAGCGAGGCCTCCTCGACGAGCGTCGCCTGCTTGCGCGTGTCGGGCGCGGCGTCCTGGAGGAGCTGACGGGTGGGCGCGCGCACCATCGTCGGCGGCGGCGCGTCGTCATCGTCGCCCAGCGACATGGCCGCCATCGTGGACGTGGCCTCGTCGTCCGAGTCGCCCAGCGAATAGCTCTCGTCGTCGGAGAGCGGCCCGTCCAGGCCGGCCGACTCGACGAGCGGCTCGTCGTCCGTCGACGCGAGGCCCGGCTCGTCCGTCAGCACCATCCCGTCGTCGCCCGACACCAGCAGCTCGTCCTCGGCCGCCGCCGCCAGGTCCTCCGGCGCGGGCGAGTCGTAGACGTCGTGCTCGCCCGAGGTGATGGCCTCGCCGACGAGCGCCTCCTCGCTGACGACGGTGGCGTCGTGCTCGTCGTCGATGACCTCGTCGGAGTCGCTCGAGGGCAGCGTGGCCAGCGCCAGCTCGTCCCCCGGCGGGTGCAGCAGCGCGTCCTCGGGCGGCGGCGCGACGAGCACCTCGTCGTCGCTGGAGTCCACCAGGATGGCGTCCTCGCCCACCGACTCCACCACCGTCGCGGACGGAGAGGCCGTCACCGGGCCCTCCACACGCAGCACCGACAGGAACGCCGGCACCTCCGGATGCGCGGGGTTCTGCTGGAGGATGGTCGCCAGGTACGGCTGCGCGCGCGTCGAGTCCGCGGCGCGCGTGCACAGACGCAGCACGTTCAGCAGCTGCTCGCCCGCCTGCGCCGTGTTCCCCGACGCGACGTAGATTTGATACGCCTTCTCGTGCGCGTCCAGGTTCTCCGGGTCGACGGAGAAGACCTTGCGCAGGTGCTCCAGCGCTTTGTCGTGGAGCCCGTACTTCACGTAGACGTCCGTCTCCGTGAGCAGCTTGGCCAGTTGCTCGCGTGCCATCCCCGCCTGCGTGGGAGGCGGCGCGGCGACGGGCGCGGGCTGCGGCTGCGGCGCGGGCTGGGGCGCGGCGCGGGCGGCCGGCTGCGGCGCGGAGGGCTGCTGGGGCTGCGGCGCCGCCACGGGCTGCGGCTGCGCGGGAGCCGGCGCGGGCGCGCGGCGCGCGAGCAGCTCCGGGTCCTGCGGATCCAACACTTCAATCTGCGTCCAGACGGCCTCGGCCTCGGTGAGACGGCCGCGCTCCTGGTGGATCTTCGCCAGCTCCTTGTAGACGGACACCGTCTTGGAGGTCTGCCCCAGCCCCTGGAACGCCTGGGCCAGGAGCGACAGCGTCTCCACGTCGCGGCCATCCGCCTTGAAGCACACCTGCAGCTTCGCGAGCGCGCGCTTCTGGTCACCGCGTTGCAGGTACGAGGACGCCAGCTCCTTGGCGAGCGGCAGGTTGTCCGGCTCGAGCGTGGACAGGCGCTCGGCCACGCGGGCCCAGTCGTCACCGCGGCCGTTGCGCTTGAGGTACTCGGCGGCGCGCTTGAACTCCTGCACCGCCTCGCGCGACATGTTCTCGCGCGCGTAGAGCTCCGCGAGCTTGATCTTCGACGCCACGTTCTCCGGGTCGAGGTCCACCATCTTCTTCAAGGTGTCGAGCGACGACTTGGTGTCGCCCGCCTTGTCGTAGTGGTTCGCCACGATCTGGAAGTAGGCCATCGCCTCCGACATCAGCCCGAGCTGCTGGTGCAGCTCCGCCAGCTTGAGGTTCACCTCGAGCAGGTTCGGGTTGAGCTTGAGGACCTGCTTGTAGAGGGCGACGGCCTTGAGGAAGAAGCCGTCCGAGGAGTAGCTCTCCGCGACCTTGGTGAAGAAGTGCGCCGCCTGGGCGTTGTCGTTCTTCTTCTGGTACAGCTCCCCCATCTTCTGGAGCACCCGGATGTCCTTCGGGTCGACCTCCAGGACCTTCTGATACTCCTTGATGGCCTTGTCGTACGCGCCCTTCGCGACCAGCTTCGCGGCGGCTTCGATGATCTTGTTCTTGTCCATCGAGCGTGGGCTTCCGGCGAGCCGAAACCCCTTGGAACTTCGCGGGTTTCTATCTTCAAAAGGGGGAGAGTCGGAGGCTAACGGAATCCTCCGACGCGGGTCAAGAAACAGCCCGGCTCCCCCCGGGGCCAGCTCACCTGCTTGCACACCCGCCCATTAGACGGACGCGCCACGTAGGCGGACGTGCGCTACGGCGTCTCTTCCACGGCTTTCTTGAGTCGACGGGAACCCGTCTCACTCGCGAGCAGTCGCTCCACGAAGCGCGTGTCGTAGTTGCCCTCCTGGAAGGACTCCTCGGCGAGCGCCGCGCGGTGGAACGGGATGTTGGTGCGGATGCCTTCCACCACGTACTCGCCGAGCGCGCGCTGCATGCGGCGGATGGCCGTCTCGCGGTCCTCCGCGTGCACGATGAGCTTGGCCAGCAGGCTGTCGTAGTACGGCAGCACCGTGTAGTTCTCGTAGGCCCCCGAGTCCACGCGCACCCCGTAGCCGCCCGGGACGCTGTAGCCCGTAATCTTGCCGGGCCACGGCGCGAAGGTGATGGGGTCCTCGGCGTTGACGCGGCACTCGATGGCGTGCCCGCGGATCTGGATGTCCTCCTGCTTGAAGCGCAGGGGGTGGCCGTACGCCATGCGGATCTGCTCACGGACCAGGTCCACGCCCGTGACGAGCTCCGTCACCGGGTGCTCCACCTGGATGCGCGTGTTCATCTCCATGAAGTAGAACTCGCCGCGCTCGTCGAGCAGGTACTCGATGGTGCCGACGTTGTTGTAGCGCAGCTTGCGCATCGCCTCGACGGACACCCGGCCCATCCGCTCGCGCAGCTCCGGCGTGAGCGCCGGAGACGGCGCCTCCTCGATGAGCTTCTGGTGCCGACGCTGCACCGAGCACTCGCGCTCGTTGAGGTGGATGATGTTGCCGTGCTCGTCCGCGACGATCTGGATTTCGATGTGGCGCGGCTTCTCCACGTACCGCTCGATGTAGAGGTCGCCGTTGTTGAAGGACGCCACCGCCTCCGCCTGCGCGGTGGAGAACGCCTGCGCCAGCGCGCTCGGCTCACGGACGATCTTCATCCCCTTGCCGCCGCCTCCCGCCGCCGCCTTGAGGATGACGGGGAAGCCGATTTCGCGAGCGAACGCCTCCGCCTCGCGCGGGTCCTTCACAGTGCCGGGGCTGCCGGGGAGCAGCGGCATGCCCGCCTCCCGCGCCGCCTGCCGGGCCCGCACCTTGTTGCCCATCATCCGCAGCATCTCCGGGCGCGGACCGATGAAGCGAATCTTGCAGTTCTCGCAGACCTCGGCGAACTCGGCGTTCTCCGACAGGAAGCCGTAGCCGGGGTGGATGGCGTCCGCGCGGGTGATTTCGGCGGCGGACAAGAGCTGCGGGACGTTGAGGTAGCTCTCCTTGGACGACGGAGGGCCGATGCAGACGGCCTCGTCCGCGAAGCGCACGTGGAGGGCGTTGGCGTCCGCCGTGGAGTGCACCGCCACGGTGGCGATGCCCAGCTCCCGACAGGCGCGGATGACCCGCAGGGCAATCTCCCCGCGGTTGGCGATCAGCACCTTCTTGAACACGGGGGTGTCTCCTGGAACGGTCGGCGTGGGGAGCGCGCCACTCGTAGGGCGAGGGGCGCGCCCGCCAGCGTCAGGCCGGCTCGATGCGGAACAGGGACTGGCCGAACTCCACCGGCCGCCCGTTCTCCACGAGGATCTCCACCACGCGGCCGGAGACCTCGGACTCGATTTCGTTCATCAACTTCATCGCCTCGATGATGCAGAGCACCTGGCCCTTCTTCACCACCGAGCCCACGTCCACGAACGCCGGCTGGTCCGGCGCCGGCGTCCGGTAGAACGTACCGACGAAGGGGCTGGTCACCACGTGGCCGGGCTTCTCCGGGGCCTTCTCGGCCGCGGGGGCCGGGGCCGAGGAGGGCGCGGCGACAGGGGCGGACGACGCGACGCGCGGCGCGGGCGCGGCGTACTCCACGGCCGGGCCCACCGGGACGGCCGACGGGGCCGCGTGGTGGACGATGGTCGTCTCCGGGGCGTGGCCGCGGCGGATGAAGAGCTTCTCCTCCCCGCGCTTCCACACCAGCCTCGTCACGTCCGAGGCCTCCAGGATGTTGACGATTTCCCGCAGGGCCTCCACGTCCAGCGACGTGTTGCCCGCGTGGGCCGCGTTCGCCGGAGCGGACGCGCTGGCGGGCGTGGAGGCCCGGGTCGACTTGCGCTTCGTTGCCATGCTCGCGTCCTCCCTCGGGCGTCCTGGACTAGCCCGCGGTGGCCACGCGCGTCAGGTACTTGCCACCGTCGCGCGTGTCGATCTTGAGGACATCACCCTCGTTGATGAAGAGGGGGACATAGATTTCGAAGCCGGTCTCCAGCGTGGCGGGCTTCAGCGCGCCGGACACCGTGTCACCGCGAACGCCCGGGTCGCACTTGATGACCTTCAGGTCCACCGAGTTGGGCAGCGTCACGCTGATGGCCTTCCCGTTCCAGAACAGGATGGTCGCGTCGGTGTTCTCCTTCAGGAAGTTCTTCGCTTCGCCGAGCGCCTTCTCGCTGATGAAGGTCTGCTCGAAGTCGCGCTTGTCCATGAAGTAGTAGTCGTCGCCCTGGACATACAGGTACTGCATGTCCTTCTCTTCGATGTCCGGGCGGTCCACCTTGTCACCAGACTTCAGCGTCGGCTGCAGGACGCGGCCCGTGGTGAGGCTGCGGATCTTGGTGCGGACGAAGGCGGAACCCTTGCCGGGCTTCACGTGCTGGAACTCGACGATGACGAACGGCTCACCGTCGATTTCGATCTTCATACCGTTGTGAAACTCGGACGTATCGATGACACCGGCCATGGGGACCGACTCCTTCAGACTCGAAAATACGGAAGCTTGAAAAGTCGGGGGTGTCTAGCCCATGCCCCCTCCCATGGGAAGGGGAAAGCTGCGGAGCGCCGCGTCGTCCGGACGACTGCTTTACAGAGGGCGCGGCTAGAGCTCCGCGCTCACCTTGGGGGCCGTCACGCGCAGCACGTAGCGGCCCTTGCCGTAGTTGCCATCCGCGCGCAACGCGAGCACGAGGAAGTACTCCGGCGACACCAGCCGCATCAGCGTCAGCACCTTGTCGCTGTTGACGCTGACCTCACTCACCGCGCCCGTCTTGAGCGTCTCCGCGGCGTGGCGCAGCTGCGTGAGGAGGTTGGCGTACTCCACCCAGGCCCCGCCCAGGTCCAGCTCGCTCGCCTCCTCGCGCTGGTAGGTGTCCACGGAGATGCCGTCGAAGCCCATCACGCTGCAGGCGAGGGCTCCGTCCACCTGGTTGACGACTGACTCGAGGTGCGTGCGAAAGGACATGGGCTCAGGGGTTCCTGGGTGGAGCGATACTGCGCCTACGGCTACGGAACGGGGATGTCCTCGCACTCCGGCACGATGCCGTTGTGGCCACGCAGGTCGCAGTTCGCGGTCGGCGCGGCGAATTGCTGCCCCGCCGGGCAGCCGTACCCCGAGCGACCGACCGTGAGCGGGAAGGTGAACTCGTTCGCCTCCACCTTGTTGTTGGCGGCCGTGTGGCCCTTGAACTTGATGGTGATCAACGTATCGACGATGGCGCCACCCAACGTCGCGGCATCGAGCGCATCCCGGGCCTGTGGCGTCAGCACGTTGAGGAGCATGCTGCTCCCCTCCCCTCCCTCGAAGCCGCCGAACAGCCGCACATTAGTGTCCTCGATGCCGAGGTCGGGCTCCGTCTGATACGACACGTCCATCGACGTGATGAAGACGACCTGGGAGCCCGGGCTCGACACCTGACCGCCCTCTCCGACGAGGATCTCCGTGCCGATGCGGTTCGAGGTGACGATGAGCCCCAGCCGGTAGTTCGAGGCCAGGGTCATGTCCAGCGAGCCCCGGAGGATGGCCTCGTCCTCCGGAATCGAGCAGTCGTCTTCAGGCAAGGCGGCGTGGAGGACCTGCAGCTGAGGAACGTCGTCGACGCAAGACACCGAGCCGAACGCCAGCAGCGCGGCGAGATAGATGGGCTTCATGAGCGTACTCTCTCCTCGGAGAAGAGGCGCGATGCCTTACAGGCTCTGCGCAATGGTCTGCCGGTTGAGGATGCGGGGCGTGATGAAGATGAGCAGTTCCTGGCGCTCATCCGTGTCGTTCGTCTGCCGGAAGAAGAACCCGAGGACCGGAATCTTCGAGAGGAACGGCACCGAGTTGGTCCGCGTGGAGCCACGACGCACGTAGATGCCACCGATGACCGTGGTATCCCCATCCTTCACCAGCACCTGGGTGACGGCCTCCTTGCGCTGGATGGAGGGCTGACCGTTGGCGCCCGTGTTGGCGGGGTCCGGCTGGTTGTTGGAGGCGTTGATGGCCATCAGGATGCTGCCGTCCTGGGTGATGTGCGGCGTCACCTCCAGCGACAGACGCGCTTCCACGAAGGTCGTGTTCACACCGGCCGCGGACGTCTGGCTGAACGGGATGGACACACCCTGGCTGATGCGAGCGGTGTTGTTGTCCAGCGTCGTCACGCGGGGCGCGGAGATGGTCTTGATGGTACCCTCGGTCTCCGCGGCGGACAGGCGCAGGTTGAGCTGCAGCGCGCCACCGGCCGAGCCGAAGACGAAGCCCAGCGCACCACCGACGTTCTCACCCACCGGCGCCGGCAGGTTCACCGCGAAGTTGGGCACGGCCGGCAGACCTGGGGCGCCGACGCTCGGCGAACCACCCGTCACGGCGACGTTGTTCGGGAAGATGAGGCCCGTCGAGTTGCCCGTGGCCGCGGCGGCCCGGGCCTGACCACCCCACTGCACGCCGAGCTGCCGGCTGAAGGTCGTGCTCGCCTCGACGATGCGGCTCTCGATGAGGACCTGCGGCGTCTGCGTGTCCAGGCTGCGCACCAGCGAGCGGGCCTTCTCCGTGTTGGAGCGCACGTCCTTGACGATGAGCACGTTGGTGCGCGTGTCCACCGTCACCGTGCCGCGCTCGCTCAGGACGTCCTTCACGCGGGCCGACATGTCGGAGGCCACCGCGTAGTTCACCGGGATGAGGTTGACCAGCAGGTCCTCCTGCTGCTGGAGCGACTTCTTGCGCTCCTGGCGCAGCCGGGCCTCCTCCTCCAGCGTCTTGAGCGGGGCGATGCGGATGATGTTGCCGAACTCCTCCTTGCCCAGTTGCTTGGTGCGCAGGATGAGGTCCAGCGCCTGGTCCCAGGGCACGTTGCGCAGGCGGATGGTGACCCGGCCGCTCACGTCGTCCGCGACGACCACGTTCTTCTTGGAGATCTCCGCGATGACGCGCAGGAGGTTCTGGATGTCGATGTCCTTGAACTCGAAGGACACGCGCTTGCCGCGGTAGCGGGCCTGCTGCGGCGCGCCCTCGGCGGCGTAGGCGGGCGCCTCGGCGGTGAAGCCGGCGGTGCGCTGCGCGACCGACACCTCGTCCGTCTTCACGCCCTTGACGTCCAGGCGCCACGACAGGGTGTTGCCGCTCTGGCTGACCTTCTCCTCGATGGCGCCGTCGGCGGCAACCACCACGCGCACCTTGCGGCCCTCACCGGGGACGCTGAAGGCGCTGATCATCTTCACCGGCGTCTCCAGCGCGCTGGTGTCCAGGCTGCGCTCGAGCTTCTTGGGCAGCCGGGCGTTGTCCAGCGTCAGCACCGCGCTGCGCGGGTCCGGACGGTCCACCTTCCAGCCCGCCGTGCCGGACAGCTTCAGCACCACGCGGCCACCCGCCCCACCCTCCTGGAACGACAGGTCCTTCACCTCGACCACGGACGCGGTGGCCGGAGCCTCCACGACCACGGGGGCCGGACGCAGGGGCTCCACCTCGGCGACCGAGGCGATGACCTCTTGCGGCGCGGGAGACGGCGCCGCCTTGCGGGCCACCGCGCCACCGAGCACCACCTCGAGGCCCTTGTCCGCGCGGTCCACGCGGTAGGCGGGCATCTTGCCGCGCACGTCGAGCACCAGCCGGACCTTGTCCGAGTGGGCGCCCACGCGCACTTCCTTCAGGGTCGCGCCGTTGATGCGGGGCGCGCGGGCCGCCAGGCCCACCCCGTACAGGTCCACCGCGAGCCGGGGCGGGTCCGCCAGCTCCAGCACCTCGTAGCGCGCGATGTCGCCGTCCGCGCGGATGCGCAGGGTCTCATCGGCGTAGGCGAGCTGGGTGATGCGCTGGGCGGGCTGCGCCACCTCACGCTCGTCGGCCTCGGCGGCGACGACGTTCTCGGGCAGCGCGGGCTTCGCGGCCGCCTCCTGCTTCACCGGGGCCTCCGCGATGACGGCGGCGGGCTTCACCTCCGCGGCGGGCGCGGGCGTCGTCGGGGCGGCGGGGGCCGTCGCGACAGTCGCCGGCGTGGCGGGCTTCGCCTCGGCGGCGGAGGCCGCTCCATCCACGGAGATGACCACGCGGTTGCCGTCCGCGCGCACGTCGTACTGGGACGCCTTGTCGAGCGCCAGCAGCACCCGGCCGACGCTCGCGCGCTCGTCCGAGAACTGCGACGCCACGACGCCGGACACCGGTCCGGAGCCGTCATGGTGGCCCTTGATACCCGTCGCATCCGCCGACGAGAGGTCCACCACCAACCGCTCCGGCCCACTGAGCCGGAAGACGGTGAAGGTGGGGGGCCGGGTTCCGGTCACCACCACCTGGGCGCCCGAGCCGGTACGGGACACATCCAGGTCCCGAAGCGTATTCAGTTCGGCGCCGCTACTGCTGGCGCCCGCAAGGACGACCGCGAATGCAGTCGCCAACATCCACTTGCCCCTCGTCACAGCGCTCCTCTCGAGCATGCGTCCCCTCACCAAGTTGGAAGCGGGCTGCCGCCCGCGGGCGCGCCACGGGGGCGCTACTCCCCGTAGTTTTTGCCCGTCATTAAATTGTAGCTAGGGTCCTGCCGATCATCGGGCTTGAGCTGCAGGGTCACCGGATTCTTGATGATCTCCCCGTTGCCCGAGAACACCTCGGTCACCGTCAGCGAATCACGGAGGATCTGCGTGACCTTGCCGCCCTGGCGCCCCACGCGGGTGTTGCGGCGCACGATGTGGCCTCGACCCAGCGGGTCTTCGACCATGGCAAGTGGATTGGCGTCACCCGTGACGACCGCGACCAGCTTGAGCTGGTCCAGGTCGAAGGCGCACAGCGGCTCCGTGCAGGTGGTCGCCTGGACATTGGCGTTCACCGGCCCCAGCTCCTCCAGCGGGCTGCGGAACGGGTCGCGCTTGCCCACCGGGTTGTACGAGTAGACGTACGGCGCGGCCGCCGCGGCCTCGACCGCGGCGGGAGCCGTCTCCGCCGGCGCGGCGGGAGCGGCCTGCGCGGGAGCCGCCGCCACCGGCGGAGGAGGCGGGGGCGCGTCCTCGCAGGCAGCGAGCGTCAGCGCGAGCGCGGCGGTCGTCATGGTGGCCTTGAACATCTTCATCCTCAATCCCCTTGTCGCCCTACTTCCGGGACGGATCAAGTTTCTAGTTCTTCTGGGTCTCGACGAACCGGAAGGTCGTCGCCAGGAAGCTGCTCTGAAGGACGACCTTCTCGTTCTTCAGCGTCGGCTGCCCCAGGTTGATGTTGTTGACGTTCACGATGCGGCGCATGTTCGCCATCTCCTGCAGGAACATGGCGATCTCGTGGTAGTTGCCGCTCACCGTCATGCGGATGGGGATGCGCGCGAAGAACTCGCCGCCGCCCACGTACTCGCGGTCGGGCTGCACCAGGGAGATCTCCAGGCCGCTCTTCTTGCCGATGTCGTTGATCTGCGCGAGCAGCTCCTCGACGTCCTTCTTCTCCGGCAGCTCCGTGAGGGCCTCGGCGAGCTTCTGCTCCAGCACGTCCATCTCGCGCCGACGCTCGTTGAGGTTCTGGGCGATCTCGCTCTTCTCGGCCAGCTCCAGGTCCAGCGTGCGCCGCTCGCCCAGCTGGGCTTCGATCTGCGTTTCGGTCGGCTCGATGAGCAGGAAGTAGTTGGCGGCGGTCATCAGGATGATGACGGCGGCGAGGCCACCGAACTTGACGCCCGGGGACGCCTTGACGAATTGGTCCAGGTACTTGTCCATGGTGGGGGCCTCGGTCAGATGGCGTAGTTCGCGGTGAGGGTGATCTTGAAGTCGACCAGGGCCGGCATTCCCATGGCCCCCGCGGACGCCTTGGTCTGCACCGCGCTCGTCAGGTCGATGTTGGTGAAGAACGGGGTGATCTGCCCGGCCGGGAACTCCTCGATGGTGGCCTCCGCCGTGAGCAGCTCCACGCGGGACGTCTTCGCGTCACGGCGCTGGTCCACCAGGCGGCCCATCCCCTTGGGCGTCCACACCACGCCGTTCAGGCCGCGCATGAACTCGGCGACCTCGTCGTGGCTGACGGCCGAGCCGTCGATGGACACCGCGCTGGCTGCCTCGACGAAGCCCTTGACCCAGACCTTCTTGGGCGTGGCGGACGCGAGCGCGTCCATCATCCGGACCGGGCCGTTGCGGCCCTTGCGCAGCGAGTCGAGCACCGCGAGCTTCTTCTCCACCTCCGCCTTGCGGGCGTTGATGTTCTTCACCTCGCCGATGACCTTCTCCAGCTCGGCGATCTTCGCGCGCGTCGCGGCGATGCCCTGGGCGTTGCGCTGGTATTCGGCGTCACGGTCGTCGTACCAGAAGTAGTTGCCCACGGCGGCGCCGATGAGCGCCAGCGCGAAGAGGACCAGCACTTGCCGGCCCTTCTGCTGGGTCTGGACCTTCCGGACGGGAAGCAGGTTGATGCGAATCATCATGTGCGTCGTCTCCAGGAGGTGGACAGGTCAGGCCAGCTTGTCGCCCGGACGCCGGAGCGCCAGTCCCACGGCCACCGCGGCCATGGGCGCCACGTCCATGATGAACGCGGGGTCGAACTTGCGGTTGTCCACTTCAATCTTGCGGAACGGGTTGAGGATCTCCACCGGCACGCCGGTGCGCGCTTCAATCGTCTTGAACAGGGCCGGAATCTTCGCCGTGCCACCCGACAGGTAGACCTTGGTGAAGTTCGAGTCCGCCGCCGTGCCCGCGTAGAAGTCCAACGAGCGCTGGATTTCACCGGCCACCTGCTCGGCCACGCTGGAGAGCACGCGCTCGACATCCTGGGGCACCACGGCGTCCGCGTCCGCGCGGTTGCCGCCGATCTTCAGCGCCTCGGCCTCCTCGTAGGAGACGTTGAGCTGCTTCTGGATTTCTTCGGTGAACTGGTTGCCACCGATGGTGACGTCGCGGGTGAAGACCGTCACGCCGTTGGCGATGATGTTGATGTTCACCACCGAGGCGCCCGCGTTGATGAGGACCACGGTCTCCTTCTCGGGGAGGTCGTAGTTGACGGAGAACATGTTCTGGACGGCGAAGGCGTCCACGTCCACCACCACCGGCGCGAGGCCCGCCTCGGAGACCACGGTGGTGTAGTCGTTGATCATGTCCTTCTTGGCGGCCACCAGCAGCACGTCCATCTGCCCGGTGGCGTCGTTGCCGCCGCCGTCGAGGATCTGCGTGTCGATGTTCACGTCCTTCACATCGAACGGGATGTACTGCTCGGCCTCCCACTGGATGCTCTCCTCGAGCTCCTCCTGGGACATGCGCGGCATCTGAATCTTCTTGATGATGACCGAGTGGCCGGACACGCCGATGGCGACGTCCTTGCCCTTCACCTTCAGCTCGGACATCAGCTCCTGCACCGCCTGCACGATGGCGGTGGAGTTCATCAGCGCTCCATCGACGATGGCCTCGGGAGGCAGCGGCTTCATGCCGAAGCTCTGCAACGCGAAGCCGACCTCGCCGCGCTTGCGCTGCTCCTTGAGCAGGATCATCTTGATGGAGGTCGATCCGATGTCCAGACCGAGTGCCAGTTTGCCCTTCGCCATTCTTGACTCCGTCGAGAGGCGGCCAGCGTAGCACTGGCCGTCAACCCCACCTAAAAAGTGCCCGGAGCCCGCCTGCTCTCCGTTCGGCCGGGACCCCTGCGTTCGTGCTGCGCCAGGCCCCCACCACGGTCGCGGAGGCCCGATTTTCCGGCCTCGGACGCGTTTGGTCAAATGGGGACAGCACACCCCACCCGGTCATCCCCGCTCCGCCTCGGCGTCCGGGTCGATGCCGTACTCCTTGATCTTGTACAGCAACGCCCGGTGGCTGATGTCCAGCACCTCGGCCGCCCGGGTGCGGTTGCCCTTCGTCCGACGGAGCGCCGCCCGGATGTAGGACTCCTCCAGGTCCCGGATGGCCCGCTTGAGCGACAGGTCACTACCGACCTGTTGCACTCCGCGCGCATCGGCCGTCGCCGGTGCGGGTGTGGGGGCGGCCCACAGCCGTTCGGGCAGGTTGGCCGGGAGGATGTGCGGGCCATCCGCCAGGAGCACCGCGCGCTCCATGGCGTTCTCCAGCTCGCGCACGTTGCCCGGCCACGCGTAGGCGGACATCAGCGCCTCGGCCTCCGGGGACAGCCCCTCCACGGGGGGCTCCCGGTTGAGCTCGCGGTTGAAGCGGTGGAGGAACGCGCTCGCCAGGAGCGGCACGTCCTCGCGGCGCTCGCGCAGGGGTGGGATCCGCACGTTCACCACGTTGAGCCGGTAGTAGAGGTCCTCGCGGAACTCCCCCTTCTCCACCAGCTTGCCCAGGTCGCGCAGCGTGGCCGCCACCACCCGCACGTCCACCTTCTCCACCCGGTTCTCTCCCACCGGGCGGATCTCGCCCTCCTGCAACACGCGCAAGAGCTTCACCTGCGCGGGCAGCGGCAATTCGCCCACCTCGTCCAGGAAGAGCGTGCCGCCGTCGGCCTCCGAGAACAGGCCGCGCTTGGCGGTGCGCGCGTCGGTGAAGGCGCCCTTGGCGTGCCCGAACAGCTCGCTCTCCAGGAGGCCACCGGGGATGGCGCCGCAGTTGACGGCGACGAAGGGCAGCGGCGCGCGGGGGCTCTTCGCGTGCAGCTCCCGAGCGATGAGCTCCTTGCCCGTGCCGCTCTCGCCGCTGATGAGCACCGTGGTGTCCACGGGCGCCAGCCTCGCCACCTGCCGGAGCACCGCCTGCAAGGGAGCGCTCGAGCCGAGGATGTGGCCCTGGGGCAGCGAGGGCAGGCCCGACTGCTTCAGGCGCTTGTTCTCGCGCAGCAGCCGCTCGCGCTCCTCGGCCTTGCGCAGGACGAAGACGATCTCCTCGGGCTTGAAGGGCTTCTGGACGTAGTCGTAGGCGCCCGCGGACACCGCCTCCAGCGCCTGCTCCTGCGAGCCGTAGGCGCTCATCACCACCACGGTGAGCCCCGGGTGCGCGGCCTGGGCCTCGCGCAAGAGCGTGAGGCCGTCCTTGCGGGGCATGCGCACGTCACACAGCAGGACGTCGTAGTCGCGAGCGGCCAGCTCCCGCAGGGCCTCCTCCCCATCCGCGACGGCGCGCACCTCGTACTTCCGGTCGGTGAGCACCAACGTGAGGATGTGGCGGATGGAGGGCTCGTCGTCGGCGACGAGGATGGAGCGGAACAGGGACATGGCGGCCTTCCCTCCATCATCCCCCAGAGTCGCGAGAGGAGATAGCTTCTGGCCCGCTCACACGGCGGGCAGGGCCACCGTGAAGCGCGCGCCACCCTCGGGGAGGTTCTCCGCGCCCAGTCGCCCGCCCATCACCTGCGCGAGTCGCAGCGACACCGCGAGTCCCAGCCCCGTGCCCTGGCGCCCCTTGGTCGTGAAGAAGGGCTCGAACAGGCGGGGCATCACGTCGGGCGGGATTCCCGGCCCATGGTCCCTCACCATCACCCGCGCCTCGCCCTCCTCCAGCCGCGTGGTGACGCTGACGCGCCCCTGCCCTCCCATGGCCTGCGCGGCGTTGAGCAGCAGGTTGATGAGGATCTGCGACAACGGGCCCGGCTCCGCGCGGGCCAGGACCCCGGGCTCGAGCGACAGCTCCACGGAGACGCCCGCCAGCTCCGGTGCGGCCCGCACCAACCGCACGCACGTCTCCACCACCGAGCCGACGTCCACCGGCCCTGGTGACGCCGTCTCCGGACGCCCCAGATCGAGCAGCCCTCGGACGATGCGGTCGATGCGCTGCACCTCGTGGTCGATGCGCTCCAGGTAGTCCTTCAGCTCCGCCGAGGGCGCCTTCATCCGCGCCAGGGACAGGTAGCCCAGGATGCCCGCGAGCGGGTTGCCCACCTCGTGCGCCACGCCCGCCGCCAGCCGTCCCACGGTGGCGAGCCGCTCGGAGGTGACCAACTCCGTCTGCGCGCGGGTCAGCCGCATGTTCGCCTCGCGCAGGGACTCCATCTGGGAGCGCGTGAGGGACTGCTCCTGGCGCAGCGCGTCCGCCAGTCGCTGCAGCGCGCGCTGCATGCGCGACAGCAGCGGGCCGCCCTGCGTGGGCGACAGGTGCGGGTCGGGCTCCAGGCGGCCGAGCTGCTCCACCATCTCCTCGGCCGAGCGCAGCGGGCGCCCCACCGTCAGGTACAGAATCCCGTAGGCCAGAAGCGTGAGCGCCACCAGGTCCAGCCCGAGCGCCAGCGGCAGGAAGCCTCGCACCTGGGACAGCACCTCCGCGTCCGGCGTGCCCGGCCGAGCCAGCCGCCGCCCCAGTTCCAAGAGCCGGATGAGGACGGGCTGGAGTGACAGCCAGGACAGGCCGGTGCAGAGCGATGCCAGCAGGAACGCCACGCTGGCGATGCGCCACTTCATCGAGTGCCCGCGCGGCTCATGGCGCGCCTCCCAGGAGCAGCGCGATGTCCATGGGCAGCACCCTCGCCAGCCACGGCCCCAGCAGCATCACCTCCAGCCCGGCGAGCGCCAGCCACGGACCGAAGGGGATGTTGGTGGGACCGGGCACCCACTCCTCCTCCTCGCCCGTCTCCTCGTCCACGGGCGCGTCCGGAATCGGCTGGACGAGCAGGCACCAGGGAACCAGGAGCAGCCGCTTCCACAGCGGAATCCCGGGCCGGGTGAACTCCCACGTCATGGTGGGCTCGGGCTCATCTTCCGGTGCCGCGCCGGACACGGGCGCGCCACCCGCCGGGTGCGCGGCCATCCCGGGCAGCGACACATCATCCGACGAGGGCAGCGTGACGCCGCTCGATGACGAGGTCGTCGCGACACCGGGCGCCCCATCATGGGCCGAGGAGGCCGCGTCACCAGACGGAGTGGGCCCAGGCCCTGTCGCAGACGGAGCTGTGCCCGAGGCGGGAGGTTGTGCCGCCGGCCCCGCGCGTCCCGTGAGCGCGAGCAACGCGAGCCCCACCACCGCGCCCTGGAGCGAGGACAGGAAGAGGATGCCGAGCAGCGCCCGCCAGGAGAGGAACGCACCGAGCAGCGCGACGAGGAACTTGTCGCCGCCACCCAGCGCCTCCTTCTTGAAGACCTTCCAGCCGATGTACTCCATCAGGCGGAACACGAGGAAGCCGAGCACCGCGCCCACCGTCGCGTCCACCACCGCGTCCGCGCCGCGCGGAACCGCCAACAAGAGCCCCGCGGCGATGCCCGGCACCGTCAGCGAGAACGGCAGTATCCAGTGCGCCAGGTCGATGAAGGTGAGCGGTATCAACAGCGACACCAGCACCAACGCGGGGAACAGTTGGTACGTCCACCCGAAGCGGTTCAGACACGCGAGGAACAAGAGCCCCGTGAGCAGCTCCACGAGCACGTAGCGCGGCGAGATGGGCGCGTGACACGAACGACACCGTCCCCTCAACGCGAGCCACGAGAGCACGGGGATGTTCTCGTACCAGGCGAGCACGTGCCCGCACCGGGGACAGCGCGAGCCGGGCCGGACGATGCTCAGTCCTTCGGGGACACGCGCGATGACGACATTGAGGAAGCTGCCGATACACAGGCCGAGGACCAGGAGGAAGGCGGTGAAGAGAGGCCCGGCCCAGCCCGGCAGGAGGGAGAAGTCCGTCACGGAGCCCGGCATCCTAGCGTCGCGCCCGGAGAGGTCAGCCCCCTGGATCGACGATTTCCGTCAGAAGCAGTGACAAAATTTGGCAACCAGGCGCCCTGCCTGACCAGGTGCGAGGCCCCACCTCGTGGGAAATCCTCGGGTTGGGGTGACTGTTGGCCATGGCACCCTTCGTGCTAAGAATCCGGGCAGTCGTTCAACCCCCCTCTGCACCTGCGGAGCACTCCCGACATGCTGAATCGCCTCATGAAGAAGAAGGGTGGCTTCACCCTCATCGAGCTGATGATCGTCGTCGCCATCATCGGCATCCTGGCCGCCATCGCCATCCCGAACTTCATCCGCTTCCAGGCCAAGTCCAAGCAGTCTGAGGCGAAGACCAACCTGAAGGCCATCTTCACGGCCCAGAAGGCGTACTTCGGCGAGAAGGACAAGTACGTTTCTGACTTCAAGGTCGTCGGCTTCGACCCGGAGCCGGGCAACCGCTTCAGCTACGGCATCAACGCCGCGTGCAACGAGGCGAAGGCCGTGACGGACCGCAACTACGTCGGTGGTTGCATCGGCCAGGACCTGGCCCGCTTCACTGAGACCCCGACGGTCGGCACCCAGCCCCTGACGGCCGGCGTGTCGGGCACCTGCCCGAACTGCGACTTCTCCGCCGTCGCGGTGGGCAACGTCGACAACGACAAGAACGCCGACACCTGGGGCATCACGTCCCTGGCCACCTCGGCCACCACCCTGCAGGGCACCTGCGGCATCGACACCAACAAGATCGGTGGCGGCGAGCCCGGCAACGCCTACAACGACGTGAGCTGCTAGTCACGCGTCCGCCCTGGCATGGCCAGGGCATCATGCGGTACGAACGGGGCGCCCGAGTTGACCGGGTGCCCCGTGTCCGTTTCAAGGAATGATGCGCAAGCTGCCCCTCGTGCTCATGACCGCCGGCCTGCTCCTGGTGGTCCTCCTCGCCGGCCCCCCCCGCGCCCCGCTCTACCTGGGTGACCGCCCCGTGTTGCCGCGCGCCGGTTTCCTCAAGGCGTTGTTCAAGGCGCAGCTCGGGCTCGTCGCCGACTACTTCTGGATCCTGACCATCAACCGCGTCGGCACCGCCCGGAAGATCTCCGAGTACCGCGACATCTACTATTACGCGGACCTCACCACGGACCTCGACCCCCGGTTCGCCAAGGTCTACACCTTCGCGGGAATCACCATCCCCATCCACCTGGGCCGCGAGGAGTACGCCAACGTCGAGGAGTCCTCGCGCATCCTCCGCAAGGGCATGGTCAACACGCCCGAGGACAAGCGCATCCACTTCCAGCTCGCCTACAACCTGATGTTCTTCGAGCGGAAGTACCGTGAGGCCGCGGCCATCATCGAGGAGCTCGCCAAGGAGCCAGGCGCGCCGGAGTGGTACTCGGGCCTGGCCACCCGGTTGTATGCGCAGTCGGGCGACTTCGACACGAGCCTCGGCTTGGCGCAGGCTCTGCGCGACAGCGCGGAGGACGATGAGACGCGCGCCTATTACGAGCGCCGTGTGAATGAAATCCTCCAGGAACGGCTGCTCCAGCAGCTCGACACCGCCATCCAGCGCCACCAGCAGAGAGAAGGCCGGCTACCCGCATCGCTGGAGGCGCTCGTGTCCTCAGGCGATCTGAGGGAGCTGCCCGCCGACCCCTTGGGCGGAAAGCTCTTCCTTGGGGAGGACGGTCGCAGCTATTCCACGGCCGCGCGGTTCCGGCTGGAGATCATCTACGACGAGAAGACCGAGGACGGCGACCGCCTCGTTCCCAAGCCCCTGGACTCGAAGAACCATGACGCTCAACCCCACTGACGCGCCTCCCATCCAGGTTCGAGGACTGTCGAAGACCTACAAGGTAGGCTTCTGGTTCAACAAGACGGTTCGCGCCCTCCAAGGACTGGACCTCGAGGTGGGCGCCGGGCAGATCTACGGCCTGCTCGGCCCCAATGGCGCCGGCAAATCCACGACCATCAAAATCCTCATGAACCTGGTGCGCCCCAGCGGCGGCACGGCGCTGTTGTATGGACAGCCCGTGGACCAGGCGGCGACGCGGCGGATGGTGGGCTTCCTCCCGGAGAACCCCTCGCCGTACGAGTACCTGACGGGGCGCGAGTTCGTGACGCTCGCCGGACAGCTGTGCGGCATGGGCGGCCACGAGCTGGACCTGCGGGTGAAGGAGGTGCTCGGCGCGGTGGACATGAGCCACGCGGAGAAGCTGCAGATCCGCCGCTACTCGAAGGGCATGGTCCAGCGCGTGGCGCTCGCGCAGGCGCTGGTGTCGAAGCCGAAGATGCTCATCCTCGACGAGCCGACGAGCGGCCTGGACCCGGTGGGCCGCCGACAGATGCGAGACCTCATCCTCGCCGAGCGCGACCGGGGTACCACCGTGCTCTTCTGCAGCCACATCATCCCGGACGTCGAGGCGCTCTGCGACAGGCTCGCGGTGCTCGTGGGTGGCCGCCGCGTGCGCGAGGGCAGCGTGCAGCAGTTGCTCTCGGCGCAGGTGCCCTCCGTGGAAGTCGTGGTCGAGGGCTTGAAGCTGGACCAGGTGAAGAACCTGGGCGTGAGCCTGGAGTCCACGCAGGCCTTGGATGGACGCGTGATGCTGCAGGTCGCCGATGCGGACAGTCAGCGGCTGCTCGGGCAGGTGCTCGCGGCGGGCGGGCGGGTCAACAGCCTCCAGGCGGCGAAGTTCTCGCTGGAGCAGCTCTTCATGGATGCCCTGAAGGATTCCGGACGGGCGTCGAGCGTCGGCGGGGAGATCAACACATGAGCGCGTTTGGCGCGATGGTCTGGAACGGCTTCCGCGAGGCGCGCCGCAACCGCGTCACGGTGGTGGTGGGCGCCTTCGCCGCGGTGGTGTTGCTGTCCTCGACGCTGGTGACGGAGGTGACGGTCGCCACCTTCGACCGGGTGCTCACCGACTTCGGACTGGGGATGATGAGCCTCATCCTCGTCTTCCTCACCATCTTCCTGTCGAGCGGCCTCTTGAGCCGGGAAATCGAGCGGCGCACCATCTTCCTGGTGGTGAGCAAGCCGGTGTCCCGCTCGCAGTTCCTGCTGGCGCGGCTCGCGGGCAACATGCTGACGCTCGCCGTGCTGATGGCGGCGATGATGCTCATCTTCCTGAGCCAGTTGGTGATGTTCCAGGCCAGCGTCAATGCCACCCAGGCCCTCGCGGTGGTGGGGCTCTGGTTCGAGCTGCTCGTGCTCACCAGCGCGGGCATCCTCTTCTCCAGCTTCGCGGGCCCTGCCGTGTCGGCCATCGCCACCACGGGCATCTACTTCGCGGGCCACCTGGCCAATGACCTCTTCGACATCGCGCAGCGGCTGGACGACGGCCCCGTGAAGACGGGGGCCACCGTGCTCTACTACCTGCTGCCGAACCTGGAGAAGATGAACTTCCGTCCCCAGGCCACTTATGCCCTGCCCGTGGACGCCTCCACGTTCTTCTCCGGCATCGGGTACGGCCTGGGCTGGGCCGCGCTGTTCACCGCCGCCGCCATCTTCATCTTCGAACGGCGCGATTTCCGCTGAAGCGCCGTTGGCACGAGGGGCCGCTGGCGAGCCCCCCTTCGTACATCACTGCGTGGCGCCCGCCGCCAGCCGCGCCTGCCGCAGCCCCTCTCGCGCGGGCGCCGAGTCCGGCCGAAGACGCAGGGCTTCCTCCAACGGAGCCACCGCTTCGCCCGCGCGTCCCAACCGAAGCAGCGTGCGCCCCAGTTCCAGGTGCGAGTCCGCGCGCCGGGGCGAAAGCATCACCGCGGCCCTGAAGCGCTCCACCGCCTCCTCCAGTCGCTCCGCCTTGCGCAGGGCGAGCCCCAGGTTGTGGAGGACGACGGGCTCCTTGGGGCGCATCGCGTGGACCCGCTCGAGCTGCGGGATGGCCAGGTCCATGCGTCCCAGCAGGGCGTACGCGACGGCCAGGTCGCTCTGCGGCTGGTACAGCCGCGGCAGTGACGCCACCGCCATCTGCAAGTGAGGAATCGCATCCTCCACGCGGCGCGCCTTGAGATAGGACGCCCCCAGGTAGGCGTGGATGCTGGGCTGGTCCGGCGTCTTGGAGAGGGTGTCCTCCCACAGTGAGATGTCATCGCGCCACGCGGGCACCCGCGCCAGCGTCAAAGCGGCGAAGACCACCACCACGCCACCCGCCGCGAGCCCCACCGCCCTCGCCTGCCCCGGCCAGCGCTCGAGGAGCCACCTCACCCCCACGGCCACCAGCAGGCAGAAGCCCACGGAGGGCAGGTAGAGGAAGCGCTCGGCGTAGGCCTCCACACCCCTGAGTTGCATGAGCAACACGGGCAGCAGCGGCGTCAGCAGCCAGACGGCCCCGGCGAAGGTGGCCCGGGACGCGCGCCACGCGCGCCATGACACGACCGCCAGGCCCAGGAGCAGGACGCCCCCCAGCACCACCTCCGAGGCAAGGGGAGGCACCCGTGAGGGAATCGTCACCACGAGCGGATGGGGCCAGAAGAGCTTCGCCCCCAGCTTCCCCACCAACGCCAGCATGTGCAGTGGGTAGAGGCCCGACGGCCCTCCCTCCGCATGCACCGGCAGGGAGAGGCCGACGGCGTTGAGCCGCAGCGCCGCGTAGCCCAACGCGCCCAGGCCCAGCGGAGCATAGCGGCGTGCCCATCCCCGAAGCCCCGGGGGCGACACGACGCCCCCCATCGCCCTGTCGGTGGCCCACAGCACGACGGGGAACACCACCGCCACTTCCTTGAAGAGCAGCGCCGCGCCCCCCAGGAGCCCCGCGCCCACGCCTCGGCGCCAGGTGGGAGGCCCGACGGCCATCTGCCGTACCGCGAGCAGCACCAGGAGGGTCGCCGCCACGTCCATGCAGCCACTCACCCACGCCACCGACTCGGTATGCACGGGGTGCACGGCGAACAGGAGCGCCCCCGCCACCGCGGCCCACTCCGCCGTCCCCGCCGAGTGCTCACCCCGCGTCTTCAAACACGCGCGCAGCAGCCCGAGGACCAGCACGCTGACGCCGGCGTGCAGCAGCATCAGCACCAGGTGGAAGCCCCACGCCTGGAGCCCGAAGACCGAGCGCTGCGCGAAGAGGAGCACGTGCGCCAACGGCCGGAAGTAGGCCCCCGCGGGCCCCCTGGCCTCCGCGGGCGGCACCCCGTCCTCCGAGGGGAACAGCGGGTGGAGGAACGCGTTGCCCAGCTCCGACCAGGAGCGCAACCAGGGGTTCTCCACGACGAGCTGGAGGTCGTCGTAGACGAGCCCGTTGCGAAGCGTCCCCGCATACACCGCCAGCGCCACGACGAAGACCAGCAGGGACCGATGATGGGGTCGAAGCAGGCCGGAATGCACAGCGGGGTTTGCCATGGCGGTGCTCTGGAGCGATGGGCGGGATGGCGACACAGGTTCTTCGGTGCCGCTCAATGAGGCTCCCCGTCCGCGGCGGGCACAGGCGCAGCGGCCGGGGCTTCATCGGGGATGGGCTCCAACCGGAAGGGCTCCGGAGCCTTGCCTGGCAGCAGCCTGAAGAAACGCCGGTCCGGGAAGCGTGGGCGCAGCTTGCGCGCGAAGCCCTCGCCATCCCGCAGGATGATGAGGTCCGACTCGTAGCTCGGATGGGGAGGCGCCCACTCCAGCACGAAGCTCCCCACCTTGCGGAAGGCGGGGACCTGATTCCACGCCACCGCGTACTGCGGCGCCAGGACCACCGCGCGCCCCAGGCCCGCGTCGTTCAGGAATGCATCCATCGTCTCGTGGATGTGGGCCTGTTCGCGCAGGGCCAGCGCGTTGCGCACATCGAAGATGCCCAGCCCCACCACCAGCGCCCCCAACATCCCCGCCATGAGCGTCGCGGGGGGCAGCTGCGCTCGGCGAGCCACATCCACCAGCCGCTTCAAGCCATGCACGGCCACCAGGGCCAGCGCCGGCGCGCATTCGGAGTAGTGGATGGGGCCCACGGAGTGGATGCCATGGTTGTCGTGGAAGAGGGCCAGCCCCAGCAGGAAGAGCACCGACGACAACAACAGCTTCGTCAGTCGGTCCCACGAGGCCCCCACGCCCACCAGCAACAGCCCCACCGGCCCCAGGAACCACACCGCCAGCATCAACGTGTTGTAGCTGGTGTTCGCGCCGAAGCGCTCCAGCATGGAGCTGTCGTTCTGCGTGAGCTTCGCGGGGAACGTGTACATCGAGACGCGCGCGGGCAGCAGCGCATCCCCCGTCACCGCGTGATTGAAGGCGAGGAACGCCACCAGCGCCGGCAGCCACCCCAGCACGAGCCCGCCCAGGCATGCGCCCACCGGCAACTCCCGGCGCACCAGCCGCCACAGCACCCACAGATAGAACGGCGCCAGGAAGAAGAGGGTCTCGAACGGCCTGCACAGGAAGGACACGCCGCTCATCAATCCCAACCCCAGCCACCAGCGCCCGCCCTTCTCCTCCGCCAGGACGAAGAACACCACCGCCACGGACAGGGCCGCGCGCGACAACAGGTGCGCGTGAGAGGTCATCGACAACAGCGCGGACATGGGCGACAGCAACACCAGCAGCGCGCCCACCGCGCCCCACGCGGGCCCCAACCGGCGCGTCGCCACCCAGGCCACCGCCACCGCGGGCACCGCCGCCGCCAACGAGAAGATGAGCGAGCCGGTGCCTGTCAGCTCTCCCAGGGCCCACGCCACCTGCAGCCCCAGCCATTCGAAGCTGGAGCCCATCCCATCCTTCACATACAGGTAGAGCGTGGGGAAGGCCTCCAGCGGGTCCGTCAGCTCCACCAGGAACCTGCCGCTGGCGAGCACCTGCCCTCCGAAGCGCGCCGCCTGCTCGTCGTCCGTCACCGGGCGGTCCAACAGGAAGACGAAGCGCCCGATTCGGGCCACCAGGAAGGCGACCACGCCCACCAACACCCCACCGGTCAGCCGCTCCCTCGCGTCGAGGGACTCCAGCCGCCTCCACAGCCGGACGGCGGCTGGCGCGACCCACGGAGCCAGCGCCAGGCCCAACAGCACGCCGCCCGGCACCAGCAGCAGCGCATGCCCGAGCCACTGATAGAGCTCGCCCGAGGAGCTCGCGCTGAAGGGCATGCGGAAGGAGAGGGTCAGCCCCGGGGCCGTCCTGCCCAACCCGAAGAAGGCGGCCACCAGGAAGCAACCCAGGGCTGCCTGGGCCACCGAGGTCCATCCCGTCCTGCCACGAACCGAGGTCATCGGCTCCGTGGGGTAGCACACCCCTCGTCCGGCGGGCAAAGCCACGCGCATGCACGCGCGCAAGGCCAGCCGGCGGTCAGCGGTCCGCTCGAGGTGCCCGCCCCCGCCAGCCCCAGATGGCCTCGGGTGCCTCGGGCCCCAGGTGGAAGAGGACATCCAGCACCGTCACCGCGTGCTCGAACGGGGGATGGACCTGCGGGTACTCGGGGTACCCACCGTAGTCCTTGTAGGTGAGCTGGATGCCCGCCGCGTCGAAGTCCTC
The DNA here is from genome assembly GCF_900111765.1 of Myxococcus fulvus. The sequence goes on from NZ_FOIB01000002.1 coordinate 566,115, forward strand.
CTGCCGCAGATAGGAGCGCGCGGCGGGGCCGGAGACGTAGTGCGTGGCGCCCGCCTGCCTCAAGAGGTCGAGGATGCGCTCCTGCTTCGCTCCAGCGAGCGTCCACTCACGCGAGTCACGAAAGCGCACCTGGAGGCCCAGACACTCGTGGGCGATGTGGCGCACCAGGAACTGGTTCAGCTCCGACAGATGCGTCCACTTGCGCGACATGTACACGTCGCGGAGGAGCGGCGCATAGCGTTCGAAATGGGGCGTGCGTCCATACTGATGGCGCAGCGTCTCCCAGTGCTTGCGCGCCCACGATTCGCCCTCGATGCGCGCCTCGCAGATGAGCCGGTCCGTGCTGGAGCCCACGGGGACGGTCAGCCACACCGGCCCCGTCGGCGTCTTGACGCGGTTGCGATTGCGCCAGTCGCGGTGGGTGTACTGCACGTCATCGTAGAAGATGAACGTGTCCACATCGTGGAGGATGTCGAAGTAGCCCTTCCAGGGCAGATAGTTGGACTGGATGATGGCGACGGTGTGCCGGGGCACTAGCACCGGAAGTCCCTCACGGCGCTGAGCACCGTGGTCTGCTCCTGCTCCGTCATGGTGCTGAAGAAGGGCAGCCGCACCAGCCGGTCGCTGATGGACTCCGTCACCGGGCAGTCCCCCACCTGCCCGCCGAATGTCCGCCCCATGTCCGACACGTGCAACGGCAGGTAGTGGAACACGGCGTTGATGCCCTGCTGACGCAGCTGCTGGATGAAGCGCGTGCGGACCTCCAGCGACGGCATCAGGAGGTAGTACATGTGATAGGCCTGCTCGCACTCGGCCGGGACATGGGGCTGGCTCACGCCCTGGGCGGCGGCCCAGCCGGCGAGCTCCCGGTGGTACGTCTCCCACAAGGCCCGGCGACGCGACTGGATGCGCTCGTGCTCGAGGAGCTGGCCGTAGAGGAAGGCCGCCAGCAGGTCCGACATGACGTAGCTGGAGCCGACGTCCACCCACGTGTACTTGTCCACCATGCCTCGGAAGAAGCGGCTGCGGTTGGTGCCCTTCTCGCGGATGATTTCCGCCCGCTCGACATGGCGCGGGTCATTGACGAGCAGCGCGCCGCCCTCGCCGCAGCTCACGTTCTTCGTCTCGTGGAAGCTGAGCGTGGAGAAGCTGCCGAAGGTCCCCAGCGCGCGCCCGCGATAGCGGCCGAAGAGACCATGCGCGTTGTCCTCCACCACGGCCACGCCCCGGCGCCTCGCGATCTCCAGGAGGGTGTCCATCTCACAGCCCACACCCGCGTAGTGGACGGGGACGATGAGGCGCGTGCGCTCGGTGATGAGTGACTCCACCTTGCGCTCGTCCAGGTTCAGCGTGTCGGGCCGGATGTCCGCGAACACCGGGCGCGCGCCTCGCAGCACGAAGGCGTTCGCGGTGGAGACGAAGGTGAAGGACGGGACGATGACCTCGTCACCGGGCTTCAGGTCGAGCAGCAGCCCCGCCATCTCCAGCGCGTGCGTGCAGGACGTGGTCAACAAGGCCCGCCCCACGCCCAGCGTCTGCTCCAGCAGCGCATGGCATTTGCGGGTGAACCCGCCGTCTCCCATCAGGTGGCTGTTGGCCAGCGCCTGCTCGATGAACTTCGCCTCGTCGCCGAGCATCTGCAGCCGATTGAAGGGGATGGTCATGGGACTCACGAGAAGCCGTTCGGGGGACCCCAGGCTACAGCAGCCTCCCGGGCTTCGGGAGGCGCTGGGAGCATGTGGCCCCCCAACCGGAGGGACGCGCGCCGAGCAGGCGGCCCCACTCCTCCCACGAAAGGTCCCGGGAACGCGGTAGGCTCGCGCGCGTGCGGCTCGCCCCCACCCTCCCCTGCGCATGACCTCCCCCGCCGTCGACATCTCCGTGGTCATCCCCTGCTTCCGTGGGGAGTCGTCCCTCCCCGAGCTGTGCGCGCGCCTGACCCGCTCGCTCGAGGCACGGGGCGCGCCCTTCGAAATCATCCTGGTCGATGACAGCGCCCGCCCGGCGCTGTGGGCCGTCATCGAGGGGCTGGCCCAGGCGGATCCACGCGTCAGCGGCGTCCGACTGATGCGCAACTTCGGACAGCACAACGCCACCGTGTGCGGCTTCCGGCACGCCCGAGGGCGCTGGGTGGTGACGCTCGACGAGGACCTGCAGAACCCGCCCGAGGAGATTGGCGCGCTGCTGACGCGCGCCGAGCAGACCGGCGCCGACGTCGTCTATGGCATCCCTCGCGCAAGGCAGGGCCCGGGGTGGCGCTCGCTCGCCTCGCGCCTCATCATGGTCATCCCGCGCAAGGTGATGCGGGTGTCGTTCGACATCTCCGCCTTCCGCCTCGTCTCCGGCCGCGTCGCGGCCGAGGTCGCCCGGAGCGAGCGCCACGACATCATCCTCGACATCTACCTGTCCTGGGTGACGGACCGCATCAGCGCCACCGAGGTGCGGCACGAGCACCCGGAGGGCCTGCGCAGCTCGTACACGCTCGGTCGACTGGTGACGGTGTTCTTCAACCTGCTCTTCAACTACGCCACCTTCCCGCTGCGGCTCGCCTCCGTCGGGGGGTTCTGTCTGTCGGTGGTGTCCGCGCTCGCGGGGGCGCTGGTCGTCTTCTCCAAGTACACCGGCTACATCACCGTGCCCGGCTGGGCCTCGCTGGCGGTGGCGGTGCTGTTCTCGTCGGGCGTGACGCTGCTGGGCGTGGGCATCCTGTCCGAGTACGTGGCGCGCATCTTCCTGCAGATCAACCAGAAGCCCCAGGCCGTCGTACGACAGACGACGCCCATCGCGCTGCGCGCCGTCGCGGAGCCGACGCCCGAGCCCCATCGACAGGAATCCCTCCATGGACATCGCTGAGGAGCAACGCGCCTTCTACGGGGCGCTGCTGGACCAGTACGGGGACGACCCGCGCGCGCTGTCCCACCGCGACCAGGCCACGCAATACGAGCGCTTCCACCGCCTGGCGCGCGTCTTCGAGCACGAGCAAGGCCCGTTCTCCGTCCACGAAATCGGGTGCGGCATGGGGCACTTCGGTGAGTTCCTGGAGCGGCACCACCCCCAGGCCCTGTACTCCGGCAGCGACGTCCACCCCTCCTTCGCCGAGGCATGTGCGCGCAAGTTCCCCCGCGGCGGCTTCCACACCCGGGACATCGTCGCCAGCCTGCCTCCGGAGCGTTACGACTTCCTGACGCTGTCGGGGACCTTCAACGTCCGGCTGTCGGCCTCACCCGAGGCGTGGCGAGGCTTCGTCCAGGGCATGCTGCGCGCGATGTACGCGATGTGCACGCGCGGCTTCGCGGTGAACTTCCTCACCACGTTCCACGACCCGGAGTACACGCGGGCGGAGCTGCACTACGAGCCCCCCGGCGCGCTCCTGGACTTCGTGGTGGGACAGCTCAGCCGGTTCTGGGAGCTGGATGCCGCGGGTCCCCTCTACGAGTACACCTTGCGCGTCTACCGGCCCGAGCACGTTCGCGCGCGCCACGCGGACCCGGCCTTCTCGCGCTACTTCAAGCCCGCCTCGCCATGAGCCTCTCGTCCTCTCCGGCCCCCCGTCCATCGCAGCCTCCCCGCATCGCGGTGGTGGGAGCGGGCCCCGCCGGCCTCACGGCCGGCTATGTCCTGGCGAAGGCCGGAGCCCGGGTCGAGGTCCACGAGGGCAGTCGGTTCATCGGTGGGCTGTCACGCACGCTGGACCTGTGGAACCAGCGCGTGGACCTGGGGCCCCACCGCTTCCACACGCAGGATGCGCGCATCGACGCGCTCTGGAAGGGCGTCGTCGGCGAGGACTGGGCCAGCGTGGCGGCCCACCCCGGCGTCTTCCGCAATGACGGGCAGGTACTCCGCTATCCGCTCCAGGTGCTGGACGTCGTGCGCAAGGTGGGCATCACCGAGTCCGTCCGGTGCGTGCTCGACTTCGGACGCCAGCAACTGCGCCCGCTCCCGGAGGTGAGGACCTTCGAGGACTGGCTGGTGCAGCACTTCGGCCGCCGCGTCTACGAGCAGTTCTTCCGTGACTACAACGAGAAGTTCTTCGGCCGCCCCTGCGCCCAGGTGGACGCGAGCGTGTCGGGCGCCGCCAGCAAGGACGCCTCGCTCATCGACACCGTCATCAATGCCCTGCGCATGCGCGTGGCCAACGCCCGGGCGAGCGCCGTCAAGCAGGTCACCGAGCAGTTCCCCTATCCCCAGCGCGGCACCGGCGAGGTGTACGAGCGCATGGCCCAGGCCATCCGCGCCAGCGGCGGCGAGGTGCTCCTCGACAGCCGGGTGGAGGCGCTCCAGGTCGAAGGGCGCCGGGTGACGGGGCTGCGCTCCGCCCAGGGGCCCCGGGACTACGACTACGTCATCTCCAGCGCCCCGCTCGTGCCGCTCGTGGCGCAGCTGCCCTCTCAATCTCCGGAGGTCCAACGCGCGCTGAGCGACGCACGCGACGTGCTCACCTTCCGCAGCGCGCTGCTGGTGTACCTGGAGGTCCACGGGACGGACCTGTTCCCCGAGTCCTGGCTGGAGATGCACACGCGCGCCGTCCGGGCCTGCCGCGTCACCAACTTCCGCAACTGGGTGCCCGGGCTCCATGGCGCGGAGCGCTCCACCATCCTCTGCGTCGAGTACTGGTGTGCCCAGGACGAGGCGATCTGGAGCGAGACGGACGAGCACCTGGCGAGGCTCGCGCGGACGGAGCTGGAGTCCGTGGGCCTGCTTGGCAAGGCCCCCGTGGGCCGCTTCCATGTGGTGCGGCTGCCGCGCTGCTATCCCGTGTACCAGCCGGGCTATCAGCGCGTCCTCCAGCCCCTCCAGGAGCACCTCTCCAGCTTCGAGCGTCTGAGCTCCATCGGCCGGGGCGGCCGCTTCTCCTACAACAGCCAGGACGCCAACTGGCGCATGGGACTGGAAGCCGCGGACGAGGCCCGGGCCGTCCTGGGGTTCTAGGCGCTCACCCGCGGCCCGCCGGCTCCTCCAGCTCATCCGTGAGGCCGTGCTTCGCCAGCCGGTAGCGGAACGAGCGGAACGACAGCCCAAGCAGCTCCGCGGCGCGCGTCTTCACGCCGCCCGCCTGCTTCAGGGCCGCCAGCAGGTAGCGCCGCTCGCTGTCATCCAGATGCCGCTCCAGGTTGAAGCCCGTGCCCAATGACGGCTCGCCCGGCTCGCCCGGACGCGACATCGGCTCCGACTCGCCGCGCACCGCCGGCGGCAGCGTGGACGGGCCCAGCAGGTCCGTGTCCGACAGCGTCGCCGCGCGCTCCACCATGTTCTGCAGCTGGCGCACGTTGCCAGGGAACGCGTAGCGCTCCAGCAGGTCCAGGGTCTCCTGCGCGAAGCGCAGCGCTGGACGCCCCAGCTCCTCCGCCATCCTCGACAGGAAGTGGCCCGCGAGCAGCGAGATGTCCCCCGCCCGCTCACGCAAGGGCGGCAGCTCGAGCGTAATCACGTTGAGCCGGTAGAAGAGGTCCTCGCGGAAGCGGCCCGCCTTCACCTCCGCCTCCAGCCGCCGGTTCGTCGCCGCGATGACGCGCGCCTGGAAGGGCACCTCCGCCGCACTGCCCACCGGCTTCACCTTGCGCTCCTGCAACACGCGCAGGAGCTTCACCTGCGTGGCCAGCGGCATCTCCCCCACTTCGTCCAACATCACGGTGCCCTCACCCGCGGACACCAGGAGCCCCGAGCGCTCGTGCAAGGCCCCCGTGAAGGCGCCCTTCACGTGGCCGAACAGCTCGCTCTCCAGCGTGCCCTCGTTGAGCGCCGCGCAGTTGAAGGGCAAGAACGGCTGCGCCGCCCGGCTGCCCCGCATGTGGATGGCCCGCGCCACCAGCTCCTTGCCCGTGCCGCTCTCCCCCGTCACCAGCACCGTGCTGCGCCCGGGCGCAACCTTCTCCACCAGCGACCACACCGCCTGCATCCGGGCGCTCTGTCCCACCGCCATGCCCAGCCCGGGCAACAGCCGCGCGCGCAGGGTGGTGTTCTCCTGCCGCAAAAGGCGCTTCTCCAGCGCCTTCTGCACCAGCAGCCGCAGCTCGTCGTTGTCGAAGGGCTTGCAGATGTAGTCGTACGCGCCCTCGCGCATCGCCTCCACCGCGGCGGCGGGCGAACCGAAGGCCGTAATCAGCACGACCTCCGGCGGCTCCTTGCGCGCGCGCGCCGTGCGCAGCACGTCCAGCCCGCTGCCCGTCCCGAGCTTCATGTCGGAGATGACCAGGTCCACGCCATCCCGCGCGAGCACCTCGCACGCGGGCTTCACCCCGGGCACGCTCGTCACCACATAGCCTTCGCGGTGCAGCAAGAGCTCCAGGTACTCACGCATGGACAGCTCGTCGTCCACGATGAGGACATGGCCACGGAAGGCGCCCTCTTGGGCCTGCATGGTCGTCACAGCGGCAACCCCACGACGAACTCCGTTCCCTCGGCCGGGTCCGAGCGCACGCGGATGGAGCCCCCATGCGCGCGGACGATGGAATGCGCGGTCGACAGCCCCAACCCCGTGCCCCCGTCCCGCGTGGTGAAGAAGGGCTCGAACAGGTGCCCCATCATCTCCTCCGTGATGCTCCCCGCCGAGTCCCACACCCGAATCTGCGCTTCCTTCTCACTCCTGGCCAATCCCACCTTCACCTCACCCTTGGGCCCCGCCGCCTGGAAGCCGTTGCGCACCAGGTTGATGAGCACCTGACGCAGCTGGTCCGGGTCCACCGCGGCCGTCAGCGGCTCGCGCGCGGACACCTCCACCCGAACGTCCCGGGCCAGCGGGTCCGCGCGCAGCATGTCCACCGTCTCCGTCAGGAGCGAATCCAGGGGCACCTCCCGCCGCACCGGCTCCGGAGGCCGCGCGAAGCGCAGGAAGTCCTCCACCAGCCGCCCCAGCCGGTCCGACTCGCGCACCAGGATGTTGGTGAGCTTCTGCACCACCACGTCGCTCGAGCGCTCCTGCGCGAGCAGTTGCGCCGAGCCCCGCATCGCGGCCAGCGGGTTTCGCAGCTCGTGCGCCAACTGCGCGGAGAGCGTCCCCAGGCTCGCCAGCCGGTCCGAGCGCTCCAGGTCCTCCTCCATCCTGCGCAGCTCCGTCAGGTCCTGGAACACGATGAGCAGCGCGCCCGACTCGCCCTCCAGCGGCGTCACCGACAACCCCAGGATGCGTCGGCGGCCATGCTCGGAGCCCACCACCAGCTCGCCTCGCGACGAGCGCGGCGCCAGCACCGACACCCCCGGCAGGAGCGCCTCCAGCGGCTGGCCCACGCCTTCGACTCCCTCCACCTGGAGGATGGCGCGCGCGGCGGCGTTGACGAAGGTGACGCGGCGCTGCGAGTCGCAGGTGATGAGCCCCGACGGCATGGAGGAGAGGATCTGCTGCTGCAGGCCGCCCAACCGGCGCAGATCCGCCTCGCGCGCGGACAGCGCTCCGCCCGTGGCGGACAGCTGCCGCGACAGGTAGCCCGCCAGCACCGCGATGAGGCCCAGCGCGAGCAGGTTGCTGCCCAGCACGAACAGGCCACGGCTGGACAACACCGGCCCCAAGGGCTCCGTGTCCGTCAGCCGAAGCACCACCACCAGCGAGGAGAAGCACACCGCGCCCGCCGCCGCCACCCACAGCGCGCCGCGCCAGTCCAGCACCACCGCGGCGCCGATGACGGCCAGGCTGTAGAGGAACGTGAGCGGCGAGTCGGAGCCACCACTCAGGTAGACGAGGCCCGTGGCGATGACCACGTCGCCCAGCACCTGCACCCACGCGTCCAGCCGCCCCGCCCGCTCGCGCCGCAGGCGGATGCCCACCACCACCGTGGACACGTAGGCCGCGATGATGACGGCCAGGGACAGCGAGTCCGCCCGGCTCGGCTCCTCGAGGGGCTGAAGCAGCAGGCGCCCCACGGTGATGACGAGCGACAGGCTCGCCGCCACCGTGCGGAACAACACCAGCCAGACCAGGCGCACGCGGAGCCTTTCGGCTTCGTCCGCGCGCACGCTGGAGACGACGGAGCTACTTGATGGCACCGGCAATGGAGAAGATGGGCAGGTACATGGCGATGAGGAAGCCGCCGACCACGCCGCCGAGGAACACCATCAGGATGGGTTCAATCATCGCCGTCAGCGCGCTGACGGCGGTGTCCACTTCGTCATCGTAGAAGTCGGCGATCTTGTTGAGCATGGTGTCCATGGCGCCCGTCGCTTCACCGACGCCAATCATCTGCACCACCATGGAAGGGAACACCTTCGTCTCGAGCAGGGGCCCGGCGATGTTCTTGCCCTCGGCGATCTTCCCGCGCACGTAGTAGATGGCCTCTTCCACCGTCTTGTTGCCGGCCGTCTTCGCCGTCACGTCCAGCGCGTCGAGGATGGGCACGCCGGAGGAGATCATCGTGCCCAGCGTGCGCGTGAAGCGCGCCACGGCCACCTTGCGCAGCACGGGCCCGAACAGCGGCATCTTCAGGAACACCTTGTCCCAGAACTTGCGCCCCTTGGGCTGCTTGTAGCTCCAGGAGAAGGACACCACCACCGCGGTGATGCTGGCGACGACATGGAGCCAGTACGCCTCCGCCCACGCGGACAGGTCCACCACGAACTGGGTGGGACCCGGCAGCGCCGAGCCGAAGTCCGCGAACATGGCGGCGAACACCGGCGTCACCTTGAGGAGCAGGAGCGCCGTCACGCCGATGGCCACCAGGATGACGATGGCCGGGTAGGTCATCGCGCCCTTGACCTTGCGCTTGAGCTTCTCGCTCTTCTCGCGGTAGGCCGCGAGCCGGTTGAGGATGGTGTCGAGGATACCGCCGACCTCGCCGGCCGCGCACAGCTGGACGTAGAGCTCGTCGAAGACCTTCGGGTGCTCCTTGAGCGCGTCGGCGAAGGTGCTGCCCTGCTCCACCTTGCCCTTGATGGCCAGCAGCACCTTCTTGAAGGCCGGATTGTCCATCTGGCTGGCGAGGATGTCCAAGCACTGCACCAGCGGGAGACCCGCGTCGATCATCGTCGCGAACTGACGGGTGAAGACGAGGATGTCCTTGCCCGTTACCCCCCCAATGCCCGGCAGGGTGATGTCGCCGTCGAGCGCGCTCTTCTTGCGCACCTTGACGGGATTGAGACCCAGGGACTTCAGGCGGGCGTTGACGGCCTCGGAATCCGAGGCCTCCATCTCGCCCTTCTTGGTCTCACCGCTCTTGGTCTTCGCCTCCCAGAGGAACTGGGCGGTGTTCTTCTTGGAAGCTGAGGACTTCTGGACTGCTTGTGCTGCCATGAGCTGGACCTCCGCGGACGCGCGCGCGAGTCTAACCGCTGAATCTCAAAACCAGGAACTAACGACCCGCCGCTCCTCCGGCCGGCCGCTGGGCACCCGGCACCACACCGCCCGTGGCCAGGATGTTGCGCAGCTCCTCCGGGTCGCTGGAGCGACCGAAGGCCTCGTCCTGGGAGATGAGGCGCCGCAGCAGCAGCGCCGCCAGGGCCTGGTTGAAGGTCTGCATGCCGTACTTGGCCTGACCCACCTGCATGGACGAGTAGATCTGATGGACCTTGTCCTCGCGGATGAGGTTGCGGATTGCGGGGTTGGGCACCATGACCTCCAGGGCCAGGATGCGGCCCGGAGCGCCCGCCTTGGCCACCAGCGCCTGGCTCATCACGCCCTCCAGCACGAAGGAGAGCTGGGCGCGCACCTGCGGCTGCTGGTACGGCGGGAACACGTCCAGCACGCGGTTGATGGTCTGCACCGCGCTGTTGGTGTGCAGCGTCGCGTAGCAGATGTGGCCCGTCTCCGCGATGGTGAGCGCCGCCTCGATGGTCTCCAAATCGCGGAGCTCACCGACCAGCACCACGTCCGGGTCCTGGCGGAGGATGTACTTGAGGGCCGTCTTGAAGTTTCGGGTGTCCGCGCCCACCTCGCGCTGGTTGACCAGGCAGTTCTTGTGCGGGTGCAGGTACTCGATGGGGTCCTCGATGGTCATGATGTGCTCATGACGCTCGGTGTTGATCTTGTCGATCATCGAGGCCAGCGTGGTGGACTTGCCCGAGCCCGTGGGGCCCGTCACCAGGATGAGGCCGCGGGGCTTCTTCACCAGCTCCGCGACGATGGGCGGCAGGCCCAGCTCCTGGAAGGTCAAAATCTTGAACGGAATGGTGCGGAACGCGCCGGCCACCGCGCCACGCTGCATGAAGATGTTGGCGCGAAAGCGCGACAACCCCTTCACGCCGAAGGACAGGTCCAGCTCGTTGTCCTCCTCGAACTTGTGCTTCTGGGCGTCCGTGAGGATGGAGTAGCAGAGCTGCTTGGTCTCCACGGGCGTCAGCGGCGCCGTCTTCAAGGGGACGAGCTCGCCGTCCACGCGCAACTGGGGCGGGGAGCCGGTGGTGATGTGGAGGTCGGAAGCGCCCTTCTCGACCATCGCCTTGAGGAGCTGGTGCAGGTTGGCCACGGTGGGGGTGTCCTTCGGGGAGGCTGGGAGGGGAAGTGACTAGAAGCGGTCCGGCGCGGTGTTGCCCACGACTTCTTCCAGGGTGGTCGCGCCGTCCATCACCTTCTTGAGGCCGCTCATGCGCAGGCTGCTCATGCCCAGACGGATGGCCTCCTGCTTGAGCTCGGAGGCGGACGCGCCGTTGATGACCAACTCCTTGAGGCCGTCCCAGAAGGGCATGACCTCGTAGATGGCCACACGGCCCCGGTAGCCGCGGTCATTGCAGTCGCGGCAGCCGACCTTCTCGTACAGGGTGAAGGTGCCGATCTTGTCCGGGGGGATGCCGGCGTCGATGAGGGCCTGCTCGTCCACCGTGTCCGCGGGCTTCTTGCAGGCCGGGCACAGCCGGCGCGCCAGACGCTGGGCGAGGATGAGGTTGAGCGAGGCCGTCACCAGGAACGGCTCGATGCCCATGTTGAGCAGACGGCTCACCGTGCCCGGGGCGTCGTTGGTGTGCAGCGTGGAGAGCACCAGGTGGCCGGTGAGGGCCGCCTTCACGCCAATCTCCGCCGTCTCGAAGTCGCGGATCTCACCAATCATGATGATGTCCGGGTCCTGGCGGAGGAACGAGCGCAGCGCGGCCGCGAAGTTCAGGCCGATGTCGTCGTGCATCTGCACCTGGTTGATGCCGGCGAAGTTGAACTCGACCGGGTCCTCCGCGGTGGAGATGTTGGTGCCCACGTCGTTGAGGCTGGAGAGCGCCGAGTACAGCGTCGTCGTCTTGCCCGAGCCCGTGGGGCCCGTCACCAGCACCATGCCGTAGGGCCGGTCGATGGCCTCCTTGAACCACGCGAGCGGCTGCGCGTCGAAGCCCAGCTTGGTCATGTCCAGCTGGAGGTTGCTCTTGTCGAGCAGACGCATCACGACCTTCTCGCCGAAGAGCGTGGGACACACGCTCACGCGGAAGTCCATCTCCTTGCCGCCGCCCATCTTGATCTTGATGCGGCCGTCCTGCGGCAGGCGCCGCTCGGAGATGTCCAGCGAGGCCATGATCTTCAGACGCGAGGTGATCGCGTTGCGCAGCTTCATGGGCGGCCGCATCACCTCGTACATCACGCCGTCGATGCGGAAGCGGACCCGGAAGTCCTTCTCGTACGGCTCGATGTGGATATCGGACGCGCGCTTCTTGATGGCGTCCATGAGGATGAGGTTCACCAGCTTGACGACGGGCGCGTCATCCGCGGCCTTCGCCATCTCGTCGATGTTCTCCGTCTCCTCCTTCGCCAGCTCGATGTCGTCGCCGACGTCGCCGACGATCTCCTCCATCGAGGGGCCCTTCTCCGCGTAGTAGCGCTCGATGGCCTCGCGGATGGAGACCTCCGAGGCCACCACCGTCTCGATGTTGTAGCCGGTGAGGAACTTCAGGTCGTCCACGGCGAAGATGTTGGACGGGTCGCACATGGCCACGATCAGCGACGGGCCCGCGCGGTTGACCGGAATCACCAGGTGCTTCTCGGCCACTTCCTTGGGCACGAGCTTGATGATGTCCGGATCGATGTCGAAGTCCTTCAGGTTGATGGCCGGCACGCCGTACTGCTTGGAGAGGAAGTCGGTGAGCTTCGACTCCTCGATGGCGCCCGTCTTGATGAGCGCGGTGCCGATGCGCGTGCCGCTCTTCTGCTGCTCTTCCTGGGCCTTGCGAAGCTGCTGGACGGAGATGAGGTTCTCGCGGACCAGCAGTTCACCCAATCGACCGGACATTCGTGAAGCCTCTTCCTTGTGGCAAAGAAGGACGAAGCGGGCGGGGGCCCACCTCGCTCCAGGGGAGACGCGGGCGTTGCCTCGGGGCCCCACAGCACCTTTGGCACGGTTCCTGACAGCGAATTAGAGGGGAGCCGCTCACATCCGTCAAGGCGCCCCCTCGGGCCGGCTGATCCGCCAACCCGTTGAACACTCACGGGAAAAATGCGGGGCTCAGGCGCCGGTCCTGGCAATCACCGTGCGAGCGGCCTCGACATCGCGCTTGATCTGCCCCGTCAGCTCCGCCACGGAGCCGAAGCGCTGCTCGGGGCGCAGCCGCTCCAGGAACTGCACCCGCAGCTCGCGGCCGTAGATGTCCCCCGCGAAATCCAAGAGGTGCGCCTCGATGGTGACCTCGGTGCCGCCGAAGGTGGGCTTGATGCCGATGTTCGCCGCGCCCCCGTGCCACGCGCCCTCCCCCGCCTCCTTGAGGAAGCGCACCCGGATGGCGTAGACGCCCGGCGCCGGCCGCAGCTCGTTCTGCGTGTCCACGTTGGCGGTGGGGAAGCCGATGGTGCGCCCGCGACCCGCCCCCGCCACCACGGTGCCGTCCAGGTCGAACGGGCGACCGAGCAGCCGGCACGCCGCGGACACCCGGCCCTCCAGGATGTACTCGCGCACCCGCGACGACGAGGCGACGACGCCGTCCACCGTGACGGGCGTCACCACGTGCACCCGGGCGCCCCGTCGGCCGGCCGCCTCGCGCAGCGTGTCCACCGTGCCCGCGCGCGCGGCGCCATAGGTGAAGTCGCTGCCCACCACCACGTGCGCCACGCCCAGCGCATCGAAGAGCGTGGCCTCGAAGTCACCGGGCCCCGTGCGGGCATAGTCGCGCGAGAAGGCCTGCACCACCGAGGCCTCCAGCCCACAGGAAGCGAGCAACTCCAGGCGCCGGGGCAGGAGCGTGATGAGCTTGGGCGCCAGGTCCGGCTGGAGCACCTTGCCCGGGTGGGGGTTGAAGGTGAACGCCGCCGGGGACGCGTGCTTGCGTGCCTCCGCGAAGAGGGCCTGGTGGCCCACGTGCACGCCGTCGAAGTTGCCCAGAGCCAGCGCCCGGCCCTCGAGCGCCCGGCCCGCCTCCGCCACCGAGTGGAAGACCTTCATGCCCCCCCTATACCAGTGTTTTTCCCTGGCCAGACCCCGCTTGGCCGTGGTTGGAGCGCCTGGAACATGCCCCGCCCTCGCCTGCTGCCAGACCCCGTCGGACTCCACCTCGTCGAAATGGCCACCCCTCCCGATTGGGACGCCGAGTTCGGCTTCGCGGGCCCCCTGGAGCTCGAAATCGGCTCCGGCGCCGGCGGCCACGCCCTGGAGTACTGCCGCAGGAACCCCCAGGTGCGCTTCGTCGCCTTCGAGTGGCGAAAGAAGTACGCCCGCGACACCCAGGACCGCGCCGCCAAGGCGGAGATGAAGAACCTGCGCGTCGTGGAGTCCGACGCCCGCTTCGTCGTGCCCCGCATCTTCGCGGACAACTCCCTGTCCGTCATCCACCTCCAGTTTCCCGACCCCTGGTGGAAGCGCTCCCACGCCAAGCGCGCCGTCGTCCAGCCCGACTTCGCGAAGCTGCTGCTCGGAAAGCTCGTCCCCGGCGGACTCTTCGACATGCGCACCGACGTCCAGGACCGCGCCGTCAACATGCTCTCCATCCTGGAATCCGTGGGATTCCACAACCCCTTGGGTTCCGGCGTTTTCCACCCCTATGACCCGGAGGAGGTGCCCTCCACGCGGGAGCGGCGGTACCTGTCCTCGGGGGAGCCGGTGTACCGGGCCCGGCTGCGCAAACCGCTCTGAGCGCTTGAAGTGACGGGCACTTGCCGTCCCCCTTGGCTTCCGAGGGGACGGCGGGTGAGAATCAGAGCCATTCTGGCAGCGCGGGATGATTGCACTGGGGGCGCAACCGCATGGCGGACGGCGAGAGGAAGAAGACGCAGGAGGTCGCGCGTCGGGCGGGGACAGGCGGGGAGCTCAGTGGGCGGACGGTGCTCATCGTCGACGACGACCCGGCGCATGTGGCGCACGTGCGCGAGGGGCTGGCGCCTCGGGGCTACGTCTTCAAGGAGGCGCACGACGGGACGCAGGCCCTGTCGGCCATCCGCGAGTCGCGGCCGGACCTCATCCTGATGGACGTGGAGATGCCGGGGCTGGGCGGCGTGGAGGTGTGCCGCATCATCAAGGCGAACGCGGGTGAGGACGGGTTCGGCTTCATCCCGGTGATTCTGATGACGGCGCGACAGGCGGCGGGGAAGGTGGAGGGGCTGGAGCTGGGCGCGGACGACTACCTGGTGAAGCCCTTCGACATGCTGGAGCTGTCGGCGCGGGTGAAGTCGATGCTGCGGCTCAAGCTGCTCCAGGACGCGCTGGTGGAGAAGAACCGGGAGCTGGACCGGGCCAACAAGGAGCTGGCCAAGAAGCGCGAGGAGCTGCTCGCCCTGTCGCGCACGGACGGGCTGACGGGGCTGTACAATCGGCGCTGCTTCGAGGAGCGGCTGAGCGAGGAGTTCGCGCGCTCCAGGCGCTACCAGTCCCCCCTGTCGCTGGTGATGCTGGACATCGACCACTTCAAGCGCATCAACGACACCTTCGGCCACGTCTTCGGGGACCAGGTGCTCAAGGCGGTGGCCCAGACGACGCGCGCCCGGCTGCGCGAGGTGGACATGCTGGCGCGCTACGGCGGCGAGGAGTTCATCGCGCTCCTGCCGGAGACGGCGCCCCAGGACGCGCTCAAGGTGTGCGAGCGCGTGCGCGAGGCCATCGCGGCCCTGGGCGTGGAGCACGTGGGCGCGGACGGAAGACCGCAGCAGGTGCGGCTGACGGCGTCGCTGGGCGTGGCGACGGTGCCCTCCAATGACTTGGAGACGGCGGAGGCGCTCCTGCGCGCGGCGGACGCGGGGCTCTACGCGGCCAAGGGAGCGGGGCGAAACCGTGTCCAGCAACACGTTCCGTGACACTGCCTCACCAGAGGCTTTCCCCCGGCGCTGGTTTGACCTAAACCCCACTCCCATGCGCCCGACCGCGACGACGCCCTGGTTGCTGGCCCTGCTCCTGGTGGGCATGGCCGGCTGCAACCAGCCCCGCTTCGGTACACCGCAGGACGCCTATACCTCCTTCCACCGGCTGGTGAAGCGCGGTGAGCTGCGCCAGGCCTGGGGCGCGTTGTCCCAGCCCACGCAGGCGGCCCTCCAGAAGCGGGCGCAGGCGGTGAGCGATGCCTCCGGTGGCGCGGTGAAGGCCGAGCCCCTGGGCCTGTTCTTCGCGAATGTCCCCCCACCTCCGGATGTTACGGAGGTCTCCCTGGTCCGGGAGGCGGGCGACGAGGCGACCGTGCTCGTGCGCTCGTCTGGCAGCACCCATGAGGTCCGGATGGTCCGGGAGCCGTCTGGGTGGAAAGTGGACCTCTCAGCCTCCCTCCAGCCGTGAAGCCGGGCATGCCCGGGCTCCTCGCATCAGGTAACGTACGACTGTGAACGATCGGAAGACACGGCGGGTCATCCCCGCGGTCGAAGTCATCCGGCGGCCGGCCTCGACGCCCGGCAGCGCTGGGCAGAGTCCGTCCCCCTCGGACTCCCCGGCGCCCGCGCCCACGCCGCGCCCCACGCCCCGGCCCACCACGGCGGGTCCGGCGGCCCCCGTCGCGCCCCGTCCCGTGGGCGTGGCGCCCACGCCCCGTCCGGCCACTCCAGCGGCGGCGGCCCCGACGAGCCCCGCGGCGCCAGCCCCATCGCCCGCGCCGCGTCCCTCGGTACCGGTGGCCTCCAGCGCCCCCCGTCCCGCGGGCGTGGCGCCGGGCGCCCGGCCGATGGCTCCGCGCTCGCCTGGAGGGCCCGGTGGCCCGGGTGGACGTCCCGGCGGCTTCGGTGGCCGTCCCGGGGGCTTCCGCTCCTCGGCGCCCCGGCCTCCGCCCACGCCCGAGCAGATCCTCGCGCTCGCGCAGCGCGAGCACGTGCCGGCGCGCATCGCCAAGGGTGAGCTGGAAGGCAAGATGAAGTGCCGCATCTGGCGCAAGCTGCACGCCGAGGAGGCCAAGCGCTTCGACCAGGTCTACGAGCTGATGGGCCAGACGCCGGGGCTGTCGCTGGGGGACGCGTTCGGCGTGCTCCAGAGCGGCATGACGGTGGCCGAGTTCATGGCGCGCAAGGAGCGCACCCAGCGCAAGGCGGCCATCAAGCAGGCGCGCGGCGAGGTGGACAACGCCGTCGTCGCCGAGCTGCTCTCGGGCCTCATCGCCGGCAAGACGGAGGTCTCCGTGGTGCTGGCGGAGCGCTCGCTCCTGGACACGCTGGTGGCCGAGGAGCCCATCGCCTTCACGCTGGAGCGCACCGGGCGGCTGGAGAAGCTGCAGGTGGTGCTGCTGGCGCGGCGCGGGGAGTGGGAGCGGCTGCTGCCTGGACTGGAGCGTGACGCGAAGCTCACCCAGAAGCCCGCCACGGTGGCCCGTCAGCCGGACAAGCGGCCGTACTCGGACCCGCGCGCGTTCCTGGACCACCTGGGCCAGCAGGTGAAGCTGGTGCTGCGCAACGGCATCACGCTGCAGCTGCCGCTGATGCACGTGGGCCGCTTCGACCTGCTGTTGGGCGAGACGGGCCACGAGGTGTTCGTCCCGCTCCACGCGCTGTTGCGCTTCGAGCCGGTCGCCGGGAGCGCTCCCGCCACCGAGGCCTGAAGCACGGCCGCGGAATTTCGCGGGGGCGCCGCCCCTTCCTCCTTTTTTCGCCGAGCGAGGCACCCACTCCATGCGCCCCTTCATCTCCCGCATCATCAAGCCCTGGCTCGCGCTGGCGGCGACGGCCGCCATGGTGGGCGCCACCCAGCAGGGCTGCACCAAGGACACCCCGCCCGCCGCCGCCGCGGCCCCCGCGCCCACCGTCCCGGAGAAGCGGGAGAACGGCGTGCGCGTGGTGGAGCTGACGGTGACGGAGAAGGGCTACGAGCCCAGCCCCGTGCAGCTCAAGAAGGACGAGCCGGTGAAGCTGGTGGTGACGCGCAAGACGGACCAGACGTGCGCGACGGAAGTCGTGATGGACGACTACGGCATCAACACCGCGCTGCCGCTGGGCCAGCCGGTGGACATCCGCTTCACGCCCAAGACGTCCGGCAAGCTCGTGTACGGGTGCGCCATGGGGAAGATGATTTCCGGCGTTTTCCTGGTGGAGTGAAGACGTAGGCCGAAATCTGGGCACCGCGCCGGGGAGGAGTAGTGTGCCGGCCCTGCATGGGCGGCGCGGCGGAGCTCTTCACGCGGCATGTCTTCCTGGACCTCGAGACCACGGGGTTGGATCCACGTGCCGACGAAATCATCGAGCTGGGGTGTCTGTTCTTCGAGAACGGGCGCGAGGTGGACCGCTTCGCGCGGCTGTACTCGGCGTCCAAGCCCCTGCCCCTCACGATTCGTCGGCTCACGGGCCTGACGGACGCGGACCTGGAGGGCCGGCCGCGCTTCGGCGTGGACCTGGAGGACCTCAAGGCGCGGCTGACGGGCTGGACGGTGGTGGCGCACAACGCCTCGTTCGAGAAGGGCTTCCTGCCGGACCTGCTGGGCTCCATCCGCGCGCCGGTGCTCGATTCGTGCGAGCTGATGCACTACCTGCACCCGGAGCTGCCCAGCCACTCGCTGGAGTCGCTCTTGCGCTGGGCGGGGCTGGGCATCCGGCAGCCGCACCGCGCGGTGTCCGACTGCGAGGCGGTGTACGCGGTGCTCGTGCAGACGATGGAGCGCTGCATCAGCGACGGGCGTGGAGAGGACCTCGCGGACCTCGTGGCCACGCTGGACCCTCGGGCGGCGCGCCGGCTGGGCTCCGCTGACAGCCTCGACGAGGGCGCGTTCGATTACGACGAGTGGCCGCTCCTGGAGCTCCTGTCGCGACTGAACGGGGCCTGCAGGGCGAGGCCCACGCCGCTCGCGCTCGAGACGCAAGGCGGCTTCCTGCGCGGACGTCCGGAGCGGCGCCGCTCGGCGGGCGTGCCCGCGGTCGCGGAGCCCGAGGCCGAGACGCCGGTGGTGCCGGTGCGGGCCGACGAGGTGTCCGCGATTCTGGGCGCGGGCGGAGCGCTGGAGCAGCGTGAAGAAGGCTTCCGCAGCCGGCCCGCGCAGCTCGACATGGCGCAGGCGGTGGCGCGCGCGTTGTCGGACGGGGAGCAGGTGGCGGTGGAGGCGGGCACCGGGACGGGCAAGTCGCTCGCGTACCTGACGCCCGCGGCCCTCTTCGCCGCGCGCAACGGGCGCAAGGTCGGCGTGGCACCGCACACCAAGACGCTGCAGGACCAGTTGTTGGAGAAGGACCTGCCGCGCCTGCACCGGGCGCTGGGGGGCACGTTCGGCTACGCGCTGCTCAAGGGCCAGTCGAACTACCTGTGCCGCCGCCGGGCGCTGGAGGCCACGCGCGTGGAGCCGGGCATGGGGCACAACGCCCGCGCGCCCCGCGCGTACCTGCGCGCGTACCTGCGCCGCAGCGTCGAGGGAGACCTGGACCGGCTGAGCCACTGGTTCCGCGAGCGCTTCCCGGTGCTGATGGGGTTGATGCCGGCGGTGCGCTCCGAGGCGGCGACGACGCTGGGCGACAAGTGCCCGCATCACCACCGGTGTTTCTACCACTCGGCGGTGGCCCAGGCGCGCGAGGCGGACGTGCTGGTCATCAACCAGTCGCTCGCCTTCGCGTGGCCCGCGCGCTACCCGAAGCTCGAGCACCTGATTCTCGACGAGGCGCACGAGGTGGAGGACGTGGCCACCACGGCGCTCACCGTGGAGCTGTCGGACCTGGCCTTCCACCGGCTCACCGAGCGGCTGCACGGGCGCGACGGACGCCACGGCCTGTTCGCCGAGCTGCGGCGCGCGCTGTCCGCCTCCCGTCGCGAGGAGTCCCGCGCGCTGATGGGTCAGGTGGAGGACGCGCTGCGCCGGCTGATGGACGAGGCGCGGGATTTGGGCGCGCGGGTGACGGAGCTGTGTGAGCCCTCGGCGACGGCGGCCGGAGAGGACCCGGACGAGGGCGCCTATGCTCCGGAACTGCGGGTGACGGAGGCCGTGCGCGCGCTGCCCGCGTGGGCGCCGGTGCGCGAGGGGCTGGAGCTGGTGCGCGGCGCGCTGCAGGCGCTGCACACACTGCTCGCGGTGCGGGTGCTGGAGGCCCTGCCGGAGCTGGCGGCGCGGATGCCGGCGCTGGAGCGCGAGCTGTCCGGCGCGACGACGGAGCTGGGGGAGCTGTCGACGCTGGCCACGGAGCTGTCGGGCGAGGCGGCGGCGGGGCGGTGCTACTCGGCCACGGCCGAGCCCCGACGTCAGCGTTGGAGCGTGGGCGCGCAGCCGGTGGATGTGTCCTTCCACGTGTCGCGCGACTTCGCCGCGAACAAGCGCGCGCTGGTGCTCACCTCGGCCACGCTGGGTCCGAGCAACGGGAGCGGCACGCCCTTCGTGCTGAAGCGTTTGGGGCTGGATGGCCGGGGCGACAAGCCCGCCCCCAGGTTGTTGCGCGCGCCCTCGCCCTTCCAGTTGCACGAGCAGGCGCTCGTCGTGCTCGTCACGGACGCGCCGCGCGCGCACGAGGAGCCCTTCGTCGACTGGGCGGCGACGCGCATCTCCGGCCTCGCGCAGACGATGGGCGGGCGGCTGTTGGGGCTGTTCGCGTCCACGCGGCGCATGGAGCGCGTGGGCGCGGAGGCTCGCAACCGGCTGGAGCCGCTGGGCATCGAGGTGCTGCGACAGTCCCGAGGACATGGCCGCTCCCTGGCGGCGCGGCAGGAGCGCGACACGGGCACGGTGCTCCTGGGCACGAAGAGCTTCTGGCAGGGCGTGGACATCCCCGGGCGGGGCGTGGGCTGTGTCTTCATCGACAAGCTCCCGCTGGAGCCCGCGCTGCGTCCGCTGGTCGCCGCGCGCGAGGAGCCGCTGGCCCGCGCCGGGGGCGAGTACCAGGGATTCCTGCAGTACCGGCTGCCGCGCGCGCTGCTCCTGCTGCGGCAGGGCGTGGGGCGGCTCATCCGCTCCACCACGGACCGGGGCGTCGTCATCATCGCGGACCCGGGACACCCCAGCTACCGCGCGTACCTGATGAACGCCCTGGAGGGCTACCGCGTGGAGGCGCTGCCGTGGGCGCAGGCACGCCTGCGCATCCACGGCGTGCTCAAGCAGACGGGGCTGCTGGTGGACTCGGCCGCGCCGCGCTGAGCGCGGCTCACGCGTCCAGGCGCGCGCGGAAGCGGGACTCCAGCGCGCGCAGCTCGCCGAGCGACTCGCCCGACGCCCCGCCCCGCTCCGCCACCTCCAGCGCCTTCGCCAGCACGCGCGCGTCCTCTTCGCTCTGCTCGCGCAGCCGCTGCATCATGGTCCGCGTCGCGTCGAACAGGTCCTTCAGCTCGTCGCCATCGCGCAGGCCGTACGACGGAGGGCGCAGCTTGCCTTCGGCCACCTCCCCCACCATGCGCCGGATGCGCAGGAGTGGACCCGCCACCCGGTGCGTCACGACGATGGTGCCCAGCGCCACCACGGCGATGAAGGCCAGGAGGAACGCGCCCAGCACCCACCACGTCGCGCGCTGGCGCCACTCCAGCTCCGCGCGCTGCGCGACGATGGCCGCGCGCTCCTGCTCGTAGGCCGCGTCGATGGTCTGCGCCTTCTCGCGGAAGGCGGCCTCGAACGCCGGGTCGTCCATGCGCGCGAGCAGCTCGTTGGAGAGCGTGGCGCTGGACAACTCCCGGCTCACCTCCGCGGCCTTCGAGCGCGCCTCCACCGCCGTCGCCGTCTCCTGCATCAGCGCCCGCGCCGAGCGCACCAGGAACACGCCCAAGAGCGCCGACAGCACCAGCGTCACGCCGACGATGTACGCGGTCAGCTTGAGCTGGAAGCTCGTATCCAGCAGGAAGTTGCGCCAGCGCCGCTTGGGGGCCGCCTGCTGCGCCGTGCTGCTCGTCGTCATGTGTCGTTGCTCCACTCGAAGGTTTCGGCGGCGTCCTCCACGGCGCGGGGGACCAGCGCCTTGAGGAGGTCCGCGGGCTGCGCGCCCCCGGCCTTCACGTCCACCTGCCCCAACAGGGACAGGTCCGGGTAGGTCATGCAGACGATGGCCACCCGCAGGCCCCCACCCTCCATGGGGTGGACCTCCGGGGTGATGCGAAAACCCCGCACGCCCAGCTTCTTCAGCGCGCCCTTGGCCTGCGCCTTGGTCTCCTTGGCCGGCGCCAGCACCGCGCCCCGGCGCACCAGCCGAGAGCGCAGCCGTGCCTCGGTGGCCTTCACCAGCTCCGGCGGCAGCGAGCGCGTCAGGTCCTTCATGCCCTCCATGGCGATGTACAGCCGGGCCGGACGCGCCTGGTACTCCTTCAGCGCGCTCACCGCCTCGCGCACCGCCGCCTGCACCGCCGCGTCCGCCTCGTCCTTGTGGGCCTCCAGGCAGGGCAACGCGGAGGACTCCAGGAGCTTCGCCAGCGACTTGGCCACAGCGGCGCGCACCAGCTCGCTTGCGTCCTTGAGGCCGGGGCACAGCACGGCCACGGCCTCCGGGTCCTCGGTGGCGCCCAGCACGAGCGCCGCCTGGGAGCGGGAGCGAGGGTCCTTGCCCTGCTGGAGCTGGCGCCCCAGGAACGCAAGACGGGTATCCCCCTGGGCGAGGGTCGCGCCGGGCGCGAGGAGCAACAAGAGCAGGGAGAGAGCGGGCAGCCGCATGGCGGGGGAGGGCGACTCGCAGTGTAGCCCCGTGTGCCCGGTGACGAACAGTTGCCTGGAGGGCGGGCCGTTCACACCCACCTCCCCTCCCCGCGTAGGCGTCGTGGATCCGACCTGGGGCCATCCTGGGGTAACGTGCGCCCGGTCCAGGAGGGCATGCCCGGTGTCATTCGCTTCCCGGTTGGAAGGTTTGCTGCAGCAAGTGGGATTGAGCGGCGTGGTGGAGGAGGTGCGCACGCGCCTGGGCTACGCGCGCCCGAATCCTCCCCCCGCCCACAACGGGCATGGCGCGCCCCGCCCCGTGGAGCGCAGGGAGGCTCCGGCCGCCCCCGCGCAGGCCGCGCCCCCGAGCGCCCCCGAGCCCACGCGCGTCGAGCGCACCCCGCGCCCACGCCCCATCATCGAGGAGCCACCAGCCCCCGCCGCCGAGGTCGTGGCCGAGGAGCCCGCGCCTCCGACGAAGGCCGCGAAGGCGCGCAAGGCCAAGGTGACGAAGAGCGCGAAGAGCGCCCCCAAGGCCCCCGCGCCGAAGCCGGGCAAGAGCAGCCCCGTCCGGAGCAAGCCCCGCGCGAAGAAGCGCGAGAGCCCGGCCGCGGCCGCGTCTCCCACCGCGGACGCGGGACAGGCGGTGGACCGGTTGATGGCGGCGCTGCGGACGCATCCGCGTCACGAGGAGCTCGCGTCCGCGGG
Organism: Myxococcus fulvus; assembly: GCF_900111765.1. The sequence continues at coordinate 588,624 of NZ_FOIB01000002.1, forward strand.
CAAGCTGAAGGACCAGCTCGTGCGCTCGCTGATTCCGCTCTACCTGGCCCGCGCCGCGGAGCTGGACATGGAGGTGACGTCCGGGACGACGTCGCGCTTCTGGGGTGAGCTGGGTGTCACCTACGCGGCCCCCAACGCGGCCAAGGCCCTGCGGCTGCACGCCGGGTACGCCCAGGACACCAAGAAGGGCAAGGCCATCACCGCCAAGGGCGTGCAGTACGTCGAGGACGCACTCAAGCGCCTGCGCGACGGCGATGCCCCCTGAGCGACACGCCGGGCCACCGGGACGAGTGTCGGACCGGTGGCACTTGGAGGTCCAAGGGGACCTGGTGAGGTTGGCTGGCGGACGCTCGGGGGCCCCTCGCGAACGAGCAACTGGCCGGGGCGCGGGCTCCCCCTAGATTGGCGCGGAGCCATGGCTTCGACGCGCCCGTCCTCCTGGATGCCTCCTCCGACGCCCGCTGCCTCCCACTCCGGGATGGCGTCCAGGGCCGAGGAGCGCCTCCTGGCCCGGCCGTCGTCGGGCCGCCGGGGGACGGGACGGGGTGGGACATGGGTCCGACGGCGCTGACCTTCTACCGGGCCGCGAGGCGGCTTCGCACGCTGGGTGTCCCGATGCTGCCGGACATGGTGGCCGCGGTGGGCGACCGGCTCCTGCACAGCCACGTGGACATCGACGCGCGACTGCACGCCTCGGTGGGACTGGGCTACGGCGGCGTGGGCGTGGTGGTGGCCCCCGGCGTGGAGGTGGGCGAGGGCAGCTTCCTGTCCCAGAACGTCAGCGTGGAGCCGCAGCTGGGCGTGCCTGGCGTGCCGCGCATCGGCCGCAACGTCTACGTGGGCGTGGGGGCTCAAATCATCGGCCCCGTCACCGTGGGGGACGGCGCGGTGATTGGTGCTGGCGCCCTGGTGACGTCGGACGTGCCGCCGCTGGCCGTGGTGGCGGGCATGCCCGCCCGGGTGGTGAAGGTGAAGCAGACGATGTCGCACGGGCACTGACGAGGGCCCTCGGGCAGACGGCGTCCCCTCCCCCACCGGCCATCCAGGCGGCTCGGGGGTTGTCGGAGTCTCGCTGGCCGGGGCGTCCACCCCTGCATGCAAACTCCAAGAACTCCTGCGCGGCCCACTCTTGTGGCATATACCCACACCATGCCTTCCGCCCTGACCGCCTCCGAGATTCGAGAGGCGTTCCTCAAGTTCTTCGAGGAGCGTGGACACCGCCGCGTCCCGTCCTCCTCGCTGGTGCCCGCCAACGACCCGACGCTGCTGTTCACCAACGCGGGCATGGTGCAGTTCAAGGATGTCTTCACGGGCCGCGAGCGCCGTGACTACAGCCGCGCCACGACGTCGCAGAAGTGCGTGCGCGCCGGCGGCAAGCACAACGACCTCGACAACGTGGGCTACACGGCGCGCCACCACACGTTCTTCGAGATGCTCGGCAACTTCTCCTTCGGCGACTACTTCAAGGCGGACGCGATTGCGTACGGCTGGGAGTTCGTGACGAAGACGCTCGGACTTCCCCCCGCGCGGCTGGCCATCACCGTGTTCAACGGCGAGGGCGGCATCCCGTGGGACGAAGAGGCGTTCGAGCTGTGGGCGAAGCAGGGCGTCGCCCGCGAGCGCATCTACAAGCTCGGCCTGAAGGACAACTTCTGGTCCATGGGCGAGACGGGCCCGTGCGGCCCCTGCTCCGAGATCCACTTCCACCAGGGCGACGACATCCCCTGTGTCGAGGAGGCGGCGGGCAAGAAGTGTCAGGGCGTCGCGTGCGACTGTGACCGCTGGCTCGAAATCTGGAACCTCGTGTTCATGCAGTTCGAGCGCAAGGAGAAGGACGCGCCGCTGATTCCGCTGCCCAAGCCGTCCATCGACACGGGCGCGGGCCTGGAGCGCATCGCCTCCGTCGTGCAGGGCAAGCGCTCCAACTACGACACCGACCTGTTCCAGAGCATCATCGCGAAGGTGGTGGAGCTCTGCGGCAAGCCGTACTCGCAGGAGACGGGCGCCTCCCACCGCGTCATCGCGGACCACGCGCGCGCGGCGGCGTTCCTCATCGCCGACGGCGTGCAGCCCTCCAACGAGGGCCGCGGCTACGTCCTGCGCCGCATCATGCGCCGCGCCATCCGCCACGGCACGCTCCTGGACCTGGAGCAGGTCTTCTTCTTCAAGGTCGTGGACCGGGTCATCGAGCTGATGGGTGACGCGTACCCGGAGCTGCGCGACAGCCGGCCCTTCATCCTCAAGGTCGCCGAGCACGAGGAGGAGAGCTTCCGCCACACGCTCAACCGCGGCATGAAGATGATCGACGAGAGCGTCGCCCGGCTGAAGCAGTCCGGCGAGAAGCTCATGTCGGGCCCGGACGTGTTCCTGCTGCACGGCACCTACGGCTTCCCGTGGGATTTGACGCAGATCATCCTGCGCGAGCACGGACTCGACGCGGACATCCCCGGCTTCGAGGAGGAGCTGGCGAAGGAGGGGGAGCGCAACAAGGGCGGCAAGCTCACCAAGGACAAGGCCATCGGGGACGTGTACCTCAAGCTCCTGGAGAAGCTCGGGCCCTCCGAGTTCCTGGGCTACGAGGGCGAGGGCCACGAGGGCGAGGGCAGCATCCGCGCGCTGATTCGCGACGGCGCGGAGGCGGTCCAGGCGTCCCAGGGCGACAAGGTGGAGCTGGTGCTGGACCGGACGCCCTTCTACGGCGAGTCCGGTGGCCAGCTTGGCGACACCGGCGACATCGTGGGCCACGGCGGCAAGGCGAAGGCCAAGGTGCTGGACGCGCAGCGCCCGGTGCAGGGGCTCATCGTCCACACGGTGGAAGTCCTTGAGGGCACCTTCAAGGTCGGCGACATGGTGCAGGCGGCGGTGGACGTGGAGCGGCGCAAGGCCATCCGCGCGAACCACTCCGCGACGCACCTCTTGCACAAGGCGCTCAAGCTGGTGCTGGGCGAGCACGTGAAGCAGGCGGGCTCCGTCGTGGCGGCGGACTTCCTGCGCTTCGACTTCTCGCACTTCGGTCCGATGACGACCGAGGAGTCGGAGAAGGTCGAGGACCTGGTCAACGGCTGGATTCGCGACAACGCGGCGGCGCAGACGCGCGTCATGGCGCTGGAGGACGCGAAGAAGTCCGGCGCGGTGGCCATGTTCGGTGAGAAGTACGGCGAGACGGTGCGCGTCGTCACCGTGCACCCGGAGTCCACCGAGCTGTGCGGCGGCACGCACGTGAAGCGCAGCGGCGACATCGGCCTGTTCAAGATTTCGAGCGAGAGCGGCGTGGCGTCCGGCGTGCGGCGCATCATCGCGCTGACGGGCGTGGGCGCGTTCCAGCACGTGCGCGAGCAGGAGCACGAGCTGCGCAAGGTGGCGGAGCTGCTCAAGACGTCGCCCAAGGACGTCGTCAAGCGCGTGGAGGCGGCGCAGAAGCGCGTGAAGGAGCTGGAGCGCAAGGTCGAGGAGGTCTCCGTCAAGGCGCAGACCGCCGGCAGCAAGGACCTGCTGGAGCAGGCGCGCGACGTCAACGGCATCAAGGTGCTGGCCACGCGCGTGGACCCGGCGGACGACAAGGTGTTCCGCGGCATGGCGGACCAGCTGCGAGACCGCATCCAGTCGGGCGTGGTGGCCATCGGCGGTGAGAAGGACGGCCGGGCCATCATCCTCGTCGCGGTGACGAAGGACGTGGTGGCCAAGGGCATCAGCGCGGGTGAGCTGGTCCGGGAGATGGCCAAGGAGGTCGGCGGCAAGGGCGGTGGCAAGCCCGACATGGCGCAGGCCGGTGGACCGGACTCGGCGAAGCTGCCCGCCGCGCTCGACAAGCTGTACGAGCTGGTGAAGGGAGCTGGCGCCGCGTGAGCCCCCGTGTCCGCCCTGCCCTGGTGTCGCTGACGCAGCTCCTGACCGCGGCCCTCCTGTTGGGGGGCTGCACGAAGGAGGAGCCTGCGTCCGGAGCCCTGGGCACGGCGGACGAGCGCACGCTGCAGAAGCTGCGGCAGGAGGTGGACCGGGTGAACCAGGGCGGCCGTCCCACGCCCGGTCCCGAGTCGACTCGGGGAGATCCAAACGCGCAGCTCGCGGGGCTCGCCGCGGGGTTGGACGATGCGGCGCCCCGGCGGATGGAGCTGCCGGAGTCGAATGCCACGGTGCATGTGGACACGGTGGCGGTGAAGCTCACGGGCCTGGAGTCGTCGCACTCGGTGAAGGGCTCGGGGAAGCTGAGCATGACGACGGAGGAGCTGTTCCTCCGGGTGCAGTTGGTGACGCAGAACGTGGGTCCCGCGCCCGTGACGATGGATTGGGATGCGGCGCGGGTGGTGGGCGCGCAGGACGCGTCGTATGGGATTGCCCGGGATGCGCAGGTGCTCGCGGGGACACGCCCGCTGCGCCGCACGTGGGCGCTCGAGGAGCGCTCGGACGTCATCCTCATGTTCGAGCTGCCCCCGCCGGTCCTCAAGGAAGGTGACCTCCAGCTGGTCATCCCGGGGACGGGGGGAGAGGTGCGGATCCCCCTGCGATGAGCGGGCTTGTTCCCAAGCTGCTTCCGCTGCGCATCCGTCTTCCGTACGGCACGGAGGAGGAGTTCATCGACAAGTATGGCTCGAACGTGGCGCGCGGCGGCGTGTTCATCGCCACGCGCGCACTGAAGCCCGAGGGAACGGGGCTCGCGTTCGAGTTCGTGCTGGCGGATGGGAGCCGGCTCTTGCGCGGCGAGGGCGTGGTGGTGAAGGCGCAGGTGGAGTCGGGCGCGGGGCGCTCCGGCATGACGGTGCGCTTCGTGAAGCTGGACGCGGCGAGCAAGGCGCTCGTCGACCGCGTCGTCGCGCGGAAGGGGCCGCCGGAGCCCGCGCCGCATCAATTGGTTCCCGGGCTGGTGCGCAAGGGAAGGCCCGTGGCGACGCCGGCGCCCGTGGCACCGGTAAGTCACGGGGACACGAGCTCCGAGGCGGCCGGGCCTGTTCCGACCGAACTGAGTGAGCGGGCGTCGGACGCGGAGGCTGCGCCTCCTGTGCCTGCGTACGAAGCTCCGCGCGATTTCGGTTCGAAGGCGGAGTCACGGGTCGCGGACGTCGTGGCTCTCCGTGACGCGGAATCGGAAGCCGCGTCACCGTCCGCGGGATTCGAAGCGTCGAGTGCGGAGCCCGGTCACGAGGCCGTGGCTCGGCACGACGAAGGTTCTGGGACGGGGCCAGTCACTTCGGCATCGACGACGGCGGGCACGGCCGACAATCAGGCGGAGCCGGCACACGCGCAGGTGGATGCGAGCACCGCTCCGCCTCCCGATACCTCCGTGGGCGATACCGGGCTCGACTTCGACATCACCGCGAGCCTGTTCGGTCCCGATGACGACGAGCCCGCCGATGCTTCCGGCCCCACTGAAGCGCGGCCACTGACGGCGGAGTCGCTGGGAGCGACGGCATCACGGTCGACACTCACGGCCGAGGCGCTCTTCGGCGACGACTTCGACGCGCGAGACACCACGCCTTCATCGTCGACCGCGCAGCCCGCTGCGACAACGGAACCTGCGACGACTGCCGACTCAGCCTCCATCTCGGAAGCACGGTCCGAGGCGACGCAGCGGCCATCGGCTCCTGCTTCGACGGCGAACGTTGCGTCTCGCTTCGAGTCCGTGACGGACAGTTCGGAGCCTTCGGCGACTTCGTCTACCGGCGCCGAGGCTTCAACGAGTCCCGATGCTGCGGATACGTTGGGCACAGCTCCAACGAGCGATGACGGGGCCTTCCAGTCAGTCGACCCGACGACCTCTTCGGGGCCTGGCACCAAGGACCTCACCCACGCAGTCACATCCGCATCCACGGGCACGACAGCACTCACTCCGTCGACCCAGACCACCGATTCGGTGGAGTCCAGCACCGAGAATGTCTCCAGTGGCCCAGGCGTGCCCCTCAACACGTCCGTGGCCACGGGCAGCACGACAGAACCCAGTTCGTCGACGCCCAGCCTCACGAACATCACCAGGGCCGACGGGGTGTCCCCCATCACGGGCATCACAGAGCCCGGCCCAGCGACACAGGCCACCCACTCATCGAACAACCCTGGTGCTGCAGGCGTGCCCCCCGCCACGTCCGCGACTACGGGCACGACCGAGTCGGCCTCGTCGACACAGCCCACTGCGTCGACTGGCGTCGGCGCGGCTGGCGTACCTGCCCCTGAGGGAACGACCGAGTCGGCCCCGTCGACACAGCCTGTGTCGAGCCTCATCGATAAGCCAGGGGTGACGGCATCTACGAGCACGACCGAGTCGGCTTCGTCGACACAGCCCACTCCATCGACCAGCACCGATGAAGCAGGCGTAACCGCATCGACGGGCACGACTGAATCGGCTTCGACGACACAGCCCACTCCATCGACCAGCACCGATGAAGCAGGCGAAAACGCATCGACGGGCACGACTGAGTCGGCTTCGACGACCCTGCCCACAGCGTCGAGCAGCGTCGGTGCGGCAGGCGCGACGACATCTAAGGTCACGACCGAGTCGGCCTCGTCGACAGAGTCCACGACGTCGAACAGCATCGGTGCAGTTGGAGTGGCGGCATCTGCGGTCACGACCGAGTCGGCCCCAGCAACACGGCCCACTTCATCGAGCAAAGTTGGTGCGGCAGGTGCGACGACATCTAAGGTCACGACCGAGTCGGCCTCGTCGACAGAGTCCACGACGTCGAACATCATCGGTGCAGTTGGAGTGGCGGCATCTGCGGTCACGACCGAGTCGGCCCCAGCAACACTGACCACTGCATCGAACAAAGTTGGTGCAGCAGACGTGACCGCCACAGCGGGCACGACGGAATCAAGCCCGCCCCAACAGCCTGCATCGAGCAGCGTCAGTGCAGCAGGCGTGACGGCACCCACAGGCACGACTGAGTCGGCTTCGTCAGTTCAGCCTGCGTCGAGCAGCGTCGGTGCAACAAGCGTAACCGCATCGACGGGCACGACCGAGTCGGCCCCGTCGACACAGTCCACTGCGTCGAGCAGCATCGGTGCAGCAAGCGTGACCGCATCCACGGGCACGACCGAGTCAGCTTCGTCGACACAGCCCATTGCATCGACCGGCGTCGGCACCGCAGACGTGACCGCCACTGCTGTCACGAGCGAGTCAGCTTCGTCGACACAGCCCACTCCATCGACCGGTATCGGTGCAGCCGGAATAACCGCATCGACGGGCGCGACAGATTCGGCCTCGTCGACACAGTCCACTGCCTCAACCAGCGTCGGTACGACAGACGCGACCGCCACCACGGGCACGACAGAAACTGGTCAGTCGGCGCACACCACCGCGGCACCGCCCAACAGTACCGGTGCCACAGGTACGCCCTTCACCACCGACCCCACTCCCACGACACAGCCCGCCCCTCGTCCCAACACCGAAGCGCGGGCCGCGCCCAGCGACGCCCCGACTCCTCCACAAGATGCCGACACCGCGCGCAATCGCCGCCGCGCGCTGCTCGAAGTCCCCGTCGCCGCGCCCACCACCTCCCCTTCCCTCCCCGAGGTCGTCCTCGGCATCGACCTGGGCACCTCGCACGCACGCGTCGCCGTCTTCCACGACGGCATCGCCCAGCTCGTCCCGCTCCCGGGCACCGACGGCCACGAACTCCCCGCCCTTGTCGCCGTGGACGGCAACGAAGAGCTGCTCGTCGGCCCCGCCGCTCAAGTCGAGGCCACGCGCGCCCCACGTCGCGCCGCGCCCGGGCTCATGCGATTGCTCGGCCTGCGCGCACGCTCGCCCCGCCTGCGCACCCTCGCCCCACAGCTCCCCTTCCCCGTCGCCGCGGACCCGAGCGGCGATGCCTCCGTGGAACTCGGTGGACGCCTCGTCGCGCCCACGCTCGTCACCGCGCTCCTCCTGCGCGAGCTGAAGCACGCCGCCTCGACCTTCGTCGGCCGCAAGGCCACTCGCGCCGTCATCTGCGCCCCCACCCACTTCACCGACCGACAGCGCGCCGCCCTGCGTGACGCGGCCACCATGGCCGGACTCGATGCCCAGCGCATCCTCACCGCCCCCGCCGCCGCGGCCCTCGCCCACGGTCACGGCAAGGGCCTGGCTCGCAAGCGCGTCCTCGTCGTCGACCTCGGTGGCGGAGGGCTCGGCGTGTGCGTCGTCCAAGTCACCGGCGACGACCTCGAGGTCATCACCACCGGCGGAGACCCCACCGTGGGAGGCCTCGACTTCGACGCCCGCATCGCCGAGGCCCTCGCCAGTGACCTCGCGGCCCAGGGCATCCCCCGCCCCGAGCACCCGCTCGACTGGGGCCCCCTGCGCAGCGCCGCCGAGTCCGCCAAGATGGCCCTCACCGAGAAGGACCAGGTGGACATCGCCCTGCCCTCGGGAAGTGTCCCCCCGCTCAGCCGCGAGCGCATGGAGGCCCTCACCGCGGACCTCGCCCAGCGCGTGACCTCCGTCGTGCGCGAGGTCCTCGACTCCAACGCCCTCTCCCCGCAGGGACTCGACGCCGTGCTCCTCGTGGGTGGCCAGGGCCGCACGCCCCTGGTCCGTCGCCGCCTGGAGGAGAGCCTCGGCGTCCCCGTGCGCGACGACGTGGACGCGCGCGGCGCCGTGGCCCTGGGCGCGGCCCTGCTCGGCCACGGAATCGTCCTCGCCGAGGGCGGCAAGCCCGCCGCCTCCGTCTCCGAGGTCCTCTCCGCCCCCATCGGCGTCGCCGAGCGCGGAGGCACCCAGCGCCGAGTCCTCGAGCGAACGACACGCCTTCCCGCGGGCAAGACGCTCGTCATCCCCGTGCCCGCGCCCGGCCCGCTGGAGCTCGCCCTCTTCCAGGGCACCGCGCCGCTCGTCGCGGAGAACGAATACCTCGGCCGCGTCTCGCTCAACGTCGAGCGCCCGGGCGAGGTGGAGCTGCACTTCGCGCTCACCGCCGACGCCGCGCTCTCCCTCGAGGCCACGCTGCCAGGCGTGCGCCGCCAGCCTGTCTCCCTCGCCCTGGAGGACCTGGACGACGCGGGGCGCGAGGCGCTCGTTGCCCGCTCGCCGCTCGTGGGCGAGCCCGAGGCACGCCCCAGTGGCATCCTCTCCGGGCTGAAGAAGCTCTTCGGCCGCCGCTGAGCGCCCCTTCGTCCGGCTCCTGTCGGACCCTCCGAACCACCGCCGAGCCAGCGGCCTCTCTCTGTAGCCGACTCAACGGATGCCCACCTTCCCGATGACCGGATTTACGAGGAGGTAATCGATGCGACGTTCGATGGTGGGAGGAGTCGCCGTGGCGACCATGGCGCTGGCGAGCCCGGCATTCGCGATTGAGGCCCAGCGCGTGGCGGGGGCGCTCGACGTCAGGGAGCAGCCCGAGGTCGGCCTCGACGTGCGATTGGGCCTGGGCAGCTTCACGGGGGACCTGGGCGAAGACGTGGGCGTGGGTCCCCTCTTCAGCATCAACGCCGACGCGCAGGCCTGGAAGTACGTGGGCATCGAGGTCGGCTACGAGTTGCAGCGCATGCCCGTCGACTCGCGGCGCATCGACGACGAGGACGCGGGCCTGTGGCGCAACAACCTGGGCCTCATGGCCAAGGCGGGCCCGCTCATCGACCAGAAGTGGCGGCCCTTCGTCGGCGCCGGCGTGGGCCTGAGCTACGTCGACCCCTCCGACGGCGCGGATGGCGTCTACGAGAGCGACTGGATGACCGAGCTCCCGCTCGCCGCCGGCGTGGACTACCGCCTGGGCAACGTCCTCTTCGCGGGGGCCCGGGCCACCTACCGACTGCTCGGCGGCGAGAACATGGTGGACCGCCCCGGCACCACCAGCGCCGCCAAGGGCAGCCTCTTCAACGCCAACCTCACCCTGGGCGGCCGCTTCTGACCGGCCCGCTCACACCGTCCTGAGCGAGAGCACCGTCTCGGGGCGTGGGTCCTTCTCCCACGCCTCGAGCAGCTCCGCGGCCGGCGAGCGCTTCGACGCGGCGACCTCCGCGAGCGGCTCCAGCAACGGCGCATCCGCCGCGTCCAGCCGATTCAGGCCCCGCCGCGCGATGCCCACCATCTCCTCCGCGAGCCGGTACAGCTCGCGCGCGCCCAGCCGCCCCGCCAGCCCCTCGCGCCGGGCCGTGTCGTGGAAGGCCAGGTGCTCCACATACGTGAGCTTGGGCAACAGCCGCTCCGCCTCGTCCAGCGCGGTGGCGTCGTACAGGATGCCGCGCCACAAGGCCGCCAGCGCGCCCGTCATCGCCGCGTTGCCGCAGTCCGCGCCGCGCACCTCGACGACCTTCTTCAGCCGCACCTCGGGGAAGAGCGTGGAGAGGTGGTCCGTCCAGTCCGCCAGGTCCGGCGGATTCCCCTCGTGGCCCTGCTCCAGCAACTGTCGGAAGGTGAGCTTCGGGTGCAGATACTGCCCCTCGCGACGCAGGAAGAGCAGCGGCGCGTCCAGCGCCCACTCCACGTAGGCCCGATAGGAGAAGGAGCCGTCGAAGAACGCCGGCAGGTAGCCGCAGCGCGTCGGGTCCACCTCGTCCCAGACGCGGTTCCTGAACGACAGGTACCCGGAGGGCCTTCCGTCCACGAGCGGGCTGTTGGCGTACAGCGCGTTCATGATGGGAGACAGCCGGGCCACCACCACCGTCTTGCGGACACAGTCGGCCTCGTCCTTCCAGTCGAGCGACACCTGTCCGGTGGCGGTCATCAACATCATGTTCAGCGCCAGCCGGCCGCGCTCCGGCAGGGTGCGCCGCATCACCAGGTAGCGGCTCTTGGGCATCCACGGCTGGGTGAACGTGGTCCCCGTGGGCCGATAGCCCAGGGTGACGAGCCGCAACCCCAGCTCCCCCGCCGCCGCCTTCACCTGCTTGAGGTGGGCCAGGTTCTCCGCGTGGGCCTCGCGCGCGGTGTGGAAGGGGCTGCCGGACAGCTCGAACTGGCCGCCGGGCTCCAGGGAGATGGTGGCCTCGCCGCGCTCGCGCTGCAGGGCGATGACGGGGGAGTCGGGCGTCTCCCGGAACGGGACGTAGCCGTCGGGGGCCAGCCGGGTCAGCAGCGCGCCCACCCCGGAGTCACCCTCGTAGGGGACCGGCTCGGACGAGCCCACCGGGTAGAGGAGCTTCTCGTGCTCGAGCCCCAGGCGCAGTTCGCCCTGGGGTTTCTCGGCGGCGCGAAATCCCGACACCAGCATGTCGACGGAGGTGATGGGCTCGGAGGCGGCGCGCTTGAGGTCGAGTGACATGGGCGCGCCCTATATAACGGGGACCTTCGGACCCGCTGTCGATTCGCGCACTGGCCCGCCATGAGCCCTCCCTCTCCCATCCCCACTGTGTCCCCCCAGCCGCGCCTGTCCGATTTCTTCCAGGGCCTGGGCCTCCTCGGCCGAGCCGCGGGCCTCATCCTGCGCTCCCGCCCCCTCTTCGCCCTGTCCGCCCTGTGCGCCGTCGTCACCGCCATCGCCCTGGTGGGCCTGGCCTGGCTCCTGTACCACTACGCCCCCCTGGCCCTGGGCTCCGTCTGGACCCTGCCCGAGTCCTGGTACGGCCGGGGCGCCTGGTACACGGTGCTGGTGCTCTCGGGCCTGGTGCTCTGGGTGGTGGGCGCCAACATCGTCCCGCCCCTCCTGCTCGCCCCCCTGCAGGATCCGCTGTCGGAGGCCACCGAGGCCCTCTGTGGGGGAAACGACGGCCCGCCCTTCACCCTGGCCGGCCTCCTGCGGGGCATCACCACGGGCCTGCTCCACACGCTCGCCCGGCTGTTCTTCCTGGTCGCCGGGCTGACGCTCCTGCTCCCCCTGCACCTCATCCCCGGGCTGGGCAGCGTGCTGTGGACGGTGCTCGGGGCCCTGTGGACCATGACCTGGATGGCGGGCGAGTTCCTGGCCGCCCCCATGACGCGCCACCTGTACCCCTTCGCCGAGGTGCGCCGGATGCTCCGCCAGCGCCGCGCCCTCTGCCTGGGCCTGGGGGCGGGCGTCTACATCCTGCTCTGGGTGCCGATCCTCAATACGTTCTTCCTCCCGGTGGCCATCGTCGCGGGCACCCTCCTCTACCGGGGGTTCCTGAAGGCGGGCCTCCTGCCGCCCCCTCCCGGGGCCAGCCGGGGGACGCTGCCCTGAAATAAACGCCTCCACCGACTGTCGGAGCCAGCAGGGCGGGAACGCAGTGCCCGCCAGGGACGTTCTGCCTCTTCAGCGGAGAGTCGACGCCTTGAAGCACCAGAAAGCCGTGATTAGGCTTGCCCGGCCGCTTCAATGCCCAGCTACCGTTTCAAGGGTTCGGATTTTCTAGGCATTTCACGTCACACCCCGGGGTGCCTCACGGCGCTCCAGCTTGGATGAATCACATGCCGCGTTTTCTCCGCCGCATCTCCGCCGTAGCCGTGCTCCTCGGAGCATGGGCCCTCGTGGGCAGCCATCGCGCGCCGATACCGCTGATGATGGGCGCGGCGGAGGCCGGTCAGGGGCAGGGCACCTGGGACGGCAGCCTGCCCTCCGCCAAGGGCGAGAAGGCGCCGCATGACCTCAACAGCCTTCGCGTGCTGACCAAGGTCATCCTCTACGTGAAGGAGAACTACGTCGACCCCAAGCGCATCAAGCCGAAGGAGATGATGATCTCCTCGCTCGAGTACGTGGAGAAGAGCGTCCCGGACGTGCTGGTGGACGGCAACCCGGAGACGGGCAAGCTGGCGGTCAACGTCAACGGCAAGTCGCGCGAGTTCGACATCGCGCACGTCGACTCGCTGTGGAAGATGTCGTTCGCGCTCAAGGACGTCTTCGACTTCCTGTCGAAGAACATGCGTCCCATCGAGGACACGCGCGACATCGAGTACGCGGCCGTCAACGGCATGCTGTCCACCCTGGACCCGCACTCGGTGCTGCTGCGCCCGGAGCTGTACCGGGAGATGAAGCTGTCCACCAAGGGCGAGTTCGGCGGCCTGGGCTTCGTCATCCAGATGCGCGAGGGCAACCTCACCGTCGTCAAGGTGCTGCCCAAGACGCCCGCGCACCGCGCCGGCATCCAGAAGGATGACCGCATCAAGAAGATTGGCGAGGAGTCCACCGTCAACATGGACCTCAACGAGGCCGTGTCCAAGCTGCGCGGTCCGGTGGACAGCCGCATCACGATTACCGTGGAGCGCGACGGCTGGGAGAAGCCGCGCGTGATGACGGTGGCGCGCGCGATGATCTCCATCGAGAGCGTGCAGCACAAGATGCTCTCCGGGAACGTCGGCTACATCCGGCTGAAGAACTTCCAGGGCAACACCACGCGCGACCTGGAGGCGGCGCTGGGCGAGCTGCGCAAGCAGGCGGACACCAAGGGCGGCTTCAAGGGCCTGGTGCTGGACCTGCGCGGCAACCCGGGCGGTCTCCTGGAGCAGGCCATCCAGGTGTCGGACACGTTCCTGTCGAGCGGCACCATCGTCGCGACGGTGGGCCTGTCGGACAAGCTGCGCGAGGAGAAGCGCGCGCGTCCCACCGAGGGCGAGGACGCCTACCCCATCGCGGTGCTGGTGAACGCGGGCAGCGCGTCGGCGTCCGAAATCGTGGCGGGCGCGCTCAAGAACCTCAACCGCGGCGTCATCATCGGCCGGCAGACGTTCGGCAAGGGCAGCGTGCAGGTGCTGTACGACTTCCCGGACGACAGCGCGCTGAAGCTGACCATCGCGAAGTACCTGACGCCCGGCGACGTCTCCATCCAGGAGGTCGGCATCGTCCCGGACATCCAGCTCGTCCCCACCCGCGTCACCGACGAGCGCGTGGACGTGTTCGCGTCGCGTCGCTCCATGGGCGAGGCGGACCTGGACCAGCACTTCGGCAACCCGGACTCCACCACCGTCGCCAAGAAGCGCGAGGACGTGCTGGACCGCGAGAAGCCGCGCGAGAGCCTCAAGTACCTGAAGGTGGACCCCAAGCAGCAGGAGAAGCTGGCCGCCGCCGCCAAGGAGGAGCCCAAGCCCAAGGCCGTCGCCACCGAGAAGGTGGAGAAGAAGCCCCACGGTGAGAACGACCCGCTGCTGGACGTGGCGGGCCAGGGCGAGGACCTGGACGACCAGCTGGACGCGGAGTCCCAGGACGAAATCAAGGAGGACTTCGAGGTGCAGTTCGCGCGCGACTACGTGCTGCGCGCGCCGGCCACCACCCGCCAGAAGATGCTGGAGCAGGGCAAGCCCTTCATCGAGCAGAAGCGCCGTGAGGAGGAGACGCGCATCAACAACGCCATCGCCGCGCTGGGTGTGGACTGGAGCGCGGGGCCCACGCCAAAGAACGTGCAGCTGACCGGCACGCTGACGCCGTCCCCGGACGCGAAGATCATGGCCGGCGAGCTCCTGGAGATGGTGGTGACGGCGGAGAACAAGGGCGGCGAGCCGCTCAAGCGCGTCCGCGCCTGGACCGAGAGCGACAACGCGTTCCTGGACCGCCGCGAGTTCATCTTCGGCGCGCTCAACCCGGGCGAGAAGAAGTCCTGGAAGGTGAAGGTGCGCCTGCCCAAGGACCTCACCAGCCGCCGCGACGACGTGACGGTGCGCTTCTTCGACGACCAGGGCGCGCTGCCGGAGACGCGCGTGTCGGAGCTGAACTTCGCCGAGCTGCCGCGTCCGTCCTTCGCGTTCAACTGGCAGGTCATCGACGACTGCGCCACCTGCAACGGTGACGGCGTGGTCCAGCGCGGTGAGTCGGTGGCGGTGCTGCTGGACGTGACGAACGTGGGTCCGGGCACGGCGCTGGACTCGTTCACGCAGATCAAGAATGGCGGCGACGCGAACATCTTCATCGAGAAGGGCCGCTTCAAACTCGGCGAGCTGAAGTCGGGTGAGACGAAGTCCGCGCGCTTCCAGGTGGAGGTGAAGAAGGGCTACAAGGGCGACACCTTCCCGCTGAAGCTGGCCATCATCGACGAGCCCCTCGAGGAGTTCGTGATGGAGAAGATGGAGCTGCCGGTGAAGGACGCGGCGGTGGCCACGATGGAGCCCAAGAAGGGCACGGTGCGCATCGCGGAGAAGGTGGAGCTGTTCGGCTCGCCGGTGGAGAACGCCCGCACGGTGGCGAAGCTGAACGCCGCCGCGGTGGTGCCGGTGGAGGCCTCGACGAAGGGCTTCCTGCGCGTGGAGCTGGAGAAGAACCGCTTCGCCTTCGTGCGCGCCCAGGATGCTCGCGAGGTGAAGGCCGGCAAGCCCGTGGCGCCCAAGGTGGCCTGGACGACGACGCGCCGTCCGCCGGACATCAAGCTGGACGCGGATCCGTCCGCGGGCGGCCTGGTCGCCAACGGGGAGAAGTTCACCCTGTCCGGCGTCGTGACGGACCCCAACGGCCTCTTGGACGTCTACGTGCTGGTGAATGACCAGAAGGTCTTCTTCAAGGGCGTGGACCCGGCCAAGGGCGAGCCCAACTCGTTGAAGTTCTCCACCGAGTTCACGCTCAAGGAGGGCAACAACAACGTGCTGGTGGTGGCGCGCGAGAGCACCGACTTCGCCAGCCGCCGCACCCTGGTCATCCGCCGCCGTCCGGCGGAGGTCGCCCAGACGGTGCCCGCGCCGGGTCAGCCGGCCGGGACGGTGAAGCCGCGGCAGCAGTAGCCCTCCGGCCCACGGGCCGAATGTAGCCTTCCGGGCGGTCCGTTCCGCCAGTCCTCCTCACGGAGACTGGCGGGAGGGGCCGCCCGTTTTGTTGACGCTCCTCGCGAGCAGGCGTTAGCGTCCGACGCCGTGGGGCGCCCCCGGCCGGCGGGTGCTCGGGAGGCGGTGACTCGAATGCGGACGTTCAGTCGGTGGCTCGCCCTGGCGGCGTGTGTCTCGGGAGCGACCGCGTACGCGGACCAGAACGACCTGCGCATCTCCGAGTTCGGGGACCCGACGACGGCGAACTCTTCCGCCAACGCGGACTTCCAGGCCTTCGCGCGCATCATGGGCGCCGCCATCACCTCGGCGAACCTGATGCCGCCGGAGACGACGGGGCACTCGGCCTGGGCCATCAACGCGGAGCTGTCCGTGGTGTCGATTCCGGACAGCGTGCGCATCCCCACCGAGAACCCGGAGCAGCCCTCCACGGTGCTCATCCCCTCCTTCCACGTGCGCAAGGGCCTGCCCTTCTCGCTGGAGCTGGGCGGACGCGTGGGCTGGGTGGAGAAGAGCAGCCAGGTGGTGGCCACCGGCGAGGTGAAGTGGGCCGTCAACGAGGGCTTCACGTGGCTGCCGGACGTGGGCGTGCGTGGTCACGTCACCAAGCTGTTCGGCACCAGGGACTTGAGCCTCACGGTGATGGGCCTGGACCTGGGTGTGGGCAAGCAGTTCCCCCTGGGCGGCATGGTGACGCTGACGCCCTACGGAGGCCTGGACCTGGGCTTCGTGGGCGCCACCAGCAGCCGCATCGACTTCCAGCCGGACCGCTCCTACCAGGACTCCACCGGGAACGACTCGCGCGCGGCGCTGGAGGGCACGGCGCCGTACCGGAAGGTGTCCTTCGGCGACAACGTGAACCAGCGCTTCTACGGCGGCGTGCGCTTCATCGGCGGCGTGCTGCAGCTGGGCGCGGAGCTGTCGATCACCCGCACGGGCAGCGTCGAGGACCCAGGCGCGAGCGAGGACCGGGGCCTGCCGGGCGTCTTCGCGTTCAGCACCACGCTGGGCCTGGACTTCTGAGTGGCTGCCTTCAGGCCGCGGCGCGCAGGGCTTCACGCACCGCGCCCGGCCTGTTGGTGATGAGGTAGCTGACGCCCATGCGCTCGAGTTCGCTCGCGCGTGCGGCGTCATCCACGGTCCACGCGGCCACGCGCAGCCCCGCGGCGCGCCAGGTGGCCACCCGCTCCGGCGTGCAGTCCACGTGGTACGGGTGCACCGAGTGCGACGACACCAGCGGGCTCACCGCGTAGGCCTGCACGCCCCAGCGCCGGTCCGGGTCGATGAGGTAGCCCCGGCGCAGCTCGGGCGCGGCGTCGAGCAGCCGGAAGAGGCACAGCGGGTTGAAGCTGGAGATGACCACGCGCTCGCCCATGTCCAGGTCGCGCACGAGTCGGGCCACCTTGCGCGCCAGGCCGTCGTCATCGAAGCGCTCGCACTTCAGCTCGATGTTGACGATGAACTGTGGGGGCAGTGACTCCAGGACCTCCTCCAGCAGGGGGATGCGGGCCGGAGCGAAGCCGAGGGGTGAGCCCACGTCGGCCTTCTGGAGCTTCCACCAGGGGGTGGTGCGCACTTCCCAAGGCAGGCGGGCCAGGCGCTCCAGGCGCTCGTCGTGGCAGACGATGACCTCGCCCGAGCCGCACACCATGGCGTCCAGCTCCACGCCGTCGGCGCCCTGACGAGCGGCCTCGGAGAAGGCTTCCAGGGTGTTCTCGGGGGCGTCGGCGGAGGCGCCTCGGTGGGCAAGCAGGAGCATGGGCGCAGTGTGCGACGAAAGCGGCCGGCGCGTGCAGCCGAAGTACGGGCAGGCGTCCACGGCTGGACGCGCGGCTTGCCTCCCCCGCCCCTTTGCTGCACTGTGCCCTCATCATGGGCCTCGGCCTCGGAGAATTCATCCTACTCGGCTTCATCCTGCTGGTGGTCTTCTCGGCCGCCCGGATGGGTCAGCTCGGCAACGCGGTGGGCAAGTTCGTCTACTCGTTCCGCAAGGCGTCCAAGGGCGAGGACCTCATCGACGCCAAGTCGCTGCCGTCCTCGCGCCGGGGCTCCACCGACGCCGAGTACACCGAGCAGGACGCCCCTCGCCGCCGCTAGGTCGGCGCCCCTGCCCGCTTCTCGGTTGTCTGGAGCGTGCGCTCGGTGCGCCCACGTGCGGTTCGAGTCATCCGGACACGAGGTGGCCGTGGAGAGTGCGTGATGCGCCGCTCCTTCGAAGCCTCGTGAAGCGGAGCACGCTTCTCATCCGTCCGGGTCGTGGTGACTGGAGCCTACGCGCCCACCCCGTGGTTCGAGTCAGCCGGATCGCGAGGTGACCGACGTGAGGTCGTGGCACGCCGACTATTCGTGGTCACGCGAAGCGAGGAACCCCTCGAGTCAGTCCGGCCCGTGGTGCCCGACGCGAGCCCTGGGTGCCTCCGTCCCTCCTGGGCGCGTGGAGCGGAGGGACTCGGGGGTTTCGGCCAGGAGTCGGGAGGCCTGCTCGCGCAGCGAGGCGTGCACGGAGTTGTCCGAGATGAGCTCGCGCAGGTCCCCCGTGTTGAGCAGCGGGACGATTTTCGCGCCCACCTCGGGAGGCAGGTACGGGTTGAAGACGAGCGCCCGGCGCACCGCGTGGCGCACGGACCAGCGCGGGGACCTCCAGATTTCGACCAGCGGCTCGGGACGCGCGGGACGCCGCGCGGCCACGCGCACCACCAACTCCTCGGTCAGGCGGGGGTTGATGAGGACGTTGCGCAGGACCGAAGGGTTGCTCACCGTGGCCAGGCGCGAAAGCGTGTCCGGGTCCCTCGTCAGCCGGGCCTGCTGCTTGAGGTGCCCGAGCGACTGGGAGAAGGCGTTGGCGTCCGCGCGGGCCGCGGCATCCGGGTGCATCTCGCGCTTCGCGGGGCCCTGGGCGAACAGGTCCGCCACGGTGTCGAGCGACTGCACATGCGCGAGCCTGCGCAGCGCGCCCACGTGGGGGATGTGCTCCGCCTCCTGCGCGAGCGCGGCCATGAAGTCGGACAGCACGCAGGTGGCGGGCTCCCAGCCCTGACGGGCCAGGGAGATGAGGTGCCCCACCAGCTCATTCGCGTCGAGCGGGTCCCCGCGCGACAGCTCCCTCGCGGCCGCCTTGCGACGCACCGACGCACCGCCTCCGAGCGCGTGGAGGAATCGGGCGACGTTGCGAGCTTCCTCCAGCGAGGGCATGGCGGCTCACTCCGTGGGCTTGGCCTGGGCCGGCGCGGTGGGCTCGGCGGGAGGAGCGGCCGCGGCCGGCGCGGGGACGGCTTCCACGGTGACTTCGAGTCGGAAGCCATCGAGGGCGGCCGGGTACTCGTGGAAGACGAGCAGGAAGGGCGCTCGGGCACCGGGGGCCACGGAGACGGCGGCGGCGTCCATGCGTTGGCGCAGGGCCAGGGCCGACTCGGTGTTGCTCACCGCGAACAGCTCCTCGGAGGTCGCCACCGAGCCCGCGAGTCCCTCGACGGAGCGCACGCGCTGGTTCCCATCGAAGAGGGCGCCGCGCACACGCAGGTGTGTCGCCGCGCCGGTGCGGTTCTCCGCGTCCCCTCGGATGAAGAAGAGCGGCTTGCCGGACTGCGTCTCGTACAGGCCGTTGGACACGTCGAGCGCCACCAGCGGCGTGGGCGCGGGGACGACGAGTGAGCGCAGGCGCTCGGGAGAGAGGACGGAGAAGTCCACCCGGCCCTCGTGCAGGTAGACCCAGCCCAGCGCGCCCAGTGACACCACGAGCGCGGCGGCGACCACGAGGTTGACGAACAGGGCCGTCACCCTGCGCGCGCGGCTGGGCGGGCGGGCCTGGGGGATTCCGACGTCCTCGGGCCGGGCCGTGGGCTTGGCCACGGAGACCACCGGCGCGGCGGTCATGCTCGGGTCCAGTTCCAGCACCTCGCGCTGCCCCACCCCGGAACCCACGCGGCCGAGGGTGACGCCACCACCATGGCCGGTGTCCACGGGAGGCACGTCGTCGAGAAGCGAGCCCAACGAAGCGCCATGCGAGCCATCGTGGTCGAGCGCGCCCGGTGACACGTCACCGAACAGCGCCGCGCGCCCGGTGTCCGAGGCCTCGAGCCCCGCGTGCTCGCCGAAGGCATCGCCGCCGTCCGAGTTCAGGTCGAACAGGTCCTGCGCTCCGGGAGGCGACGAGGGGGGATGTGCCGGTGACGCGCCGACTGGCGAATGCCCGGGATGCGTCGCATCGCCCAGGTCGAGGGAGGCGAACGGGTCCGCAGCCGTGGGAGGACGCCCCGGAAGCGTCGCATCGCTCGGAGCGAGGAAGGGGTCCACGGGAGCAGGAGCGGCGGGCGGACGGCCCGTCTGCGCTGCCTCACGAGGGTTGAGCGGCGCGGCGCCTCCGCGAGCAGCCGCAGCGGGAGGATGCCCGGCCTGCGTCGCATCGTTCGGATTGAGCGGCGCGGTGCCCCCACGAACAGCCGCGGAGGGAGGACGACCCGCCTGCGTCGCGTCGTTCGGATTGAGCGGCGCCCCTCCTCCACGAGCGGGCGCCGAGGGCGGCCGCCCAGCCTGCGTGGCGTCGTTCGGAGCGAGAGCCGCGAATGGGTCCAGGGGCGGCCGACCCGCCTGCGTCGCGTCGTTCGAATCGAGGGCCGCGAACGGGTCCGGAGGCGGCCGACCCGCCTGCGTCGCATCATCCAGGTCGAGCGAGGCGAACGGGTCCGCCGGAGAAGCAGGAGGACGACCCGCCTGCGTGACATCCAGGTCGAGCGAGGCGAACGGATCCGCCGGTAGAGCCGGAGGACGCCCCGGAAGCGTCGCATCCTCGGGCGCCGAGAACGGCGAGGCACCCGCCGCCGCATGCGCGGGGGGCCGCCCTGCCGCTGGCGCACCGGCACGCGGGGCACCAGGTGCCCCCGCCTGAGGAGCCCGAGGAGGCGGCTGCCCCGTCACGCCACGAGGAGCAGCGGTCTGCCCCGCCAGCGGAGCACTCGCGGGAGGCGCCGGAGCGAACGGAGGCGGCGCCGCCATCGTCGAGTCGTCGATGTCGATGGACGCGAACGGGTCATCTTCCGCGGCGGTCCGAGGCGCTGGCAGCGAGTCATCGATGTCGATGGACGCGAACGGATCCGCATCGGCCGGAGGCGCGGGAGGCCTCGCGCCAGGGCCCACGGGCGCGGGCAACGCGCCGAACGGATCCGCCCCACCCGCCGCCCCAGCGGGCGCGGCGAGGAAGTCAGCGAAGGGGTCCACGCCTCGCGACGCGGCGCTTCCGGCCCCAGGAGGCGGAGGCGCGGTGCGGGCTGGCGCACCCCGAGGCGCCGCGACGCCCGGAGGCTGCCGCGACGCGATTCCAGGCAAAGGCACGGGGCCCGCTTGCCGCGATGCGGCGGCCTCATCGACCGGCGGAGGCACCGCGCCACCGTACAACCCCGTGGAAGTGTCGACTGGCGGACGAACGGGCTGCGCGGCCCCGGGCAACGGAACGGCGCCGGCGTTGCGCACCGCGGCGACACCGGGAGAGCCCGCGACGGGAGCTCCCGAGGACTGCGCCGGAGGCAGCGGGATGGGACCGATACGGGTGGGCTCGCGGAAGACGCCGTCCTCCGTGTCGAGGTCCCCATCCATGCTGTTCCACGAGCCACCCCCTGGGGGGCCCGCGGGGGCTGTTCGCGTCGCCGCGACGCCCTGGGCGAAGAAGCCGGGCCGCGTGATTTCAACGCCTTTGGGGTCGGCAGCGGCCCCGAAGGCGGCGAAGGGGTCGGCCTGCCCGGCCGACGAGGAAGGCGAGGACGCACCGGCATCCTCCCCGCCTGATTCGCGGGTGACGCGGAACGTGTTCTGACATTTGGTGCAGCGGACCTTGACCCCCTTCTCGGTCACCTTCTCGTCGGGGATCTTGAACCGCGTCTGGCACCGCGCGCACTTGACGATCATTCAGCAGGCCTGGGGCAGGCACGAGTATAGAGGCACCGGGCGGGTCCGGCGAGACGGGTTCTCGCTGCTTGCTCGCCTCCAACCCCTCTGGTACGAGGTTCGCCCCTGCGAGACTCAGGCATGGAAGCTGGCCTGGAGTCGAGCCCAAAAGGGGCGGAGAAACCGATGAGCGAGGCCGAGCAAGCAGGCGCTCCAAGCAGCAAGGAGCCGAAGATCATCAAGCGGTACACGAACCGGAAGCTCTACGACACCGTGGAGAGCCGGTACGTCACCCTCGATGAGATCGCCGCGATGATCAAGGAGGGCACCGAGGTGCGGATTGTCGACAACCGCACGAAAGAGGACCTGACCTCGGTCACCCTCGCGCAAATCATCTTCGAGGAGGAGAAGAAGAAGAACCAGATGCCGCTGTCGGTGCTGCGGGAGATCATCCGCCACCCCGGCGAGTCCATCTCGGGCTTCATCCAGAAGGAGGTCAGCCCTCGCGTCGCCTCCATCCGCGAGGAGGCCGAGTCCCGCCTCGACAAGCTCCTGCGCCGCGAAGAGGCCGTGAAGGCCGGCCTGGAGGTCCCTCCCGAGGAGCCCCCGCAGGCCGCGGACGCCAACCTGCCCGCCGGTGGCCTGTCCCCCGCGGACCTGCTCAAGGCCAGCCAGCGCGCCTTCGAGGACTGGCAGAAGAAGATCGACGAGCGCGTGAAGCACGTCGTCGAGAACCTCACCGGCAACCTCCCCGCCCTGGGCCGCGACATGCAGTCGCTCACCCAGCGCCTCGAGGAGCTGGAGAAGAAGCTCGAGCAGCTCGAGCAGTCCAAGAAGTCCGAGTAGCCGGCCGTCAGGCCTTCGGCGCCGCCCGCTTCCGCTTCCGGGGAGCGGGCCCGCCGTGAATCTCCGAGGCGATGGCGGCCAGCATCTGCGCGCCTCGGCTGCGGGGCGCGTACTCGAAGATGGTCTTCCCGTGACTCTGGGCCTCGTCCACCTTCACGTCGTAGCCCAGCGGCGTCGTGGCCAGTGACTCCGGGAAGTACGCCCTGAGCCGCTCGAGAATCGCCGTGGCCAGCGCCGTCTTCCGGTACAGCGTGGGCACCACCTTGGTGACGCTCAAGTCCGAGCGACCCTCGGCCTCGCCCACCTGCCGCACCGTGTCCGCCACCTCCGCGCAGCCATCCAGCGCCAGGTACGTCAGCGCCACGGGCACCACCACCTCCGTCGCGGCCACCAGGATGTTGCGCGTGGTGAGCCCCATGGACGGCGGCGAGTCGAAGACGACGGCGTCGTAGCCCGCGTCCTTCGCCGCCTCCAGGCGGTCGGCCAGCCGGTGCGAGCGCCGCGCGTGGGACGCCACCACCACCGGGAAGTCCGCCATCTCCTTGTACGAGGGCAGCACGTCCAGCCCCGCCACGGCCGTCGGCCGCACCACGTCCGCCAGGGCGACGGTGTCGTCGGTCAGCAGGTGGAAGACGTTGCGAGGAAGCGTGCGCACGTCCAAGCCGAGCGCCTTGCTGGCGTGGCCCTGCGTGTCCAGGTCCACCAGCAGCACGCGCAGGCCGCGCTCCCTGGCGAGCCAGGCGGCGGTGTTCACCGCCAGCGTCGTCTTGCAGGTGCCGCCCTTCTCGTTGATGAAGGCGATGCGCCGCATGGTGGCCTCGGGCTCCCCCGGACCTGTCCGGGTGCTTACTTCTTCGACGGCGCCTTCTGCGCCACCAGGGTGTCCACCTTGCTCTCCACCGACGCCAAGAGCCGCTCCAGGTCATCCACCTTCGAGCGCAGCTGCTCCAGGTCCGCCGTGGACGGCAGGTTCATGGCCGACAGCGCCGTGCGCAGCGCGCTGTCCAACGTGCCCTTGGCCGACAGGGAGCGCGACACCAGCCCCTGCACCGCCGCCACGAACTTCTCGTTGGAGAGCAGCTGCTGCGCCAGCTTGCCGACGCGCTCCTCGCCCGTCTCCACGAGCTTCTTCATCACCGGGTTGTTCTTCAGCATGGGAAGCCTGGTTTTCACCCGCCCGGTGGAGCCCCACCGTCGGGACGTCGGGAAAAAGACGCCGCACTCTGCGAGGGGGCAACGCGACGTGTCAAGCAAGGCAACAACCCCGGGCCAAACGCGTTGACTCCTGGAGACTCGATTCCTACGGTTCGCCGCTCGCTTATGGCAGGGCTCCTGGACAAGCGGTTGTGGGTCGTCTCCGGCAAGGGTGGCGTGGGCAAGAGCACCGTCGCCGCGGCGCTCGCCCTGCGCTCGGCGCGCGCGGGGCGTCGGACGCTGGTGTGTGAGGTGAACACGCAGGAGCGCATCAGCCGCTTCCTCGAGCACCCTCCCGCCGGCCCCGAGGTGAAGCTGTTGGAGGAGAACCTCTGGGCCGTGGACGTGCGCCCGCAGGAGGCCATGCGCGAGTACGGGCTGATGGTCCTGCGCTTCGAGACCCTCTACAAGACGGTCTTCGAGAACAAGCTGGTGCGCTACTTCCTGCGCTTCGTGCCGTCCCTGCAGGAGCTCGTCCTGCTGGGGAAGATCATGTACCACCTGCAGGAGAAGCTGCCGGACGGGCGCTGGCGCTTCGACACCATCGTCCTGGACGCACCCGCCACCGGCCACGCCATCTCCTTCCTGAGCGTGCCCCAGGTGCTGGTGCAGACGGTGCCCCCGGGCCCCATGTCGCGCGAGGCCCAGAAGATGCGCGACCTGCTGGTGGACCCGTCCGTGACGGCCGCCATCCTGGTGGCGCTCCCGGAGGAGATGCCGGTAAACGAGGCGCTGGAGCTGCACGCGGCGCTCAAGGACCGGGTGAGCATCCGCACGCACGCGGCGGTGCTCAACCAGGCCATCCCCGAGCGCTTCACGGAGGCGGACCTGGAGGCCCTGGCGGGACACCCGGAGCTGCACCACGTGGCCCAGGCCCACCATGACCGCGCGGCGCTGACGGTGCTCGCGGGCACCAAGCTGGAGCGCAACCTTCACACGCCGGTGTTCAACATCCCCCGGCTGTTCCTCCCCGCCTTCGGGCGGGACGCCATCGAGCAGGTCATGGGTCACCTCGAAACACTGGTGATGGGGGAGCGGTGAGCACCACGGCCCTCGCGCCCGCGCTCGCGAACAAGCGCGTCCTCATCTGTGTCGGCTCCGGCGGTGTCGGGAAGACGACGGTGGCCGCCACCCTGGCCCTGCGCGCGGCGGTGGAGGGCCGCCAGAGCCTGGTGTGCACCATCGACCCCGCGAAGCGGCTGGCCAACTCGCTGGGCCTGTCCGCGCTCGGCAACGCGGAGACGCAGGTGCCGGCCTCCGCGCTGCAGCCGCTGGGCGTCACGCCGCGCGCGGCGCTGTACGCGATGATGCTGGACATGAAGCAGACGTGGGATGACCTCATCACCCGCGTCGCGCCTCCGGACCAGCGCGAGCGCATCCTCGCCAACCGCTTCTACCAATCGCTCTCCACGGCCCTGGCGGGAAGCCAGGAATACATCGCCATGGAGAAGGTGTGGGAGCTGCGGCGCAAGGGCGAGTACGAGCTCGTCGTGCTGGATACGCCGCCCACCGCGCACGCGCTGGACTTCTTGGACGCCCCCAACCGCGTGCTGGACTTCCTGGACAACGAGGCGGCGAAGTGGCTGCTGGCACCCGCGCTGAAGGCGGGCAAGCTGGGCCTGTCGCTCTTCAACCGCAGCGGCTACGTGCTGCGCGCGCTGTCCAAGTTCACCGGCACGGAGATGCTCCAGGAGCTCTCCAGCTTCATGCTGTCCCTGTCGGGCATGAACGAGGGCTTCCGCGAGCGGGCGCGCGGCGTGCGCTCGCTCCTGGAGGACAAGACGACGGGCTTCGTGCTGGTGACGAGCCCTCACCCCGAGCGCATGGACGAGGCCATCCACTTCAACAGCCTCCTCAAGCAGCACCGCATGGAGGTGGTGTCCCTGGTGGTGAACCGCGTGCACCCGCTGCCCACCGAGGCCATGTGGGCGGACGCGGCCACGCTGACGCCCACCCGCCGCGCCAAGGTGGAGGAGACCTTGCGCGAGCTCCAGGTCCTGGCCGAGCAGGACCAGAAGGGCATCGCCCAGTTGCAGGCCGCCTGCCCGGGCATCCCCCTCATCCGGGTGCCGCGTTTCGGGCTGGACGTCCACGACATCACCAGCCTGTGGCAGACCGGACGCTACCTGCTGGGAGACGACACCTTCTGAGCGGGCCCGGGCTCACCCCTCGTCGCGGCCAGCAGCCGCCCGGGGGCCGGACAGGCGGGACGGCGGCGCGCGCGCCCCGGACGCATTAAACTGGGCGCGCCCACCCTCGGCGGTGGGAACTCCAGGGCACGGCGCGTTGTCCGGAGACGGCAGGGCCAGGAGGACGCATTCCGTGACGCGGAACGAGCGAACGTACATGTCGGTCAGTCGCTGGGGCTGGGTGTTGGCGCTGGGCCTGGGTGTCGCCGGATGTCGGACGACGGGCGCGGCGGGGAGCTCGGACACCGCCCAGGTGGCACCGGCGAAGCAGGAAATCGAGTTCGACGCGGTGACGGTGACCGCGGACCTGGAGCTGGACAAGCTCAACGACGAGGAGCTCTTCGCCGGGGGAACGTCCGCCTTCGCGGCCAACGACTTCAAGCAGGCGGCGCGCTTCTTCGGACGGCTGGTGGACTTCCACCCCAAGAGCCAGCACCGCCGCGCGGCGCTCTACAACGCGGGGCTCGCCCACCAGCGCCTCAAGGAGTGGGAGGAGGCGTGGCTGCGCTTCTCCGAGCTGGCGGACGCGAAAGCGGGCCAGGGGGACGCGCTGGACGCGGCCTTCCGCGTGGCGGAGACGCAGTACCACCTGGAGCGCTACGACGAGGCCGTGGCCCTGCTGTCCACGCTCGCCACGCGCGAGGACATCCCGGTCAACCGTCGCATCGAGGCGCGCGTACAACAGGGCGTGTGTGAGCTGGAGGCGGGCCGCACCGACGCCGCCGAGGCCACGCTGCGCAAGGCCCTGTCCGCCTACGAGGCCCTGTCCGACAAGGACGAGGTGGACGACTACTTCCCCGCGCAGGCGCACTTCTTCGTGGGGGAGCTGTACCGGCTGGACTACGAGGACGTGAAGCTGGACCCCGCCAAGGGCGCGGACAAGCTGGCCGAGGACCTCAACTACAAGGCGGAGCTGCTCTTGTCCTCGCAGGGCCACTACCTGCGCTCCATCCGCGTGGGCAACGGCTACTGGGCCACCGCGTCGGGCTCGCGCATCGGCGCGATGTACGAGGACCTCTACGCGCAGATGGTGAGCTCGCCCGCCCCCGCGGAGCTCAACGCCGAGGAGGCCGTCGTCTACCGGCAGGAGCTGCGGAAGAAGATTCGAGTGCTGCTCACCAAGTCCATCAACATCTACGAGCGCACCCTGGAGACGGCCGAGCGCATCGGCTCGCAGAGCAGCTTCGTGGACCGCACGCGAGAGAGCCTCGCGAAGGTGAAGGCCCTGCTGCTGGCGGACGCGGAGGGCGAGCCTTTGCCCGAGCCTCCCGCGTCGAAGGACGAGCCCCACACGTGAGCCGCGACTGAAGTCGCCCGGAGGCCGCCCCACTGGGCAGCCCCGGGCCGGGCGGCGTAGCCTGGGGCCCTGCCATGGAGCCCCTCTTCACGCCCGAGCAGCTCGCGGAGATTCACGCCTACCACCTGCCCCACTACATCCGCGCGGCGGTGAACCCCTTCGCGCGGTTCGCCCTGCTGGCGCTGATGTTGGGCGTGCTGGTGCGGCCCTTCTTCCGCATGGCCACGGCGGCCGCGGCGGGGCTTGAGCGCCGCTTCGGCTTCCTGCGCACCGCGCCCGTCAGCCGCGCCTTCTTCAGCGCCATGGACCGGCTGTGGGGTGAGTCCGGCTGGGGCGCGGCCGTCATCTTCGCGCTGATGACGGACCTGTTCGTGAAGCTGGTCTACGCGCCGGTGGACATCTGGTTCGCGTACACGCTGGAGCACCAGCACGGCATGTCCAACTACACCCCGGCCGCCTTCGCCCGGGACATGCTCAAGGGACACCTGCTGGGCGGGTTCGCCATCGCCGCGCTCGTCATCGGCCTGTATGGCCTGGCCCGCCGCACGCGCCACTGGTGGTGGGTGCTGGGCGTGCCCGTGGCCCTGCTGATGCTCGTCTCCTCCGCGCTGGACACGTACCGGGGCCGCCTCTACTTCGAGCAGGAGCCGCTGCCCCCGGGCCCATTGCGCACGCGGATGACGGCGCTGATGGCCCAGGCGGACATCCCCTTCTCCGACGTGCTGGTGGAGAAGACCTCCGTGGCCTCGCGGCGCATCCAGGCGTACTTCGCGGGCCAGGGGCCCACGCGCGCCATCGTCCTCAACGACGTCATCCTCCAGGAGCTCTCCGAGGACGAGGTGCTCGCGGCCGTGGCCCACGAGGCCGGCCATGTGCAGGAGCAGAAGTGGCCGGGCCGCATCGCCTCCTCCCTGGCCGTCGTCGCGCTCCTCTTCGCCATCGACCGGATGCTGCGCAGGGCCGCGGCGCGGAACTGGTTCGGCACCTCGCGCTTCGCGGACATCCGCACCCTGCCGCTGCTCTCGCTACTCCTGTCGCTCGTGCTGCTTTTGGGAGCGCCCATCGCCGGGGCCTTCTCCCGCGAGCGCGAGCGCGAGGCGGACCGCTTCGCCCTGCGCCTCACCCACGACGTCGACGCGTTCCGCCGCATGCTGGTGAAGGCCGCGCGCGTCAACAAGATGGACCCCGACCCTCCGCGCTGGGTCGTCCTCAAGGGCATGAGCCATCCCCCCGTGGGCGAGCGACTGGCCGACCTGCCCGCTCCCTGATGTGAAAAAGCGGCCGGCAGGTGGGCTCCACCACTCCCCTACCCTCTCCACCCGAGCCCACCCGCCGACAGCCGCCGCCGGGCCACTCCCCCGAGCGCCAGCGGCACTTCCTCCCCCCACGCCACCCAGCTACGGCTGCTGGGCGTCCTGCTTGAGCTTCTCCACCGCGACCAGCGTGATGGCCTTCACCAGCGCCCGCGCCCTGCGCCCCGCCGCCGTCTCACCGTGCGGGTCCACCTCCACCGCCTTCGACAGGTCCGTGAAGCCCTGCCGCTCCCCCTTGCGCAGGTACAGCTCCCCCCGGTTCGCCAGCGCCACCGGATGCCCCGCGTCCCGCGCCAGCGCCGCGCTGAACTCCGCGATGGCCTCCTCCAGCCTCCCGAGCTTCTGGTACACGGTGCCCAGCGCCGCGTGAGCGCCCGCGTCCCGAGGGTTCCCGGCCACCAGCCCCTCGAAGAGGATGCGCGCCTCCTCCAGCCGCCCCGCGGCCGCCAGGTCGCACCCCACCTGCGCAATCGCCTTCGCCTCCTCGAAGGTCATCCCCTCCACCTCCGCCCACGTCGCCTCGCCCCGCGCGAAGGACCGCATCCTGTGCACCGCCCCGGTCTCCATCCGCATGCCCTCGCCTGCCTCGTGTTTGATGACGCGACCCATGGCCTCAGGCTCCGCGCAGGTTGGAGATGGCCGTCTTCGCCATCTCGTTGAACTTGGCGGACATGTTGCTCATCAGGTCGAACATGGCCTTGCGCTTCTCCAGCAGGCGCTGCAGCCGCAGCTCCAGCTCGCGCATGTCCCCGTCGAGCTTCGCCGCCTTCTTCTTGTCGACGTCCGTGGAGCCCAGCGTCGCGCGGTCCTCGCCCGCGGTCGCCATCTGCTCCATCACCTCCATGATTTCGGTGTCCGTGTCGCTGGAGATGGCGCCGAGGATCGCCTGCACCTTGTCCTCGATGCTCATGCGCGGGTTGTCGACGATGCCGCGAACACTCGAGCTCGCCTTGCTCGGC
Organism: Myxococcus fulvus; assembly: GCF_900111765.1. Next base: position 617,837 of record NZ_FOIB01000002.1, read on the forward strand.
GTGTTCGTCTTCACGTCCTTCGACTGCTCCAGCTCCGCCTTCACATCCAACAGGCCGATGATGCCGTCGCGCCCGTCGATGCCCGCCGCCATCTCCAGCCGGTCGAAGTACTCCGGGTGGTCCTTGAAGAACTGCGCGGCCTTCTTCAGCGTCGAAGACGCGCCCTGATTGCTCAGCAGCGCCAGCATGTCCGCGCGAGTCACCCGGTCATCCTTCACGCCCGACGCCGTGTCGAACGTCCCCCAGTTGTCGCGCAGCACCGCCACCGCCTCGAGGTACTCACGGAAGTCCGGGTCCTTCGACGTGGGCGGCTTGCCGCCCCCCACCGGCCCCGCTCCGCCCGAGCCATTCGAACCGCCCGTGCCACCGGTGCCACCTCCGGTCCCCGGTGACGGATTGCCCGGTGTGGTGGGACGCGGCCCCGGTGACGGCCCACCGGTGGAGGGAGGAGGCGTCGTGCCGGGCGGGCAGTCCTCCTGCTTGGGCGGGGACACCGGCGGCGCCGTCGGCCGGCCATACCGGGCGAACTCCTCCCCCACCCGCTTGAGCTCCGCGCGGACGCCCGACAGCTTGATGCGGTCGTCGTTGTAGATGCTCCCCAGGACCGGCATCAGCGACGAGAGCAGCCCGCGCGAGTCCACCCGCTCGAACAGCGCCGCGTTCTGCGTGAGGAACCGGGCCGCGTCGCGAAGCTGCGGGGACAGGCTGGCGTCGTTGGCCGCGCGCCGCAGCTCCTCCTTCGACAGCGAGCCGGACTTCTTCCCATCCGCGAGGTCCAGCTGCTCGAAGTTCGCCTCCAGCACCTTCAGCGCGGCCTCGTACTCCAGCATCTTCGGGTCCAGCGCGCTGGTGCTCGCGGGCAGCAGCGGGGCATAGCCCTGGGTCTTCGCGGCGGCCCCCGCCGAGGCCGCGTACTCCGTCTTCGCCGCCGGGTTCTTCTTCAGCTCCTCCGCCACGCCCGCCACGCCCGTCGCCGCCTGCAGCACGTTGCCCGTCATGACGCCCGTGGCGGCCTTGATGGAGCTGGAGACGAGCGGAGAGAGAGTCCCCGCGTCCCCCGCCCCCTCCATCGCCGTGCCCTCAGGGCGGGCCAGCAGGTTCGTCGCGCTCTTCAAGAAGTCCACCATGAGTCCTCCCACGCGGCGGGTTGATGGAGTGCCGCGCGATGACTCGTGGGGGTTGCAGCGACGGTGCCGGGAGGCGGCCCGGCGACCACGCGAGCGAATTCCGTCGGTTAGCCGGACTGACAACCCGGGCACGTCCCCGTCAACGGACGGCGCGGTCCGTGAGGGAGGATGCGGTTAAGTTGCGGCACGCATGCGAACCCTGGGTTTGGACTTCGGAACCAAGACCATCGGCGTGGCCGTCTCGGATGGCCTGGGCCTCACCGCCCAGGGCGTCACCACCATTCGACGCACGTCACTCAAGGCGGACCTGGCCGCCCTCGGCGCCCTGGCGCGCGAGCACGAGGCGGACCGCTTCGTCCTCGGCCTGCCGCTCAACATGGACGGCTCGGAGGGCCCCCGCGCGGAGGCCTCGCGCAAGTTCGCGGACGCCCTGACGCAGGCGCTCGGCCTCCAGGTGGAGCTCTGGGACGAGCGGCTGTCCACCGTGGCCGCCACGCGCACGCTCCTGGAAGCGGACGTCAGCCGCGCCCGCCGCAAGGAGGTCATCGACCAGGTGGCCGCCCAGTTCATCCTCCAGGGCTGGCTGGACGCGCGCCGCCCCAGGGACACCGACTACCACCCGGACGACTACGACGACGAACCCGGCCACTCCGGGTGACGCCGCCGGGCCGCTAAGGCCGGCGCCGGTAGACGTGCAGCGGCGCGGTGAAGCCGTCCAGCTCCTCGTAGGCGACGCCGTCCAACGTCAGCGTGCGCCCCTCCAGCGTCACCCCGGGGTCCTTCGCCAGCGCGCCCTGGTCGAAGCGCACCAGCACCTCCGGCCGCGTCTCCCCCAAGAGCTTGCGGAAGGTGTCCCAGCGCACGCGCGCGATGCGCTCCTCGGGCAGCCCGGAGAAGAAGGCCACCTGCAGGTCCATGTAGCTGGGGTCCGTATCCAGCGCGAGCGCCCCGCCCTTCTCGGCCACCTCCGCCTTCACGAAGTCCGCCACGCGCATCACCGGCACGGGGTTGGTCGACGTGGGGCTCACCGGCCGCAGGGACGTCTGCAGGCGCCCGTCGTCGCGGAACGTGTACAGGCCCAGCGCCACCGGCAGCACCACCGCGAGCAGCGCGGACACGCCCGCCACCGCCTTGCGCGCGCCCTCGCTCCTGGAGCCCATCAGCGCCCAGAAGCCGAACGCGACGAAAACCGGCACCACCGCCAGCTGCGTCACCGTGAAGCGCCCCAGCGGCACGAAGTTGAGCAGCACCACCGCGCGGAACGTGAAGTACGCCGCGGGCACCACCGCCGCCGCCACCAGCCAGCGCGTGTCCGGCCGCGCCTTCCACGCCTTCACCATGCCCCACAGGCCGAGCAGCCCCACGCCCGGCGTCAGGGTGAAGAGCGCCACGCCCGGCCAGAAGAACAGCTGCTGCGCGCGCCAGCCAATGGCCGCCCCCGAGCCCGCCGAGGACGCCACCCAGTCCCGGTGGAAGTCCTCCACCGCCTTCACCGGGTAGAACGGGTCGCCGTGCATCAGCTCGTTGCCCTGCATCCACAACAGGGGGAACGGCAGGCAGGCGAGGCCGAAGCCCACCGCGCGCGTCACCGCCGCCACCTTGTCCTGGCTGCTGAAGAACAGCCCCAGGCACAACAGCGGGATGTACATCCACGCGTCGTAGCGCAGCGCGCACGCGAGGTTGAGCATCAGCGCGGCCTGGAACAGCGGCGCGAAGCGGTTCTCGTCCACCCCTTCCGCGTAGAACGCGAACGCGGCCAGCATGAAGAACAGCGACACCGCCTCGCTGCCCGCGGTGGTGGAGAACTGCAGGTGCATGCCCCACGCGCTGAACACCAGCGCGGCCACCACGCCCGCACGCCAGTCGAACAACCGCCGAGTCAGCGCGAACAACGGCACCACCGACAGCACGCCGAACAGCAGGCTCACCACGCGCCCGGCCACCTCCCGGTCGAACACCGACAGCGCGATGCCCACCAGGTACATGTGCAGCGGGCCGAACTGGTACGCGCCATCACCGTACGCGGTGATGAGGTGCGGGGCGCGCAGCCACCGCTCCGCCAGCTCCGTGCGCACCACCGCGTCGCCGTACAGGTTCTCGTTCACGAAGAAGACGAGCAGCCGGGGCACCAGCGCCACTGCCAACAGCACTCCGATGTGAAGGCGCGTGCTCGGCTCGGGCGCGGGGGATGGAACCGCCGCGAGACTCGGCACGGAGGACGGAGGGTGGGAGACGGAGGTAGGTGCGGTCGCCATGACGCGCGGCAGGATACGCAGGCACGGCCCAAAGCCAAGCCGGTGACCCCGTCTTCTCCCGACTCCCCGCAGCCGACTTCACCCTCAGCGAACCGCGCGGCGGAGCGAGCACACCGCCGCCCTCGCGCGCCCTGGAGGCGCCGCGGACCAGGCCAACGTGTACCGCGTGGCGAATGTATCACCCTTCGGTGCAGGCACGCCCGCCTGGCTGCTGTCAGGGATGTCCGACGCCCCTCACCGGCACCGCCGACATGTGGAAGGAACACAGACGCCGCCCCACAACCAGCCAACAGTCCGCCTCTGGCAAGGCCGTCAGGCGTTCAATACCCCTCGCGTTCCGGGGGGGCACCTACCCCGTTGCACGCGCCGCCCTATAATCACCCTTGCCTCTTCACCCCGTGGAGGGGGCGCGCCTTTCGCGGCGTCCTGCCCCTGACACGAGCGTAACGCGCGGTCCCATTCCGCGGCGGGGTCCCGAATTGGCTGCAGGGCTGTCGTGCCTGGGACCTCGGCGGGATGGTTGTGGAATGGCAATCCAGCCCTCCAGGTTCACCATTCTGGCCCCCTAGGGCGCGAGTGCCTCGCACCCCAGGCCGGCTTCCGAGGGAGAGACATGAGGGACGCTGAGAAGGGTTCGTGGGTCTCCAAAATCGCCGCGCTCCAGGACGCGAAGACCTACGCGGAGCTCAACTGGGAAGGCAACTTCGAGGAGTACCTCGAAATCGTCCGGAAGAACCCCAAGGTCACGCGCACGGCCTTCCAGAGGATCTACGACATGATCCTCAGTCACGGGAAGTCGGAGTACATCGACAACAAGAAGAAGCTCATCCGCTACCACTTCTTCAGCGACGAGAAGTTCGGCGGCCGGGACGCCATCTTCGGCCTGGACGTGCCGTTGATGAAGCTGGTGAACGTCTTCAAGTCCGCGGCCCAGGGCTACGGCACCGAGAAGCGCGTCATCCTGCTGCACGGCCCCGTGGGCTCGTCCAAGTCCACCATCGCGCGCCTGCTCAAGAAGGGCACCGAGGACTACTCGAAGACGCCCGAGGGCGCCGCGTACACCTTCTCCTGGACCACCGACAAGAAGCTGCCGGATGGCACCGTCGTGAAGGAGAAGATGAAGTGCCCCATGAACGAGGAGCCGCTCAACCTGGTTCCCCGCGAGTGGCGCTCCAAGGTCTACCAGGAGCTGTCCCCGCCCGACTCCGGCTACACCATCCCGGACGGCTCGGAGCTGTGCCCCGCCTGCCGCTTCGTCTTCAAGGACCTGATGACGCAGTACCACGGCGACTTCGCGCGGGTGATGGACCACGTGCGCGTCAACCGGCTCGTCTTCAGCGAGAAGGACCGCGTGGGCATCGGCACCTTCCAGCCCAAGGACGAGAAGAACCAGGACTCCACCGAGCTCACCGGTGACATCAACTACCGCAAAATCGCGGAGTACGGCTCGGACTCCGACCCGCGCGCGTTCAACTTCGACGGCGAGTTCAACATCGCCAACCGCGGCATCATCGAGTTCGTCGAGGTGCTCAAGCTGGACGTCGCCTTCCTCTACGACCTGCTCGGCGCGTCGCAGGAGCACAAGATCAAGCCGAAGAAGTTCCCGCAGACGGACATCGACGAGGTCATCCTCGGCCACACCAACGAGCCCGAGTACAAGAAGCTCGAGAACAACGAGTTCATGGAGGCCCTGCGGGACCGTACGGTGAAGATCGACGTGCCGTACATCACCAAGCTCGCCGAGGAGGTGAAGATCTACGAGAAGGACTTCAACTCCCGCGCCATCAAGGGCAAGCACATCGCGCCGCACACGCTGGAGATGGCGGCCATGTGGGCGGTGCTCACGCGCCTGGAGGAGCCCAAGAAGCACAACCTGTCGCTCCTGCAGAAGCTCAAGCTCTACAACGGCAAGACGCTCCCCAACTTCACCGAGGACAACATCAAGGAGCTGCGCAAGGAGAGCATCCGCGAGGGCCTGGAGGGCATCTCCCCGCGCTACATCCAGGATAAAATCTCCAACGCGCTGGTGAGCGACAAGGGCGAGGGCTGCATCAACCCCTTCATGGTCCTCAACGAGCTGGAGGCGGGCCTCAAGACGCACTCGCTCATCAGCAACGAGGACGCGCGCAAGCGGATGAAGGAGCTGCTCACCTCCGTGAAGCAGGAGTACGAGGACATCGTCAAGAACGAGGTCCAGCGCGCCATCAGCGCCGACGAGGACGCCATCGGCAAGCTGTGCGGCAACTACATCGACAACATCAAGGCCTACACCCAGAAGGAGAAGGTCAAGAACAAGTACACCGGCCTCTACGAGGAGCCGGACGAGCGGCTCATGCGGGCGATCGAAGAGAAGATCGACATCCCCGACAGCCGCAAGGACGACTTCCGGCGCGAAATCATGAACTACATCGGCGCGCTGGCGGTGGAGGGGAAGACCTTCAACTACCGGACCAATGAGCGGCTGCACAAGGCGCTCGAGCTGAAGCTGTTCGAGGACCAGAAGGACAGCATCAAGCTCAAGAACCTCGTCTCCTCCGTCGTGGACAAGGAGACCCAGGAGAAGATCGACCTGGTGAAGGACCGGATGATGAAGAACTACGGCTACTGCGAGATCTGCTCCACCGACGTGTTGAACTTCGTGGCGAGCATCTTCGCCCGCGGCGACGCGAAGGAGTAACCACCTCAGGAGAAGGGCGAGCCGTCGTGACCTTGAAGATCCACCAGGACCACTCCCGCTTCAAACAGATCGTCCGCGGGAAGATCAAAGCCAACCTGCGCAAGTACGTGCAGAAGGGCGAGATGATTGGGAAGAAGGGCAAGGATGCCATCAGCATCCCCATCCCCTTCATCGACATCCCCCGCTTCAAGTACGGCCACAAGGAGCAGGGCGGCGTCGGCCAGGGTGACGGCGAGGTGGGCCAGCAGCTCGGCCCCGGGGCAGTGGAGCCCGGGGACGGGCACCAGGCCGGCCAGGGCGAGGGAGACCACGCCCTGGAGGTGGATGTCACGCTCGAGGAGCTGGCGCAGATATTGGGCGAGGAGCTGCAACTGCCCAACATCGAGCGGCGCCAGAACGAGAAGATCATCACCCAGAAGATTCGCTACACCGGCATCAACACCACCGGCCCCGAATCCCTGCGCCACTTCAAGCGCACCTTCAAGCAGGCCCTGCGCAGACAGATTGCCGCCGGCACCTACGACGCCGCCAGGCCCGTCATCATCCCCACCCGCGAGGACCGCCGCTACCGCAGCTACAAGCTGCAGGACCTCCCGGAGACCAACGCCGTCATCATCTACATGATGGACGTGTCCGGCTCCATGGGTGACGAGCAGAAGGAGATCGTCCGCATCGAGAGCTTCTGGCTCGATACGTGGCTGCGCCACCAATACAAGGGCCTGGAGGCGCGCTACATCATCCACGACGCGGTGGCGCGCGAGGTGGACCGCGACACGTTCTTCCACACCCGCGAGTCCGGCGGGACGATGATCTCCAGCGCCTACAAGCTCTGCCGCGACATCATCCTGGCCGACTACCCGAAGAGCGCGTGGAACGTCTATCCGTTCCACTTCAGCGACGGCGACAACTGGAGCGCGGACGACACGCGCCAGTGCATCGAGATGCTGCGCAACGACGTGCTGCCCAACGTCAACCAGTTCGCCTACGGACAGGTGGAGTCCCCCTACGGCAGCGGTCAGTTCATCAAGGACCTTCGCGAGGCGGTGGGTGACACCCCCAACGTCGCGCTCAGCGAAATCGCGGACAAGGACGCCATCTACGCGTCCATCAAGGACTTCCTCGGCAAGGGACGCTGAAGCCTCAACGCCCCCACCTGTCCTCCGGAGAGACTTCCCGATGCCCAAGAGCCTTACGCCCCGTCTCGCCGCGCTGAGGGATGAGATCCACGGCTACGCGAAGGAGTTCGGACTCGACTTCTTCGACACCGTCTTCGAGATGGTGTCCTACGACGAGATGAACATGGTCGCCGCCTACGGCGGCTTCCCCACCCGCTACCCGCACTGGCGCTGGGGCATGGAGTACGAGCAGCTCTCCAAGGGCTACGAGTACGGCCTGAGCAAGATCTACGAGCTCGTCATCAACAACGACCCCTGCTACGCGTACTTGATGGAGAGCAACCCGGAGGTGGACCAGAAGCTGGTCATGGCCCACGTCTACGGACACTGCGACTTCTTCAAGAACAACTTCTCCTTCCGCCACACCAACCGGCGGATGATCGACGAGATGGCCAACCACGCCACGCGGGTGCGCCGCTGGGTGGACAAGATTGGCGTGGAGAAGGTCGAGGACTTCATCGACCGGACGCTGAGCCTGGAGAACCTCATCGACCAGCACTCGCCCCACATCCGGCGCAACCCGGACCCCAGGCGCGCGGAAGACGAGCTCAAGTCCAACGAGCGCGTGGAGGGCTTCAAGGTCGGCCGCGAGTACATGCGCGGCTACATCAACCCGTCCGAGTTCCTCGACTCCCAGCGCAAGAAGGTGGAGGACGAGAAGCAGCGGGCCAAGAAGTTCCCCGAGCGCCCCCAACGCGACGTGCTGCTCTTCCTCCTGGAGGAAGCGCCGCTGGAGCCGTGGGAGTCGGACATCCTGGCCATCCTCCGCGAGGAGGCCTACTACTTCGCGCCCCAGGGCCAGACGAAGATCATGAACGAGGGGTGGGCCAGCTACTGGCACTCCACCATCATGACCCGCAGGGCGCTGCGCGACGACGAAATCATCGACTACGCCGACCACCACTCCGGCACCATGGGCACGCGCCCCGGCGCCATCAATCCCTACAAGCTGGGCATCGAGCTGTGGCGGGACATCGAGGAGCGCTGGAACAAGGGCCGCTTCGGCAAGGAGTGGGACGAGTGTGATGATTTGCGCGCCCGCCGCAACTGGGACAAGAAGCTGGGCGCCGGACGCGAGAAGATCTTCGAGGTCCGCAAGCACTACAACGACATCACCTTCATCGACACGTTCCTGACGCCCGAGTTCGCGATGGAGCAGAAGCTCTTCGTGTATGGCTTCAACGACAAGCGCAACTCGTGGGAGATCCTCGACCGCGAGTTCCGCAAGGTGAAGAGCAAGCTGTTGCAAGGGCTCACCAACTTCGGCCAGCCCATCATCGAGGTGGTGGACGGCAACCACGAGAACCGCGGGGAGCTCCTGCTCGCGCACAAGCACGACGGCCAGGACCTCAAGGGCGACTACGCCCGCGAGACGCTGCGCAACCTCCAGTCCCTGTGGCGCCGCCCCGTCAACATCGTCACCCGCTACGACAACAAGGGCGTGATGCTGCGCTTCGACGGGACGAACCAGACGGAGAAGAAGGTGGAGCTGTAACCCCCGGCGAGGGGCCCGCTCACGGGCGGGTCTCCGCGATGGCGGCGGACCTCACGGGCGCGAAGCCCGCGTCCTGCCCCCGCGCCCCCAGGCGCTCCAGCGCCGTGCACAGCGCATCCACGCGGCCGAAGCGCGCGGACGGGTCCTCCTCCAGACAGCGCTCGACGGCCTCCGCGAAGTCCAGGTCGACTCCCGGCACCAGGTCCACCAGCGGCACCAGCGCGGCCGCCACCCGGTCCGCACCGGAGGCGCGCACATGCGGGACACGTCCCGTGCACAGCTCGTACACGAGCAGCCCCAGGGCATACAAATCACTCTGCGGCGTGGCCGGCGCCCCCAGGCGGACCTCGGGCGCCATGTAGCGCGGCGTGCCGACGACGCCCGGCACGGCCCACGGCTTCGAGCGGTCCGTCCCCACGAAGGCCGCGAGCCCGAAGTCGAGCAGCTTGATGCTGCCATCCGCGTCCAGGATGGCGTTGCCCGGCTTCACGTCCCGGTGGAGCACCCCGCGCTGATGCGCCGCCCTCAGGCCCCGCGCGAGCCCCAGCGCGATGTCCAGCGCGTACCGCCACGGCAGGGGCAGCGCCAGCTCCGCCAGGCTCTTGCCGTCCACGTACTCGTACACCAGATACGGCCGCCCCTCGACCTGCCCTGCCCGGAACACCGTGACGACGTTGGGGTGCTTGATTCGGGCGATGGCGCGCGCCTCGATGGCGAAGCTGTCCAACGTGCTGGTGTCCGGCTCCAGCGCGACGCTCAGCTTGAGCGCCACCAGCCTGTCCAATGACGTGTCATGCGCCAGGTACACCGCGCCCATGCCGCCCCGCCCCAACAGCCGCACCAGGTGGAACTCGTCCAGCACCCCGGGCGGCGTCCACGTCCGCGCCGCCGCGGGCCCACAGGGCGGCAACGGCGCGTCCAGGGGGCCCGGACAGGACTGGCTGCGCATGACGGCGACCAGCAGCTCCCGACACGCGGGACACTCGGCGGCGTGGCGATGGACCCGGCCCCGGGCCCCGCTGTCCAGCCGCTCCTCGACGAGCGCCACCACGTCTTCCTCGCACAGGCAGCCGGATGAAAGGATTTGCCACCCCCTGTATGCCCCCGGCCCAAGCCTCTCATGAAACGGGCCGCCACCGGGACGGCGAGCAACACTTCCGTTTCATGCCCAAAGGACACCTTCACCTAGATTAACCTGCACAGCCAGTAAAGTCGGCCTGTTGGGATATACTGAGGGGATGAAGGAGGGGGGCTTGGCATTCGCACCGTTGTTCCTGGCGCATGCGGGCCGCCTGGGAACGTCCGCCACGACGGAGGAGCTGGAGTCGCGGCTGTCCCACTTCTGGCGCGAGGGGCGCGCGCGGTGGCCGGACATCCCCTTGCCCGCGGAGAGCCTCGTCCGGCATCTGGCCCTGCACTTGCCTCGCCTGGCCCCGGGTGACGAGCTGACGGCGGCGCTGGAGCGGTTCGACGCGGGGGACCTCTATCTGGCGTGTGGCTGCGTCGAGGGCCTGCCCGCCGCGCTCGCCGCCTTCGAGCGCCACCACATGACCGCCGTGCCCGCCGCGCTTTCACACATGCGGCTGCCAGCGGCGGTGGTGGACGAGGTGCGCCAGCAGCTCCGGGAGCGGCTCCTCGTGCGCACCGACGCGGCCCCGCGCATCGCCGAGTACTCGGGCCGGGGCTCCCTGGCCAACTGGGTGCGCGTGGTGGCCCTGCGCACCGCGTTGAGCCTGCTGCGCAAGTCCCACGAGCCGTGCCCCACGAGCGACGACTTCCTGGAGCTGCTCCCCGCCCCCCATCCCGACCCCGAGCTGGAGACCATCCAGCGCCGCTTCCATGACGAGTTCCGCAAGGCCCTGGAGGCGGCCTTCGCCATCCTCCCCGCCGAGCACCGCTACCTGCTGCGGCTGCACTTCGTGGATCGCCTCTCCACCCCGAAGCTCGGCACCCTCTTCGGCGTCAATCAATCCACCATCTCCCGCTGGCTCCAGAGCGCCCAGCAGGCCGTGCATGACGAGACGCGGCGTCTGCTCAAGGAACGCCTGGACCTCTCCTCCCAGGAGTTCACCAGCGCCCTGCGCACCGTGGAGAGCCAGATTCATCTCAGCCTGACACGCATTCTCGATGAAACAGTTCACCCCAAGTGAATATCGAGAATCTGTGCATAGGTTGAAGACAGCGGGCGTCCTTCCTTCGCGACCGTTTCTCTAGACGCCCCTCATCCCAGCGCCGCCGTCGAGTCGAGCACCCTGTGCGCGGCAGGCCACCCGGCCTCAGCGCAGCCAGCAGTCCTCCCGGTCCATCGCGAGACACGCCCTCCTGATTGCCTCCACCGCGCCGACCGGGGCGCGTCTGTCATCACCACCTCACCCGTTCATCCGGGAGAGCCCCCGTGTCGGCGCGGGCGCCACCCGGCTGCGCATCAGGACCCCATGCGGACTCCCTCCAACCTTGCCCGTCCCTTCCCTGGAATGAAGCTCCACGTGCTGTCCTTGCTCTGCGGGCTCGCGCTGGGATGGAGCGCGTGCGAGGCGCCGCGCGCGGGCTCCACCGGGGACGTGGACGCGAAGCACCTGGCGCGACTGGACCTGGCGGCCCCCGAGGCGCGCATCCCCGACGAGTACATCGTCGTCTTCGGCGAGGCCGTCACGGGCCGGGCCATGGCGGCGACGGAGGACGAAGTGGCTCGCGCGGGTGGCGACAACGCGCTGCTGCATCGCTACTCCGTCATCCCGGGCTTCGCCGCGCGCCTGGACGCCACTCAACTCGAACGGCTGCGCCGCAACCCCGCCGTGGCCGCCATCGAGCAGAACCAATCCGTGTCGCTCTCCGCCGTCTACCCCACCGACACGGTGGGCATCGACCGCGTGGACCAGCGCCAGGGACGCAACGGCCTGTACGACGACCGCGACGCCACCGGCGTGGGGACGCATGTGTATGTCCTCGACACCGGCATCAACACGCAGCACTCGGAGTTCTCCGGCCGGATTGACACCTCGGAGGGTTTCATCCCCGACGGGCGGGGCTACGAGGACTGCAACGGACATGGCACCCACGTGGCGAGCCTCATCGGGGGCACCACGTACGGCATGGCCCGGCAGACGACCCTCCACGCCGTGCGGGTGCTGACCTGCGCCGGGAGGAGCAGCTGGGCCACCGTCATCATGGGCCTGGAGTTCGTCCGGAGTGACTGCGCCGCCCAGGCCGCGCGGTGTGTCGCCAACCTGAGCCTCACCGGCCCGCTCTCCCCCACGACCAACGCGACGGTGGCGCAACTGGTGAACGCGGGCATCCCCGTCGTGGTCGCCGCGGGCAACGACAACCTGGATGCATGCACGCAGTCTCCCGCGAGCGAGCCCAAGGCCCTCACCGTGGCGGCCGTCGACGGGAACGACCAACGCTGGAGCGACTCCAACTGGGGGGCCTGCGTGGACCTCTTCGCGCCAGGCGTGGACATCCTCGGGGCCTGGACGGGAGACGCCGTGGCGGCCCAGTTCGAGACGGGGACCTCCATGGCCAGCCCCCACGTCGCGGGCGCCCTGGCGCAGTACCTGGGCGAGCACCCGAACGTCACGCCCGCGCAGCTCGACGCGAAGCTCAAGGGCTCGGCGACGCTCTCCTGCGTGGCGGACCGCAAGGGCAGCCCCGACCTGATGCTCTTCAGTGACCTGGACCAGGGCAACGCCCACTGCGTGGCGACGACCGACAGCTGTCAGGGATTGTGCGGGCAGGCGGCGGTGAGCTGCTTCTGCGACCCCACCTGCCTCGACTTCAACGACTGCTGTCCCGACTTCGAGGAAGTGTGCCTGTGAAAGCTGTTCCACGACGAGGAGGAAGCGCCATGTCACGAATGCGTCATTTGCTGGTGATGGGAAGCACGGCCTGTCTGGCTTTCCTGTCGGGTTGCTCGTCCGGCCCTCGCGACGAGCAGGCGGTGGACTTCGGTCGCACGCTGCAGGGGCTCGGGGACTCCAGCCGGCTGTCCAAGGCGGAGTGGACGACCTACCTGAGCGACGAGCGCTACGTCCAGGGGCTCACCAAGCCGGATGTGCGCATCCGACTGAACATGGCGGACCCGGCGCAGTATCGCTTCGCCCGGTCGCGCCTGAAGCTGGCCGGCAAGACCGCCGAGAACTCGCCCTACCTCTTCGAGGCCATCGAGCAGCGGCGCCGAGACCACGTGGCCAAGGGGTACAAGGCGGGCCATGCGGCCGAGGACGAGCTCGCCTCGGCGACCACGTCGAGCATCCGGGAGATACATGCACTGGAGATGTCCAGCTCGGGTGACTACACCCCCGAGCCCAATGATGGGCGCGCCACCGCCATCTCCACCTACCCTGGAGGCTCGTACTACACGTACACGGACACCACGTTCTCGGACGTGTCGGGCTACCCGCTGGGCGACCTGGCCTGGGTGGAGCACTTCGACAGCGGGAAGAACGTGGCGGTCAGCGCCCTGGCAGACCTGTCGAGGACCAGCATCAAGCGCTACCGGGTCTCCACCTACAAGGCGGAGGACACGGTGAACGGCTTCACCGACTCCTTCCAGTTCACCGAGTTCGGCTCGGAGGTGGGCACCGCCGGCAACAACCAGGAGCGGCCCATGTTGTCCGGGCTGACGGTCCAGGCCCCCAAGGACCTGGTGCTCAACGACGGCGTCATCTCCGTGTGCCTCAACCGGACCTGGACGGGGGACTGCGATTACAACCTGACCGGCATCGGTTACGCCGTCAAGCTGCCGCTCAAGGGGCAGGTCTCCGTCAGCAGCAATCACATCTTCGACGAGGCGACCATCAACCGGTACAAGGCCGAGACGCTCGCCGGCGGGACAGGTGACAGGTACGGCTTCCTCAAGCTCATCCTCACCAACGACGGTGGAGGCTGTGACCTCACCGACAGCAATGTGAGAGAGGCCAAGATGTCCCAGTTCTGGAGCCGGGTCTCCCTGAGCACCAACAAGAAGACCTTCTATTGGGACCTGACCGATACCTACGCCGCCCTCTTCGATGACGACTGCCGGCAGATGCAGGACGAGGTGAAGCTCACCGCGAAGATCATCCTCCCGCTCGTCGAGCCGGTGGCGGACTCGAAGCCCTACCAGTCCTCGGTCACCCTGAGCACCGCGAGGCCGGACATCCGCCTCGACTACACCTTCCCGAAGATCACCGTCACCAACAGCTGCCTGGCCGAGGGGACGCAAATCGAGCTGGCCGAGGGCTCCGCGACGCCCATCGAGAGCGTCAAGATTGGAGACAAGGTCAACCACCCGGAGCGGCCCGCGCTCACCGTCATGGACACGGCCGTCGGCGTGGAGACGGTGCCCATGGTGCGCATCCGCAGCGAGGCCGGCCACTCCCTGCTGATGACCGAGATGCACCCCATCCAGGTGATGGCGCGCGGCATGGTCCAGGCCCGCTTCCTCAAGCAGGGGGACGTGGTGCTGACCCGGAAGGGCCCCAGCAAGCTCGTCGAGGTCCGCCGCGAGCCGTTCGCCGGCAAGGTCTACAACGTCAAGGTCGGCTCGGACGCGGAGAAGCTGGCGCTCGGCGCGGACCAGACCACCGTGTATGCCAATGGCTTCCTGGTCGGTGACGGGCAGATTCAGAGGAAGTACGAGACGCTCGCCATGACCCAGAAGGACGGCAACGTGCTCGCGAAGCTGCCTCGCAAGTGGCACCGCGACTACGTGATGGCCGCCAAGCGCAGGTAGGCCGCCGTATCCAGTCCCCGGGCGCGGATGAGGTCGGTCCGCGCCGGCCCGAACCGGCCACCCGGCGCACGTCGCGCCGAGGTGGCCATGCCCGTTGTCGTCTCCTCATTCCGACCTGCTTTTTCGCTCAACGCGACGGAGTCACCTGATGCACATGCGCCCTGCTCTGTTGTCCGCGTTCCTCGTGGCCCTGGTCGTCGCCTGCAGTGACACCCCGCCCCCCCAGGTCGGACCCACGCCAAGCCTCCAGCCCGCGCGCTCCCGGGACGAGGCGCGGGCGGAGCGCGAGCGCGTCGCGCGCCAGCAGCGGGTGGCGAAGGGGAGCGCGTCGCTCGCCCCCACGCCCGCGCAGTTGGACGAACGGGCCCAGGCCCTGGCCCAGTCCCTGGACATCGGCGCGAGGCTGACGAGCGTCCAGCTCAGCGCGCCCGAGCTGGAGGGGGCGCTCGCCGGAGCCTCCTTCGGCGACATCAAGCCCCGAAAGGGCACCTCGCTGGCCGTCATGAGCACCGGCCACATCAACAGCGACAACAACCTGCCCGAGCCTGGTTGGGACTACGGGCCCACCGGGGAGGAGGGGGACGTCGTCACCCTCACCCTCACGCTCAACGTTCCCGTGGGCGTCAACCGCCTGTCGTTCGACTACCGCTTCCTGAGCGCCGAGTCCCCGGAGTACATCGGCACCCAGTTCAACGACCAGTTCACCGCCGTCGTCCGGGACGATTCGGGCAGGCGCGTCCGCGTCGTCGAGGAGGCCTCGGTCAACAGCTCGCACTTCTTCGATGCCTCGGAGACGCGCGCCAAGAACACGAAGTTCGACAAGCTGCTCGCGGACGACCCCGCCGGCACCGACTACTTCCCGACCAGCTATCCCCCCAGGACCCCCACCTTCCCGGACGCGGGCATCACCGACTTCAAGATCGTCCACGTCCCCGTCATTCCAGGCGAGGTCGTCATCGAGTTCTCCATCCGCGACGTGGGCGACGGCATCTTCGACTCCACGGTGGTGCTCGACAACCTGCGCGTCTCCAGCCTGGAGGTCATCAACCCCAACCCCGCGCTCGTCGTCCAGGAGCACGGCACCGTGGAGACGGACCCGGTGAAGCTCTCCACCCCCGCGCTGGACGGCAAGCGCATCCTCTCCGTGGCGGCGGACGGAGCCACCCAACTGCTGCTGCGCGCCCAGGTCCCCGGCCCCGGCAGGATGGACTTCACCCTGATGAACGTCACCACGCTGGTCAACGGCGGGGTCGGCGCGCTGGGGAGCAGCACCCAGGCCGTCACCGTCAACGTGGAGGCCCTTCCCGGGTATCAGGGCGAGTATTACGCCTTCGCCTTGTACACCAGCCCCGAGGACTTCAACGACGGGGCCTCCGCGGACAAGAGCGAACGGACCGTGCAGCTCTCCACGCGGTTCACCCCCCAGACGGGCACGGGCTACGAGGACACCTACGAGCTGTCGGTGGTGCGTCCGCCCGTGGTCGCAATCCACGACATCTGGTCCAACTGCCTCACCTGGAACGAGCATGCGGAGATCTCCACGAACGCGCTCTTCAACGTCACCTGCGCCGACTACTCCGCCACCAACTCCGCGAGCATGGACCACGCGGTCAACAAGGAAGTCCTCGGCAAGGCCATCGACGAGGCGCTGAGCGAAGCGCGCGACAAGGACATCGCCGTCACCCAGGTGGAGGTGCTCGCGCATGGCATGGGCGGACTCATGGCGCGCCGCTATGTGGACGGGCTCAACTACAAGAGCGCCTCCAACCTCAACGCGGGAACGGTCAACCGGCTCATCACCCTGAACACCCCCCACCTGGGCTCGCGCATCGCCGACGAGCTCAAGAAGGTGAAGGACAAGCTGCTGGCGCTGGACGGAGGCGTCGACGGAGAGCAATGGCAGAAGTTCAACAACACCCTGCAGGACGCGGGCATCCGGGTCTCGGGCCCCCTGGGCGGTGCCATCGACGAGCTGCGGACGGACAGCGGCATCATCACCAGCCTCAAGACCACGCCCGTCCCCTCCCACATCATGTTCAGCCGCGGCGGCCTGGCGGTGGACCGGAACGCAAGCACACCGCTGCTCACGCCTTTCACCACCGCGCTCTACACCAACATGGAGTTCCTGCATCCCATGTGGGACGGCACGGACGCGTCGGCCGCGGTCAAGCGGACGCTCATCCTCGGAGCGAACAGCAAGATCTTCTGCACCGATGACCATGACCTGTTCCTGGCCGAGGCCGAACAGTTCAGCGGCGACGCGGGCACGGCCGTGTCCCCCTTCTTCGTGAGTCGCACCAACAAGGAGACGGAGCACTTCATGGTCCCGACCGACGTGGCCCACCACGTCAAGATCGAGACGCTGCTCAACAGCCCCGTTCGCGGCCCGCTGTTCGCTCCATCCCTGCTGGCGCCATCCCTGGTGCCCCCAAGAGCGCGCTGCGCCGGCGGCGCCTTCGCTCCCTCGGGCGGCACGCTCGCCCCCCAGAGCGAGGACGACGACCCGCTGCTCGAGCACCGCGAGCCCACGCCGACGGAGCTGGAGCTCCAGGAGGTCCTGGCACTGGCCGGAGGCCTGCGAATCACCTCACCCGCGCCGGGCGCCGTCGTGACGCCGGGGAGCACCATCACCGTCGCCGTGGAGGCCACGGGCGGCTTCGTGCCGGAGGCGCTGCTCATCGTGGCGGATGGCCACGTGGTGCGCCACGAAGGCATGCCGCTGAAGGTCCAGGTCCAGATCCCGCCCAAGGCGCTGGGCGGCATCACCCTCTTCGCCACCGGAATCGCGCTGAACGGAGAGATTCAACAGTCGAGCGCGGTGTCGCTCACCGTGTCCTCCTCGGCGGTGGTGACCTCGCTGTCCGTACTCAACGGGGACGCCCACATCCGCGGCGTGGGCAAGACGAGCAACCTCGTCGTCGTCGGCGCCTTCACGGACGGCGTCAAGCGGGACGTCACCCGGGCGACCACGGGGACCATCTACTCGACCTCCAATCCCAGCGTCGCCGTGGTGAGCCCGGATGGCGTGGTGACGGGCGTGGGCCCGGGCCTTGCGACCATCGTCGTGCGCAACACCACCATCGCCACCAGCGTCACCGTGGCGGTGAAGGAGGGCACCACCGCCCAATGCCTGGAGGTCCGGCTGGGGGACTACAACCTCTTCGTGCTCGAGGACTATCGCCAGGGCGTGGACGTGGGCGGCAGGGTCGCCGCCGGCGGCAACATCCTCCTGGACGCCTTCCGGGTCGGCTGGAAGCTCCCCGCGACGGAGACCGCCAACGTGCTGGTGGCCGGCAATGACATGAGGCTCCAGAACGGGACGGTCTGGGGGAGCGCCCGCTACGGAGGGAACCTGACCACCGTGGGGCCCGTCATCTTCCAGCGAGGCAATGCCGCGCGGGGCATGCCCATCGACTTCGTCGCGCGGGGCGAGGCCCTTCGCACCCTCTCCGGCCACTTGAAGGCCCTGCCCGCCAACGGCACCACCACCCTGGAGAGCTGGGGCGGCGTCCTGTTGAAGGGAACATCACCCAAGGTCAACGTCTTCAACGTGCCTTCAACCGCCTTCGCCTCCGCAACGCTGCTCTCCATCGACGCGCCCGCCAACTCGCTGGTGGTCATCAACGTGAGCGGCACCACGGCGCGCTTCACCAACTTCGGTCACGTCTTCGCGGGCGGCATCGACGAGACAGGCGTACTCTTCAACCTCCCGGATGCGACCAGCCTCACCGCCTTCGATTATGGTTTCTACGGTACAGTCCTTGCACCACGCGCACACGTCGCCTTCAGTGATGGGAGCTGGGTGGGCAGCATCTACGCGCGCTCGATGACAGGCAATGCGGTTGGCCATATCAACAACCTGCGGGATACTGACATCTGTCCGTAGGGCCGGAGCGCTCGTCCGCGTGACGGGCGCGAACCCGTGGGGGGTCAAGTGGCCAAGAGTCCTGTGCGCGGTGTGACCACCGTGGTTTCCCTGATGCTCTTCGCGGGGTGCGCGGTGGAGCCGCTCACGGACGCCACCGGCCCCCTGCGGTCAGCGACAGGAAATGGGACGACCCCGGGCGCCTCCGTGAGCATCCTGTCACGGGACGAGGCCCGGGGCGTCCCCACCGTGGTCTGGGTGGAGCCGGGCGCGGAGGCGGCGGCGCCAATCCATGGCACGCCCGAGGCCGCCGCCTGGGGGTATCTGGAACGACACGCGTCTTTGTATGGCTTGACGCCCGAGGACCTGGGCGCGGTCTACGTCCACCGCGTCCACGACGTGGGGCGCGGTGGCATCAGCGTGCTGTTCCGGCAGCGCGTCGCGGGACTGGAGGTGCTGCGAGGCGAGCTCAAGGTGCTGATGACCCGTCGGCTGGAGCTGGTGGGGTTCACCGGCAATCTGCACGGCGGGGTGGAGGCCGCCCAGAGCCAATCCCTCACATCCGATGACGGCCAGGGCTTCCGGTACGCGCCCGCCAGCGCGGTGCTGCGGGCCCTGGAGGACCTGTATGGTGTCTCGCTCTCGAGCACCGTCCGGGAGGTCAGCCAGCTCCACGCGCGGCGGCAGCGCTTCGACCTCGCGCCGGGCGAGGTGGACACGCCTTCCGCCATCTCCCTGGTGACGCCGGCGAGTCTGACGCGTGTCTACCATTCCGTCGCGGGGCGCCTGGTGCCCGCGTATGTGATGGACGTCCTCGCCGAGCGGCCGGGAGACCCACGCCCCCGTGGGTATGAGTATGTCGTGGACGCGAACGACGGCCGCGTCCTGGAGCGGCGCAATCGCATCTCGAGCGAGGTATTCTCCTATCGGGTCTGGGCGGAGCCGGATGGCACGCCGGGGGATTCACCCCTGGTCGACTTGTCGCCCCACGACACGGGACTTCCGCAGACGCCGGAGCGGGGCTTCAGCCAGCCCATCCAGGTCCAGGTGGAGGGCCTGACCCACCCCGATGGCACGGTGGACCCGTGGCTGGCCCCGAACGCGACGCTCACGTCGGGCAACAACGTCTGGGCCTACGCGGACCACCAGGACCCAGACGGCTACTCGGAGGGCAGTGACATCCAGGCCTCCGTGACGCCCGGCACCCGGGAGTTCAGCGCGGAGTATCAGCCGGGCCTCGAGCCCCTCGAGCCCCAGAGCCAGACGGTCGCCTCCATCGTCCAGCTCTTCTACACGACCAACTGGCTCCACGATGACTACTACCCGGCGGGCTTCGACGAGGCGGCGGGCAATGCCCAGGTGGACAACCGGGGACGTGGCGGCGTGGGCGGGGACGTCCTGCTGGCCGAGGCCCAGAACCAGGGCAGGGACCCCGAGGCGCGCAACAATGCCTTCGCCTACGTCCCCGCGGACGGACAGTCCCCGAAGCTGGAGCTGTTCCTGTGGCAGACGCGCGAGGAGCGCGGGCTCACCGTCCCCGGACAGCCCCGGTACACCACGGGCGGGGCGGAGTTCGGGTTGCGGCGCTTCGAGCGGACCGGACGGCTGGTGCTGGCGGAGGACGGCGCCGAGCCGCGGCTCGATGGATGCGATGCGATTGAGAACGACGTGACGGGGGCCATCGTCCTGGTGGAGCGTGGCAACTGCAACTACGAGGTCAAGGCGGTGAACGCCGAGGCCGCCGGGGCCGCCGGGCTCATCGTCATCAACCACACCCCGGGCGCCCCTGCGCCGGACATGCGCGACGTGGACCCCGCGCTCCACACCGACCTGCCGACGCTGTCCATCACCTTCGAGGACGGCGAGGCCCTCAAGACGCTGCTCGCGAGCACCGCCGTCTCCGGCACCATGGACCGCGCCCCCATCGTCGAGCGGGACGGCGCCCTGGACAACACCATCGTCGCGCACGAGTGGGGCCACGTCCTCTTCCACCGGCTGGTGGGCTGCGACACGCCGCAATGCCGGGCCTTGAGCGAGGGCTGGAGCGACTTCATCGCGCTCCACATGATGGTGCGCGATGGCGATGACCTCCAGGGCAGCTACGCCGTCGGAAGCTATGCGGCGCAGCTGCTCGGCCAGAGTCCGTATTACGGCGTGCGACGGGTGCCCTACTCGCGCGACTCCCGGAGGAACGCGCTGAAGCTCGGCCACATCGCCAACAGCGCCTCGCTCCCCACGCACCCCTGGCGGGACAACGGCATCGAGAACGCCGAGTCCCACAACGCCGGCGAGGTCTGGGCGTCCATGCTCCTGGAGGGCTACTTCGCGCTGCTCGACGCGACGAAAGGTGCCCAGCCGCGCATCCCCTCGTTCGAGGCGGCGCGGCGACGCATGGCGGACTACGTCGTCCACGCCATGGTCCAGACGCCCGACAACCCGACCTTCACCGAGCAACGCGATGCCCTGCTCATGGTCGCCGGAGCCCGGGACAAGGAGGACATGCGAGCCCTGGCGGAGGCCTTCGTCCGACGGGGCGCGGGCTCGTGCGCGGTGGCTCCGCCGCGCGCCTCGGTGGAGTTCGAGGACGTGGAGGAGTCCACCGCGCTGCAGGCCCACCTGCGCATCGTCTCCGCGCGGATGGAGCTGGTGCGCACGTGCGACGACGACAGCGTGCTCGACGCCTCCGAGTCGGCCCTGCTCACCATCACCCTCAAGAACGACAGCCCCGTGGCGCTGACGGACGTGGACGTGCAGGTCCGCAGTCCGGAGAAGGCGCTGCTCTTCCCCCGCGGCGCGACGCGTGAGGTGGACGGCCTGGCCCCGTTCCAGAGCATCGACCTGTCGATTCCCGTCGAGCTCGACGCCGCGCTGGCACAGTCACCCTCGGCGGCCTACGAGGTCGTCGTCACCAGCCCCCAGGCCTGCGAGCCCACCGTCACGTGGGCGAGGACCGCCCGCTTCAACTACGACCTGGGGCCGTCGCGGACGGACCGGGTCGAGGGCCACGCGACGACGTGGACCCCCGTGGTGCTGGGAGGGACCGCCGACCAGGCCTGGCGCATCGTCGATTCGCCGCTCGATTCAGGTGAGCGCCTCTGGTTCGCGAAGGACGGCTACGACTTCGCGGACACGGTGCTGCAGACGCCGGCGCTGGAGATTCCAGAGGGCGGCCGGTTCGTGCTGCGCTTCGAGCACCGCCACGCGTTCGCGTACTGGAGGGACCCCGTCAATCCCTCCATCGTCCGGTACTGGAATGGCGGCGTCATCGAGCTGACCCGGGATGGCGGCGCGAGCTGGGAGGACGTCCAGTCACTCGTCGCCACCGGCTACAACGGGGTGCTCGACAACGAGACGGGCAATCGACTGGAGGACCGCGCGGCCTTCGTGGCCGAGAGCCCGGGATGGCCCGAGCGGCTCACGCCCGTCACCCTGGACTTCGGCACGCAGCTGGGCGGCGCCACCGTCAAGCTGCGCTTCCGCATGGGCTCCGCCTGGGTCTTCCAGGCGCATGGGTGGGAGCTCGACAACATCACCGTGGAGGGCACGCGGGCAGCGCCGTTCCTGGAGGTCATCCCCCAGGCGCGCACCTGCGCCCTGCTCGCACACGCGGGCGAGGAGCAGACCGTCTTCAGCGGCCAGGAGGTGACGCTCGATGGCTCGCGCAGCGACGACCCCCTCGACGCGGCGCTGAGCTACGCGTGGTCGCAGGTCGCCGGACCCGCGGTGGTCCTGAGCCAGGGCACGACGGCACACCCCCACTTCACCGCGCCCCTCGTGGACGCGGAGACGGTGCTGGAGTTCGAGCTGGCCTTGAGCGTCCCCCACCAGTCACGCGCGGCGCGGGTCAAGGTGCGGGTCCTGCCTCCCGTCACGCAGCCGGACGCGGGGACACCCGACGCGGGCCCGCCCCCACCCGACGCGGGTGGACCGGACGGGGGCATCGTCGAGCCGCCCCAGCGCCCCGGGACGCACAGCTGCGCCTCGACGGGAGGCGGCGTGTCCCTGGGCCTCGTGGGCGCGCTGATGCTCCTCGCGGCCCGTCGCCGAAGGCCGGACTGAGGCCCCTCTTCCGAAGCAGCCGAGCGGGCGAGCGCGGGATTTCCCGAGCCGTCGATTGGGCAGGGGCGGGGGTGTCCACTACACTCGCGCCCGCCCCATGCGATTCTCCCCCCTCTGTGCCCTGGCCGCCCTGCTGGCGGTGACCTCCTCGGAGGCCGCCGTCCGGTATGAAATCAAGAACCGCCGGATTGAACCGCGCCAGACGCTGGCGGGCGCGCTGCATGAAGCGCAGCTCCCGGACGCGCAGGTGACGGCCGTCATCTCCGCGCTCGAAGGCGTGTTCGACTTCCGCCGCTCCCGCGTCGGAGACCAGTTCCGCATCGTCCTGCGCGACGGGGAGCTGGACTTCTTCGACTACCGCCAGAGCCTGGTGGACGAGTGGCAGGTGCGCCGCGACGGCGAGAAGTTCGTCGGCAGCAAGCGCGCGATTGAGGTGGAGAAGCAGGTGTCCGTGGTGTCGCTCGAAATCCAGACGTCGCTCTACGAGGCGGCGGTGGACTCGGGGGAGGACCCGGCCATCGGCATGGTGCTGGCGGACGTGTTCGCCTGGGACATCGACTTCTACCGCGACGTGCGCAAGGGCGACACGGCCCGGGCGCTGGTGGAGAAGTTCGTCTCCAAGGGCCGCGTGCTGCGCTACGGCGAGGTGCTCGCCGCGCAGTACCAGGGCGGGCTCGTGGGCCCCAAGAAGGTCTACCGGTACGTGCTGCCGGACGGCCAGCCCAACTACTTCCAGGAGGACGGCGCGAGCGCCAAGAAGACCTTCCTCAAGAGCCCGCTGAAGTACGCGCACGTCACCAGCAAGTTCGGCTCGCGCTTCCACCCGGTGCTCCAGTACCTGAAGAACCACAACGGCGTGGACTACGGCACGCCCATCGGCACGCCGGTGTGGGCGGTGGCGGACGGCACCGTGACGCAGGCCGGGTGGGCCGGCGCCGCGGGCAACATGGTGGTGCTGCGCCACGCCAACGGCTTCGAGACCCAGTACATGCACCTGTCCAAGCTGGGCGAGGGCGTGCGCGTGGGCGCCCGCGTCAGCCAGAAGCAGGTCATCGCCTACTCGGGCAACACCGGCCGCTCCACCGGGCCGCACCTGCACTTCGGCATGAAGCGCGGCGGCAGCTACACCAACCCGCTCAACCAGCAGTTCCCCCGCGCGGACCCGCTGCCCAAGCAGCTCTTGCCGGACTTCCTCGCCAAGGCGCAGGACCTGGCCTCGCAGATGGAGGCCGTCTCCGTGGCCGCCGTCGCGGGACAGGCCCCGGCCGCGCCCTGACGCGGGGAGCGGCGGGCTACGACTCCCAGGTGATGTCGTAGTCCGCCGCGAAGTAGCCGTGGGGCGTGCCCACGACGCGGCCGTTGCACTGGATGGCCTTGAGGGCCTCCTGCAACACGCCCTCGTGGAACTGCACCGGCTGCATGTCGCCCTGGAAGGACAGGCGCACGTGGCGCTCGTGCAACACGGTGTATTCCCGGCGCCCGTAGCTGACCAACGTGGAATAGGCCGTGGGCGCGTTGGACAAGAGGCGCTTGGGGTCTCCCTTGCCGATCAGCCGCGTGAGCGTCTGGCCCACCGTGGAGGAGAAGAACCCGGTGACGGCGGCGGCGCCGCACGCGCGCACCGCGTCCTCCTGCGTGGGGTAGCGGCCCGCCTTCTCCAGCGCCTCCGACGTGGCGTACAGCAACCGGATGGCGTCCACGGCGGAATAGGAGAAGAAGTCCACCGGTGAGCGCTTGAAGAGCGGCTCGCGCAGGCGCGCGGCGGAGTCCGGGCCCAGCTGCCGCTCGGCGAGCATCAGCACCGCGTTGAAGATGAGGCCGCGGACCGTGTCTTCCGGCCGAACCAGCGCCAGGCGCTGGTCCAAGTCATTCTTCGGGAAGGCCATGAGCGTTGATTTCTACATCAAACGGCGCCCTGGAGGGCGGCCGTTCCACGAGGCCCTTGTGGGAAAGCGAGCGGATGGGCGCGCGTGTCACATCGTCCCTGGACGTCCCAGGTCCTTGCCAGGGAGCATCCTCCCCCTCCCTGGCTCCGCGCTTTCCGCATGTGCCGGGCCTTCCGGCTGCGCTACCCTGACCGCCCTTTGCCGTTCGTTGCATCCCCTTCGACGACACACCTCGGATGGAGACCTCTCGCGACATGGCCTCTCCCGCCTCTTCCTCCCCGCAGCAGCGCCCCGCCGCCACGTCCACGTCCACGGCGGACGATGGGGGCCGCACCGGGCGCGACGCTTCGTCCATGCGCCGCTCGTTCCTGGACCACGTGCGCTACTCGCGCGGGAAGAACTACGAGACGTCCACCGCGCATGACCGCTTCATGGCGTTGTCCCTGGCGGTGCGCGACAGGCTGGCGGACCGCTGGGTGCGCACGGCCCGCACGTACTACGAGAAGGACGCCAAGCGCGCCTACTACCTGTCCGCGGAGTACCTGCTGGGTCGGGCGTTGGGCAACAACCTGTTGAATCTGGGCATGCACGACGCGGCCGCCGAGGCCATGCGGGAAGTGGGGGTGGACCTCACCAACCTGCTGGAGATGGAGCCGGACGCGGGCCTGGGCAACGGCGGCCTGGGGCGGCTGGCGGCGTGCTTCCTGGATTCGCTGGCGACGCTCGGCTACCCCGGCATGGGGTACGGCATCCGCTACGAGTTCGGCATCTTCACGCAGGACATCGTGGACGGCTACCAGGTGGAGCGCGCCGACGAGTGGCTGAAGTTCGGCAACCCGTGGGAGATCGTCCGGCCGGAGAAGGCGGTGCCGGTGCGCTTCTTCGGGCGCGTGGAGCACCACCAGGGCCCGGACGGCAAGCCGGTGGCGCGCTGGGTGGGCGGCAAGACGGTGGTGGGCGTGCCGTACGACACGCCCATCGCGGGCTACCACAACGACACGGTGAACACGCTGCGGCTGTGGCAGGCGAGAGCGTCCGAGGAGTTCGACCTCTTGCTCTTCAACGCGGGCGACTACGAGCGCTCCGTGGTGGAGAAGAACGACTCGGAGGTCATCTCCAAGGTCCTCTACCCCAACGACGCGTTCCAGGCGGGCAAGGAGCTGCGGCTCAAGCAGCAGTACTTCTTCGTCGCGTGCTCCATCGCGGACATCGTCCGGCGATACCTGAAGAACCACACCGACTTCAGGGACTTCCCCAAGAAGGCGGCCATCCAGCTCAACGACACGCACCCGGCCATCGGCGTGGCGGAGCTGATGCGCGTGCTGGTGGACGAGAAGCGGCTGGGCTGGGAGGAGGCCTGGTCGATTACGCAGGCGGTGTTCGGCTACACCAACCACACGCTCCTGGCGGAGGCGATGGAGAAGTGGCCGGCGACGTTGTTCGAGCGGCTGCTGCCGCGCCACCTGGAGCTCATCTACGAAATCAACCAGCGCTTCCTGCGCCAGGTGCAGATCCGCTACCCCTATGACCAGGAGAAGCTCAGGCGGATGAGCCTGGTGGAGGAGGGGCCGGAGAAGAAGATTCGCATGGCCCACCTGGCGGTGGTGGGCAGCCACAGCATCAACGGCGTGGCGGCGCTGCACACGGACCTGCTGCGCCGGGACGTGCTGCCGGACTTCGCGGCGATGTACCCGGAGCGCTTCAACAACAAGACGAACGGCGTGACGCCGCGCCGGTGGCTGGCGTGGTGCAACCCGCGGCTGTCCAAGCTGATTACCTCCCGCATCGGCGAGGGCTGGGCGACGAACCTGGACAAGCTGCGCGAGCTGGAGCCGCACGCGGAGGACCCCGCGTTCCGCAAGGCGTTCCGCGAGGTGAAGCGCGCCAACAAGGAGGACCTGTCGCGGCACATCCAGGACCTCCGCTCGGTGCGGCTCAACCCGGAGGCCATCTTCGACGTGCAGATCAAACGCCTGCACGAGTACAAGCGCCAGCTCCTGGACGCGGTGCACATCGTCGCGCTGTGGATGCGGGCGCGCAGGGACCCGAGCACCATCATCCACCCGCGCGCGTTCCTGTTCGGCGCCAAGGCGGCGCCGGGCTACCACCTGGCCAAGCTGACCATCCGGCTCATCAACGGAATCGCCGAGGTGGTCAACAGCGACGCGGGGACGACGGGGCTGCAGGTCGTCTTCGCGCCCAACTACCGGGTGAGCCTGGCCGAGCGCATCATCCCGGCCGCGGACGTGTCCGAGCAGATTTCGACGGCGGGCATGGAGGCGTCCGGCACGGGCAACATGAAGCTGATGCTCAACGGCGCGCTGACGCTGGGCACGCTGGACGGCGCCAACGTGGAGATTCGCGAGGCGGTGGGCGACGAGAACTTCTTCCTCTTCGGCCTCACCGCGGACGAGGTCATCGCCAGGAAGCGCGCCGGCTACCGGCCGCGCGACGAGTACGAGAAGAACCTGGAGCTGCGCGAGGCGCTGGACCTCATCTCCACCGGCTTCTTCTCCCCGGAGGACCGCGGCCTCTACAAGCCCCTGGTGGACAGCCTCCTGGAGGAGGACCGCTACCTGGTGCTGGCGGACTTCGCGTCCTACGCGGCCAAGCAGGACGAGGTGGTGCGCGCCTACCAGGACGCGGACACCTGGGCGCGCAAGTGCATCATCAACGTCGCCCGCGCCGGCATCTTCTCCTCCGACCGCACCATCAAGCAGTACGCGGAGGAGATCTGGCGCATCCAGCAGACCCCCGTGGAGCCGTAGTCTTTCGGGTCCGCCCCGCCCCGTCCCCCGAGTGACGGGACGGGGCCCCGTGGCTCCCCCTCCATCCTGGGAGGGGTGAGCAGGACGGCCCGGCGTCGACACGATGCGACAGAAGTCAACGCACCGAGACGACGCGCCGCACAATCACAGACAACGCAGTGCACCACAGAACGTCCGCCTCGTCCGGCGGGGCTGACGCGGCGCGATGTATTGACTCGCGAATCAACCCTGGTGCACTGATACGCGCGGAGTTCGGGACTCGCTCGGTAGTGGGGATGGTCTGTGCCGTACCGGTGGGGGCCTTCGCAGTGTCCGAAGGCTGGCGTCCCGGTTCCGGGTCCGACGTGCATCGGTTGCAGCAGGCAATCCTCACCAGCAAGGAGTCCCCATGAAGCAACAGCCGCCGCTGTTCCTGGCAGTCCTGGCCGTGGGTGTACTGGGCGTGGCCGCACCGGCCCTCGCCGCGGAGAAGACGACGTACCCCGTGGTGTTCGCGCATGGGTTGGGTGGGTTCGACGACATCCTCGGGTACGACTACTGGGGTGACGACTACGGCGTCTTCGTCGGGGACGCGTGCGACGAGTTCCTGGAGGTGAGCTGCAACGGGGACCTGAACAGCAAGCAGCGCGCGTTCGCCGCCGCGGTGCAGCCGCTGCAGAGCTCCGACGTGCGCGGGCTGGACCTGGCCAACGACGTGGAGGGCTACCTGGCCTCCTCGGGCTCGGCGTACGTGAATCTGGTGGGCCACTCGCAGGGTGGCATCGACGCGCGCAAGGCGGCGAAGGTGCTGCGCGAGCGCAAGGGCTACACGGTGGTGAAGGCGCTGGTGAGCGTGTCCTCGCCGCACCGGGGCTCACCGGTGGCGAAGTACATCCTGGACCTGGGCCCCGGCATCACCAGCGTGCTGGACGCGCTGTTCCGCATCTACGGCGACGTCGTCTACGGGCCGGGCAATGACGGGTACGCGGCGGTCAAGGCACTCATCTACAACGACGCGGACGCGAACGACGGCAAGACGACGGGTGCCAAGGCCTTCAACGTGGCCAACCCCATCAACGCGTCGTACGCGGCGCACTACGCCTCGCTGGTGACGGCGCAGAGCGGCCTGAGCGTCAACCCGGCGCTGTGGTTGGTGCGTCAGTTCTTCTTCGACATCGACGGGGACGGCGCGTGCGCGGACGACTGCGACAACGACGGCGCCGCGGGCCGGGGCGACGGCGTCCGCAACGAGCAGGATGACGACGGCCTGGTGGGCGTCAACTCGCAGCAGATGGGCTACCGCCTGCGCTACACGGAGCGCTTCGGCGCGGACCTGGTCGCGCAGGACTCGGCGCTGGGCTACGTCAGCAACATCAACGCTCCCAGCTCGCTCCAGCAGACCTCCATGTCCAGCGTCATCAACCAGGACCACGTGGACGTCATCGGCATCGGCCCCGACACGTTCAGCGAGATGGAGTTCTACGCGGCCATCATCGACTACATCGCCAAGGTCGACTGACGCGCCGCACACCGGGAGGCCGCACCTTGGGGCCTCCCGGTTCCCCACGCCCTTGCCGGAGACATGGCCATGCGACGGAGCTTGAAGGTCTTGCTGGTGGGCGCGGGGGTGCTGCTCCTCGCGGGGCTCGGGGTGACACTCCTGCGGGAGGACGTGCCGGAGGTGACGCCCGTGCGGCCGTCGGGTGTGCCCGTCGCGGCCGTGGCGCCCACGGTGCCGGGCGGCACATCGCCCTCCGCCACGACGAGCGTCGCGCGGCCCTCGCCCACTCCGGTGCCGGAGCCCACGGACACGGAGCTGGAGGAGCTGGCCGCGTCGCTCAAGGGGCGCTATGGGAAGAACCTGAACGAGCCGCACGCGCAGATACGCCTCATCGAGGACCTGATGCGCTTCTTCCAGCAGCGCTATCCGGACCGCTGGAGGGAGGAGCTGCTGGCCTTCCTGAAGGCCCACTTCCCGGAGCACTACGACACGCTGGCGGCGATGCTGCGCAACCGCGAGGACTACGAGAAGTGGGTCCGCGACAATGACCACTACCTCAAGGGCCTGAGCGAGCAGGAGCGGCGGGCGGCCATCCGCGACGCGCGCAACCGGCTGTTCGGCAAGGACGTGGCCGACCGCATCTGGGCGGCGGAGCTGAAGAACCAGGCCATCGGCGACACGCTGCGCTCGCTCGACACGCTGCAGGGCAAGAGCGTGGAGGAGAAGCTCTCCACCTTCAAGCAGCGGCTCCAGGAGGTGCACGGGGAGCAGCTCGGGGCCGTGCTCGAGCGGCACCAGCAGGAGCTGATGAACCGCTTCCTCGACGTGTCCTCCGTGCAGACCGACTTGGGCGCCATGTCCGCGGAGGAGCGCTCGCGCAACCTGCGCGCCATCCGCCGGGAGCTGGGGTTGGACGACGAGGCGCTGAAGCGCTGGGACACGCTGGACCAGAGTCGTGATGCGCGGTGGGACGCGGGCCTGAAGTACATGGCCGAGCGTCAGGCGCTCGCGAAGGAGCTCTCCGGCGAGGAGCTGGAGGCGCGCCTCACCGAAATCCGCGCGCGCTACTTCGGCGCCGAAGCGGAGAGCATCGGTCAGGAGGAGGCCAGCGGCTTCTTCCGCTTCGAGCGCCCGCGCCGGTGGGGACGCAACTGACGGACGGCCCCGAGATCAGAGCGGGGTCTCTCCACCGACGCCCGCAACGGGCGGCTCGACGGGCAGGGGTAGCGGCTTGGGCGTCATTCGGCGGCGCTGCTTGAAGCGTTGCCACTCCTCCGCGAGCGACAGCACGGCATTGGACCGGCCGCCCACCCCGCCCGGCTGAGCGGATTCCCACGCGCGCCTGATGACCTCCTCCTCCGGGACGACGCGCGCCACGAGGGGCTCTCCGTGTCGCTCCCGGAGCAGGTCGAAGGCGAGCAGCGCCCACCGTGACGGCCCGGAGTCCATGAGCACCGTCTCCAGGGCGCGCGCCGCCGCGGCGTCCACCTCCGCGCTCACATGGCCGCGCAGGGACAACAGCAACATGGGCAGCGAGCGGTCCAGCGGCGTATGCGCCACGAACCCGCGCGCCAGCGTCTCGCGCTGCTCCGAGGTGAGGCGCACGGACCGGTCGACGCCCGCGACATAGAAGTCCCGCACCACATCCCCCTTGGGCACCAGCCGGAACAGGCCATCCCAGCGCGTCGCCGGGTGGCTCGCCGCGAGCACCTCCCAGTCCACGGGAGCCGAGGCGAGCCCCCGGGCGCCCTCGCGATAGGGGACACGCGGGCTCGCCTTCGCCTGGGCCTTCACCGCGTGCTCGACGGCCCTGCGATAGGCCTGGGCCTCATCGTTGTCCGTCGGGTAGCGCGTCCCATACGACAACCCCACCGTCGACCACATGCCCAGCGAGCGCGACAGGAACGCGACGACGAGCAGCCCCTGCTCATAGCGAGGCGGCGCGGGGCAGTAGATGGAGGGCTCGTAGGCCACCTCCACCCGCTCGTCGGGGTAGGCCGTGCCCTTCCAGACCTCGAGCACCCGCAGTCGCGCGACGCCTTCTTCGAGGCCACTGAGCTCGTACTCGTCGTAGTCCTCGAAGGTCCGAATCGTCACCGCCTCGACTTCCGCCCAGACGACGAGCTCCGCGTCGCGTGTCAGCTCCCAGAGCGTCCTCGGGGCGATGGGGAAGGCCTCCGCGCGGGGCCCGCGCAGGACCACCAGCAACCCGAGCAACAGCGCTCCGACCCGCAGCACGGACTGACAGCTGGATTCCTCACGCATGGGAACTCCCTCCGCACGAGACGAAGGAACTGTGCGCGCACACGGGACGTAGAGCATCCGCCCCTCCTCACGCCTCCGTCATGCTTACGTCACAGCGCGGAGCGCATGCGGGCTTCAGCGGTAGTGCGTGGCAATCCAGTCACCATCGATGCACTGGATGCTGATGTCCAAGTCGTACACGGCCCGCAGGATGTCGGGCCGCATGATGTCCTGGGGGCGTCCCTGGAAAGCCACCTTGCCGTCGCGCATGGCGATGAGGTGGTCCGAGTAGCACGACGCGAAGTTGAGGTCGTGCAGCACCATGACGATGCTCTTCTTCAGCGAGTCCACCGCGGTGCGCAGCTGCTTCATCATCGCCACCGAGTGCTTCAAATCCAGGCCGTTGAGCGGCTCGTCCAGCAGCACGTGGTCCGTGTCCTGGCAGAGCACCATGGCCACGAAGGCGCGCTGGCGCTGACCACCGGACAGCTCGTCCAGGAACCGCTCGGAGAGCGCCTCCAACCCCATGTGCTGGATGGCCCGCTCCACGTGCTCGCGGTCCACCACCGTGGGCCGCCCCTTGGAGTGCGGGTAGCGGCCGAACGTCACCAGCTCCCGCACCGTCAGCCGCGACGTCAGGTGGTTGTCCTGGCGCAGGATGGCCAGCTTCCGGGCGAGCACGTCCCCCGGCGTGGTGCGCACATCCAGCCCGTCCACCAGCACCACGCCCGAGGACATGGGCATCACCCGGCTGATCATCGACAGCAGCGTGGACTTGCCCGCGCCGTTGGGCCCGATGATGGAGGTGATTCCGCCCACGGGCAGCGTCAGCGTCACGTCGTCGACCACGAGCGAGCCGCCGTAGCGCTTGGTGACGTTCTTCGCCTCGATCATACCGGCGCCCTCCTCATCAGCATCCCGATGAACACCAGCCCGCCCACGAAGTCGATGATGACGCGGGGGCTGGTGTTGAACTGGAAGACCTGCTCCAGCACGAACTGCCCCGCCACCAGGCACACCCCTGCGATGAGCGCCGCGGCGGGCAGCACCAGCGCGTGACGGTACGTGCGCACCAGCGTGTGGGCCAGATTGGAGACCAGCAGGCCGAAGAACGTGACGGGCCCCACCAGCGCGCTCGACACCGACACCAGGATGGCCACCAGCACCAGGATGATGGCCGCCGTGCGCTGGTGGTCCACGCCCAGGTTGATGGCCGTCTCCCGCCCCAGCACCAGCACGTCGAATGTCTTGAGCATCCGCAAGCCCACCACGGACACGCCCAGCGTCAGCACGAAGGCGACGACGAGCAGCTCCTGGTCCGGGTTGTTGAAGCTCGCGAAGAAGCGGTCCTGGAGGAAGATGAACTCGTTGGGGTCGATGAGCCGCTGCAGGAAGGACGCGAGGCTGCGGAAGAGCACGCCCAGCACCACGCCCGTCAGCAGCACCAGGTGCAGGCTGCGCCCTCCCCCGCCGAAGAGCCCCCAGAACAGGACGGCCGAGAAGGCCACCATGATGAGGACCTCCACGCCGAACTGGAGCCTCGGGTCCAGGCTCGCCGCCTTGCCGGAGCCCAGGAAGTAGAGCAGGCACGTCTGGATGAAGACGTAGAGGTTGTCGAACCCGAGGATGGCGGGCGTCAGCACCCGGTTGCCCGATACCGTCTGGAACAACACCGTGGAGACCGCGATGGCGTAGCCCACCAGCAGCGCCGTCGCCAGCTTGCGCCCGCGGAAGGGCAGCACGAAGTCCCACTGGCCGCTCGCGCCGAAGAGCAGGAACAGCACGGCCACGCCCACCATCACCCCGCCCAGGATGAACAGCGTGCGCTCCGGGCGCCGCGCCACCACCAGGCTCTCAACCGACACGGGCGTCCCTCCTCAACAGCACGTAGAGGAAGAGCACGCTGCCCAGCACCCCGGCGATGGTGGCCCCCGGGATTTCATACGGGAAGCGCACCACCCGGCCGAGGATGTCACACAGGAGCACGAAGCCCGCGCCTCCCACGGCCACCCAGGGAATCGCCTTCCGCGCGTTGTCGCCCGTGAACAGGCTGACCAGGTTGGGGACCAGCAGGCCCAGGAACGGCACCATGCCCACCGTCACGACGACCATGGCGGTGACGAGCGAGACGATGAGCAGGCCCAGCCCCATGATGCGCGTGTAGTTCATCCCCAGGTTGGTGGTGAACGACTCGCCCATGCCCGCGACGGTGAAGCGGTCCGCCGCGACATACGCGCAGCACGTCAGCCCCAACGTCAGCCAGAGCAGCTCGTAGCGCCCGCGCAGGATGGTGGAGAAGTCCCCCGTCTTCCACGCGTTGACCGACTGGAGCAAATCCAACCGGTACGCATAGAAGGTCGTGACGGAGTCGAAGACGCTGCCCAGCACCAGCCCCACCAGCGGGACGATGAGCACCGAGCGCAGCGGGATGCGGCGCAGGATGAGCAGGAACAGCGCGGTGCCCCCCATCGCGAACGCGGCCGCCACCAGCATCTTGCCCACCACGGGGAGCTGAGGCGCCAGGACGGCGGCGACCATCAGCCCCAGGCTCGCGGACTCGGCGGAGCCGGCGGTGGAGGGCTCCACGAAGCGGTTGCGCACGAGCATCTGCAACAGCAGCCCCGCCACGCCCAGCGACGTGCCCACCAGCATCACCGCCAGCAGCCGGGGGATGCGGCTGATGACCAGGAGCTGGAGCGCCTGCTCGTCGGGGCTCGGCGTGACGAGCGCATGCCACGACACGTCACCGACGCCGATGAGCAGGCTGCCCAGCGCCAGGAGGAGGATGACGATGCCGGCGACGAAGAGGCGCATCAGGGAGCGGGCGTGGCGTACGCCTGGGCCACCTGGTCTCGCAACAGGCCCACCGCCTGGATGCCACCGCCGATGAGGTATGCGTTGAGCGGGTCCAGGTAGACGACCTGCCCCTTCGTCCACGCCGTCGTCTGGCGCACCAGCTCGTTGTCGAGCACCTGCTTCGCCCCGCCCTGCTGCCCCATGCTCGCGTCGCGGTCGATGACGAAGAGCCAGTCCGGGTTCTTCTCGCGGATGAACTCCGAGCCGATGGCCTCGCCGTGCAGCGACGCCTTGAGCCCGTCCGCGGCCATGGGCACGCCGAAGTCCTCATGCACCACGCCGAAGCGCGAGCCCGGCCCGAAGGCGCTGATGCGCCCGCCGGTGACGAGCACCACCAGGCCCTTGCCCCGGCTGGCCGTCGTCTCCTTCAGCTTCGCGAGCGACTGGCGCAGGCCGTCCACCAGCTCACGCGCCTTCTCCTCCTTGCCGAAGATGCGCGCGAGCAACTCGGTGTTGGCGACCACGGTGTCGATGTAGCGCGCGCCGCCCATGGGCACGTCCACCGTGGGGGCGATGCGCGACAGGCTGTCGTACTTCGCGCTGGAGCGGCCGCCGGTGATGATGAGGTCCGGGCGCGCGGCGTTGATGGCCTCGTAGTTCGGCTCGAAGAGCGTGCCGATGCGCGGATACTTCGCGTCCGCGAACGGGGCCAGGTGCAGCGGGAACTGGTCCCCCGCCACGCCCACCACCGCGTCCACGCCCAGCGCCTGGAGGATGTCCAGGGCCGCCAGGTCGAACACCACCACCCGCCGCGGATTCAAGGGGACCACGGACTCCCCTCGCGCGTGCTGGACGGTGACGGTGGCCGCCTTCGCGCCGGACGCGGGCTCCACCGCCGGCGCCGTGACGACCTCCGCAGAGGGCTGCTGGAGCTTCACCACCACGCCGATGACGGCCAGCACGGCGACGACACCGAGAATCGCGAAGGGAAGGAACGAACGCTTGTCAGAAGTGCTCACGGTTTCATCCAGCCGGTGCGCTCGCATGCGAACGCAAGAGGTCGCTCGGGAAGCGCGGCCCCACATACCAGCCTGGGCGTGAAGTCGCACTAGTTGATTGTGCGACTCATTATCATTATTGAGCGCGACGCGTCAAACGAACGTCCGACGGGGCTGCGTGCGCGGGAACGAGAATGGGGTGCCCCCACAGCAGCGGAGCACCCCACCCGTCAGCCCGGCGTCACGCTTACGCGGCCTTGTTCAGCCAGGCCTCGTAGGCGGTGTAGTCGTAGTCGCGGCCCAGGAAGGCGTGGACCAGCCGGGCCGCGTCGTCGGAGCCGCCCGGCTCCAGCACCGCGCGGCGGTAGGCCTTCGCGGGCTCGGGGGACAACAGGCCCTGCTTCTGGAACACCGTGAACAGGTCCTTCGCGATGACCAGCGACCACATATACGTGTAGTAGTTCGACGAGTACCCCTCCAGGTGCCCGAAGGACAGGTGGAAGTACGTCCCCTCCACGTAGGGGAACGGCGTGTACTTGCCCTGCAGCTCGCGCACGAGCGCGGTGGCGTCCAGCCCCTTCGGCTCCCGGCGATAGATCTCCAGGCTGAGCGCCGCGTAGAACATCTGCTGGCGCACCCACAGGCCCTTGCCGAACTCCTCCGCGCGGCGCATCCGCGTGACGAGCTCCGCGGGCAGCGGCTCTCCCGTCTGATAGTGCTTCGCGAAGGTCTGCAGGCTCGGCGCGTCGCGCGCCCACTCCTCCAGCATCTGCGACGGCGCCTCCACGAAGTCCCACTCCGTGCGCACGCCCGACACGCCGGCCCAGCGCGTGTGGCCGCCGAAGATGTGGTGCAAGAGGTGGCCGAACTCGTGGAGGAACGTCTCCACGTCGTCGTGCTGGAGCAGCGCGGGCTCCTGGCCGGGCTTGGGGAAGTTGCACATCAGCACGCCCTCGGGCAGCCGGCGTCCGGCCTTGCCGCTGGTGAGGGTGAACTGGGCCGCGTGCTTGTACTTGTCCGCGCGCGGGTGCATGTCCAGGTAGAAGCGCCCCTTGACGGCGCCGTCCTCCAGCACGTCGTAGGCCTCCACGTCCGGATGCCACACCGTGGCGTCGGTGATTCGCCGGTAGGAGACGCCGAACATCTTCGCCGTCAAATCCAACATGCCCTGCTTCACGCGCGAGTACTCGAAGTACGGACGCACCGCCTGCGAGTCGAACGCGTACTGCTCCGCCTTGATGCGGTCCTCCAGGTAGGCCTGGTCCCACGGGTCCACGCGCGCCGCGTCCGGCACGTCGCGGCGCTTGCGCTCGAGCAAGAGCGCGTAGTCCCGCTGCATCCGCGCGCCGGACGCCTGCGAAATCCGTTCGATGAAGTCCGCGGCGGCCTGCTCGTCGCGAATCATCTTGTCCTCGGTCGCGAAGGCGGCCCAGTTGCGGAAGCCCAGGAGCGTCGCCAGCTCGTGGCGGCGGGCCACCATGCGCTCGAGCACGTCGGTGTTGCTCGGGTGGCCGCGCATCCGGAACGCGCGCCACATCTGCTCGCGCGCCTTGGCGTCGCGCGAGTACGTCATGAAGGGGATGATGTCCGGGTAGTCGGTGGTGATGACCACCTGTCCGTCGGCGCCCGGCGGGTGCGCGCGGACGTAGTCCTCCGGCAGGCCGTCCAGCGCCGCGGGCGGCAGGGACACGGTGCGCGTGTCCTGGAGCATGTTGCGGCTGAACTCCTGGCCAATCTTCACCAGCTCGTCGTTGAGCGCCTTCACGCGCGCGCGGGTGGCGTCGTCGCGGTCCACGCCCGAGCGGCGGAAGTCGCGCAGCACCTTCTCCACCCACTTGCGCGTCTGAGCGTCCTGGCCGGAGACATCCAGCGAGGCGAGGACGTCATAGACGCCCCGGTCCATGCGGATGTCGGTGGCGAGCGTCTCCAGTTCCTGCTCCGCGGCCTCGGCGGCGTCGCGCATGGCGGCCTCCGGGTGCGAGTGCCGGGCGACGCTCGCGCGGGCGGCCGCGTCGTCGAGCGAGGCCATGGCCTCGTCGTAGAGCTCCAGCACCTGGACCACGTCGTAGGGGGCCTTGAGCTGCTTGAGGCGGGCGATGCCGGCGCGCGTGGCCTCCATGGCGGCCTCACCGGAGCGCCGGAACTCGGCGGGCGGACAGGTGATGAGGCGGACGGCGTCGGTGACGGGCGTTTCAGACACGGGCTGCTCTCCTGAGCGTGCTGACGGGTTTCACCCACGCTCCTCGCGTTCTTCCGAGGAGCGACGGAAAATGCGGGGCAAAGGTAATCCGCCCGCCGCTTGCGAGCAGCAGCCTTTGATGGCCGGACGGCATGCTGGCCGACAATGGACCGCCCCAGGAGGGCACCTGGGCCGGCCCCGGCTGTCGGCTGGGCTACCGACGGGGGGGCGTCCGGACCGGCCGCACCGGAGACGGCGGGGCGTCCAGCACGTTGACCTCCTGGGACGCGGTCAGCGCCGGGTCCTGGGTATCCTCGGCCGAGACAGTCATGGTGTCCGACTCGGAGAACGTCACGCTGAAGACGTGCACGCCCGCGCTGGCCTCGGTGAAGGTGAAGGGGGCCGGGAGGGTGGCCCCCGGGTCCTGGTCCACTCGCACCTCCACGGTGCCCCGGTAGCCCGAGGCCGGGTTCTCGTAGGCATCCTGGAGCGTCACCGTCACGTTGACCGGCTGTCCCACCGTGGGCATCGGGGTCGCGACCGACAGGAGCATCGACACCGCCGGCCCCGCCGTCACCTCCGTCTCGACCTCGACGGACAGGTCGCCGTCCGACTCCGACACGGTGAGGGTGTGCGTGCCCGCGCTCTTCAGGGCCGCCGTGAAGGTGAGCTGCCCCGCGTTCGGGGCCGCGAAGTCGAGCGTCAGGGGGAACTCGGCCTGGGCATCGCTCGACTCGAGCTCCACGATGCCCGTGTAGCCGGTGACGACGTTGTCGAACGCGTCCCTCACGCCGAGGGTGAGCACGTGCTCGGAGCCCGCCTCCACCTCGGCCGGGAGCCCCTCCAGCGCCAGGTGATGGGCCGCGCCACTGGTGACCTGCGTCTCCAGGAAGCCCGTGAGCTGCGAGGCCCCCGTGGCCGTCACGCGCTGCAGGCCCGCGGTGACCAGCACCACCGGGTCGCCGAAGGTGTGCACGCCCTCGTCCTGCGTCGTGAAGGTGTGGCTCGCGGGGAGCACCGCGTCCGGGTCCGTGGAGGTGAGCGCCACCGCGCCCGTGAAGTTCCGCACGGGGTTGCCGAACGCGTCCACCACCGTCACCGTCACCGTGGACTCGTCTCCCGCGGCGACGGTGGAGGAAAGCCCCGTGAGGACCAGCTCGGCCGGCGCGGCCGCGTCGATGGCGAACTCCTCGCTCTGCGTGGTCAGCCCGTTCGCGGTGGCGACGAAGCGGTACGTGCCCGCCTCCTCGATGACCAGGTTCGTGAAGCGGGCCACGCCGGCCACCGCGGAGACCTGCACCGGCTCGAAGTCCGCGCCGCCGACGAGCGACAGCGTGACGGGCAGCGTGGACGCGGTGACGACGTCACCCTGCGGATTCAGGAGGGAGACGACCACCTCCGCCAGCGGCTGCCCCGCGGTGCCCGACGCGGGCTGCGGCGTGAAGGCCACCTGCGTCACGTCGTTGCTCTGCGTCTGGAAGGCCAGGACGTTGGACAGCGCGGTGTTGCCCCGGTTGTCCGTCACGCGCAGCGCCGCGTGGTAGGTCTGCTGCGGCGTCAGGGTGCCGATGGTCGCGGACTCGGCGGTGCCGGGCTCCGCGGGTGCTCCCACACCGGCCACGGGCGTGGCCGCGTCGAAGTTCGCGGCGGTGACGATGGGCGACACCGAGTAGCGCAGCGACTGCGCCGTGGCCCGGCCCAGGAGGTCATCGTCGCCGACGGCGGTCCACGTCAGCGTCACCGAGTCGGTGCCCGGCGTCCCGAGCGCGAGCGTGGGCTGCGCCGGCGGGATGTCATCGGTGATGGAGAGCGCCTGGCTCCGGGCCTGCGTGAGCCCGCTCGCCGTGGCGAGCAGGTGGTAGTCGCCATCCGAGTCCACGCGCAGGCCAGTGAAGCGGGCCACGCCATCCACCGGCGCCAGCTGCGTGACGCCCACGAGCGGGGCGCCCTCCTCCAGGGCCAGCGTCACCTGAGGCGCGCCCACGAGCGCGACATTGCCGTGGGCATCGTGGAGCTCCACCGTCACCTGCGACAGCTCGCCGCGAACGGAGGCAGAGGAAGGCGCGCGGGTGATGGCGAGCACCGACGCGGCGCCGGCCACCACGCCCACCGTCCGCTGTGTGCTGAGCATCGACACGTCCACGTCGCGCACGGTGAGCTGGTGGCTGCCCGCGCGGTTCAGCGTGATGCCGGTGAAGGTGAAGCGGCCCATGTCCTGCGGGGTGAAGGCATGGGCCAGGGGCAGCGAGGCCGAGGCATCCGTGGCGAGCAGCCCGAGCGTGCCCCGGTAGGTCGTGACCACGTTGCCGGAGGCGTCGCGCACCGTCACCTGCGCGGAGCGCTGCGTGCCCGCGACGGCGACGGCCTCGAGCCCCTCGACCTCCAGGGAGGCCGGCGTGCCCGGGAGCACGTTGAACGAATCCAGGATGGCGTCCGCCACGCCCGGCGAGCTCGCCACCAGCCTGCGTCCCACCACGGCCTTGCGGACGAGCAGGTCGCCGAACCGCGCGATGCCGTTCACCGGCGTCACGGTGAGCGTCCCCTCCAGGACCGCGCCCTCGGGATTGACGGGGAGCGACAGCGTCACGGGAGCCGTGGCATCCGCGACGAGCCGTCCGTCCTCGTCCATGAAGCGAACCTCCAACGTCGGAAGGCGCGCGCCCGCCGAGCCATCCACCACGGACGCGGAGAACTCGAGCCGCGCGGCCACCGGTGAGGCGAAGGTGAAGGTGGGCTGGGACACGAGCACCACCGAGCCGCCCTCGGCCGCGACGGAGGCCGTCACCCGCTTGACGCCGCCGCGCGTGGAGACCACGAAGCCGACCGCCACGCCCGCTTCATCCGTCCGGCCCGGCTGCGACACCACGTTGCCCTCGCCCGACACCGCCACCGCCACGGTGCGGCCGGCCATGGGCGCGCCGTCCTCGTCCTTCACGAAGACGGTGATTTCGCCCCGGTCCTCACCATTCGCGACGAGCTGCCGCGACGGCGTCAGGAGGACCGTGGAGGCGACGGCGTCCGGCAGGAGCGGCGGGGGCGAGAACTGCTGGGGTGGTGCGTCCTCGCCACAACCGAGCAACAGACCGAGGCACAGCAGGACCCACCCGAGGAGCCGGGTTGACGGACGAAGGCTGACGGACATGCGGTTCTCCGGAACGCGAGCGGGCCCCCCAGGGAAGGTACCGCTCGCGTCGTCTTCTATCAGACCTACCTCCGAAGACGTACCCGCGCGGGGCTACATGCCCAGGGCGCCCATCAGCGCGGCGCCGCCCAGGAGGGACTGGCCGCCGTCACAGACCATGATGGAGCCGGTGATGTAGGACGCGGCGTCCGACGACAGGAAGAGCGCCAGGCGCGCGATGTCCGCCTTGGTGCCGAAGCGCTGCAGCGGCAGCAGCTGCGCGAGCTTCTGGGTGCCCTCCTCGCTGGGGGCGAGGCGCCGCATGCCCTCGGTGTCCTCGATGGGGCCGGGCGTAATCGCGTTGACGCGCACGCCGGCGCCGCCCCACTCGAGCGCCAGCACGCGGGTGAGCATGTCCACGCCCGCCTTGGCGGCGCAGACGTGGGCCTGCATGGCCATGGGCAGGTAGGCCTGGGGCGCGGAGATGTTGATGACGGAGGCGCCGGGCTTGCGCAGGTGCTCGAAGCCCGCGCGACACAGGTTGAAGGTGCCCAGCACGTCGATGTCCATCACGGCCTTGAAGCCGTTGGAGGACATGCCCAGCGCGGGCGCGGGGAAGTTGCCGGCGGCGCCACAGATGAGGATGTCCAGCTCGCCGTACGCGTCGCGCACCGTCTGGAGCGCCTTCTCCACGGAGGCGTAGTCACGCACGTCCGCGGGCACGCCCATCGCGGTGCCGTGGGCCTGCAGGCCCTTCACCGCGCCCTCGAGCTTCTCCACATTGCGGCCATTGATGGCCACCTTGGCCCCGGCCTTCACGAACGCCTCGGCGATGCCGAGGTTGATGCCGCTGCTGCCGCCCGAGATGAAGGCCACCTTGCCCGCGAGCAGCCCGTCCTTGAAAACGCCATCCGCCATGACTCGTCTCCTGTGGAAGCAACCGGGCGGCGACTTGACCAGAACCTGCCGCACCGCGTCCACGAGCGATTGAGGACGGACGCGGGCGCAGGCCCTCTGTGTTAGAGGTCCCGACATGCGCCGTCGTCCTGAAATCCTCGCCCCCGCTGGTGACCTCGACTCCATGAAGGCCGCGCTGGCCAGCGGCGCGGACGCCATCTATTTCGGCCTGGACGAGGGATTCAATGCCCGCGCCCGAGCGGAGAACTTCTCGCTCGCCCGCCTGCCGGAGACGCTGGCGATGGTGCACCGCGCGGGCGCCCGGGCGTACCTCACGTTGAACACGCTGGTGTTCGAGCCGGAGCTGCCGGTAGTGGAGGACATCCTGCGGCGCGTGGCCGCGGCGGGCGTGGACGCGCTCATCGTGCAGGACCCGGCGGTGGCGTTGGTAGCGCGCGCGGTGTGTCCTCAGATGGAGGTGCACGCCTCCACGCAGATGACGATTTCGAGCGCGGAGGGCGCGCGCTTCGCCAGGGGCCTGGGCGCCACGCGCGTGGTGGTGCCGCGCGAGCTGTCGGTGGCGGAGATTGCCCGGCTGGCATCGGAGACGGACATCGAGCTGGAGGTCTTCATCCACGGCGCGCTGTGCATGTCGTGGAGTGGCCAGTGCCTCACCAGCGAGGCGTGGGGTGGACGCTCGGCGAACCGGGGACAGTGTGCGCAGTCGTGCCGGCTGCCGTACGACCTGGTGGTGGACGGGGAGACGAAAGATTTGGGCGACGTGCGCTACCTGCTCAGCCCCAAGGACCTCGCGGGGGTCATGGCGGTGCCGAAGCTGGTCGAGGTCGGCGTGCACTCGCTGAAGATTGAAGGCCGGCAGAAGGGGCCGCAGTACGTGGCCACGGCGGTGCGGGGCTATCGGCGCTGGGTGGACGGCGTGTCGGCGGGACAGGGAGACACGGGCGCGCTGCGCAAGGACCT
This sequence comes from Myxococcus fulvus, assembly GCF_900111765.1. The sequence continues at coordinate 659,553 of NZ_FOIB01000002.1, forward strand.
GGCGGACATGACTCTGTCGTACAGCCGGGGCTTCTCGCACGGGTTCTTCGCGGGCTCGGACCACCAGACGCTGGTGGAGGGGCGCTTCCCCAAGCACCGCGGCGCGTTCCTGGGCGTGGTGGAGTCGGTGCACGGCCGGGACGTGCTCGTCGTGGAGGACCCGAAGGGGCGTCCGTGGACGGGCGGGCTGGGCGCGGACGCGAAGCCTGTAGCGCCTCAGGGCAAGGTGTCGTCTCCGCTGGAGACGGAGGCGCCGGTGGCCGCCGAGCTGTCGCCGCGTCCGGGCATGGGCGTGGTGTTCGACGACGGGCACCCGGAGGACAAGCACGAGGCCGGTGGCCCGCTGTTCCGAGTGGAGCGCAAGGGACACGGATGGGTGCTGGGCTTCGGCAACCCTGGGCCGGACATGTCGCGCGTCGCGGCGGGGCAGCGCGTCTGGGTGACGAGTGATCCCGCGCTGGTGAAGCAGACGGAGGAGCTGCTCGCGCAGGGTGAGCCCGAGGGGCGTGTGCCGTTGACGCTCACGGTGTCGGGTTCCGCGGGGACGCCGCTGGTGGTGACGGGCACGGCGCGGGGTGGGCATGTGGCCACGGCGTCGAGCACGACGCCGCTCGCTCAGGCGCGGGCGGGAGGACTGGACGCGGCGCTGTTGAAGGACAAGCTGGCGGCGCTGGGTGGGACGCCGTTCCATCTGGCGGAGCTGGAGCTGTCGGGGCTTTCGCCGGGGCTGCACCTGCCGGTGTCGGAGCTCAAGGCGCTGCGGCGCTCGCTGGTGACGGAGCTGACGGAGTCGGTGTCCCGAGGCCTGGCGCGCACGGTGCGCGAGTCGTCGGTGCTGGACGAGGTGCGGGGCTCGGCGCGCGAGCGCGTCGTTGCTCGGCCGGTGGTCGAGGGCGCGCGGCTGTTGCCGCTGTGCCGGACGGACGAGCAGTTGGAGGCGGTGATTGCCGCGGGGCTACCCGAGGTGGAGCTGGATTGGATGGAGCTGGTGGGGCTCCAGCGCGCGGTGGAGCGGGCGAAGGCGGCGGGGCTGAAGGTGACGATCGCGACGGTGCGGGTGCAGAAGCCCGGCGAGGAGGGCTACGACGCGCGCATCGCGAAGCTCAAGCCGGACGCGGTGCTGGCGCGGCACTGGGGCGCGATGATGCACTTCCTGGAGCGTCCGTTCGCTCCGGGCGAGACGCGGCCCGCGCTGCATGGGGACTTCTCGCTCAACGTCACGAACTCCGTGACGGCGTTGCATCTGTTGGGGTTGGGGTTGGACACCCTGACGTTCGCGCACGACCTGGACGCGGTGCAACTGGGGGCGATGCTGGAGCACCTGCCGGCGGAGCGCTTCGCGGTGACGGTGCACCACCACATCTCCACGTTCCACACGGAGCACTGCGTGTATTCGCACACGCTGTCGCACGGGCGCGACTACCGGAGCTGTGGCCGGCCGTGTGAGAAGCACCGGCTGTCGCTGCGCGACCACAAGGGCCTGGAGCATCCGGTGGTGGTGGACGTGGGGTGCCGGAACACGGTGTTCAACGCGCAGGCGCAGAGCGCGGCGTCGCTGGTGCCGTCACTGCTTGCCCGTGGGGTACAGCGGTTCCGCGTGGAGTTCGTGCGTGAGTCGCGCGAGGAGGCCGCGCGCGTGCTGGGGGCGTATCAGGAGCTGCTCGCGGGAAGAATCTCCCCGGCGGAGACGGTGCGCCGCGCGGCCGTGCACGAGCAGTTCGGTGTGACGAAGGGGACGATGAAAGTGTTGAACCCCACGTTCACCGTGCAGCGCTGAGTCAGGGTTCCTCGTCGGGCCTGTTGACGGTGTCGCGGCACAGCCGCAGCACGGCGTGGAAGACCTCGTCGATGGAGCCGACGTGGAGCCCGTCGTGCTCGGCCCACGCGCGTCGGGTGTCGAGCATGGCGGCTTCCCTCTCGGCGTCGGGGAATGGGAGGCCGTGTTCGGACTTCACGCGGGCCGCGTCCCGGACGAGTCGAGCGCGGCGCGCGAGCAGTGAGACCAGCTCACGGTCGACCTGGTCGATGCGCTGACGCACATCGAGCAGGGCGGGAGGCGCGGTGGGGCTGCGCACGGCCTTGGCGGAGGCCTCGAGTCCCTGGTGGAGCTCGGTGAGGGCCGCGAGCAGCTCCGCGCGAGCCTCTCGGGCATAGGGGTTCTCCGACTGCACGACGTTGAAGAGGTGGGGCACCTCGGTGCGCGCGTACTCTTCCAGTCGAGCCACGGGCTGGAAGCTGGGCGGAGCGAAGGGGATGCCCTTCCCTACTCCGGCCTTCACGAGTCCGTGGGCCAGGAAGAACGTGAGCACGTGCGTGCGGGCCATCAGCGCGTCATGGGCCTCGGGAGTCATCTCCGTCACTTCGCAGCCGAGCCGCTCGAACAGCGCACGGGCCCGCTGGGTGGCCTCGGGGTGCAGTGAGTTGGGACATACCACGGTGCGCCGGGCATCACCGCGCGCGAGGCTCGCGGGGCCGAAGAGCGGATGCGTACCGACCCAAGGGATGTCGCGCCCCAGCACGGTGGCGAGCGCCTGCACGGGGCTCACCTTCACGCTGCCCACGTCGATGACGAGTTGGGTGGGCAACAGCAGAGGTCGGAGCGAGGTCAGCGCGTCATGCATGGCGGTGACGGGCATCGCCAGCACGAGCACCGTGGAGCGCGAGGCCAGGTCCGCGAGCGAGCCGGCCTGGAGCTTGGGAGGGACCTCGTCGAGCTTCGGGTCATGGACGCGGTGGGGAATGCCTGCGTCCGAGAACAGACCCGAGAGGGCGCGACCGAAGCGCCCATAGCCCAGCAAGCCAACCGTCTCCGTCATTCCGAGGGACTCCCGAGACTTGGACGTCAGTGGAATCAGCGACCCAGGAACTTGGCGGGTCGGCGCTCGGCGAAGGCGGAGAAGGCCTCGTTGAGGTCGTGGGACTGGAGGAAGGCGGAGTTCCACACGGCGACGTAGCGCAGGCCGTCGGCGGTGGACTTATCGGCGCAGAACTCCATGACCTGCTTGGCGCCCTGGACGACGAGGGGCGGGTTGTCGGCGATGCGGCGCGCGGTGGCGCGGGCGTGGGTGAGCAGCTCCTCGGCGGAGGAGAACACCTCGTTGACGAGACCCATGCGAAGGGCGCGCTCGGCGTCCACGTCGCCGCCGGTATAGGCGAGCTCGCGGGTGTGGCCCTCGCCGATGATGCGGGGCAGGCGCTGAAGGGCGCCCAGGTCCGCGACGATGCCGACCTTCACCTCGCGCAGGGAGAACTTCGCGTCGCGCGAGCAGTAGCGGAAGTCACACGCGGCGATGAGGTCCATGCCTCCGCCGATGCACCAGCCATGCACGGCGGCGATGAAGGGCTTGCGACAGCGGGCGACGCCCTCGGTGGCCTGCTGCATGTCGCCGATGAGCTTGAGGAGGCGGGTGCGCTCCAGGGCGAGGTTGTTGTCACCGGTGAGCAGCGGCCCCAGGGACTCCATCATGCCCATGAGGTCCAGGCCGTAGGTGAAGTGGTCGCCATTGCCACGGACGAGCACCACGCGGACGGAGTCATCGTCATCGAGTGCGCGGATGGCCTCCGGCATCTCCCGCCAGAAGTCCGGGCCCATGGCATTGCCACGCCCGGGGCCCAGCAGAACCACCTCGGCGACTCCATCCGCCTTCTCGATGCGCAGCGACTTGTACGTGGCGTCCATCACGGCCTCCCGCGAGAGTGAGCGCACCGTACCTCACCCGCGCGAAAGCGGCGCGTGACAGCGCCCCTTCGTCACCCGAACTCGACCACCTTCATCCCGAACAGTCGGTCCACGGCGAGCAGCAGGTCGTCATGCACCTGGACCTTCAGGGACGTGTTCCCGATGAGCGCCTCCGCTTCACCGGGGAACAGCACGCTGACGGCCACGGGCGTGGCCCCCGCGTACTTCTTCGCCAGCTCGTTGAGCTTCGCCACCCGGTCCTCCGTCAGCAGGTCCGCCGGCACCCGCAACTCCAGCCGCTTGGTGCGCTTCTCACGGACCTCCTTCAGGCTCTGGATGTTGTCGACGATGAGCTCCGGCGTGGGCGAGTCCTCGTCACGCTGGCTGATCTGCACCGTCCCCGTCACCAGAATCGGGTCGTCCGACTTCAGCAGGTGCTCCCAGTTCTCGAACCCCGGCTTGGGCCCCTGCTTCGTCCACTTGCCGTTGCTCCCCATCACGCTGCGCGTCCCCTCCTTGCCCGGGAAGCACACCAGCTCGATGGAGCCCGACAGGTCCTCAATCGTCACCCACGCCATGCGCTTGCCCGTCTTCGTGGGCCGCTCGCGCAGCACCGTGACGACGCCCGCCACCGTGAGCTTGTCGTCCTTGCGCGCGCGCTGCACCGATGTAATCGGCTTCGCGTAGCGCTTGAGCTCCTTGTCGTACTGATGCAGCGGATGGCCCGACACGTAGAAGCCGATGGCCTCCTTCTCCAGCGCCAGCCGCTCCTTCTCCGACCACTCCTCCACCACCACGTAGTCGTCCTTCAGCCCCCCACCACCCGTGGCCGGCCCCGCCAGCATCCCGAACAACGAGCTCTGCCCCGCCGCCTTGTCCTTCTGGCTGGCCGAGCCCCGGTTCATCGCCTTCTCAATCGTGTCGAAGATCTGCCGACGCGGCCGCTTCTCGAAGTCGAACGAGCCCGCCTTCACCAGCGCCTCGAGCACCTTGCGGTTCACCTTGCGGCTGTCCACCCGCTCGCAGAAGTCGAACAGGCTCTTGAAGTGCCCGTCCTTGCGCGCGTCCAGGATGGACTCGATGGCGCCCTCGCCCACGCCCTTGATGGCGCCCAGCCCGAAGCGGATCTTCCCCTCCACCGCGCCGAACTGCAGGTCCGACTGATTCACGTCCGGCGGCAACACCTGCAGGCCCGACTCGCGCGCCTCCCCGATGTGCTTCACCACCTTGTCCGTGTTGTCCTTCTCGCTGGAGAGAAGGGCCGCCATGAACTCGCACGGGTAATGGGCCTTCAGCCACGCCGTGTGGATGGTGACGAGGCCGTACGCCGCCGAGTGGCTCTTGTTGAAGCCGTACTCGGCGAACTTCTCCATCAGGTCGAAGATTTCGCCGGCGACCTTCAGGTCCACGCTGTTCTTCGCGCACCCCTCGAGGAAGCCGGCGCGCTCGGCCTGCATGACCTCGGCCTTCTTCTTGCCCATGGCGCGGCGAAGCAGGTCCGCGCGGCCCAGGGTGTAGCCACCCAGGACCTGCGAGATCTGCATCACCTGCTCCTGGTACACGATGACGCCGTACGTGTCCTTGAGCACCGGCTCCAGCGCGGGGTGCGGATACGACACCTTCTCACGCCCATGCTTGCGGTTGATGAAGACGTCCACCATGCCGGAGTCCAGCGGACCCGGGCGGTAGAGCGCGCCGGCGGCGATGACGTCTTCGAAGCAGGAGGGCTTGAGCTTCACCACCATTTCCGTGAAGCCGCTGGACTCCATCTGGAAGACGCCGGCCGTGTCGCCCTTGGCCATCAGCTCCCAGACCTTGTCGTCGTTGAGCGGAATCTCGTGCCGGGGGATGTCCTTGCCGTGGTTGCGCTTGACCAGGTCCAGCGCGTGCTGAATCACCGTGAGCGTCTTCAGCCCGAGGAAGTCGAACTTCACCAGCCCCGCCGCCTCCACCTCGTCCTTGGCGAACTGGGTGATGAGCGTCTTCTCACCCGGCGGCTGGTAGACGGGCACGAACTCCCACAACGGCTTGTCGGCGATGACCACGCCGGCCGCGTGCATGCCGGGCTGGCGGTGCAGGCCCTCCAGCGCGAGGGCGATCTCGAGCACGTCCTTCGTGGTGACGGGCTTGCCCTCCACCTCGCCGATGTTGCTGGGCTTCTCCATCATCTCCTTGAGGCGAGGCTCCATCTCGATGGCCTCCTTCAAGGTGATGTTGAGCACCTCCGGCACCAGCTTCGCGATGCGGTCACCCTCGCTGAACGGCAGCGCGAACACGCGGCACACGTCGCGCAGCACGCTCTTGGCCTTCAGCGAGCCGAAGGTGATGATCTGCCCCACGTTCATCTCGCCGTACTTGCGGCCGACGTACTGGATGACCTCGTCGCGCCGGTCCTGGCAGAAGTCGATATCGAAGTCGGGCATCGACACGCGCTCCGGATTCAGGAAGCGCTCGAACAGGAGGTTGTACGGGATGGGGTCCACGTCGGTGATTCGCAGCGCGTACGCCACCAGGCTCCCCGCGCCGGAGCCACGGCCCGGGCCCACGGGGATGCCCATCTTCTTCGCCCAGTTGATGAAGTCCTGGACGATGAGGAAGTAGCCGCTGAACCCCATCTTCTGGATGACGCCAATCTCCAGCGACAGGCGCGCCTGGTACTCCTCGCGGTCGATGGGGTACGTCACCGTGGCCGCCAGCTCGTTGAAGCGCTCGCGCAGGCCCTCGTAGGCCAGCTCCGCCATGAAGCTGTCCGGCGTGTGGCTGTCGGGCACCTTGAAGGTGGGCAGCATGGGCTTGCCCAGCTTGAGCTCCAGGTTGCACTGCTCCGCGATGCGCTGGGTGTTGTGGACCGCCTCGGGCGTGTCCTTGAAGAACTCCAGCATCTCCGTGGGGCTCGTCACGTAGAGCTTGTCCGTGGCGTGCTTCAGGCGCTTGTTGTCCGCCAGCGTCTTGCCGCTGGCGATGCACATGAGCAGCTCGTGTGCGCGCGCGTCCTCGCGCTTGATGTAGTGCGCGTCCGCGGTGGCGCACAGCGGGATGTCCAGGTCCCGCGACAGCTGCATCAGGTTGACGTTGGCCTTGTCCTGCTCGGGCATCCCGTTGGACTGCACCTCCAGGAAGAAGTGCCCGGGCTCGAAGATGTCCTTGTACTCCTGGGCCGCGCGGCGGGCGTGGTCCATGTCCCCACGGAAGCACGCGCTCGTCACCTCGCCGCCCAGACACGCCGTCAGCGCGAACAGGCCCTTGCTGTGGTCGGCGAGCACCTTCTTGTCGATGCGCGGGTGGTAGTAGAAGCCCTGCATGTACGCCGTGGACGACAGGTAGCGGAGGTTGGCGTAGCCCTCCGCGTTCTTCGCCACGAGGATGAGGTGGTGGGAGACCTTCTCCGAGCGGTCCTCACGCCCCTTGGGGCCGGCGACGTACGCCTCCATGCCGAGGATGGGCTTGATGCCCGCGTCCTTCGCCTTCTTGTAGAAGTCGATGGCGCCGAACATGTTGCCGTGGTCCGTCACGGCGACACTCGTCATCCCCTTCTCCTTCACCGTCTTGATGAGGTCCTTCATCCGGATGGCCCCGTCGAGCAGTGAGTACAGGGTGTGAAGGTGCAGGTGGGTAAAGGACATGGTGAGGCGAACAGTATGGCCCTCGCCCCCTGCTCGCCAGTCCAGTGTGAGCCCCGCGCGCGAGCGGCCCCGGAGGCCGGAAAATCGGCCTCTTGCGCCGTCGTGTCCCCGTCGGGAAACAGGGGGCCGGGGCCTTTCTGGGAACTTGACTCCGCGCGCCTCCACCCTCGGCGTCCAGGCGGGCACGTCCGGAGCGGAAATCCGGGGCCGGGAGCCCTTCACGTTTCTTCACGCCCGGTACAAGCGCGCCCAAAACCCGGCCGGCACATTGGGCAGCGTCGCCAGTACGGCGCAGCCACCCGGGGCCGCCTCGCGCGCCCCATTGCCGGAGAGAAGACCATGATGAAGAAGCTCGCCATCGCCAGTTCCGCCGTCGTCGCCGTCGTGCTGCTCAGCGGCTTCGCGTTTCGCGGAGGGCACCACGGCTGGGGCCACAACCCCGAGCGCATCAAGCAGGTGGTGACGTGGAAGCTCAACGACAAGCTGGATGACCTCGACGCGACGGAGGCCCAGCGCCAGTCCATCCACGCCGTGAAGGACCGCATGCTCGAGCAGGGCGCGAAGCTGGCGGAGGAGCAGCGCGGGGTGCGCTCGGAAGTGGTGGGCCAGCTGGAGTCCGCCACGCCCGACGCGAAGCGGCTGCACGCGCTGGTGGACGAGCGCATCGAGGCCCTGCGCGCGTTCGCCCACCAGGCGACGGACGCCGCGCTGGAGGTGCACGGCACGCTGACGCCCGAGCAGCGCAAGGAGCTGGCCACCGAGTTCCGCGAGCGCACCGGCATGGAGTGAGTGTCACGTCCCCCACTCAACGGCCCTCGTCTGCCCGCGGGTAGGAATGGGTAGGCGACGAGGCGCGCCGCGCATAGGTTGGGAGCGTGAGATACCGGTACACCGACTACGCGCAACGCATCCGCTCCTTCGAGAACCTCGGTGAAGTGGCCGAATACGGACACGTCATCGAGGGCGGGCAGACCTACCCGCTCTTCCGCATCACCGTGCCCGGTGAACGTTGGCTGGTCATCACCTCCGGCTTCCATGGCGAGGAGCCCGCCGGTCCGCTCACGCTGGCCGAGCGCCTGCCGGAGGTGGTGGCCTACGCGAAGGAGCGCGGCGTGGGGCTGCGCGTGTATCCGTGTATCAACCCCTCCGGCTTCGAGGACGGCACCCGCTACAACCGCAGCGGGGAGAAGCCGAACAACGACTTCATGCGCTACGAGGTGGCGCCGGGCGAGTGGCGCGGCGAGCTGAACCCCGGCCAGGCGCACCTGCGCTGGGCGCTCTACGACGGCGGGCCCAAGGAGACGCGGGCGGTGCGCGCGGACCTGGCGCGCTGGCCCGCGCCGAACGCCGCGCTGGACATCCACCAGGACAACTACCTGGGCGGCGCCGCGACGTATGCGTACGTCTTCGGGGACAAGGCCGCGTACCTGCCGCTCGTCGAGGCCGCGTCGAAGCACGCCACCGTGATTCGCAACCAGAAGGTGGACGAGAACAACTTCACCGACGACGCGGGCCTCATCTGGTACCACGACGGCAGCGTGACGGACTGGTACATGCGCCAGGGCGTGCCGTACACGGCCGCGCTGGAGACCACCACGCCCACGAGCCTGGAGGCGTGCAACCAGGTGAACCTGGCCTGGATTCGGGGCTTCATCGACCTGGCCGCGCGCAAGGAGCGCTGACTGACGCGACGTGCGGCGTGACATGCTGGCTCGCCGGTCCGCTCCCTGTGGACCGCGCGAGGAGGCTGTCACCGTGCAACGTCTGGAGCACCGTCCGCTGGGGATGACGGGCCTGAAGGTGTCCGCGCTGGGACTGGGCGCGGGGCCCTTGGGGAGCGCGGAGCTGGAGGACCGGGCGGTGGAGGCACTGCTGCTCGGCGCGCTGGACGCAGGGGTGAACCTCATCGACACGGCGCCGAGCTACGGCGCGTCCGAGGAGCGCATCGGCCGGTTCCTCGGTGCGCGCCGGGGCGACGTCGTCCTGTCCACCAAGTGCGGCTATGACGTGCCGGGGGTGGAGGACTGGACGCCCGAGTGCATCACCCGGGGCGTGGACCAGGCGCTGCGGCGATTGCGGACGGATTACCTCGACGTGATGCACCTGCACTCGTGTCCCGAGGAGGTGCTGCGCCGCGCGGAGCTGGTGGACGCCCTGCGACGCGCGGTGGCCCAGGGCAAGGTGCGCGTGGCGGCGTACTCGGGGGACAACGCCGCGCTCCAGGTGGCGCTGTCCAACGGGGCCTTCGGCTGCGTGCAGACCTCCGTGAATGTGTTCGACCAGCGGGCGCTGGAGGTGGCGGTGCCGCGCGCGGTTGGGATGGGCGTGGGGGTCATCGCCAAGCGGCCCTTGGGCAACGCGGCGTGGCGCCATGACACGCGGCCCCAGGCGCATGACGTGGGTCAGTACTGGGACAGGATGCGCGCCATGCAGGTGGACCTGGGCGGGCTCGAGTGGGATGAGCTGGCGCTGCGCTTCGCCGCCCATGCGCCCGGGGTGAGTTCGTGCATCGTCGGCACCACCCAGGCATCACGGCTTCGGCGAAACGTCGACATCCTGTCCAGGGGGCCGCTCGCCGAGTCGCAGGTCGCCGGGCTGCGCGAGCTGTTCCTCCGTCATGACCAGGGATGGGACGGGGTGATTTGAGGGGGCCCTCTCTGAATCAGGGCGTCCCGGGCGTGAAGAGCCAGAGCTGATAGCCCTTGTCGGTGATGACGCCGCGGATGTTGGGGTAGCCCACGATCTCCTCGGTCAACGTGAAGCGGCGCACCAGGGCGACACCTCGGGTGCCTCCGGGACTCACCGAGGCCATCATCGGGCAGAACGTCTTGCCCGTGTTGCCTCCTTCCATGCGGAAGACCTGCCACTCCCGGGTCGCATCCACGACCGAGCAGGAGGAGCGGTAGTCACTTGAGGTCGGTCCCTTGTATTCGACGCGGACGCGTTGGCCCCGGTATGAGCTCTCCTCGTCGCCGATGAGGGTGCCGCCCACCGCATTGGCGGGCCGCGGAAGCTTCGGGCCCCAGGCCTTCTTCGCGGAGTCGTAGCAGCGAAAGCTCGAGCCCGCGGGGTCCTGCGCCACGCACGGACGCTCGTCGCTCCAGACGAGGTCGCTGAGGTCTCCGACGGGGGTGCTGCCAATCGACCTGGGTGAACCGAAGTAGAGCGGCGCGCTTTGAGCCCTGAACCGGTTCAGTTCCTGCATGAGGCGCGCACCGCGCGGGGTATCCGAGAACCTCCCATCCTCGGAGGGTCGATTGCCCGCAACCGGCCAGCCTCCACCCTGGGACCACCAGAGCTCTCGCGTCCAGAGGTCATCCACCTCCTCCAGGAGCGGCCTGACGAAATCCCATGGGGAGTCGACGAAGGCGTGCGCCACGTCGGTGAGCGCGTGGGCTCGTTTGGACAGCTCGGCGGCCTGTTTCGTGAACGAGCCGGGGGCGCTCGAGTATCCCTCCTCCACCGCGCGACGCATCTCCCGCAGTTCCGTGTCCAGGGAGAGTCGCTCGCCATCCTCGCTGAGCGAGAAGCGGACAGGGCCGGACTCCAGCTTCAGCGTCAATCCGCCCGGCGTGCACTCCAGTTGCGCGACGGGCCAGCGATTGCTTGCCCAGAGCTCACGGAGGCGCGGGCTGAGAATCCGCACGGTCGGCTGCCGCGCCTCGTGGGTGAGCGGATTCGAGATGGCGACCCGCAGGAGGTGCTTCGTGCCGCCTGCTTGCGCGGGACACTCGAAGCCCGCGGGCTCCGCGCCAGAGCCCGCGTCCTCCGCAAGACTCGGGCGGGCGAGAATGGACAGTGCCATTCCCATCACCGCGTGGACCGTGCGCTTCCCCCAAGCTCGAGACATTCGGCGGCTCCTGTTCTCCCGCTGAATGTCCCAGACCTCCGTCCCGGGGCGCAACAGCGCGGACGTCCGTCAGCGTCGCCGTCTCGTCGAGAGGCTCCGCTGAAGCAGGAACATGACGCCGAGCACGGACAGCACTCCGGAGGACGTGGACGCGCCGTGGGTGGAACCACAGCCGAAGGACTCCTCGGCGTCGCTCCATGTCTCGGTGCGCTCATCGCTCACGGACGCCGCGACGCCGGCCCTCACCTGGTGGTTCAGGACGCGGAAGTCACTGTCCGCGATGAGGGTCCGGACGGAGGCGCGGCCGAGGTCATCGATGGGAGGCGCTCCCGTGCGGAAGACATACTGGTTCGCAATCCGCACCTCACTGCCTCCAGGAGGACGTACCCAGACGCTGTAGCGACGCGCGGGCAGGTCCGCGAGGATGCGCACGTGGTACGTGCGGCCACTCACGTACGGCACCCGGGTGAGTGACGCATACGCGCCTGCGTTGCGCACGTCGAAGTACCCCTCCAGGTTCATCCGCACCGTCATGTTCAGTGAGGCGTAGTCCGTCACCGAGGTGGCGCTGTCCGTGTAGCCGATGGTTCCATCCTGAGAGGCGGCGAGCGGCGTCACGTCGAACTCGATGGTGCGCACGCCGGTGTTGCCGCTGCCCAGCCGGTGCTGGCTCTCAAAGAAGGAGAGCTTCGAGTACCAGGGGTACGGAGGGTTGGGATTGAAGCGCAGCACCGCCTCCAGGAAGTAGTAGTCGCCGTAGATGAGGCTGACGTCGATCTCCTGGTTCGCCGGCAGGTGTCCCACGCCATGCAACAGCAGTCCCGGGCTGTTCGTGCCCTGCGCGAAGTACGCGGGAGACACCAGGGTGTCGAGCGTGCGCAGGGCGGCGTCGCGGTAGCGCGTCTTGCGCGCGGCATCCGTCTCCAGCTGACTCAACTCCAGCAGCGCCGAGGCGACGATGGCCGCGGCGGAGGAGTCCTTCTGCGTTCCCGGCGCGTCGAAGTCCCACTTGGGCACCATGTCCGTCGGCACACGTGACAGGTACCAGTCCGTCACCTTGCGCGCGGCCGCCAGCATCCGCGCGTCACCCGTGTATCGGTACACCATGGTGTATCCGTGGATGAGCCACGCGTGGCCACGGGCCCAGGTGGAGTTGGCGGAGTACCCCTGGAAGGTGCCCTTGGAGCGGATGGCGCCGGTGGCGGCGTTGTAGTCCACGTAGTGGAACGAGCTGCCATCCGGGCGCACCGCGTCGCGCAGGGTGGTGAGCGCATGATTGACGGCCATGGTCCGCAGCTCCGCGCGCCCGCCGTTCGCCGAGGCCCACAGGAGCAACTCCAGGTTCATCATCGTGTCCGTGACGAGCGGCACGTCCCACGCCGAGTTCCAATCACAACAATCGATGATGCCGATGCGCGAGTTGTAGCGGGCCGCCAGTGACTCGGCGGAGGTCAGCAGCACGTCGCGGTAGTACGCATCTCCGGTGAGCCGGTAGGCGTTGCCGAAGCTGAGGAACATCTTGAAGCCCAGGTCGTGCGTGCGCCGGTTCGTCTTCTGGACCTCCAGGGCTCGCGTCCATCGGTCGGCCTTGCTCTGCCACGAGGGTTCCAGTCCCACCTGGTAGAGCTGCCACAGGCCGCCTGGGAAGAAGCCCTGCGTCCACGCGACCTCGTCCGTGTTGGCCACCGTCGTCCACGTCCCATCCGCGCGTGAAGCCTTCGGGGAGCGCGTCTCGTTCGGCATGGCGGACGCGGACTTGCGAAGCTGCGTCCGAGCGAAGCCCACCACCTTCAATGCATCCGCGTCATTGAACGCACGGGCCCCGCTTGCCCCCAGGAGCAACACCAACCCCAACACCTTCCAAGTCCAGGATGCCAATGCCCTCATGCCCCCTCCCCTCACCCGCGACCAAGGTGGTCGCGAGCGCATCCGGAAGCCAGGGCGTCCAGCACGGGGCGCACTGCTCGACGATGAGACTGTGAAGCGCCGTGCGCTGCCCTCCTCCTCGAGGGCATGCAGTCGGAACGTGCGCCTACCGGCCCGACGTCAGCACGCGAGACCACAGCATCAACAAATCCCGAACCACGGGGCCCTCGGGCACCTCCGCCACGGGAGGCACGTCCACTTGAACCCCGTGGGACGCCAGCCGCGTGAACGGATTGTCCGGGTCCGCCGTCTTCAACGGCACCGCCGGGTCCGCCGGCCGGAAGCCGAACTGGAGCGCCCGCTCCTGCACCGGCCGGCTGTGCAGATAGCGCAGCCACTCCAGCGCCGCTTCCTTCTGCGCGGGCGTCACCCAGTCGCCCTGCAGCACCGCCGCCGGATGGTCGCTCCACAACGTGAGCGCGGGATACGACACCTTCAGCTCACCCCACCGCCCCTGCGCCTGCGACACCTGCGCAATCGCCAGGTTCTCGTACACCACCGCGATGTCGTAACGCGAAGGCCCGAAGCGGACCATGTCCGCCATGAAGGTCCCCGTCGAGGCCTCGAAGCGCGTCACCCCCCGCTCCAAGGCCTTCATCCAATCCTGATACCCCGGGTCCAGCAGGTCCTCCACCGTGAGCCCACCCCGCTTGCCGTAGTACTCCAGCGTCGCGAGCAACAACGCCTGCAGCCCCGAGTTCGAGCGCGTCGGGTCCGTGTGGCCCAGCTTCACCAACCCCCACTCCCCCTTGCCCCCAATCGCCGGCCAGCCCCGAGGGCTCGTCACCGCCTTCTGGAGGACCTTCCACGACACCGCGCCGCCACCACTCGCCTTGCGCAGCACCTCCGCCCGGTCCGCCCACACCACGAACACCAACGGCGTAATCACCAGCGGACGCGGCGCCTGCTCACCGGCCTCCGCGAACAACGGCCCACGCGAGGCGTCCGTCGCCCAGTCCGACGCGAGCATCCGCAACACCGCGCTGTCCGCCGGGCTCCACACCGTGGGCTGCTCACGGCCCTCCAGGATGGCCTGCGCGGCCTCCAGCGAGCCGCGCCCCACCAACGTCAGACGGATGGAGGGATGCGCGCGCTCGAAGTCCCGCGCCGCCGCCTCCACCCAGTCCTTCTTCTCCGTGCTGTAGAGGAAGGTGACATCCACCACCTTGCCCGGCCTCGAGGGCCGGGACACGGCGGTGGGCAGCGGCGTCCCCGCCTCCGGAGCCTCCGTCGACCGGGGCCCGCGCTCCGAGGTCAGGTACAGAACCCCACCCAGCGCGGCGATGAAGCCGACGACGATGAGAACCCTGGGTGTCATGTGCCGCCGCGTCCCCCATCCAGCATGTCGCGCCTCAGGCCTCCAGCCGAGAGAGTCGTCCCGCCAGCGGCGTCTCGCTTGCCGCGCTCACGCCCTTGACCCACTCGGACAGCGAGCCGCCGGACTCGGACAGCTTCTTCTCCACGTGCGGCCGCAGCTGCCCCCAGCGCTTCGCCCAGCCGTCCTCGGAGGCGCTGCCCTTGAACCCGGGACGCTCCGCCAGGAGCAGGCCCAGCCGCAGCGCCAGCTCCGGCTCGCCCAGCGAGTCCGCGCGGCGCACCATGCCCAGCTCGCCCGACTCCGGCGCGGATCTCCACAGCTCCACCGCGCGGCGGAAGGCGGCCACGTCCAGCTCGCTCAACAACCCCAGCGCGTGGCGCAGCGGCAGACGCCCCTCCTTGGGCGCGGCCACCACGCGCTTCATCAGCGCCTCGAAGACAGGGCCCAGCTGCGCGTGCGCGGCCGGGTCCACTCCGCCCAGGGCCCGCAGTGCCCTGCGCGCGCGACGGGCGCGAGAGGTGACCTCCCAGCTGCGCCAGCCCAGGCGGGCCCGGAGCCCCGCGAGCGCCTCGGCGGCGGCATCCAGCGTCGCCTGCGTCGGCGTGGCGACGGGCACGCGGCGCGGCAGCGGCGTCTCTTTCGGCGCGGCGGGAGGCGCGGCCACGGCGGCGGCGGGAGCGCCCCCTTCGGTCACCTCCGTGTAGCCCTCGCGCACCTTCTCGGCGACCTTCTTGTCGTACTCCTTCTGCGCGGCCGCGGCGTCGGCGAAGGCCTTCTCCTTGCGCTGCCCCGCGGTGCCGATGCGACCGAAGGTGACGATGAAGACGTTGCCCTGAACCTCCGGCTGCCAGAACTTGGAGCTGGTTCCCTCGACGAACTCGAACCTACGCATGGCCCATCCTCCCGGTGCACTGGCCGCCCACAAGGCTACCGCACACGCACCCGGCGCGCCTCAGGCGGCCTGTGACGATTTCTCCTGGAACGCTGCTTCCATCTCCTTCAGTCCCATGGCACGCGGCATCCGCCCCTCGTAGCCCAGCTCCTGGCGGGCCTTCTCGTCGCTCACCGTCACCTCGCGGCCGATGAGCAGCACCTCGGTGCGGCTGAGCGGCGGCCGGCCCGGAAGCCCGAAGGTCCCCCACACCAGGTCCGCCACCGTGGCCACCACCGCCGCCAGGCCGTACGGAATCGTGCTCGTGCCCGGGTCCACGCCCTGCGTCTTGAGCATCGCGGTGACGAAGTCCCGGAACACCACGGGCTCCCCGTCGGTGAGGAAGTACGACTCGCCGCCCCGCCCCTTCTCCGCGGCCAGCAGCATGCCCTCCACGCAGTTGACCACGTGGCAGGTGGAGCTCAGGTAGCGCCCGTCCCCCACCCACTTGAAACGCCGGGTCCGCACCGCGTCCACCATCTGCGGCAGCACCGACGTGTCACCGAGCCCCCACACCAACCGGGGCCGCACCGCCACGGTGGTGAAGTCGGGCGAGTTCACGCTCAACACCCGGCGCTCCGACTCGTTCTTGGTGGAGGGGTAGTCGCCGATGGGGCGCTCGGGGAGCGGCCAGGACTCGTTGGCCTTCACCAGCGGCGTGCCGTCCGCGAGCACCGCCTCCGTGCTGACGTGCACGAAGCGCTTCACCCCCGCGGCGCGCGCGGCCTCCAGGACGCGCTCCGTGCCGCGCACGTTGGCCTCGTAGTACTCCGCGCGAGGGGCCCACGACTTCACCAGCGCGGCCGAGTGGAAGACGGTGTCGCAGCCCCGCATGCCGCGCGCGAGGACGTCCACGTCGGACAGGTCGCCCTCGAAGGGCTCGCCTCCGGCGGCCGCCACGGTGGACATGGCGGCGGGCGAGCGCGCCAGGGCACGCGCCGGCTCGCCGCGCGACTTGAGCGCCGCCAGGAGATACCTGCCCACGAACCCGGAACCGCCGGTGACGAACGCCCGCATGGACCGCTCCTCCACGAATGAGGTCCCGGGCTCCTACCACCTCCTGCCCTCGGGGCGGTAGCCACCCGGGCCCCTGGCGGGCCTGTCGTGTCAGAACATGTCGCGCAGGGACGGCTGGGGACCGCCGAAGAGGGCCATCGCCGAGCGCACCGAGGCGTCATCCGCCTCCAGGAGCCCCACCGAGCGCAGCGCGGCCGCGGACTGGAAGCCGGTGTACAGCGTCGCGAGCTGGCGGATGTCCAGCTTCAGCCGGCCCTCGCCTCCGCGCGTCACGCGGCCCTCGCCGTCCCGCACGTCGAGCACGAAGCGGCCGCGGTTCTCCTCGAACAGCTCGTCGGACACCTCGAGGTGCAGCGAGCCGGACAGCCCCGGCGTCCAGCCTCGCGACTCGAGCGCGCGCCGCACGTCGAGCACGCGCGCCATCCAGTGCATGTAGACCTTCACGGTGTACGACTGCTCGCGCAGGAGCAGGAGGAACGGGTCGTCCGGGCCGCCGTACCAGACGACCTCGGTGCCCAGCGAGTGGTGGTCACCGAGGAAGCGCAGGAGCCTGCGCGCCGCCGCCGGGGTGCTGGCGACCAGGTCGGTCAGGGCCAGTTCCTGGCGCAGGTCCTTGAGCGGCCTGCGCGCGAGGTAGACGTAGCCCTCGATGCCGGAGGCGCCCTCGACGAGATAGCCGTGGACCTGCTCGGAGCGGGGGTTGCGCACGCGGGTCCACGAGAACTCGCCCCGGTCCAACCAGCCCGGGCGAAGGCTCGCCTCGCGCTGGTAGCAGGCGGAGATGGCGGCCTCGTCGCGCGGCTCGATGGCGCGAAGAGACAGCGTGCGCTCTCCCATCTCGAGCGCGGCCATCTGCACGCGGATTTCGTAACGGGCTCCAGCCTGTTCGTAGCCGGCGCGCCGGTAGAGCGGCTGGGTGGCGGGGTACAGGATGGACAGCGCGGCGCCGGAGGCACGGGCCTCCTGGACCAGCCGGGTCATCAGGCGGCTGGCGGTGCCCTGTCCGCGGTGCACGGGCGAGACGCCCACGCCCCCCACGCCGACGACGGGCACGCTGCGTCCACCGAACCACTGACCCTTGCGGATGGAGACCAGGGTGCCGGCGACCTTGCCACCTTCGCGCAGCAGTCGGAGGTCGTTGGTGTCCAGGCGCTGTCGCCACGCGGCGCAGTCCGCGGGCGTCATGGCATAGGCATGCATCAAGATGTCCGACACGGCGGAGACTTCCTGCTCGTCTCTCGGCGGTCCAAAGTCGTCTGACGTCGCTTCCACGTCTGATGTCCTCCTGCCGGGCACTTCCGCGAGCCCTCGCGGCATCCTACCGGCGGTCCACCTCCTCCTCACGAAACTGGCGCGAGGCGGCTGACGCCCCGCGAGCAGGGGCGTGGGGCTCGGGTAAGATGCAACCGCATGGCGAAATCCAGAGGCCTCGGCGACTGGTGGTACAGGCTCGGGCTGGGCGGGGACTGTGAGGGCTGTGGCGCCAGGCTCCGGGAGGTGCCTGCGAAGACGCTGCGCGGCAAGCTGTGCCGCACCTGCACTCGCTCGTACTACCAGGATGCGACGTTGGTGGACCACGGCGTCCGTCTCGCGGTCGAGCTCGGGGTTCGCGGAGTCGGCTTCATGGCGGTCGGATGGTTGCTCGCGGCGGTGGTGAAGTGGACCCTGGTGTTGCTCGCGCTGGGCGGTGTGGGGTGGCTGCTGCACCTTGGGGTGAAGCACGCCCATCTGCCCGTGCCACTGGCGGTGGGCCTGGGCGTCGTGGTCCTGCTGGCCACGTTCTTCCTGCTGCGGCCGTCGTCTCCGCGCAGGCGTTGAAGAGGCGAACATCTCGTCGCCGAACTCCGGCAGGTCTCCGTCCCGCGGGTGCAATGGGGTCCCGGATTCCAGAGGGCTTCGACCCAGCAGGAGGCTCCTCGCGAAACCAGAGCGAGGCGGCTGACGCTGGCGGTAGCATGGAGCGCACCTTGCCCCCGAAAGGACTTCGCCTTGCGATTCGGCGCCTGCGCCGTGGTTGTGCTGCTCCTGTCGGCCTGCGCGACGTCGGCACCTGAGCCACGGGGACGCACGTCGCGGAGCCCACGGCTCGCCAATCTCCAGCGAGCGGCCTCGCTGCCGTGGATGGACCAGGGCCGGTGCGCCGTTCGCGAAGCCTCCCAGCCGTGGCCCGTGCTCGCGGAGCGGTGCTACCGGGCCCTCGACCATGACCGGCTCGAGTTCCGCGACACCACGGGGAGATGCTCGGTGGCCTCCACTGGCGCCGCCGTGGCGCTCGGGCTCTGTGTCCTGGCGGCTCCCGAAATCGTCGTGGGCACCATCATCGTCCTGGGTGCCGTGGTGGTCGCCGCGGCCATTCACGATGCACTGGAAGTGCATGAGCTACGACACCGCTACGCCGAGGAAGCGGGCGACACCTCCGGAACGACGCAGACGCTCGGAGCAGCCGAGGACCACCGGAAGCCTGAGCGGGCCCCCGAGGAACAGGGCTCGCAGCCTCCCGTGCCGCCTCTTCCCGTGGGCCGCTCGCGCCACCCTCACTGCGAGCCCGTTCCCGTATCGCGTGCCTCCAAGGATGTGGCCCACAATGCCTGTGCCGACAGGTTCCCGCCCAACCGCTACCCCGGCATGGACGTGAGCGTGAACGGGATTCGCTTCGATGCACTGCAAGTCGGCGCGCGCGTGCTGTGGGAAATCAAGACCCACCGCTTCGACACGTACAATGGCTTCATCCAGGAGCAGGAGCTCGCGAAGGAACTCGTGCAACTGAGCAAGGAGCGGGACACGGCCATCGACTGTGGATACGACTTTGTCGTTGGCGTGAGCACCGAGGAACACCGGGACGCGCTGTTCAAACAGGACTCCAACTTCAAGGTCGTCGTCACGGGATGCCAGAGATGACCCCGCCAAGCCCTCTCATCCTCAATGTCTACGCGCCGGCGCTCACGGGCGCCGACCCACGACCGCTCGCCACCGTCCAGGGGCTGGAGCGTGCCTTGCCGGGCTTGCGCTTGGATCGGACGGTCACCGAAAGCCGACGACTCGCCGCTTTGCCACGACGCGATGAGTGGCTGACCGAGGCGAGCATGCGCGGCGAGTTCCCGTTCGTCTGCAACGGCGACGAGCGTCACCCGGTCATCATTTCGGGACGCCTCCGCTCAGCGAACGTGAGCCCGGGGAGGCGGCCACAACTCCAGGTCCATGCGAAGCTGCCGCTGGATGCGACGGTCGCCACTGCAGCATCAGCCGTGCTCGAAGCTGTAGCCGAGGGTGTACAAGCCTTCTGGGGTCATGCGACGCCGGACGCCGCCTCGCTGGACATCGCGTTCCAGACAGCCCCCACGCGGGAGGGCCCCCCCGCGCCTCGCCGGGGATTGCCTTCCCTGAAGCTCTTCCAGCACATCCGTCTGCCCGAGATTCCCTATCATCTGGGATGGTTGAACTACTGGTCCGCGGACGCCGTGCGAGTTCTCGGGTTCCCGGACCCTTCGCTCGACGGCGAGTTGCTGTCGCGAGCGCGTCGTACGGAGTCAGGCGGGTGGCTCGTGCAACTCACCGAGACTCCACTCGACCTGGACAACCCCACCCACCTGGAGGCACTCCTGCGAACCTACGAGCGCTTCCCGGAGATAGGCGGACGGGTGTCGCGCTGACTCCGCCTCACGTCCCGACGCGCTTCATCTTCGCGTAGAAGGACGGCGCCAGCAGGTACGCGAAGGTCGCGTCGCCGAATCCCAGCAAGTCTCCGTCCCGCAGGTGCATCTCGCCCCCGGACTCCACCTCCTTGGCGTTCACGAACGTGCCGTTGCTCGACTTGAGGTCCACCAGCGTGCAACCCGCGGACGGTCCCCACCAGCACAGCTTCGCGTGACGCTTGGACACCGAGGGCTCGTTGACCACCAGGTCGCAGTCCGGCTGTCGCCCCACCGTGAGCACGTCCTGCCCACCCACCGGCGGCAGCGTGGCCACCGTGAGCGCGTCGAAGTGCAGCCACAGCGCCACCTGCTGTCGCTCCAGGCTGGGGATGTCCCGCGCCATCGTCGTGCGCGCCGCGCCCATCTTCAGCGCCAGCTGCGCCATCACCGGACTGGGCGGCTTCTGCACCAACACGAACGGCCCCACCTGCTTGCAGAAGAAGGCCTCGGTCAGCCGCGAACTCAACGCACGCAACTCCTGAACCGTCATCATCGCGACTCCCCCAGCGCTCTCACGCGCGCGATTCTGCGGGCGCCCCCGTCACGCGTCGAGTCTTCTCGTCACCAATTCCTCCCACCCCTCCCCCACCCCCTTGAGCCGCAGGGGCACGTCCAGCCGATGCGCGAGCCAGTGCCCCAGGTGCTCCACTGGCCTCCGGTCCACCGTGTCGCGCATCAACTCGAACGAGCCCTCGGCGGACCGCAGCCACAGCGCGAACACCACGTCCCCTCCGTCCTCCGAGTCCTGTCGGCGCCGCGTCACCTCGAGCCACTCCACCGGATAGCGCACCGCGTGGATGCGCCCCAGCCCTCGCGACCTGCGGACCAGCGCCCCCGGACGCACCTCCCAGGCATTGACGCCTCGCAGCGTCCACCCCGCGAACCGCAGCAGCCACGCCGCCAGCACCCCCAACACCCCCAACACGAACAAGGCCACGACACTCGTCCCGTCGAAGAGCTGCCGCCACGCCAGGAGCAGCATCGACAGCAGCAACACCAGCCCCAACACGCCCAGCGCCCACGCCCAGCGGACCCGGGTCGTCCGAGCGGGCAGAACCCAAACGCCCCCGTCCACCGGAGCCACCTCCTTCCCCATCGGCACGACGTGCTTCAACTCCGAGACGGGCCCACCCAGCCCCGTCAGCTCACGCATCCGCGCCCACAACACCTGGTGCTGCTCCGCCGTCCCGCCCTGGGACAGGGCCACCTCTTCGCCCGTGTGCCGCAGCCCCATCACCGCATGGCCCTCACGGCGCAGGGACACGTCCGACAGCTCGGAGAAGGCGACCCGCGTGGACCGCCCCCAGGGGCCGACAATCGAGCGACGTGTCACCCCTCCCGGGTCGACCGTCACCTCCTCCCGCACGAACATCGCCCACAAGAGCCCCACCTGCGCCACGAGGCCCACCGGAACCCAGACCAACAACCACAGCGCCAGGAACAACACCGCCAGCACCGCGCCCCAGCTCGACGTGAAGCCTTGCGGCGCCTGGACCGCCAGCGGGACGGAGCGCAGCAGCGCGAGCACCAGACGCCCGAGCGCCGCGCCGGGCACCACCACCCCGGCGAGCCACCCCACGGTCCAGAACACCCAGCCGAGCCCCATCATCACCCGTGAGTGCGCGGAGGGCCGGAACCTCGCCCGCCAGACCTCGCCTTCCTGGGTGAGCCACGTCACGAAATGCCTCCTGGTCCCACTGAACCCCGTGTGCCCCCAACCCAAGCGCCGTCAGGCCCGGGGGAAAGCCTGTCAGGGTGTTGTCACGCCCGTCTGCACGAAGGCCTTCAGGCCTCCTCGTCGGACTCGTTGCCGTAGCGCTCGTCCCGCGTGGTGAGGATGTGGCGATAGGGCACCACGCGCACCAGCTCCGCCACCGTGGTGATGCCCGCGTCCACCTTGTCCAGCGCGTCCTCCACCAGCGTGCGCAGCCCATGGGCCCGCGCGTGCCGACGCAGGTGCACCGTGGGCTCGCCCCGGGCGATGAGGTCCTGCAGGTCCGGGTCCACCACCAGGAGCTCGAAGATGCCCAGACGCCCCTTGTAGCCCGTGTGGTTGCACGCGGCGCAACCCTGCCCCACCTGCGTGCGCACGCCGTTCAACAGCCGGCCCAGCAGCTTCGACTGCTCGTCCGTGGGCCGCATGTCCACGGTGCACTGCGCGCAGATGCGCCGCACCAGTCGCTGCGTCAGCACCGCCAGGAGCGAGTCCGCCACGTCCACGTCGTCGAGCCCCAGGCCGCGCAGTCGCGCCACCGCGCCCACCGCGTCCGCCGTGTGCAGCGTGCCCAGCACCACGTGCCCCGTGGCCGCGGCCGTCAGCGCCATGCTGCCCGTCTCCAAATCGCGCACCTCGCCCACCAGCATCACGTTGGGGTCCTGGCGGAGGAGCGCGCGCAGCAACGTCGCGTACGGCATCTGCGGCGTCACCTGCTTCTGGTTCACCTTGGGGACGTAGTACTCGATGGGGTCCTCGGCGGTGACGATCTTGCGCAGCCCGTCGTTCAGCTGCGCCAGCGCCGAGTACAACGTCGTCGTCTTCCCGCTGCCCGTGGGCCCGGTGACGAGCACCAGTCCCTCCGGATTGGCCAGGAGCTGCAGGAAGACGGCCTGCATCGCAGGCGACATGCCCAGCTTCGCCACCGGCACCAGCCCCACGCTCGCGTCGAGGATGCGGATGACCACGTCCTCCCCTGCGGGGCTCGGCACCACGCTGACGCGGAAGTCCACCACCTTGCGGCCCTCGGTCCGCTCGACGAGCGCGCGCAGCCGCCCATCCTGGGGACGCCTGCGCTCCGTGATGTCCAACCCCGCCAGCACCTTCACCCGGCTGACGACGCCCGGCAGCGAGCGCGGGTCGATGTCCGTGTACGACTGATGGAGGATGCCGTCGATGCGATAGCGCAGGTCCACGTCGTCGAAGTAGCTCTCCACGTGGATGTCGGAGGCCTTCAACTCCACGGCGCTCACCAGCACGTGCTCCACCAGCTCCACCGTGGTGGGCGGGCTCGACATGCGCATGCCAGCGGTCAGCACCACGTCCGCGGTGACACGCGGCCCCGCGCCGAAGCCCACCTCCAGCGCGGACTCGATTTCATACGGGTTGAGCCGCACCACGCGCAGCGGCCGGCGCAGGAACTCGGTGATGAGCTCCAGGACGGAGGGCTGGTCCGGGTTCGTCATGCCCACCGTCACCGGCGCGCCGTCGGCCTGCGGGTCCACCTTGTCCAGCACCGCGACCTGGTTGCGACGACAGAAGGACTCGGGGAGCCGGCGGAGCGAGGCACGGTCCAGGGTGAACTGCGCGAGCTCGGCGAACTGAGAGGGGGTGTCCTCGGCCATGTCCCGTCCGGCTTAGCAGCCTCGTCCCGGGGAGCGCCATCCTCGGGCGTCCCTACTCCTCGAGCTTGCGCTTGAACCGCACGCCGAGGCGCGGCGCCAGCCAATCGCCCAGGTGCTCCATCCGCGAGCGCTGCGAGCCGGCCTGTGACAGCTCCATCTGGCCCGAGCCCGTGCGAATCCACAGCGAGAACACCTCCCACGTGCTCCCGTCGTATTCGCTCTCGGTCCGCCGCAGCTCGAGCCACTTCACCTGATGACGCACGCGCTCGGGAGTCCCCAGGCCATGCCAGACACGCTCCAGCGAACCGGGCCGCAGCTCCCACTCCCATCGCGACTGGAGCCCGGGCAGCGCGTTGAGCCCCGCCCAGATTGCCGCGGCCACGAGCACCACCGCGAGCAATGTGTCCTCCACCGTGAGCCCATCGATGGACTGACGCCAGCCCACCATCGCCGCCGAGGACATCAGCAGGAGCGCCACCCCGCCGCGGACCCAGGCCTTCTCTTCCACATCCCCCCGGTCATCGCGAAGCACCACGACGCCCTCCGGGAGCATCAGGACCTCCTTCCCCCGGGGCACGCTCTTCTCGGGCTCCAGGGGCGTGGGGCCCAGCTCCGAGAGCGTGCACAGCGTCTTCCACAGCGCCTCGTGCTCCGACCACAACCCCAGCGAGGCCAGCCGGACCACGCGCCCCGAGTGCAGTTGCAGCTCGACGCCGCCGATGGGCTTCGGCACGGCCGCCACCTCGGTGAACGGCAGGTAGCACAGCTCACTGCCAGGGCCATTCCACCGCCGCCACGTCACGCCCCGGGTGTCCATCGAGACCTGGTCCTCGCCCCAGAGCGAGCGCAGGAAGAAGCACCCCACGCGGATGCCCAACCACAGCCACACCGTGAGGAAGGCGATGAGCGCGAGTCCCCCGAGCACCAGCCCCACCGCCTGGACGTTGCGCATGTCCGACCGGAGGCCCATCGGCGCGGGGTCGAACGACACTCGAAGCACCTCGACGAGGAGGTCCAGCCCCAGCTTCAGGCCCCCCAGCCCCACCGCGCACCAGACCAGCAGCATGACGCCATGGAGGGCGCGACGCTGGGGGTCCGCCTTCAGTCGCGTCTGCCAGACCGGTACCGCCCTCGCTTCGGCCATCCTGTGCTTCCCCCTCGATGCGCGACGAGCACGCGCTCCCTCCTCAGGCACTCGGGCCTCGTGAGGAAAGCGTGTCACCGCATTGTCACCCACCCGCCGTCGCGCTGCTATCCTCGAACGCCATGAAGCGCCCCACGGAGCCGGACGCGCCCGCGATGCCGTCGCTGCTCGTCTTCGCCATCGCGGTGCTGCTCTTCGGCTCGCCGCTCCGGCGTCTGTGGTTGGCGGAGGACGCGCCCGGCTACCTGCCCTTCGTCGTCTGGCTGGGCGTCATCGCCCTGGGCGGTTGGGCCGCGTACCGGGGCGGTGGCCATGACGCTTGAGCTGGGCTCGCTCGTCGCCGCGTCCGTCGTCTACCTGCTCGTGCTGTTCCTCGTCGCCTACGCGGCGGAGCGGGGCCTCATCTCCCCGCGCATCACCCAGCACCCGCTGGTGTACGCGCTCGCGCTGGGCGTCTACGCCACGTCCTGGTCCTACTTCGGCAGCGTGGGCTACGCGGCCCGACACGGCTACCGCTACCTGGGCATCTACCTGGGCGTCACCCTGGCGTGTCTGCTCGTACCCGTGCTGTGGCGTCCGCTCTTGCGGCTGACGCGGGAGCTGCAGCTCACCTCGCTCGCGGACCTGCTCGCCTTCCGCTACCCGGGACAGACGACGGGCACGGCGGTGACGCTGTTCATGCTGGCCGGCAGCCTCCCCTACCTCGCGCTCCAGGTGCGCGCGGTGGTGGAGTCCGCGAAGGTGCTCAGCCCATCGGCCTCGCCCACGCTCGTCGGCATGGGCTTCTGCGCGGTGCTCGTCGTCTTCTCCGTCCTCTTCGGCGCGCGCCACCTCACCCCGCGCGAGCGACACGAGGGGCTGATGCTGGCCATCGCCTTCGAGTCCGCCGTGAAGGTGGTGGCGCTCGTCGCCGTGGGCGCGTGGGCGGTGTCGCAGGTGTTCGGCGGCGTGGACGGCTTGTGGGCGTGGCTGGAGGCGCATCCGGAGGCGGTGGAGCAGCTCCAGCGCCCGGCGCGCGAGGCGTCGTGGGCGCCCCTGCTGGTGCTCTCGTGCGCGGCGGCGTTCCTCACCCCGCGCAGCTACCACGTCGCCTTCACCGAGGCGCCCGAGAAGGACGCGCTGTCCACCGCGACGTGGGCCTTCCCGCTGGTGCTGCTGGTGATGAACCTCGCGGTCCCCGTGGTGCTGTGGAGCGGCGAGGCGCTGGGGCTGCCCTGGCCCGCGGACTTCCACCTGCTCGCCGTGCCCGCCTCGCGCGGCGCCACGGGGCTCGCGCTGGTGGCCTTCCTGGGCGGCGTGTCCGCGTCCAGCGCCATGGTCATCGTCACCACGCTGGCCCTGGCGCCCATGTGCCTGACGCACCTGGTGCTGCCCCTGGGCTACGCGCGCGGACAGCCGCACCTGTACGGCTGGCTGCTCTGGGCACGCCGGCTGCTCATCGCGCTCATCATCCTGGCGGGCTACGGCTTCTACCGCCTGCTCGACACGCGGGGCATGGGGCTGGTGGACCTGGGCCTCGTGTCCTTCGTCGCGGTGGCGCAGTTCGCGCCCGGCGTGCTGGGGCTGCTCTTCTGGAAGCGGGCCACGCGCGCGGGGCTGCTTTCGGGCCTGGGCGCGGGCGCGGCGATGTGGATGGTGACGCTGGTGGTGCCGCTGTGGGCCTCGCCCGGCGTGGTGGCGTGGACCCACCGCGTCTCGGCGCTGCTCGGCTTCCCCAGCGACGAGCCGTGGGGCTTCTCCACCTTCGCGTCGCTGACGCTCAACACGCTCGCCTTCGTGGGCGTGTCGCTCGCCACCCGGCAATCCCAGGCGGAGACCGAGGCCGCGCGGGCGTGCACGCGGGAAGGCCCCGGGCTCGTCTCCGGCGGCGTGGAGGCCGGCTCGCCGCGTGAGTTCCGCGAGCGACTGGCGCCGCTCCTCGGCGAGGAGGCCGCGTCGGCGGAGGTGGACCGCGCGCTGGAGTCGCTCGACATGTCCCCGGACGAGCGACGCCCCTCCGAGCTGCGCCGCCTGCGCGACGGCGTGGAGCGGAACCTGTCGGGCCTCCTGGGTCCCGTGCTCGCGAGGCTCACGGTGGAGGAGGCGCTGCGGCTGGAGCCCGGCACCCGCGCGGCGCTGGCCGAACAGCTCCGCTTCGTGGAGGAGCGCCTGCGCGACGCGCGCGGCATGCAGGGCCCGGTGCGCGCGGTGGAGGCGGTGCGGCGCTACCTCAATCGCATCCTCGAGGACCTGCCCCTGGGCGTGTGCACCGTGGGGCCCGACGGTGAGGTGGTCATCTGGAACGCCGCGCTGGAGCGTCTGTCCGGGGTGCGCGAGCACGCCTCGCGAGGCCATCCACTGGCGGACCTGCCCGCGCCCTGGGGCCCGCTGTTGTCCGCCTTCGCGGCCGGCGCGGAGGCCGACACCGAGACGCGCGTCGTCGTGAATGGCGCCGAGCGCACGCTGCGACTGCACCGCTCCCGGCTGACGCCCGACGAGGAGGGCGGCGGCACGTCCGAGGGCATGGCGCTGCTCGTGGAGGACCTGACGGAGAAGAAGGCCGTGGACGCAAAGCTCGCGCACCAGGACCGGCTGGCCTCGCTGGGCCGCGTGGCGGCGGGCGTGGCGCACGAGATTGGCAATCCCCTCACGGCCATCGCCAGCCTCACGCAGAACCTCAAGTACGAGCTGGACGACGCCCAGGCCGTGAAGGAGCGCACCGCGCTCATCCTCCAGCAGTGCCGCCGCATCGACGCCATCGTCCGCGCGCTGGTGGGCTTCAGTCACGCCGGCACCGTGGGCGGCGAGGCTCGGCCCTTCGCGCGCGTGGAGGTGGGGCCGCTCCTGACGGAGGCGCTCCAGCTCGCTCGGATGGCGCGCGCGGCGACGCGCTCCCGAGGGGTGAGCTTCGAGCACCGCGGCGCCGAGGGGCTGGTGGTCCTGGGCGACGCGCAGCGGCTGGAGCAGGTGCTCGTCAACCTGCTCACCAACGCGGTGGATGCCTCGCCCGAGGGTGGTCGCGTGGAGCTGGAAGCGCAGGCCCAGGAGGGCCGCGTGCACCTGCGCGTGCTGGACCGGGGACACGGCATCTCCTCGGAGCTCACCCAGCGCGTCTTCGAGCCCTTCTTCACGACGAAGCAGCCGGGCGAGGGCACGGGCCTCGGGCTCGCATTGGTGGCGGGCATCGTGCGCGAGCACGGCGGCACCATCCAGGTGGACAACCGGCCCGGGGGAGGGACTAGCGTGACGGTGAGCCTGCCCGACGCGCGAAGCCACACGCCCCCCGCGCGTCCCGTCCCGGGAGCCACCGCGTGAGCCGCATCCTGGTCATCGAGGACGAGCCCATCATCCGCACGGAGCTGCGCCGGCTGCTCGTGCGCGCCGGGCACGACGTGTCCGAGGCGGGCGCGGTGCAGGAGGCCGCGAGCGACTACGCGCTCGACTCCTTTGATCTGGTGCTGTCGGACCTGCGGCTGCCGGGCGCGCCGGGCACGGACGTCATCGCGCTGTGTCCCGGGGTGCCGGTGCTCATCATGACCAGCTACGCCACCGTGAAGTCCGCGGTGGACGCGATGAAGCTGGGCGCGGTGGACTACATCGCCAAGCCGTTCGACCACGACGAGCTGCTCCTCCAGGTGGAGCGCGTGCTGCGCGAGGGCAAGCTCACGCGGCAGAACGCGGCCCTCAAGCGCGAGGTGGAGCAGTCCTACTCGGTGAGCGGCATGGTGGGCGGCTGCGCGCCGATGCGCGACGTCTTCGAGCGCCTGCGCAAGGTGGCCCCCTCCCCCGCCACCGTGCTGGTGCTGGGCGAGTCCGGCACCGGCAAGGAGCTGGTGGCGCGCGCCCTCCACGCGCAGAGCCCTCGCGCGGACGGGCCCCTCATCTCCGTCAACTGCGCGGCCATCCCCGAGGGCCTCCTGGAGAGCGAGCTGTTCGGTCACGAGAAGGGCGCCTTCACCGGCGCGCTCACCGCGCACGCGGGCCTGGTGGAGGCCGCGCACGGCGGCACCCTGTTCCTGGACGAGGTGGGCGAGCTGCCCGCGCCCGCCCAGGCGCGCCTCTTGCGAATGCTCCAGGACGGCGAGGTGCGACGCGTGGGCTCCACGCGGCCTCGCAAGGTGGACGTGCGCATCGTCGCCGCCACGCATCGGGACTTGCCCCGCCGCGTGCAGGAGGGCGCCTTCCGCCAGGACCTCTACTTCCGGCTGCGCGTGGTGGAGATCCGCCTGCCGCCGCTGCGCGAGCGCGGCGAGGACCTGCCCGTGCTGGCGAAGTACCTCCTGGAGAAGGCGTGCCGGCGAATCGGCCGCCCGCCCGCGACGCTGTCCCCCGAGTCCCTCCAGGCCCTGCTGACGCACCCGTGGCCCGGCAACGTGCGCGAGCTGGAGAACGCCCTGGAGCGCGCCGTCATCCTCTCCGAGGGGCCCGTCATCACCCCGGACCTGCTCGCGCTGGAGCTGCCCGGTGGCGAGCTGCTCGACGCCGCGGAGCCCGCCGAGCCGGAGCCCGAGGAGACGGGCGGCGGCTCCATGGAGGAGTACTTCCGCCGCTTCGTGCTCGAGAACCAGGAGCACATGGGCGAGACGGAGCTGGCCAGGCGTCTGGGCATCAGCCGCAAGGCCCTGTGGGAGAAGCGCCAGAAGCTCGGCCTCCCGCGCACTCGCGCATGACGCACCGCTGCACCGTCCTCGACACGACAGGTCGCTCGCGCACGATTCGTTACGACGCATCGCGCGATTCGTTACCGAGGTAACGCACACGTCACCTTCCGTAACACCCTGACGCGCCGAGCCAACCTGCAACGTCCTGAATCTTCGCGGACGGCGGGTTGGCCGGAGTGTTGCTCAAGGAGGGGGCATGCCCCACTCCCCCCTGCGCTCGTCGCCGCTCCTGGTCGCGCTCGCCGTGGTCCTCCTCCCGCTGGGCTCCGCAATCGCAGGCAAAATCGTCATCAACGACGAGGCGAACCTCAACATCAACCTGCTGCTCCAATCGCAGGCACAGGTCATCAAGGACGGGGCGCCCAGCGGGAGCGTGGGCACGGACTTCTTCATCCGCCGGGTGCGGCTGCTCGTCTATGGCAACGTGACGAAGCGTCTGTCCTTCTTCATGGAGACGGACCAGCCCAACTTCGGCAAGGACAACAACTACAACGTCGACTTCTTCGTCCAGGACGCCTTCGTGTCCTACGAGTTCGCGGACAAGCTCTGGGTGGACGTGGGCATGCTCATCGCCCCGTTCTCGCGCCACAACCTCCAGGGCGCCATCGCGCTCAACTCGGTGGACTACCACTCGAGCGTCATCCGCTTCACCGCGGGGGTGGGCAAGATCTGGCGCGACATGGGCGTGCAGCTGCGCGGCTTCGCGGGGCCGGTGGGCTTCCGCGCCGCCATCATGAACGGCGCCGAGGGGACGAAGCGCGAGGACGCGCCCACCGTCAATCCGGATGACCTGCCGCGCGGCGTGGCGATGGTGCGCTGGAACTTCCTCACCCGCGAGGAGGACCTCTTCTTCCAGGGCATCTACTTCACCGACAAGCCGCACCTGTCGGTGGGCGTGGGCGCGGACTACCAGCCCTCCGCCATCGCCACCGCGTCGGGCGTGCACGACTCGGTGGGCTTCTCCGCGGACACCTTCCTGGACTGGCCCATGGGCAATGACCAGGAGCTGGTGTTCCAGACGGGTGTGTTCCACTACCGCCAGGGCATGGACAACCCGCAGAGCGGCACGGGGGTCCAGGCGGAGCTGGGCTACCGCATCGCCAAGGTGGAGCCGCTGGTGTCCGTCGAGTACTTCAACTCGCGCGTCACGAACCAGGACTCGCTCATCTTCCGGCCCGGCTTCAACGTCTGGTTCCAGAAGCACACGTTCAACCTGAGGACGGAGGTCGCCATCGCGCGCGTGGGTGACCTGTCCGACGCGGACACCGGCGTCACCGGCACCGCGCAGCTCCAGTTCTTCTACTGACCCCCTGCCCCGCCTGAGGACCCCCGATGACTGCCCAGAAGGATTCGTTCGTCGCGCCCAAGGAGCACTTCTCCCGCGACGCGCACGTGAAGAGCATCGACGCGTACCGCGCCCTCCACGAGAAGAGCCTGCGCGAGCCCGAGGCGTTCTGGGGCGAGCAGGCCCAGCGGCTCACCTGGTTCCACCCGCCGGAGGCCATCCGCGAGGTGGACGCGGAGCAGGTGGACTTCTCCTGGTTCAGCGGCGGCAAGCTCAACGTGGCCTACAACTGCGTGGACCGCCACGCGCGCGAGCGCCCCGGCAAGGCCGCCATCCTCTGGGCGAAGAACGAGCCGGGCGAGTACGAGACCATCACCTTCCGCGACCTTCAGCACCACGTCGGACGCGTGGCCAACGTGCTCAAGGCGCACGGGGTGAAGAAGGGAGATCGCGTCTGCATCTACCTGCCGATGATTCCGGAGCTGGCGTACACCATGCTCGCGTGCGCGCGCATCGGCGCGGTGCACTCGGTGGTGTTCGCGGGCTTCTCGTCGGAGTCGCTGCGCGAGCGCATCCTCGACTCGGGCGCCCGGGTGCTCGTCACCGCGAACGAGGGTCCACGCGGGCCCAAGAGCGTGCCCACCAAGGCCATCGCCGACGAGGCGGTGGAGGGCCTCACCCAGGTGTCCTCCGTGCTGGTGGTGCGCCGCACCTCGCGCGAGGTGCCCATGCTGGAGGGCCGTGACGCGTGGCTGGACCAGGAGATGTCACGCCACCGCGGCGTGTGTCCGGCCGAGTGGATGGACGCGGAGGACCCGCTGTTCATCCTCTACACCTCCGGCTCCACCGGGAAGCCCAAGGGCGTGCTGCACACCACGGGCGGCTACCTGGTGTACGCGGCGACGACGCACCACTACGTCTTCGACGTGCGCCCCGACGACGTGCACTTCTGCACCGCGGACCTGGGCTGGGTGACAGGCCACAGCTACCTCCTGTACGGCCCGCTCACCAACGGCACCACCACCGTGCTCTTCGAGTCCACGCCGTCCTACCCGGACTCCGGCCGGCTCTGGCAGGTGGTGGACGACGTGAAGGCCACCGTCCTCTACACGGCGCCCACCGCGCTGCGCGCGCTCATCAAGGAGGGCGACGGCTTCGTGAAGAAGTCCTCGCGCAAGTCGCTACGGCTCTTGGGCAGCGTGGGCGAGCCCATCAACCCGGAGGTGTGGCGCTGGTACCACGACGTGGTGGGCGAGGGGCGCTGCCCCATCATCGACACGTGGTGGCAGACGGAGACGGGCGGCATCCTCATCTCCCCGCTGCCGGGCGCGACGCCGTGCAAGCCGGGAAGCGCCACCCTGCCCTTCTTCGGCGTGGAGCCGGTGCTGCTGGACGACGAGGGCCGCGTCATCGAAGGCAACGGCGTCAGCGGCAACCTGTGCCTGGCGCGCTCGTGGCCGGGGCAGGCGCGCACGCTGTACGGCCACCACCAGCGCTTCGTGGAGACGTACTACTCGCGCTTCCCCAACCTGTACTTCACCGGCGACGGCTGCCGGCGCGACGAGGACGGCTACTACTGGATTACCGGCCGCGTGGACGACGTGCTCAACGTGTCCGGCCACCGGCTGGGGACGGCGGAGGTGGAGAGCGCGCTGGTGGCACACGAGGCCGTGGCCGAGGCCGCGGTGGTGGGCTTCCCCCACGACATCAAGGGCACCGGCGTCTGCGCCTTCGTCACCGTGAAGCCCGACTGGCAGGAGACCTCCAGCGAGCAGATGGTGGGCGCGCTCAAGGAGCAGGTGCGCCACGTCATCGGCCCCATCGCCACGCCGGACCGCGTCGTGGTGGTCAACGGCCTGCCCAAGACGCGCTCGGGCAAGATTCTGCGGCGCATGCTGCGCAAGATTGCGTCCGGCGAGACGGAGAACCTGGGCGACTCCACCACCCTGGCGGACCCGTCCGTGCTGGACGAATTGCTCATCAAGGCCACGCCCGTGCAGGCCAAGCGCTGATTCCACCCCTTACCCAGGAGTTCGAGCGATGTCCTCCCCATCTCAAGAAGAGGCGTTGGAAAGACTCGCGGCCGCGCGCTGGCGGGTGGCCGCCGTCCTCACCGTGGCCACGCTGGTGGCCTACTTCGGCTTCATCCTGCTGGTGGCCTTCAACAAGCCGTTGATGGGCCAGCAGCTCGTCCCCGGTCTGTCGGTGGGCATCCTCCTGGGCGCGCTCGTCATCGTGACGGCCTGGGCACTGACGGGCATCTACATGATCTGGGCGAACGGCAAGTACGACCGGGCCCTGCGCGAACTGCGTCGTTGAGAGGAACCTCCGCATGAATCCCCCTTCGGCAACGGGCACGCAGCTGGGCCAGCCCAACTCCACGGCCATCCTCTTCTTCCTGCTCTTCGTGGGCGTCACCCTGGCAATCACGTACTGGGCGGCGCGCAAGACGAAGACCACGTCCGAGTTCTTCGCGGCGGGCGGCGGCGTGAGCGCGCTGCAGAACGGCTTCGCGCTGGCGGGCGACTACATGAGCGCCGCCAGCTTCCTGGGCATCGCGGGCCTGGTCGCCATGTCGGGCTTCGACGGCCTCATCTACTCGGTGGGCTGGCTGGTGGGCTGGCCGGTGGTGACGTTCCTCATCGCCGAGCCCCTGCGCAACCTGGGCAAGTACACCTTCGCGGACGTCGTCGCGTACCGGCTCAAGCAGACGCCGGTGCGGCTGGCCGCGGCGCTGGGCACGCTCACCGTGGTGAGCTTCTACCTGATTGCGCAGATGGTGGGCGCCGGCAACCTCATCCACCTGCTCTTCGGGCTGTCCTACGAGGTCGCCGTCGTCATCGTCGGCGCGGTGATGATCCTCTACGTGCTCTTCGGCGGGATGATCGCCACCACGTGGGTGCAGATCGTGAAGGCCGTGCTGCTCCTGGCGGGCGCGTCCGCGCTGGCGTTGGCGGTGCTCTACAAGTTCGGCTTCAGCCCGCTGGCGCTCTTCAGCGAGGCCACCCGTCA
This sequence comes from Myxococcus fulvus, assembly GCF_900111765.1. The sequence continues at coordinate 693,009 of NZ_FOIB01000002.1, forward strand.
GTACGGCGAGCAGACGCTGGCGCCGGGCGCGCTGGTGAGCAACCCGCTGGAGACGATTTCACTGGGCCTGGCGCTGATGTTCGGCACCGCGGGGCTGCCGCACATCCTGATGCGCTTCTACACGGTGCCGGACGCGAAGGCCGCGCGCAGCAGCGTGTTCTACGCCACGGGCCTCATCGGGTACTTCTACCTGGTGACGTTCATCCTCGGCTTCGGCGCGTCGGTGCTGGTGGGCCGTCAGGCGATTACGAGCGTGGACAAGGGCGGCAACATGGCCGCGCCCATGCTCGCGGAGGTGGTGGGCGGCACGGGCTTCCTGGGCTTCATCTCCGCGGTGGCCTTCGCCACCATCCTCGCGGTGGTGGCCGGCCTGACGCTGTCCGGCGCGGCGGCGCTGTCGCATGACTTGTGGTCCAGCGTGGTGCGCAAGGGCCAGGCCCCCGAGCACGAGCAGCTCAAGGTGGCGCGGCTGGCGAGCCTCTTCCTGGGCGTGCTCGCCGTCATCCTGGGCGTCGCCTTCAAGGGGCAGAACGTGGCCTTCATGGTGGGGCTGGCCTTCGCGATTGCCGCGAGCGCCAACTTCCCCGCGCTGCTGTTGTCCATGGCGTGGAAGAAGTTCACCACCTACGGCGCGGTGGCCAGCATGTTGACGGGCTCTTTCAGCGCGGTGGTGCTCATCTTCCTGTCGCCCACCGTACAAGTGGACCTGCTCAAGAACACGAGCGCCCTGTTCCCGCTGAAGAATCCAGGCATCATCACCATGCCATTGGCTTTCATCGTGGGGGTGCTCGTGTCGCTGATGTTCCCGGAGCGCGAGTCCAGCGAGCGCTTCGCCGAGGTGAAGCACCGCATGCACATGGGCGCGGGCAAGCCTTCCGGGGCACCCGTGGCCGCGGCGGCCTCGGTGGAACACCCAGGTCCGACACCGACCCCCACGCCCAGCAAGGCGTAGCGCCACCGAGATAGCCCTCCTCCGTCACTGCTCCTGGGGAGGAGGGCGGGGGTGGGCCCCGGGCCTCCAAGGGGCCCGGGGCCCGCCCCTCTTACTCAATCCCTGACACCAGACGTCCCGGAGAGCTTCTCCCGCAGGCGCATGCGCGCGCGGTGCAGGCGGCTCTTGTGCGCGCGCACGTCGATGCCCGTCCGACGCGCGGCCTCCTCCGCGGACAGGCCCTCCACGTCCCGGAGGAGCAGCGCCTCCCGGTCCGACGCGGACAGCGTCCCGAGCGCCTCCCGCAACACCGCCCCCAGCCCGCGCGCGTGCGCCACGTCGTCGAACGAGGGCTCGGGGGAGGCCACCTGCCGCGCCACGGACGCGTCGAGCGGCACGCGGACCCCTCCGCGCGCCTCCTTGCGGCGCTCCCGTGAGCAGTGTGAGCGCGCCACCTGGTAGAGCCAGGTCGACAGCCGCGCCTGCCCCCGGAACGCATGGAGGCCCCGGAACGCCGTCACCAGCGTCTCCTGGAGCACCTCCCTGGCCGCGTCCTCGGAGCCGCACAGGCGCAGCCCGAAGCGGTACACCGGAGAGGAATATCGGGCGAGCAGCGCCTCCAGCGCCTCCCGGTCCCCCCGCCGCGCCGCCGAGACGAGCACCGCGTCGCTCCGCCCCTTCGCCCTCTGTGTCACCACGTTCCTGTCCTCTCCGCGCGTCGGGGCCCCCAGGGAGCCCGGGCTCCATGCCCGCCTGCCCGAGGGCACATACCCGCCTCAACACGGCCCCCTGAATCCTTTTTCCCGGCTGCGGGCTCTCACGTCCCGACCGGCGACGTGCCACGCTCGTCAGCCGGTCGCACCCGCTTTCCTCGATTCTCTTCCTCGTCAGGTGCCTGCATCGATGAACACGTTCCTCCTGCCCCTCCTGGGCGGTGTCCTGCTGGGCCTGGGCGCGGCCCTCCTGCTCCTCTTCAACGGCCGCATCGCCGGCATCAGCGGCATCACCGGGGGTCTCTGGGCGCCCTCGTCGGGTGACACCGGCTGGCGCGTGGCCTTCATCGGCGGGCTGATGCTGGGCGGCGTGGTGCTGGCGGCCGTGCGGCCGGCGGTGCTCGGCGCGCCGGTGCTCACCGGGGTGGGCACCACGCTCCTCGCCGGGCTGTGCGTGGGCTTCGGCACGCGGCTGGGCAGCGGCTGCACCAGCGGCCACGGCGTGTGTGGCCTGGCGCGGGGCTCCAAGCGCTCGCTGGTGGCCACGCTGACGTTCATGGCGGCGGGCGCGGCCACCGTCTTCGTCACCCGGCACCTCCTGGGAGGTGCGTCATGAAGCAGGTCCTCACGGCGGGCGTCGCGGGGCTGCTCTTCGCGCTGGGGCTGGGACTGGGCGGCATGACGGACCCGGCGAAGGTGGTGGGTTTCCTCGATGTGGCGGGCACTTGGGACCCGAGCCTCGCCTTCGTCATGGCGGGCGCGCTGGGCGCGTACGCGCTGGCGCGCGGGCTCATCCTCCGCCGCGAGGCCCCGGTGCTCGCGGAGTCCTTCCCGAAGGCGCCTTCCTCCTCGGTGGATGGAAGGCTGGTGGCGGGCGCGGTGCTCTTCGGCGTGGGCTGGGGCCTGTCGGGCTACTGTCCGGGGCCGGCGCTGGTGGTGTTGCCGGTGGGAGGCCTGACGGTGGCGCTCTTCGTGGTGGGGATGGTGGCCGGAATGGGCGTGTTCCGCGCCCTGGTGAAGCAACCTGGGTGAGCAGGCTCATCACACACAACCCTCGCGGGTGTGCGGTGCGGGCTGAAGTCACACATTGCGGGGCACCAAATCTCAGACTTCCGGGCATGTGAAGTGATTGGGACATCACATCCGGACATTTGAGTGCGTTTGCAAAGCTTTGAGTGGATCACCGCGAAGGGCGGGGGTGGCTAGGATGACTCCTCAATGCCACGCGCCGCGAATAGGTTGCTGGACGTCGACGAAGAGAAGCTCGTCCACCAGTTCCCCGGAATCGACCGCAAGGCGGTGGGGGCGTTCTTCACGCCCGCGCCCCTGGTGGAACGCACGCTATCGCTCGCGATGGCGCACCTGGGAGCAGGGCCGCTCACGGTGATTGACCCGGCTTGTGGAGCCGGGGCCTTCCTGTCGGCGGCCTCGAAGCTCTGGCCCGGAGCCCGCCTGTGCGGCCTGGAGCTGGACCCGGCCGTGGCCCGGCTGTGTCAGGCCCGCGTCCCGGAGGCGGACGTGAAGGAGGGCGACACGCTGCGAGGCGGACTGGAGCCCATGCTCGCCGCCACGCCGCCCGAGCACCGCGAGCTGTGGGTGGGCAATCCGCCCTACAACGGCACCTCGCCGGTGCTGAAGGACGCGGGCGCGTACGCGAAGCTGCGGGCGCTGTTGCCGCTGGCGCTGCCGCCGGGCACCAGCCTGCGCGACGACTTCGCCTTCTTCCTGCTCGTCGCCGCGCACCGGCTGTCCACGCGGCCCGGCGTGCTCGCCTTCATCACCCCGGCGAGCCTCTTGGACGCGTTCCTCTACGCGCCCCTGCGCCAGTCGCTCTTGCGCATGCTGACGCTGCGCGAGGTGGTGGACCTGGGGCCGGGCGCCTTCGCCGGCACGCAGGTGCGCACGTGCATCACCGTGTGGTCCTCGCTGCCGGGCCACGTGGACCCGCCGCGCTTCGAGCGCCGGGGGGCGTGGCAGCACTTCACGCCCGAGGCGCCCGAGTGGCGGCTGGCGCCGACGACGCCGGAGGCCAGCGCGCTGGATGCCCGGTGGAGCGCGGAGGGCGAGCCGCTCACCACGCTCGTCCCGGTGAGCCTGCCCGGGGTGAAGACGCGCTTCGACGAGCTCTTGGTGGACGCGGACCCGGAGCGGCTGCTCGCGCGCATCCGCGCCTTCGCGGCGTCCTCGCTGGACGACCTGCCGGACTTCGCGCGGGTGCATGGGCTGTCCGAGGAGCTGCTGCCGAAGCTGCGCGCGCTGAAGGTGGGCTCCGCGCTGGAGGTGGACGCCAAGCACCTGCGGCCCTTCTTCCGGTATGGCGGCGCGCGGCACCGGGGCACGCTGCCTCCGGAGACACGGGCGTACTGCTACCTGGACCGGCGGCTGATTCCGCGCGGAGACCACCGGCTGCGCGGGCCGTACGACCCGCACGTGGGCGCGGTGAAGCTGCTCTTCAACGTGCGCGAGCTGCCCCTGTCCGCGGCGCTCTTGCAGGAGGAGGGCTGCGTCCACGACCACCGGCACGCGCGCTTCGCGCCGCTGTACGTCCCCAAGCGGCTGCGCGACGAGGGCCTGCGCGTGACGCGCTCGTCCACGTCCGCCGAGGAACTGGGGCCGCTGGTGCCCAACCTGTCGCCACGAGGCCTCGAGTGGGCGGAGACGCTGGGAGGTCCCCTGCCCGCATTCCAGGCCATCGTGCGATTCCTCAACGGTCCCGAGGTACAGCGCACCTGGGCACCGGCCTTCGGCGCTTCACGCGTGGTGCCGGTGCCGCTGGTAGTGCCACCCATCGGACAGGAGTGAGGCAGCGGTGGGCGGCCCGCATGGTTTCCCTGCGGGCTGCGCGGACAACCGCTAGTGTCCACCTTCGCTGAGCAGCTTTCCCCTCTGGAGGAGGACCTCAACCCATGAAGATTCGCGCGCTGCTGACCGCCACCGTTCTCACCGCCGCCGCGCCCGCGCTGGCCCAGGCCCCCGCGGCGACGCCCCCCGCGCCCGCCCAGGCCGCGCCCGCCGCCGAGGCGCCGGCGAAGAAGGAAGCGCCCAAGGGCGAGACGGCGAAGGCGACGGTGAAGGACGCGCAGGGCAAGGACGTGGGTGAAATCACCTTCGAGCAGGCCAAGCAGGGCGTCGTCATCAAGGGCGCGCTGCACGACCTGCCCCCCGGCCAGCACGCCTTCCACATCCACGAGACGGGCAAGTGCGAGGCGCCGGAGTTCAAGACGGCCGGCGCGCACTTCAACCCGACGAAGAAGGCGCACGGGATGATGGCCCACAAGGGCAAGCACCTGGGCGACCTGCCCAACCTCTACGTGGGCCAGGACGGCAAGGTGCAGTTCGACACGTTCGCCCAGGGCGGGCTGACGGTGAAGTCGCTGTTCGACAAGGACGGCTCGGCCGTCGTCATCCACGTCAAGGAGGACGACTACGCCACGGACCCGACCGGTGACGCCGGCGGTCGCCTGGCGTGCGGCGTGGTGGAGAAGCAGTAGTAGTCCGACTCAGCCGGTGACGGCGCCCGTCTGGCATCACGGCCAGGCGGGCAGCTCCCGGCGCCAGGAATGGCGCTTCGCACAGCGAGCCTCCTGGAAGTCACTGTAGAACCTGAACGCGCTGTCCTGGATGAGGACGCAGCGCCCCTCGCGACACGAAGCCCCCGTGGGAGGCCCCACATAAGTGCCGCACGAGTAACCGCAAAGGGGCTTCAGCGCGTCGTACGCACGCTCCCCCACGCGTTGCCACCAGTCCTGGTTGACCGCGACGAACACCGGGCCGTGGCCTCCCAAATGGAGGCCCACGTTCATGCTGAGGCAGTCGTGGTCCGCCCGGCACACCGCCTGGTGCTCCGAGGCGAACAGGAAGCGCCACGCCGCGGATGCGCACTCGGGAGGACCTTGGGGGAGCGCTCCCGACGCATCCCTCACGCCGGCCAGGCACTGCTCGTACTCCCGCTGCGCGGAGGGCGGGCGCTCGACTGGAACGCGCGCCACGCACCCCGACAGACTCCAGAGCATCACGACAGCAAGCCCACTCCATGGACGACGCCCGCCAGTGCTCATCGAGCGCAGTCTCTCCTGCGCTCGCCATCCATGTCACGCCCCTCCGGCCGACGCCCCAGGTTCAGTGCACGGGCTTCGCGACGGCGGCGGGCGCCTTCTTCACGGGCGTGAAGCGCAAGTCCTGGAAGTCGAAGCTGAAGTCGGTGAGCGGTGAGACGGGCTGCATGCGCATCTCCCCCACCGCGCCGTCGGGCTTGAGCGAGAAGGACACGAACGCGTCCGCGTTGAGCGAGCGGTCCTTCCAGCGCGCGACGAAGGTGTCGTATTGCCAGTGCTCCAGCTCGCCCACGAGGCCCGGCGTGCGGCTGAAGCGCAGCACCAGCTTCTCCGCCTCCCGCGTCAGCGTCACGTCGCCGTACCACGCGTCGCGGAACGTGCCGACGTACGCGTCGAGCGGGAGCGACGGCTTGCTCTCCGCGTTGCGGCTGCCGCGAAGCCCCGCCACCTGGGCCTCCGCCTTGGCGCGCTTCGCGTCGTCATCCGCCTTGAACGCGGCGACCCAGTCCGTGGCGGGCCCGCCCATGAACGCGTCCAGCACCGTCCACATCGGCGCCTCGATGGCCCCGCGCTCCTCCTGGTTGGTCAGCACCGCGACGCCCAGGTTCAGCTCCGGCACCAGCATCACCCGCGAGTAGTAACCCGGCAGCGCGCCGCCGTGGCCCACCAGCTTGTGGCCCTTGTAGTCGCGCAAGGACCAGCCCAGCGCGTACGCGGCGAAGTTCGCGCGCAGCCCGGCGAGCGGCTTGGACGGCTCGGTGACGTTCATCACCGTCTGCGCCGCCCACATCTCCTTCGACTGCGCCTCGCTGAACAGCCGCTTCTTGCCGTCCGTCCCCGGAATCACGCCCTGCGCCACCTGCGTCATCATCCACTTGGACAAGTCGTTGACGCTGGAGTTGATGGCCGCCGCGGGCGCGTTGTTCTCGAAGCCCATGGGCGAGATGGCCTTGAGCACCCCGTCCGCCTTCGCGTGCGGCGTGGCGACATTGCCGCTCACGCGCAGCGCCTTGAAGAGCGTGCTGCTGTCGCGCATGCCCACCGGCACGAAGATGCGCTCACGCACGAAGTCGCGCCAGTGACGGCCGCTCACCTTCTCGATGACCTTGCCGGCCACCAGGTAGAGGATGTTGTCGTACGCGTACTTGCTGCGGAAGCTCGACGCCGGAGGGAGGTGGCGCAGCTTGGAGACAATCTCGTCCTCGGTGAAGGTGGACTGCGGGAAGTAGAGCAAATCTCCCGCGCCCAGCCCCAGGCCGCTGCGGTGCACGAGCAAATCCCGAATCGTCAGCTCGCGCGTGACGTACGCATCGTGCATCTGGAACGACGGCAGGTGGTCCACCACGCGGTCATCCCACTGCAGCTTGCCCTCCTCGACGAGCATCGCCAGCGCCACCGCGGTGAAGGCCTTGCTGTTGGAGGCGATGCCGAACAGCGTGTCCGCCGTCACCGGCGTCTTGTCCCCGAGCTTGCGCACGCCATAGCCCTTGGACAGCACCACCTTGCCGTCCTTCACCACGGCCACGGCGATGCCGGGCACGTCGAAGGTCTTCATCGCCTTCTCGAGGGTGGCGTCGAAGTCGGCGGGCAGCGACTGCGCGAAGGCCGGGGACAGCGGAAGGACGATGAGGAGTAGCGCGAGGACGTGACGCACGAAGGGCTCCAGGCAGGGGCTCGAGGTCCCCTCTCTACCGCACCTGGCGAACACGCCCCAGCCGCCCTTGTTCCGGGCCGGCGCGTCAGACGTAGCCGAAGCGGCGCCGCGCGAACCACTCCGCGCCGAGCAGCCCGATGAGGGCCACCAGGTAGTACCAGCGGTCCCACAGCGGCTGGTCCTTGGCGCGGCCCACCTCCACCACCGGCGGGTCCAACAGCGGCACATCCGGCAGGCTGTCCTGGGGAAGCTTGTACGCCTTGCCGCCCGTCACCTTGGCCACCTGCTCCATCAGCTCCGGCCGCACCGACGCGTCCGACAGCTCCGGGCCCACGGCGCGCACCGCCACCGCGTCCTCGCCCTGGCCCAGCTCCGTCTCGCCCTTCTTCGCCGTGGCGAGCAGCTTGTACGGCCCCGGCTCCGGCGGCGCGAACTCCAGCCGCACCACGCCGTCCGGCCCCGTCGTCCCCGTCTGCACCGCCACCGGCTTCTGCGCGGCCACGGAGAACAGCTCCACGCGCACCTGCGCGTCCTGCGCTGGCTGGTAGTCCGCGCTGCGCGCCTGCACCACCACCGCCACCGGACGCCCCGGCTCCACCGAGGGCGGGTCCGCCGTCACCTTCAGCGTCGTCAGGTCCGGGTCCCTCACCAGCCAGCGCAGCGCGTTGCCCCAGAAGCGGTCATAGGCGCGGCTGGGCGAGCCATCCCGGTGCGCCGCGAAGGCCCAGTACCACGACGCGTCCGTGGCCATCACCAGCGCGCGCCCCCGGCCGTAGTCCCACACGGCGACGAGCGGCGCGTTCTTCCCGTCCGAGGTCAGATGCGGATGCTCCAGCAACACGGTGGCGCCCTGCCGCGCGCGCGTCAGGTTGATGCCGGGGATGGGAGGAAGCTCGCCCCACGCGGCCTCGGTGCTGGAGGCGCCGGTGCCGATGGCCGTCACCGGGTGGCGCAGGCCCTCCGGCGTCAGGCGCGCGGTGAAAGCGTCCAGGTTGGCGGGGCCCGCGGCGGCCACGGGCAGCGCGTCCATCAGCGTGGGCATGGTGGCGCGGCCCTCGCCCAGCACGCTGTCGCCGCCAATCATCACGAAGGCGCCGCCGTTGTGGATGTAGCGCTCCAGGTTGCGCTCGTACTCGGCGATGGACAGCGACGGGTCCGAGTGCCCGAAGTTCTGGAAGATGACGACGTCGAAGGTGTCCAGCTTCGTGTCGAAAATCTCCTCCATGGGGAACGGGATGAGCGACAGCTCCCGGTCATTCGACGTCCCCGGGTCGTCCGACAGCGTGCGCAGGATGTAGAACGAGATGAGGTCCACGTTCGCGTCCTGCTTGAGCAGCCCGCGCAGGTAGCGCTCGTCCCACGAGGGGCGGCCCACCACCAGCAGCACGCGCACGCGGTCCCGGATGACCTTCAGCGTGAAGGAGCGGCTGTTGTTGTCCGCCACCGCCTCGTCCGGGAACGTGGGCACCGACACCGTGTAGACGAAGCGGCCCGTCTGGTCCGGCGTGAAGGTGAAGGACACCGGCTTCACGTCGTCGTTCGTCTCCAGGCGCACCGTCTTGGTGGCCACCGTCTTGCCCTCCTGGCTCAAGACGACGGGAATCTCCTTGCCCCGGAAGCCCTTGCCGTGGATCTCCGCCTCCACCGTGAGCGAGTTGCGCACGAAGGCGAAGTCGTCGACCTTGAGGCCTTCGATTGCCAGGTCCTTGAGCGCCTCCTGGCCCACGGTGAAGGTGGACACCGGCACGCCCAGGTCCGCGAGCGCCGCGCGAGCCCGCCCCACCACGCCCGCCTTCAGCTCCGCGTTGTCCGCGCCGTCGCTGAACAACAGCACGCCGGACAGCTTGCGAGCGCCCTGCCCCGCCCCCGCCGACGCACGCAGCGCGGCGAGCAGGTCCGTGGTGCCCGCGCGGGGCGGCTCCTTGGCGAGCGACGCGGGCGTCACCGGCGCCAGCTCCGGGTCCACGCCGTACATCTCCACCGTGAAGCGGTCCTGCAGCGCCGCGAACGCCGGCCCCGCCTTCTCCAGGAACGCGGCCACCTGCGCGTTGCGCGTGGGGCCGCCCGGCTCGGTGGGGAAGCCCATGGACGCCGAGCGGTCCACCAGCACCGCCACCCGGTTCTTCATCCGCGCCACCTGGAGATGCCGGATGCCGGGCTCCAGGAGGAAGAAGAGCGCGGCCACGCCCGCGCCCACGCGCAGGGCCCACAAGAGGATGCGACGGCCACGCGCGGGCTCGCGGCGCACGCCCCAGGCCGCCAGCCCCACGCCCAACAGCAGCCCGAGCGCGAGGAACACCAGCGCCCACGAGGGCAGCGGAGAGAGGCTGACGAGCTTCCAGGCGTTGAAGGTGGGGGAGTTCATCCAGGCTCTTGAGGTGAGGCCCTTCGCGTCAGCGCCGCTTGTTGAGGATGAGCTGCAGGTGGACGGCGTCGTCCTTGTAGTCCAGGCAGAGCGCGTACATGCAGACGTTGATGCCCAGGCGCACCGCCAGCTCGCGCTGCGGCTCGCCGCCGGGGCTCACGTCGAACTCGTAGTCGCCCGTCTCGTTGCGGCTCCACGCCCCCGCCACGTCGTTCTGCGAGTACAGCACCGCGGCGCGCTTGCCCAGGTTGGCCGCCAAGAGCTGCGGCTTGTTGAGCAGCCGCCCGGGCGCCGCGTCCAGCATGAAGAAGGACTTGAACACCACGTGGGTGGAGGGCACCTCGGTGAGCGGGCTCTGCGGCAGCACGCGCCGCATCTCCCGGCGGAAGCTGGCGTCGAAGCCGTCCCCGTCGCTGCCGTCGTTGGCGTCCGCGAGCATGAAGCCGCCGTACGTCAGGTAGCGGCGCAGGTTGGTCACCTCCGCCTCGCTGAGCGCGGGGAACGCGCCGTCGCCGCCGAAGTACAGGAAGGGGTACTCGAAGAGGTCGGGGCTGCTCAGCGCGAACGGGCGCGCGTCCGGCACCACCTCCACCGAGGTGCGCCGCTGCAGCTCCCACGCAATCCGACGCAGGCCCGACAGCCGCCCGTCCCAGCGGCCGCCGTGCTTCGCCACCGCGGGGATGAAGCGGTTCTTCTCACCGAAGGCGCGCGCACGCCCAGACAGCAGCGGGACGAGCGCGGTGGTGCCGAGCAGGAGGTTTCGACGGGTCAGGCGCCGCGCGGACATAGAGCGCATCTATATACCGTCGACGGGTGCTCGCATTCCCCGGTATACAGCGGGCCCATGGCGAAAGGCGGACAGACGCCCGAGCAGCCCGGCTCCCCCGAGGTCCGCGCGGCCTGGGCCCTCAAGGAGGCCGGTGACGTCGCCGGGGCCCGCCGCCAGGCCGAGCGTCTGTTGGCGAGCAATCCCGCCCCCCAGGACCGCGCCCAGGCCGAGGAGCTCTTGCGCCGCACCTCCACGCCCCGGGCCCTCTACGGCTTCGCGTTGCTGGGCGCCGCCGTCTTCGTGGTGCTGCTGCTGTTGGCGCTGAAGCGCTACGCTTAAGCTACATCGTCGGCGCCCGCGCCCCTCGGGGGCGGCTCGAGCCGCGCCGCAATGCAAGGAGTCGGAAGTCATGGAAGGCCTCTTCCAGGCACTCAGGGCCTATCAGGAGTTCAATCCGTCGGGCTGGGTCGCCATCTACCGGCTGCTGCCCATGTGGGCGGGCATCGTCTGCTGTGTCGTCGGGGTGACGCTGCTCTTGGTCGGCGGAGGCCCCCGCGTGTTCCGGGTGCTGGCCGGTCCCATCGGCGCGCTGCTGGGCCTGGTGTGGACGGGCGCGGTGGCCGTGAAGCTGGGCCTGCCGGACCTGGACCCCAGGGCGCCGACCATCGCCGCGGGGGCACTCCTGGTGCTGGGCTTCCTCTTCCCGCCCGCCATCACCTTCGTGGGCCTGGGCGTGCCGCTGGGCCTGGTCGCCGGGCAGATCGCCGGCCCGCAGGACTTCCTGCTCGGCTTCGCGCCGGGGTTCATCATCGGCGGGCTGGTGGGCGCGCTCCTGCACCGGGTGGTCAGCGCGCTCGTCGCCTCCGCGGCGGGCGGGTGGGTGCTCGTCATCGGCGCGCTGGCGGCGCTGCACCAGTTCGGCAGCCTGGTGGAGGCGGTGGCCAGCCGCCCCTGGGGCGTCATCGTCGCGGCGGGCATGTTCGCCATCGCCGGCTCCGTCTACCAGCTGGCCATGCGCCCCTCTCCCGAGGAGGCCGACAAGCAGCGCGCGGAGAAGGAGCGCGTGAAGCTGCGGCAGGCGGAGCAACGGGCGCTCGAGAAACGTTGGGGGGTCAAGTAGCCGGCCTCCCCCCGCCGTCGGCCGTGCTTTACCTCCACGCGGGTGGCGCGTAGATTCCGCCGCCTTTCCCCCCGGAAAACCCCCGAAGGATTGATGGGCCAGGCCAGGCGCAAGGAGAAGGAGAAGCAGGAGTCCCCCCCGGAGCCATCCGCCGGGCAGGAGCCCCTGGCTCAGGGAGCCTGGGTGAAGCCCGAGGGACTGTCGCGCCGGGGCTGGGCCGTGCTCGTCGGCCTCATCCTCGTCATCCAGTTCCCGCTCATCCACTACGCCCTCTTCCGAGGTGACGCGGAGGTGACGGCGACAATCCCCTACACCCAGGACTTCAGCGACCCGGGCGTGGTGACGCGCGACTTCTTCACCACCGGCGGCTACTGGCGGGTGATTCAGGGCGAGCTCCTGGCGCCGGGCGTGAAGAACAACCCGCTGTGGCTGCAGGCGCCGCTGCCGGACGACGTGGCGGTGGAGCTGGACGTGCGCTCGGAGCTCCCCGAGGGCGACATCCGGGTGGAGCTCTTCGGCAACGGCGTGGACCCGGCCTCCGGCTACGTGCTGATGCAGGGCGGCCAGAACAACTCCGTGTCGGCCATCGCCCGGTTGGATTTGAACGCGCCCACGCTGGACGCGCTCCAGCGCCGCGCGCAGCGCAAGGCGGAGTCGTCGGGCGGCGCCGCGGACATCGCGTCCGTGTTCAAGGACGACACCCGGGTGAAGGTGGAGGCGCGGGGCACGCCGGTGCAGGCGGGCCGCACGTACCACTGGCGTATCGAGCGCCGGGGCACGCTCTTGCGCTGGTCCATCGACGGGGAGCTGTTCCTGGAGCTGGATGACCCGCGCCCGCTCAAGGGCCCGGGGAACGACAGGCTGGGCCTGTCCGGCTTCGAGTCTCAAATCTTCTGGGACAACCTGCGCGTGGACACGCCGGACCGGCTGCCCGCCAAGGTCGCCGCCGCCACGCCGGCCATCCCTCCGGGTCCGTACGCGGACGACTTCGAGCGCGACACGCTCGGCGACGCGTGGAACGTCACCAACCCCGCGGCGACGAAGATTGTCGACGGCGCGCTGGTGGTGGAGCAGCTCCACAACCGCCCCGTGTGGCTCAAGCGCCCCCTGCCCCGCGACGCCGTCATCGAGTTCGACGCGTGGACGGACAGCCCGCAGGGCGACATCAAGGTGGAGGCCTGGGGTGACGGCCGCTCGTTCTACGCGGGTGATTTGCGGCTGCAGTACACCGCCACCGGCTACGTGTTCATCTTCGGCGGCTGGAAGAACACCCAGTCCGCCATCGCGAGGAAGAGCGAGCACACGCCCGACCGCGTCACGCGGGATGGCGCCGCGGTGGTGCCGGGCAAGCGCCACCACTTCAAGGTGACCCGCCGTGGGGACACCCTCGCCTGGGAGCTGGACGGCCAGCCGTTCCTGACCCTCAAAGACGCCACGCCCCTCGAGGGCTCGCGCAACCAGTACTTCGGGTTCTCGGGCTGGCAGACCCGCGTCCACTTCGACAATTTGAAGATTGAGCCGCTCGCCCCCTAGCGGCCCAAGGAAAGTCACACCGTGCGCAGAGTTGGCATCTTCGGCTGGGGCGTCGTCGCCCCCCGGTCCAGGAACATCGAGGCGTTCGAGAGGAACCTCGCGTCCTCCGAGAGCTGGCTGTCCCCCTTCAACGGCTTCGGGCCGGACAACTTCCTGGTCGGTACGCCGGACTTCCAGCTGGCGGACTACAAGCCGTGGATCGACGAGCGCTTCCCCGCCAACCGCTTCTCGCAGCTGGAGCGGAAGATGGGGCAGCCGACGCAGTTCGCCATCGGCGCGTTCATCCAGTCGCTCGCGCAGAACCCCGGCCTGGAGCAGGAGCTGCAGGCCCTGGGGCCCCGCGCGCACGTCTACGTGGGCACGGGCCTGGGCGATTTGCCCACCATCCAGTCCATCTCGCTGGACCTGTACCGCGCCCAGCGCCGGTGGGACCGCTTCTGGTCCGCGCCCGAGCGCAACGCGGTGCTGCGCAAGTGGCTGGAGACGCGCGAGCCCGCCGAGGGCGTGCCCCCCGAGCCGTCCACGGTGGACGAGGGCGTGCGCGACGAGGCCGAGGACGCGTGGTGGCACTACTGGACCGGCCGCTCCACGGAGCTGCGCGAGTACCTGGCGGAGCTGCGCGACATCGAGGCCATCGGCGTGCCGGACGGCGCGGACGTGGAGTCCGCGAAGCTGGCCGTCATCAAGGAGAAGCGCACGCGCAACGCCCGGCTGCAGAAGAAGTGGAGCGCGCCGGAGCCGCCCTGGAACGCCGTATCCTCCAACGTGCTGTGGAACATCCACAACACGCCCGCCTCGCAGATTTCGATGCTCGGCCGAATCACGGGCATGACGTTCGCCCCGGTGGCCGCGTGCTCGTCGTTCGGCTACGGGCTGAAGCTGGCGATGAACGCCCTGCAGCTGGGTGAGGCGAAGGCCGTCGTCATGGGCATGACGGACGCGGCGCCCAACCCGCTCGTCGTGGGCGGCTTCTACAACGCGCGCGTCATCTCCGCGGACGCGGCCATCTCCAAGCCCCTCACCGCCCTGCGCGGCACGCACATCGCGGGCGGCGCGGTGGTCTGGGTGCTGGGCGACTACGACTACTTCACGGCGAAGGGCTTCAAGCCCCTGGGCATGGAGCCCGTCTCCGTGGGCGTCACCGCGGACGCGGACCACATCATCACCCCGTCCAAGGAAGGCCCCACGCTGGCCATCCGCGAGGCGCTGGCCCAGGCGGGCTGCGGCCCCGCCGACGTGGGCAGCTGGGACTTGCACGCCACCGCGACGCCGGGTGACTACCTGGAGGTCCAGAACCTGCGCGACGTGATGCCGGAGTCGGTGCTCATCACCGCGCGCAAGGGGACGTTCGGCCACGGCATGTCCGCGGGCGGCGGCTGGGAGCTGACGGCGCAGTACCTGGGCTACGGGCGCGGGCAGGTGTTCCCCACGCCGCTGAAGAAGACGGAGCTCAACCAGCAGATTTCGCGCGTCCACGGCCGCTTCGTCTTCGACGAGGCCCAGGCCGCGCCCCAGGGCTGCGCGGGCAAGCTGTCCATGGGCGTGGGCGGCATCAACGCCTGCGTCATCTCCCGTCCCTGGACGAAGTGACGCGCCGGGCGGCGACTCAGGGGTACTCGAGCGCCGCCTGCCGCGCCAACCTGCCGGCGGCATCGGGTTCGATGCGCCGCAAGAGCTCCAGCTCCAGCTCCAAATCCCGCGCGTAGGTCTGCTGCGTGGGCAGCACGCCGGTGGTGTTGGCGTTGGCGCGCGCCACGGCCTGCTCCTCCTGGGCGCGGGCGGAGCCTCCCTGGGCGATTCGCTGCTCCACGTTGCCCCCGCCGATGGCCTGCGACACCCGGTTGCCGCGCATCACCCGGAGGATGCTGCCGCCGTTGGGCAGCATGTGGCCTTCAATCAGGAAGCGCGAGGAGGACGTGGGCCCCAGCGTCCCGCCCCCCGCGTCGCGCCACTCCGTCTCCAGCACGTAGTGGCCTGGCATCTCCTTCCAGGAGTAGCCCTCCTTCTTGAGGTGCGCCTTCACCTCCGGCCACAAGTCGGACAGCGTGCGCTGGTAGACGTGGCCGGCCGCCTTGTCGCGCTGGTAGTTCTCCCGGAGGGAGCGCGAGCACCCCGCCAGCAGGCACAGCGCGACGGCGAGCAGACTCACGTGCGAGGCACGAAGCAGACGGCGCATGCAGCAACCTCCAACCCGCGGAGACGAGGGCGCGCAAGCATAACGCCCCCACCTCTCCACCGGGCAGCCCCCCACCCTGGCGCCTCCGTCAGCTCTTGGGCGTGGCCACCAGGTCGAAGTCCGGGATGTGTTCGCGCATGAACTCCCGCATCCGGGTAATCAGGGCGGCCTCAATCTGGCGGGCGCGCTCGCGGCTGACGCCGTACTTGTCGCCGATGTCCTGCAAGGTCAGCGGCTCGTCGGAGGTGAGGCGGTTCTCGAAGATGAAGCGCTCCTTGCCCTCCAGCGTCCGGGAGAACTCGGCGAGCTTCTCGCGGAACAGGGCCTTGAGCTGCTCGGCGCCCAGCCGCTCGTCGGCGGGCACCGCGCTCGACGGCAGGTAGCGGTCCGCGCGCGTGGCCCGCGAGCCCTCGTCGTCCCCGCCCAGCGGCGCGTCGATGGACACCTCGTCGTGCCCCAGCCGCTGGTCCATCTCCACCACGTCCTGCTCGGAGACGTTGAGCCGCTCCGCGAGCAGCTTGGGGCTCGCCTCGAAGCCCTGGGCGATGAGCTTCTCCTGCTCCTGGCGCAGCTTGAAGAAGAGCTTGCGCTGGGCCTCGGTGGTCCCCAGCTTCACCATCTTCCAGTTGTCCATGATGTAGCGGAGGATGTACGCCCGTATCCACCAGGCCGCGTAGCTGGAGAGCTTCACGCCCCGCTCCGGGTCGTACTTCTTCACCGCCTGCATCAGCCCGATGTTCCCCTCCTGCACCAGGTCCAGCAGGGACAGGGGATTGCGGTGGTACTCGTGGGCCAGCTTCACCACCAGCCGCAGGTTGGAGGCCACCAGCCGGTACGCCGTCCTGACGTCCCCCGTCTCGCGGTAGTGCCGCGACAGGGCCAGTTCCTCCTCGCGCGTCAAAAGCGGGTGGCGCGTCACCTCGGCCATGTAGGCCTGCAGCGGGTCCCGGTTGGACAGCCCCGACTCGCTCGCCCGGACCAGGGCCTGGGTGGGCGCGGGCCGGACCGGGACCTCCTCCTCGGGCTCCACCTCGGTCAGCTCGGCCTCGTCCGGCTCCAGGGAATCCGGGTCTGGCGAGGCCTCTGCCCCGGTGTCTTCGACCTCGGCGTCGACTCCGTCCGCCCTGGCGGGGGTGCTCGCGGGCGCCCGCTTCGCCCGGCGTCCGGGCGACGTCCCTTTGGTTCTCTTCCCTCCACTCGCCATCGGCTCTCCATACCCCAAAGTGCCGCGATTGTTGCCAGAGGGTAATGCAGGGGCTATGCCCCTGCTTGATGAGCGACATCCAAGAGCCCACCGAGCCGGGCACCCCGGCCACCGACGAAGCCCCGACGCGTCCCGCCGAATACATCGCGGACATCGGCTTCGACGACATGAATCTGTCCGAGCCCCTCCGCCGCGCGCTGGCGGAGCGCGGCTACACCCACCCCACCCCTGTCCAGGCGCGCGCCTTCCGGCCCGCCATCGAGGGAAAGGACCTGATTGTCCGCAGCAAGACGGGCACGGGGAAGACGGCCGCGTTCGGCCTGCCGTTGCTGGAGAAGATTCCCGCGGATGAGAAGCGCGTGCGCGCGCTCATCCTCTGCCCCACGCGGGAGCTTGCGCTGCAGGTGGCGGAGGAGCTGACGCTGCTGGCCAAGTACAAGGGCGTGAAGGTGGCGGCCATCTACGGCGGCGCCTCCATGAAGCAGCAGGAGGACGCGCTCGAGGAGGGCACGCCCATCATCGTCGGCACGCCCGGCCGCGTGTTCGACCACATCAACCGCGGCAACCTGAAGCTGGACGGCTGCGACCACGCGGTGCTGGACGAAGCCGACGAGATGCTCAACCAGGGCTTCTACGAGGAGGTCACCCGCATCCTCGACCGCCTTCCGAAGTCGCGCCAGGTGCTGCTCTTCAGCGCCACCGTCCCCACGGACATCCAGAACCTCATCGCCCGGTACACGACGAACGCGGAGACGCTGCTGCTCTCCGGCGACGTCTTCACCGTGGAGCACATCCACCACGTCCGCTACGACGTGTCGGACGCCTTCCCCAAGCCGCGCAACCTCATCTACATCCTGGAGAAGGAGGAGCCGCCCAACGCCATCATCTTCTGCAACACGCGGGATGACACGGCGCTGGTGACGGCGGTGCTCAACCGCAACGGCTTCGACGCGGAGCTGCTCAACGGGGACCTGCCGCAGAAGGAGCGCGAGCGGGTGATGGGCAAGGTGAAGCGCGGCGAGGTGGCCTTCATGGTCGCCACGGACATCGCGGCGCGCGGCATCGACATCTCCGGGCTGGAGTACGTCATCAACTACTCGCTGCCCGAGGACCCGGCCGTCTACCTGCACCGCGTGGGCCGCACCGGCCGCATCGGCAACAAGGGCACGGCCATCAACCTCTTCTCCGGGCGCGAGCTGGCCACGTACACCGTGCTGGAGAAGAAGTACGGCATCAAGTTCGACAAGCAGGAGATGCCCGCCCCCGAGGAGGCGATGCGCCTGTGGACCGAGCGCCACATTCGCGAAATCCAGGAGGGCGCCAGCGGCTCGGTGTTCGAGGGCTTCCTGCCCCTGGCCGCGCAGCTGAAGAACCGCCCCAACGCGGATGACCTGGTCGCGTTCCTGCTCAAGTACTTCTTCAGCCACCTGCGCATGGAGAAGGTGCAGGCGGCCCAGGAGACCGAGCGCCGCGAGCCCGCGCCCGAGCGCAAGTCCAGCGGCGGCGAGGGCCGTCGTCGGGACCGCGAGGAGCGCGGTGGCCGGGGCGAGCGTCGCGAGCGCGAGGACCGTCGCGAGCGCGGCGAGAAGCCCATGGCGCGTCCGGAGCACCCGGACCGCGAGCGCCGTCCGCGCCGCGACGAGCCCCGGCGGGAGCGTGACGCTGTCCGGGGTGGCGCCGCCGCGCTGGAGGCGGGCCCCGGCGAGGCGAAGCTGTGGGTGAACCTGGGGACCGCGGATGGCCTGGGGCCGGGCAGCATCGCCACGGCGCTGGAGGACGCGGGCGCGCCCCTGGGGAAGATGGTGCGCGCGGAGCTGCGGCCCACCTTCGCGTACGTCTTCGTCGCGGAGGAGGACAGCGCGGCGTTCGAGACGCTCAACGGCAAGCAGCACGGGACGAAGACGCTGCGCGTGGAGAAGAGCAAGCCGCGCACCGAGCGTGAGCCCGGCACCCGTCCGCCCCCGTCTCCGGACGCGGGCCCCGGCGAGGTGAAGCTGTGGACCAACCTGGGCATGGACGACGGGATGGACGAGGCGAAGCTGCCCGCCGCCCTGGAGGCCGCGGGGGCTCCCGCCGGCAAGGTGCTCAAGGCGCTCTTGCGCGCCACCTACGGCTACGCCTACGTGGCCGAGGCGGACGCGGCGGGCTTCGAGGCGCTCAACGGCAAGCAGCACGGCGAGAAGGTGCTGAAGATTGAGCGGCACCGTCCGCGCGGCTCGCGCGAGGAGCGCCGTCCGCGTCACGAGGCGCTGCCGGACCTGCCGGGCCAGGTGCGCCTGTGGGTGGGCCTGGGCAAGCAGGACGGCCTGGACGAGGCGGGCGTCACCAGCGCGCTCGAGGCCGCCGGGGCTCCGGCCGGCAAGGTGGTGCGGATGGACCTGCGCCCCACGTACGCGTACGTGTTCGTCGCGGACGAGGACGCCGCGGGCTTCGAGTCCACGCACGGCAAGCAGCACGGTGAGCGCACGCTGAAGGTCGAGCGCGCTCGCAAGAAGTAGTCGCGCCGCACGAGCGTCCGGCGGGCCTTCGGGCCGTGCCGGGCGCCGTGAGCGCGGGGGGCCCGGACACGGCCCCACGTGAGGACTCCCGGCGAGCCAGGCGCCTCGCCGGAGGTCGCCCCGGGCCGCGTCACACGACGACGGGACTGCGGCCTCGTCTTTTCCGAAGCGCGCCCCGCGACGGGTCACATGGGGCGTGGGGCCCTCCCGGCCCTACCCTCGGAGACTGCGCGGGCAGCGCACCCGGTGCCCGACCTTCGCTCAAGACTCTTCGGACGCGGCGGCCTTCCTGCGCCGCTCCCGGTGGTAGTGCGCGGTGCACAGGCCCCGGGCCAGCACGGGACGCTCGCAGCCGGGTTGCGAGCATGGGACGGGCTCGGGCCGCGCGGGCCGCGTCGCCGACGGGCCTCCGCTGAACATCACCTCCGCCACCTCGAGCAGCCGGTCCACGTCCGGACGGGAGAGGTGACGGGTGCGCGCGAAGCCCTCCAGCCGGTGTCCCCCGGCGTCGTCCACGTCCTCCACCCGGAGCAGCTCCCACAGGGGCAGCTCCAGCGCGGAGGCCACCTGGAGGAGCGTCTCGTAGCTGGGGCTGCGCTCCCCGCGCTCCAGCAGCGACGCGAAGGACACGGAGATGCCGCACCGGACGGCGAAGTCCTCCTGGGTGAGGCCCCGGCGCTCCCGCAGCGCGCGAATCCGTCGGGCCAGGCCCTGCAGGTGTCCGTTCACCGTGGAAGCATCCGGGGGACCGGGTGACATGGCAGTTTCCTATGGTAGCGCACCCCTTCTGTTAAGGTCTCGCGCGCGGTGCGGGCCCACCCGGGTCCACCGCCACCAGGAGCACTGCGAATCATGAGCGCCGTCGAGGGTACCAACTACTACTTCCGCAAGGCCGCGCGGATCATGGACGTGGGAACCCCCATCGAAACGCTGCTCGCCACGCCCCTGCGCGAGGTGAAGGTCCAGGTCTCCATCGAGATGGACTCCGGGGAGATCCGCACCTTCCTCGGCTACCGCATCCAGCACGACAACAGCCGCGGCCCCATGAAGGGCGGCCTGCGCTACCACCCCGCGCTGAACCAGGACGAGTCCTCGTCGCTCGCGTCGCTGATGACCTGGAAGACGGCCGTGGTGAACGTGCCCTACGGCGGCGCCAAGGGCGGCATCGCGTGCGACCCGTCGCAGCTGAGCCTCAAGGAGCTGGAGCGGCTGACGCGCAAGTTCGTGGACCAGATTCAGGACGTCATCGGTCCCACGCGGGACATCCCCGCCCCCGACGTCAACACCAACCCCCAGGTGATGGCGTGGATCATGGACCAGTACTCGCGCTACCACGGCCACTCGCCCGCCGTCGTCACGGGCAAGCCGCTGGAGCTCTACGGCTCCAAGGGCCGCGAGGCGGCCACCGGGCGTGGCCTCTTGTACGTGTGCCGTGAAATCCTGCGGGATTTGGGCCTGCCGGTGAAGGGCACGCGCTTCGCGGTGCAGGGCTTCGGCAACGTGGGCAGCCACACCGCGCAGCTGTTGTGGGAGGACGGCGGCGTGGTGGTGGCCGTGGCGGACGTGCTGGGCGGCATCCGCAACCCCGCGGGCCTGGACATCCCGTCGCTCTTCGAGCACGTCAAGCGCACCGGCACGGTGACGGGCTTCACGGGCGGCACGGCGTGCACCAACGAGGAGGTGCTCGCGGCCGACTGCGAGGTGCTCATCCCCGCGGCGCTGGGCCACGTGCTCACCCGCGACAACGCCAACAGTGTCCGCGCGCGGCTCATCATCGAGGGCGCCAACGGCCCCACCCAGCCGGAGGCGGACGAAATCTTCGAGAAGCGCGGCATCTTCGTGGTGCCGGACGTGCTCGCCAGCTCCGGCGGCGTCACGGTGAGCTACTTCGAGTGGGTGCAGAACCTCCAGCACCTGTCCTGGGAAGAGGACCGCGTCAACGCGGAGCTGGAGAAGACGATGAAGGAGGCCTACGAGCGCGTGGCGCAGATTGCCCGCTCGCGCAAGGTCTCCATGCGGACGGCGGCCTACATCCTCGCCATCGGCCGGGTGGGCAAGGCCACCGTGCTGCGCGGCATCTGACACTCGGAGGCCCGTCCGTCCCCCGGGCGGGCGAGCCTGCCGCATCGCGGCAACGCGTCAGGGCCCCAGGTTCGGTGCAGGCTGTCCCTTCCGCCCGGGGCGCGCTTCCGCTAGACGCGCACGCTCATGGTCACCCTCCAGGACATCCTCACCGCGCGGGAGCGTCTGCGCGACGCCATCCGGCCCACGCCCTGCCCCGCCTCGGACTACTTCACCGAGCGCACCGAGTGCGGCGCGGTGTACTTCAAGCTGGAGAACCTCCAGCGCACGGGCGCCTTCAAGGAGCGCGGCGCGCTCAACAAGCTGCTGACACTGACGCCGGAGGAGCGCCAGCGGGGCGTCATCGCCGCGTCCGCCGGCAACCACGCGCAGGGCGTCGCGTACCACGCGCGCCGGTTGGGGGTGAAGGCCACCATCGTCATGCCGGAGCGCACGCCGCTCATCAAGGTGTCGCGCACGCGCGACGACTACGGCGCGCGCGTGGTGCTCAAGGGCACCAACTACGACGAGGCCTACGCGGAGGCGCTGCGCATCCAGCAGTCCGAGGGCCTGGTCTTCGTGCACCCGTTCAATGACCCGCACGTCATCGCGGGCCAGGGCACCATCGGCCTGGAGCTGCTCGAGCAGTGGCCGGACGTGGAGGTGGTGCTGGTGCCCATCGGCGGCGGCGGGCTCATCTCCGGCATCGCCTGCGCGCTGAAGGAGAAGAAGCCCGGCGTCCAGGTCATCGGCGTGCAGACGTCCACCATCGACAGCATGAAGGCCTCCGTCGCGGCGGGGAAGCTGATGGAGCTGCCGGCGGCGGGGACCACCATCGCGGACGGCATCGCCGTGAAGCGGGTGGGCGAGCTGACCTTCGAGATGGTGCGCAAGTACGTGGACACCATCGTGTCGGTGGACGAGGAGGAGATCGCCGCCGCCATCCTCACGCTGCTCGAGCAGGAGAAGAGCGTGGTGGAGGGCGCGGGCGCGGTGGGCGTGGCCGCGGTGCTCAACGGACACGTGCCCCAGGCGAAGGGCAAGCGCACCGCCATCATCCTGAGCGGCGGCAACATCGACATGAACGTCATCAGCCGCATCATCGAGCGCGGCCTGGTGAAGGCCGGCCGCCTGGTGCAGCTCGAGGTGCGGCTGCCGGACCGGCCGGGCATGCTCGCGCGGCTGACGACGCGCATCGCGGACCTGAGGGCCAACGTGGTGGACCTGCACCACGAGCGCGCCTTCTCCAAGGCGGGGCTGGGCGAGGCCATGGTGGAGGTGACGCTGGAGACCACGGGTCCTTCGCACATCCGCGAGCTGGAGCAGGCCCTGGAGGAGCTGGGCTGGCAGGTGGCCCGCAAGTAACGGGAGGGGGCCTTGCACCCGGCCCGAGGGGGTCGGCCATACTGGGGCCATGCGTTCCCTGCTCGTCGCGCTGCTGGTCACCGCCACTCCGCAAACCCCCGCCCAGAAGGCGAAGGAGCTCTCCGGACGGAAGTCCTGGGAGGAGCTGTACCTGGCCTTCTCCTCCGGTGACGCGACGACGGTGCCCTCCGAGCAGCGCGCCGTGGTGTCTGGTGCGCTCGTGAAGGGCTGCCAGGCCCTGCTCAAGGACGACGCGGTGATGGCGTACTCGCTGGGCGAGCGCGCCGCGGTGTTCGAGGAGTCCGCTCCCGCGCTGCGCTGCCTGGCGAGCGCGGCCCGGAAGACCGAGCAGCGCGCCGCGGCGGAGGCCACCCTGGTCAAGGGCGTGACGCTCTTCCCGAAGGACGGCGGCTTCCCGCTGGAGCTGGGCAAGCTGCTCCTGGAGGAGCAGGACTCGGCGGGCGCCCAGGCGGCGCTGGAGAAGGTGCCCCCGCGCACCCGTGAGGCCGCCGAGGCAAAGAAGCTGCTCCAGCAGGCGCGGCAGCAGACGCTGCAGGAGGACTCGGCGCGGGCGGAGGCGTCGCGCATCGAGAAGCAGCTCGGGGGCTCCCCCGCCCGGGGCTCCCAGACGCGGCCGGCGAGCGCCCAGGCGGGCGACGACTCCACCGTCGTGGCCTTGGAGACGCGGCCGGGGATGAGCGTGCGCACGCCGCGCGTGGGCTACGAGTCGAGCGTGGACAGCCTGGGCATGCGAGTGCGCGCCAACAGCCGCTTCATCATCAAGTACTACAACAACAACCGCGACTTCAGTCAGCGCGCCGACTACGAAGGGCGCGTCACCGAGGTTCTCAACGAGGCCTACCACTTCACCCGGGACTTCCTGGGAAGGGCCCGGGAGAGCCCCGTCGAGGTGGTCCTCTACTCGGCCGCCGAGTTCGAGCGGACCTTCGGAGTGACAGCCTCCGCGGAGGCCGCCGGCATCTACATGGCGAACGCCATCCGCATCAACAACGCCGTCGAGCTCACCCGCTCCACCAAGGCCACGCTCGTCCACGAGTACGTCCACGCGACCGTCGCGGACATCTGTGGCGGGGGCAATTCGGACGCGATGAGCTCGCTGCCCTACTGGTTCAACGAGGGCGTGGCCGAGTACATGGAGTGGCGCTACCAGGAAAGGGATGAGCCCTACCCGGTGATGACGGGCCACCTGCAGGCCGCGGCGAAACAGGGGCGGGCCATCCCCCTGGAGCACATCGCCCAGGTCCCCCCCATGAGCCACCGGGACCCCCAGTGGGCCTATACCGTCTCCGCCCTGGCCGCCCGCGAGATGTTCCGACAGCAGGGGTCCCACCGGATGTTGACCCTCATCCGGGCAGTCTGCCTGGAGGGGATGCCCTTCGACGAGGCGTTGCGGACCCACTACGGGAAGACCTCGCAGGACCTCGATGCCGACATCATCAAGTCCCTGAGGAAGCGGTAGCCGGCCGGGCAAGCTCGGTCCATTTGGTTTACCCCTCCCCGGGAGTCACCTACACTCGCAGCCCCCCCATTTGCGCTGCGACGGTAACCGGGCAGTCCGCCGTCCGCAGCAAGGTGACGGATGTCGGACACGCGCGCGGCAATGAGAGAGTTTCGCTTCCTCGACGAGAAGCGAAAGCTGGGAAGCCTGTCTCCCGTGGAGGAGGCTCGCTGGGGTGAGCTGCGTGGTCTCCTCGGCATCCAGGATGCGCCCGCCGACGCCTCCGCGTGGCAGCAGCCGGAGGCCGCGCCCCAGGGCTACTACGGCGCGGATGGCCAGTGGTACGCCTACCCCGCCGGCTACGACCCCAACCAGGCCTATGCCCAGCAGGCCCAGGGCTACTACGGCGCGGATGGCCAGTGGTACGCCTACCCCGCCGGCTACGACCCCAATCAGGCCCAGGGCTACTACGGCGCGGATGGCCAGTGGTACGCCTACCCCGCCGGCTACGACCCGAACCAGGCCTACGCGCAGCAGGGGTACGACCCGAACCAGGCCTACCCGCAGCAGCCCTACGATCCGAACCAGGCCTACGCGGGCTACCCCCAGCAGGGCTACGACCCGAACCAGGCCTACGACCCGAATCAGGCCTACGCGCAGCAGGGGTACGATCCGAACCAGGCCTACGCGCAGCAGCAGGGGTACGATCCGAACCAGGCCTATGGGCAGCAGGGTTACGACCCGAACCAGGGCTGGCCTGAACAGACCGGGCAGGACCCCGCGTCCGCCCAGGACCCGAGCGCCTACGCGCCGCAGCCCGCCGCCGAGCCGGAGAACCTGCACCTCAGCTCGGACGACATCGACATCCCGGCGCTGAGCGAGCCCGCGCCGTGGATGGCGCCCGCCGCGACGGCCGAGGTCAGTGCGCCCGTCTCCGAGTCCGCCTCGTTCGAGGATGTGCTGGAGGTCTCCGAGACGGAGGTCGCGTCGGCGGACGCGCAGGACTTCGAGGCGGCGACGCCCGTGGAGGTGCCGACGAGCGCCGAGGATGACTTCAGCGCGCTGGGTGGCGCCGAGGAGCCCGCGGCCGCCGCGCATGAGCCCGAGTCTTCGCTCGAGTCGTCCTTCGCCGACCTCTCCCTGGAGGTCGAGACGACTCCGGACGTCACCGAGACGCCGGTGCTGGAGGCGCAGCCGGTCGAGGAGACCTCGCTCGCGTCCTCCGAGGTGGAGGTCCCCTCTTCCGAGGTCGAGCTGCTCGATGCCTCGGCGGAGAGCGAGCCGGTGCTCGCGGAGGACCACTCGTCGGCGCCCGTGGACGAGGCTTGGGCTTCGGCTCCGCTGGCGGTGGATCCACTGGAGTCCTCGCCGACGGAGGTCGCCGACGCGAACGACATCATCGATGTCGGCGCCATGGAGTCCGCCGAGCCCATCGCGCTCGACTCGGGTGATGTGGCGGAGGAGTTGGTGCTCGAGGCCACGGAGGTGAGCGACGCGGCGCCCTCCACCGTGGAGCTCTCGGGCGGGGACGTCGATGCGGGCACGGCCGCCGAGGAGATCTCGCTCGACGCCTCCGACGTCAGCGAGGTGTCCGCGTCCACGGGTGACACGGAGCCCGCGACGCAGCAGGTGCCCACGCTGGAGGCGACGGACGCCGAGGTGTGGATGGCCTCCACGGCCACGCAGGCGACCTCGGGCGAGGACGGAGCCTCCGAGGTCGAGTCGCCCACGTTCGACGTCGCGGAGGTCGGAGCGGAGGCGGTCTCGACGACACCGCTGCCCTTCAGCTCGAGCACGGTTCCCTCGCTGGAGCTCCGCTCCGTGCAGGTGGGACCCGACCTCCAGGCGGACACCATCGAGGTCGACACGGAGGCCGCGCCCGCCTCGCAGGATGCGTTCGACCTGAGCGGCAGCCCAGAGGAGGCCGTTCCTCTCGCGACCGCGGGAGACTTCCTGGAGCCTGGGCAGTTCACCGCCTCGGCGGAGCGAAGTCTGGACCTTCCGGCCTACGGCGGCACGGAGGAGGACTGGAGCACGCAGCCGAGCGAGCTGGAGCCGCTGGCCAGCAGCGCGGGCATGGCTTCACAGACGGACGGCGCGGGGTGGTCCTCCGGCGAGACGTCGGCCGAGGGTGGTTCCGCGGAGTGGAGCGCGGCGGCGCAGGGCTCGGAGGTCATCGAGCTGCAGCCGGAGTGGGCTTCGGCCAACACCGAGGCCGCGCAGCCCACCTGGGACGCGACGGGTGAGCAGACGGCGGAGGCCGCATCGACCGAGTGGTCGACGTCCGAGGCACAGCCCGAGTGGAGCGCGCCGAGCGAAGGCGCCCCGACGGGAGAGCTCGCGGCGACCTCGTGGTCGGCGGGTGAGGCGGGAGCAGAGGCCACGGCGACCGACGTCGCGGTGGATGCGAACTCGGCCACGTGGAGCGCGTCTGGGACGGAGCAGGCACACGACACGTCGGAGAACACCGCCGCGCAGGCAGAGTGGAGCGCCACGGAAGAGCTCTCTGTGGACGCCGTGCAGACGGATGAGTCCGCGCCCGTGATGGAGTCGCCTGGAGCGCAGCCTGAGTGGGCGGCGACCGAAGAGCTTCCCGCGGACGCCGTGCAGTCCGAATGGTCCGCGTCCTCGACGGAGGCTCCTGCCGCGCAGGCTGAGTGGGCCGCCACGGAAGAGCTTCCTGCGGACGCGGTGCAGGCCGAGTGGTCCGCCACGTCGACGGAGACTCCTGCCGCGCAGGCTGAGTGGGCCGCAGCGGAAGAGCTTCCCGCGGATGCTGTGCAGGCCGAGTGGTCCGCATCTTCGACGGAGACGCCTGCCGCGCAGCCTGAGTGGGCTGCTACAGAAGAGATTCCTGCCGATGCCGTGCAGACCGAGTGGTCTGCCACGTCGGCGGAGACTCCTGTCACGCAGGCAGAGTGGTCTGCCACGGAAGAGCTTCCCGCCGATGCCGTGCAGGCAGAGTGGTCTGCCACGTCGACGGAGACTCCTGCCGCCCAGCCCGAGTGGGCTGCCACAGAAGAGATTCCTGCCGATGCCGTGCAGACCGAGTGGTCTGCCACGTCGGCGGAGACTCCTGTCACGCAGGCAGAGTGGTCTGCCACGGAAGAGCTTCCCGCCGATGCCGTGCAGGCCGAGTGGTCCGCCACGTCGGCGGAGACTCCTGCCGCTCAGTCCGAGTGGGCCGCCACCGAAGAGCTTCCCGCCGATGCCGTGCAGGCCGAGTGGTCCGCGTCCTCGACAGAGGCGACGGCTACTCAGCCCGAGTGGGCGACGACGCCGGAGATTGCCCCGGATGCCGTGCAGGCAGAGCCGTCCTCTTCTTCGACAGAGGTGACTTCCGCGCAGCCCGAGTGGGCCGCGGCGCCTGAGATTGCTCCGGACGCCGTGCAGACGGAGTGGACTGCTTCATCGTCGGAGACGCCTGCCGCGCAGGCTGACTGGGCTGCCGCGGAAGAGCTTCCTGCCGACGCCGTACAGGCCGAGTGGTCTTCGTCCACGTCGGAGACGCCTGCGGCGCAGGCTGACTGGGCCGCCACCGAAGAGCTCCCTGCCGACGCCGTGCAGGCCGAGTGGTCTTCGTCCACGTCGACGGAAACACCTGCTGCCCAGGCTGAGTGGACCGCCACGGAAGAGCTTCCCGCCGATGCCGTGCAGGCCGAGTGGGCTGCCACGTCGACGGAGACTCCTGCCACGCAGGCAGAGTGGTCTGCCACGGAAGAGCTTCCCGCCGATGCCGTGCAGGCAGAGTGGTCTGCCACGGAAGAGCCTCCCGCCGAAGCGGTGCAGGCCGAGTGGTCCGCCACGTCGACGGAGACGCCGGCTGCGCAGCCCGAGTGGGCCGCCACGGAAGAACTCCCCGCGGACGCGGTGCAGTCCGAGTGGTCCGCCACGTCGACGGAGACGCCGGCTGCGCAGCCCGAGTGGGCCGCCACGCCGGAGATTGCCCCGGACGCGGTGCAGACCGAGTGGTCCGCCGCCGAAGAACTTCCCGCGGATGCGGCGCAGACCGAGTGGTCTTCGTCCACGACAGAGGCTCCTGCCGCACAGGCTGAATGGGCCACCACCGAAGAGCTTCCCGCCGACGCCGTGCAGGGCGAGTGGGCTGCCACGTCGACGGAGGCTCCTGCCGCGCAAGCTGAGTGGGCTGCCACGGAAGAGCTTCCCGCCGATGCGGTGCAGGCCGAGTGGGCGGCCACGTCGACCGAGACGCCTGCGGCTCAGTCCGAGTGGGCCGCTGCGGAAGAGCTTCCCGCGGATGCCGTGCAGTCCGAGTGGGCCGCCACGTCGGCGGAGACGCCTGCAGCGCAGTCCGAGTGGGCCGCTGCGGAAGAGCTTCCCGCGGATGCCGTGCAGTCCGAGTGGTCCGCCACGTCGGCGGAGACGCCGGCCGCACAGCCTGAGTGGGCCGCTGCGGAAGAACTTCCTGCGGATGCCGTGCAGTCTGAATGGTCTTCGACGGAGACTCCTGCCGTGCAGCCCGAGTGGGCCGCCGCCGAAGAGCTCCCTGTCGATGCGGTGCAGGCCGAGTGGTCCGCATCTTCGACGGAGGCTCCTGCCGCGCAGCCCGAGTGGTCTGCCACCGAAGAGCTCCCTGCCGATGCCGTGCAGGCCGAGTGGTCCGCCACGTCGACCGAGGCTCCTGTTGCTCAGGCGGAATGGGCCGCGACGCCCGACGCAGCAGCGCAGACCAACTGGTCCGCCACGTCGACCGAGACGCCTGCCACGCAGTCCGAGTGGGCCGCGACCGAAGAGCTTCCCGCGGATGCCGTGCAGTCCGAGTGGGCCTCCACGCCGGAGATTTCTCCAGACGCGGTGCAGACCGACTGGTCTGCCTCGTCGCCTGCCGCGCAGCCCGAGTGGGCCACCACCGAAGAGCTTCCCGCCGATGCCGTGCAGGCCGAGTGGTCCGCGTCCTCGACAGAGGCGACTGCGGCACAGCCGGAGTGGTCCGCAGCGGAGGAACTCCCCGCCGACGCCGTGCAGACCGATTGGTCCGCCAACTCCACGGAGGCACCCTCCGCTCACTCGCAGTGGTCCGCGACGCCGGAGATTGCCGCGGACGCCGTGCAGACCGAGTGGTCCGCGTCGACCGCGGAGGCGCCCACCGCTCAGCCTGAATGGGCTGCCACCGAAGAGCTCCCTGCCGACGCCGTCCAGGCCGAATGGTCCTCGACGGAGACTCCCGCCCCCCAGCCCGAGTGGTCCGCCACCGAAGAGCTCCCGGCCGACGCCGTGCAGTCCGAGTGGTCCTCCGCCCAGGACTCGTCGACCTGGAACAACCCCGAAGCCGCGCAGCCCGAATGGTCCGCCACCGCAGAGCCGTCCAACGCGCAGGCCGAGTGGAGCGAGGCCCCGGTCGACGTGGAGCCGATGGTCGAGCTCTCCGCCTCCGAGCAGGTCCCGGCGGAGCCCATCCAGGCCGAGGACGTCTCCTGGGCCGAGGAGCCGCCCACCGCGCCCGCCTCCTCATGGCAGGCCCAGAACGGCCACGCGTTCGGCGCCCCCGTGACGGACCTCTCCGCCTCCGTCGAGGAAGAGGTCCCCGTCGAGCTCGAGCAGGAACAAGAGCAGGAGCTCGCCGAAATCGAGCTGGTGGAAGAGGCCCCCGAGCCCACGCCGACGCCCGCCACCGCCGTGGCCGCCGCCGCGATGAGCGCGGCCCTGCGCTCGCCCTACCCCGCGCCTCCCGCGCGAGCCACACCCATCGCCACGCCCTCCCTGGCCGCGAGCCCTCAGCCGCTCGCCGCCGTGAGGGAGCCGCTCTTCGCCGCCGCCGTGCCCCTGCACGCCGACTCCATCACCTCGTTCATCGAGGGCGAACACCGCGTCATCATCCACACCGTGGAAGGCCAGGTGAAGCGCGGCACCATCCGCGACGCGGACCTGCTCGACGAGGTCATCTCCCTGGAGCAGCAGAGCGGCTTCGCCCCGGAGCAGATTCCCGGCAAGCGCGTGAAGGCCATCTTCTTCATGCTCCCCGCCGGCGCGCGTCAGCCCCAGGCCGAGGGCCAGAAGATTCGTGTCACCTTCAACGACGGCCGCCAGGTCGCGGGCTTCTCCCAGGACTTCAAGAGCACCACCCCGGGCTTCTTCGTCGTCCCCGCCGACCAGCGCACCAACACCGCGCGCATCTTCATCTACCGCTCCAGCGTGCAGGCCGTCGCCGAGGGCTGAAGCCCTCCCACGAAGTCCACACCCCGAGGGGCCCCACCACCGTTGCGGCCCCTCTTGCATTTCCACGCGCGCCAACACGCGGCGCCCACGGGAAGAAACGAAGAAGGGCCCCCACACCGTGGAGGCCCTTCATTCACGTCAGTCGCTGTCGAGCGACGTGCGGACTACTTCTTCGCGGGGGCGGCGGCGGGCGCCTTCTTCGTCAGGGACAGGTCCAGGTTCACGGTGACTTCCTCACCCACCGCCACGCCGCCCGTCTCCAGCGCCGTGTTGTAGGTCAGGCCGAAGTCCTTGCGGTTCAGCTTCGTCGTCGCGGCCACGCCCGTGCGGGTGTTGCCCCAGGGGTCCTTCGACTCCGCCGACGGGCCCGTGACGTCCAGGACGACCGGCTTGGTGACGCCGTGCATGGTCAGGTTGCCGGTGACCTTCAGCTTGCCCTCGCCCGCCTTCTCCACCTTCGTCGACTTGAAGGTGATGGTGGGGAACTTCGCCGTGTCGAAGAAGTCCGGCGCCTTCAGGTGCTCGTCGCGCTTGGCGTTGCCCGTGTTCACCGTCGCCGCGTCGAGCGTGGCCTCCACGGTGGACTTGGTGACGTCCTTCTCGTCCAGGTTCACCGCGCCCTGCTTGATGTTGAACGAGCCCGTCACGTTCGACACCATCATGTGCTTCACGGTGAAGCCCGCGCTGGAGTGGGCCGGGTCCACGTCCCACGTGGCGGCAAAGGCGAGGGACGGCAGGGCCACCAGCAGGGCAATCGCGCTCTTCAGGGTCGTCTTCATAGGGGTGTGCTCCTCAAATGATGAACTGCGGGTTCAGGCGCGCAGCGCGAAGCTGCGCATGGACAAGGTTCCGTGATGGAAGCCCTCGAACACGGGGGTGATGCGGTCTTCGGGGAGGGCAGCTCCGAGGACGAAGTACAGCGGCAACAAATGCTCGGCCCTTGGATGCGCGAGCGTCGCATTCGGTGCATCCAACCATGATTGAAGCCCCGTGAAGTCGCGCGCCTCCAACTTGTTCGCGACCCACGTGTCGAACGACTGCGCCCACGGCTCCGGGGACGCATCCTTCTGACGGAAATTCACCCGGCGAAGGTTGTGGACGATGCCACCACTGCCCATCAACAGCACGCCTTCCTGACGCAGCGGCCGCAGCACCTCGCCCATCCTCGCGATGTCCGCCGCGCTCGCGCCCAACGGCATCGACACCTGCACCACCGGCAACGTCGCGCGTGGAAACGTGTGGAGCAGCGGTACCCACGCGCCATGGTCCAACCCGCGCTCGCCATCCGCGACGGCCCTCAGGCCCGCGGAGTTCAACCGGCCCACCACGTCCGTGGCCAGTGAGGGCGCGCCCGGCGCCGCGTAGCGCAGTTGGTACAGCGCGTTTGGAAAACCGTGGAAGTCATAGACGAGCGGCGGCCGCTCGCTGGTGGTGACGCGCACCTCGCCGGGCGTCTCCCAGTGCGCGGAGACGACGACGAGCGCCTTCGCCGTGGACACGCCCTCACCGAAGCTCTTGAGCGCCCGCGGGTACGCGTCCGTGTCCAGCGCCACCATCGGCGAGCCGTGGGAGACGAAGAGCGCGGGAGCCTTCGCCTGTCCGCTCGCGGAGCCCGTGCCCAGGGCGCCCGCCACCCCGGCCGCCGCCATGCCCTGCAGCACTCCTCGCCTGTCCAAGCCGCCTCCCATGATGGCGCCTTCTACTGCAACCCCAGGACCAACATCCCCGGGATTCCAACCCCCTGAAATGACTCCCACCCCACAACCTGTCGTGCAGGAAACATCTCAAAACGATAGAGAGAGGCATCACTTTGGAAGGAGCGGGACACCGTGGCGGGTCAATTCGAGCTGGGGCTGGGGGAGCTCTTGTCCTTCGAACCCGGGGGCGGGCTCATCCACTTCGCGGGGCAGCGGGTGCTGCTCATGGACCCGGTGGCGCTGGGGCTTCTGCGCAAGGAGCTGGTGAACCTGATGGGGATGACGGCCGCGCGGGGCATCTTCACGCGGCTGGGCTACGCGCACGGCTGGCGCACGGCGGAGGCGATGAAGGGGGCGGTGCCCTGGACGGATGAGTCCCTGTGGCGTCGCGCGGGCGGACGACTGCACACGCTGCAGGGCCAGGTGCGGGTGGAGCGGATGGAGCGCAAGCCCGAGGAGGGCCCGGAGCCCTTCGCCGAGGCGCAGTGGCGCGACTCGTACGAGGCCGAGCAGCACCTGCTGCACCTGGGCCGCGCGGACCATCCGGTGTGCTGGAGCCTCACCGGCTTCGCGTCCGGGTACATGAGCTACGTCAACGGCCGCGAAATCTACTGCACGGAGATGCGCTGCGTGGGCCAGGGGGACGCCGCGTGCCACATCGTCGGCCGTCCTTCCGAGGAGTGGAGCACCGAGTGCAAGGAGGTCCTGCGCTTCTACGAGACGCAGTGCATGGAGGGCGTGCTCGCGCAGGTGACGGACGCGCTGAAGCAGGCCGAGCGGAAGCTGCGCGCCAAGCGCCAGTCGCTCGCGCGCGTGGGCGTGACGGAGGACCCGGCCGGCATGGTGGCGCGCGCGGAGGCCATGCAGCGGGTCATCAACCTGGGCCGCCGCGCGGCGAAGGTGGACTCCACGGTGCTCGTCACCGGCGAGAGCGGCGTGGGCAAGGAGCGCATCGCCCGGCTCATCCACGACGAGTCCACGCGCGCGCACAAGGCCTTCGTCGCCGTCAACTGCGCCGCCGTCACCGAGAGCCTCCTGGAGAGCGAGCTGTTCGGCCACGTGAAGGGCGCCTTCACCGGCGCGACGCACGACAGGCCGGGCCTCTTCGAGGCCGCGCACGGCGGCACCCTCTTCCTGGATGAAGTGGGCGAGGTGCCGGCCTCCATGCAGGCCAAGCTCTTGCGCGCGCTGCAGGAGAAGGAGGTGCGGCGCGTGGGAGAGAACGCCAGCCGCAAGGTGGACGTGCGCGTGGTGGCCGCCACCAACCGCGACTTGAGCGAGGAGGTGAAGTCCGGCCGCTTCCGCCAGGACCTCTACTACCGCCTGCGCGTCATCGAGCTGCGCATCCCCCCCTTGCGCGAGCGGCGCGAGGACATCCTGCCCCTGGCCCGGCTGCTGCTCGCCGAGGCCGCGGAGCGGCTGGGCCGCAAGGTGTCGGGCCTGTCACCGGACGCGGCCGACCAGCTCTTGCGCTACGAGTGGCCGGGCAACGTGCGCGAGCTGGGTAACGCCCTGGAGCGCGCGGTGGCCCTGTGCGAGGGCAGCCGCGTGGAGCGCGAGGATTTGCCGGAGGAGGTCCGCGCCGCGCCGCCCAGCCTGGTGCCCAGCGGCAACCCGCGCAGGCTCGAGGACATGGAGAAGGAGTACATCCTCGCGGTGCTGGCGCAGAACGCGGGCAACCGGGCGCGCACCGCCGAGCAGCTCGACATCGGCGTGGCCACGCTCTACCGCAAGCTCAAGCAGTACGGCCACCCGGAGGCGGCCCACTGACACCGCCGGCTCAGTTCAGGTACTGGTCGCGGTCCGGCTTGTCCTTGTTCTTGCCCACCACGTGCAGGTGCTTGGAGCGATCCTTCAGCTGACGCTGCAGCCGCCAGTGCTGCAGTTGCAGCATGAACCGCTTGGGGCTGGCGCCCTTGACGTACGCGAACACCAACACCAGCGCGACAACGTGCGGCAGCTGGCTCAAAAAGCCCGCCGTCAGCACGCGCAGCACCACGAAGCCCGCGCCGATGCCCGCGAACGCGTTGCCCGACAGGGGGATGCCCCAGAAGTTCGTCTGCCCCTTGCCGATGACCAGGCCGTAGGCGACCCACAGCACCGAGCCCATCACCCAGCCGCCCTGATAGCCCGCGGGCAGCGGCATGAAGAGCCCCACCACGCCCAGCACGAAGCCCGCCAGCGCCGTGCAGCCCACCGCCACCAGCACGAGCCGCTTCGGGCCCCAGTAGCTCTCCAGCCACCCGCCGATGGACCACAGCAGCATCGCGCCGAAGAGGATGCTGAACGGCTCGCTCTCGATGAAGGCGTAGGTGAAGGGCTGCCAGAGGAACAGGTTGCCGAAGACGGTGTTGGGCGACAGCAGCAGGAGCACGCTGTTGGCCGCGCCCTGGTAGCGCAGCACCAGGAAGAGCACGGAGCCCGCCACCAGGCCCACCGCCAGCTTGGACGCCGTGGTCTCCAGGCCGGGCAGCCCACCACCACCGCCCCTGCCGCCGAAGCTGCGCATCGGTCGCATTCATTCCTCCACTACGGGCTCGACAAGTCGACCAAAGGTGGTGGAACCCCGCCTGCTTCGCAACCCCAAACGACGAAGGGCGCCCCACCCGGTCCCGGGAGAGCGCCCTCGTACGTCGACGTCCAGCGTCGAGAACCGCCGAATCAGGCCGTCTTCGCGCGGTAGAAAATCGTGATGGTCAGACAGTGGAACTCCTTGTCCGAGGACTGGGTCACCACCTTGTCCACCACCTCGATGTTGACCAGATTCTCCTTGAGCCACTTGGTGATGTTCTCACCCATGTTCTCGCGATCACGCGCGAGCGTGGTGGAGAACACCTTGACTCCCGTGAAGCTCGTAACGCCCATTCCGACCCTCGTCTCAAGCTGAGATTCTGGACGTTTACCCCGAGACGATTCCGCTATCAAGAAACGGGCCCGATTTACCGGCCTTGGGCGGTCCTGGCGGCCCCACCCTGACTCCGCGTGGAGCCACCGCTCCCACCGTCACGCAGCCGACATCCGCGGTTCCCTGCGGGCCAGGGCCTCGCGCGGGTGGATGCCCACACGAGGCCCCGCGCCCCGAGTCACGGGCGGGAGGCGGCGGCCCGGCGGTTCTGGCAGGAGACCTCGTCCTTGCAGGCCGGGCCGATGCCCTCCGGGTGGGCGGTGAGGGGCGACTTGTCGCTCTCCTCCACGCCGCACACGACGCACTTGCGCTTGCGGTTGCGGCGCTCCGCCCGACGCTGCTCGGCGATGGCCTTGGCCCGCTCGCGGGCCGTCTTCGCATCCACCTCGTTCGTCATCTCGCGTCCCGGTTGGAAGTCGTGTTCGGGCATCAGAGCGCCTCGACCAACACGGCGATGCCCTGGCCGCCCCCGATGCAGGCGGAGCCGATACCATAGCGTCCACCGCGACGCTTGAGCTCATAGACGAGCGTCGTGGTGATGCGCGCGCCGGAGGCGCCCAGCGGGTGGCCCACGGCGATGGCGCCGCCGTTGACGTTGGTCTGCTCGCGCGGCAGCCCCAGCTCCTTCTCCACCGCCAGGTACTGGGGCGCGAAGGCCTCGTTCACCTCGAACAGGTCCACGTCGGACAGCTTCGCCTGCGCGCGCTCCAGCAACTGGCGGATGGCGGGCGCCGGGCCGATGCCCATCACCTTCGGGTCACACCCGGACACGCCCCAGTTCACCAGCCGGGCGATGGGCTTCAGGCCGTGCTTCTGCACGAAGCTGCCCGTCGCCATCACCATGCTGCCGGCTCCGTCGCAGATGCCGCTGGCCGCGCCCGCGTGCACCACGCCGTCCTTCTTGAAGACCTTGGGCAGCTTGCGCAGGCCCTCCACCGTGGTCTCCGGGCGGTTGTGCTCGTCCTTGGAGACGACGACGTCGCCCTTCTTTCCCTTGAGGGTGACGGGCGCGATTTCGTCCTGGAAGCGGCCCGCCTCCTGCGCGGCGGCGAAGCGCTTCTGCGTGAGCACCGCGTACTCGTCCACCTGGTCCTGGGTGAGCGCGTAGTCCACCGCGAGCTGCTCGGCGGTGAGCGCCATGGGCTGGCCGGTGTAGCTGTCCGTCAGCGCCGTCCACAGCATGTCCTCCAGGCTGCCCTTGCCCAGCGGCAGGCCCCAGCGCGCGCCGCGGATGACGTGGGGCGCCTGGCTCATGGACTCGGTGCCGCCGGCCAGCACGCAGCTCGCCTGCTCGGTGAGCATCAGCTCCGCCGCGGTGACGAACGCCTGGAAGCCGGAGCCGCACAGGCGGTTGACGCCCAGGGCCGGCACGGGGATGGGAACGCCCGTCTTCAGGCCCACGTGGCGGGGCAGGTAGATGGCATCCGCGCTCGTCTGCACCACGTTGCCGTACACGACGTGCTGCACCAGCTCCGGAGACACCTTCGACTGGGCGAAAGCGGCCTTCGCGGACTCCACGGCCAGGTCGGTGGCGCTCAGGTCCTTCAGGCTGCCGCCATAGGTGCCGAACGGGGTGCGCTTGCCGGAAAGAAAGAAGATTTCCTCGGTCTTGGACACGCTCTTCATGGTGCTCGTCTACCTACTCCCAAGGGGCGCGCGGTGCACGCGCGCAGTGAGTGTTCTGGCGGGGTTTCAGGCCGCGCGCCGTCCCAGGAAGGCGCTGGCGACGATGGCAAGCGCCATCACCGTCCACAACAGCCCTTGCAGGTTCTGCCGGCGTATCTCCTTCCGGCCGAGCCCGCGATACCAGGAACGTCCGGCCTCCACCCGACCTTCCCACGAGAAGTCGGTGGCGGGCGTCAGGCCCTCCATGCGGCGCAGGTGGGCGCGCAGCAGCCGATCCGGCGGAGCGTCCGCCAGTGAACCGCTCCGGTAGACGCCGGGCACATCCAGGGCGGGCCGGCGATAACCGGCGGTGATGACGAAGCCTTCCGGGGCCAGGGGGGTGAGGAAGTAGAGGCGGGGCTCGCCGTCCGCCGTCTGGTACACGGTGGCGAAGACACGCTCGGTGGGGTGGGCCCAGTCGTAGGAGCGCGTGGCCTTCTGGAGCGGTGGCTTCTCCTCGTGGCTGCCGAGCGCCACGAAGCCCAGGGCCTGCAGGTGGATGGAGACCTGCGCCAGCTCCAGGGGCAGGTCCATCTGGTCGGCGGGGGCCTCGGGCTCCACGCGGACCTTGTGGGGGAAGAGGAACAGCACGGCGCGCCAGAAGTTGAGCGCCAGGAGGACGATGGCGAGCACGAGACCCGCGACGACGATGCCCAGCTCGGCGAGGACGTTCATTCGGTGAGCACCTGGAGACGTGGCCCGCCCCTGGGGCTTTGGCCAGCGGGCACCCTAGCGCAAACTCCAGGTGCTTTCGCACCGGGGCGCTTCAGCGGCGGGACGCGGTCGCCGGCAGGGAGCGCCAGCGCTCCAGGTCCACGCCCTTGAGCGGGTCCTTGCCCTCGAGGAAGCGCTCCAGGTGTCCCAGCGAGTCGACGCCGAAGAACAGCTCGTCGCCCACGAAGACGGTGGGCACGCCGAAGGCGCCCGAGGCGACGGCCTCCTCGGTGTTGCGGCGCAGGCGGTCCTTGATGTCCTGGCGGCCGGCGGCCTCGAGCAGCGCGGGGGCATCGAGGCCCGCGGCGCGGAGGGCCACGGTGACCTGCTCGGGCGACTCCACGCCCTTCCCGCCGCCCCAGGCCTCCGCGTAGAGGGCCGACACCAGCCGGGCGCGGGCCTCCAGGTCATCCACGGCGGCCGTCACGCGCAAGGAGAGCAGCGGGACGAAGGGATGCGAGGGCGGAGGGCCGAAGGGCACGCCCAGCTCGTGGGCGATGCGGAAGGTGTGCTTGAAGATGTAGCCGCGCTTGGCGGGGACCTCGGCGGGGCCGATGTTGCCGGTGGCGTTGAGCACGCCCGCGAGCAGCACGGGGACGGGCTCCAGCACGCGGCCATGGCGCGCGGCGATGGCGGGCATGCGCGTCCACGCGAGGTAGGCGTAGGGGGAGAGATAGTCGAAACAGAAGCGCAGGGGCGGGAGGGCCATGCCGCGCACTCTACCCTCCTGGCGCGGGCCGTTCGCGGTGACACCTGCGCGTGACGTGTCCTCGTGGACTGACCTCCGCGAGCGCGATGCCTCAAGCGCTCCGTCGGGACTCCGCGCTGCGCTGGAGCGCGCCCCGCAGTGACGTCGCCTGCGCCAACAGGTTGGACGCCCGCGCCTCGGTGAAGGCCGTCTCCGCCGCCGTCAGCTCCACCACCGCCGCGTCCATCGACATCGCCCGCTCCGCGAGCGCCAGGCGCACATGCCCCACCTGCAGCACGTTGCCCGTCAGCTCCGCCAGCGCGAGCGCCCGCTTGAGGTGCGTCAGCCCGTCCTCGCCCGGCAGCAGCGCGGCCATCGCCCGGCGCGCCAGCACCTCATCCCAGGGATTCGCCAGCACCGGGTCCATCGACCGCG
Source organism: Myxococcus fulvus (assembly GCF_900111765.1). The sequence continues at coordinate 731,193 of NZ_FOIB01000002.1, forward strand.
ACAGCGCCGTCTGCGCCGCCTCGCGCGCCGCTTCCAGGTGCCCCTGCTCCCGCTCGAAGCGCGACTGATAGACGCGCAAGAGCGTCTCCATCCGGAGGCCACTCTCTCTCGCCGCCGCCAGCGCCCGGGGCAGCGACTGGCGCACCGCCGCCGCGTCCTCGAACAGCACGTCCCGGCACGCCTGGTACGTCTGCACGTGGCACTGCAGCCAGCGGTCCTCCGGCAGCACCCGCGCCAGCGCCTCGCCGCGCGCCACCACCGCCGCCACGTGCTCGTGCTCGCCGCGCTCCAGGTAGTAGGGCGGCGTGAAGATGGCCAGGTTGCGCTCCATCAACCGGGGGTTGCCCAGCCGGCGCACCAAATCACTCTTCTCCGTGAACGCCGGCACGAAGGCCGCCGCGTCCCCCGTGAACGCCGCGCGCGTCACCACCGTGAACAGGTGGAAGGCCCTCACATCGATGAACCCGTGGGCCTCCGCCACCGCGTAGCCATCCCGCGTCGCCTGCGCGTCCAGCGGCTCGCCGCGCAGCGCCAGGTTCATGTTCATCATGTAGCCGCCCATCCCCAACGCCCACGCCAGGCGCCGGGGCAGCCGGCCCATCACCTCGCGCAACCCGCGCAGCCGCGTGAGCTGCTCGAACTGCGCCTCCACCACGCCCGCCGAGCGGCCCGTGTACGCGCTGAGCACCGCCGGCGCCAACAACGTCGCGGCCCGGTACGGCGACACCTCCGGCTGCTCGCGCCGCACCCGCTCCAGCAACGCGTCCAAATCCTTCGTGCGCCCGACGATGGCCAACGCCATCGCCTGGAGGATGCGCAGCTCCGCCTGCTTCCAGAAGATGTCCGCCGGCGCCACCTGCGCGTCCGCCTCGCGCTCGCGGAACAGCTCCCGCAGACGCGCGGGCCGCTCCTCCTCGGGCGCCGAGCACGCCCCATCGAGCTGCGCGAGCGCCACCCGCCGCCCCTCCTCCAGATCCACCGTCGACGCCCAGTGCGCGAAGAGCTTCTCCGCGAAGGCCAGCGAGCTGGGCGGGTCGCTCGCGTAGCCCACCTCCACCAGCGTCACCCAGATGCGCAACAGCAGCCTGTCGCGACCCGGGAAGTCCGGCGCGGACTCCAGCAGCGTGGAGGCCTCCTTCAACAGCAGCGTCGCCTCCAGCAACGCCTGCGCCTCCATCGCCGCGCGCCCCGCGTCGAGCAACGGACCAATCGCCAGCTCCGGCTCCGACGAGCGCAGGTAGTGCCAGCCCACCGTGCGCGTCAGGTCCGGCCGCTGCGAGTACAGCGTCTGCAGCGCCAGCGCCACCCGCGCGTGCGCCGCGCGCCGCTCGTCCTCCGACATGCTGTCGTAGACGGCCTGGTGCACGGTGTCGTGCGTGAAGACGTACCGGCCCTCCTCCTCCTGGAGGAACTGCCGCTCCACGATTCCATCCAGCACCGCGAACAGCTCCGACTCCGGCAGGTCCGCCAGCGCCCGCACCATGGGCAGCTCCAGGCTGCGCCCCGCCGGCGCCAGACGCCTCAAGAGCGACACCTGCTCCACCGGCGCGGAGGACAGTCGCTCCAGCACCGCCGCCTGGATGCTCGCGGGCAAGGGCCGCGTGTCCAGCCCTTCCTCCGCCGTCCAGCGCCCACCCACGCGCGTCAGCGCGCCCTCCTCCACCAGCGCGCGCAGACACTCCGTGGCGAAGAACGCGTTGCCACCCGTCGTCTCGTGCAGCCGCGCGACGAAGCTCTCCGGCACCTCCAGGCCCGGCAGCGCCAGCCCCACCAGCGTGCCCACGTGCTCAGCCGCCAGCGGCTCCAGGTCCATGCGCCAGGTGAGCTTCTCGTCCACCGTCTGGAACGCCAGGCTCAGCCGGCTCAGCTCCCCGGAGCGGAACGTGCACACCACCATGCCGCGCGTGCCGTGCAGCGCGCGGATGAGCACGTTGAGCACCTCCAGCGACGCGGTGTCCGCCCAGTGCAGGTCCTCGAAGCACAGGACGAACGTCATCCGCTTGCCCAGCCCCTGCACCCACTCCGCCAGCGCGCCGAAGAACCCCAGCTTCTCCTCGCCCGGCACCTGCGCCACGCCCGAGCCCTCCGCCGACATCGCGGGCAACAGCCTGGCGAGCCTCGGCGACAGCCGCTCCATCACCTCCGTGGGCGTGTGCGGAATCAGCGCGCGCAGCGCCTGGGCGATGGGCGTCAGCGGCGCCTGCCCCTCCGCGCGGCACTGCCCCCGGCCGAACGGCAGCTCCGCCAGCTTCGCCTGCAGCTCGAACTCCTGCAGCAGCCGCGTCTTGCCCACGCCCGCGGGAGCCCCCAGCAGCACCGCGCGCGACTGGCCCCAGTCCGCCTCGGCCAGCCCGTTCATCAGCGACTCCAGCTCCGCCGCGCGCCCCACCACCTCCGGCACGTGCAGGTAGCTGGAGCGCGCCGACAGCGGCTCCTCCGGCATCGGCTCGCCGCTGGCGTGGCACAACGCCTCCATCAGCTCGGCGGCGTCCTGGAAGCGCTCGCGCGGGTCCTTCGCCAACAACAGGAGGATGATCTCCTCCAGCTGCGGGTCCACCGGCCCCAGCGAGGACGGCTTCGGCGGCGGACGCGTCAGGTGCTCGGCGAGCAGCGCCGCGGGCGTGTTGCGCTTGAAGGGCAGCTTCCCCGTCACCAGGTAGTACGCCATGACGCCCAGCGAGTAGAGGTCGGCGCGCCCGTCGATGCTCGCGCCGCGCTGCCACTCGGGGGCCAGGTACTCCAGCGTGCCCTTGAGCTTGCCGGGGCTCGGGGTGCCCAGCTGGTGCATCACCCCGAAGTCCATCAGCTTCACCGCGCCCGAGCGGGTGATGCGCACGTTGCTCGCCTTGATGTCGCAGTGCACGTACAGGCGCGAGTGGATGAACGCCAGCACCTGCGCCATCTGGATGAGCACCCGGTACAGCGTGCGCGTGTCCAGCGGGGACTCTCGCGCCAGCGTGCTCAGGTCCTGCCCGTCCACCACCTCCATGGTGATGAAGCGGTTGCCGGCCTCCGTCATCCCCCAGTCGAACACCTTCAGCGTGCCGGGGTGCTGCAGCTTCTTCATCGCGAAGAACTCGTGCCGGAACATCAGCACCAGCTCCTCCGTCTTCGCCGCCGTCAGCCCCGCGGGGACCTGCATCTCCTTGAGCGCGATCTTGCGCCGCTCGTGCAGGTCCTCCGCCAGCCAGATGCGGCCCATGCCGCCCTCGCCCAAGAGGCCCTCCACCCGGTAGCGGCCCGTCACCACCATTCCGAGCTCCAACGAGCGTCGCACGCCCGCGGCGTCCCCCGGCAGGGTGACGGGCGTGCGGATGCGCTCCCCCCACGTGCTGCTCGGAGGACGGCTGCGCTCGTCCAGAACGGTTGTCTTCTCTTCGTCGCTCACGAAGGCGGGACCGGAAGGTCGGCAGAATCCAGAAGTCGATGGAATATCACGTTTCCATGTATCGGGACACGCTCCGACGACACGGAAGAAACCCCTGCCCCCCACCGCCCAGGCAGGCGGCCTGATATCCGCCAGCACTTGTCCCGCGCATCGGGACTTCGGAGGTTGAGTCGGGCAGGCGACACCCACACCCAGGCAGGTGCAACATGGCGGGCACTCCTCGAGGACCCAACGACGCGCGGCCGACGCGCGGGGACTTCCCGCCGAGAAATCGCGGCGAGGTCGAGGACGCGATGGATGAGGGCGCGCGCGCGGTGAGCCGGTGGCTCGCGGACGGGGGCGCCGAGGACGTGGACCCCACGCGCGACACGGCCTGGGAGGCCCGGGTGGAGCGCGGGGAGGAGTGGACAAACGAGCAGGTCCCCGAGCGCGAGGCACGCGGCGACGAGGAGCCCGACTCGGAGGTGTCCCGGCGCGGCCTGGAGGATCCCCCGCCCGAGGAGTAGGCCTCCCACGCCTGCTCGGCCTTGTACCTCTGTCCAGGGGTGGGGGCAGACCCCTTGCGACGGCGGGCGCGGTGCGGTGATGCTCGTGGTTTCGGACGGTCGCCGCCCCACGGCGCGCCCCCGGCACTGGAGGAGCCCGAGCACCGTGAAGCCCAAGGTCCTCATCGTCGAGAACTCGTGGACGATGCGCGAGACACTGCGCCTGCTGTTGTCCGGGGACTTCGACTGCACGGCGGCGTCGAGCGGCGAGGAGGGCCTGGAGAAGGCCCTGGCCCAGCCGCCGGACCTGCTCCTGTCCGACGTGAACATGGAGGGCATGGACGGGTACGAGCTGTGCCGCCGCTTCCGTCAGGAGCCCTCGCTCCTGCACATCCCCGTCGTCTTCGTCAGCGGCTTCGCGCCCCGCTCCGACAGCGACGCGAGCCTGCCCGTGCCGGATGCCTATCTGGTCAAGCCCGTGAAGCCCGCGCTGCTCATCGCCGAAATCCACGCGCTGCTGCGGCGGGGGAGCGCGCCCGTGTCGGCGACGGCTCCCACCGCGCAGGTCATCACCAAGGCCTGAGGTCAGCTCCCCCGGTAGGTGGAGTAGCCGAAGGGGCTGAGCAACAGCGGCACGTGGTAGTGCTCGTCGGGCGCGGCCAGCTCGAAGACGACGGACACCGACGGATAGAAGCCCTTCACACCGAGCGAGCGGAAGTACGCGCCCGTGTCGAAGGACATCCGGTAGACGCCTGTCTCCACGCGGGCGCCCGCGGGCAGGAAGTCGCGCACGCGGCCGTCGTCGTTGGTGACGCCCCGGGCCAGCTCCTTCCAGTCGCCGTGGGCCCCCTGCGCCTCCAGGGTGATGGGAACACCGGAGGCCGGACGGCCCCGGTGCGTGTCGAGGACATGGGTGGACAGGGTGCTCATGACGCCAGCAGCTTCTCCAGTCGGATGCGGGTGATTTTGGCCTGCTCGCCGGCGGCGATGCGCAGCTCCTCGTCCGGGGCGTTGCCCAGGCGCGCGCGCAGCAGGCCGAGCATCTCCTGCGCGCTCTTGCCCGTCGCGCACACGAGGAAGATGAAGCCGAAGCGCTCCTCGTAGGCCTTGTTGCCGTCGGCCAGGCCCTGCAGCACCTCCTCGCCCGCGCTGCTCACCCCACCCTGCTCCTGCGAGGACCAATTAGCGGTGGCGGCGAACTTCGCGCGCAGCGAGGCCACGTCGCCGATGCGCGGGTGGTGCGTGAAGGCCTCGCGCCAGTCCTCCGGGCCCGTGCGGCTCCACTGCTGGGAGGCCTCGGAGAACAGGTGCTCGGCGTCGCGGAAGGGTCGGGCCTTCGTCATCGCCTCCGCCCAGCGCGAGGCGCCGCAGCAGCGCGTCAACTCCGCGCGGGCCTCGTCGGTGGAGAGCGTGTTGAGTCGCTCGAGCGCGCTCACGCCGGACGTCCGTGGATGAGCAGCCGGCTGACCCCGCCGTCGGGGAAGATTTTGAGGCGCACGTGGGTGAAGGGACCCTTCGCCTTCAGCTCGGGCTCGAAGTGGTGACGGTGGTCCGCCTGGAGCTTCGTGCGCGGCAGCAGCTCCGTCCACGACAGGTCGTGCGCGTTGGCGAAGTCCACCAGCGGCTCGCGCAGGTAGATACCCTCGAGTGACGCGCTCTCCGGGAAGTTGCCCTTGTAGAAGGCGGTGTCCACCTCCACGCGCTCGATGGTCCCGGGCACGGCCAGCTTCACCACAATCCAGTCGAAGCCCGGCAGCAGGCGCTTGCGGCGCGTCTCCCAGCCCTCGCCCATGTTGGCCGCGCGGCCGGGCAGGATGAGGTTGTCCTTGGTGCCGAAGAACGCGTCGTTGCACGCCACCACCGTGCCGCCGTTCTCCGCCGCCGCCAGGTCCACCGCGCCCTTCTCGCGCGTCAGCCGCGCCAGGTCCGGCCGCACCTCGCCGTGCACACGGAAGCGCGCCACGCCGCCGTCCGGGTAGATGTTGAGGCGCAGGTGCGTCCAGCGCCGCTCGTCGGGGATGGCAAAGAGGTTGCGCGTGCCGCCCTGCAGCTTGAGCTGAGGGAGGATGCGCGTCCACGCCGCGTCCACCAGCGACTCGGGCGACGGCGAGCCCTCCACCTCCAGCGCGTCCACCGAGGCGTACTCGGGGAAGTTGCCCAGGAAGTGGTTCGTGTCGATGTCCACGCCGCGAATCACACCGGGCAGGCCGAGCTTCAGGATGCACCAGTCGTGACCGGGCACGCGCTTGCGGCGCGACTCCCAGCCGTCCATCCACTTGCCCTGCTCGGTGTACTTGTCCGGGATGAAGACGCCTCGGCCGGACTTGAGCAGGTTCTCCTTGCCGGCGAAGAACTCGTCACTGGCCAGCAGGGCCTGGCCGCCGACCTTCTCCGCGGCCAGGTCGATGAGCTCCGTGAAGCCGACGCGCAGCTTCCCCTCTTCGGGTGCATGCATTTTCGTGTGTTCTCCAGATGGAATCAGTTCAGGCGGCGATGCGCGCCGAGGACGGCCGGCGCACCCAGCTTCCCGTAGGGCGCGGGAAGGGCTGCCCGCGCTCGTAGATGAGTTCCCCGCGCAGCAGCGTGCGCTCCACCACGCCCGCGAGCGTCCTGCCCGCGTAAGGCGTCAGCGGATGACGGTGCTGGAGCCGTGACGGCTCGACGGCGAAGGTGGCCTCGGGGTCGAACACGACGAGGTCCGCGTCCGCGCCCGGCACGAGCGAGCCCTTCGTCCCGCTCAGGCCCACCAGTCGGGCCGGCGCCTCGCACATCCAGCGCACGAGCGACTCCAGCCCGTGGCCCCGCTTGCGCGCCTCGGTCCACACCGCCGACAGGCTGAGCTGAAGGGATGCGATGCCGCCCCACGCCGCGCCGAAGTCACCACGCTCCAGCAGCTTGAGCGCGGGCGTGCAGGGCGAGTGGTCCGACACCACCAACTCGATGTCTCCGCGCGCGAGCCCCTCCCACAGGCGCTCGCGGTTCTCCGCCTCGCGGATGGGCGGCGCGCACTTGAAGTGGGTCGCGCCGTCCTCAATCTCCTCGGCGGTGAAGCTCAGGTAGTGCGGACACGTCTCCACCGAGACATCCAACCCCTCGCGCCGCGCGTCGATGAGCAGCGGCAGCGCGTCCGCCGAGGACAGGTGGACGATGTGCACGCGGCAGCGGTGCTTTCGCGCCAGCTCCATCATCATGCGGATGGCGTCGTGCTCCCAGCTCCGTGGCCGGGACTCGAGATAGGCGCGGTACGTGCGAGCCCCCTCGGCGCGGACCTCCGGAAGCGGCGACTCCAGCTCCGCGTGCACGATGAGCGGCACACCACGCCGCGCGAGAATCGGCATGGCCACGTCGAGCACCGCGCGGTCCGCGGGCGGGAACTCGTCCACGCCCGAGGGGCACAGGAAGCACTTGAAGCCCGCGATGCCCGCGTCGATGAGCGCCTCCAGCTCGCCCGCGTTGCCGGGAATCACGCCGCCCCAGAAGCCATGGTCCACCTGGCTCGCGCCCCGGGCCGCGTCCGCCTTGAGCTTCAGCGCCTCGAGCGTGGTGGTGGGCGGCAGCGAGTTGAGCGGCATGTCCACCACGGTGGTGATGCCTCCAGCCGCCGCCGCGCGCGTGGCGGTCTCGAAGCCCTCCCACTCGGTGCGGCCGGGCTCGTTGATGTGCGCGTGGCAGTCCACCACACCGGGCATCACCACGTGATTGCCCACATCCGTCACCGACAGCGCGCCGAGCGCCTCGGAGGGCCCGGCCACCTTCTCCACGCGGCCGTCCTTCACCACCACCACCGCCTCGCGCGGCCCACCACCCACCAGCACGCGGCGGCTGCGCAGCCCGAACTCACCCCTGCTCATGGCTCGAATTCCCTCTCGTCGAAGCATTCCAGGGAGCGGAAGAACGCATCCCGGTCATCCAGGTAGAGCTGCCGTGTCACGCCCGCCGTCAGCTTGGGCAGGCTGTACTTCATGCCGGAAATGCTCGCCCCGCCGAAACCCAGCGAGAGCAGGCACCCGAAGGTGTAGTTGAAGATGGAGCGGAGGTGCGGCGCGCGGCCCGGCTGCTTCTCCTGCAGCTCGAAGCCCGGCCCCAGGTACGGGTGGCGCAGCAGGTCCGCGTGCGACTGGCCCTCGGGCGGCGTGAAGCGGTCCTTCCAGAGCGCGATGTCCGCGTGCACGTTCGCCAGCTCCGGCCGCAGCGACAGGTCCGTCACCGTGCCGCTGCCGACGATGAGCTTGTCGAAGGTGTACTGCCTCTGCGGGGTGGTGATGCGGGCCTGTCCGTCCACCACCTCGGCGTCGAGCCACGGGCTCTGGGCGTGCAGGTGGAACTGGGGGAAGGCGCACGCGCGGCGGTACGTGTCCGCCGGGGGCAGTTGCCCCATCTCGAAGATGCGGTGGATGAAGCGCCACTTGTCCGCGTCGGGCAGGTCCGCGTGGTGCTTGAGGAAGCCGACGAACTCCGCCCAGCGGTACGGGTTGATGCACGGCAGCGACTTGCGCCGGTAGAACAGGTGCACCTCGCCCGCGCCGTGCTCCAGCGCGACGGAGGCGTTGTCGAACGCGGACGCTCCCGCGCCGAGCACGCCCACCTTGCGACCGCGCAGCGCCTCGAAGTCGATGTCCTCGCGCGTCTGCACGTACAGCTCGCGCGGCAGGTTCGCCACGATGGCTGGGATTTCCCAGCGCCCCGAGCCGTCGATGCCCGTGGCGAGCACCACCTTGCGCACGAAGAGGACCTCGGTGGCGCCGGTGCGCAGGTCCTCGATGGGCACGTGGAAGCAGTCGTCCTCCGCGCTCCAGGTCAGCGCTCCGGCGCGCGAGCGGCAGCGCACGGGGATGTTCAGCGTGCGCCGATACCAGCCGAGGAAGTCCGCCCACAGCTCCTTGGGAATGCGCTCCAGCGATGTCCAGGCGGCCTCGCCGTACTGGGCCTCGAACCAGGACTGGAAGCTGAGGTTGGGCAGGTTGTGGTCCGGCCCGGTGAGGTGCTTGGGCGTGCGCAGCGTGTGCATGCGCGCGAACGTCTTCCACGGCCCCGCGAGGTCCTGCTCGCCGTCGTCCACCACGAGCAGGTTCGTCACCTTCTCGCGCAAGAGCCCGAAGGCGGCGGTGAGGCCGCTCTGCCCGCCGCCGATGATGAGCACATCCAGCACGGGCCTGCCGTCACGGGTGTGTCGCGGGAGCACCCAGGAGCGCTTGGGGTACTCCAGCCGCTCCAGGTCCTTGCGGAGCGCGTCCTCCAGGGCGGAGAGGCCGGGAGGAGGCGGCATCGCGGGGCTCGGAGGCGGGATGCGCATGCCGCCATCGTAACCGCGCGCTATGTCGCCCGGTCAATGTGCCCCCCTCCCAGGGTATGAGTCGACCGAGGGGTGCGGAGGGAAATAGCCGGGCGCGTCAGGGGTTGACAGCGGGTGTCCGGGCGCGGACGACGGCCCGCTTCGACGCTTCCCCGGAGGAGCCGGTTGGTTATGCTCCCCCGCCCTTTTCGCTCCGTCCCGAGGTCATTCGCGTGATCAACGCCTTCCCCCGCGTCCCGGCTCCCCGCAACGAGCCCATCCTCCCCTACTCGCCCGGTTCGCCCGAGCGCCGCGAGCTCCAGGCGACGCTCAAGCGCATGAGCGGCGAGCAGATCGACATCCCGCTCATCATCGGCGGCAAGCAGGTGCGCAGCGGCAAGACGGACACGGTGCGCATGCCCCACCGGCACTCGCACGTGCTGGCCACCCTGCACGAGGCGGACGCGAGCCACGTGGAGCAGGCCATCCAGGCGGGCCTCGCGGTGAAGGAGGACTGGGCGCGGATGTCGTTCTCCTCGCGCGCGGCCATCTTCCTGCGCGCAGCCGAGCTGCTCGCCACGCGCTACCGGCCCATCATCAACGCGTCCACCATGCTGGGGCAGTCGAAGACGGCCCACCAGGCCGAGATTGATGCCGCGTGTGAGGCCATCGACTTCCTGCGCTACAACGTCCACTTCGCCGAGCAGATTCTGGCCATCCAGCCGGAGTCCTCGCCGCAGACGTGGAACATGTTGGACTACCGCCCGCTGGACGGCTTCGTGTTCGCGGTGGCGCCGTTCAACTTCACGTCCATCGCGATGAACCTGTGCACCGCGCCCGCGCTGATGGGCAACGTGGTGCTGTTCAAGCCGTCGTCCACGTCGGCGCTGAGCGCCTGGTACTTCATGGAGATGCTGCGCGAGGCGGGCCTGCCCGACGGCGTCATCAACATGCTCAACGGCGATGGGCCCACGGTGGGCAACCCCACGCTGGCCAGCCCCCATCTGGGCGGCATCCACTTCACCGGCTCCACGCCGACGTTCAACACCATGTGGAAGACGGTGGGAGAGAACATCGGCAAGTACAAGCAGTACCCCCGGTTGGTGGGTGAGACGGGCGGCAAGGACTTCATCGTGGCGCACGCGTCCGCGGCGGACGACGTGGAGGCGCTCGCGGTGGCCATCGTGCGCGGTGGCTACGAGTACCAGGGCCAGAAGTGCTCGGCGGCCAGCCGCGTGTACGTGCCCGAGTCGCTGTGGACGAAGCTCAAGCCCCGGCTGCAGGGGCTCATCGGCGACATCCGCATGGGCGACGTGACGGACTTCCGCAACTTCATGGGCGCCGTCATCGACGAGAAGTCCTTCAAGAAGGTCTCCTCGTACATCGAGCTGGCGAAGCAGGACAAGGACGCGAGCATCGTCGCGGGTGGCGAGACGGACCGGAAGGAGGGCTGGTTCGTGAAGCCCACGCTGGTGCAGTTGCAGGACCCGCGTCACCGCATCATGCGCGAGGAGGTCTTCGCGCCGCTGGTGGGCGTGCACGTGTATCCGGATGGGAAGTACGTGGAGACGCTGCGCGAGGTGGACCAGAGCGCGACGTACGCGCTGACGGGGGCCATCTTCGGGCGGGACAGGAAGGCCATCGACACGGCGATGAGCGAGCTGCGGCACGCGGCGGGCAACATCTACATCAACGACAAGCCCACGGGCGCGGTGGTGGGACAGCAGCCCTTCGGTGGCTCGCGTGCGTCGGGGACGAACGACAAGGCGGGTTCGCTGCTCAACCTCATCCGCTGGACGAGTCCTCGGACGGTGAAGGAGAACTTCGCCCCGCCGACGAAGGTGCCGTATCCGTTCATGGACAGCGACCCCCACGATGGGGGTATCTAGGCTCGCATGAGCCGAGCATTCCCAGGCATCGCGGGGCTGGAGACGTACTCGTTGAAGGGTGACGACTGCTGCGTGGAGGTCATCCCTTCACGCGGCGCGCTCGTCACGAGCTTCATGGTGGGGGGCGAGGACATCCTCTACCTCGATGAAGCCACCGTGGCGGACCCGACGAAGAACGTGCGCGGGGGCATCCCCGTGTTGTTCCCCAACGCGGGTCCGCTGCCTGGGGACACGTATCCGGCGCGTGGACAGTCCTACAGCCTGTCGCAGCACGGCTTCGCCCGGAAGATGGAGTGGGCGGTGCGACAGGCGGAGGACTCGCTGCTGGTGCTGGGGTTGAAGTCCAACGCGGAGACGCTGCGTGTCTATCCGTGGGAGTTCGATGCGCAGCTCACGTTCTCGCTCGTGGGGCGGAGGCTGACCATCGACTTCGACCTCCAGAATCCCGGCATGGAGCCGCTGCCCGTGCATCTGGGCTTCCATCCGTACTTCCGGGTGCCGGACGCGGCGAAGTCGGTGACGACGGTGGAGACGGACGCGACGCACGGCTGGGACAACCGGGCGAAGCGCGAGGTGCCGTTCACCGGGCTGGATTTGACGGCGGACGAGGTGGACCTGCACCTGCGGGACCACTCGAAGCAGGAGACGCGGCTGTCGCGAGGGCCGGGCCTGCGCCCCATCCATCTGTCGTGGAGCCCTGAGTTCAAGGTGATGGTGGTGTGGACGCTGAAGGGGAAGGACTTCGTCTGCGTGGAGCCGTGGACCGCCGCGGCGGGCGCGCTCGCGACGGGCGAGGGGCTGCTGCACGTGCAGCCCGATGAGCGGCTGTCGCTCGCGTTCGATATCGAGGTCTGAGCCTCGGCAACGCCGACAGGGGACCTCAGGCCGGAGGGCCGATCCTGGGGTTCGACGGCTGTTGCGGCTGCTCCGCGGGCGGCTGCTGTGGCGGCTGCGGCTGCGGTTGAGGCACGGAGGGATGCTGGGGCATCGGCTGTCCATGCATCGTCCCGTCAGCGGCACTCTGTGGGTTCTGGTTCCCCCGCTCGGCCCCCATGCGCCCCGCGGTCCGCTCGCCTCTGACGTAGGCCTCCCACTTGGCCTTCGCCTGCGGGTTGCCGTCATGCATCAGGTAGCCCTTGTCGAGCAGGTCCTTCACCGCGGCGGAGATCGACGGATACTTCATCCGCTGCCAGTTCTGACCGAGGAACACCCCAACCTCGTTGTTGTGGACGTCCATCGGGTCCACGGGCCCGCCGGCCTCATGGTTGGCGAGCAGCTTTCGCGCGGCCTCCGGACCCAGATGCTGGGAGAGGAGCGCGGCCCATGTGGCGTGGCGCTCGGCGTCCACCGTGTCTCCGGCACCGGACCCCACCGTCACCAGGAGGTAGGAAGCGAAGACGAAGCCCACGATGGAGTCGAAGGGGTGTTCGAAGAAGTGCTTTCGCTCCGCTTCGTTGGTCCCGACGAGCTCCCCGACGGAGTCGACGACGCTCGCCGGAAGCGCCTTCTCCCCCGCCAGCGACGTCCCGTCGACGAGCACCACGGACGCGCCCGGAACCACGCTCACGCTCTTCACGTCGAAGGGCTGGTGGAACCGGAACAGGCTCCGCGACTGCTCCACGTGCTTGCCCTCGATGAACTGTCCCGTTCCGAGATGGAACTTCGCGAGCAGGGACGAGGAGAGCCGGTGCTCATCGTCCTGCCTGCTCGCGCTCAGCGAATGCAGGCTGAGCGTGATCTCCGAGACCTGCCCCAGAAGCGCGTCCGGCTCCGGGAGCGTGACCGGGATGGAGCCCAGGCCACCGAGCGACGGGGTGAAGTCCCTCACCAGCGGGTCTCTCGTGGGGGCCTGTCGTTCGGACCGGACCTCCAGCCACGTGCGCACGCGGGGTTTGTTGAGGTCGAGCCCGTCACGAGCAAACTCCAGGTCGCGAGTGCGATGCAGATGGCCTGTCGTGACACCCTGCGCCTGGCCCAAGGGCAGCTTGAAGCGCTCGACGTCGAGTCGGTCCTCGCAGCGCCGGGCCAGGTAGGCGAGGCCGGGCTCCGGCGCGACGCCCGCGGTGAAGACGTCGCGAGGGGATTGCCGTCGAAGCACGCAGGGGAAGATCTGGTGCGCGGTGCCCTCGGCGAGGTGGAGGACGAGACCGCTCTCGCGCTCCTCGAGCAGGAGGAGTTGTAGCCCTCCCGCGATGGTCGATGCGGAGAGCTGGAGGAAGTGCGCCCCCGGGCCGCAAGGGAACTCCACCCAGTAGAGCTCCCCGCCTCGCCATCTCGACACCGTCAGTCGCGCGGTCCCGTCCGCCCTGGACAGCGTGGCGTGAAGGATGCGTCGCCCATCGACCGCGAAGGCCTGTCGTTCGGAGACAGGCGCCCGCTGAGGACGAGGCAGGGCGTAGACACGCTCGCGCCCCGTCCAGCCCGGGACGAAGTACAGCCCGGAGCCAGGCGATGAAGTGGACTCGAAGAAGATGTTCTCCATGGCGTTCTCCCGCTCAACGGTCAAGGACGTGGCGTCATCCGTGGTACCAGCTCACGCATCGCGGCAGCCACGGCTTGCGGACGTTCAATCCAGGGGAAGTGCGCAGCGCCCTTCACCCTCCTGTGGAGGATGTGCGGCCCCTGGAAGGCGGGCTGCGTCCACCGCGTCTGCTGGACGATGCGGTCTTCGGACCCGCTGATGATGAGCGTGGGCACGGCGCGCGGCCACCACGTGTGGACATACGTTTCATCGAAGTTCCGATCCGACCAGTCGACCGCCGCGCGGTTGTAGGGCATCCGGCGCAGCAACTCGCGCCCCTCCGTCACGCCCTCCGGCGCGAAGTTCCACTCCGCCGACGCCACCGCGATATCCCGCAGTCGTTCATCCGTGCGCTCAGCTTCGTAACGCCGCGTCGCCGCGTCGACCTCGGGTAACGGATGCCGCTGGGTCATCTCGAAGAACGGTGCGCGCCAGCTCGCGTCCGGCGCCGTGCTCACGAGCACGAGTCCCACCAGGAGCGACTCCAGCTCCGGCACGGACAACAGATACATGCCTCCCGTGGAGTGTCCCAGATAGACACAATTCGGAAGCGCCTGGGCAGCCTCGATGAGCACCCTGGGCCACACGTCATGGGGACTCGCTGGAGCCCCCGGAGGCGAGACATTGGACCCGTCCCCCGGCAGGTCCACCATCCAGCACGTCCCCGGGACATCCAGCGCGTCCGCCAGTCCGAACAGGCTCTCCGCGCCAATCCCTGGCCCGCCCGGGAGGAACAGCCAGTTGAAGGCCCCGGGACGAGCACCTCGTCGCCGGAGCCGAACGCCAGATGCCGTGAAGAACTCTTCCGCCGTGCCGACAGGAGACATTGCCCGAACCCTCAATCACCGCGTCATCGATGCAAGAACCGTCGGACACTCGCCTCCGCGCCTCCAAAGCCCGCACCCACGGCAACGCCCTCCGACGAGTGAACCTGAGTACAATATCTCGCCGATGCGACTGCGACGATTCTCCCTTCCACTCGCGCAGGGAGGAGTCACCATGTCGAATCGCATGTCGTGGTTGGTTGGAGTGGGCGCATTGCTGCTCGCGGTGGGCTGCGGTCCCATCGAGGATGAACGCACCGAGGTGCCCGTCCTGGACGACGCCCCCACTGAGGACGGAACCGTCCACGCGACCGGGTTGGTGAACTGCACCAATGAATGTCGAGAAGAGTCCATCCAGTGCATCGCGGACTGTAAGCTCACGCTGACCGACCCACTCCCACTCATGATCTGTTTCAACGCCTGCGCGGGCGAACTCGCGGACTGCAACCTGGACTGCGTGAACTGAAGAGGCCTTCACTTCCATCACGCGCCGCGCCGCGGCCCCATCAACACCTTTGCCAGGGATTGAAGCTCCGAGCGCAACCACTGACTCCGAGGCTCGCTGTCCTCGGAGCGGTGCCAGTACAGGTGCAGTTCCAGTCGCGGCAGCGCGAGCGGCATGGGCAACAGGTGCAGGTCTTCGTCGAGCACCCCGTTGATCTCCTCCGCTCTCCGCCGGGGCATCGTCAGCAACAGGTCCGAGCCCGACACGATGCGGCACGCCGTCTCGTAGTGCCGACAACGCACCGTGACCTCCCGCTGATACCCCAGCCGGCTGAGCACCAGGTCCTCCACCGCCAGCCCCGTGCGCCGCGAGGACACCGTGACGTGCTTCGCCGCCATGTACGCCGCCACGTCCAGCCGCCTGCGCTTGCGGCTCACCACGCAGAACGCGTCCCGCGTGAAGGCCGTGTGCCGCAGCTCCGCGCTCGTCGGTTGCTCCACGTCGATGGCCAGGTCCAACCGCCCTGAAGCCAGGTCCCGCTCCAGCCGCGTCCGCTCCAACCGCACGCTGCTGATGCGCGCCTCCGGACTGCGCTCCTGAAGCCGCGCCACCAGCCGGGGAACAATCGACGGCTCCAGCATGTCGCTCATCGCCAGGGTGAAGGTCCCCACGTCCCGCGCCGGCTCGAAGCCTCGCGTGTGGTGCACCGCCTGCTGGAGCAGCGCCAGCGCCTCCCGAATCTCCGGCGCCACCCGCTCCGCCAACGGCGTCGGCGCCACGCCCCTCCCCTGCCGGACGAACAGGGGCGCCCCCAGTTGCTCGCGCAGCCTCGCCAGCGCGTGGCTCACCGCCGACTGACTGAGGAACAGCACCTCCGCTGCACGCGTCAGATTCCGCTCCCGATAGACCACGTCGAACACCCGGAAGAGGTTGAGGTCCGGGGGCCCGGGGCGCCGGGGGGAATCCTGAACTGGGCTCATGACGACACATGACCAACATTCAGTGGATTCAACAAGGGCCGGGTGCCAAGGATGAGCGCCTCTCGTGAGAGGAGGCAGCACCGTGGACTTCGAGCCGAGCGCCAGAGGCAAGGACTACCTGGAGCGCGTGAAGCAGTTCATGCGCGAGCACATCGAGCCCAACGAGGCCCGCTACTACCAGGAGGTCATGGAGGCCTCGCGCGGCGGTGACTGGAAGACCTGGCCCGTCTCCTCCGTCATGGAGGACCTCAAGGCCAAGGCCCGCGCCGCGGGACTGTGGAACCTCTTCCTCCCCGACGAGAAGCTCGCCCCGGGCCTGTCCACGCTCGAGTACGCCCCCATCGCCGAGGAGACCGGGCGCAGCCTCATGGCCCCCGAGGTCTTCAACTGCAACGCCCCCGACACCGGCAACATGGAGGTGCTCTGGAAGTACGGCACCCCCGCCCAGCAGAAGCAGTGGCTCACCCCGCTGCTCGCCGGAGAAATCCGCTCCGTCTTCTGCATGACCGAGCCCGGCGTCGCCTCCTCCGACGCCACCAACATGGAGGCCACCGCCGTCGTCGAGAAGGACGAGGTCATCCTCAATGGCTCCAAGTGGTGGACCACCGGCCTGGGCCACCCCAAGGCGAAGATCGCCATCTTCATGGCGCGCACGCCCGACACCGGCGGCGACCGCCACCACCAGCACTCCATGGTGCTCGTGCCCCTGGACTCGCCGGGCGTGTCCATCCAGCGCATGCTCCCCGTCTTCGGCGAGTACGACGCGCCCCACGGCCACGGCGAGGTGCACTTCACCAACGTCCGCGTCCCCGTCTCCAACATCATCGGCGGCCCCGGCATGGGCTTCGAGATTGCCCAGGGCCGCCTGGGCCCCGGCCGCATCCACCACTGCATGCGCTGCATCGGCGCCTCCGAGCGGGCGCTGGAGCTGATGATTGACCGCGGCATGAACCGCACCGCCTTCGGCAAGCCCCTGCTCAACCTGGGCGGCAACCGCGAGCGCGTGGCCGAGGCCCGCATCGCCATCGACCAGGCCCGCCTGCTCACGCTCTACGCCGCGTGGAAGATGGACCAGGTGGGCGCCCTCGGCGCGATGACGGAGATCTCCGCCATCAAGGTCGTGGCCCCCAGCGTGCTCCAGCGCATCGTCGACGACGCCATCCAGATTCACGGCGGCGCGGGCGTGTCCAACGACACGGTGCTCGCGGGCTTCTTCGGCCAGGCGCGCACGCTGCGGCTCGCGGACGGCCCGGACGAGGTGCACAAGGGCGTCATCGCCCGCATCGAGCTGGCCAAGCGCGGCTTCTCCAAGAGGTGAGGCACCATGGCCACCCACGCCGCCCCGAAATCCACCCTGGATTCACCCAGCTCCGTTCGCGCCGGTGAAGAGCTGAACGTCCCCGCCGTCGACGCCTGGCTCAAGAAGCAGGTGCCGACGCTCGAGGGCCTGCCCACCGTGACGCAGTTCTCCGGCGGCGCGTCCAACTGGACCTACCGGCTCAAGTACCCCAAGCGCGACCTCATCCTCCGCCGCCCTCCCGCGGGCACCAAGGCGAAGTCCGCGCACGACATGTCGCGCGAGTACCGCGTGCAGAAGGCGCTCCGGCCCGCCTACCCGTTCGTGCCCGACATGGTCGCCCTGTGCCAGGACGCGTCCGTCATCGGCGCGGACTTCTACGTCATGGAGCGCATCGAGGGCATCATCCCCCGCGCCAACATGCCGCGCGGGATGAACCTCAGCGCCGGCGAGACGCGCAAGCTGTGCGTCAACGTCATCGACAAGCTGCTGGAGCTGCACGCGGTGGATGCCCAGGCCGTGGGCCTGTCATCGCTCGGCAAGGGCGCGGGCTATCCCCGCCGTCAGGTGGAGGGCTGGTCGGACCGCTACGAGAAGGCGCGGACCTGGAACGTGCCGAGCTTCAAGTACGTGCGCGACTGGCTCAAGGACCACATCCCCGACGACATCGCCACCTGCGTCATCCACAACGACTGGCGCTTCGACAACGTGGTGCTGGACCCGGGCGAGCCCACGCAGGTCATCGGCGTGCTCGACTGGGAGATGGCCACGCTGGGCGACCCGCTGATGGACCTGGGCAGCGCGCTCGCGTACTGGGTCGAGTCGGATGACGACTTCTTCATGCGCGCCACGCGGCGTCAGCCCACGCACATGCCCGGCATGATGAGCCGCCGGGAGGTCGTCGACTACTACCTCCAGCGCTCCGGCCTGAAGCCCGCCAGCTGGACCTTCTACGAGGTCTTCGGAATCTTCCGGCTCGCCGGCATCATCCAGCAGATCTACTACCGCTATCACCACAAGCAGACGCGCAACCCCGCGTTCAAGAACTTCTGGACGCTGGTGACGTACTACGACTGGCGCTGCAAGCGGCTCATCAAGAAGGGAGGCCGCTGATGGGCGTGGTCTATCTCATCCGCCATGGACAGGCGTCCTTCGGCGCGGAGGACTACGACCAGCTCTCCGAGACGGGCTTCGTGCAGGCGCGCGTGCTCGGCGAG
Organism: Myxococcus fulvus; assembly: GCF_900111765.1. Next base: position 749,511 of record NZ_FOIB01000002.1, read on the forward strand.
GCGCTCAAGACGCGGCTGCCCCGGCTCGACGCGGTGGTGGCCGGCACGCTCACCCGCCACCGGCAGACGGCGGAGACGTGCCTCTCCGCCATGGGCGTGGACCTGCTGCCCACGCGCAGCCCGGGCTTCAACGAGTTCGACCACGACGAGCTCGTCGTCCGCCACACGCCCCGCTACGCCAACCACGCCGCGCTGGCCGAGGACCTCGCCTCGGCGCCGGAGCCGCGCCGCGCGTTCCAGGCGCTCTTCACCGAGGCCGTGGCCCGCTGGGTCGCCGGCAAGCATGACGCCGAGTACACCGAGCCCTGGCCCGTGTTCCGCGAGCGCTGCCTGCGCGCGCTCGATTCACTCATCCACGGGCTGGGGCCGTCCAAGACGGCGCTGGTGTTCACCTCGGGCGGCCCCGTCACCGCCATCTGTCAGCAGCTGCTCCAGATTCCCGACGAGCACGCCTTCCGGCTCAACTGGACGCTGGCCAACTGCGGCGTGACGAAGGTCATCTACAGTGAGCGCGGGCGCTACCTGTCCTCGCTCAACGAGCACACGCACTTCGAGGGGGCGAACCAGGCCCTCATCACCTACCGCTGAGGGAGTTTCGGGCCATGCGAAGGAACATCCTGATTACGGGCGCCAGCTCGGGCCTGGGTGAGGGCATGGCCCGCGAGTTCGCGGCGCGGGGACGCAATCTCGCGCTGTGCGCTCGTCGGACGGACCGGCTGGAGGCGCTGCGCGCGGAGCTGCTCTCCAAGCACCCCGGCATCCAGGTCTCCGTGCGCGCGCTGGATGTGAACGAGCACGAGCGGGTGTTCGAGGTCTTCGAGGCGTTCGCCCAGGACCTCGGCGGGCTGGACCGCGTCATCATCAACGCGGGCATCGGCGTGGGAAAGCGCATCGGCACCGGCCACTTCGCCACCAACGCGAAGACGGCCCAGACGAACTTCGTGGCCGCCGTGGCCCAGTGCGAGGCGGCCGTGGGAATCCTCCGCAAGCAGGGCCACGGGCACCTGGTCACCATCTCCTCGATGAGCGCCATGCGCGGGCTGCCCCGTCACCTCACCGTGTACGCGGCGACGAAGGCGGGGCTGGCCACGCTGACGGAGGGCATCCGCGCGGAGCTGCTCGGCACGGGCATCAAGGTCTCGACGATTTATCCCGGCTACATCCACACGGAGCTGAACGCGGGGGCGAAGAACCTGCCCTTCGCGGTGGACTCGGAGCGGGGCTCGCGCGCCCTGGTGAAGGCCATCGAGAAGGAGCCGGTGAGCGCCTATGTCCCCGGCTGGCCGTGGAGCGTCGTCGGCTTCTTCCTGCGCAACCTGCCGCTCAAGTTCGTCGCGAAGATGTCCTGAGCCCCGCGGGCTCACCGGGGCGCGAAGACCTCGTCGAGGAACGCGCGCATCGCGGCCCAGGTCCGCCGGGCCGCGTCGGGATGGTACTGGAGCCCGGCCTCGGGGTTGTGGAGCCCTGGATAGGTGAAGGCGTGCATCGCGTGGCCGTGCGCGTGGAGCTGCCAGTCCGCGCCCGCGTCCGTCAGCTCGCGCGCCACCGCGAGCACGTCCTCCTTCGAGCTGGTCGGGTCCTCCCAGCCGTGCAGGATGAGGACCTTGGCCGTGATGGCGGGTTGAGGCCCGAGCCTCGGCGGCACGAGGACTCCGTGGAAGCTCACCGCGGCCTTCAGGCCCGGCACGGCGCTGCGCGCGAGGTCCAGCGCGCAGAGGCCACCGAAGCAATAGCCGATGACGACGACGCGTGAGGGGTCGACGAGCGGATGGCGCAGCGCGGCCTCGAAGCCGGCGACCATCCGGCGACGCAGCAGGGCGCGGTCCTCCATGAAGGGCCCCATCAGGCGCGAGTTGTCGTCCGCGACGCCGCCTCGCACGCCCTTGCCGTACACATCCACCGCGAAGCACACGTACCCCAGCGCGGCGAACTCCTCCGCCTTCGCGCGGATGGGCGCGTTGAGTCCGTCCCAGGCATGCGCCAGCAGCACGCAGGGACGACGGCCGTCACTCCGGCGGTCCCACGTGACGTACCCCTCACAGAGGGTTTCCCCCTCGCGATACTCCACGAGCTCACTGTGGATGACTGCCTGTTGCTGTCCCGACATCACCGTGTCTCCTCGCTGCATGTGAGGCGACAATCTGGAGCCAGGCGCGGCGCGGGGATTGAACGAATGCGACATGTCCTGGGCGCCCTACCGCGGGGAGACGCTCCGCCCCGGACTGGAAGGTCCGCGTCCGTACGCCTCACGCATCGGACGCCATGACAGCCTCGGTGAGCGGAGGTCGCGGCACCGGAAGACGGCGTGCGCGGTCCCACACGTCCGGCCTCGGGCGCGAGCCCACGGTGTCCTTCAGAAGAAGTGCGCGAGCCCATCGGGCGCGGCGTCGCGCGCCTGGGCGAAGTACTCGGCGAGGATGGACCAGTTCCCACGCTCGTACCGTCCGGGTGTCACGCCGAGGTAACGGCGCCACTGGCGAATCTGGTGGGACTGGTCGCTGAACCCCTGCAGCGGGTCGCCCTGCCCCGTCTGCGTCGCATGGAGGCTGGCCTGGATGCGGTCGAGCCCGAGCAGTTGCTTGGGCGTACAGCCGACGTGCGCCCGGAACCAGCGCTCGAGCTGTCGCGTCGACACGCCCATTCCGCGCGCCGTCGTGCTCACCCGAGCGGTCCTCGCCAGCGTCGCCCAGGCCTGCTCGAGCCGCTCCACCTCCCCTCCCGCTCGCATCCGTTGGAGCAGCCACGCATCCAGCCGGTCCGCGACCCTCCTGGGCGTCCCCGCCGCGGCGAGGTCGTCACAGAGCCGTCGCACAGGCCCGTCCCCCAGCAGCCCTCCAAGCTCGATGAGCTCATCGCGGCTCTCCAGCCCCGTCGCGGGAAACAGCCGCGCCAGCCCCGGCGGTCGCAGCATCACCATCACGAAGGAGCACCCCTCCCCCGAGATCCAGCTCCTGGGTCGACTCTGCACGCCCAGCAGGGAGGCGCGTGGCGCGCCGGCCGAGAACTCACTCCCACACGGTCTGCCGAAGTTGAGCGTCAGCACCGCCGCCGCGGTGGGCGTGGTCCGGATGGGCTTGCCCTCGTACGAACCCTCCAGGTCCTCGATGAACCAATAACCGAGGACCCGCGGCGCGAGCGCGGTGTGTGGAGCAAGGGCGAGGAAGGCCATGTGACGAATCCCGGGACGACCCTACACAATGGCAGACGCACCCCGAAGGTCGACGACGACCCGTGTGTGCCCCGCGTGACGCACCGCCGGCATTGACGCCGACATTCAGGCCCACGCTAGACTCCCCGGCTTCCGGGCTTCGCGTGAATACGCGAGCCTTTTCGAGGGGGCGCACCACATGGGACTCAAGCAAGCCATCGAGAAGCTCAACACGGCCGTCGATGACCTCGTCACGTTGGAGGTCATCACCTACACCGGCGACGTGAAGCACATCATCAACACCACCGGCGGCAAGCCCACCATCGACTGGGACAACCTGACGACGAGCTCCGTGGGCAGCGCGACGACCCAGGCCACCATCAAGCTCGTCGCCGCGACGCAGGTGAAGTTCGACGGCGACATGAAGCTCTTCCAAACCGACCAGCAGGACATCCCCCGGCTCCAGGAGCTGCTGGACCTGCACCGCAAGTCGGTGGAGACGAGCATCGCCGCGCGCAAGTCCGTCGTGGACTTCTTCGGCGACCTGCTCAAGGACATCGTCAAGAAGGGCTGAGCGTCGATGCCGCCCACTCCCGAGTCGGCCCGCATCGCGGCGCTGTTCGACGCGCCGACACGGCTGCCCGCGGCGCGAGGCGTGCCGCTGAAGGGCCGTGGGCTCGACCCGCTGGAGACCGCCATGAACCTGGAGGAGAACCTCCAGGTCCTGGAGGAGCACGCGGGGCTGGTGCCCCTCTCGGAGCTGACGCCCTCGTCGCAGGGCGCCAACTACGAGCGCTACAAGCTGGTGGTGCGCGCCGTCCGCCTGCGCCTCAGCCACCTGGGCTACGAGGTGGGCGACCCCACCAGCGACAAGATGGACGCGGCGCTGCTCAAGGGCCTCAACCCGTTCCGCGTGGACATCGGGCTGGCGCCCAGCGGCGGCACCATCGAGCAGGCCACGTGGGACGCCCTCCAGGAGTTCGTCACGCTGGAGGACCCGCTCGACATCGACCGGTGGTACCCCGTCAACGGCACGGCGAAGCCCGTGCTCGTGCGCGCCGTGCAGCTGCGGCTGACGACGCTGGGCCTCAGGGACAACGTCAAGGTCGACCCGAGCGACACGAACAACCTGCGCATCCAGCTCGCGCGCTTCCGGGCCGTGATGTCCGAGCTGGGCCTGGTTCCGTCCTCGAGCATCACCGAGCGGGAGACCATGAGGTGGGTGCTCTCCCACGACGAGCTGGTGGAGAAGGTGGCCCAGGGCACTCCCGAGCTGCGCAGCTTCCTCCCGGAGCGCGAGCTGGAGGAGAAGAAGCTGCCCACCGCGTCGCGGCGCTTCCTCCTGCGGCTCGCGCGCAACGAGCTGTGGCTGAACGGCTACCCGCTGGGTGACATCCGCGAGCCCGTCATCGCGTCGAAGCTGCGCAAGGCGCTGGACCAGTACTGGAGGAACAGCCCCGCACGGCCCACGTTCGAGGCGCTGGTGCTGCTGCACACCACGCAGGTGACGCCCTCGCTCTTCGAGGACTTCGCGCGCCAGCAGCGCGAGGAGGACGTGTCCCGCGACGACCTCGTGAAGTTCGTCGAGAACAACCAGGCCGAGCTCCAGGACTACTGGACGAGCGAGGTCGACAACTCGGACTTCTTCCTGTGGGACGGGCTCAAGCGCACCTTCAAGTGGCTCAAGCGTCAGGTGGCGCGGCTCGGGGAGAGCGTGGTGAGCATCTTCCGGTCCGTCGGGGAGTTCTTCAAGACGCTGGCGCGCAACGTCTTCCGCTCGCTCTTCCAGGTCGCCAACGACGTGCTGGGGGCGATTGGCCGCGCGACCACCGCGTTCGCGGATGGCGTGGGCATCTTCCTGAGCGGACAGCTCCTGCCCCCCGCGCCCCGTTTGGACATGGGCTGCCGGATCAACATGGACTGCGACACGGTGCTCTTCATCGACGGGCAAGCGTCGGTGGCGGACGCGCGGCAACTGCTCGGACGCATGGAGCGGGTGTCGGCGGCCATCGGGCTCGCGGGCTCCGTCTTGTCGCTCGTCATCCGGCTCGTCAGCAGGGCCGTCTCGGGGGTCATCGGCTGGCTGCTGCTGATTGCCACCCTGGTACAGGCCGCACCCGAAATCATCGCCAAGGTGTCGGCGCTCGCCGCCCTGGGCTGATTCGCAGGGCACGAAACATCAAGGGGGTTCACGAACATGGTGCGATTCCAGGTCAAACGACCCATCAACATCGACGCGGCGCAGGGCACCAAGCTGAGCAAGGCGCTCGACATCCTCGAGCGCATCGTCAACTCCGAAGGCTTCCGACGTCGCGTCCTCGAGCACCCTGGCTACACCTGGAACGAGGGGCTCACGAACGAGCAGATCCTCCACCGGCTCATCTGGGGACACGCCGAGCCGAGGCTGGGCGCCCTGGCCGTGCCGCGCATCGTCACGTTCGACTACGAGCTGGTGCAGCGCCCCTGGTACAAGAAGCTCTCGAGCGTACGCGGATGGCGCGTGCCGGGGACCAACGACATCTACACCTACGTGGACGTGTTCGACGAGATGAGCGCCGAGGAGCTGGCCTCTCACCTGGGACATGAAGTCGTCGGACACCTCGCGGGTGAGTTCGACCACCCCGAGCGCGGAGGACCCGAGCGCGATGGCTCGGTGCCCTACGTCATCGACGGCTTCATCGAGGAGCTCGCCAAGAAGCCTTCGCTCGGAGAAGCGGCGTAGTCCCTGGGGTCACGCCAGTCCGGACTGGAGGGCCTCGCCGTCACCGTCCTCGTTGTCGGCCTCGCGGCGCAGCGTCTCCCACGCGAGCATCACCTGCTTGCGTGAGCTGCCCCAGCGGTAGTCGCCGATGACGCCCGTCTTGCGCAGCACGCGGTGACAGGGAATCAGCAGCGCCACCGAGTTGTCACCCACCGCGGAGCCCACCGCGCGCACCGCCTTGGGCCTGCCGATGGCCTTCGCCAGGTCCTCGTACGTCGCCACGTCACCCGGGGCCACGCGCAAGAGCGCCTGCCACACCTGCACCTGGAACGGCGTCCCCTTCACCAGCACCGACAGCGGCGTGCGCTCACGCGGCGGTGTCTGGGGGAAGATGCGTCCGGCCCACGGCGCCGTCAGCTTCGTGGACTCGATGAAGCTCGCCCTCGGCCACTGCTCGCGCAGGGACTCCAGCGCCTCGGCCTCGGACTCTCCCGTCAGGAAGTGCAGTCCGCAGATGCCGCGCTCGCAGACGGCGATGAGGCAGTCACCGAAGGGCGACGTATGCACGCCGTGGTGGACCGTCAGTCCTTCGCCCGCGAGCTTGAACTCCCCGGGCGTCATCGCCGTCAGCGTCACGAACAACTCATGCAGCCGCCCGCCCCCGGACAGCCCCACGGCGAAGGATGTGTCGAGCACGCTGCGCCGCTCGGCCAGCAGCCGGCGCGCCGAGCTGAGCGTGTGCACCTGGAGGAAGCGCTTGGGACTGATTCCCGCCCAGCGGGTGAACAGGCGCTGGAAGTGGAAGGGACTCAAGCCCACATGCGCGGCGACGTCGTCCAGGGAGGGCTGCTCGCGAGCGTGCGCATCGAGATAGAGAATCGCCTGCTCGATTCGGGCGTAGTCGCTGCTGGCCATGTCCCGGCTCCCGGAAGGTGTTTATCCCTGGGTATGGCCTTCGAGCCCCCGCCCTTCAACCCGGTTCTTGCGGCCATCCCCTTCGACTCGCAGCAAGGACCGGGTCGTCCGCCCGCCGCCTCAGCGCCTACAGTGCCCCCATGCGCCTCTACGACTGCGCGGCCTCCGCCAATGGCTACAAGCTGCGCCACGTGTTGTCCTGGCTCGGCCGGCCCTATGAGCTCATCCCCGTGGACATCTTCGCGGGCGAGAGCCACACGCCCGACTTCCTGCGCCACAAGAACCCCGCCGGACGCATCCCCGTGCTGGAGCCCGAGCCCGGACGCTTCCTCGCCGAGTCCAACGCCATCCTCCTGTTCCTCACCGCGGACACGTCCCTGCTGCCTCGCGACGCCTTCGAGCGCGCCCAGGTCCACCAGTGGCTCTTCTTCGAACAGAACTGCGTCGAGCCCAACATCGGCACCGCGCGCTTCTGGGTGCTCACCGGGCGCGCGCGCCTGCACCATCCCGACGTCCTCCGCGTGCGCGTCGAGGCCGGTCGCGCCGCGCTCACCACGCTGGAGCGGCATCTCCAACATGAGGACTTCCTCGTCGGCGGGCGCCCCACCGTCGCCGACATCGGGCTGTATGCCTATGCGCATCTCGCGCCCGACGTGGGCCTGGCCCTGGAGGACTTCCCGGCGGTGTCCCGTTGGCTCGCGCGGGTGAAGGCCCAGCCCGGGCACATCGGCGCACTCGCTCCGTATCCGGCGAACGCGATGGTCTCCGCGACGTGACGTGCGAGCCCGCACGGAGAATCACGCGTCGTCGAGGAATCCCGTGTCGGAGGTGTGCCACATGCGGCACTCGTCCGTGGGTCGACTTGACTCGCGAGGGGTGAGCGTTTATCCGTGGGGGCCATGACGTCCTTCTTCGCCATGCGTCGAATGTCGATGACCGGTGGGCTCGCGCCCGCCTGTGTCGGCTGACGTCGCGTCCGACCCTGGCGAGCCACCGAGCCCACCCACCCGCGAGGGTCGGTGGGCTTCGTCGTTCCTGGCCCTCCCGTAGCGCCCTCGCATCACCCGCAGGAGCGCAGCGAAGCCAGCCCCGCCGTCCGTTCACTTCACACCCCACTTCCACTTCCCTCCCGGGCGCACGCTCGCGCCCGCGCAGCCACCCGTCTGTCCGGAGACATCCCTTGGCTCCCCTCATTCGCGCGACCTCGCCGCGCCTCTTCGAAGTCACCGCGCCAGAGCTGACGTTGGAAGCCGGTGCCCGCATCACTCCGCACCTCGTGCGCGGTTGGTGGTGGGGCCCGGAGGACGACCTGCCCTGGCTCCAGTCCCGCGCGCATCTCCTCTCGGCGGAAGACTCCCAGGCCACCACACCACGCCTCGTGCGCCGCACGCGCGAGGAGCTGCTCCACGCCACCGAGCGAGCCCGTCGTCACGGCGGCACACGGCCCTCGACGCGCGTCCCCACCGTGCTGTTGGTGCACGCGCTCACCGGCGACATGCGCGCGGGTGGCGAGGGCGGCTGGTGGGAGCCGCTCATCGGCGCGGGCCGCGTGCTGGACCCGACGCGCATGCGGCTGCTGTGCTTCAACAACCTCGGCTCCTGCTACGGCACCGTCGGCCCCGCGGACGAGGGCTTCCCCCGACGCACCGACGACTCGCGCTTCGGCCCCGCGCCCGTGTTGGCCAAGGGTGACTTGCGCCAGGAGGAGCAACACCTGCCCGCCACGCTCACGCCGTGGGACCAGGCGCGAAGCATCCTCCTCGCGCTCGACGCGTTGGGCATCCAAGAAGTGGAGCTCGTCACGGGTGGCTCGCTGGGTGGGATGATTGTGCTCTGCCTCGCCGCGCTCGCGCCCGAGCGCTTCGCTCGCATGGCGCCCATCGCCGCCGCGGAGTCGGCCTCCGCGTGGGTGGTGGGGCTCAACCACGTGGCCCGTCAGGCGTTGCTGCTGGACCCGGGGTTCCCCGAGTCGTCACACCGGGGCCTGGAGCTGGCGCGACAGCTCGCCATGCTCACGTACCGCGCAGAGCCTGGATTGGACGCGAACCAGCCGCGTCCCGCGACGTGGTCCTCGCGCGCGCTGCACCCGGTGCAGAGCTACCTGGAGCACCAGGGCCGCAAGCTGGAGGCGCGCTTCGATGGGCGCGCGTACCTGGCGCAGCTGGGGGCGATGGACCATCACGACCTTTCGCGCGCGCCGCACGGAGGACTGGAGCGCATCCGCGCGAGCGCTCTGTGCGTGGGCATCGACAAGGACCTGCTCTTCTTCCCCCAGCACATGGAGACGCTGGCGCAGCGGCTGCGTGCCCAGGGCGTCCACGCCGAGCACGCGGAGCTGTCCAGCCCGCACGGCCACGATGGCTTCCTCATCGAGTGGGCGCCGCTGGCGGCGCTGCTCGCGAGGGCGCTCGCCCTGCCCTCGGGCCTGACGCTCGCGCGCTCCGCGCTCATGGCCCGCGTCGCGGATGAGGACACTCGATGTACTCGCGCGTCATGACCTGATTCGCGGGTCGCACGAAACGTTTCCCCGAACGCTCCCGATACTCTCTTGGACTCTCGGAAGAAATCCGAGCGCCTTGAGGGGGGTGCGTCATGAGTTGGGATTCCAGAATCAACAAGAGCCTCCGGCGTCCACCGCCGCCACCGGGGCCCGAGCGTGACTCGACAGCGCGGCCCGCGGCGAAGCCCGCCACCCACCGGGGCTCCTCCGCTCCCATCGATGGCTTCGCGTCCGCGCAGACAAAGAGCGGCCCGAATCTCCTCGGGACCTCCGTGCCCATCGGCTTCGGGTGGGAGCTTCCGCAGAGCGCGAGCACGAGCACCAGCGGCTCGGTGGACGTGGGCTCCGACGGTGTCACCGCGAGCACGAACAGCTCCGTCGAGCTCAAGGGCCTGAAGATCTCCTTCGGCACGGAGGTCAGCCAGACGTCGAGCGTGGAGAGCGAGGACGGCGTCACGACGCTCACCGCCGAGGGGAGCATGTCGGTCAACCTCGGGGGCGAGGTGGACCTGGGCACCGTCGGCTTCAGCGCCGAGCACACCGAGGGCGTCAAGACAAAGTTCCAGGTGCGGATGTCGGACGCGGACTACGCCCAGGTCCAGTCGGGCCAGGCGCCCATGCCGGACCCTTACAACCCGGACACGATGCCGGAGGGCAGCTCGGTGCTGCTCAACAGCACCGACTTCCAGGGCACCGGCTTCGAGGCGAGCTACCGCAACCTCGCGGTCTCGACGAACGTCACCGAGGAGCAGGGCGTCTCCGTGCTCGTGGAGAAGACTGGCGAGAACACGGTGCGCGTGACGGCCGGCCCCACCGAGGCCGTGGAGAACAGCTTCCAGCTCGGGCTGAGCCTGGGCCCCGCCAGCGCCCATGTCGGCAACACGACGCGGCTGGACCAGTTCACGCTCAAGACGGCGGAGTTCGACCTCTCCACCGACGCGGGCCGCGCCGCCTACAACACCTTCCTCGCCACCGGAGAGCTCCCCACGGAGAACGGGACCGGGGTCTCCGACGTCGCCACGGTGGAGAAGCTCCAGTACGACTCGACGAGCAGCGCCGGATTCGACCTGGGGCCCCTGAGTGGCTCGGTCGACCTCGGCAGCAGCACCGGTGGCGTCGTGAGGACCACCTACCCGGATGGCTCCGTCGACCAGGTCACCAACGCGAAGCTCCACGTGGGCACGCCTGTCCAGCTCGTGCAGCACTTCAACCCGGATGGCACCGAGGACCTGTCGCAGCAGGAGATCTCCATGTTCATGGTCGGCGCGGACGGCGGCGCCGAGTCGCTGTTCGCCTCCGCCTATGACGTCGACCAGAGCGACTTCGACGGAGACAACGACATCCACCTGTCCTTCAACGCGGAGCAGGCCATGGACCTGTCCCAGCGAGCCCGCGACTACATCGCAGCGTGGGAGAAGGAGACCGGACAGAAGTGGGAGGACGCCTCCCACCTCCAGGATGAGGAGTTGATCGCCGACCTCGCCAACGCGCAGAACCCGGCGGACGTGGCCAAGGCCCTCACCAACGCCTACGGCGGCCCGGCCTGGATGGGCCAGGCGTTCGCGAGCCTGTCCATCGTCGATGGCGAGTTCGTGCCGCTGCCGGGAACCATCTCAGCGCGCGACCGCGACGATTGACGCGGGCCTTCGCGGACTCAGCCCGCCTTGCGCGGCCACACCGGGCCTATCTGGTCCTGGTGCGCGAAGATGGGCGGGTCCGCCTCGTTGGTGAAGGCGCGCAGGCGGCAGTACTCCGGATACGACGCCTGCACCGTCAGCACATCCCCCGCGCGCATGACCTCGTCTCCCACCGGGTGGAGCTGCTCGTGGCCGTCGCGCATCAGCGACAACGCCAGCCCGCCGAAGCGGTCTCGAATGGCGGAGATGTTCAGCCCCGGCAGGCCCTCGCGCGCCTCGAAGAGCGACACCACCATCAGGTGCTTGCCCAGGTGGAACGAGTGGATGATGCGCGGGTCCATCGCCGCCAGCGCCATCGCGGGCGCAGCCAGCGACGAGCTGGACAGGGCCTCCGCCTTGAACGTGTCACGCACCTTGCCGCTCAAGTCCTCGTCGAACAGGCGGATGACGACGCGGATGTTCGGGTTCAACTTCCGCGCATCCAGCGCGATGTTGAGGTTCGCCAGGTCGTCGTCCGTGGCGCACACAATCGCGGAGGCGTGCTTCACGTTCGTGCGCGGCAGGCACAGCGGGCTGCGCGTGTCGTCGATGAGCAACGGCACGTTCTCGTCCCGCAGCGCGGAGACGAAGGCCGCGTCCTCGCGCTTCTCCACCACCACCACGTCCTTGTCCATCTCCCGAAGCTGCGTCACCACGCGGTAGCCCACCCGCCCCGCTCCGCACACCACGACGTGGCCCTTCATCGTCTCGGTGACCACTTCGATCCACTCCTTGTCGTTCTTGTGTCGGGCGAAGTAGAGGTAGGCGAAGCGCACCACGCCGTCCGCCACCAGGGCGATGCCCGCCGGCGGAATCACCACGTTGAGCGCCTCGATGGCCCAGTCGTGCACGTACGGCAGCGACGGCTGCCCGTAGAGCAGGAAGTAGACGTGGTGCAGCGCCTCTCCGAAGGAGATGGGCACCCCGTCCGGGCCGATGTAGCGCCAGTGGAACAAGAGCGGCCCCAGCACGAACAGCCCCGCCGCCAGCACCAGCGTGGTGCGGAAGCGGCGCAGCAACGCGCGCAGGTAGCGCAGGTTGGCTCTCAGGTGTCTTCGGGAGCCGAACATGGCCTGCCGCCCCTCCTCAGGACACCGGGGTGATGCCGGTCTCCGCCGCGTTGCGCGCCCGGCGCCGCTCCACCAGCCACACCAGGAAGACGCCCAGCTCGTAGCACATCAGCATGGGGCCAGCCATCAGCGACAGGTTCACCACGTCACCCGTGGGCGTGATGATGGCCGCGGCGATGAGGCAGAAGACGAACGCGTGCCGCTGGTACTTGAACAGCCAGCGCGACTGCACCACGCCCACGATGCCCAACAGCGCCATCACCAGCGGCAGCTCGAAGATGATGCCGAAGGCCAGGATGAGCAGCAGCACCAGCGACAGCTGCTCGTGCATCGTCAGCATGGGCCGCGTCCACCGCTCCGCCTCGTGCCGCGCCTCGCCCGCCGACAGCTCCTTCTCCAGCTTCCACAGCCCCGACAGCTCCTCGCTGCGCGTGGGGGCCACGCCCGCCAGCAGGCTCGCCGCCTCGTCCATGGCCACCGACGCCGCCAGGTAGTCCTGCTTGCCGTAGGCCGTCACCGCCGCGACCTTCTTCTCCACCGCCTGCCGCAGCACCGCGCGCGACTGGACGCCGTAGCCGTCCGCCGCCGCGTCCAACAGCTTGCCCAGGCCATCCAGCCGCGACTTCAGCTCCACCGCCTGCGACGGCGAGCGCGCGGGCTCGGTCAGCTGCCCTTCACCCTCCGCGCGCAGCGACGCGCTGGTCTCCTTCGCGAGCACCCCCGCCCGCTCCGCGTCACCCACGCGCAGGAAGCGCAGGGCGTCATCGGCGCGCAGCCTCGCCGTGTCCAGCCGCTGCTCCAGCGCGAGCGTCTCCTCCTCGTTGAGGAGGAACTTGAACATGGAGGGCAGCACCGCGAAGTAGCAGAAGCACGCGCCCAGGATGAACGCGAGCGAGCCGAACAGGACGAACGGCGCCGCGTACTTGCGCTCCTCCGGGAAGAGCCCCGGCGAGACGAAGCCCCAGATCTGCCAGAGGATGACGGGCGTGGTGAGGAACACGCCGCAGTACACGCCCACCTTCATGAGGACGTTCAGCTCCTCGATGCCGGAGGTGTAGATGAGGGCGCGGTTGCCTTCCGGCAGCGCATCCAGCACGGGCCGCATCAGCACGCCGAAGATGGGCTTGGCGAACAGCAGCGACACCAGGCCCAGCCCGAGAACGGCCAGGGTGCACTTGAGCAGACGCGAGCGGAGCTCCGACAGGTGCTCCATCAAGCTCATCCGCAGCTCGGAGTCGGCGAGAGGCTGGGGACTCAGGGGTCAGCTCCGTTTCGGCGCGTTGCGCGCCACCGTTCCAGGCAGCGGCGCGAGTCGAGGCAGGCCATCCGCGCCCACGCTCTCGGTGGCGGCGGAGGGGGATGGAGAAGAGGTCGGCTCGGCGGGCTGCGGCTCGGGCGGCTGCAGGTCCGGCTGCGTCTGGGCGACAGGCTCGGGGAGCGCGGGGTGCTCGTCGCCGTCCAGGCCCAGCGGGGCGCGGGAGCGAGGCGTCTCCACGGCGGGCTCGGCACCCGGCTCGGCGCCCGGCTCCAGGGGCGGGGCGGCCTGCTGCAGGCCCTCGGGCGGCAGCGCCTGGGGCGCGGGCGAGGGCGGGAAGGCAGGCGTGGGACGCACCGGAGGCGGAGGCTCGCGGTTCAAGTCCTGGTCCATCGTATAGAACTCGCGCTCCACCACGTTGCGGACCTCGTCCGTCTGGCGACGGAACTCCCGCATGAACTTGCCGATGGCACGCGCCAATTCGGGCAGCCGCTGCGGCCCGAGGATGAGCAGCGCGGCCACCGCGATGAGCACCATTTCGCCTGCGCCGATGTTGAACATGTCCTGACGGCTCTCCCCGAAGCAGCCCGGTTTATCGCGCCCCAGGCCCCCTGGCGCAACCGCTCGACGCTTCCGGACGTCCGCCCGACACCGTGGCCGGGGGACGGCCGGGCCCTTTCCAAGGGCCTGAGACTACTGGTGTGGGTGCGCCTGGGGAGACAGGGGGACGGCCAGCCCCTGAGAAGCAGGCACCGCCAGGGCGCGCGCCTGCTCCCGGGAGCGCACCTGCCGCTCCACCACCCACAACGTCGGCGGCAGCACCACCGTCAGGCCCATGCACACCCAGGCCACGCGCGTCATCCCGCCCAGGGTGCCGTCCGGCAGGTCCGTCAGCAGCTGCGCGCTGAGGAAGGCCCCCACCGCGGAGGCCATGTGCTGGATGGCGGACTGCAGCGACATGAAGCGCGCGCGCACCGGGTTGTCCGGCACGCGCGAGGTCAGCGTGTTGTAGGACACGTTGCGCACGCCCATGGCGGTCATGAAGAGCACGAAGAGCAGCGGAATCGGCAGCCAGCGCGGGTAGTCCACGAAGCCCACGTAGGTCGCCACCAGCAGCAGCGCCGAGCCCGCCGTCCCCAGCTTGAAGGCGCCGTAGCGGTCCACCAGCGGCCCCGCCAGCCGCAGCGTGACGAAGCTGACGATGCCGCCCACGAAGTACGGGAACCAGAGCAAGTCCCTGGGGTAGCCCAGGTTCTGCTGGAGGTAGGCGGAGATGTTGGGGATGAGCACGAAGCCCGCCATCATCACCACCGCCGTCATGACGTAGGACAGCTGCACCTCGCGGCGGCCGAGCAGCTCCAGCACGCCCACGCTCTGGACCGGCCCGGCGGCGCCCGTCAGGTGTCCGCGCATCGGCGGCAGGAAGAAGATGGCGCCCACCACCACGAGCAGGCCCAGGACCGCGACGACGAAGAACGGCAGGCGCCAGCCGCCATGCTCCGCCAGCTTCAGCGCCATGGGCACGCCCGCGACGGAGGCCACGGAGAACGCGCCCATCACCGCGCCCAGCGCGCGTCCGCGCCGCTCCACCGGAATCAGGTCCGCGATGATGGACAAGGACAGCGATGTGGCGGGCCCGCCGAAGATGCCCGCGGCCACCCGGGCGAGCATCAGCGTGGACAGCCCCGTGGCGAATCCTCCCGCCGCCGTGGCCACCACCAGCCCCAGCATGGACACCGCCAGCGCCTTGCGCCGGTCGTACCGGTCCAGGAAGTAGCCGCCCAACAGCCCCGCGACGCTGGCCGCCGCCGTGTACGCGCCGCCGATGGTGCCGATGTGCGAGG
Organism: Myxococcus fulvus; assembly: GCF_900111765.1. The sequence continues at coordinate 764,620 of NZ_FOIB01000002.1, forward strand.
AGGCGATGCCCAGGCCCTTGGCGAAGTCGGGCCCCAGCGGCATCACCATCACGAAGTCCAGGATGTTGACGAACTGGACCGCGCCAATCAGGAAGACCACCCAGCGCTCGGACACCTGTCGCTCTGTCGGCATGTCCTCCAGTCCTTAAGCCATTCACGGGCCGCGCGCACGGCTAGACACGGAAGCGGCGCACCTCACCCCGGAGGATCTCGGCCTGCCGCTGGAGGTTGTCGATGGCCTCCTCCAGCTGCTTGACGGAGCGTGTCTGGTGCTCGGAGACGCCCTTGATGGTCTCCACCGCCTTGAGCACCTGCTCGCTGCCCTTGGTCTGCTCCTTCTGGGCGCGGTTCAGGTGCGTCACCATCTCGTTGATGCTCTCGATGGAGCGGGTGATCTGCTTGCTGCCGTGCGCCTGCTCCTGGCTGCTGCGCTGCACGTGGGCGGTGAGCGCCTTCATCTTCTCCGCGCTCTTCATGATCTGCTCGCCGCCCTTGGCCTGCTCGTTGGAGGCCTTCGAAATCTGCTGCACCGTCTCGCTGATGCGGTGGATGGAGGCCGTCACCTGCTTGCTGCCGCGGGCCTGCTCCACGGTGGCGCGCGCGATGGCCTTCACCATCTGCGTGGACTTCTGGGTGCTGTCGTTGATTTTGCGCAGCGCCCCTTCCGCCTCGCGGCCCAGCTGCACGCCCTCCTCCACGTTGCGCGCGCCCTGGTTCATCACCACCACGGCGTTGCGGCTCTCCTCCTGGATGCTGCGGATGAGCTCGGCGATCTCCTTCGTGGACGCGCCGGTGCGCTCGGCCAGGTCCTTGATCTCCTCCGCCACCACGGCGAAGCCCTTGCCGTGGTCGCCGGCCTGCGCGGCGATGATGGCCGCGTTGAGGGCGAGCAGGTTGGTCTGCTCGGCCACGTCGTCGATGACGTTGAGGATGTTGCCAATCTCGGAGATGCGCCGGCCCAGGCTGTCGATGACGTCCGCGGCGGCGCGGCTGGAGCCCTTGATGCGGTCGATGCCGGTGAGCGTCTTGCGCAGCGCCTCCACGCCCGTCTGCGCGTCGTCGAAGACCTGCTCGGACAGGCGCGCGGTCTCCTTGGCGTTGGCCTCCACCTGGCCGATGGCGGCGTCCATCTGGCTGATGGCCGAGGACGTCTCCTCCGTGGAGGCGGACAGCTCCTGGATGTTCTTGGCGACCTCCTTGATGGAGAAGGTCATCTCTTCAATCGCGCTGGTGGTCTCCTCCACGCTGGCGGCCATGGCGGTGACGTTCTCGGCCACCTCGTCGTTGGTGGCGGCCATCTCCATGATGGAGGAGCTGCTCTCCTCGGCGCTCTGGTAGAGGACCTCCACGTTCTCCGCGATGCCGCGCAGCGAGGCCATCATCTCCACCATGGAGGAGGACGTCTCCTCCACGCGGGCCTGGACGGTGCTGGCGCCCGAGGACACGGTGGTGCCGGTGCGGTGGATCTGCTCGATGACGCCCGCCACCACGTCCGACACGCCGCGCACCCTGCCCAGCGTGTCGCGCCAGCTCTGGGCGATGCGATTGAGCGCCTCGGCGAGCAGGCCCAGCTCGTCGCGCGAGCCCACGTCCACGCGGCCCGTCAGGTCCGCCTCCGCCAGCCGGCGCGCCATGGTCATCATCGCGTCCAGCGGCACCAGGATGAACGCGCGCGAGATGAAGAAGGCCACCACGAGGAAGAGCGCCAGGCCGATGCCGAACGCCAGCAGCACCACGTGCCGCAGCGAGGTGACGACCTCCTCCAGCGAGCTGAAGTTCACCGCCACCAGCACGTGGGCTGGGCCCTCGTGCAGCGCCACCGGGCGGACGCTGGCCTTGTTGCCGTTCTCGAAGACGGCGCCGTCCAGCGCGGCGGGGTCCTTCGACGGCTGCTCGCGCAGGTTGTTGAGCAGCCACCCCTCCGCGCTCGGCGGGTGCACGGCCTGCACGCGGCCATCCGGGGTGATGAGGGCGATGAGCGCGAAGTCGTCGTCGCCGCCGTGGAGCGACTCCAACAGGGGCGGCAGGATGGTGAGGGAGAGGTTGGTCAGGTCACGCGATGCCTGGAGCGCCTTGTCGTCGCCGTGCTTCGTCAGGCGCGTCTCCAGGAAGTCCTCCACCCGGGACGGGACGACGAAGTAGAGCGTCCCGAGGATGAGGGCGAGCACCACGGCGAAGGAGCCGAGCAGGATGCTGCGCAGGCCGGGTTTCTTGAAGCGCGGAGCCAAGGCGGGCCACTGTAGGAATGGAAACACCGGCAGGGCAAGAACCGGAGCCAGGCTCCTCGGCCGCCCCTCCGCCCGGCGGGAGCCTGACATCCCCGCGCCTGGATGCGTAAGGTCCTACCCTGATGAAGCCCACCCTGCTCCTGACCGCCCCCCTCTTCCTCAAGCATAACCCGGGAGAGGGCCACCCGGAGTCCCCCGCGCGCCTGCAGCGCATCCTCGGGGTGCTCGCGAGCACCCCCGTGCGGGGCACGGTGATGGGCGCGCCGCGCTCGGCGACGGACGCGGAGCTCTTGGCGGTGCACACCCCCGCCCTGCTCGAGCGCCTGCGCCAGCTCAACGGCCACACGGCGCGCATCGACGCGGACACCGTCGTGTCCCCGGACAGCGTGGACGCGGCGAGGCTCGCGGCGGGCGCGGCGGTGCAGTCGGTGGAGGCGGTGATGGCGGGACAGGCGCGCAACGCCTTCGCGCTGGTGCGTCCGCCGGGACACCACGCGGAGCCGGACCGCGCCATGGGCTTCTGCCTCTTCAACAACGCGGCCATCGCCGCGGAGGCCGGACGTCGGCTGGGCGCCGAGCGGGTGCTCGTGCTCGACTGGGACGTGCACCACGGCAACGGCACCCAGGCGGCCTTCTGGGGCCGGCGTGACGTGATGTACCAGTCGGTGCACCAGTTCCCCTACTACCCGGGCACCGGCGCCTCTCGTGAAGTGGGCCAGGGCGCGGGCGAGGGATACACCGTCAACGCGGGCCTGCCGGGCGGCAACTCGGACGCGGACTACGGGATGCTCTTCGAGGAGCTGCTGCTCCCCGTGGCCGAGGCCTTCCGCCCCCAGCTGGTGGTGGTGTCCGCGGGGTTCGATCCGCATCAGCACGACCCGATTGGCGGCATGGACGTCACCGAGCGCGGCTTCGCGGCCATGTGCTCCTCGCTGCGCTCGCTCGCCGAGCGGGTCTGCGACGGCAAGCTCGTGCTGCTGCTCGAGGGTGGCTACTCGCTGGAGGGCCTGTCGCAGTCCGTGCACGCCTGCGTCGAGGTGCTCGCGGGCCGCTCCGACAGCTTCCCCACCGGCGACACGCACACCGACGCGCGGGATGCGCTGCGCGAGAGCCGACAGGCGCTCAAGCCGTACTGGAGCGCGCTGTCCTAGCTCGCCTCGGCGGGCCTCCTGAGTCCGCCGCCCCGGGGGCCCGAGGGCTCCGGCGGCCTCGTCCGCGCCGGACGCTCACCGCGCTCCTCGGATGAGGCGCGCGCGTCGTGTGACAGGCCAAGCATGAAGGCGAACAGCAGGCCCATCACCAGCTGCAGCGCGACCAGGAGGATGTCGAACACGCGCGCGTCGTCACCCTGCCCCGGCACGCCCAGCAGCGCGAGGATGGCCCGCGTCCCGATGAACCCGGGCGCGAGCTGTAGCAGCCCGGGCATGATGAGCGTGGACGAGAGGCGTTCGGGCCGGCGTCCGTAGAGCTGCCCCGCGACGCCCAGGACGAACGCGGAGACGAGCGGGCTGCCCCTGTCGCCGAGCACCCCCTTGGTGAGCTCCTGGATGCCCCACGCGAGCAGCACCGCGCCGACAATCCACGGCGTGTCCCGGCGCCGCGCGGACATGCACACCGTGAGGGCCAGGCCGCCCACCGCGATGATGGGCAGCACCATCCCGTGCGGCAGCGCCTGCGCGCGGAGCTGGAGTGGCAGCGGCCCGAAGAAGCGCCACAGCGTGGCCGCGGCGATGATTCCCACCGCCAGCATCAGGAAGCGCAACAGGCCATAGGTGAGCCGCGACAGGCCCGCCTCCACGGACTCCCCCACCAGCTCCGCCGAGCCCAGCGTCACCACCATCGCGGGCACCAGCAGGGTGATTCCCCCGAAGAGCGCCCGCGCCGCGTCGAACGTCGGCAACACGAAGGTCAGCCCGAACGCGAGCAGCGTGCCGAGGAACGCGCCCAGGAAGCTCTTCTGCAGGTCCACGCGCATGGAGCGCAGCGTGCCGAAGTGGATGGCCCCCGCGAGCACCCCCACGATGAGCCCCGCCACCAGCTCCCAGAGGCCTCCTCCGACGCGCACGGCCACGGCGCCGCCGTACACACCATAGGCCAGCAGCACGAGCCACTCGGGGTGCGCTGGCCGCGACGTCATGATGCGGTCCAGCTCGGCGCGCGCGCCCGGCACGTCGAGCTTCCCACGTGCAATCGACTCCGACAGCAGCAGCAGGCCGGCGGCCCGGCGCAGGTTCCAGTGGGGATTGAAGGGCAGCCGCTGGATGTCCACACGGCGGGCCGCGCCCGAGCGCACCTCCGTCACCGCGAGCGTCTGCAGCGTGAAGACCTCCACCTCCAGCCCCCACGCCCGCGCCGCGCGACGCACGCGCTGCTCCACGCCGAAGGCAGGCACGTACGACAGGTGCAGCGCCCGCGCGAGGTCCAGGAGCACCGCCACCGTGGCGTCCTCGCCCGAGGGTGGGGCATCGGTTCGAGCGTCAGTCATGCGGGCGCGGCCTCCTCGTGGCATCGAACCGTCCGGCACAGCGGGCTCGCACAAGGAACCCGACATTCGAGATGCGCGCCCACGCGCTGGACGGGGACCCCGCCCTCCAGGGCGATTCGACGGCTCGCCCGCCACGACGCTCCACGCCGCGCACGGACGACGTCACCACGGGCCCGCCTCGTCGCCCGTCCGTGCTTGCCCCCAGGGACGTCCCAGCACACCCCTACTGCACATTCATCTGGAGGACTGCGGATGGCGACCAAGAAGAAGGCCCCGGCGAGCAAACCCAACATCCTCGTCATCTTCGGCGACGACATCGGGTACTGGAACGCGAGCTGTTACAACCTGGGCGCGATGGGCTACCGCACGCCCAACATCGACCGGCTCGCGAAGGAAGGCGCGCTGCTCACCGACTACTACGCGCAGCAGAGCTGCACCGCGGGGCGCGCGGCCTTCATCACCGGCCAGTGTCCCTTCCGCACCGGCCTCACCAAGGTCGGCATGCCGGGCGCGCACGTCGGCCTCCAGGCCGAGGACCCCACCATCGCGGACCTGCTCAAGGCCCAGGGCTACACCACGGCCCAGTTCGGCAAGAACCACCTGGGAGACCGCGACGAGTTCCTGCCCACCGTGCACGGCTTCGACGAGTTCTTCGGCAACCTCTACCACCTCAACGCGGAGGAGGAGCCAGAGCACCCGGACTACCCCAAGGACCCGGCCTTCAAGAAGCGCTTCGGCCCACGCGGCGTGCTGCGCTGCAAGTCGGACGGCAAGGGCGGGCAGAGCGTCGAGGACACGGGCCCGCTGACGAAGAAGCGGATGGAGACGGTGGACGAGGAGTTCCTCGACGCCGCCGTCGACTACCTGGAGCGCGCCCAGAAGTCGGGCCAGCCGTTCTTCATGTGGTTCAACACCACGCGCATGCACGTGCACACGCACCTGAAGCCGGACTCCCAGGGCAAGACGGGCCTGGGGCTCTACCCGGACGGCATGGTGGAGCACGACGCCCTCGTCGGGCAGCTGCTCGACAAGCTCGACGAGCTGGGGCTGTCGGAGGACACCCTGGTCGTCTACACAACCGACAACGGCGCGATGACGTGCATGTGGCCGGATGGCGGCATGACGCCCTTCCGCGGGGAGAAGGACACCAACTGGGAGGGCGCCTTCCGCGCGCCCTGCGTGGTGCGCTGGCCCGGCGTCATCCCTCCCGGCACGCAGCTCAACGAGCTGTTCTCGTCCGAGGACTGGCTGCCCACGTTCCTGTCGGCCGCCGGGGACGGGGACATCGTGAGCAAGCTCAAGCAGGGCCACGAGGCCAACGGCCGGACGTTCAAGGTCCACCTGGACGGGTATGACCAGACGAAGCTCTTGGCCGGGAAGGGCCCGTCCGAGCGCGTGGAGTTCTTCTACTTCGGTGACGACGGCGAGCTGGTCGCGGTGCGCCACGGCCGCATGAAGCTCGTCTTCGCCGAGCAGAACGCCAAGGGCATCGAGGCGTGGGGCGAGCCGTTCACCATCCGCCGCGCGCCCCTCATGTTCGACCTGCGCGCCGACCCGCTGGAGCGCTCGCAGGACGCCGTCGGCTACCAGTCCTGGCTGCTCGACCACTCGTTCTACCTGGTGCCCGCGCAGCAGGCCGTGGCGCGCTTCCTCTCCACCTTCCGCGAGTTCCCACCCCGCCAGCGTCCCGCGAGCTTCTCCGTGGACCAGGTGGTGGAGAAGCTGGAGCAGGCGCCGACCGGTGTGCACTGAGGCCGGGGCCCGCGCTCACATCCTGGGCGCGGGCCCGCTTCGTCAGGCGTGGGGGACATCCTCCTCGCGGGCGGACGCGAAGCGGGACACGGCCCCCAGCAGGCGCTCCACGTCCACGGGCTTCTTCAGGTAGTCGTCCACGCCGAGCGCGATGACCTCGCGCGCGCTCACGCCCTGGCCGGAGATGACCACCACGGGGATGGAGGCGAGCGAGGCGTCGGCGAGCTGCCGGTCCCGAAACTCCCAGCCGTTGCCGTCCGGCATCATCAGGTCCAACAGAATCACGTCCGGTCGCTCGCCCTGGCCGAGCAGCTCCAGCGCCTCCCGGCCTCCTCGGGCCAGGAGCACGCGGTGCCCCTCCAGCTCGAGCACGTCCTTGAAGGCCATCAGGATGTCCAGGTCGTCATCGACCGCCAGCACGCAGTTGAGCATGGGCGAGCCCTCCTCCGATTCAAGGTGAGGACGCTCGGCGCACACGTCATCACCCCCACGCCCGGGCCTCCCCCGAAGGCCGTCGCGCGTCGGCGCGCGGACACCGCGCATCGGACATTCCCACCAGCCGGGCGAGGCGCCGCTCCAGCGTCCGTGGACTTCTGGCGGTTCCACCGGGCGACATGGATTTGTGTCCCCCCTTCCTCTTCAACCATGCGAGAAGCACCCTCGCGACCCCCTCGCGAGGAGACACCATGGCGGAGATGAGCTACCGGACGGCGCTGGTGACGGGCGCCTCGAGCGGACTGGGACGCGGACTGGCGCTGTGGCTCGCCCGGCGAGGCCTGCGGGTCTTCGCGGCGGGTCGGCGCGTTCCCCAGCTGCAGGCCCTGGCCGCCGAGGCCCAGGCCGCGGGCGCCACCGTGGAGCCCGTGGAGCTGGATGTCTCGCGCGCGGAGCCGCTCATGGAGAAGCTGCGCGAGCTCGACTCGGAGTGCGGCGGGCTGGACCTGGTCATCGCCAACGCGGGCGTCGGCGGCGTCACGCACGGCAAGCGCCTGGAGTGGGACAAGGTCCGCTCCATCATCGACACCAACGTCACGGGCGCGGTCGCCACGCTGACGGCCGTGTTGCCGAGCATGGTGGAGCGTCGGCGCGGTCACGTGGTGGGCATCTCCAGCCTCGCGGCGCACCGGGGGCTGGCGGGCCACGCGGCCTACTCGGCGTCGAAGGCGTTCCTCGCCACGTTCATGGAGAGCCTGCGCGTGGACCTGGCGGGCACCGGCGTGTGCGTCACCTGCATCTTCCCCGGCTTCGTGAAGAGCGAGATGACCGCCGCCAACCACTTCCCCATGCCCTTCCTGATGGAGACGGACGCGGCCGTGGAATTGATGGGCTCGGCCATCCTCCGCGGTGAGACGGAGCTCTCCTTCCCCTGGCAGCTGGCCATCCCGTCCCGGCTGGCGAAGGTGCTGCCCAACCCCCTCTTCGACGCGGCCGCCCGCCGGCTGCGCTGAGGTCCCATGTCCTCGACGACTCCCCCGTCCTTCGCCCAGCGCTTCGCCCGGCTCGCCGACGAGCGCTCGCCGTTCTGCCTCGGGGTCGACCCGTCGCGGGACCTGCTCACGCGCTGGGGGCTGCCCGACACCGCGCAGGGACTGTCCGACTTCTGCGAGCGCATCGCGGAGGCCGCCGGTGACAGCGTCGCGGTGGTGAAGCCGCAGAGCGCCTTCTTCGAGCGCCACGGCCCCGCGGGCCTCCAGGTGCTCCAGCAGCTGATGAAGCGCTTCCAGGCCGCGGGCTCGCTCGCGCTGCTGGACGTGAAGCGCGGCGACATCGGCTCCACCATGGACGCGTATGCCGAGTCGGTGTTCGGCCCGGACAGCGCCTACCAGGCGGACGCGGCGACCTTCACCGCGTACCTGGGGCTGGGCGCGCTGGTGAAGACGATTGAGCGGGCGCGTGCGTCCGGCGCCTGCGCGTTCCTCGTCGTGCGCTCGTCGAACCCGGAGGGCACCTCGCTCCAGAAGTCGAAGGGCGAGGATGGGCGCACGGTGGCCGAGGCGCTGGCCGACGGCCTGCGCGAGCTGAACGAGAAGGCGGGTCCGGGCGTGCTGCCCGCGGGCGCGGTGATGGGCGCCACCCTGCCCGACTCGGACCGGGGCGTCATCGAGCGGCTGGGCGGCGCGCTCCTTTTGACGCCGGGCATCGGCGCGCAGGGCGCGGGCTTCGACGACCTGAAGCGGCTGTTCGCGGGTCGCGAGGCGCAGGTCATCCCCACCGCCACGCGCTCGGTGCTCGAGGCGGGGCCGGATGTCGCGTCGCTGCGCGCGGCGATTCTCCGCCACGTGGAGCCCGCGCGGCGCTTCCGTCAGGGCGCCTGAAACGACTCGGGCCCCGCGTCCTCCCGGAGGAGGCGCACGGGGCCCGGAGGTCCACGACGGTGACGGGCGCTACTGCGCGCCCATCATGAACTGGTCCACGTCGACGGTGTTCTTGTCGGGCACGGCGTCCTTCGGCTCGGTGCCCTTCTTGAAGAACATCAGCTCGGAGTTCTTCGAGCCCGCCGGAGCAATCTTCCCCGTCTTCTTGTCGATGTGCAGCCGGACCAGGTCCATGGACTGCCACGGGTAGAACTCCGACTGCGGCCGGCCCTCCAGCGCGCGCTTCATGTAGTTGAGCCAGATGGGCAGCGCCGCGCGGCCACCCGTCTCGTAGCGGCCCAGCGGGTGCGGGTTCAAGTCGTAGCCCACCCATGCCACCGTCACGAGATCTCTCGTGTACGCCGCGAACCACGCGTCGAACGAGTCGTTCGTCGTGCCCGTCTTGCCGGCCGCGGGCTTGCCCAGCCGCGTCGCCGGACCACCGGTGCCCTGCAGCACCACGCCGCGCAACAGGTGCGTGAGGATGAAGCCGACCTCCGGGCTCATCACCTGCTCACCGGGCTCGAACAGGCGCGCGTAGCCGGCGGCCACGCGGTCCTGCAGGGGCGCCCACGCGTCGTCGAACGCGGTGTGGTCCTCCAGCGTGCGGCCCCAGCGGTCCTCCACCTTGCGCACGAAGTACGTGGGCTTCTTGCGGCCGTAGCGGTTGAACGTCGCGTAGGCGTTGGCCAGGTCCACCGGGTACACGCACGAGGAGCCGAGCGCCGCGGAGAAGTCCATGTTCATGGGCGTGGTGATGCCGAGCTTCGTGCTCCACGCCGCCATGTTCTTCACGCCCACCGCGCCGAAGGTCTTCACCGCGGGGATGTTCATCGAGTTCACCAGCGCCGTGCGCAAGGTCACGTCGCCCACGAACTCCTCGCTGTAGTTGGCCGGCTTCCAGGACAACTTGGTGTCCGGGTCGTGCTCCACAATCGGCGAGTCGACGATGACGGTGGCCTCCGACCAGTTGAGCTGCTCGAGCGCCGCCGAGTACACGAACGGCTTGAACGAGGAGCCCGGCTGACGGCACGCCTGGAAGGCGCGGTTGAACTCGTTGTCGTCGAAGTCGTAGCCGCCCACCATCGCCGTGAGGTACTGGCGGTGGGGGTCCACGGACACGAGCGCGCTCTGGGCCTCGGGCGTCTGCTCCAGCCGGAAGAGCTTCACGCCCTCGGCGGGGATGTCCTCGGCCAGCTTCTTGTCCCACTGCTCCTTGTCGTCCGTGAGGTCCTTCTTCGTCACGTGGCGCACGACGACGAGGTCGCCCACCGCGATGGCCTTCTTCACCGACGAAATCATCATCGCCGGGTAGTAGCCCTCCGGGTTCACCTTGCGCGCCCAGCGCATGCCCAAGAGCGGCAGCCGCGCCGCGTGCGGGCCCACCTGGATGTCCGCGCCCTTGCCGTCGTCATCCAGCTTCGTGACGGCCGCCACGTACAGCCGCCCCTCCACGAGCTCGTCCTGGCCCATGGCCTTGCGCGACTTGTCGAGGAAGACCTTCAGCTCCTCGGCCGTCAGCTGCTTCACCGGCCCGCGCCAGCCCTGGCGCTTGTCCACGGACAGCAGCCCCTCCATCACCGCGTCCTGGGCGGCGCGCTGACGCTCGCTGTCCATGGTGGTGAAGATCTTCAGGCCCTCCTTGAGGAGCACCGGGTTGCCGTAGCGGTCCACCACGTCCTTGCGGACCTGCTCGACGAAGTACGGGGCGAACTCGTGGAAGACGTCCTCCACGGGGAACACCTTCACCGCCTCCGCGTTGGCCGTGTCGTGCTCGGCCTGCGAAATCATGCCCTCGTTCAGCATGCGGCGCAGCACGTAGGCGCGGCGCTTGCGAGCCGCGTCCGGACGCAGGAACGGCGAGTAGCGGCTGGGCGCCTGGGGCAGGCCCGCGATGAGCGTCATCTCCCCGAGCGTCAAATCCCGCACGTCCTTGCGGTAGTAGTTCTCCGCCGCGCTCTGCACGCCGTAGCTGTGGTGCCCGAGGAAGACGTTGTTCAGGTAGAGATAGAGGATCTCCTCCTTGGTCAGCGACTGCTCCAGCCGCAGCGCGAGGATGGCCTCGCGAATCTTGCGGGTGAGCGTCTTGGCCGTGGCGGACTTGTAGCCCTCGGCGGAGATGAGCACCGCCTTCGCCGTCTGCTGCGTCAGGGTGGAGCCACCCTGGATGCCGCCGGAGCGCAGGCCCAGCTTGGAGCCGATGGTCTTGAACGCCGCGCGAGAGGTGCCCAGCACGTCCACGCCGAAGTGGTCGAAGAAGCTGGAGTCCTCGCTGGCGATGAAGGCCTGGACCAGGCGCTTCGGAATCCGCTCGTAGGGCACCACCTTGCGCCGCTCGTTGTAGAACTCGCCGGCCAGCACCGCGTCGTCGGTGTAGACCTCGGTGACGATGGGCGGCCAGTACTCGTCCACCTTGGGGATGGCGGGCAGCCCGTCCGCGTACACGTAGTAGATGGCGACCAGGCCCACCGCGCCCGCCGTCGCGCCCGTCAGCGCCAGCCACCCACCCAGCTTCAGCAGCACCTTCCACCAGCGGCCCGGGGGAACCCCCTTCAGCACCAGCTTCGAGCGGCTGCGGTCAGTCGTCTTGGAGTCGGACATACGTGTTTCGAAACCTCGCGGGCTTCCAATGCCTCAGGGCAGCAACGCGGCCCGCTTGAGCACGTCTCGGAGCTCGGGTGGGAGGGGGGCCTCCACGGCCACCTTGCCACCGCCCTCCGGGTGGGGAAATTCGATGCGCTCGGCATGCAGGAACAACCGCTTGAGCCCCCAGCGCGCCTGCACGTCGCGGTTGAAGGCGAAGTCACCGTATTTCTTGTCGCCGACCACCGGGTGTCCGATGGCCGCCAGGTGCCTTCTTATCTGATGGGTGCGCCCGGTCTCGATGGCGCAGGACAGGAGCGCCACCTCGCCAGACTGCTTGACGACCTTCCAGCGGGTGAGGGCCTCCTGCATGTTCACCCCGCGGCGGGCCTTGGACTCGGCCGTCTGCTGGTGCTCCGACAGGGGCAGGTCGATGACGCCGGACTCCTTGGGCATCTTCCCCTTCACCAGGGTGAGGTAGCGCTTCTTGGAGAGCCCGTGGGTGAAGACCTCCGTGAAGTGCACCATCGCCGGGCGTCGCTTGGCGACGAGGATGACGCCGGAGGTCTCCCGGTCCAGCCGGTGGGCGGGAGAGGCGGTGAAGTCGTTGCGGACGGCCTTGGGCCCCAGGTAGGCGCGCACGTAGTCCACCAGCGTGCCCCCGGTAATGCCGGAGCCGGTATGGACGGCCATCCCGCTGGGCTTGTCCACCGCCATCAGCCAATCGTCCTCTCTGAGAATCACCAGCCGGCTGGGGTCCACCGGCGGGGGTGGACGGTCCACTTTCGGACGGTCCTCCCCCTTGAGCGTCTGCTCGTCTCCCCGGATGGTGAGCACGTCTCCTTCGGCGAGCAACTGCTCGGGCTGGGCGCGCTTCCCGTTCACCCGCACCTTCTTGGTGCGAATCATCTTGAACAGGTGGCTGACGGGAACGGTGGGAAGGCGCTTGCGCAGGTGCTTGTCCAGGCGCATCCCGGCGGTGTCGGTCTCGATTCGGTACTCGATCATTTGTGCTGGCGCGCGGACCAGACCATACGAATAATCCCCGGTCCATGCCGAAAGCCCCCAGTATCGAGAAGCTCCTCCAGAACGGGTCGGCCGAGTGGAACCGACTGCGCAAGGGCGGTCAGGTCCCGACCGAGCACACTGGCGCCACCTTCACGCAACTTTTCTCCGCGAACGCGGACCTGTCGGGCCTCGGGCTCGTGGGCTCCGAGTGGGAGCGGTGCGATCTGTCCAAAATCAACTTCCGGGACTCGGACCTGTCCAACGCCTATTTCCACGGCGGACGGCTGCAGGACTGTGACTTCCGGGGTGCGAACCTCGAGGGCGCGACCTTCGAGAAGCTGAAGCTGCTCCGCTGTGACTTCACGGGCGCCAAGGGTCTGGACGACCTGGAGATGGACGACGTGGACATGGACCGCGTCGTCGGTCTGGACGGAGAGGAGGCCCCGCCTCCGCCGCCTCCTCCGGCCCAGGGAATCACGGCGTTCACCCGCGAACAGCGGGAGAAGGCGCTCGGGGTGCAGGCCTCGGCGCTGCTGCAGGGTGAGCCCCTGCAGGAGGAGCTGCCTCCGTTCAAGCCGCAGGACCCGCCCGGCTCGTTGTTCTTCCGGGGCCTGAAGCGCCTGGCGATGCCGCCGTTGTGGGTGTTGGACGTGCCGGGCTTGAGGCCGCTGGTGCCGCAGCGGATGCCGCCGGGCAGCTCGCTGGAGACGCTCTACCGCGAGGCGGTGAAGACGCGGCTGGAGAACAAGAAGCCGCTGGCGGACAGCTCGGTGGTGGAGAAGGCGCAGGGCGCGCTGCACATGGGCGCCAAGGACGCGGCGGTGGCGGCCATGTACCTGCGCGAGGTGGGCGTGGTGCCGCTGTTCCGCTTCTCCGCGGCGCAGGTGCTCAAGAAGGCGCTGCGCGAGGAGGTGGAGGTGGATGACCTGACGGGCTCCATCGACCCGCGGACGACGGGCGCGCTGCTGGAGCTGCGGCTGACGCACGAGGTGGTGGAGCACCTGCCGGTGGCGCGGCAGCGGCTGGCGGCGACGCAGCTGTACACGGCGCTGTTGGAGGCGGGCTTCAACCCGGAGAACAACTGGGACGAGGCGCTGGAGTCGAGCCCCGCCTCGCAGCAGCTCGCCCAGGACGCGACGGGCGAGGACCGCAACGCGCTGTACGAGGGCTTCCAGGTCTTCGCGGCGCTGCCCGAGGAGGCGCGGCTGCGCCGGCTGGCGTACCTGGCCGAGTCGGTGACCAACCTGGAGCTGGTGAGCCGGCTGCCGGAGGGGATGGAGCCGTCGTGGCTGAACGGGCCCGAGGCGCGCGAGTGCGACAAGCGGGAGATGACGTACGTGCAGTCGCTGAAGGCGGAGGACATCCCGACCAAGGTGGCGGCGCTGGCGAAGGCGGAGCTCGGCGTCCCCGAGGGCGAGGTGCCCGAGGAGAGCGACGGAGACCTGTTCATCCACCTGCGCTGTGACGTGTGTGGCAAGGAGAAGCTCATCGTCCAATCGCCGGAGGAGTGACGTCCCGGCAGGACGTGTGAGGCCCTCGGGGCCGCTGGGGTTCCCTCTTCGGGACCTGGCGGCCCCGTGGTGTTCGTGGGGCACGGTGGATTGACGGTGTGCGCGGTGCTCGCGCACGCTCGGGGGATGGTCGACGACGCTCGGGTGTCGGCGGTGCCGCGGGATGGATGGTCCAGGTGGGGACTGATGGCGCAGTTGCTGCTCGCCGTCGTCCTGTTCGCGGCCGTGCCCTACGCGATGTCGATGGTGCCTTTCGAGCGCATCTACACCGATGGCGCATACAACGCGCCGCACACGGAGGATCCTCTGTTCCCGGTTCGATGGCGGCTCATCGCCCTGGGGGCTTGGGTTCCAGTCCTCTCGATGCCGTTCGCTGTCCTCGCATGGAAGAGGAGGCATGCGCACCTGGAGCTCTGGCTGTTGCAGGTGAGCCTGCTGCTGTGCGTCTGCGTCATCGGGTGGAGGAACTTCCCGTACTACGTGCTGGGCATCTACCGGGCGTACCTCGGCGAGGCGCGCGTAGCGGACTTCGACCCGAAGGGGCTCCTCGAGCCATACCGTTCGACGGGTTACGTCCCTGATTGGGAGATGCTGCTCCTCTACCCTGTCGCGCTCGTGGCGGTGCCTCTCATCGGCTACCGCCTCTTCCAGGAGCGCAAGCGGATGTCACGCGCGTTCGTCCTGGGCATTGCCATGTGCCTCGCCACGACGGTGTTCGCATTCCTCAGCACCCCGGGATTCAGCGACTGGCTCGTGGACTGAGCAAGCCGTCTCCCACGCCAGTCCGCAGGGCCCCCAGGCGACCAGACGGTGCTCTTCGCATGGTGCTCACGAGCGGGCGGAGTGATGCCCAGCTTGTCCGCGACATCCGGGGGAGGAGCCAGCATGCCGGCGGTCCAGCACAAGACGGTGGACGTGGATGGCCTCGAGATTTTCTACCGCGAGGCAGGGCCCGAGGACGCGCCCGTGGTGCTGCTTCCCCACGGCTATCCGTGCTCGTCCTTCCAGTTCCGCAATCTGCTGCCCGCGCTCTCGGACTCGTGGCGGCTGATTGCACCGGACGCACCATGCTTCGGTTACAGCGCGACGCCGTCACCCCGCCGGTTCAGCTACACGTTCGATGGATACGCGCGCTTCCTCGAGCGCTTCGTGGAGACGCTGGGGCTCACGCGCTACGCGCTGTACCTGCATGACTACGGCTCACAGTTCGGCTTCCGCCTCGCGCTGCGTGCACCGGAGCGTGTCGCCGCGCTCATCATCCAGAACGGCGACATCTACGAGGACCAGTTCGGACCCAAGTACCGGATGCTGAAGGAGCAGTGGTCGAACCCGACGCCAGAGGGCCGCAGGAAGCTGGTCGCCGCGGTGAGCGAGGAGGGCTTCAAGGACGAGTTCATCGGCGAGATTCCCGAGCATCTCATCGACCGCATCAGCCCGGACCTGTGGACACTCCACTGGGCGCTGGTGCAGCGCTTCGACCGGCGCATGAATCTTGTCCACCTGCTAGAAGACCAACGCACGACACTCGCGTGGATGCCGCGCTATCAGGCGTACCTGCGTGAGCACCGTCCACCCACGCTGATTCTGTGGGGCCCCCACGACGGCTACATGCCCGAGGGCGCGGGACGCGCGTACCTGCGCGATGTGCCGGACGCGGAGCTGCACATGCTCGACGCGGGACACTGGGCGCTGGAGACGCACCTGAACGAAATCGCCTTCCACATGCGGCGCTTCCTCCAGCGCGTGCACCTGTCCCACGCGGCGAGCACGACCTGGGTCACCTGAATCACAACCCGAGCGACATCACGTGAGCGCCACGAGTACGAGCGTTCGTTGCGCGCACGACCCGGTGCCGCGCAACTCCGCCGACAATGGCGTGCGCAATCTCGAGGCCGTGAGGTTCTCTCCACGCGAAGCACGGCGATGAACCCAACCTCGAGAGGAATCAACCATGCGTGGAGCAGGATGGATTGTGAGCGCGATGTTGCTCGGTGCCTGCGGAGCGGAGGACGTCACCGCGAGCCCCGAGGCCCCTCGGCCCGATGAGCCCCTCGGCCAGGAAGCCCAGTCCCTGGACATCCGGGACACCGTGACGGGCAGCTACGACACCACCGGCGTGATGTACTTCACCGAGGATGGCGTGACGGAGGAGATGGAGACGTTCGACGTCGTCACCGTCGCGCCCCGAGGCGCGGCGCCCGGCTTGAACGTCTCCATCCTCTCGTTCGAGGGATGCGAGATCCCCTCCCTCCTCACGAGCCCGCGCTCCTTCCTCGTCTTCCCGAAGACGTGCACGGCCAGCCCCGCGCCGGGATGCACCCTCGTCATGGCCTTCAATGGAGGCTGGGGCTACGTCAACCGCGACGAGGTGCTGAGCGTCTCGCTCCACTCGGTCCTCACGGGAGACTGTGGCGCGGGACCGGTGGAGATCGACGTCGTCACGCAGCTCTCGGGCCCGCGCATCTCATCGCCCGCGCTCACGGGCACCCACACGGGTGAGACAGGAATGAGCGCCCTGCTGCGACACCTGTCGCGCAAGACGCGCTGAGCCTCACGGCAACACGTACGTCACCGGCTTCGGCAACATCACGCGGACTTCATCCCCCGCGCGGATGACGCCGGGCCGGTCCACCCAGGCCACGAGCCCCCGCTTCTCCCACGCGGCCTTCACGAAGCGGCTCGCGAGCTTCTCCTTGTCCGGATGGTGCTCGCCAATCACCTTGCCCGGCCCGATGCAGGGCTCGTTCTCCCCCTCCACCGCCAGCACCGCGTCCTCCGGGAAGAAGATGCGCGAGCCCGGTGGCAGGAACGTCAGCCGGGGGATGCCCACCAGCTCCAGATTGGCCCCCAGCCATGACGCCAGGACCTTGGGGATGCCGAGCGTCTCGGCCACCACCGCCAGCTCCTCCGTCGACACCAGCGACAGCTGCCGTGTGTTCCGGATGGGCGTCCCTTTCGGATACCAGGGCGTGCGCACGTCCGCCGGGCGCGTGTGCCCCGCGTGCCTGTCCCCGTCGATGCCCTCGAACGTCACGCGCACCTCCTCCAGCTCGCGCGTGACGAAGGTCTTCTGCTCGGTGCACACCAGGACTCGGACCGCGCGGCCGATGAGCTGCGGAGACGGAGGCATGCCCCTCTTCTTACTCCGCTCCCCGCCGCTTCACAGCAACGCGAGCTGCTGCGGCTTGCCCCCGAGCGGCCGGGCATCCACCCCGTCGTCCCTCAGCGCCTGCGCCAGCTCCTCCGCGAAGCCGAAGCACGTAATCACCTCGCTCGCCCCCGTCGCCTTCACGTACGCCTTCAACGACGGGAAGTCCGCGTGGTCCGACACCGGAAACGCCACGTCCGCGCCGTAGCGCCGCGCCGCCCCAGGGTCCATCGCCCACCCCGTCAACACCGCCGTCCCTCGCGGCCACAGGTGCGCCAGCGCCCCACCTCGCGCCTGATGCGGCGGGAAGAACAGCACCTCACCCGGCTCCACCGTCCCCGTGTAGCAACGCAGGTTCTCGATCGGCACCCCCAGCTCCCCGTAGAGCTGGGCGACCTCGAAAATCGACGGGTGCGCCACCAGCGAGAACCCTCGACCCGCGAGGAACTTCATCGACTCCTGGCTCTTGCCCAACGGATACCCGAGCACCACCGGCACCGCGCCCCGCTCGAGCTGCCGACGCACCCACGCCTCCACCTGCCCCATCACCTCGTCACGCGGCGGGAAGCGATAGCGCGGATGCCCGAAGGTCGACTCGATGACCAGCGTGTCGCACTCGGCCACCTCCGTCGCCTCGGCCGTCAACGACGGCACCACGTTCAAGTCTCCCGTGTACACCACACGCCGACCATCCGAGCGGATGACGCGCAGCTGAGCGCTGCCCAGGATGTGCCCCGCCGGCAGCAGCTCCAACACCAGCGGCCCCAGCTCGAACGGTCGACGGTACGGCGCAGCCAGGGGCGCGCTCACCGGCCCCAGCCGATGCTCCATGAAGCGCAGCGTCGCCACCGTGGCGATGGTGCGCTCATGCCGGGCGATGTGGTCCGAATGCCCATGGCTCACGAAGCACAACGGCGACTTGCGCTTCGCGTCCAGCGACAGGAGGGTGCCCGTCAGGTGCATCCCGTTTCGACGCAGCTCCACGCTCATGGCAAGGCTCGCGGATATAGCGCGTCACGGGCCCGGCGCGCCGCTTCTCTTCGGCCCGCCGCACGCCCGCTCGGGGGGCGTCAGCCCTGTCCTCGGACTCGGCGTGACTTCCACCACGCCCAGGCCGGTGAGCCCAGCTCCGCCACCAGCACCCCCAGGAGGATGAGCCCGCCGCCCATCGCCTCCGGCGCGCCCAGTCGCTCGTAGCCCAGCACCACCGAGTAGATGGACGCGAACACCGGCTCCAGCGCGTAGATGACCGCCGCGCGCACCGCGGACGTGCGCGCCTGCGCCCACGTCTGCACGCTGATGGCGAAGGCGCTGGGCAAGAGCCCACACACCAGCACCGCCATCACCAGCGAGGGCTGCCACTCCACCCTGCGCGTGACGAAGGGCAGGCACGCCGCGGACATCAGCGCCACGCCCCACAGCTGCACCGCCACCATCCCCAGCACGCCGTCCTTCGACGCGTACCGCTCCGTGAAGGTGATGTGCGCCGCGTACGCCACCGCGCAGCCGAGCGACAGCAGCTCCCCCAGGTTCAACCACCCACCGCCCTCGCCCGGCGCCGGCCGCGTGAGCAGGTAGAGCCCCGCCGCGGACATCGCCACGCCCACCAGCGCCGCGGGCTTCGGCGCGCGCCGGAACACCAGCAGCGACAGCAGCGGGACGAACAGCACGGCCATCCCGGTGATGAACGCCGAGCGCGACGGCGTGGTAAACGTCAGCCCCCACGTCTGGAGCGCGAAGCCCAGGAACAGGAACGTCGCCAGCAGCGCGCCGTGGCGCAGGTTCGTCGGGTTCAACACCTGACGGCCCGCGAGCGCGCTCAGCGCCACCGCGCCCACCCCGAAGCGCAGCGACAGGAAGGTGAACGGGTCCGCGTAGCTCAGCGCGTCCTTCACCACCACGAAGGTGACACCCCAGATGAGGGTGATGAAGACGAGCGCGCCGTCCGCCTGGAGCCCTCGAAGTCTCCCCAGGAAGGACGGCCCACGGCCCAAGCTGTCGGGAGTCGAGGTGTTCACGGCGGGCACGACGTTTCGCCTACCCCGGCGTGCCGCGCAACCCCCGTCGCTTCAGCGCGCGGAGGCCCGCTCCAGGACGACCAGGCGCTTGGAGCGACCCGCCGCGTCCCACGCCTCGTTCGTGCGCCGGGTCAGCGCCTCCGTGGCGAGCCGGAAGCCCAGCCCCTCGAAGGTCTTCAGCGACGCGGCGTTGTCCTCGTCCACGTCCGCCTGCACGCTGGGCTCGCCCTGTCGGTGGGACTCCTCCAGCAGGCACTCCAAGAGCTGCGTCGCCACGCCCATCCGCCGGGCCTGCGGCGCCACCACCAGCGAGCGCACCCAGACACCATCCAGGGGCAGCCCCTCCTGGCGATACGAGTCCACCCACGCGAAGCCGTGCAGCCGCCCCTTCGAGTCCAGCGCGCCCGCCGCCGCTCCCCGACGCTCGGTCGGCTCCAGGCCCCAGCGCTCCCGGAGCTGCCGGCGCAGGAAGCTGGCGGAGACGACCAGGCGCTCGCTCGCGAAGGTGACGAGCGCGTCCAAATCCCCAGCCCGCAGCAGGCGTATCTCCAGCGGCCCCACCAGGTGGCGCCGCAGGGGCCTGGACCAGTTGGAGAAGAAGAAGTCCCGCACGCCCCGATAGACTAGCCGGGTCCGGGGCTGTGCCCACGCGGACGCCAGCGTCCACTGCGTCACCCACAGCGCCGGCCCCAAGGGCCGGGGCAGCGGCAGCAGCCACCGCCCACGGCGCAGCGCGACGGCGCGACCCAGCAACTCCCCGTCCTCCCGCTGCTCGGCGCCCAGCAGCGGCGCCGTGCTCCAGGGCTGGGTGGCCACCACCACCTGGGCCGTCAGCATCCGCCCCTGGCGCACCAGCACCACGTCACCGCGCGCCGTCTCGTCCGGCCCGCAGCGCAGCACCCGCACCGAGTCACCGGCGCGCAGCAGCGGGAACAAGCCCCCGCCCACACCGCGCACCCAGAGCTTCTGCCCGGGTGGCAGCGCCCTCAGCACGTCCAGCAGCACCTCGGTGGAAGGCGTCTTGCGCGGCGGCACTCGCCACCTCCGGGGAAGTCCGGCCCTGCTCGTGCCTTCCCCTCGTCGGCTGGAATGTAGCCCCTTCGCTCTCCCACACCAACCGACCCGGACCCGGGCCTATCAACCGCCCCGGTGTCCCGCTAAGAGGAGGGCGCCGCCCACCGGCCGGAGGGTGGCGCAAGGAGGAGTGAGGTCATGGACGCGACGCCCGAGGGCTCGCTGGTGCCGCAGCGGGGTTGGTGGAGCCGGAACTGGAAGTGGGTGGTGCCCGTGGGCTGCCTGGGCATGCTGGCCTCGTGCGGCTGCCTGGGCTTCGCGATGGTGGGGCTCGGCGTGAAGTCGCTGAGCAACATGGGCGCGTACACGGACGCGGTGGCCATTGCCCAGTCCGACGCACAGGTGCGGCGCGCGCTCGGCGCTCCCATCCAGACGGGCCTGCCGAAGCAGTCGGCGGTCCAGTCCATCAACGGCCAGACGCACGCGAAGTTCACCATCCCCCTGGATGGCCCGCAGGCCGACGGCACGCTCTTCATCGACGCGACGAAGCAGGGCGAGGACGAGTGGCGCTACGACACGCTCGCCGTCGAGCTCGAGGACGGCAGCCGCATCGACCTGCGCGACGACGCGCCGGACGCCCCCGACGCGTTCCCCAGCGAGGAGACGCCGGAGGACGACGAGCCGCTGCCGCCTCCGCCGGAGCCTCCCGGCGCCGACGAGAACGTCCCGGCCCGCGGTGGCCGCGACAGCGACATCGAGCTGTAGCCGACCTCCGGAAACGACGAAGGGGCGAGCGTGGGAACCCTCGGGTCCCCACTCCCGCCCCTCGTCAGCCCGAACGGGCCAGCGCGCCGCTACTTCAGCTTCTGCAGCTCCGAGCGCAGCTCGGGGAGGACCTTGAAGAGGTCCGCGACGATGCCGTAGTCCGCCACCTGGAAGATGGGAGCCTCGGCGTCCTTGTTGATGGCGACGATGGTCTTCGAGCTCTTCATGCCCGCCAGGTGCTGGATGGCGCCGCTGATGCCCGCGGCGATGTACAGCGACGGCGCCACGACCTTGCCCGTCTGACCGACCTGCAAGTCATTGGGAACCCAGCCCGCGTCGCACACCGCGCGGGACGCGCCCACTGCGGCGCCCAGGTCATCGGCCAGCGCCTCAATCTCCTTGAAGTCGCCCTTGGTGCCACGGCCACCGGAGATGACGACGCGCGCCTCGGTCAGCTCCGGGCGAGCGCTCTTCACTTCCTTGAACTCGACGAACTTCGTCTTGGACGCTTCAATCTTCGGCGCGAAGGTCTTCACCTCGGCGGCGCCCTGGCCACCGGCGGCCGCGGGGAACTCCGTGGCGCGCACGGTGAACACCTTCACCGGCGTGTTCAGCTTCACCTCGGCGAACACGTTGCCGGCCCACATCGGGCGGTTGAAGATGATGTCCGCGCCCGAGCCACCCAGGCCCGTGATGTCCGTGGCCATGGCGGCCTTCAGACGCGCGGCGAGGCGGGGCATCAGGTCCTTGCCCTGCGCGGTGGACGCCATGCCCACGAAGTCCGCCTTGAGCTCGGTGGCGAGCGTGGCGAGCGCGGGGGCATACGTCTCCGCCAGGTAGTGCTCCAGCTCCGCGGCGGCGCCCACGTGCACGGCCTTGGCGCCGGTGCCCTTGAGCTCCTCGGCCACCTTGGCCGGGTCCTTGCCGAGGATGGCGATGTGCAACTCCGCCCCGGCCTTGTCCGCGAGCTGCTTGCCCGCGGTGATGGCGTTCAGGGAGGCCTTGCGGAGGTTCCCGTCCGGCTGCTGCTCGGCGACGATGAGAACGATTGGCATTGGAGTGTCTCCGTATCTTCCGAGAGGGTTAGACGACCTTCGCCTCGTTGCGCAGCTTGTCCACCAGCGTGGCCACGTCCGGCACCTTGATGCCGGCCTTGCGCGCGGGCGGGGACGCCAGCTTCAGCACCTGGATCTTCGGAGCCACGTCCACGCCCAGACCGGCAGGCGTCAGCTCCTCGATGGGCTTGCTCTTGGCCTTCATGATGCCCGGCAGGCTCGCGTAGCGCGGCTGGTTCAGGCGCAGGTCCGTGGTGACGACGGCGGGCAGCTGGCACTCCAGCGTGGCCAGCCCGTTGTCGACCTCGCGCACCACCTGGACGGCCTTCTTGTCCGCGGTGAGCTTGACGGCCGGCTCCTTGTTCTTCTCCTCGGCGCTCTCCAGCGACTCCACCTTGGAGGCGAACGTGGCCTGGCCCCAGCCCAGGAACTCGGCCAGGTACTGGCCCACCTGGTTCTGGTCGTCGTCGATGGACTGCTTGCCCAGGATGACCAGGTCCGGCTTCTCCTTCTCGGTCACCTTCTGCAGCAGGCCGGCGATGCCCAGCTGGTCCAGCGGGCCCGTGTGGTTCACCCACACGGCGCGGTGCGCGCCCATGGCCAGCGCGTGGCGCAGCTGCTCCTGCACCTCCTTGCCGCCGATGGACACCACCACCACTTCACCCTGGTGCTTGGCGACGAGCCGGAGGCCTTCCTCCACGCCAATCTCGTCGAAGGGGTTGATCTTGTACTTGAGCCCCTCCTGGACGATGCCCGAGCCATCGGGCTTCACCTTGATTTTCGACTCGGGGTCTTCCACGCGCTTGGCGGTGACGAGGATCTTCACGGCGGCTTCTCCTTGCGGGAGGCGTTTTAGAAGGCTGGAAAACAGTCCGGCGCGCACAGGATTGACGCGACGCGCGAACGGCCTGGGTTAATAGGCATCGGGGCACGACGGCGGCAACGGGAAACGGCCGCCGGGCCCAGTTCTGCTTTTCTACTTGAACAGTTCTCGAGCGATGACGAGGCGCTGGACCTGGCTGGTCCCCTCGTACACCTGGATGAGCTTCGCGTCGCGCATCAGCTTCTCCACGGGGTACTCCTTGATGTACCCGTAGCCGCCGTAGACCTGGACCGCGTCGGTGGCGACCTTCATGGCCATGTCGGCGGCGAAGGACTTGGCGTAGCTGGACTGGAGGGTGTTGCGCTTGCCCTGGTCGAGCAGCCACGCGCTCTCGTAGGTGAGCATGCGGGCCGCGTGGGTGTTCATGGCCATGTCGGCAATCATGAACTGGATGGCCTGGTGCTCGATGATGGGCTTGCCGAACGTCTTGCGCTGCGAGGCGTACTCCATGGAGTGCTCGAGCGCGGCGCGGGCGATGCCCACGGAGAACATGGCGGTGAGCGGGCGGCTGTTGTCCAGCGTGGCCATGGCGATGGCGAAGCCCTGGCCCTCCTCGCCGATGCGGTTTGCCACCGGCACGCGCACGTCCTCGAACGTGAGCGACACGGTGTCGCTGGCGCGCTGGCCCATCTTGTTCTCGTGCTTGCTGACGGACAGCCCCTTGGGGCGGCCCTGGACGACGAAACACGTGATTCCCTTGTGCTTCTTCGCCTTGTCCACGGTGGCGAACACCGTGTACTGCTCGGCGTGACCGCCGTTGGTGATGAAGCACTTCGCGCCGTTGATGACGTACTCGTCACCCTCGCGGCGCGCCGTGGTCTGCATGTTGGCCACGTCACTGCCGGCCTCGGGCTCGGTGAGACAGAACGAGGAGAACGTCAGCTTCTCGGCGAAGTGGCCCAAGAGGCGCTTCTTCTGCTCGTCGGTGGCCGCGAGGATGATGGGCAGGTTGGCCAGGTCGTTGGCGATGATGGACGTGGCCACCCCCGCGCAGCCCCAGCTGAGCTCCTCCGCGACAATCGTCTGGTCCAGGTGCGACAGACCCACCCCGCCGTACTCCGTGGGGATGGCCATGTTGAGCAGGCCCAGCTCGAACGCCGTCGCCAGCAGGTCCCGAGGGAAGGTCGCCGTCTCGTCGTAGTGCGCCGCCTTCGGGCGGACCACCTCGCGGGCGTACTTGCGGGCGGTCTGCTGGAGGGCGCGCTGGTCCTCGGAGAGCTCGAATTCCATGAGATTCCTCGTGATGGGGTCGACGTGTTGACTCGGGAGTCAACGAATACATGCCGTCACGAGAAATCTCCAGCCCAACCCGCCTGGGAAAGTGGTGCGCGGGGGGTCGGCTGACGCCCCGGGGGCCAGTCCTGTGGCACCCGGGGGCGAGGCGAGTGACTACTTCGCGGCCTTGGGGACCTTTTCCCAATCCGCGAGGAACTTCTTGATGCCCGCGTCGGTCAGCGGGTGGTTGGCCAGCTGGGTGATGACGTTGTACGGCAGCGTGGCGACGTGGGCGCCCAGGCGAGCGGACTGGAGCACGTGCACGGGGTTGCGCACGCTGGCGACGAGCACCTGCGTGTCGAAGTCATAGTTCTGATAAATCTCCAGGATGTTGGCGATGAGCTCCATGCCGTCCTGGGAGATGTCGTCCAGCCGGCCGACGAAGGGCGACACGTAGGTGGCGCCGGCCTTGGCGCACAGCAGGGCCTGGTTGGCGGAGAAGATGAGGGTGACGTTGGTGCGGATGCCCTCGGCGGTGAGCGCCTTGACGGCCTTCACGCCCTCGACGCCCATGGGAATCTTCACCACGACGTTGTCGTGAATCTTCGCCAGGGTGCGGCCCTCGGCGATGAGCCCTTCGGCGTCCAGGGAGACGGCCTCGGCGCTGATGGGGCCGTCGACGATGGAGCAGATTTCGCGAATGGTCTCCTCGAGCCCACGGCCGACCTTGGCCAGGAGCGAGGGGTTCGTCGTCACGCCGTCCACGCAGCCCATCGCGTGGGCCTTGCGAATCTCCTCCACGTCCGCGCTGTCGATGAAGAACTTCATCTGTTCACTCTCCTGGATGGGCCCGCGAATGAGGGCGAGGGATGGGGTCGGCTCCGAGGGGAGCCGGGCGAGCAGGCGCGTAACCGATGCCCCCCCACGCGTCAAGGGTGGCCCCAGGCGGGAGTGGGAGGTAGAAGGCGAAGCCGTCGCCATGGCCCGCTCCCCACGCTCCGTTGCCAAGAAGCCCCGTCTGCGCGCCCTCCCGGGCCGCTCCACCCTGGCCCCCACGTCCGAGCTGGACGACGAGGCCCTGCTCGCGTGCGCGCGCGACGTGCTGGAGGCGGAGTCGCGCGCCATCCTCGGCGTGACGCAGAGGCTGGGCGCGCCGTTCGTGCGGGCGGTGCGGCTGGTGCGCGAGTGTCAGGGGCAGGTCATCGTGACGGGCATGGGGAAGGCGGGCCACATCGGCCAGAAGCTCTCCGCCACGCTCGCGTCCACGGGTGTCCGCTCGGTGTTCCTGCACCCCGCGGAGGCGGTGCACGGGGATTTGGGCCGCGTGGCGCGCGGGGACGTCATCCTCGCGTTGTCGAACAGCGGCTCCACGGAGGAGCTGGTGCGGCTGCTCCCGTCGTTCAAGCGCATGGCGACGCCGGTCATCGCGTTGACGGCGGACACGCAGAGCGCGCTGGCGCGCGGCTCGGACGTGGTGCTGGAGATTGGGCACATCGAGGAGGCGTGCCCGATGGGGCTGGTCCCCACGGCGTCCACGGCGGCGCTGCACGCGCTGGGGGATGCGCTCACCATGGCGGTGCTGCGCTCTCGGCCGTTCGGCACGGATGACTACGCGCTGCTGCATCCGGGTGGGAAGCTGGGCCGCTCGGTGCAGCGCGTGTTCGAGCTGATGCGCACGGGGCCCGCCAACCCGCTGGTGCGCGACACCGCCACGCTGTCGGAGGTGGTGGGGGTGATGACGAAGACGCCGGGCCGTCCGGGCGCGGCCTGCGTGGTGGACCGCACGGGGCGGCTGGTGGGCATCTTCACGGACGGCGACTTGCGCCGCCGCGTGGAGCAGGGCCTCACCGACTTCAAGATCCAGGTGCGCGACGTGATGGGCAAGCAGCCGCGCTGCGTGACGCCGGAGACGCTGGCGCTCTCGGCCACCGCGCAGATGCGCGAGCTGAAGGTGGACCAGTTGCCCGTGGTGGACGTCGAGGGCCGCGCCGTGGGCCTGCTCGACGTGCAGGACCTGCTCGCCGCGAAGTTCGTCTGAACAGGCTCGCACCGCGAAGGTGCGAGCCCGGGGTGCCTACCGCGACAGCTTCGCCTGGAGGCCGGTCTTGTTGTACTCGGGCGCGTCCGAGGACAGCTTCTCCCAGAGGGCCTTGGCGCCCTTCGCGTCACCCTTCTCGAGCAGCATGTCGCCGAGCCGCTCCACCGCCGCCGGGTCGGACTGCACCGCCACGCCCCACACGCGCGCGGCCATCGGACGGCCCAGGCCCACCAGCGCCCACGCCATGCCCGCCTTCGCGCGGCCGTTCTCCGGCTGGAAGGGCACCACGCGCGTGTAGTTGCCGAGCGCCTCCTGGTAGCGCCCCTTCGACAGGTGCTCCTCGCCCTCCTCCACCAGCTTCGTCAGGCCCTGCTCCAGCTCCGGCGTGCGCTCGGTGTTCTGCACCGCGTCCACCATCTCCTTCGTCAGCGGACGCAGCTCGTCCTTCTGCGGAGCAGCGGCCAGCGACTGCGACAACCGGATGCGCCGGTCCTCGGCGCGCGACGCGAGCAGCTTCGTGCGTCCGCCCGCCTTCACCGTCTCATCCACCAGCGTCGACATCCGCTTCGCCGTGGCCGCGCGCGGGGAGTTGGGGTTGATGGCCTGCACCGCCTCGAAGCCCTCGTGCGCCTGCTTCAACGCCGCCAGGTCCTCGCCCTTCGTCTCGAACAACACCGAGGCGCGCCCGTAGAGCGCCTCCTCGTGCCGGGGCTCCACCTCCAGCACCGCGCCGTACGCCACCAGCGCCGCCGCCGAGTCCCCGCCCAGGTACAGCGCGTTGGCGCGCATGACGCCCGTCTCCAACACGGGCTCCAGCGCCGCGCGAGCACAGGCCGCCGCGCCCGCCGCGTCACCCTTCTTCGCGCGCTCGCTCGCCACCTGCCCCATCGCCTCCAGCGGCTGCCCGGGCGTGAAGCCACACTTCGCGGCCTCCGCCGTCGGCACCGGCGTCTTGCCCAGCTTCTTCTTCTGCGCGAGGAACAAGTCGCGCACCGGCTTCGCGCGCGCCTCGGCCTGCTGCAGGTACGTGTCCGCGTCCACGTTGCGGCCGTTCACGTAGTACAGCCGGCCCAGCGACGCGGCGATTTCGAACGTCTTCTCGCGCCCCTTCAGCCCCTCCGTGGAGTCGAGCTGCCGCAGCAGTTCGTCCGCGGACGGAGGCGCCTTGCCCGTTCCCGACAGCGGCGGGTGCCCCGAGGGCAGCGCGTCCGGGGACACCGGCGGCGTATCCCCCTCGAGCGGGGGATGCCCCTGTGGCAGCGCGCTGCCTCCGCCCATGGACGGCGCGGTGGGTGACGCCTCGGTCCCCGGAGGGACGGGCGGGTGACCAGGGGGCAGCGAAGAGGGCTCGGCGGCGAGCAGCGCCGCGGTGGCCAGGGCCAGGGAGAGGTTCATGTCTCGTTGCTCGGCAGGCTCGCTTCGGGCCACCAGGTGGCTTCACTCCTGCGGACATCCTGCGGGGCGAGTTTCCCGAGGAGCTCCTTCACCGTCGTCCCCAACACGGGGTGCAGCAGGTCCGGCGCCAGCTCCGCCAACGGCTCCAGCGCGAAGCGACGCTTGTGCAATTCCAGGTGCGGCACCTGCAGATGCGGGTCCGCCACCACCTGTCCCTCCCAGAAGAGGATGTCCAGGTCGATGGTGCGCGGGCCCCAGTGCTGCTCGCGGCGCCGGCCCAGGTCCTTTTCAATCTGCTGGAGGATGACCAACAGGCGCTGCGGGGACAGCGCGCAGTCCAGGGCCACCACCGCGTTGAGATAGCGCGGCTGCGGCGGCCCGACCGGGGCGCTGTCGAAAAGAGAGGAACAACGAAGCACCGCCACCGCATCGATGCGGGACAGCGCGGTGAGGGCGGCGACCAGGTGGGACTCGCGGTCCCCCTCGTTCGAGCCCAACCCGACGTAGACGATGGTGCTCACGGCTCCATCTCAACTGGATTGAGCAGCGTCCCGATTCCCTCGATTTCCACTTCAACCGAGTCGCCAGCCGCAAGCTTCCCCACTCCCGAGGGCGTGCCGGTGGAAATCATGTCCCCTGGAAGCAGCGTCATGATGTGGGAGATGAACGACACCAGGCGAGCGGGGCTGAACACCATGTCGGAGGTGCGGCTGTCCTGGCGCACCTGCCCGTTCACCCGGCAGGAAATCTGGAGGTCGGCGGGCGACAGGCCCGTCACCGCCCACGGCCCCGCACACGCGAAGGTGTCGTAGCCCTTGGCGCGCGTGTGCTGCGTCTCGCGCTTCTGGATGTCCCGCGCGGTGACGTCGTTGAAGCACGTCAGGCCCCAGATGGCGCGCGCGGCCGTCATCTCATCCGCGTTCTTGAGCTTCTCGCCGATGACGAGCGCCAGCTCCGCCTCGAAGTGCACCTCCTGGCTCGCCTTGGGGATGCGGATGGGCGAGCGGGGGCCGTTGAGCGCGGTGGAGGGCTTGGTGAAGATGAGCGGCTCGACGGGGACGGGCTTGCCCATCTCCTCCGCGTGCTTGCGGTAGTTCTGGCCGATGCAGACGACCTTCGATGCGTCCGCCGGCACCAGCAGCGACACCGCGGACAGCGAGCGGCGGATGCCCGTGTCCTTGACGCCGGCCAGCCAGGGCGCCGAGGAGAGCACCACCACCTCGGTGCCCTCGACGCGGCCATGGTGCGCACGGCCCTCGTAGAGGAAGCGGCAGTAGCGGGCGGTCGTCATGAAGTCCTCTGGAAGCCGAGCACGTCGGCCATGTCATACAGCCCCGGCGGGCGGCCCACCACCCAGCGCGCCGCGCGCAGCGCCCCCAGCCCGAACTGGTCGCGGCTGGTCGCCCGGTGCGTGAGCTCGATGCGCTCGCCCTCGCCGAAGAAGTACACGGTGTGCTCGCCCACCACATCACCCCCGCGCAGCGTCTGCACGCCAATCTCATTCGCGGGGCGCGCGCCAATCTGCCCGTGGCGGGCGAAGGTCAGGTCGTCCTGCGTGCGGCCCAGCGCGGAGGCGAGCACCTCCGCCAGCCGCAGCGCCGTGCCGCTGGGCGCGTCCTTCTTCATCCGGTGATGCGCCTCCAGCACCTCCACGTCGAAGCCCGGGCCCAGCACGCGCGCCAGCTCCGCGGCCACGCGGATGACCAGGTTGACGCCCACCGACATGTTCGGCGCGGCGACGATGGGCACCTGCTTCGCGCTCTCGGCCAGCGCCTGCGCGGCCTCCGGCGAGAAGCCCGTGGAGCCGCACACGAAGGCCACGCCGCGCTCGGCGCACGCCTTCGCGTGGGCCACGCTGACCTCCGCGCTGGTGAAGTCGATGACCACGTCCGCCTTCGCCGCATCCAGCGCGCGGCCCAGGTCGTCGGACACCTGCACCTCGAGCGCGCCGATGCGCGCCGCCAGCCCCGCGTCCAGCCCCACCGAGGCGCTGCCGGGACGCTCCGTGGCCCCGACGACCCGCAGGTCCTCCGCGTCGCGCGACAGGCGCAGGAGCGTGCTGCCCATGCGGCCGGTGATGCCGGTGATGACGGTGCGAATCATGGTGGGCCGCGCTCCTGGCGTGTCGTGGCGTGTGGCGCTCGGCAGAGCGACTTCAGTGCTTCAACAGGCCCAGCTGACGCAGCTCCTCGGCCAGCTTCGCCGCGTTGGGCTCCGTCATGGGCACCAGCGGCAGCCGCACCTCCGGCCCGAAGAGACCGAGCAGGTGCAGGCCCCACTTCACGGGGATGGGGCTGGACTCCACGAAGAGCAGCCGGTGGAGGTTGTTGAGCTTCACCTGGAGCTCGCGCGCGCGGGCGAAGTCGCCGGCCCGAGCGGACGCCACCAGGTCCGCCATCATCCGGGGCGCCACGTTGGAGGACACGGAGATGACGCCCTTGCCGCCGCAGGCGATGAAGGGCAGCACGGTGAAGTCGTCACCGGACAGGAGCGTCAGCCGCTCGCCGCACTTCTCCAGGATGTCCACCGCCCGGGCCATGTTGCCGGTGGCCTCCTTGATGGCCACCACCTCCGGGAAGTCGCACAGCCGCTGCACCGTCTCCGGCAGCAGGTCCACGCCGGTGCGGCCGGGGACGTTGTACGCGATGATGGGGAAGCCCGGGTGCGCCCTGGCCACCGCGCGGAAGTGCTCCACCAGGCCCGTCTGCGTGGGCTTGTTGTAGTACGGCGTGACGATGAGCGTGCCGTCCGCGCCCGCGTCCCGCACGCGCGCCACGCCCTCGATGACTTCAGCCGTGTTGTTGGAGCCCGCGCCGCCGACCACCAGGGCCCGGCCCTTCGACTCCTCCACCACCACGCGCACCGCGCGGGCGCGCTCGTCGGCGGACATGGTGACGGACTCACCCGTGGTGCCCATGGGGATGAGCACGCTGGTGCCGCCCTCGATCTGCTGCCGCACCAGGGCCCGGTAGGCCGACTCGTCGAGCGCGCCGTTGCGGAACGGGGTGGCCAACGCCGTCATGGAGCCTTCGAAGGTCTTCATGCCGGCGCTTATATGTTCAGGCCCGCTCGCCGCGCCAGAGATCCTCGGTGCGCTCGCGCTCCCGCACCACCCGCCAGGCCTCCTCGGCCACCAGGACCTCCGCGGGACGGGGGCGGGAGTTGTAGTTGGAAGCCATGCTCATGCCGTAAGCCCCGGCGCTGAGGAAGGCATACAGCTCGCCAGGCTGGGGGAGGACCAGGGAGCGCGCCTTGGCCAGCACGTCGGTGGACTCACACACCGGCCCCACCACATCCACCTCCACTTCCTTGCCCCGCCGCTTCACCAGCGGGACGAAGCCATGGTGGGCCTCGTAGAGGGCGGGCCGCAGCAAATCATTCATGCCCGCGTCGACGATGGCGAAGCGCTTGGCCGGCGTCAGCTTGCGGTACAGCACGCGCGTGAGCAGCACGCCCGCGTTGCCCACCAGCGAGCGCCCGGGCTCCAGCACCAGCCGCGCGCCCGTGTCCTTCGTGGCCGCGAGCACCACCCGCGCGTACTCCGCCACCGACGGAGGCGTCTCGTCCGTGTATGTGATTCCCAGCCCGCCGCCCACGTCCAGGTACTCCAGCGGGTGCTTGCGCGCCTTGAGCTCGCGGTACAGGCCGGCGACCTTGGTGAGCGCCGCGCGCACCGGCGAGCTCTGCGTGAGCTGCGAGCCGATGTGACAGTCCAGGCCCGCGGCCTTGAGGCCCCTCATCTTCTTGGAGCGCTCGTACAGTGCCACCGCCTCCTCGAAGGGCACGCCGAACTTGGACGTCTTCAGCCCGGTGGCGATGTAGCGGTGCGTGCGCGCGTCCACCTCCGGATTCACCCGCAGGGCGAACGGCGCCTTCTTCCCGAGCCGCCGCCCCACCGCGTCCAGCGCCTCCAGCTCCTCGGCGCTCTCCACGTTGAACAAGAGGAGGCCCGCGTCCAGCGCGGCCGCCATCTCCTCCGGCGTCTTGCCCACGCCTGCGAACACCGTCTTCGCGGCCTCGCCGCCCGCCTGCCGCACGCGGGCCAGCTCTCCACCGGAGACGATGTCGAAGCCCCCACCCAGCCCCGCGAACAGTCGGAGGATGGAGAGGTTGGAGTTGGCCTTCACCGAGTAGCAGATGAGCGGCCGGGCCTCGCCGAAGGCGTCGACGACGGCGCCGAAGTGCCCGGTGAGCGCCGCGGTGGAATAGACGTAGGCGGGCGTACCCACCGCGTCCGCGATGGCGGGCAGCGGCACGCCTTCCGCGTGCAGCACGCCCTTTCGATAGGTGAAGAAGCTCACGGGACTCCGGCGTCCGCGTCGGTGGTGGTGGTCGGCGTCACCACGCCACCATCCGTCGTCGGCGACACGGAGGGTCCGGTGGGCGCCACCGTCGTCGGCGCGGTGTCCGACGGCGGAGGAGGCGTCTCCGTCGCCGGCGCGCTCGGCGCCAGCGGCGGCTTGGGCGCGCCCTTGATGCCACACGCCACCATCCCCAGCACGAGGAGGGCGGCGATGCTCAGCGAAGCCAGGGCGCGCCGCATGGCTAGAACTTCACGCCCAGCCAGCCGCGCATGGTGTGCGGCGTCTCCAAGTCCCGACGCAGCACCTCCTGGTACTGCTGCAGGCCGCTCATCGGGAAGAGGATGCCGTAGGCCAGGCCCGCGATGAAGCCATCCTCGGTGGTGTAGTCCACGCCCGCGTTCAGCTCGATGCCCAGCGACTTGCTGGTGAACGACGGCGTCGACTCCGCGTAGAGCGCCTGCGAGTAGATGACCCGGCCGTACACGTCGATGCCCGGCGCCACCGCGTACTTCACGGACGGGCGGACGTAGAACGCGTCGGTGATGCCGCCGATGAGCTGGCGCCACAGGATGAGGTCCACGCGGTAGTCGCGGTTGAAGCGGAAGTTGCGGATGGCGTCATCCGCGCAGCCGCCCGCGTCGCAGCGGTACTGGGGGCCTTCCACGTCGCCCGGCTGGGTGTAGTTGTTGGGGCCGTTCGGGTTGCCGGAGCCGGTGCGGCCCGGGTAGTTGCCGAAGCCCGGCGCCTTGTCGCCGGAGGCGAAGCCCAGCTCCAGGCCCACCGTCAGCTTGTTCTCCAGCGCCTTCACCTCACCCTGGAGCACGCCGCCGAACTGGGCCACGCGCAGGCTGGGGTCCGCCATCGCCTCGTTCAGGCTCAGGCCGCGGCTGTTGATGTTGCCGAGCACCGCCGCCAGCTCCATCTCGATGCGCCAGGAGCGCTCCTCGTAGCGCAGCCAGAAGTCCGGGACGTACAGCTTGGCGTCGCGGGGGATGAAGCTCACCTGCCCCGTCGTGTCGTTGGTGACGTCCTGGTAGTTCTGCGTGCGGTAGGTGAAGTGCAGGCCGTACTGGAGCACGCCCTGGTTGTTGTCGAGCTTGGAGCGGATCTGCGCGTCCGTGTCCCGGCGGGCGATGGCAATCACCCAGCTGTGGGCGTCATCGGCCTGGGTCAGGTCCACCGGCTCGCCCTGGGCGCCCGTGCGGTACACCGAGCCCTCGGAGTTGAAGTCCAGCATCGGCGTGACGTACCAGCCGGCGAACGGCTCGGTGACGAACTGGATGCGGTCCACCGTGTCGCCGAAGTCGCAGTCGAAGCAGTTGCCGTCGTTGCGCAGCATGCCCAGGCCCCAGTGGCTGCCCATGCGGCCGAAGCGCAGGATGCCCACCGGCGTGTTCACCTCGCCGTAGGCGCGGCGCAGCTTGATGGAGTCCGACAGCGTGTCACCCAAGGACTCCTGGTCCTCGGAGAAGATGGTGAAGACGTTGCGCGGGTCACCCGGGTACAGGGTGTCCGGCGTGGAGCCGAGCACCAGGTTGTCCAGGCCGTCCACCTGGAGCTTGATCTTCACCTGCTCGGACACGTTGAACGTGGGGTCCAGGCGCAGGCGCATGGTGGCGAACGACTGGGTGTTCGCCGACGTGCGCGAGGAGCGCGGGAAGAGGTCCTGCCCCGCGATGGTGGCCGGGACGCGGCCCAGGTCGAACTTGTAGAAGAGCGTGGGGCGCAGGCGGAAGTAGCCGTCGAGTTGGAAGACCTCCAGCTTGCGCTTCTCCTCGGGGTACTCCTCGCTCCACTCCTCGCCGTTGAGGGACTGCTTGGCGGCCTCGGCGCGAATCTCTCCGCGCAATTCCTGCTTCGTGGCCTCCAGGTCGTCCTGGGTGACCGCCTCGGCCGCGGGCACGGGGGTGGCGGCGGGCTGGGCGGCGGCGGGCTGCTCGGGGGAGGTGGCCGGAGCCTCGGGGGCGGGGGCGGGCGCGGCCTCCGCGGGCGCGGGCGGAGGCGTGCCCCCGGCGGGCACCTGGGCGGTGGCCGTTGAGGAAGCGACGAGCAGCGCCGCCAGCAGGACGTGAGACATGGGCAACGATCTCCAGGGCCGCTCGGGGCGGCCGGGTCGGAAAGGCGGGCGATTCAAGCCATGGGACAGGGGGGTGTCAACGCCAACCGGGACGTCGGTTCGCGCCGTTGACGACAGGACGCCCGGGGTCATTTCCCTGCCCTCCCCCGGGGTTGGCACTTCGGACAGGCGTAGGTGGTGCGCCCCGCCTGGGGGAAGGACTCCACCGGCGAGCCGCACCTGGAGCACGGGCCCTCACCTCGGCCGTACACCAGGAACGGGTTCTCGGAGCCGCCCTCCTCCAGGTACACGGGCTCCTCGCCCTGCTGCTCCTCGAGGCCGAAGTCGATGCTCTCCCGGATGGCCTGGACCAGGCGCTTCCAGTCCTCCGGGGCGAGGGTGGAGGGCTTGCGCGCGGGGTGCAGGCCCGCTCGGAACAGGGCCTCCGCGGCGTGGATGTTGCCCAGGCCGGCGATGCGCGCCTGGTCCATCAGCGCCACCTTCAGGTCCTGCTTCGAGGACGCCACGGCCTGCTCCAGCTGGCCGGCGGTGAGGCCGTCCGCCAGCGGATCCCTCCCCAGGGCCTTCACCACGTCGAGCGAGCGCAGGCCCGCGGCGGGGGTCGGCTCCATGCGCCCGAACATGCGCGCGTCGGCGAAGTGCAGCACCTGGCCGTCGTCGAGATGGAAGCGGGCGCGGCTGTAGGGGACGACGTCGGTGGGCGCGCGGCGCACGAACTTGCCCGTCATGCCCAGGTGGCCCAACAGGCCACGGCCCTCCTCGAAGGAGAAGAGCAGGTACTTGCCCCGGCGCACGAGCGACTCCAGCCGCCCCTGCAGCTGCGCGAAACGCGCACGCTCGGCGCCGCGGAAGACGCGGGTGTCATCCGCCTCCGCGCGCACGAGTCGACGGCCCGTGAACCAGCGCACCAGATTGCGCCGGGCGATCTCCACTTCGGGTAACTCGGGCATCCGCTCGGGCACATAGCACCGGCCCCAAGCCCGGCCCACGCATTAATTGCGGAGGGCCCCCGGACGCGCTCAGCCGCGAGGCTTCTTCGGATCCGGCGCCCCCAGGCCGCCACTGCCCTCCGGTGTCGCATATGGAGTCACCGGCCCGGGCGTCGAGGCCCGCCGTGGATCATCCGGTGCCCCACCCTCCCCTGGCTCCACCCGGAATGGCTTGGAGCCGAGCCCTCCCGAGTCCTCCCGAACCTCCCGCGCCGCCAGCCGTGGACGCAGCCGCAACGCGCCTTCCACCGGCGTCGCCTCCGGACCTCGTACCTTGGCGCCTGCTGGAGCACCCACCTCCGGCGCCGTCCGGGGTACACGCTTCGACTTCGCCTGCGCGCGCGCCCGTCGCTCCAGGAAGGCCATCACCCGCTGGCGGTGCTCATCCGGATGGCGCCGGGGGTCGAACGTGGTGGAGCGGGACTCGATGAGCCTGAGCGCGGCGTCCAGCTCGGCCGGCGCCACGCTCGCGCCCGTCAGCTCCAGCTCGGAGAGCTGCTCCTGCGACACCACCTCGTCCACGGCGTGCAAGGTGGACAGCACGAGCCCGCGAGCATGGGGCCGCACCAGACACAGGTGGCCCTTCTGGTACAGCACCAGCCGTCCCACGCCCACGCGTCCCGACGCGCGCAGCGCCTCCGCCATCAACGCATACGCCGGCTCCGCGCCGCGCGCCGGCACCAGGTGGTACGACGTGTCCAGCAGCAAGGGGTCCACCTCCGCCGGGTCCACGAACTCCTCCAGCGCGATGACCCGGCTGGACACCGGGTCCAGCGCGTCCAGCTCGCCGCTCGTCACGGTGACCTGCCGGCCGTCCTCCAGCGTGTACCCCCGCACCACGTGCTCGAGCGGCACCTCCTCGCCCTCCGCGGAGCACACCCGCTTGTTCTGGATGCGGGCGCCGTCCGCGTCATGCAGCAGATGGAAGCGGGCCTGCCGGGAAGAGACGGCGCCGTGCAGCCTCACCGGGAGCGTCACCAGCCCGAAGCTCAGCGAGCCCACCCAGACCGGACGAGCCATGACGACCTCCTCGCGGTGTCACCCCCGACCGACACCGCACGCCTTGAACGTCGATGGCCCCCAAGCCCGCCGCAAGGCTCGCACGCACCACCGGAGGGCACACGAGCCGTGCGACGAGCAACGCGGGTCCGCTGCCGGTCGGAAGCGTCACGAGGGGCTTGCCGTGGAGGCGGACGCTGCCCAAGAGTCCGGGCAGTCAGTCGCTCTCTCAACGCATCAACCGGTCAAGAAAGGCGCATTCGGTCATGCAGCGGATTCTCTCGGCGGTATGGAGCCTCGCCCTCGTCCTGGGCGTGACGGCGGGCTGCACCACGCAGCGCGTCCAGGCGGAGAAGGCTCTCGCGAAGACCTTCATCTCGGATGAGCAGGAGGAGGAGATCGGTCAGCAGGTGAAGAAGGAGCTCGAGCAGAAGGAGAAGATCAAATACGTCGAGGACCCGACCATCGTCGAGTACGTGCGTGGCCTGTCCGCGCCCATCCTCAAGCAGGCCGCCAAGGACCGGCCTGGGGTGAAGTGGAAGATCAACGTCATCGACGACCCGAAGATGGTCAACGCCTTCGCCACGCCCGGCGGCTATCTCTACGTCTACACGGGCCTCATCCTCGCCTCGGACACGGAGGCGGAGCTGGCGGGCGTCATGGCCCACGAGGCCGGCCATGTCGTCGGCCGCCACTCGGCGCGCGCCATGGTCAACCAGATGGGCATCCAGACCGTCACCCAGCTCGCCCTGGGGCAGAACCCCGGCGCCGCCGCGCAGGTGGCCGCGCAGCTGGTGGGCGGTGGCGCGCTGCTCGCGCACAGCCGCAGCGAGGAGCTGGAGGCGGACGAGTTCGGCGCGCGCTACTCCTCCGGCGCCGGCTTCGACCCCAAGGGCCTCATCACCTTCTTCCAGAAGCTCCAGGCGCAGGGCGGTGACACGCCGGGCGTCATGAAGTGGCTGAGCACCCACCCCACCAACCGGCAGCGCATCGGCGACCTGGAGAAGTACATCAAGGAGAAGAACCTGCGCGGCAGCAACAACAGCCCGGGCCAGCTGCCCGCCATCAAGCAGAAGCTGGGCGCGCGCTAACCCAAGGGCGTCGTCAGTGCAGCGTGGAGGACGGAGGCTGCTGCTCCGCTCCGGAGGGCTCGGGGGACTTCCCCCGGGCCACGCGCCGACGCCAGCGCCAGAAGGCCATCTTCGAGCGCTTCGCGCTGGCCGCGCTCTTGGCGGCCCCCGGCGTCTTGAGGGGCGGCTCGGCGGGCGCGGGCTCGTCGAAGTCGCGCGCGCCCTTCTCCTTCCCCTCCGCGGAGGCGTGCTCGAGGATGGCGTTGATCTCCCCGCCCAGGATGAACACCAGCCCGGAGATGTAGAGCCAGAGCAGCAGCACCACCACGCCACCGATGGAGCCGTAGGTGACGTTGTACTTGCCGAAGTGCTCCACGTACTGCGTGAAGCCCCACGTGCTCCCCATCCACGCCAGCGTGCCCAGGACGGAGCCGGGGGTGATGTACTTGAAGCGCTGCTTCACGTCCGGCAGCAGGTAGTAGCAGAGCGACAACACCAGCATCACCAGGCCCGCGGTGAAGGGCCAGCGCACCCAGGACCACACCAGGTAGAACGCCTCCTCCACCTGCAGCCGCGTCGCCAGCCACGCCCCCAGCCGCCCGCCCAGGAGGAACACGGCGAACGACAGGGGAATCAGCAGCGTGCCCACCAGCGTCACCACCACCGCCAGGCCCTGCGTCTTCCACACGGGCCGCGACTCGGTCACGTCGTAGGCCAGGTTGAGCGCCTTGCGCAGCGCGTCCGCGCCGCGTGACGCCGACCACAGCGCGAGCACCAGACCCACGGTGAGCAGCCTGGGCCGGGGCTGGTCCACCAGCGACGTCAGGTGCTGCGTCACCAGGCTGAGCGCGTCGCCGGGCACCAGCGGCTGGATGCGCTCCAGCATCGCGTCCACCGCGCCGGGCGCGAAGGGCAGGTACGCCACCAGCGTGACGAGGAAGAACAGGAAGGGGAACAGCGAGAACAGCAGGTAGTAGGAGAGCTGCGCCGCGATGTCCGTGACGGTGTCTTCCTGGAACTCCTTCACGAAGCGCCGCGCGAACTCGCGCCACGTGAGGTACTTGAGCCGTGGCAGCCGCATCCTTCCCTCCTCGCTCCCCACTCTCGGGTAACGGAAGGTGGGGTGCGTGACGCCGTTCGGCAGCAGGCGGCCGACCGAGCCCTCTCCTTGCTAGACGACGTTCGGCGGGAGGTATCTGCCCAGCAGTGGACGAAGCCGCGAGCGGACCTCGTCGGGGATGCGGGAGCGTTCGGTCCACAACGCCATGGCCAGCGCGGAGTCACACCGGCAGGTGACGGGCGTCTCGGCGATGCGCGCGAGCGCGCGGCGGATGAGGGTGGCGCCCTTGGAGGTGACGGCCTGCACGTTGTGCGACAGCCGCGCCAGGAGGGCCTCGTGCTCCTGGCCCTCCGGAGGGGCCTGCCAGGAGTCGTAGTCGGTGGGCAGCGCCACCAGGGCGTAGTGCAGCTCCGCCTCCCGGGCGAGCCGCGCCTCGGGCATGGCGGTCATGCCCACCAGGTCCCCGCCCCAGGTGCGGTACAGCAGGCTCTCCGCGCGTGTGCTGAGCGCGGGGCCCTCGATGCAGACATACGTGGCCTGGGTGGCCACCACGGCGTTGGAGGCGAGGGCGGCGTTGGACAGCGCCTTGCGCAGCGTCGCGCAGAAGGGCTGGCCCAGCTCCACGTGCACGGCCACGTCGTCGTAGAAGGTGCAGGGGCGCCGGTAGGTCCGGTCGATGACCTGGTCCGGCACGACGAGCTGCATCGGCGGCAGGTGCTCCTGGAGGCTGCCCACGGTGCTGGTGGAGAGCACGTGCGTGACGCCCAGCTGCTTCAGCGCGAACAGGTTGGCGCGGTAGGGGGCGCGGGTGGCGTTGAAGAGGTGGCCCTGGCCGTGGCGTGGAACGTAGACGACGGAGACGCCGTCCAACTCCCCGGAGAACAGCGGCCCCGCATGGGGACCGAAGGGCGTTTCGAGGGTGTGGGTCTCCAGACGACCATTGAACCCCAGGAGGTGTTCCAGACCATGGCTCCCGATGATGCCCACCCTGACAGCCATGTTCCTCCTTGGGCGCTCCGGCCGCGCTCCCCGGACCATACCGCGCCCCCCTGGCGCCGGGAGGCACGAAGACTGGTAGTTTTCGCAATTGCCATGCGTTCCCTTCCCGTCCTGCTCCTGGTGCTCGCCGCCAGCCCCGTCAGCGCCCAGCGCGGCACCGCCCCCTCCGGCTGTCAGGAGGACTACGCCACCTGCAAGGAGGACTGCTCCATCGAGTACGGCGGCAGCGGCCGCACGCTCAAGAAGCTCACCCAGTGCCTCTCCATCTGCACGGAGAACCGCGAGGAGTGCAGCGACCGGCACTCGGCGATTCGAGGGCTGCCGTCGGGCGTGGTGGCGGACGAGCCGCGTCGCCCGTCGCGCCGTCCGGGCAAGCCGGTGAACCGCGAGGAGGACCCGTTCGGTGACGCCAACTCCTCTTCGGAGCCGAGGCGCACCACCAACCGCGAGGAGGACCCGTTCGGCGACGCGCGTCCGGAGCGTCCGCCCGGGCCGCGAGGCGCGTACCGCTCACCCGACGAGATTCCCGCCGAGGACACGAGCACGCCCAAGGAGCCGACGCCCGCGCCGCTCGACACGTCGCCGCCTCCGCCGCCGGTGTCGCGGCAGGGGGTCTATCGCGCGTCGGACTCCGAGCCGAAGCCCGCGCCGGCGCCCTCGGCGGACATCGCCGATGACCTGGAGCCGCTGGACGCGCCGCCCGCGCCCACGCCCACCGCCGCGACCAGGCCGTCACCGCGCTCGGAGCCCGCTCGGACCGAGGCCCCGGCCGCCCCGCGGACCGAGGAGAAGAAGGACCCGCTGCTCGACGACGAGCCCGCGCCGACGCCCGCGCCCACCGCGAAGAAGGCGCCGCCTCCCGCGCCCGCCGCGCCTCCGCGCCCCAAGCCGCCGCCGGACCCCAAGTACGACATCTCCGAGTGGGACCCGAACGGGGACTGATTCGGACCTCGGGGTTCGTGTCCGCGTCCAGGCTCGGACGAATGTTCCAGCGATGAAGGGGAGTCCGTGCGCATCGACGACGTGCGCACAGACTTCACGTTGCTCGCACACGTCGCGCGGCGTTAAGGCCGGCTCGCTACTCCACACCCCTGAGGAGCCGTTGCATGCGAGTCGCGATGAAGTGGTTGTTGGCTTGGACCTGGCTGGCCCTGCTGGCCGCGTGTGGCGACAAGGCCACGCACGATGATTTCGACACCGGACAGGACGCCATCCTGCCCGACGCGCGGACCCTGCCCTGCACCACGCTCCAGTTCGAGCGCGGCGCCCTGCCCTCGGGCCAGAGCGTCCAGGGGCTCAACACGCAGACGTTGTCCGGAACGCAGGACCGCTGGGCCGAGTACGTCGAGTTCGCGCCGAACAGCTCCGCCACGTGCACCCATCCGCTGCCCACCGGCGTGAGCGCGGACAGCGTCGTCGCGGCCGAGGTCGGCGTGAACTACCGAGGCCCCGCGAAGGCACAGATGCGCTGGGTCATCGAGGCGTGGGACTACTCGACGAACAGCTGGGCCCTGGTGGGTGACAACACCTTCGCGCAGTCGTGGCGCTGGACGGCCACGTCGCTGGCCCTGCCCACGCCCGCGCGCTTCCTGGCCGGCGGCCCGGTGAAGCTGCGCTACCGCACGGACTCCACCGCCGATGCGTCACTGCTGGACCTGCTCGTCGTGCGCGTACAGGTGGCGGCGAGCGACGCGGGCACTCCCACCGACGCGGGGACTCCCACCGACGCGGGGACTCCCACCGACGCGGGGACTCCCATCGACGCGGGGACTCCGACGGACGCGGGCACGCAGGTGCCCTGGTCGAACGTGAAGAGCTTCACGTACCAGCTCACCAACTATCCGCAGGGGAAGCTCGACGCGATTGCCGCATCGAAGTTCGACCTCGCCATCGTGGAGCTCGTGCGCGACGGTTCCAGCGGCTACTTCACCGCCGCGGAGATTTCGGCGCTCAAGGCCCGGGGCAAGCAGGTGCTCGCCTACTTCGAGATTGGCGCCATCGAGGAGTACCGCCCCGAGTGGAGCCAGGTACCCGCGGACCTGAAGCTCGGCCCCGTGTCCGGCTGGCCCGACGAGCAGTACGTGAAGTACTGGGACGAGCGCTGGTGGCCCATCGTCCAGGGCCGTATCGACCGCGCGCTCGCCGCCGGCTTCAACGGCTGCTACCTCGACATGGTCGTCACGTACGAGGAGATTCCCGCCAACTCCGCCGGCACCAACCGCGCCGACCTCGCGCGGAAGATGGTGGCCCTCATCGCGCGCATCAACACCTACGCGAAGGCGCGCAACCCGGACTTCAAGGTGGTGCCGCAGAACTCACCGGAGCTGGTCGATGACCCGGCCTACCTGCCCGCCATCGACGGGCTGGGCATGGAGGACATGTACTGGTCCGACGACGTGGCCTGCGACGAGGGCTGGTGCGAGGAGAACCGCACCAACGCCGCTCGCGTGCGCGCCGCGGGCAAGCTGGTGCTGTCCACCGACTACGCCACGCAGTCCGCCCACGTCGCGGATGCGTACACCCGCTCGCGCGCCGCGGGCTTCGTGCCCTACGTCACCGTGCGCGCGCTGGACCGAGTGACGGTGAACGCGGGATGGGACCCGCAGTAGCCCAACCCCGTGGGAACACCGCGCCTCGGACAGTCCACACGAGGCGCGGTGCCCTGCTTCATCGCTCCCAGCGGAACACCGCCTCGAGCGGCTTGCCGAAGACCTCCGCGATGCGGAACGCCGTCTCCAGGCTGGGCGAGTACTTGCCCGCTTCAATCGCGGCGATGGTCTGACGCGTAAGACCGACCTTCTCGCCGAGCGCGGCCTGCGTCATCTCGCCCGCGAGGAAGCGCAGCGTGCGGATCTCGTTGGTCAGCCGAGGCTCAGGCACGCAAGCCCCGGCGGTAGCCCGACACCGTCAGGCCCGTGTGCACCAGCTCCGCGATGACGATGGCGAGAATCGCCGCGTTCGCCACCTTCCAGCCACTGGCGCCGAACGGCATGATGCAGCCGACGAGAATCATCCCGCCCATCAGCACGTAGTACGCGACGGACGCGGAGCGGTGCGCGATGGCCCGGTCGCGCTCGTCGGGCTCGGTCCGCTCGCCCGGCGCCCGACGCATCCGGCCGACGAGCGCCGAGACACCGAGCACCACGCCCTGGAACACCGCCGACGCGGTCAGCATGATGAGCTGCGACCAGAACGTGAGCTCGCCCCGCGCGTCCAGCACCGCGACCGCGGTGAAGTACGTCCCGTAGCTGACGACGAGCAACACCAGGAACACCCACGCGAACCGCTCCCGGGACGACATCTGCGTCTCCATAGAACCGCTCCCTTCACATGCCGCACAATGTTAAGCACACCCGACTCCATGTCAAGAATGCTTAACATCCCTCCAAAGGCCCCATCGGCACTCCGAAAGCGCTGTCCGAAAGAAAAAGACCCTCAGGTCGCGGGACGGTCGGCCGCGGGCGCGAGGGGCGGCGGCCTCGTGACGGCCGTCTGGGTGAGGCGCACGCCCGCGAGCACCAGCACGCCGCCCACGGCGATCTCCCAGTGCAGGGCCTCATCCAGCAGCGCCCACGCGGCCAGCGCCGTGGCGGCGGGCTGGAGGTTGGAGAAGATGGCGACCTTCGACGCCGACACCTTCGACAGCGCGTAGTACCAGAGCACGTACGCGACCACCGACGTCAGCAGGCCCAGGTAGACGATGCAGCCCTTGGCCAGGGTGCTCGTGGCCACGAGCGCCTCCGGGTTCGCGACGAACGGCGCGAACGGCAGCATCATCACCGTGGCCATCGTCATGCACCACGCGGTGGCCCGCAGCGGCCCGTGGATGGCGACGAAGGGCTTGCCCTCCGTCGTGTAGACCACCCACGCCATCACCGCGCAGAGGATGAGCAGGTCGCCCATGAGCGAGCCACGCGCCTCCGCCAGCCCCCGGCCGAGCAGCAGCACCACCACGCCCACGAAGGCCACGGCGATGCCCGCCAGCGTCCGCGACGAGGCACGCTCCTGTCCTCGCGCCAGGCTCAGCACGTACACGCCCAGCGGCATGAGCGAATACAGGAGCGCCCCGTGCGCGGCGGTGGAGCGCGACAGCCCCGTGAAGAAGAACAGCTGGTTCACCGGGCCCGCCATGAGCCCCAGGAACAGGATGCGGCCCCAGGCGTGTCGCGGAGGCAGCTTGGGTCCGGGCACGAGCGCCAGCAGCGCGACGAACACGAGCCCGCTGAGCATGAAGCGCCAGAACACCACCGTGAGCGGCGGCAGCTCCGCCATGGCGCGCTTCGCGGCGAGGTACGTCCCCGCGCTGATGAGCACCTGGATGAGGAGCGCGGCATAGACGCCGCGAAGCGAAGGCGTGGAGGAGTTCAGGGGACCAGCTGGCGCAGTGCCCATTGCGCCGCGCTACGTACCAATTCGCTCGAATCGTCGCTGAGCTTTTCGAGCAGGTGCCGCGCGTCCGCCTGTCTGGCCACCCCCAGCGCGTACACGGCGTTGCGGCGCAGCACGTCGTAGCGTGCGCGCGCCAGCGCCGTCCCCGGGATGAGCTGCTCGTACTGCTCCGTCGTCAGCCCCGCCAGCTCCAGCGTGCCCAGCTCCGCCACCGCGCGCGGCGCGAAGCGCGGGTGCTCCGCGAACACAGGCTTGCGGTTCAACGGACACACCTGCTGACAGATGTCGCACCCGAAGATGAGGTTGTTGAACTTGAAACGAAATGGCTCGGGCACCTCGCGCTCGCGGTTCTCGATGGTCTGGTAGGACAGACACGCCCCCGCGTTCACCTGGCTGTTGCCCACCAGCGCGCCCGTGGGACACGACACGAGACACCGGCGACACGCGCCACACCGGTCCGCCGTGGGGCCATCCGCGTACTCGTCCACCTCCACGTCGATGACGAGCGTGGCGAGCAGCACCCACGAGCCGAAGGGCTCCGTGATGAAACACCCGTTCTTGCCCACGTAGCCCAGGCCCGCGCGCGCGGCCCACACCTTCTCCATCAGCGGGCCGCTGTCCACGCTCCCGTATGTGCCCAGCCCCGGAGCCATCTGGATGATGGCCTTGCGGAACGCCTTCATCCGGTCGCGCAGCGTGGAGTGGTAGTCGCGGCCCCGCGCGTACCGGGCGATGGGCGAGCCCTTCGACGGCTCCTCGTCGCGGTAGTAGTTGTTGACGAAGGAGATGACCGTCTTCGCGCCCGGCAGGAGACGGCCGACGTCCAGGCGTTCCTCCGCCCGCTCGCCCATCCAGTCCATGTCCGCCGCGTAGCCCGCCTCCAACCAGCTCAAGAGGAAGCGCGGCTCGATGGGCTCCGCGCGGGCGAAGCCCACCAGGTCGAAGCCCACCGAGCGGGCGAGGTCACGAAGCGGAGCGGTGGGGAGCAAGAAGACGCCTTGGCGAAG
Source organism: Myxococcus fulvus (assembly GCF_900111765.1). Next base: position 808,966 of record NZ_FOIB01000002.1, read on the forward strand.
CTAGGACTCGGACGGCTTCTCCGGAATCCACTTCACGTCCTGCACATTCGCGCGGTGGTTCGCCACGCGCGCCATGACGAAGAGCAGGTCGGAGAGCCGGTTGAGGAAGATGACCACGTCCTTGGGAATCGTCCCCTCGCGCAGCAGCGGGACGGCGCGGCGCTCGGCGCGACGGCACACCGTGCGAGCCAGGTGCAGCGCGGCCGCCGCCTGCGTGCCTCCGGGCAGAATGAAGTGCGTCATCTTCGGCAGCTCGTTGTCGAACCGGTCCATGGCGTTCTCCATGTCCGTCACCCAGCTCTCCTTCAGCGGAGGCAGGTGCGAGGCGGCCTTCGCGTCCATGGGCGTCGCCATCACCGCGCCCACGGTGAAGAGCTGGTCCTGCAGCCGGTGCAGCATCGCGTCCAGCTCCGGCGGCGGGGAGAAGCCGCGCACCAGGCCCAGCGTCGCGTTCAGCTCGTCCACCTCGCCGTAGGCATCCACGCGCACGTCATCCTTCGGGACTCGGCCGCCCCCGAATAGACCGGTATCTCCGGCGTCTCCGCGCTTCGTGTAGATTTTCATGACACCGGCTTGTACCGGCGGGACGCGGCGCGCGTCCAATACGAAGGGCACGCGTGGAACCGCGCGAGATTGCAGGGTTGCTAGCAGAGCGCTTCGTTCCTGCTTGCCTCGGGGGGCAACGGGCCATAGACGGCTGGGCCCCATGCAGCCCTACCTGAACCTGCTGGACCACGTCCTGAAGCACGGGACGAAGAAGGGCGACCGCACCGGCACGGGCACGCTGAGCGTCTTCGGCCCCCAGCTGCGGTTCGATTTGACGCAGGGGTTTCCGCTCGTCACCACGAAGAAGCTGCACGTGAAGTCCATCCTGCACGAGCTGCTATGGATTCTCGCGGGTGACACCAACGTGCGCACGCTGCAGGCGCAGGGCGTCACCATCTGGGATGAGTGGGCCGACGCCGAGGGGAAGCTCGGCCCTGTGTATGGACACCAGTGGCGCTCGTGGAGCGCGCCGGACGGTGGCCACATCGACCAGATGAAGGCCCTGGTCGACGGGCTGAAGAAGAACCCGGACTCGCGTCGGCACATCGTCAGCGCGTGGAACGTCGCGGACCTGCCGGGCATGAAGCTGCCGCCGTGCCACGTGCTCTTCCAGTTCTACGTGGCCGACGGGAAGCTGTCCTGCCAGCTCTACCAGCGCAGCGCGGACCTGTTCCTCGGGCTGCCCTTCAACATCGCCTCGTACTCGGCGCTGACGATGATGGTGGCGCAGGCGACGGGCCTCGTCGCGCACGAGTTCATCCACACGATTGGGGACGCGCACCTGTACCTCAACCACGTGGAGCAGGCCCGCGAGCAGCTCGCGCGCGCGCCGCGTGCGCTGCCTCGGCTGAAGCTCAACCCCGAGGTGAAGGACCTCTTCGCGTTCAAGTACGAGGACTTCACGCTCGAAGGCTACGAGCCCCACCCCGCCATCAAGGCGCCCGTGGCCGTATGAGGCTGTCGGCCATCGTCGCGCTGGCGTCGAACCGGGTCATCGGCGCGAACAACCAGCTCCCGTGGCGACTGCCCGCGGACCTGGCGCGCTTCAAGCGGCTCACCATGGGCCACACGCTCGTCATGGGCCGCAAGACGTACGAGTCCATCGGTCGTCCGCTGCCGGGGCGTACGTTCATCGTCGTCACGCGGCAGCAGGACTTCGCGCCGCCGGGAGTCACGGTGGCGCACTCGGTGGAACAGGCGCTCCAACAGGCCGAGGCCCGCGGTGACGACGAGGTCTTCATCGCGGGGGGCGCGGACCTCTACGCGCAGACGATGGACCGCATCCAGCGGCTCTACCTCACGCGAATCGCGCGCGACTACCCGGGCGACACGTTCTTCCCCGAGGTGGACCTGTCCGGCTGGCGGCTCATCGAGGAGGAGCCGCATCCGGAGTCCGAGCCGCCGTACGCGTTCCTCACCTACGAGCGCTGACGCCGCTGCTCCCTCTTCGAGCAGCGCGGCGTTCCACGTCGGCTTTGTCTCGCTCCCGCGCCGTGCGCACCTGGAACGGCATGCGCACCTCCCTCGTCCCCGGACTCACGCCGAGCCCCTGGCTCCCCACGCCCCGCCTGCCCTGGCGCGCCGCCTCCCTGCTCGGCGCCACGCTCACCCTCGCCAACACCACCACGCTCGCCCGCCTCTCGCGTCAGCTCGAGGCCCAGCAGCGTCAACGCCGCTTCCGCCCACGCGCCCTCCGCGCGCTCGCCGTCGGAGCCACCGCCATCGGCGCCACCGGCCTGGGCGCGCTCGCCATCGGCGCCGTCTCCATCGGCGCGCTCACCGTGGCCTCGCTCGCCCTCGGACACCTGCGCGGCGGCGACTGGCGCATCGCCCGGCTCCGCATCCACTCGCTGGAGGTCGAACGGTGGACAGCCCTGGGCACCCTCCCCCCCATTCCGGGCCTTCCAACTCCCGCCTGAAGTCCCAATCTTGAGATTGAGTCGCAGAATTGAAACGACCGGGCCCCGCTGGTAGACGGGACGCATGAATCACGCGGTCCGCGTCCTCCTCTGCCTGCTGTTCCTGGTGCCGTGGTCGGCCCTCGCCGCCGAGAGCGGCGCGGACGAGCGGACCTGGCATCGGCTGGTGGGAATCCTCCAGTACCTGGAGGCGGACTACCCGGCCGCCATCGAGTCGCAGTCCGCGTTCGAGCTGGAGGAGCAGAAGAGCTTCGCGGCGGAGGCGGTGTCCGCGGCCCAGGAGCTGGGCGCGCAGGCCTCCATCTTCGTCCCCCGCGTGAAGGCCATCCAGGCGCGCGTGGACCAGTCGAAGGACCCGGAGGGCGTCAGCCGCGACTGCGGCGCGCTGGTGCAGGACCTGGTGCTCGTCGGCGGGCTGGCGCGCAGCCCGCGTCATCCGCCGGACCTCAAGCGCGGCGCCGAGCTCTTCCAGACGAACTGCGCGGCCTGCCACGCCGCGGACGGCAGCGCCAACCTGCCCATCGCCACGACGATGGAGCCCGCGCCCGCCAACTTCCAGGACGCGGAGCTGATGGGCGGCCTCACGCCCTACAAGGCGTTCAACACCACCAGCTTCGGCGTGCCGGGCACCGCCATGCCCGCCTTCCCCACGCTCACCGAGGACGAGCGCTGGTCGCTGGCGTTCTTCGCCTTCACCCTGCGCCTGCCGCCGTGCGAGGGGACGCCGCCGCGCGCGTCGCTGGAGCGGCTGGCGAACGCCACCGACGACGAGCTGGTGAAGGACTTCGGCGCCGACAAGCTCGCGTGCCTGCGTCGCGAATTGCCCCAGGTGGACGAGGAGCGCTCGCTGATGGCCGCGCGCGACGGCGTGCAGGAGGCCATGCGCCAGGGCGCCGCGGGCAACCCGTCCGCCGCGAAGGCCGCGCTCCTGGATGCGTACCTGAACGGGCTGGAGCCGGTGGAGCCCAAGCTGACCTCGCGCGACTCCGCGCTGGTGCTCAAGCTGGAGCAGGGCTTCCTCAAGGCGCGGCTGGCGGCGGAGAACGGCAGCCCCAAGCTGCAGGACGAGGGCCGTGAGCTCATCGCGTTGCTCGACCAGGCGCGCCGGGACAGCGGCAGCGCGGCGGACCTGGTGTCCACGCTGTGGCTCACTGTGTTCATCCTGCTGCGCGAGGGTTTCGAGGCGGCCATCATCGTCGCCGCGCTGCTGGCGGCCCTGAAGAAGATGAAGGCCACCGAGCACGTGCGCGTGGTGCACGCCGGTTGGATGTCCGCGCTGGTGGTGGGCGCCATCGCCTACGTGCTGGGCCGCCACCTCTTGGCCGGCGCCGAGCGCGAGTGGATGGAGGGCGTGGCCGCGCTCGTGGCCGTGGGCATGTTGCTGTACGCGGCGCTGTGGCTCAACGCGCGCTCCAACATGAGCCAGTTCATGGGGGAGCTGCGCGAGAAGATGAAGGGCGCGCTGGGGCGAGGCAGCCTGTTCGGCCTGTTCCTCATCGCCTTCACCGCCGTGCTGCGTGAGAGCTTCGAGACAGCCATCTTCCTGCAGGGCCTGGCGCTGGACTCGCCCGCGGGCGTGGCGTGGGGCGCGCTGGTGGGCGCGGTGGCGCTGGTCATCCTGGTGCTCTTCATCAACCGGCTCGGCTTCCGGTTGCCCATGAAGACGCTCTTCAACATCTCCACGGTGGTGCTCGTCGTCACCGCGGTGATGCTGCTGGGCAAGGGCCTGCACTCGCTGCAGGAGGTGGGCGCGCTGCCGCTCTATCCGGTCAGCTTCGTCACCATCGACCTGTTGGGCATCTATCCGGACCTGCTCTCGCTCGTGCCCCAGGTGCTGCTGGCCGCCGTGCCGCTGGCCCTGGTGCTGATGCGGCGGCGGGCCCGCTCCGAGCGCGTCACCGAGGTGTCCGCCAGTTGACGCGACGAGTGCCCCAGCCTTGCGGTAGCGTGTGCGGGTGAGGCTTTCGCGCGCGCATCCTGTCCTCCTGGTGGGCCTGCTCCTTCTGAGCACGGGCCCCGCCTGGGGTCAGCACGTCTCCGAGGACGAGCCCGCGAAGCGTCCCGCGCCCGAGCTGACGCCCCCGCCGCTCGTCCCCGTGTCTCCTGGAGACAAGGATGACGACGAGGGCTCGAGCGGACAGACGCAGGACACGCCCCCGGACGACTCGGGGACGCAGGTGGCGGAGGAGGCCCGGCCCAGCCGCAAGGCGGCCGTGGAGGACCCCGTCCCCCGCATCGCGGTGGAGTTCGTGGGAGGCACCGCGGGTGGCATCGCGGGCGGCGCGGTGGGGCTCGTGGTGGGCTATCTGCTGGGCGCGCCCACGGTGGGCTGTGACGAGTGCAACGTCGTCTCTCTGGTGGGTGGGCTCACCGGCGTCGTCATCGGCGTGCCCGCGGGGACGTGGGCGGGCGGACGACTGATGGACGGCAAGGGCACCATCCTCGCCACTGTCGGAGGAAGCCTCGTGGGCTGGGGCGGCGCGCTGCTGGGCTCGCTCGTGCTCGGAGCCGACGACGACAAGGCCGTCTCCGCGCTGCTGCTCTTCCTGCCCGTCATCGGCGCCACCACGGGCTACGAGCTGTCGCACCAGTCGCACTCGGCCGTGAAGCCCGCCGCGCCCACGCGCACGGACACCAGCGTGCGGCTGATGCCCGTGGCGGGGATGACCGAGCACGGGCCGCGCTTCGGACTCATCGGGCGCTTCTAGGAGCGCCTCCGGGCACGGCTCCAGGTGCCCTCTTCCAAACGAGCCTCACCACGGCCCGCGGGGAGCACTCGACGAAGGGGTGCGCCTAGCTTCCCTGCCGGAAGTACCGGGCCGACTCCTCACGCACGCGGCCCTCGGCCACCAGCTTCTCCAGCGTGGCCAGCGCGCTGCGCTCCGCCACCGGGTGCATCACCGGCGGCGTGTCCGCGTACGCGCGCTCCACCACCTCGGCCAGCGAGATGCCGCCCGTGGGCACCGCGTCGAGGATGAGCGCCTCGCGCTGCGCGCGGTGGTTCAGGTACTCCTGGAGCTTCGCGGGACCATCCGGCAGCGGCGGACCATGCGCCGGGTACAGCGTCGTGACGGGCCAGTCGCGCAGCCGCGCGAGCTGCGCCAGGTAGTCGCGCATGTTGCCCTCGGGCGGGTCGATGACGATGGAGCCCACGCCGGCCACCATGTCCCCCACCACCGCCGAGCGACTGCGCTCGTCCACCAGGCACAGGTGCCCGCGTGCATGCCCGGGCGTGTGCAACACCCTCCAGCGCTGCGGAACGTCGCCCGCCAGCTCCAGCACCTCGCCATCCTCCAGCAGCCGCTCGACGGGGAAGTCGAGCCACTCCGCCGTCTTCGCGTGACACCAGAGCGGAATCCCCAGCCGCTCCTTCACCGCGCGCGCGCCGCCCACGTGGTCGCCGTGGTGATGCGTCAGCACCACCGCCACCGGCTTGCACCCCTCCGCCTTCAGGCTCGACACCAGCGACAGGAGCTTCGCGTACTGCTTCACGTCCCCGGAGCCCGGGTCCACCAGCAACAGCTCGCCGTTGCCCAGCACGTACGCATTCGTATGCGTCGCCGGAGGCAGCGTGGCCGTCTCCAACGCCACCACGCGCACGCCCTTCTGGAACTCGATGCGCTGCGAGATGTACCCAGGGCAGTACGGCGGCGTCAGCAGCCGCGCCCGCGCGTCCGCCTCGTCCTTGAACGCGCCCAGCACCTGGAGCGCATGCACCGCCGGAGGATGCAGCAGCGCCGTGCCGTCGTTCCACCGCGCCAGCGCGGCCTGGGGCGCGATCCACGCGCCCTCCGACAGCTCGCCCGGCCACAGCTCCGCGCGCGCCTTGGGCGGCAGCTCCACCAGGTAGAAGTGCGTGTCGAAGCGCACCGGCACCGACGGCGGCGTAATCCACCGCCCCGCGCCCCGGAAGTCGTCCGCGCGCAGCGCCAGCCCCTCCGCGAGCAGCAGCTCACCCCACCCCAGCTTCCCCGCGAGCAACGCCTTGCGCAGGGCGTCCAGCTTCTCCTGCGAAAGTGCCTCGGCGCCCTCGGCCACCAACACGCCCGCCTCCTCGAACAGCTCGCGCGCCGCCGCCGACCGCAGCGCGGCCTCCTCACCCGTGGCGCCCCGCACCGGCACCTGCGCGTCCGCCGCGTCCAGCTTCCCACCGGGGAACGCATAGAAGCCGCCGGCGAAGGCCAGCGCCTTGCCGCGCTTCACCCAGTACACCTCCACGCCCGCGCCCACGCGTCGGTACAACAGCGCCACGGCCGAGCCTCGCGGCTCACTGGGGACATGCTGCAGGTCCAGGCCGAAGCCCGGGAGTCGCTCGCTCATGTTCGCACCGTCTGGCCCAACAGCTGGCCCATCAGCTCGTGCGCCGCGGCCGACTGGTCCGGCCTCACATACAGCCGGGTGAGGCGCACCGCGCCACTGTAGCGCTGATACAGGGGCGTGTAGCGCGCCACCTCCGTCAGCCGACCTGTCGAGGCGTCGATGATGAAGAGGCTCGGCCCCGTGCCCGTGGGCCCCGTGGCGTACTTGCTGAGCACATTCACGGACTCGACCACGTAGTGCTCGAAGCCCGACGAGACGAGTGCGCTCCTCAGCACGTCCAAATCATACCCGGCATCGCGCTCGGTGAACTGCGCCAGCAGCTTGAAGCCCTGCCGCGTGATGATGCGCTGGGCCCACCGGTTGCGCGAGCGGCGCAGCGTGTACCAGAGCGCCGAGTCGTCACAGAGCAGGAACGCCTCCGGGTCCGAGGGAATCTCGAACTCGCCCGGCGACTCCTCGTAGTAGCGCCGCAGCATGTAGTCGAAGCTCACCGACGTGTGGTGCAGATAGACCGACACGAACATGTGGTAGCGGCTGAGCAGGAAGTCCTCGAAGGCGAACGCCGCCGCCCGGCTCAACGCCAGATAGGCCCGCCCGTCCTTCACCGCCGGATTGAGGTTGTTGATGATCCAATCCATGTCGTACCGGCCGTAGTTCACCCCCGTGTAGAAGGAGTCACGCAGCAGGTAGTCCATGCGGTCCGCGTCCAGCTCGCCGGAGACGATGGCGCGCAACAACGGCGCCCAGTCCACGCCGTCCCAGGTGAAGCCCGGGTCCTTGGGCGGACGCGCGCCCGTTATCAGCGCCACCGCCGCCATCGGGGTGGTGCCGAGCCGCCCGAACTCGCGCTCGATGATGGGCGTCAGCGAGCTGTCGAGCAGGATTTTCGCCGTGTAGTCCTCGTGGGTGGCCTGCTCGCCCTCGGCCGCCGAGTCCAGCCAGCCGGGCAGCCGCAGGAGCGAGCGCTTCGGGGCGATGCGCTCGGAGGCGTGCGACAGCGGCATGTGCCCCAGGTCATGACACAGCACGGCCAGACGCACCGCGGTGCAGAAGCGCTCGCGCACGTCCTCGGGCAGCGTGGAGCGCGAGGCCACCGCGGCGAACACCCGCGCGGCCACGTGCATGGCGCCCAGCGAGTGGATGTGGCGGGTGTGCGTGGCCCCGGGGAAGGCCAGGTCGCCGAAGCCGAGCTGCCGCACATAGCGAAGCCGCTGGTAGTGCCGGCTGTCGATGACGGCCTTCTCGGCGTCGCTCACCGGGATGGTGCCGTGGATGGGGTCGCGGATCCGCATGATGCCCTTTCCATACTCCTGGATACCCCCACGGGAGGTATTCCACCGTACTTCAAGCCCTGGCGGGAGGTAGCCCAGGAGGTAACCAACCGTCACCTGCGGACTGGGCGAGGACCGAGGGACGTGCTAACCCTCCGGCACCTCCGAATGCACATCATTCTGCTGCACAACCGCGACCACGAGCTCCTCCAGGATGACCCGGGCCGGGAAGCCCGCGAGGACGTGGTGCGGGTCGCCGCGGCGCTCGCCGAGGCCCTCACGAAAGGCGACACCCTCGCCGAGCCGCTCGCCATCGAGGGCGACCGGCTGGACTTCGTGGACACGCTGCGGCGGCGCCAGCCGGACCTGGTCATCAACCTCTGCGAGTCGCTCGCCGCCGACAGCCGCGGGGAGATGGCCGTCCCGTGCCTGCTGGATGCGCTGGGCCTGACCTATACGGGCTCGTCCGCCCTCTCGCTGGGCCTCGCGCTGCACAAGCCCAAGGCGAAGGAGCTGCTCTCCGCGCGCGGTGTGTCCACCCCGGGCTTCCGGGTGGTGGAGCGGCTGGAGGACGCGCTGGCGGTGGACCTGCCCTGGCCCCTCATCGTGAAGCCCGCGCGCGAGGACGCCAGCATGGGCATCAGCGGGGACTCGGTGGTGCATGAGCGGGCCGCGCTGGTGCGCGCCTGTGAGCGGGTGCTGCGCGAGTTCCATCAGCCCGCGCTGGTGGAGCAGTTCATCGCCGGCCGCGAAATCTACGTGCCGCTGCTCGGCAACCAGCCGCGCCGCGCGCTGCCGTTGACGGAAATCCACTTCGGTCGGACCTTCGAGGACCGGCCGAACATCGTGTCGTACAGCGCCAAGTGGGAGGCGGGCTCCGACGAGTATCGGGATACGCCCGCCGGGCCGTGCCAGGTGGATGCGGCGCTGGAAGCTCGTTGTGTGCAGGTCGCGCTGGAAGCCTTCGCAGCACTCGATTGTCAGGACTATGGCCGGGTCGATCTCCGGGTGTCTCCGGAGGGCGTGCCCTACGTCATCGATATCAACCCCAACTGCGACCTCCATCCGGGAGCCGGGTTCGCCAGGGCCGCGGCCGCCGCGGGCATGGACTACGCCGCGCTGGCCACCCGGCTGGTGGAGGTCGCTACCGAAAGAGCCCATGGACATCCGTCCCATCGAAGAAAAGGACCGGGAGCCTCTCGCCGCGCTGATTCGAAAGATCGAAACCTTCTCGCCGCAGGAGGTTGAGGTCGCCATCGAGTTGGTGGGCGAGGCCCTGAAGTCGGGCAACACGGACTACGCCATCATCGTCGCGGACCGGGCCGGTCAGCTGGTGGGCTACGTCTGCTACGGCCCCACGCCGATGACGGAGGACACGTACGATTTGTACTGGATTGCGTCCGCCACGGAGGTGCGTGGCCAGGGCGTGGGCGCGGCGCTGGTGTCCGGCATGGAGGGTGACTTGCGCCGTCGCAACGGCCGGCTCATCCGCGTGGAGACGAGCGCCACGGAGGCCTACGGCCCCACGCGCGGCTTCTACGCGTCCATGAAGTACGGCGAGGAGGCGCGCATCCGCGACTTCTACAAGGTGGGCGACGACCTCATCATCCTCACCAAGCGGCTGTAGTCCACCGCACGGGGTGTGGGGCGGGTGAAGACTTTGCCCGCCTCCCCCGTTAGAAGGGGCGTGATGACCCGCACGCTCCGACCGATGTCCCTGGCCCTCGTGGCCCTGTGCGCCCTGCTGACGGGCGCGCCCTCCGCGAAGGCCGCCGCGCCCGCCAAGGCCGCGGCGCCCGCGAAGTCCGTCTCCCTCCCCGCCGACGCGTCCGACGTGCTGAAGGCTCCGCGCCCCCAGGGCGGTGAGTTCTTCGGCCTGTACCTCATGGACAAGAAGGTGGGCTGGCTGTTCACGGACCTGGTGCTGGTGCCGGGGGCGGTGCCCCAGGTGAAGAGCGTCAACCAGCTCGTGTTCAAGGCGCTGGTCGGCACGCGCCTGTCGGAGCGCAACCACCGCGAGGAGCGCGTCTACGAGGCGAAGGCCGGTGGCCGGCTGTTGTCCTTCACGGTGACGCAGCGCGGGGACGGTGGCGACCAGACGCTGGAGGGCACGACGACGCCCGACGGGAAGCTGCGCGTGGTGCGCAAGCGCGTGGGCTACGCGGACGAGGTGCTGCCGCCGATGCCCGCGCCGAAGGAGCACGTCGAGGACGCGGACCAGGCGCGCGTGGCGCTCTTCCGCAAGGCGAAGGTGGAGGGCTTCTCGCTCGACGGGATGGACCTGGAGACCTACGGCCTGTCCACCACGGTGGAGGCCCCTGAGCAGCGCACGCTGAACGGGGTGAAGGTGAAGCTGGGCAAGGCCAGCAGCCTGTCGCAGAAGGAGAAGGTGCCGGTGGACTCCTACGTCACGCAGCGTGGGGAGATGGTGCTGGTGGACTTCGGCAAGACGATGCAGGCGCGCAAGGAGACGGAGGCGGTCGCCAAGCGGATGGACCTGGTGGAGGTGTTCGGCCTCACGCGCGTGGTGCTGCCCAAGCCGCTGCCCGAGGCGGCGCGCGCGGTGCCCGGCAACGTGAAGCTGGTGGTGCAGGGGCTGCCGGAGAAGTTCCGCGTGGAGACGTACCGGCAGAAGTTCGCGGCCCGGCCGGATGGCGGCGTGGACGTGACGCTGCTGGCCGCGGCGCCCGCGACGGCGAACCGCAAGCCCCGGCCGCTGACGGACCCGGACGGTGGGGAGAACCTCAAGTCCACGCTCATGGTGGAGAGCGACGCGCAGGCCATCCGCGAGCAGTCGAAGAAGATCATCGGGGACGAGAAGGACGCGTACCGCGCCGCGCAGAAGGTGAACACGTGGGTGGCCACCCATCTGGAGAAGGACTACGGCGCCAGCGCGGACCGGGCGACGGATGTGCTGCGCCAGAAGCGCGGTGACTGCACGGAGCACTCGCTGCTGAGCGTGGCGCTGCTGCGCGCGGCGGGAATCCCCGCGCGGCGCGTGGACGGCGTCATCTACATGGTGAACCAGGACGGCGTGCCCGCGCTGTACTGGCACGAGTGGGTGGAGGCGTTCGTGGGCGAGTGGACGCAGATGGACCCCACGTTCAACCAGCCCGTCGCGGACGCGACGCACTTCGCCTTCGGCTACGAGGGCAACGCCGAAATCACGCCCCTCATCGGCACGCTGAAGGTCGTCGAGGTGAAGTAACGCAACGAACCTCCGGGGGACGTGCTCACGTCCCCTGGGGCGCCAACGCCAGCCGCTCGACGAGTTCCTTCGCGTCCGTGCGAGGCACCTCGCACGCGAAGCCCCGGCACAGGTACGCGGCGCCCTTGCCGCCCACCGGCTCGCGTCCCTCGAACAGCTCCTTCAGGAGCGCGGGCACGGGCCTCCCCTCCTCCTTCCAGCCGAACGCGAACGTGGGCGCGTAGACGCGGTTCGCCGCGCTCAACAGCGGCGCCACCGACTCGCGCGAGCCGCTGAACGTCACGCCCGCCGCGCCCTCCAGCAGCGCGTCCGCCGCGAGCCCCAGGTAGCCGTAGCCCATCGCGTTGGCCACCAGCCCCTCGCGCATCTTCCCCACGTACTTCGTCGGCAGCGCCAGGTGGTGCTCGTTGCCCGTGAGCGCCGCGAGCGCCACCTGCGCCTCCGTCAGCGTGGACGCCCCCGAGGGGAACGCGTTGTCGAACAGGCCATACGTCGCCACCACCAGGTCCTTCTGACCCCGCGGCGCCGTGAAGTACGCCCGCTTCTCCTCGTCCCAGAACAGCTCCACCGCGCGCTTCACCAGCGCCTCGGCCGCCTCCAGGTACTTCACGTCGAACGTCGCCTGGTACAGCGCCGTCAGCCCCGAGGCGAGGTTCCCATAGTCCTCCAGGAACCCGTCGATGCGCGCGTGCCCCTCCTGGTACGAGCGCGCGAGCCGCGTCCCATCCCACAGCTTCGCCAGCACGAAGTCCGCCGCCGCCACCGCGAGCCGAGCCCAGTCCGGCCGCTCGAAGACCCGCGAGGCCAGCGCCAGCCCGCGAATCATCAGCCCGTTCCACCCCGCCAGAATCTTGTCGTCCCGCCCCGGCTTCACCCGGTGCTCGCGCGCCTCGAACAACACGCGCCGCGCCTCGACGAGCTCGCGCTCCACCTCCGCGACCGGAAGCCCACGCTCACGTGCCAGCGCGTCGGCGGGCACCACCACCTCGAGCACCGTGGCCCCGTGCTCGAAGTTCCCCTGCTGCGTGACGTGGAAGTGCCGCGTCACCAGCTCCGCGCGCTCGGGCGACAACAAGCCGCGGAGCTCCTCCGGACGCCACACGAAGAACTTCCCCTCCTCGCCCTCGCTGTCCGCGTCCTGCGCCGCGTAGAAGCCGCCGCCCGCGTCCGTCATCTCGCGGCGCACGTACTCCACCGTCTCCTCCACCACCTTGCGCCACAGCGGACGCGACTCCACCTGCTCGGCCTCCGCATACAGGTGCACGAGCTGCGCGTTGTCGTAGAGCATCTTCTCGAAGTGCGGCACCAACCAGCGCGCATCCACCGAGTAGCGATGGAAGCCTCCGCCCAATTGGTCGTAGATGCCCCCCAGCGCCATCCGCTCCAGCGTGAGCAGCACCGCGTCCTTGAGCGGCGCGCCACCGCCCCGCCGCCACGCGCGCAAGAGCAGCGAGAAGTTCATCGGGTTGGGGAACTTCGGCGCGCCACCAAAGCCGCCGTGCACCCCGTCCACCTGCTGGACCATGCGCTTGCCCATCGTCACCACGTCCTCCGCGGACAGCACGCCGGGCGCCGCGTCCAGGCCATACGCGGCCAGCTCCCCCAGACCTTCCGCGAACTGCTCGGACTGCCGCAGCACCTCCTCGCGCTTGTTCGCCCACGCGTCCCGCAGCGCCATCAGCAGCCGGGGGAAGCCGGGCCGGCCGTAGCGGTCCTCCGGCGGGAAGTACGTGCCTCCGAAGAAGGGCTTCAAGTCGGGCGTGAGGAACACCGTCAGCGGCCAGCCGCCGCCCTGCCCCATCAGCTGCACCACGCCCTGGTAGATCTGGTCCAGGTCCGGCCGCTCCTCGCGGTCGACCTTGATGTTGATGAAGCCCTCGTTCATCAGCCGCGCGGTGTCGGGCGACTCGAAGGACTCGTGGGCCATCACGTGACACCAGTGGCACGCGGAGTAGCCCACCGAGAGCAGGATGGGCTTGTCCTCGGCGCGTGCGCGAGCGAGCGCCTCATCGCCCCAGGCGAACCAGTCCACCGGATTGTCGGCGTGCTGGCGCAGGTACGGCGAGGGCTCCTGGGCCAGACGGTTGGTGGAGCCGGACGACGGAGGGTGGGTGGCCATGGGGTCTCCGGGCGGGAACTGCTGGACCCAGGGCATATGGAGCCCCGCCATCCGGAGCAAGTCCCAACGGCGCGACCCTCCACTGTCGAACGCGAGCAGGGTACGCTGTCGACAAGACGTGAGCATGGTTTCCCTCGCCCCCGCCCCGCCCAACCCCGTCGGCCTCGGACTGAAGACGTGCATCGCCCTGGTGGGCGTGGCGCTCATCGTGAGGCTCGTGCTGGCGTTCGGCACCGACGTCTACTTCGACACCGCCTACTACTGGCAATGGTCGCAACGGCTCGACTGGGGCTACTACGACCACCCTCCGCTCGTCGCGTGGCTCATCGCCCTGCTCGGCATCCACGCCACCGCCCTCTTGTGCGGCGCGGGCACCATCGCCGCGGTGTGGGGCCTGGCGCGCGACGTGTACCAGAGCCGCCGGGCTGCCTGGAGCGCCGCGGCCCTGTGGAGCGTGGTGCCCGGCGGCATGGTGGCCGGCGTCTGGGCCACGCCGGACTCGCCGCTGCTCCTGTTCTGGACGCTCGCGCTGTGGGCCCTGTGGCGCGAGCGCTGGGTCTGGGCCGGCGTGGCGTCGGGGCTCGCGCTGCTCGCCAAGTTCCCCGCGGTGCTCCTGGGCGTGGCCTTCCTCCTCACCGCGATGAAGCTGCGCAGGCTGCCCAGGGGCGCGTGGGGCACGGGCGCGCTGGCGGCGCTGTGCCTCATCCCGGTGCTGCTGTGGAACGCGCGCCATGACTGGGTGGGCATCGCGTTCCAGTTGCGTCACGGCCTCGACGGCAAGGGCGGCTGGGGCACGCTCGGCGAGTTCATCGCGGGGCAGCTCGCCTTCGGGGGGCTGGTCATCCTCCCCCTCGCGTTCGTCTATGCGTTCAAGGGCCCGCGCGAGCAGTTCCTCCTGCGCATGGCCGCGCTCGTGCCGCTCCTGTTCTTCGGCTACGCGGCGTCGCGCGCGCGCGGCGAGGTCAACTGGACCACCATGGCCTATGTCAGCGTCTGCGTGGGCGTCGCCGGCATGCGCAGGCCCTGGCAAATCGCGGCGGCCGCCTCGGGGCTCGCGGTGGTGCTCGCGGTGACGCTGCACCTGTTCTTCCCCGTGCTGACCTTCAAGCGCGATACAGCCCTGTGGCGCACCCACGGCTGGGACGTGCTCCGCCAGCTGTCCACGCCCGAGAAGCTCTTCCCGGGGATGAAGCCAGACAGCGTCGTCGCGGTGTTCGCCGGCAACTATCAGCTGGCGTCACAAATCGCACACTACGCCCGCGTCCCCGTGGGCACCGCCGGCCCCGTCCGCTTCAGCCAATATGACGTCTGGGGAGAGCCCCCCATCCCGCCTGGGAAAGATGTGCTCTGGGTGGAAGAGGATGGCCCCTTCGCCCCCGCCGCGCTCACGGACCGCTTCGAAATCATGGACGAGCACGTCGAGCTGGTTGGAACTTTCCAAGGGCGGCGTCTGCATTTCTTCCGGGTGTGGTGGGTCCGCAATGCCAGACCGTGACGTGCCCGGGAGGGCATGACAACTTTCAAAGCCTTTCACCGACAACAAGGGAAACCGTTTTTGCCCACTAAACGGAGGTCCCCTCATGTCGACTGTCTCCCCTGCGGGTTCGCGTCGAGTCTCCACCTCCGCCACCGCGGCCGCCGCCACGCCCCCCACCGTGAAGAAGGGCTCGAAGGGCCCGACGGTGACGACGCTGCAGAAGAAGCTGGCCGCCGCGGGCTTCAACCCCGGCCCCGCCGACGGCATCTTCGGGCCGAAGACGCACGCGGCGGTGCTGTCCTTCCAGAAGGCGAAGGGCCTGGTGCAGGACGGAATCGTGGGCCCGAAGACGTGGGGCGCGCTGAACAAGACGGGCGGCAGCAAGCCTCCGTCCACGCCTCCCTCGGGCACCAAGGGCAGCGCGGAGACCTTCGTGCAGAAGGCGCTCGCGCAGCGCGGGGACCGCTACGTCTTCGGCGCGGAGACGAAGATGAGCGACAAGAACCCGTCGAAGTGGGACTGCTCGGAGCTCGTCGAGTGGGCGGCCCACCAGGCGGGCGTCAAGGTGCCGGACGGCACGATGAACCAGCTGCCGTACTTCAAGCAGAAGGGCACCACCATCTCCGTGGACGAGGCCCTGCGCACGCGCGGCGCGCTCTTGTACCGCCCCGGCCACGTGGCCATCAGCCTGGGCGACGGGCGCACCATCGAGGCGCGCGGCTCCGCGTATGGGGTGAACATCTTCAGCGCCCACAACCGCGGCTGGACGGCCGGTGCGCTCATCCCCGGCCTCAAGTACGGGTGAGCCGCTGAGGCCCCACAGGGTGTAGAGTCCGGGCGTGGCGGCGCGGGTGACGCGTCGCTCGCGCTCCCCATGGACTTCACCCTCTTCGTCGTCGGGCTCATCAAGGTGGTGCTGGGCGGCCTCGTGGCCGCGCTGGGCATCTGGCTGGCGTTGCGCGGGCTCAGCCGCATCCTCGGCTCGCGGCCGGAAGAGGAGCTGCGCCAGGGCAACGTGGCGGCGGGCCTGGTCCACGCCTCCAGTCTGGTGTCACTGGGGCTCCTGGTGCAGCACGCGGTGCAGGCCACGTCGGACGCGGTGGACCTGGCCGTGCGCGCCCCGCACTTCCAGGGGTCGATGGTGCCGGGGCTCATCGCCGTGGCGGCGCTGCACGTGGGCCTGTCGCTCATCGTCGGCGTCACGGTGCTCGCGCTGGGCATCCTCCTGTTCGACCGGATGACGCCGGGCATCGACGAGCTGGCCGAGGTGCGCAAGGGCAACGTCGCCGCGGGGCTCATCCTCTCCGCCATCCTCCTGGTGCTCGCGCTGCTGACGGCGCCCGGGCTCCAGGCGGCCCTCAACGGGCTCATCCCCTTCCCCCAGCTCCCCGAGGGGACGCTGGTGGCGCCGGCCTGAGGCGGAGGCGACGGACGAGGCCATGGCCACGAGCGCCGGACTGAAGACGGCCCTGAAGCTGCTGCTCGCCGTGTTCACGCTGACGAGCGTGCTGTGCTGCCTGGGCGTGGGCATGGTGGGGCACCTGGTGGACACGAAGGCGCCGCCCGTGGAGCCGGGGCTCCCCCCGAGCGCGGACGTGGTGGACCTGGGCCTGGTGCTCATCCCCGCCGACACGTCGCCCTCGCGCGCGCTCACGTACGACTGGAGCACCGAGGGGCTACGTCCGCCGGGCAACCGGCTGGGGTACGGCCTGGGCGAGTTGCTGGACGCGTGGCTGGAGGACCAGCACAAGGCGCTCGGGCGCAGGCTGCGCTACCGCTCACTGGGCGGAGAGCGCTTCACGTACCAGCCCCCGAGCGGCTGCTCCGCGGACATGCGCTGCATCTACGAGGAGCTGATTCGCGGCAACGCGGGGCCCGTGGAGGCGCTGGGCGAGCGCTTCATCGTCGCCATCCGCGAGCGTGGCCTCGACTCGCAGCAGGCCGCGCGGCTCATCCTCGGCTTCGTGCAGCGCATCCAGTACGAGGTCCCCACGGACGAGCCCTTCGGCATCATCCCTCCGGCGCTGGTGCCGGCGAGGAACCGGGGGGACTGCGACTCCAAGGCGCTGCTCGCGGTGATGCTGCTGCGGCAGGTGGGCATCGAGGCGGTGATGCTCTACTCGGACCCGCTGGCCCACGCGGCGGTGGGCGTGGGCCTGCCGGGCACGGGCACCCGCCTGCGTCACGGCGGGCGCAGCTACCAGTACGCCGAAGTCACGGCCGAGGGCTGGCCGCCGGGCATGATTCCGCCCAAGTACGACAAGCCCCGGCTGTGGCGGGTGATGCCGCTGGACTCCGTCACCTCCGGCTAGCGCGGCTCCGGGGTGGAGCGCGCGAGCACGGCTCGCAGGTAGCGCTCGTAGGCCTCCTTCATCGGCAGCTCCGAGTCCACGCCCAGCCGGCGGCGCGTCGTCTGGTGCCGGGAGCCATCGCGCGGGTCCACGCCCTCCTTCACGTAGCGCTCCCAGAAGATGGCGGAGCCCCGGCGCTGCCACAGCGGCAGCTCGTTGAAGTTGATGCCGCGCTGGAAGAGCAGCTCGTTCTTGAAGGCCACCGGCTTGCCGTCCAGCTCGCGCGTGGCCTGCGCCGCGCTCAAGCCCTCCTTGCGCAGGGTCCAGTAGCACCAGCCCTGCAGCGAGCACCGACTGCCGTCCGCCTGTCGCCACGTGAAGTAGTCCAGCACCGCGCGCTCGTCCGCGCCCAGCCACACGCGCCCGTCGAACACCGCCGGCACGCCCGCCGCGTGCGTGAAGGTGGCGCTGGCGAGGCCCGCCGACAGCGACACCAGCTTCTCCACCTCGCGGTCGAAGAGCGATGCGTCCGGCCGCAGCAGCACGGAGATTTCGTCGCTCTGCGTGTACGCATACACGCCCTGGAGTTCCTCCAACAGCGTGCTCGCGGTGCGGACCATCAGTCGGTGGAAGAGCGGGTCGAAGGGCTTCTCGAAGCGCTCCTGCGTGAAGCGCGAGAAGCCCCGCCCGTCCACGCGCAGCACCGCCCAGGCCCCCGGCAGGAGGCGCAGCGAGTGGAACCACTCACCCTGTCGCATGCGTCCGGCCAGCTCATCAGCGTCCATCATCCGTGTCCTCCTTCCAGTCCTCGACGATGAAGCCGCCCTCGGTGGCCCAGCGCACGTGGTACAGCGAATCGAAGCCCTCTTCGCGGCGAGGCCGGGCAAGCCGCTTCACCGTGGCGTACAACGCCACCTCCGGCACCCGCGCCCTCCCCTCGCGCCGGGCGTTCCGGGCGAGGCAGTCCTCCAGGCGCGACTCGAAGTAGAAGCCCGTGACGCGCGCGCCCAGCTCATGCCCCAGCGTGATGAGCGGAGAGCGTTGCTCACAGTCGGGGTGCGTGTTGTCCACCACCACTGAGCGACCCGCCATCAGCGCCTCGGTGACGAGCCGACGCTGACGCGCCTCCTTGCGGCGCGCGTGCGGCCACAGGTCCTTGCTCACCAGCACGTGCGTGTCCGCGAAGCGCTCGCGGAAGAAGCGGCTCTTGCCGGAGGCCTGCAACCCGATGAAGAGGATGAGTTCCATGGCGGAAGCCCTCCGGACGCGGCGCCGACAGACCGGCTGACGCTCGCCCCCGCGCCGCGCATGCACACGGCTCGCGCGACCCCCACGCGCCACTCACCACGTCGCGCGGGCGTGGAGCCTCGCGTCTACCTGGATTCGCTCGCGCTGTACGCCGCAGCACAGCTCGCGCGTCTTTCGCGGCGAATGTGTTGATTCAACTCGCTTTGCTAGATTAACAATTAAGTCTCGAATTAATCGATTTCAAGAGATGTCGTAATCCGCCGCCCGGACTGGAGTCCGGAGAAGCGGCGGCCGCAGCACGAAGCGCAACCCGAGCAGGAGACACCCATGAAGACCTCACTCTCGTCGTATGCGTTACGTTGGCGTCGGCTCTCTGTCATGGCCCTGGGCCTGGGAATGGTGGCACCCGTTCCGGTCCTCGCGGCCTCGAAGTCCGCCTCGCGCGTCGAGCGCGCGGCGACCCTTCCCGCGCGGGTGGTGGACGCGGCGGCGTTGGGCACGGCGAAGCAGGCCACGGGGCTGGTGGCGACGGGCGGACGTCACGCACTCGTCACCGGCGCGGGCCGCGTGCTCCACCGCACGGACAACACCATCCAGTCACTGAGGACGCTGTCCGTCCCGAAGACCTCGCTGCAGCTCCACGTCTGGGAGGAGACGGGCGCGGACGGCAAGCGGCAGGACTTCTTCGCCTACAGCCGCGGAGGCACCGAGCTGCTCGGGCGCGCGCAGCCCACCTCGTACCAGGTGCGGCTGGCGCACGTGAGCTTCGACCCCGTCCGCGCGGGCGCGCCGCTGGTGGCCGACGCGCTGGCCGCGGACACGGGGAACACGCTCACGCTGGTGCAGCTGCAGGCCACGCCGCTGCCGGAGCTGCGCGAGGCGCTGGAGCGCGAGGGCAAGGTGCTGCGCTTCCTCACGGACCACACGTACCTGGTGGAGCTGGACGCGGATGCTCGCAAGCGCGTGGCGGAGCTGCCCTTCGTGCGCTGGGTGGGGCCGTACCACCCGGAGTACCGCGTGGAGGACGTGCTGCGCGAGTCGCTGACGGGGCGCGCGGCGAAGCTGGAGCCGCAGCGCTACTCCATCATGCTGGGCGAGCGCGGAGCCGCGCGTCAGGACGAGGTCGCCGAGGCGGTGCGCAAGCTGGGCGGCACGGTGGAGCTGGTCGAGGCCGGCGGGCTGCGCGTGGAGGCCACGCTCACGCAGGACCAATTGGAGCGGCTCGCGCGCTCCAACGCCGTCCAGTACATCGACCGGTGGGGCGGGCCGGGTGAAGTGGACATGAACAACGTGCGCGAGGTCGGCGGCGCCAACTACATCCAGACGGCCGAGGGCTTCACGGGCCAGGGCGTGCGCGGCGAAATCTTCGACACCGAGCTGCGCACGACGCACCAGGAGTGGGCCACCCCGCCGCTCATCCACAGCACGTCCAGCGCGGGCAGCGCGCACGGGACGAGCTGCTACAGCATCAACTTCGCGAAGGGCGTGGACGCCACCGCGAAGGGGCTCCTGCCGGACGGCCAGGGCATCTTCTTCCTCTACAGCCAGTCCAGTCAGTTCGGCGGACCCAAGTCGCGCTACGACATCAACCGCGAGCTGACGGACCCGGCCGGCCCCTACCGCGCCGTGTTCCAGACCTCCAGCGTGGGCAGCACGCTGGGCACCGCGTACACCACCATCTCCGCCGAGGTGGACGACTACCTGTTCAAGCACCCCATCCTCAGCACCCAGTCGCAGAGCAACGCCGGCACGCGCAACTCGCGGCCCCAGGCGTGGGCGAAGAACATCGTCTCGGTGGGCGGCTTCTACCACTACGACAACGCCAACCGCGACGATGACCGCTGGAACGGCGGCGCGAGCATCGGCCCCGCGGCCGACGGGCGCATCAAGCCGGACCTGTCGTTCTTCTACGACGCGGTCCGCTCGGCCAACAACTCCAGCAACACGTCGTACTACAACTTCAGCGGCACCAGCGCGGCCACGCCGCAGACGGCGGGCCACTTCGGCCTGTTGTTCCAGATGTGGCACGAGGGCGTGTGGGCGGGCTTCGGCGGCGGCACCGACGTGTTCGACAGCCGCCCCCAGATGGCCACCGCGAAGGCGCTGATGATCAACCTGGCGCACCGCTACAACTGGAACGTCACCGGCCCCAACGCGGACCTGACGCGCGTGCGCCAGGGCTGGGGGACCGCGGACCTGAAGCGGCTGCATGACCGCTCCGGCTCCACCAGCATCATCAACGAGACGGACACCCTGCTGCCCCTGGGCGTCAACGAGTACAAGGTCTCCGTGACGGGGACCGAGAAGGACCTCAACGTCACGCTCGTCTACACGGACCCGGCCGGCACGGTGGGCGCGGCCCAGGCGCGCATCAATGACCTGTCGGTGCGCGTGACGTCGCCCTCGGGCGTCGTCTACTGGGGCAACAACGGCCTGTCCGCGGGCAACGTCTCCACGTCGGGCGGCGTGTCCAACAAGGTCGACACCGTCGAGAACGTCTTCCTCGTCTCGCCCGAGGCGGGAAGCTGGAAGGTGGAGGTGCTGGGCGACGAAATCGTCCAGGACGCCGACCTCTCCACGCGCGTCATCGACGCGAAGTACGCGCTGGTGGTGAGCGGCGGCCTCATCGTCCCGTAGCGCTTTCGCGCCGGGGCCGGGAATCCGGCCTCGGCGCTCGAGCCCGAACGCATCGCCCGTGAGCGCCTGCTCACGCGACACCATCGGGGTCGGCCCATCGGCCCCGGTGGTGCGTCGAGGTCGGGCATCGCGCCCCGAGGCACCCTCCTGCCTCGCGTGGATGGACCGGGCTCGAACCTCCACATCGACGAACTGCGCACACGAGGCGCCTGGAGTCCGGCGGTGTGTCTCGGCCCTCCGCATCCATCGTTCACGGAGCGCCGCCAGCGGCCGTCCCTCGCGTCGTCGCCGCGGGAGTCCGGTGGTTCGGCCTCGGAGCTGACCGTCGCCCGTGCAAGGACACACCGCTCCGCCGTCCGGACGACACGGGCCCACCCAAGACGCTGGCCGCCCGGCTCGCCCGCGTGGCATGACTCGGCGCCATGGCCCGTGACGTCTCCTTCTTCGACCAGCTCGGCTCCCTCCTCGCCAAGGAGCGCGAGGCCGAGAAAGCCCGCCTGGCCACCCTCGCCCAGGGCCTGTCCCTCCACGAGCGCGAGGAGCAGGGCCTGTCCGTCCTCGACCTGGAGACGGTGGAGGAGGCGGTCGGCCTGGGAGGCCGCGTCCTGTTGACGCTCGCCCGCGCCGACCGCGCGCGCCTGCCCGCCCGACTCCACAACGGAGACCTGGTCGCCGTGCTCCCCCGCCGCGCCGAGGTGAGCGAGCCCGCGCGCGCCCTCATCGCCCGCGCCAGCGCCACGCGCCTGCAGCTCGCCTTCGACCGCTCCCCGCCGCCCTACGTCCACGAGGGCCTCTTGCGCCTGGACGTCGTCCCCAACGACATCACCTACGAGCGCATGCGCTCGGGCCTCCAGCGCGTGAAGGCCATGGACAAGGGCCTGGAGCGAAGGAAGCGCGAGGTGCTGCTGGGCAACGAGCCCCCGCGCTCCGACACCCCCAAGGACTTCGAGCCGAGCCGCCCCCTCAACCCCGAGCAGCTCGACGCCGTGAAGCGCGCGCTCGCCGCCGAGGACTTCTTCCTGGTCCACGGCCCCCCGGGCACCGGCAAGTCCACCGTGCTCGCAGAGGTCGCCGCCCAGGCCGTGGCCCGGGGCCAGCGCCTCTTGTGCACCGCCGCCAGCAACGCCGCCGTGGACCACCTGTTGGACCTGTGCCTCGCCAAGGGCCTGCGCGCCATCCGCGTGGGCCACCCCGCCCGCGTCGCGGCCCGCCTCCAGGAGCACACCCTGGACATCGTCGTGGAGGAGCACCCCGACCGCGTCATCTCCCGGGACCTCTTCGACGAGGCGTTCTCCCTGCTCGGCTACGCCCGGCGCCAGCGCACCCAGGGCCGCAGCCGCGAGCGCTTCTCCAACGCCCGCGCCTCCACCACCGAAGCCAAGGCCATGCTCGACGAGGCCCGCGCGCTGGAGAAGAAGGCCGTGCGCTCCGTGCTCGCCAACGCGGACGTCGTCTGCGTCACGCTCGCAAGCCTGGAGTCCAGCGTGCTCGCCGGAGAGCAGTTCGACCTGGCCCTGCTCGACGAGGCCACCCAGGCCACCGAGCCGCTCGCGCTCCTGGGCTTCCTGCGCGCCCCCATCGTCATCCTCGCCGGAGACCCGCAGCAGCTGCCGCCCACCGTGCTCTCGCAAGAAGCCGCGCGCGCGGGCCTCGCGGTGAGCCTCTTCGAGCGCCTGCTGAAAGACCACGGAGACAGCGTCAAGCGCATGCTGCGCGAGCAGTACCGGATGAACGCGCGCATCATGGACTTCCCCTCGCGTGAGATGTACGCGGGCGAGCTGCGCGCGCACCCCTCCGTCGCGGACCACACGCTCCAGGACGTGCTGCCCCCGGGCACCGAGGTCGACGCTCCGCCCGTCCTCTTCCTCGACACCGCCGGCAAGGGCTTCGACGAGGAGGTCGAGCCCACCACCCACAGCCTCTTCAACACCGGCGAGGCGGACCTCATCGAGGCCCGCGTGCGCGCGCTGCTCGGCCACGGCCTGGCCCAGCGCGAGCTGGCCGTGATTACGCCCTACAGCGCCCAGGCCCACCGCCTGCGCGAGCGGCTGGAGCCCTTCGCCCCCGACGTGGAGGTCGACACCGTGGACGCCTTCCAGGGCCGCGAGAAGGACGCCATCCTCGTCTCCCTCACCCGCTCCAACGGCGAGGGCCAGGTGGGCTTCCTCAATGATTTGCGCCGCATGAACGTCGCCCTCACCCGCGCGCGCCGCCACCTCTTCGTCGTGGGCGACTCCGCCACCCTCAGCGGCCACCCCTTCTACGCCCGCTTCATCGAAGGAACTCAAACGAGCGCCGGCTACCGCTCCGCCTGGGAGTGGCCCGACGCCCCCTGAGCGCAATGCCTCACATCGGCAGGTCCACGCCGACCCAGCCCTGGGGTACTACGCAAGGACTGTCGGGGTCAGCCTCCAAAAATTGTCGCAACGGTGAACCAATTTTGTCACCTCCACCCACCTGTGCGGGGGAGCGCACCCGGATATCAGGTATTTGGCTCAAGCCCTGTTGTCGGGCATGAGACATGCTTACCGCCGTGGCGGGGAGGAACCGCCACATGTCTCAACGTCCGAACGTGACGAAGGAAAACGACGTCTGGGTTCTCCGTATCGAAAAGGAGAACGGCAAGGTGCAGGAGTACCGGTGCGCCACCGAGAACCAGGCCCGGCAATTGGCCCTGGTGATGTCCAAGCCGGACACGGGTGCTCCGCCACGCCCGCCGTCGCCGCCGCGCCAGGCCGGCCAATGAGATAAGGCACGGGCAAGGAGCTGCCCGTGTCCCTCTCTCTCGAATCCCGCTTCGTCGACGCCCAGGGCCTGCGCCTTCACGTGCGCGTGCGTCCAGGCGCCCCCACCCGGCCCGCCGTCCTGTTCCTCCACGGCTGGCTGGACCACTCCCACAGCTTTGACGCCGTCCTCGAGCACGTGCCCGCCGACTGGCGCGTGGCGCTGCTCGACTTCCGCGGCATGGGCCAGAGCGCCCACGCCCCGCCCGAGGCGAACTATCAAGCCGCGGACCACCTCCTGGACGTGGAGGCCGCGCTGGATGGGCTGGGCTTCGAGCAGGCCCACCTGGTCGGCCACTCGCTCGGCGGCATCATCGCGCTGACGTACGCCTCGGTGCGGCCCGAGCGCGTGCTGGACGTGGCGCTCATCGAGAGCCTGGGCCCCACCGGCGGCCCACCCGAGTACGCGGTGGAGCGGCTGCGCGCCTTCCTGAACGACGCGCGCCGGCCGCCGAACTCCAAGCCCTATCCCAACGTGGAGGCCGCCGCCGCGCGCCTCCGGGAGAACAACCCCACCCTGCCCCCGGCCGCTGCCTTGCACCTGGCCCGGTACGGCACCCGGCCCCATGAGAAAGGAGGCGTGGCCTTCACGTTTGATCCACGACACCGCCGCAGGTTCGCGCACGGACACGACGAGGCGCAGTGGCTCGCGCTGCAGGAGCAGGTGCGCTGCCCGGTGCTCCTCATCCGGGGCCAGGACGGGCTGTGGCCCGACGCGGCGAAGCTGGACCGGCGGCTTGGGGCGCTTCGTACACTTTCGGGCCCTCCGCTCGTGCTCCCGGGTGGGCATCACGTCCACATGGAGCGTGCCCAGGATGTCGCCCGCGCGCTCGCGGACTTCATCCGCTGAGGCTGTCACCCGGTCAGAACGCCCGGAAAACTCTTTCTCAGGCGTGGGCAAGTCGGTTCCATCCCAGGCTCCTTACCGCCACTGCGCATCCCAACCCCTTGAATTCAGGACAGCGTCCTCGTCCTTTCGGTTGGTATGCGATTTGGATTACCGCTCCTCGGCGGATCACGCACCGGACCCATCTGGGGGCGTGTGGGGAGAAGGGTGAGGGAGCGGACAATGGGGATGGGGTTGAGGGGGCGAGTCCTCGCGTTGGCGGTGCTCGTCACCACCACGCTGGCGTGTCACGAGGGGAATGAAACCCGCTCGGTGCAAGCCACCGCGGTGGTGGACATGGACGTGCTCGACTTCGGCGAGGTGCCGGTGGGCGAGTGGCGGGAGCGAGAAGTGCGCATCCGCAATGTCGGCTATGTGCCCTTCTTCGCCATCGAGGCACTGGCCATCATCGGCAACCCCTCGTACGAGGTGGAGCTGACGGACGGTGGCGGACGGGTGATGCCGGGCGAGTCGCACCTGGTGAAGGTGCGCTTCCATCCCCTGGCCGAGGGCGTGACGGAGGAGACGGTGTTCGTCTCCACGGACGCCAACCAGGGCGCGCAGGCGCAGGTGCGCGTCACCGGCCTGGGCACGCCCACGCAAATCGGGCTGCATCCGCCGGTGCTCGACTACGAGACGTTGGAGGTGGACAGCGACCGCAAGCTGACGGTCACCATCACCAACCCGGTGGACCTGCCGCTGACGCTCGCGGTGCGCGGCGACTGGCCGGACCCCTTCACGCCCGACACGATTACGATTCCGCCCAACTCCACCGTGGAGGTGGGCACGCAGTACCTGCCGCGCGCGCTGGGCAGCATGGACGCGAAGCTGGAGGTCCGCTCGTGCGAGGCGTGCACGCCGTCGGTGGTGGAGCTCAAGGGCAACTCGGTGGCGAGCGCCTTCGTGTTCGACCCGGCGCCCGTGCCGTTCGATTTGATTCCGGTGCACGAGCGCACGAAGTCGTTCACCCGCGCGCGCAACATCACCTGGCGGCCGGTGACGATTTCGCAGCTCATCACCAGCGACCACGCCTTCGTGCCGCTCTCCAAGCCGGAGGGCTCCACGGTGGCGCCGGGCGAGGTGGTGGAGTTGCCCATGGAGTTCGCGGCGCGCTTCTCCGGCCCCAACGTGGGCGACCTCAAGGTGCAGTACGCGTCCGACAAGCCGCGCCAGTCGGAGGTCATCCTGGACGCGCGAGGCGGCCGGCCCACGCTGGCGGTGACGCCCGTGGCGCTGGACTTCGGCGAGCTGCCGGTGGGCGGCAAGGTGGAGAAGGTCATCCGCATCACCAACGCGGGCACCAACGGCTCGCTGCGCTTCATGGGCGTCGCGTCCGACGGGGACAGCACCCAGTTCAACGTGGACGTGCCCACGCGCGGCACGCAGCGGCTGCCGTGGGCCTCGGGGGCGTGGCCCACGCTGGAGTCGGGCGGGCTGGAGATTGCCCCGGGCAACGACGCCTTGGAGCTGAAGGTCTACTTCGAGCCGACGGTGGAGGGCAGCTTCCGGGCCCGGCTGCGCGTGCGCTCGGATGACCTGTTCAACGCGGAGCGCGAAATCATCCTCACCGGTCGCTCGCGCACCAGCGGTCCGTGCGTGTACGAGCTGTCGCCGCAGCCGGCGATGGACTTCGGCAACGTGGTGCCGGGCCGCGGCGCGGTGCTGGGCTTCCGCTTCAAGAACCCCGGCCGGGCCGAGTGCGCGGTGAAGGACGTGCACCTGTCCAACGACGCGGGCGGCGCGTTCTTCATGCCGGGCGGCCGGCTGACGGGCGGCGTGGTGCTCTACGACACGGCCTTCAGCGCCATGGTGGCCTTCCGGCCGCAGACGGAGGGCGAGTACACGGGTGAGCTCAGGCTCACGGTGAACAACCCGGCGGCGCCCACGGTGACGCTGCCGCTCAAGGGTGTGTCGCGCCAGAGCTGCCTCGTGGCCACGCCGTCCTACGTGGACTTCGGCCCCATCCGCTACGACTGCGCCGCGGCGCCTCGCAAGACGTACATCTCCAACCGGTGCAGCGAGCCGCTCACGGTGACGGGCGCGGACATCGGCCAGGGGACGAGCACGCAGTTCTCGCTGCTGACGCCCATCACCCAGCCGCGCACGCTGCAGGCGGGCGAGGGCTTCGAGCTGGAGGTGGACTACTCGCGCACCGTGCTGGGCCAGCACTACTCGCCCCTGTACCTGCGCACGGCGACGGACCCGACGCCCTTCCTGGTGCCGCTCTTGGGCGAGACGAACCACGAGGGCATCCAGGTGGACCGCTACACGCAGGGCACCGACAGCCAGCTGGACGTGCTCTTCGTGGTGTCCAACACGACGACGATGGACCCGTACCAGGAGCGCCTGAAGGCGGCGATTCCGGGCTGGCTGGACTACGCGCGGCAGCAGAACGTGGACGTGCGCATGGGCGTCACCAGCACGGGCCTGGTGCAGCGCGGGCCGCAGTGCGGCGGCGGGGCCAACGGCGGCGAGGCCGGGCGCCTGTTCCCTGTCGACGGCAACCGGGCGCGCGTGCTGTCCAGCTCCAGTCCCAATGCGGCGGCGGGCCTGCAGGCGAACATCGACGTGGGCCTGTGCCACAACCTGGTGCAGGGCCTGGAGACGATGCGGCAGGCCTTGTCGGCGCCCCTGTCCGAGCAGACGGATGACCCGCGCACCCCGCAGCCCAACGACGGCAACTGGGGCTTCACGCGGCCGGCGGCGCGCATGGCGGTGGTGGTGCTGGCGGACGAGGACGACAACTCGGGCTTCGCGCCGGACAGCTACATCCAGTTCCTCCAGACGCTGAAGGGCACGGGCATGTCGCACCGCAGCCAGCTCTACGCGCTGGTGCCCACCGACGGCCGCTGCACCACGGCGGGCAGTGACGCGGACCGCTTCCTCGAGGTGGCGCGCGGCACGGGTGGCCGGGCGGAGTCCATCTGCGAGGGCAACTACCGGCCGCTGCTCGACTCGGTCATCCAGCGCGCGGGCGACTTGCAGGCGGACTTCCCGCTCACGACGACGCCCACGGGCCAGGCGGAGATGTCCGTGTTCGTGCAGGGCCAGCCGGTGCCGGAGAGCCAGTGGGCGTACGACGGGGCGACGAACTCCATCGTCTTCGGTGGCGCGGCGGTGCCTCGTCCCGGGCAGGCGGTGGAGGTGCGCTACCGCAGCGTGTGCAAGACGCCGCCCACCACGAGCCCCTGAGTGAGGGGTGGGCCCCACGTCCTCTGGGAGGTGGGGCCTTTCGTGTGGCGGGGAAATGACGCGCCGCGGGCTTCCTCATGTGGCCCCGGCGCGGCTATCGTGGCGTCGACGTGGAGACATTCGGCCGCTACGAGCTGCTCCGGAAGATCGCCATCGGCGGCATGGGCGCCGTCTATCTGGCCCGGCAGAAGGGGCCGGTGGGCTTCCAGAAGCTGCTGGTGGTGAAGCGGCTGCTGCCCCACCTGTCCGAGGACGATGAGTTCATCGAGATGTTCCTGGACGAGGGGCGCATCGCCGCGCACCTGAACCACCCGAACATCGCCCAGATTTATGATTTGGGTGACGTGGACGGGCAGTACTTCATCGCCATGGAGTACGTGCACGGCGAGGCGGTGGGGCCGCTGGGACTCAGGGCACAGCAGCGCAAGCTGACGATTCCCCTGGGGCTCAAGTGCCGCATCATCGCGGACGCGGCGGCGGGGCTGGATGCGGCGCACAACGCGCGCAGCCCGTCGGGACGCAAGCTGGCGTTGATCCACCGGGACGTGTCACCGCAGAACGTGCTCGTCGGCTACAACGGTGGCGTCAAGCTCATCGACTTCGGGGTGGCCAAGGCGTCGGGGAAGTTCTCCCAGACGGTGGTGGGCACCATCAAGGGCAAGCACGCGTACATGTCCCCGGAGCAGGCGCGGGGCGAGCCGTTGGACCACCGCTCCGACATCTTCGGATTGGGGACGGTGTTCTACGAGCTGCTGACGCACCAGCGGCTGTTCAAGCGCGACACCGAGATCGCCACGCTCAAGGCGGTGGTGGGGACGAAGATTGTCCCTCCGTCCGAGGTGATGCCGGACATCCCGAAGGAGCTGGACGCCATCGTGCTCAAGGCGCTGGCGCGCAAGCGCGAGGAGCGCTTCGCGTCGGCGGGTGAGGTGCAGCTCGCGCTGGATGAGTTCCTGGTGCAGCAGAAGCTGCACGCGACGCCCGCGCACCTCGCGGCGTTCATGCAGGACACGTATTCGGAGGAGCTGGAGGAGGAGCGGCTCGCGGCCGAGCCCACCGTCATCCACTACGACCCGAGGCTCGCGGCCCGGCAGCAGGCGGCCGCTGCGGCCGCGGCGGCGGGTGACACGGCGGGCTCCGGGCAGCGGCCCACGGCACGTCCGACGCCCGCGGGGACACCGGCGCGCAAGCCCGGGGGGTCCTCGGCCTCGGCTCCGGCGATGGTGAAGGACCCGAGCGGCGTGTCGGCCTCGTCGACCTCCCCCATGGCGCCCGCCCGGCGCGCGCCCACGGGGTCCTCGGCGGCGACGGCACCCGTGGCGGGACGAAGCGGGACGAGTGGTGGCTCGGCGGCGCCCGCGCGAAGCGGTGGCTCGACCTCGTCCGCCGCGCCGATGCCCGCCAAGGGAGGCACGGGCTCGGGCAGGGCGCCCTCACCTCCTCCAGGCAGGACGGCGGGCTCGGCGCCCAAGCGCGTGCCCACGCGGACTCCCGAGCCGCCCGAGGAACCCGAGGAGCCTTAAGCCCGCCCCTGCGCGGCGTACCTCGATGCGAGCACGCCGGAGCCTTGACTTCGCTTCGGCTCGGCGACCGCGACGGCGACCTCGAGATGCGCTGCGCGAGGACCATCCCAGGCTCGCTCGCGAGTCCGAGGTGCTCACGCGAGCACGGCGCGCACCTCGACGGGACACAGCCGGGGCTGTGTCCCGGAGGCGCGGTGATTCACTTGCTGCGGCCGTCGTACTGGAACGTCTTCACCGTGTTCAGGTCGACGCCGTCCAGGCAGCGCACGTTGATGGCCGCCATCTCGGAGCCATCCGGGCCCTTGCCGCGCGCGAAGGAGCGCACGCCGCACTTCGAGCAGAACAGGTGGTGGATGATGTTCTGGTTGAACTGGTAGTCCGTCAGGGCGCCCTCGCCCGAGCGCAGCGTGAACTGCGACACCGGCGTGAAGCTCAGCATCGTCCCGGTCTTCTGACAGATGGAACAGTTGCACTGGATGGCCGGCTGGGACAAATCCAGTTGCACCTCGTACCGCACCTGACCGCAGTGACAGCCGCCCTCGTAGCTCTTGAGTTCGCTCATGCGCGGCATCCTGCATGCGCTCGCACGGACGTCCACGCGAAAACGCGCGCCGCGACGCGGCAAGGAGCCCACCCCACCCGAGGCGCTACAGGCTCGCGAGCGCCACGCGGTACAGCGCGCGGTAGCCCATGCGCGGCGCGGGCTCGAAGCGCTCCGCGTTGAAGATGTCCTTGAGCAGCGCCACGCCCTCCGGCGAGGACTGCAGCCCCTGCAGCGTCGTCTCCAGCGCCGCCACCAGCTGCGGCTGCAGCCCCATGGCCACCGGCACGCCGTCGTTGGGCGCCTCGTCCGTATAGGCAATCAGCTCGAACCGGCGCCCCGCGCCCGCCCCCAGCACATCCTCCACGCCCGTGGTGTACGTCAGCCCCGTGGAGGCCGGCGGGCAGAACACGCTCGCCACATCCGCCTTGCCGTCCAGCACCGACTCCAGCGCGCCCCGGTACGAGCCCGTGAAGTGCTGCGCGAAGAAGGCCCGCGCCGGCTCCAGGCCCTGCGCCTTCAGGTACGCGGTGGGGAGCAGGAACCCCGCCACCGAATCCCGGTCCACCCACGCCGCCGTGGCGCCCTTGAGCCGGTCCACCGACAGCCCCGCCCCCGAGCGGCACACCAGCGCGGAGCGGTAGGACGACATGCCCCGGCGCACCCCGCGCACCACCACCCGCACCCCCATGGCCTCCATCCGCGCGCACACGAAGGGAGGCGCCCACGCCGCGTCCGCGCGTCCGGAGAGCAGGTCCTTGGCGAGCGTCTCGTAGCTCGACGCGACGCTCACCTCCACCAGCTTGCCCAGGGCCCGCTGGAGGAAGGCCGCCAGCCGGTCCGCGCGCTCCCGCGCCGTTTCACTGCCCAATGACGGCGGCAGTCCGAAGCGGAAGGAGTGTCGGGTCGCGGAAGGGACTTGAAGGGGCATACCGCTCCCCTGATTACCCCTCCCTGCCCAGTCGCGCCACTTCGTCGTCGGCCAGACCGAACGTCGCCTGGAGCAGGTCCAGGATTCGCTGCTCCGGGAGGCTGGGCTCCCCACCCGCGTGGGCAATCTTCGTGGCCAGCCGGAAGGCCTTCACCCGCTGGGTGTGCGTCGTCAGGCCGTGGGCCAGCACCTGGAGCCGCTGGGGCAGCCCCTCGGCGGACAGCGCCGCCACCGCCTCGCTCACGAAGCTCTGCGCGCGCTCCGGGCTGACGTTCTCGAACAGGGGGTCCGCCGCGAAGCTCTCCACCAGCGCCCGGGCCTCGGCCTCCTTCAGCCGCCCGTCCGCCGCGCTCACCAGCACCATGACCTCCGCGAACAGCCGCTCCAACGGCTCGCCCAGCGCCTCCGCCAGGCTGCCGCCGTTCTCGATGACGTCGATGATTTGAGCCACCTCGTCCTCGGAGATGCCCAGCGCGGCCTGGAACGTCTTCAACAGCCCCAGCTCCGTGCGCGTGGCCCGCTGGTCCGCCAGCGCCACCGCCGCCGCCAGTCCGAAGGCCAGCATCCGGTTCTTGTGGTCCGGCAGCCGCCGCCTCAACGACGCCAGCACGTCCTCCAAATCCCGCGCCTCCGACAGGCGGGCCGCGCTGGACTCCACGAGCGCGTTGAGCTCCTCCGGACGCGTGCCCTCGAACTCCGGCCGCTCCAGCACGCGGCTGATCAACGTCTGCATCTCCCGCTGAGAGACACGGCCGTCCGCCATCGCCGCCAGCAACATCACCTCCACCAGCGCGGCGTTGCGTTCCTTGCGCGCGCTCACTGCCTGCTCTCGAGCCATGGGCCGGCTCCCCCTTGCGTGTCCTGCGTGTCTTGAGTGGGCGCCGCAGACTCGGCCCCGCCGGCGTTGAGCGGGTCCGGGTTGAGCGTCCGGTCCATCAGGTGCGACGGCCGCACGTTGGCCATCGCGTTCAGCACGCTCTGACGGACGTTGGGAATCTCCTTGCCCAGCTCCTCCATCAGCTTCTGCATCCGCTTGCGCTGCAGGTTCTCCTGCGTGCCGCACAAATCGCACGGGATGATGGGGAAGGCCTTCAGCTCCGCGAACTTCGCGATGTCCTTCTCCGGCGCGTAGCACAACGGCCGGATGACCACGTTGCGCCCGTCATCGCTCTTGAGCAGCGGCGGCATCGCCTTGATGGAGCCGGCGAAGAACAGGTTCAACAGGAGCGTGTGGATGAGGTCGTCGCGGTGGTGGCCCAGCGCAATCTTGTTGTAACCGAGTTCCACCGCCGCCGTGTAGAGGATGCCCCGGCGCATGCGCGAGCAGACCGCGCACTGCGTCTTCCCCGGCGGGGTCTTCTCCAGGACGATGCTGTACGTGTCCTCCTTGAGGAGCTTGTACGCGTAGCCCTCCCGTTGGAAGTACTCCTCCAGGACGTGGCCGGGGAATCCCGGGTGTCCTTGGTCCAGGTTCACCGCGAGCAGGTCGAACTTCACCGGCGCGCGGCGCTGCAGCTCCCGGAGCAGGTAGAGCATGGTGTAGGAGTCCTTGCCTCCGGACACACCCACCATGATGCGGTCCCCGTCCTCGATGAGGCGGTGGTCCGCGATGGCTCGGCCCATGTGGCCAAGCAGACTCTTCTCCAGGCGCTGGACGTCATTCATCGGCGTGGCCATCCTAGCGGCGGCCCGGGAAAAAACACGTCATTCAGGCGGTCCGGTCCGCTAGCCTGCTCAGCTCGATGCCTACCTACCCGCAGGGTGACGTGGACGTGGTGGATGCCGCAGGGGCCCGGAGCGCCCTCCAGAAGCTGGAGGCGGCGCGTGAGCTGGCCGTGGACCTGGAGGCCGACTCCATGCACGCCTTCCGCGCCCGGCTGTGCTTCCTCCAGGTGGCCACGGACCTGGACGTCTTCCTCTTCGACACGCTCCAGCCCGACGTGGAGGCCCGGCTGCTCGCCCCGCTGCTGGCCGACCCGGAGCGCACCAAGTACTTCCACGCGGCGCAGGGTGACTTGCAGTTCCTCGCGGAGGCGGGCGTGCGCGTGCGGGGCCTGTTCGACACGCACCGCGCCGCGACGCTGCTGGGCTGGCCCAAGGTGGGCCTGGCGGACGTGGCCCGGGAGAAGCTGGGCGTGGAGCTTCCCAAGGAGCACCAGCAGTCGGACTTCTCGCTGCGCCCGCTGCCTCCGGGCATGCATACCTACATCGCCAACGACGTGCGCTACCTGTGCGAGCTGGGCCGGCAGGTGCGTCAGGCGTGCATCGACGCGGACATCCTGGAAGAGGTGACGCTCGACTGCGAGCGGCTGTGTGACGAGGCCGTCGCCCGACCCGACGTGGGCGCGGACTTCAAGCCCAAGCTGCCGCGCACCGGGCTGTCCCCCGCGCAGTTCACCCTGGCGAACGCGATTGCGCACGCGCTGCACAAGAAGCGGCTGGAGTGGGCGGAGCAGGAGAACGTGCCCATGGGGCGCATGCTCTCCAACATGGCGCTGGCGGACATCGCCACGCGGCTGCCCTCCACTCCCAAGGATTTGGCGCGCGCGGCCGGCGTGCGGGGCGTGTTCGTTCGGGCCCATGGCGACGAGGTGCTCGCCATCGTCCGCGAGCAGCGCGAGAAGTCGCAGAAGGGCGAGCTGACGCCGGAGCGCGAGAACAAGGGCCCCAAGGACTCCAACCGCCGCAAGCGCGAGGACGCGCTCAAGGCGTTCCGCGTGGAGAAGGCCACCGAGCGCAAGGTGACGCCGAGCGTGGTGCTCACCAACCCGCTGATGGACGCGCTGCTCAGCCAGCCTCCAACGAATCTGGAGGAGCTCGCCCGGGTGCCCTATCTGGGCGAGAAGCGGCTGAAGCTCTACGGCCCGGCCCTCCTCGAGCTGCTCGCCGCCTTCCCCGTGCAGGGCGGCTGACGCACCGCGCGTTCGCTGAAGGGGCGCGTCACCCACGACCCCAATCGAGGCGCTACCGTCCCTGTCGCGGCGGTGATGGAATGGACACCATCACGCGTCGCATTTGTCGGACGGACGGAGCTCCTCGATGCGGTTGGGACACCTTGGCGCGATCCTCGGACTCTGGCTGACGCTCCTCCACGTGGGGTGCCTGGGACGCTCGCGCGACGCGGCGCCCACGCCGATGCCTCGCCCGCGCGTGGTGCCCGCGCCCGTGGAGACGCCCGGAGCGCTCGTGCCGCCGGGGCTGCGACTCGAGGCCGGCGTGCGTCCCACGCGGCAGTCGGTGACGCTGGAGCTGGACCCTCGTCAGGAGACGTTCCGCGGTGAGGTGGACGTGGAGCTGTCCCTGTCGGAGCCCACGCGCGTGCTCTGGCTGCACGGCACGGAGCTGACGCTGCGACGCGCGCATGTCCAGACGGCGGATTCTCGCGTGCCGGTGGAGGCGATGCCGGTGGGCGAGGACCTGCTCGCCTTCGTCGCCGAGGCACCGCTCGCGCCGGGCACCGTCACGCTGCACGTCGAGTACTCGGGCCGCGCGTACGACAAGGAGGACAGCGGCGTCTTCCGCGAGCAGGAGGAGGGGCGCTGGTACGCGATGACGCAGTTCCAGCCGCTGTACGCGCGGCGCGCCTTCCCCTGCTTCGACGAGCCCGGCTTCAAGATTCCCTGGTCGCTCACCCTGCGCGTGCGCGCCGAGGACGCCGCCTTCTCCAACATGCCCGTACGCGCCGAGGAGCCGGGGGCCGAGGGCTGGAAGACGGTGCGCTTCCAGCCGACGCCGCCTTTGCCCACGTACCTGGTGGCCTTCGCGGTGGGACCCTTCGACGCGGTGGACGCGGGCACGGCGGGCGAGGCGAAGGTGCCGGTGCGCATGCTGGTGCCTCGCGGCCGGGGAGCGGAGGCCGCGTATGCCGCGTCCGTCACCGCGCCGTTGCTCGCCCAACTGGAGGAGTGGTTCGGCTCGCCCTATCCGTACTCGAAGCTGGATGTGCTCGCGGTGCCGGGGCTGGTGGGCGGCGCCATGGAGCACCCGGGCCTCATCACCTTCGGCGCGCCGCTGATGCTCCGCACGCCGGAGACGGACACGCTGTGGCGACAGCGCGGCTTCGCCGAGACGCAGGCGCATGAGCTGGCGCACCAGTGGTTCGGCAACCTCGTCACGCCCGCGTGGTGGGATGACCTGTGGCTCAACGAGTCCTTCGCGGACTGGCTCGCCTTCAAGGTGGTGAAGCGCTGGCAGCCCACGTGGCGCGCGGACGTGCGCCGCGTGGAGGCGCGCGGGCAGGCGATGCAGGAGGACTGGCTCGTCACCGCGCGCAGCATCCGCCAGCCGATTGAATCACCCGGCGACATCCACGGCGCGTTCGACGGCATCACCTACGGCAAGGGCGCCGCGGTGCTCGCGATGTTCGAGTCGTCGGTGGGACAGGACGCGTTCCAGCGCGGCGTGCGGCACTACCTGCGCACCCACGCCAGCGGCATCGCTACCACGGAGGACTTCTTCCACGCGCTGTCGCTCGAGGCCGGCCAGGACGTGGCGCCCGCGTTCTCCACCTTCCTGGACCAGCCCGGCGTGCCGCTGGTGGCGATGACGCTCCAGTGCCCCAAGGACGGCGCGCCCCGGCTCGCGCTGGAGCAGAAGCGCTACCTGCCCCTCGGCGCGAAGGACACCTCGGGGCCGCATGGCTGGCACGTGCCGCTGTGCGTTCGCTACGCGGTGGGCGCGAAGGAGGGCCGCGCGTGCACGGTGCTCACCGGCGCCAGTGACACGCTGGAGCTGTCCGAGGCGAAGGGCTGCCCGGACTGGGTGCATCCCAACGCGGACGCGCGCGGCTACTACCACGCGCTCTTGCGTGGCGATGGGCTGGAGAAGCTCGCGCGACGCGGCGGCTCGCGCCTCACCGTTCCCGAGCGACTGGTGCTGATGGCGGACGCGCGGGCGCTCGTCGGCAGCGGAGAGCTGGACGTCGGGCAGGCGCTCACGCTGGTGGCACGGCTGGGCGAGGGCGACGCGGAGCTGGTCAGCAGCGCGGCGGAGGTGGTGGACAGCGTGCACCGTGATTTGGTGCCAGACTCGCTGCGCTCGCACCGGGCGCGCTTCGTGCGCGGGCTCTTCGGTGGACGTGCGCGCGCGGTGGGCTTCGTGTCGCGTCCTGGGGAGAGTGAAGAGACGCGGCTGATGCGCCCTTCCCTGCTGTCGATGGCGACGACCGAGGGCGAGGACCCGAGGCTGCGCGCCGAGGCGCGACGACTCACGCTGCGGTGGCTCCAGGACCGGAGCACGCTCGCGCCCGAGGACCGGGCCACCGTCCTCAGCGCGGCCGCCGCGGCCGGTGATGCCGAGCTGCACCAGCGCCTGCGCGAGGCCGCGCGCACCGCCACCGACGAGGAGCGCCGGCTGCTGCTCGCCACGCTCGGCGGCTTCCGCGACGTGACGCTCGCCAACAAGAGCCTGGAGCTGCTGCTGGACGCGAAGGTGGACACGCGCGAGGCGCTGGCCATCCTCTTCGGCCTCCTGTCGGAGGCGCCCACGCGCGAGGTGGCCTTCACCTTCCTGCACGAGCACTTCGACGCCCTGCGCGAGCGACTGCCCCGCGACCTCACCACCTGGCTGCTCGGCGGCGGCGGGTTCTTCTGCGACGCCGCGCACCGCGATGAAGTGGCGCGAGTGTTCGGCCCGCGCGCCCGCGACGTCGAGGGCGGCGAGCGCGTGCTGGCCCAGTCGCTGGAGCGCGTGGACCAGTGCATCGCCCAGCGCGAGGCCCTGCGCCCCGGGCTCACGCGCTTCCTCGCACGCTACTGACGTCAGCGCTTGCGCGCGAGCATCATCCCGTCCCGCACCGTCAGCAGCACGGGCTCCACGCGCGCATCCGCGACGACCTTCGCGTTGAAGGCCACCACCGCGTGGTCCGACTCCGACTCCGGACTGAGCACGCGCCCGGACCACAGCACGTTGTCCGCGACCAGGAGCCCGCCCGGACGCACCAGCGGCACCACCGCGTCCCAGTAGGCGCCGTAGTTCCCCTTGTCCGCGTCGATGAAGACGAGGTCGAAAGGACCCCGCAGCGTCTTCAGGGTTTCCAGGGCAGGCCCGAGTCGAAGCTGGATTTTCCGACCCTGCGGACTCCTGGCGAAGAAAGCGCGCGCGATTTCCGCCGTCTCGGGGTTGATGTCGCAGGTGATGAGCTCGCCGTCGTCCGGGAGCCCCTCCGCCATCATCAGAGCGGAGTATCCCGTGAAGGTCCCGATTTCCAGGACGCGCCTCGCACTCGTGAGTGAGACGAGCATTTTCAGGAAGGCGCCCTCGACAGGGCCCACCTGCATTCCGGGAGAGGTCGTGCGTGACTGGGTGATGTCCTTGAGTTCCTCGAACAGTGGCGCGGGTGCCGCGGTGTGCGCGCGGGCGTACTCCTCGATTTCATTCGGGACGAGCGTGAGCTTCGGCATGGTGAACGTTTAACATCGGGCATCCCATGGCCCACTTCCAGTTGCTCCGCCGCTCGGCGTGCATACCCTGGTGGGCGCAACGGAGGTGCCTGCGATGACGGGAGCGAGACTGGGCGGTGCTCGCGCGGACGTGTCGCGCTGCATCGATGCAAGCCTCCAGTGTCAGGCGTCGTGCGAGGCGGGCATGGCGCGCCTGCTGGCCCAGGGCCAGACGTTGAGCAGCGCCTCCGTGCGAGCGCTGCGGCAGTGCGCGGAGCTGTGCGAGCTCAACGTGCGCGCGCTGCGCAAGGAGAGCCGGCTGGCGCGGCACACCACCAACCTGTGCTTCGAGCTGAGCAACCAGGTGGCCCGCGCGGCCTGGCTGGACGCGGATGACGCGAGCTCGTACTCGCTCGCCCGGGACGCGCTGCGGCTGGCCCGCTCGTGCCGCCCGCTGCTGTTCTCGTTCTGATCCGCGATACATCCGCCGGGGCTCGCGCTAGGCTCGGTGTCAGATGAATTGCATCTACAACCCGACCATCAACTTCCTGTTCGTCCTCGGGCTGGTGTTCTCGGCCCTCCCCGCTCGTGCCCAGACAAAGCCCTCGGTGTCCGCCGAGCGGTTGGTGGGCACCTGGGGCGCTGAGCGCGTCCTTGGCCCCCAGGTCCGGGGTGAACTGACGCTGACGCGCGAGGCAGACACGTGGCGCGCGCGCATCTCCGGCTTCGAGGTTCCAGCGCGCGTGGAGGGCACGCAGGTCTCCGTGGCCCTCCCGGGCGGCCAGGGCGAGCTGCGCGCCACGCGCTCGAAGGACGGCAAGCGCATCCGCGGTCATTGGATTCAGCCGCGTGTGCAGATGAGCGGCATGAAGTTCGCCTCGCCGGTGGAGCTGCGCGCGCTGCGCGCGGACGTGTGGAGTGGCCAGGTGGCGCCGCTGGAGGACCGGTTCTCGCTGTACCTGGTGGTACGCAAGGAGGCCGACGGCACGGTGACGGCGTTCCTGCGCAACCCCGAGCGCAACGTGGGCAACCGGGTGCTGTTCCGCGTGAGCGTCGAGGGCAACACCGTGCGACTGGCGTCCACGAAGGGCAACGCGCGGTACGAAGGGACTTTCGACGCGGACTCGGAGCGGCTGTCGCTGAACTACCCGCCCTTCGAGACGACGTTCGACTTCACGCGGAGGGAGCGCTCGCAGGCGGTGGGCCTGTACGCGCGCACGCCCGCGCCGGGCCCCTACGTCTACCGGCCGCCAGTCGCCGAGGATGACGGCTGGAAGACGGCGTCCCTCGCGGACGTGGGCATGGACGCGCAGCCCCTGCGCGAACTCGTGCAGCAGATCCTCGACCAGGAGCCGAGCCCCGATTCGGCGCCAGCCATCCAGGGCCTGCTGGTGGCTCGACGCGGGAAGCTGGTGGTCGAAGAGTACTTCCAGGGCTTCGACAAGGAGCGTCCGCATGACTTGCGCTCCGCGGCGAAGACGTACGCCTCCGTGCTGGTGGGCATCGCGCTGGACCAGGGCGCGCCCTTCAACGTGGACACGCCCGTCCTCTCGCTGCTCCCCGAGTACCAGGGCAAGGTGGCGCACCTGGATGAGCGCAAGCGCAAGCTCAACGTGGCGCACCTGATGTCGATGTCCACGGGGCTGGCGTGTGACGACGATGATGCGGAGTCACCGGGCAACGAGGACCGGCTCGAGGACTCCGTCCCGGATTGGTACAAGTACACGTTGGATTTGCCCATGGTGTCGGAGCCGGGGACGAAGGGCGTGTACTGCTCGGCGAACATCAACCTGGTGGGCGGCGTGCTGCGCAACACCACGAAGCGGTGGATTCCGGAGTTCTTCACCGAGCACCTCGCCACGCCGCTCCAGATGCGCGACTACCACCTGGACCTGATGCCGGACGGCGAGCAGTACCTGGGTGGCGGCATCTACATGCGCCCGCGCGACGCGCTGAAGCTCGGGCAGCTCTATCTGTCCGGGGGCACGTGGAACGGGCGGCGCGTGGTGAGCAAGCGCTGGGTGGAGCAGTCCATCGCGAAGCACGCGACGATGAACGAGAAGCAGACCTACGGCTACACGTGGTGGCGTCACGAGCTGAAGGTCGGCGAGCGCGTGTTCTCCGAGTACGAGGCCTGCGGCAACGGAGGCCAGCTCGTGATGGTCGTCCCCGAGCTGGACCTCGTCGTGATGTTCACCGCGGGCAACTACAACCACGTCGCGCTCTGGCGGAAGTTCCGCGAGGAACTCCTGCCCCGCTTCATCATGGCCGCGGTGCGCTCCGGGAAGTGAGCGCGCCTCGACTCAGAGCGTGACGCCGTAGAGCGCGCCGTACTTCGTGTGCAGGTGCGCGAGGAAGTCCGCGTCGGTGAGCCCCTGCCCCGTCACCACGCGCATGCGCTCCTCGGCCGGCAGGCGGAAGCCGTGCCGGTGCACCCGCTCTCGCAGCCAGTCGCGAAGGGACAACATCTTCCCCTGTCGGAGCTGCGCATCCAGGTCCGGCAGCTCCCGCCCCGCGACGCGGTAGAGCGACGCCGCGTAGAGATTGCCCAGCGAGTACGTCGGGAAGTACCCCAGCTCGCCCCAGGCCCAGTGGATGTCCTGCAGTACGCCCTGCGTGTCATCCGGCGGCGTGACACCCAGGTAGCGCTCCATGCGCTCGTTCCACGCCGCGGGCACGTCGTCCAACGGGAGCGCGTCGCGCAGGAGCAACAGCTCCAGCTCGTAGCGCACGGCGATGTGCAGGTTGTACGTCACCTCGTCGGACTCGGTGCGGATGAGCGACGGCCGCACCTCGTTCACCACCGCGAGGAAGTCCTCCAGGTCCACGCCCTTCAGCGCCTCCGGGAAGCTGTCACGCAGCAGCGGGAAGTAGTGCTCCCAGAACGGCCAGCCTCGGCCCACCTGGTTCTCCCACAGCCGCGACTGCGACTCGTGCAGCCCCATCGAGGGAGACGCCGCAAGCGGCGTGCGGTGCAGCTCCGGCGCGAAGCCCTGCTCGAACAGCCCGTGCCCCGCTTCGTGGATGGTGCTGAAAATGGCCGACAGCGGATTCGACTCGTCCACGTGCGTGGTGAGCCGCACGTCCAGCGCATGCGTGCCGCCGGTGAACGGATGGATGCTCAAATCCTGCCGGCCCGCCTCCAGGTCGAAGCCGATGTCCTCCAGCAGCTTCAACGTGAAGCGCCACTGCGCGTCCTTGTCGAAGCGGCGCCCGTCGAACACGGGGCGAGGACGCTTCCCCGTCCCGGTCAGCTTCCCCACCATGGGCACCAGCTGCTCGCGCAGCGCCGTGAGCACCGGCGTCAGCCGGGAGACCCGCATGCCCGGCTCGTACCCCTCCAGCAGGGCGTCGTAACGCTCACCGTCATGCCCGTAGGCGTCCGCCTGCTCGCGGCGCAGGGACAACAGCCGCTGGAGCGCGGGCTGGAACCGGGCGAAGCGGCGCTCCTTGCGGGCCTCCCTCCAGGCGTGGAGGCCATGGCTCTGGGCCTCGGCCAGGGCACGCACCAGGGCCGCGGGCACCCGCACCTCGCGCTCCCGTTCCCGCTGGAGCACGGCCACCATGGCCTGCTCGTCCTCGGTCAGCCCAGGGGCCGTGGAGGCCTTGGAGAGGGCCTCCCCCAGTCTCGGGTCCACCAGACGCTCGTGGTGGAGCCCCTGGAGGGTGGAGAGCTGCTGGGCGCGGGCCGGGCCCGCCTTGGAGGGCAGGTACGTCTCCTGGTCCCACGTGGCGAGGCCGATGAGCCCCTGGAGGTCCTTCAGCTCCTGCATCCGGGAGAGCAGCCAGGTATCCATGGGGACTCTATAGCGCGCATCACCCCGGACTTCCGCCCCGGGGGACACAAGGGTATGAGGGCCCGGCAATGGCCAATGTCCTCCAGTTCTTCATGACCCCCGACGACGAGCTCGCCTTCTTCCGCTTCCTGGAGCGCTTCGTGCTGGAGGTGTACCCCCGCCGCGTCCCGGAGGACTGGGTGACGTTCCGCGCCCACCAGGACCACATGGACCGGCTTCCCCAGGAGGACATGTACCTGGTGGCCAGTGAGATTGGCCCCGCCATCGTCGACAAGGTGAAGCGCGGCCCGGACAAGGGCAGCTGGCGCGTGGACGAGGTGCGCTCCCCCGTCATCTTCATGGAGCGCTGCCGCACCAACGAGGAGGGCGAGCTCGTCTCCGGCAAGCTCTGGGCGGAGCTGGACATCACGGCGCAGACGGGCCGCAAGAACGCGGCGCCGGACCGCTTCCGGGGCCTGTTCCTCGAAATCGAGGAGCACGTGAAGAAGACGTACCGCCGGGGCCAGCCGAAGGACTTCTTCGTCGGCCCCAAGGCGGCCCGCCTCTACAAGGAGGGCCTGGTCCTTCGCGACTCCCAGTTCCGCGGCGGCACGGTCAACGTCTACAAGTAGCCGCCCGCCGCGCGGGGAGCCTCAGCTCCCCGTGTTGAGCGCCAGGGCCTTGCGCAGTTGCGGGGCCTCGTTGAGGAACTTCAGCTCCGGGTGCTTGTCCTCGGCGTGCTGGAGCGCCCAGTCGTCGCGGAAGAGGACCAGCGGCAGCCCGTCGCGGTCCTGCACCGTCTGGCGGTTGCCCTCCCAGTCGAAGGACTTGGGGTCGAAGTTGGGCCCCACCACCCAGCGCGCGTGGCTGAAGGGCAGCCGGTCCAGGGCGATCTTCGCCCCGTACTCGTGCTCCAGCCGGTACTGGAGGACCTCGAACTGGAGCGCGCCGACCACGCCCACAATCGGGTCCTTCATGCCCATGGCCAGCTGCTGGAAGATTTGCACCGTGCCCTCTTCCGAGAGCTGCTCCAGGCCCTTCTCCATCTGCTTGCGGCGCAGCGGGTCCTTGGAGCGGACCACGGCGAAGTACTCGGGGCTGAAGCGCGGCACGCCCTCGAACTCCACGTCGGTGCCCTCGGCGAGCGTGTCGCCGATGCGGTACTGCCCCGGGTCGAACAGGCCGATGACGTCCCCGGGCCAGGCGTCCTCAATCGCGGTGCGCTCGGCGGCCATGAACTGGCTGGGCTTGGCCAGGCGCACCTCCTTGCCCAGGCGCGAGTGGTACGCGTTCATGCCCTTGACGTAGCGGCCGCTCACCACGCGCATGAAGGCGATGCGGTCGCGGTGCGCGGGGTCCATGTTCGCCTGAATCTTGAAGACGAAGCCCGCGAACTTGGGGTGGCTGGGCTCGCGCGGGCCGTTCGTCGTGGGGCGCGAGGTGGGCGCGGGGGCCAGGTCCAGGAATGCGTCGAGGAACGGGCGCACGCCGAAGTTCGTCATCGCGCTGCCGAAGAACATGGGCGTCAGCTGCCCCGCGTCGCTCTTCTCGCGGGTGAACTCGTCCCCGCCGATGTCGAGCAGCTCGATGTCCTCGTGCAGCTTCGCCAGCTCCGACTCGGTGAGCACCGACTTGATTTCATCCGAGTCGATGGAGACCGAGCGCTCGGCGACCTCCGACTCGCCGTGGGAGCCTTCCGCGG
Source organism: Myxococcus fulvus (assembly GCF_900111765.1). The sequence goes on from NZ_FOIB01000002.1 coordinate 851,716, forward strand.
AGAAGACGTGGACGACGCGGGCCTGCCGGTCGTAGACGCCGCGGAACTCCGGCCCCATGCCGATGGGCCAGTTCATCGGGTACGAGCGGATGCCGAGCACCTGCTCCAGCTCGTTCATCAGCTCGAGCGGCTCGCGGCCGTAGCGGTCCAGCTTGTTGACGAAGGTGAAGATGGGGATGCCGCGCATGCGGCAGACCTTGAAGAGCTTCTTGGTCTGCGGCTCGACGCCCTTGGCGGCGTCGATGAGCATCACCGCCGAGTCCGCCGCGGCCAGCGTGCGGTAGGTGTCCTCGGAGAAGTCCTGGTGGCCCGGGGTGTCCAGCAGGTTGACCGCGTGGTCCCGGTAGTTGAACTGGAGGACGGACGAGGTGACGGAGATGCCGCGCTCCTTCTCCAGCTCCATCCAGTCGCTGGTGGCGTGGCGCCGCGCGCGCTTGGCCTTGACGCTGCCGGCCAGGTGGATGGCGCCGCCGTAGAGCAGCAGCTTCTCCGTCAGCGTGGTCTTGCCCGCGTCGGGGTGGGAGATGATCGCGAAGGTGCGCCGCCGGGCGACCTCCCTGTCGAGCTCGTTCGTCATGACCCGAGGCCAACTACCACGGGCCGTGTTTCCTTGCAGCCAGCAAGGAGCCCCTGGCGGTCCGCCCGACGCCCGTGGGAGGGTCCGCCCACACTTTCTCGCCCCTGGAGGCAGCCATGCAGCGGACCCACCACTCGACAGGTACTCCCTGGGAGCCCCGCGTGGGCTACTCGCGCGCGGTGCGTGTGGGCCCCTTCGTCTCCGTCTCCGGCACCACGGCCACGGACGCCCAGGGCCAGGTGGTGGGCCCGGATGACGCCTACCTCCAGGCCACCCAGACGCTGCGCAACATCGAGTCCGCGCTCCGGGCCGTGGGCGCCAGCCTGAAGGACGTGGTGCGCACGCGCATGTACGTCACGGACATCTCCCGCTGGGAGGAGGTGGGCCGGGCCCACGGGGAGTTCTTCGCCGACATCCGGCCGGCCACGTCGATGGTGGAGGTGAGCAAGCTCATCGACCCGGCGATGCTGGTGGAGATTGAAGCGGACGCCATCGTGGCGGACGCCCCGGCTCGCTGAGGAGCGGGCGCTCCCCTGTCCGCCCGGTGTCCCAGGTCGGGGTGGCCGCCTGGGACGCGACGCTCCAAGTTGGATGGAGCCATGGGCGTCGAATGGAAGGACAACATCAGCCTCGCGGACGCGCTGGAGCGGGTGGCGGACCTGCTCGAGCAGCAGGACGCCATGCCCTTCCGGATATCGGCCTACCGCAAGGCGGCGGCGACGGTGGGCAAGTGGCCGGACTCCGTGGCGGAGCTGCTCGCGTCCAAGGGCGAGGCGGGCCTGAGGGAGCTGCCCGGGGTGGGCAAGAGCATCGCGGCCTCCATCGCGGAGCTGGTGCGCACCGGGCATCTGGGGCTCCTGCAGCGCCTGGAGGACGAGTCCTCTCCCGAGCAGCTGCTCGCCAGCGTGCCGGGCATCGGGCCGGAGCTCGCGCGGCGCATCCATGAGGAGCTGGGCGTGCGCTCGCTCGAGGAGCTGGAGCAGGCGGCGCACGACGGGCACCTGGAGGCGGTGGAGGGCTTCGGGCCGCGTCGTGGGCAGCAGGTGAGGGACTTGCTGGCGGCGCGGCTGGGACGCAACCGGCGCGGGCTCGCGCGCAAGCAGGAGCAGCGGGAGGAAGGCGGTCCCCAGCCAGACGTCGGGCTGCTGCTCCAGGTGGACGAGGAGTACCGCCGACGCGCGGAGGCCGGCGAGCTGCGCACCATCGCGCCCCGGCGCTTCAACCCCACGGGCGAGGCGTGGCTGCCGGTGCTGCGGCGCAAGGTGGACGGGTGGAGCGTGCGCGCGCTGTTCTCCAACACGGCGCTCGCGCACCAGCAGGACGCGACGCGCGAGTGGGTGGTGCTGTACTTCGACAAGGACGGCGACGAGGGCCAGTGCACCGTCGTCACCGCGCACGGCGGGCCGCTGGATGGACGGCGCGTCGTGCGGGGCCGCGAGGTGGAGTGTCTGGCCTACTACGGCGTGGAGTCCGAGGAGACGGAGGCGCCACCTCCCGGCGCGTGAGCCCGCCAACCGGCGAGGCCCCGCATCACCCGGCCGCACGACGTCGACACGAGCCGCGCACAGCGCGTCGGCCTCCGGGCCGGCCCCTCCACACGAGCGCCGAGGGCCGGCTCGCGCGCTCCGTCACGTCCCGCCCGCGGCAGCTGGCGCGTGCGGGACGTGACACCGTGCCTCACGGCGCCGGGAAGTAGAGCTCCACGGTGGAGACCGCGCCGCTCGAGCCCAGGCCTCCGGTGACGAGCAACCGGTCCGAGCCGGCCAGGCGCGTCACCGCCGCGCTCGACAGCGGATTGGACAGCGCGCCCGCGGACGTCCACAGGCCGGTGGCCGGGTCATACACCTCCGACGTGGGCAACAGCCCCGTGGCGGCGCCCGCGTCCCCGCCCATCACCAGCACGCGGCCCGAGGGCAGCACCGACGCCATCGCCCCGTAGCGGCTGCTCGACATGGGCGCCACCGGCATCCACAGGCCCAGCGCGGGCTCGTAGATTTCGGCCGAGGCCAACGCGCCGCCCTGCCCCCAGCCGCCCGCCACCAGCACGCGGCCTCCCGGCAGCACCACCGCGATGTGCCCATAGCGCGCGCTCGACATCGAGCCCGCGGGAGACCACACCCCGGTGTTCATGTCGTAGAGCTCCGCGGTGGCCGTGTCCCCCGTGGGCGTGGTGCCACCCGCCACCAGCACGTGTCCCGACAGCAACATCGTGGCGGTGTGGTTGACCCGCTTCAGGCTCATCGCGCCCGTGGCGCGCCAGGTGCCCGACGGCGGGTCATACAGCTCCGACGTCGCCTGGATGCTGCTGAAGCTCGACGAAGCCCGTCCGCCCGTCACCAGCACCTGCCCGGACGAAAGCAGCGTCGCGGTGTGCCGCGAGCGCGCCCCCGCGAGCGCGCCGGTGGTGGTCCAGAGCCCGGTGTCCGGGTTGTACACCTCGGCGGAGGACAGATAGGACGACCCGGAGGCCTGACCTCCCGCCACCAGCACCCTGCCCGAGGGCAGCACCGTCCCGGTGTGCAGGAAGCGCGGCGCGACCAGGCTGCCCGTCGCCGCCCACGTGGCCTGGGCCTCGTCATACAGCTCCGCGCCGCCCAGTCCCGCGCCACCCTGCGTGCCGCCCGCCACCAGCACCTTGCCGGACCCCAGCAGCGACGCCGTGTGGTGATAGCGCGTCGTCGCCATGTTCGCGGTGAGGCGCCACGGCGGCGTGGGCACCGAGTATCGCTCGGCCGTGGCGGAGCGCTGCACGCTGTCGGGGCTGCCGCCCGTGACGAGCACATCCCCCTGGACCAGCAACGTCGCCGTGTGGCCCAGCCGGCTCGTGCTCATGGACGCCACCTGCGTCCAGCGCCCCTGCGCCGGGTCATACAGCAGCGCCGTCTGGAGATAGGGCTCGTTGCCGTCCGAGCCGCCGGTGACGAGCACCTCGCCCGAGTGCAGCAACGTGGCCGTGTGCTGCGCGCGCTCCCCCGGCAAGGCTTGCGTGGCCGGACTCCAGGTCCCCATGCCGGGGTCGAACACCTCCACGCCACGCGTCGCGGTGAACTCGTCCTCGAAGCCGCCCACCACCAGCACCTTGCCGGACAACAGCAGCGTCGCCGTGTGGCCCGCGCGCGCCACGAGCAGGCTCGCGGCGACGGTCCACGTCCCGGTGGACGGCTCGTACAGCTCCGCGTCGCGCAGGAACGCGCCCCGAGGCCCCTGACGTCCGCCCACGACCAGCACCCGCCCGTTGGGCAGGAGCGTCGCCGTGTGGCCCACGCGCGGCCTGCGCAGCGAGCCCGTCGCGGACCACGTGCCCGTGGCCGAATCATAGAGCTGCGCGCTCGAAAGCCCCGCTCCCGCGCCGTTCTCTCCGCCCACCACCAGCACCTTGCCGTTGCCGAGCAACGTCGCCGTGTGGCCCGAGCGCAGCGAGTCCAGGCTGCCCGTCGGCGCCCATGAGCCCAGCGACGGCTCATACAGCTCCGCGGTGCCCGTGGCCGAGGCGCCCGAGTCGCCCCCCGCCACCAGCACCTTGCCGTTGCCCAGCAGTGTCGCCGTGTGTCGCCGCCGCGCCGCGTTCAGCGTGCCGCCCGTGAGCCAGCGCGCACCCCTCACGTCATACAGCTCCGCGCTCGTCGAGGACTGGCCCCCCACCACCAACACGTTGCCCGAGCGCAGCACCGTCGCCGTGTGGTCCACCCGCTGCAACGACATGCTCGCCGTCAACGACCAGCCCAGCTCCGGCACGGGCGCGGCGGACAGCCCCGCACCCGACCCCATGGCTTCCGACGGCTCTGCAAATTCTTCGTGTGAGCATCCCGTGAGGACAAGCGCCGTCACCAGCGCGGCCAGGTGGCCGAGCCTGATACATCGTTTCATGGAGGGAGGTCCTTTCCCGAGGGGGGTGTGGAGCCCGATGGCCCGCACAGGGCGGCGCTTAACCCAATCCCCGGGAGCGAGGCCAATCCCGCCTCTGAAAAAACACGTCCCAGCCTTGCGACAGGTGGGGTTGATACACCCCACCGCCGAGTCGACGGGCGCTCGTCCGCCTGGCGGAACCGGGCGAGATGAAAGGGATTAGCTGCTGGCCGAGGTGTAGTGGCCGATGGAGCGAATCCAGACGCGCCGCGCCACCCACGCGAAGAGCACCGAGCCCACCACCGCGCCGACAAGGGACACCGTCGGCAGCCGGCCCAGCATGGCTTCAGCGGGGAAGGTGGTCATCAGGGCGAGGGGAATCACGTAGGTGAAGACGAGCGTCAACGCGCCGCGCGCCACGCCCTTGAAGACGGACGAGGGCCAACGCGCGAAGTCGAAGATGGACGAGAAGAGGAAGGTGAGGTTGTCCACCCGGACGACGAAGAACGCGGCGCTCACCGTCAATATCCACAGCGAGTACAGCAAGAGCGTGCTGGTGCCGAGCAGCAGCACGGACGCGAGCAACCCAAGGGGGGACGGCCCGCGGCCCAGCAGCATGAAGGCGTAGACGAACAGGCCCAGGCCGGTGAGCACGTTGAAGGCGCGCCACGGCAAGAAGCGCTGCGTCGACACCAGGAACTGCGCGTCCGCGGGCTTGAGCAGCACGAAGTCCAGCGTGCCCTTGCGGATGTGCTCCACCACGCCGGTGAGGCTGGGGTTGATGGCGCCCTCGAGGACGCCTTGCAGCAGGGTGAACCAGCCCACCACGAGCAGCGACTCGCCGAAGGTCCACCCCTCCACCGCCGGCCGTCGCCCGTAGACGACGAACAGCGGCGCCAGCGCGGTGAAGACCCAGCACAGGGACGTGAAGCCCTCGGTGAGGAAGTCCGCCCGGTATTGGAGCGCCTGGAGCCCGGAGGCCTTGAGCTGTACGCCGAGCAGTCGCAGATAACGCCGCACCATTCCCCTACCCTCCGAACGCCGCGAAGCGCTTCACGCCCTGCTTCCAGAGCGTCACCGCCAGCACACCCATCCCCAGCACCCACGCCCACTGCCGCGCGAGCAACCCCAGCGCCGTGGGCAGGTCATGCGCGCTCGTCATCAACTCCACCGGCAGGCCCATCTGGTAGCGGAACGGCAGCCAGTCGATGAGCGTGCGCAGCCCCTCGGGCAGGAGTTCCACCGGGTACATGTAGCCGGAGCAGACGAAGAAGAGGACCATCCAGACCTCCATCATCTTCTGGCTGCTGTCCATGAAGAGGCTCAGCGCGCCGATGGCCACGTTGGCCAGGAACGTAATCGCCCAGCCGCCCAGCACCGCGATGATGAACAGGGCCCAGCCCCACGCGTGCTGGGGCACCGCCTTGTCCGCGCCCACCAGCGCCACGCTCACCAGCACCACCGGCACCGCCACCACGACGCGCATGGGGAAGCCCGCGACGTTCTCCGACGCGTAGGCCCACAGGGGCGACACGGGGCGCAAGAGCCGCATGGCCAGCGTGCCCTGCTTGACCTCCCAGTTGATGAGCCACGCGGCCCAGGCGCTGGTGAGCTGGCGCACCGCGAAGGTGGCCAGGAAGTAGCTGACGAAGTCCACCTGGCCGTAGTTGCCCACGGGCGCGTCCTTGGACACCGCCATCCACAGCACCATGTTGACCAGCGGCATGGTGGTGGACAGCACCCAGACGAACATCTCCGCACGGTAGGCAATCGACTCGGCGAAGCCCACGCGCAGCATGGTGGGCAGGGCGCGCAGCACGCCTCGGGCGCTCATGCCGGGACCACCTGGGCCGTCGCCTCGCGGCGGGCCTTGTTCTCCGCGAAGAGTTCGCTCATGACCTCCTCGAGCGGCGCGTTCTCCACCGTGAGGTCCGTCACCGGCAGGCCCGACAGGGCGCGGGAGATGGTGGCGTTGACGGCGTCCTGGCGCACCTGGAGCACCGCCATCCCCGCCTCGTGCGTCACCAGCTTGCCCAAAGGCTCCAGCCGGCCTGCTTCCACCTGCTCGGACAGGCGCAGCACCACGCGCTTCTCCGGGCGCACGCGCTGAACCAGCGCGTCCAGGCTGCCGTCGTAGGAGAGCAGCCCCTTGTCGATGACGATGACGCGCGGGCACAGGGCGGCCACGTCGTCCATGTAGTGGCTGGTGAGGATGAGCGTGGCGCCGTACTTCTCGTTGTAGTCCTTGATGAAGGTCCGCATGGTGGCCTGCATGGACACGTCCAGGCCGATGGTGGGCTCGTCCAGGAACAGCACGCGGGGGCGGTGGATGAGGGCCGCGGCCAGCTCGCACTTCATGCGCTCGCCCAGGGACAGCTGCCGGGTGGGCTTGCCGATGAGGTCGCCAATCTCCAGGAGGCCCACCAGCTCATCCAACGTCTGCTTGTATTGGAGCGTGGGCACGTCGTAGATGGCGCGGTTGAGCTCGAAGGTCTCCGCCGGTGGTAGGTCCCACAGGAGCTGCTGCTTCTGCCCCATGACGAGCATGATTTTCTTGAGGAACGCCTCCTCGCGCAGGCGCGGCACGTGGCCGTCGACCCGGACCTCGCCCTCGGACGGGTGCAAGAGGCCCGAGAGGACCTTGAGCGTGGTCGTCTTCCCGGCGCCGTTGGGGCCCAGGAAGCCCACGCGCTCGCCGGGGCGGATGTCGAAGGAGATGCCATCCACGGCCTTCACGGAGGTGTAGGTGCGGTGGAAGAGCGAGCGGAGGGCCGCCTTGAGGCCAGGCGGGCGCTTGTGGACTTTGTAGTGCTTGCGCAGCCCTTGGACGGAGATCATGTGCGACAAGGGTTTAACGCGGACGCCCCCGGGTGGCGACCGTGGAGTTGAGCAAGTGGCGCGGTGACAACGGGTTGACACGGGCCGCTTCCGGGAGCGGCCCCTCGGTCGAAGGCTTGGCGGGATGAGCAACGCATACAGCAAGGACCTGGAGCGGTGGATGCCGCGGCTCATCGCCGTGTGGCGCCAGTCGCGCGGCCGGGGGGACGGGCCGGAGACGAAGCTGACGCCGCAGGAGGTCAAGGAGGTCGGCGCCGGCGTGCGGCAGCTCTCCATGGGCCTGACGCGGGAGCGGCAGCTCGCGGGCGCGCGCTACATGGACGACCCGAAGCTCTTGGGCGCCTATCTCCTCTTCTACTGGCCGGTGTCCTACGCGCAGGCCCGGCAGGTGCTGGGCGAGCTGCCGAACCGGCCCCGGCAGGTGCTGGATCTGGGCAGTGGCCCCGGGCCCGTGGCCTTCGCGGCGATGGACTCGGGGGCCAAGGAGGTGACGGCGGCGGACCGCAGCAAGCCGGCGCTGAACCTGGCGCGCGCGCTGGCGACGGAGGCCGGCGAGGCGCTGGCCACGCGCGAGTGGGACCCGACGAAGAAGGCCGCGTCGCTGCCGGAGGGCCAGTTCGACCTCATCACGATGGGGCACGTCATCAACGAGCTGTACGGCACGGGCGAGGCGGCGACGAACCCGCGCGCGGCGCTGCTGGAGGCGGTGCTGGCGAAGGTGAAGAAGGGCGGCAGCCTGTTGGTGATGGAGCCGGCGCTGCGCGAGACGAGCCGGGGCCTGTTGCATGTGCGCGACGCGCTGGTGTCACGGGGCTACGCGGTGCGCGCGCCGTGCATGTACCGGGGGCCGTGTCCGGCGCTGGTGAAGGAGACCGATTGGTGCCACGCGGAGCGGCCGTGGCCGATGCCTCGCGTCGTGGAGGAGCTGGCGAGAGCGGCGAGCCTGCACAAGGAAGCGCTGAAGATGAGCTACCTGATGCTGGCGCCCAAGGGCGAGGAGTGGCCGGAGACTCCACCGGGGCGGCTGTTCCGCATCGTCTCCGAGCCGCTGGAGGGCAAGGGGCGCCACCGCTACATCGGCTGCGGGCCCGAGGGCCGCGTGGGCCTGGCGATGCAGGAGCGCCACCGCAACGAGAAGAACGAGCGCTTCCTCCAGTTGCACCGGGGTGACGTCATCGCGGTGACGGAGACGGAGCCCAAGGGCGATGGCCTGGCGCTCGGGGAGACGTCGGAGGTGCGGATGGTGGCGCCCGCGGGCAAGGGCGTGCCTCCCCCGCCTCCGAAGGAGGACGCGCCCGTAAGCCCGGGAACCAGCCCGAGCCCCGGCGCGCCCTCCTGAGACGTCCACGTGCCCCTCGGGGACCGACACGCCCCGCGAGCACATCGACGTCGGTTGTTCGCGCCCCGGAGGTTCATCCCCGGGGCGCGTCGTTCTGCGCCACGGCTACGGACGGGCCTGCGCGTAGGCGCCGGTGAGCACGTCGAGCATGTGGCGGAAGGACTTCACCTGGTCCTTGGCGACGGTGAGCGCGCCCTGCGCGAGGACGGTGGCCTGGACGCGGACCAGGGTGGTGAGGTGGGTCGACGTGTCCTGCGCATTCTTCCGAGGGGGGTTCATCAGGGAAGCGATGTTCATGGAACGCTCCGGGGTGTGGAGTTGCGCGCAGCATCCACCACCCCCGCAAACACCGCGTCGCACGCGGGCAACTTCGCCGTCACATCGCACCTGGCGCTCCCCGGAGCCTGGAGGCTGTGCCCTGCCTGACAGTCTCCACGCCGAGCGAGAGGACACGCGAACACCTCGGCACGCAGGGCTCGGGCGTGGCGTCGCGGGAGCAGCGCCCATCCGCTAGCGTGCGGGCTCTCTCGCAGTCCCGGAAGGCGCATGTCCGTCCCGTCCCGGTCGTCGCGGACGCTGTACCCACCCGTGGAGCCCTACCGCATGGGGCGCCTGCGGGTGTCCCCGCTCCACGAGCTGTACTTCGAGGAGAGCGGCAACCCCCAGGGCAAGCCCGTGGTGTTCGTGCATGGGGGCCCGGGTGGCGGCACGGACGCGCGGCAGCGGCGGTTCTTCGACCCGGCCGCGTACCGCATCATCCTGTTCGACCAGCGAGGCTGTGGCCGCAGCACGCCGCACGCGAGCCTGGAGGAGAACACCACGTGGGATTTGGTGGCGGACCTGGAGCGGCTGCGCGAGCACCTGGGCGTGGAGCGGTGGATGCTCTTCGGGGGCTCGTGGGGCAGCACGTTGTCGCTCGCCTATGCGCAGGCGCATCCGGAGCGCGTCACGGAGCTCGTGCTGCGAGGCATCTTCCTGTTGCGCAAGCAGGAGCTGGACTGGTTCTACCAGCGGGGCGCGAGCGCGCTGTTCCCCGAGGCCTGGGAGGAGTACCTGGCGCCCATTCCCGTCGAGGAGCGGCATGACTTGCTGGGCGCGTACCACCGCCGCCTGACGAGCGCGGACCTGGCGGTCCGGCTGGAGGCCGCGCGGGCGTGGAGCGTGTGGGAGGCGCGCACCAGCTATCTGCATCCCAACGCGGAGCTGGTGGCGCGCAACAGCACGGGGGACTTCGCGTTGGCGTTCGCGCGCATCGAGTGCCACTACTTCTTCCATCGCGGGTTCCTGCGTTCGGACACGCAGTTGTTGGAGGACGTGCCGCGCATCCGTCACCTCCCGGCGGTCATCGTGCAGGGGCGATACGACGTGGTGTGTCCGCCGGAGAGCGCGTGGGCGTTGCATCGCGCGTGGCCGGAGGCGCGGCTCGTGATGGTGCCGGACGCGGGGCACTCGGCGAACGAGCCGGGGACGACGGCGGCGTTGTTGGAGGCCACGGACCGCTTCCGTCCGCGGTGAGGGGTGTCGCGTGCTTTCGCGCGGCCCGGGGAGTCCCTAAGGTGGGGAGAGTCAGTCCTCGGGAGACGAACACATGTCAGCAGAGAAGGCCGCGCGAAGCTGGGTGGAGGAGAGTGCGTTGAGGGCCGCTGGGGCCGCCGCGCTGCCCATCCCGGTGCCGGGTGCGCACACGGCGCTCACGTCCGCCATCGAGGCGTACATGATTTATCACGTGGCGGGCATCTACGGAGAGACGCTCAGCCTGGGTGAGGCGCTCGGGCTGATTCCGACGTTGGGCGCGGGCATCGTGGCGCGCAAGGCGGCCAGCGCCATCGTGGGTGAGACGGTGGGCTGGATTCCCGTCGCCGGCTGGCTGCTCAAGGGCGCGGCCAGCGGAGGCACCGCGTTCGCGATGGGCGTGGCGGCGGTGGCGTACTTCGAGAAGAAGTACCCCGGCCGCGAGGCCGTGCCCTTCGACACCGTGTCCATCAAGGACTGGGTGAAGGCGGCGCTCGCGCACCTGGGGTTCGGCAAGAAGTAGTCACCGCGCGGTGAGCGCCCGCGCCAGCTCCTCGTAGATGTGGATGGCGCTGCGGATGGACTTCTCCCAGTCGCCCACGTGGAGGCTCTCGTTCTCCGAGTGGGCGTACGTGTACGGGTCCTCCACGCCGATGAGCAGCGCGGGCACACCACCCAGCTCCCGCGCGAACGGCTCCACGAACGGAATGGACGCGCCACAGCCGATGGCCACCGCCTTCGTCCCGTAGCCCTTCTCCAGCGCGCGGAACGCCGCCTGGAACGCCGGATGCGACGGGTCCGTGTACCACCACCCCGACGCGCCCTCCGTCTGGAACTCCACCTCCAGCCCCCACGGGCACACCTTGCGCAAGTGCTCCTTCAACCGCCGCTCCACGTCCGCCGGGTCCAGGTCCGGAACGATTCGGATGCCCACGCGCGCCCACGCCGCGTCGCAGATGATGTTGCGCGCGTCCTTGCGACTGCTGGCCTGGATGGCGTTGATGGCGATGCTCGGCTGACGCCAGTTCGTCTCGTACGGATGCCGCCCGCCCAGCACCTCCACCCCCGGCAACAACCCCACCTGCTCCCGGAACGTCGCCTCGTCCCCCGGCAACGACTGGATGCTCGCGCGCTCCCCCGCCGTCAGCGGCTTCACCTTCTCACCCAACCCCTCGAGCGCGATGGAGCCGTCCGCGTGCGTCAGCGTCGCCAGCATCCGGCACAGCGCCATCACCGGGTCCGGCACCGGCCCACCCCACATCCCCGAGTGCACCGCCTGCTTGAGCCCCCGCACCTCCACGTCCACCGTCACCAGCCCCCTCAGCGCCGTGGTGATGGACGGCAGCCCCGTGTCGAAGTTCGACGTGTCCGTCAACACAATCGCGTCCGCCTGCAACAGCGCCGCGTGCCGACGCAGGAACTCCGACAGGTGCCCGCTGCCAATCTCCTCCTCCCCCTCGATGAGCACCTTCACGTTGAGCGGCAGCTTCCCCGCCCCCTTCAACCACGCGTCCACCGCCGACGTGTGCACCACGATGCCCGCCTTGTCGTCCGCGGTGCCCCGCCCGTACAGCCGCCCGTCGCGCAACGTGGGCTCGAACGGAGGACTCTTCCAGAGCGACTCGTCCCCCGCCGGCTGCACGTCGTGATGGGCATACAACAGCAACGTCGGTGCACCTGGCGCCCTCAGGACCTCCCCATACACATAGGGATGGGCCTCCCCAATTTCGAGTAGCTGGATGTTTTCAAACCCACGGTCCCTCAAGAGTCGAGAAGTCGCCTCGGCGCTCTGCCGGACGCGGGCGGCGTCGAAGCCTGGGAACGAGACGCTGGGTATGCGCACGAGGGCCATGAGGTCCTCGAGGTAGGCATTCTTCTGGGACTCGAAGTGAGAGAGGGCCTGGTCAATGGACATGCTCACCCCTTAACCCAAAAAGGCAGGCAGGCGACGCAGACCCTCGCGCGGATGTTGCGCGGTCCAAGTATCATGCGGCGCCATGTCCGACACCCCGACACTGCTGCTCGTCGACGACGACAGCTTCGTGCGCCGCATCCTCAAGGACGTCATCGCCGACACGGGCATCGAGCTGCGACTGCTCGAGGCCGCCGATGGTGAAGAGGGGCTCGCGGTCGCCGCCCGCGAGAAGCCCGCGGTGATGTTCCTGGACCTGTTCATGCCGAAGAAGAGCGGCCTGGAGGTGCTCGGCGCCATCAAGCAGGTGTCGCCCGGCACGCGAGTCCTCGTCATCAGCAGCATGGACGCGGAGCCCGTGGTGGAGCAGGCCATGGCCGCTGGCGCGGTGGGCTTCGTGGGAAAGCCCTTCCATCCGCTGGAAATCGCCTCGGCCGTGCGCCAGGCGTTGGCTCACTGACTTCAGAGGTGTCTGCGTGTCGTCTCCTGCTGTCGGTTACTGGGTAGCGGACAATCTCGGCCGCGTGCTGGGGCCCATCGCCCTCCAGGCCCTGCGTGAGCTGATTGCCTCCGGACGGATGAAGGCCGCCGTGCGCGCGTCGCGCGATGGCACCCAATGGGTGGCCCTCCAGGAGCTGCCGGAGCTGGCGGACCTGTTCACCGCCGCGCGCCCGTCGCAGTCCGTGGAGCAGCAGCAGGCCGAGCGCCTGCGCACCCAGCTCAAGGGGCTGCAGAACCTGCCTCCGCACGAGGTGTTCGGCGCCAAGCCCTCGTCGTCGCTCGACGAGGTGCGGCTGGCCTTCTTCCGCATGGCCAAGCGCTTCGCTCCCGAGCACCTGGCCCCGGAGACGCACCCGGAGCTGCGCAAGGTGTCCGCGGAGATCTTCGACTTCCTGTCGCGCTGCATGCGTGAGGTGGAGGTCCTCTACTCGCAAGGCGCCTACCAGCCGGCGCGCCCCGTGCCGCCCCGGCTGAACATGGACGGGCCCCTGCCGCCCGCGCCTCCACCCTCGATTGCGCCCACGTACGCGCCGCCGCCACCGCCGCCCGTGGCCGCGCCCGCCTACGCGTCACCGCCCGTGGCCGCGCCCGTGGCGGTCGCCGCCAGGCCCCAGCCTCCGCCGCAGCCCGCGCCGCCGCCGCGACCTCCGCCTCCGGTGATGCAGCCCTCGGCGCCGGTGGCGGCCCGGGTGCCCGCCGCGCCGCCGGTGCAGCGCACGCACACCCTGCCGCCGCCGCAGCCCGCGCCGCCGCCCCCGGCCGTGCCCCTGAGACGGGCCGCCGCCGCGCCCACCTATTCCAGCGCGGAGTTCGTGGGTCTGGAGCGCCGCCAGGATGATCGCATCCACGCGGACGTGAAGGTGTCGATGCAGAACACCGGCATCTTCACGGACCACCGCATCATCAACCTGTCCTCCGGCGGCCTGTTCATCGCGACGGACAAGCCGCTGCGGCTGGGCACGCTGGTGGAGCTGACGTTGCGCTTCGATGACCCGTCGCGCGTGATGACGCTGCGCAGCTCGGTCATCTGGGAGAACTCGCTGGACGACGGGAAGAACCCGCGCGGCTACGGCCTGCGGCTCAGCAGCCTCCGCAAGGAGGAGCGCGAGTTCATCCAGCAGTTCGTCAGCCGCAAGCCTCCGAAGTAGGCCCGAGCGGTGGGCCCGCTCGGACAGGATGCCTAGAGCAGCTGTCCGAGCAGCACCGCGCCCGTCATCACGAAGGTCGCCATCACCGCCATCACCGCCTTGAGCTCCAGGTCATCGCGGCCCATCACATTCATGAAGTTGTTCATGGTGTCCTCCATCCCTCGTGTTGCCCCCTCCCCCTTTCCTACGGGACACCGCGCAGACGATTGCATCTCCCCTCCCGACGCCCTCCAGGATGACCTCCGTGCCCCCCGACGCCCCCGCCACGCCTCCTGACTACTGGCTGCTCGACGGGCTGCCCACCGCCGCGTCCGTCATCCGGGGAGAGCAGGTCCTGGTGGCCAACCCGGCCATGGCCTCGCTCCTGGGAATCTCCATCGAGGAGCTGAAGGCCGCGCCCGTGTCCGCGCACATCGCGCGCTTCATTCCCGCCGAGCGCGGCTGGGTGGAGGCCTTCCACGAGGCGCTCGTGCGCGACGGCAACCGCCCCGAGCATCCCCTGTGGCTGCGCATGCGCCGCGCGGATGGACAGGAGCGCACGCTGACGGCAACGTACGCGCCCGGCGCGTCCGCCGACGAGACGGTGGTGCTGCTGCACGACGCGGGAGGCGAGGACACCGCGCGCAGGCTCACCGAGGCCCTGGGCGCCGCCGCCACGGAGCTGCTCCACGCGCGCGACGAGCACGCGGTCCTGGAGACGGCGGTGGAGGCCGTGCACCGCCAGGGCTTCTACGCGGCCATCCTCCTGGTGGAGGGCGACACCTTCCGGCACGGGCCCATGCGGCAGGAGCCCGAAATCGTCGCGCTGGCCGAGCGCCGGTACGGCATGCCCGTCACCGAGGTGCGGCTGCCGCTCACCACCCTGCCCCATCTGGCGGAGGTGCTCTCGCGGCGCAAGGCGGCCTTCCATCAGGACGCGCTCGGCGCGGCCCACCGCATCCACAGCAGCGAGGTCTTCGAGGACATCCAGCGGGCCTACCCTCCCGGCATCCGCGCGCTGGACGCGCCCATCTTCGTGGAGGGCCAGCCCTTCGGCATCCTCACCGCGCAGGGATTGAATCTCACGCCCGCCGCCGCGAGCACGCTGGAGCTGTTCGCGCAGATGGTGGGCGGCGTGCTGGAGAACGTGCGCCACCACCGCGTCGCCTCGCGGCGATTGGAGGAGGTGTCACGGCTCCAGGAGGAGCTGGTGGCGCAGGAGCGGCTGATGGTGCTGGGCGAGGCCGCGGGTGTGGTGGCGCACGAGGTGCGCAATCCGCTGGGCGCCATCCTCAACGCGGTGGCGGTGCTGCGGCGCGAGGCGCACCTGGGCCCCACGGGGCACGCCGCGGTGGGCATGCTGGAGGAGGAGGCCATCCGGCTGGAGGACATCGTCCGCGACCTGCTGGACGTGGTGCGTCCGCTGGAGCCCAGGCCCCGGATGGTCCACCTGGGCGAGCTGGTGCGGCGCGCGCTGGGGCAGATGCACGGCCCTCCGGACGCGCCCACGCTGCGCTTCACCGTGGACGAGGCCCCCGACACGCCGGAGCTGATGGGCGACGAGACGCTGCTCCAGCTCGCGGTGACGCACCTGGTGCGCAACGCGGTGCAGGCGTCGCCTCCGGGCGGGCGCGTGAAGCTGAGCGTGGAGCCGAGCGACGAAGGCGTGCGGCTGACGGTGGAGGACGAGGGCCCGGGCATCCCCGACGTGGACCCTCGCCGCATCTTCGAGCCCTTCTTCCTCACGCGCGCCAACGGACGCGGGCTGGGGCTGGCCATCGTCAAGCGCGTGGTGCTGGCGCACGGCGGAGCGGTGCACGCCAGCTGCAGACCGAAGCGGGGCGCGCGCTTCGAGGTGGTGCTCCCGCTGGAGCCTACCCGTAGGTCTCCCGCCTGATGCGCTTGTCGTCGATGCCGAGCGCGTGGAGGTGGCCGAGCACCGTCTCCATGAAGCGCGGCGTCGCGGGCGTGCGGGTCTCCAGCGCCTTGCGTCGGTCCCACGGCGTGATCGCGGGGCCGCACGCGTAGACCAGGCACGTGTCGCGGTCCGGGATGAGCTCCTCGAGGAGCGCCTGGTGGACGCGGCCCTTGCGCACGTCAGGGCCGAAGCGCGACTCGTCCAGCTCGCGCGTGAGGGTGTGCACCAGCCGGACGCGGTCCGCGTGCTGCTGGGCCAGGGCCTCCAGCTCGTCGCGGTAGAGGATGTCGCTCCACGTCTTGTTGGACATGAGGACGGTGTGGCGCGTCTTCAGGCCCCGGTGCAGCGCGTCCTTGAGGATGGCGAAGTTGGGCACCGCGCCCGAGCCGGCCACCAGGTGGACGACGTGGTCCGTGCGTGTCTCCACGTCCTCGGGGAGCACGTAGGGGCCCATGAAGCCGAGCACCTTGAGGCGCGCGCCGGTGAGCCGGCCGTGGACGAGGAAGGGCGAGAGCAGCGGCGGGTAGCGGGTGAGGCCGGGGATGAACTCCTCGTCCTTCACGGTGATGGCCACGTGGCGCTCGTGGGGGGCGGAGGCCAGGGAATAGGAGCGCTGGGGCTCCTTGCGCCCCTTCTGCTCCTGCAGGTAGGCGGACAGGCGCCCGAGCGCGGGGAACTGGTGCGGGTCGATGTTGATGAACTGGCCGGCCTTGTAGTCGGGCCGGACGTCCCCGAAGTCGAGGAAGAGGGTGGCCGTGTCGTGCGTGTCCATCCGCACATGGTCGACGGTGACCTCGTACTCCACGGGCTTCCTGCTGCGCGAGGGGCTCGCTTCGGCGGCGCTCATGGGCCTTCCCTTAGCCCAAACCCGGGGTGCTCGCCGATGGGGTTGACGCCGGTGGAGTGGGATACCGGTCCGTGACCGGGGGCCCGGGTGGCCCGTCCCGGAGTCGGTCCGGAGCGTTGGCTGCACGACGGGACGGCATGCGGGCAGGGGGCTGGCTCGGCGAGGGCGCTGACCGGGGAGGAGGCTGGGACTACATCTTCTGGTGGCCAGTGGTGGGGCTGAAGGGTGGGTGAAAGAGGTCGGACGCCTGGGCGCCGACTTGTCCATGCTCTCGGGCCGTCCCGAGGTGGAGGCGACCGACGCGTGCTTCGCATTCTCTTTTCGCTGATGGCACGGCTGCCGGAGGGAGTCCGGCGCCACGTGGTGCGTACCCTGATGGACGGGGTGTGGGATGCCCTGGCCGACGAGGTGGTGGAGGGCCGCGGCAACATCCCGGACGTGCCCTGCCTCTACATCTGCAACCACCTGTCCAACGCGGATGGATTCACGCTGGACCGCGCCTTCCGTCCCCGGAAGCTGGTGTTCCTGGCGGGCGTGAAGCTGCAGGGCACCGTGATGACGCGGCTGGCCTCGGAGGTGATGGAGACGATTGCCATCAAGCCGAACTCGCCGGACATCGAGGCGATGCGGCGCGCGGTGGAGACGCTCAAGGGCGGCAGCTCCGTGCTCATCTTCCCCGAGGGCGCGCGCAGCCGGACGCACGAGCTGCAGCAGGCGAAGAAGGGCGTGGCGCTCATCGCGAAGCGCGCGGGCGTGCCCGTGGTGCCGGTGGCGCTGATGGGGACGGAGAAGCTGATGCCCATCAACGACTCGGACATGGGGGGTGAGCAGCTGTATCACGCCGATGTCCGGGTGCGGGTGGGGCCGGCGTTCCGCATGGAGGACCTGGAGCCGGAGACTGTCGGCGCGGAGGACGCGAGGCAGGCGCTGGCGGACGCGATGATGCGCCGGGTGGCGCGGCTGCTGCCTCCCGAGTACCAGGGCGTCTACGCGAATGCCCCGACTCCGCTGTCCGTGACGCGCCTGCACGAGCCGCCCTCCGCTCCGGCGCCGTGAGCGCTGGCCATCGCGAGTTCGCACGGGAGTGCTCGGCCTGGGAGCGAGGCCGCAATGAGTCGTTGCGGTCCGCCCGGGAGCACCGACAATGGGCCTCCCGTGACGAACGCCCGCGCCTCCGAGCATGTCTATGTCTCCACCCTTCCTGGACTGGAGCCCGCGCTGGAGTCGGAGTGCGCCGCGCTCGGCTGGAAGCCGCGCCGCGCCGAGGGCGGCGTGGAGCTGGAGGGGCCCGCCGGGCTGCATCAGGAAGCCAACCTGCGCCTGCGCACCGCGAGCCGCGTGCTGCTGCGGCTGGGCGTCTTCCGAGCGAATGACGAAGACGTGCTGGTTCGAAGCCTGCGCGGACTGGAGCTGTCGCGCAGCTGGGACCGCCGCTCGCCTCCGCGGATGTCGGTGACGCTGAAGCGCTCGGGAGTCCCGGGCGCGGACGTGGTGATGGACGCGGCAGCGGAGGCGTGGGGCGTGGAGTCGGTGGCTCGCGCGGGACCGCTCGATGAGGAAGGCGGTCCTGGGCTCACGTTGCTCGTGCGCGTGGAGGGCGACGTCTTCACGGTGAGCGCCGACACCAGCGGAGAGCCGCTGCATCGCCGGGGTTATCGACAGGAGATCAGCCGCGCGCCTCTTCGGGAGACGCTCGCCGCGGGCA
The DNA here is from genome assembly GCF_900111765.1 of Myxococcus fulvus. Next base: position 869,838 of record NZ_FOIB01000002.1, read on the forward strand.
TCCTGACGCTGGCGGGCTACGACGGCACGGAGCCGCTCGTAGACCCGATGTGCGGCTCGGGAACCTTCCTGGTGGAAGGCGCGTGGATGTCGATGAAGCGCGCGCCAGGCTTGATGCATGGTTTCGCGTTCGAATCGTTTCCTGGTTTCGATGCGAGTGGCTGGGCGGAGCGCAAGGCGAGGGCGGAGTCGGAGGCGCTGGCCGCGCCGCGTGGAGCCCTGCACGGCTTCGACATCAACGCGGGCTCGCTGGGAACCGCTCGAAGGAACGCGCGCCGCGCGGGCGTGACGCTCGCGCTGGAGCGCAAGGACGTGAAGACGCTGACGGCGCCCCCCGGAGGCCCCGGCCTGTTGGTCGTGAACCCGCCCTACGGGAAGCGCGTGGGCGAGGGCGAGGACCTGCCCGGGCTCTATCGGGCGATGGGCGAGACGCTGCGCAAGGGCTTCACGGGCTGGCGCGCGGCGCTGCTGGTGCCCGAGGACACCGGGCTCGTGAAGGCGCTGAACCTGCCGGAGGCCCGGAGCCTGCCCGTGCGCAACGGCGGCCTGCGCTGCAAGCTGCTCCTCACGGGCGCGCTCGCGCCGCGCCGCTGAGCAACCCCGCACGTGTCCGTGGGATGCGTGGCCCTCGCGCTGGGCGCCCCCGTCCATCGAGGCCACGCCCCCCTGCGACCGGGAGCCACGGTCGTCCCTTGTCAGCGAGCCCCCGGGACGCAGCACCGCGACCCGCTCACGGGACGAAGGTGCACCGGGCAACTCGAGTCCACACGCCCCTGCCCCATGGAGCCACGGTCTCCCCCTGTGATGCGGCCTTCACCTCCGCGTTCCACCACGGAGGCGCAGCACCTCGGCTCAACCGCGGCGGCGAAAGCTCACCCGGGCAACGATGGCCACCGCGACGACGATGGCGAAGAGGGAGCCCACCCAGCCGACATGAATCGCCGAGGTGTCCGAATCCTCGACGGCCTTGGTCGCGGCTTCTTTCGGAGAAGGAGACGCCTGCCGCACCGACTCATCATCCACCTGTCGCTCCGGTGATGCCCTGTCCTGGGCGGGCATGGGCGCACCCCGCGGAGGAACGACACCCGGTGCTCCTCGCGCTTCGTCGGGCGCCGCTCGGGTCTCGGGTCCCACCTCCTCGACGGGAGCCTCTTCCGGCACCTCCTGTCCTGTCGCTTCACCCGTCACCTGCAGCGCCGGGTCTGGCGGCTGGGGCTGCTGCCGCTCGACGTCACGCGCCAGCGCGTCCTCGGGCGACTCCGGGACGGGCTTGCGGGCCTCACGCACGAAGCCCCTGAACGACGCGAGCTTCGCGGGCGAGTCCACCTCGAACGAGCGGACGTGCACGATGATGAAAGTCTCACCCTGCCCCTCCACGGGCAGCAACGCCAACCCCACCGCGACTCCAGGCGGCGGCGCGGTGAAGCTCTCGGGCGTGTGCAGCCCATCCACCGAGCCACCCACCGTCAGGATGCGCAGCCGCGCCGGCGCTGGCGCGCCATCGACGACCTCCAAGACCTCGAAGTCGCGCAGCGTGTACGCCTCGCGCACCGTGACGGGCCGTCCCCGGTCGTCGAACTGTCCGCCCAGCTCGCGCCAGTGGACCGACACCCCCTCCAGGAAGCGGCCCACCACCACCGACGTGCCCTGCCGCACGATGTCCTCCGGGGGAACCGGCCCCACCGAGGACGAAGCCCTCGCCGACATCGAAACCGCGAACAGCACCATCATTGCAAGCCGCGCGAGCTTGGCCCCATGCATGTCAATCACTCCTCGCTTCGCACGACGAATGGAAGAGGCCCCCACTCCGCCTCACGCGGAGACGAGATGGGGCGCCTCGGAGGAACTCACTGCAGGTAGTGCGCGAAGACGAAGCTGTAGTCCCTGTGCGCGGACACCGAGGGCGTGACGAGCGAGCCCGGAGCAATCTCCGGTCCCGCCGTGCCCCACTCGGAGCCATCGTTCGGAGACGTCCGCGAGTACAACACCCCCGCGAAGTTGGTGCCCCGAACGGCCTGGTGCATGCCACTGAGGCTCTTGGCCAGCGACGGCTGGGTGCGCGTCTCGTCCGTGCCGTAGAGCAGCCCGTCGTAGACCAGGTTCGCTCCGTCCCAGTGCAGCTTCATCGTCCGCACCCGGTACGCCGAGTGCAGGATGTCATCGGACCAGCTGAACCCAATCCGGATGAAGCCGTTGCCGGAGCTGGTGATGGAGACCCCCGCGAGCGCCCGGTAGTAGGCAGGCACCGGCACCGCGACCTCAGGCCCCCAGTTCCAGCCGCCGTTGGTGGAGACGCGCGTCACCACCTGACCGTCATTGTTGGAATTGGCGCGGTCCAGCTTCGCGTACGCGAGAATCCACACGGTGTCGGTCAGCTTGTGCACCGCCGGAGTGCCGATGGTGGTGGCCCCGGCGACGTTGCCCACGCCGAACCAGCTGACGCCTCCGTCGGTGGACTTGACCATGCGAATCTGCATGGCGTCGTTGAGCGGGTCCACCCACGCCATGATGTAGTCATTGTTCCAGCCATGGCCGGTGGTGCCATAGATGCTGCGCTCGCCGCCGAAGACGAACCACTTGCTGGTGTCATAGACGGAGCCATCCGCGTTGCCGCGAATCCACTGCGGGTTCTTCCCCGCGCCCGTGTAGAAGAACACCGTCTGGCTGGTGTCCCGCAGCGCCGTCGGGTCGATGGACGTCGTCACGCCGATGCCGGAGAGGTTCGTCGGGAACGCGCTCCAGGAGACGCCGTTGTCCGTCGAGCGCTTCATGTAGACGCGGTCGTAATCCCGCGCACCGTAGAGCGCGCGCACGTCCGTGTAGTCCTTCGTCGTCGGGCCATGGCGCATGCCCGCGTGCACCGAGGGGAACATCACCGCCGTGGTGATTCCGTCCTCGTGGTCCAGGCCGAACGCATGCCCGAACTCGTGGATGGCCACGCCCTGCATGTCGATGGCGCCCGTGGTGTTGCGGTGCGGCGTGAAGTTCCAGGGCGTCCCGTTGGAGCTCTTGCGATGGAAGATGATGGTGATGGCGCTCCCCGTCCCGAAGGTGGAGGCCACCCGGGAGCCATCGACGTGCTTCTCGTTCATCTGCACGATGATTTCGCCCGACGACGCCACCGTGCGCGTCGTGTAGCCATAGACGGCGGGCTTGAGTCGGAAGGCGCCGATGGTGCGCCACTTCACGATGGCGTTGTAGAGACAGGACATGAAGGGGTCGCGCCAACTGGCCGGAATCCCTTGCGCCTCGAAGCTGTCCCAGTTCACCCAGATGGGAACTTCGGCATCCTGATTGTAGATACGGACATCCGCTCGGGCTGAAGCGGAGGACAAGACGACGACACCCGCAAGCACTGCGCCCCACCAATTCGAGGACATTCTTTCCCCCTCGTGTTCGAGTCGTGCAGCAACGCGTGAACGGGCAATCCGCGAGACCTTCGCCAAGAGCTCGACGAAACAGGAGGCGGCGCACGTATGCTTCCTGCTCCCACCCTGTCAGCACCACCCGGGCGCCCCACCCCACCATGACGACTGGAAGCGATTCGAGTCCCCAAGACGTTGGAATGCGGCGCGCCGTCTCCCGCTGGGAGCTGGTGGGCTTCTCCATCAATGACGTCATCGGCAGCGGGGTGTACCTGCTGCCCGCGGCGGCCGCGGCGAACCTCGGCTCCGCGAGCACCGGCGCCGTGGTGCTCGCCGGACTGGCGGTGCTGCTGCTCGTGCTCTGCTTCGCGGAGGCCGCCAGCTACTTCGACAAGCCCGGCAGCGCGTACCTCTACACGCGCGAGGCCTTCGGAGAGCTGGTGGGCTTCCAGGTCGGGTGGATGACCTGGCTGGCCCGCGTCGCCTCGGTGGCCTCGCTGTCCGTCGGCTTCTCCCGGGCGCTCGGCTACCTGTGGCCCGGCGCCAATGCGGGCTTCGGCCAGAGCCTGGCCATCGCGATTCCGCTGCTCGCGCTCACGGCCATCAACGTCGTCGGGGTGAAGAGCGGCGCTCGCACGGCGGTCTTCCTGGCCATCACCAAGACGGTGCCGCTGCTCATCTTCATCGGCGTGGGCATCTTCTTCGTGTCGGCGCCGTTGGCGACCTCCGTGGAGCCCAAGAGCACCGGCAGCCTGGGCTCGGCTGTATTGCTGCTCCTGTTCGCGTATGCGGGCTTCGAGAACACGGCCGCGCCCGCGGGAGAGTTCAAGAACCCTCGCCGCGACGTGCCCTTCGCGCTCATCGTGCAGATTGGCGTCGTCACGCTCATCTACACCGCGGTGCAGTGGGTGGCGCTGGGGACGTTGCCCGGGGTGGTGGACGCGAAGACGCCGCTGGCCGATGCCGCCGCGACGTTCCTGGGAGGCTGGGGCGGGTTGATGATGACGGTGGGCGGCGCGCTGTCGATTCTGGGCACCAACAGCAACACGGTGCTCGCGGGGCCTCGGTATCTGTATGCGCTCGCGCGGGATGGCTTCGGCCCCGCGGTGCTCGCCACGCTGCACCCGCGCTTCCGCACACCCACGGCGGCCATCCTGGTGCAGACGGGCATCGCGTTGCCGCTGGCGTTCTCGGGCTCGTTCGAGGTGCTCGCCACGCTGTCCGTGGTGGCCCGGCTGGCCACGTACTTCGGCACGGCGGTGGCCGTCCCGGTGCTTCGCCGCAAGCTCCAGCAGCCGGCCAATGCGTTCCGCATCCCCGGCGGGCCGGTGATTCCCATCGCGGCGGCGTCGCTGTGTGTCGTGTTCGCGCTGAGCGCGGAGAAGAAGAACCTCATCGCGGGGGGCATCGCGCTCGCGGTCGGCTTCGTGCTGTATCGCTTCCAGCGACGGCCCGCGGAGAAGGTCGCGCTCGAGTAGGTCCGTCGCCGGGTGCCCAGGCCCGTTCCCCGTGGGCCTGGGTTTCGTGTTAGCGGTGGCGCTGTGGACGACGCGCGCATCACCTTGCTCGACCCAGGATGGGAGGCGCCTCTCGATGGAGGCAGCCTGCCGAGCCCGTTCGATGAGCTGGGTCCCTCGCCGCTGGCGAGGCAGGCGGCGGAGGTGTTGCAGCGCGAGCTTCGTGAGGGGTGGGTGGCTCCGGGCGTTGCTACCGCGCCGCTGGAGGGTCACGAAGGCGGGAAGATGTTCGGGGTGCTGGTGGTGCGGCTGCCCGAGGGACGCCTGGGGTTCCTCCGGGCCTTCTCGGGGATGCTCGCCGGACGATGGGACGTGGAGGGGTATGTGCCTCCGCTGTTCGACCGTGAGGCGCGAGCGAGCCTTGAGCCCCAGGGCGAGGCCACCGTGAAGGCGCTCTTCGCCCGCGCGGAAGCCATGCGGGCCTCGCCCGAGCTGCTGACACTGCGGGCAGCGCATGCGGAGCAGTCCGCGAGGCATGCCTCGGAGATTGTGGCGCTGCGAGAGCGGCACGAGGTCCGACGAAAGCAGCGGCATGCACGCAGGGCGGAGCTGACCGAGGCTGCCTCGAAGAGCTCCACTCCGGAGGCCAGCGCCCATGCGGCGGAGCTGCGAGACAGTCTTCATGCGCTCGACCAGGAGAGCCGTGGTGACAAAGCCGAGCGACGGCGCCTGGAGGCCACCCATGCTTCAGAACGAAGCAGCCTCGAGCCGAAGCTGCTGCGTCTCGAGCGTCGGCTGCGCGCACTGGACCGACTGCGCCACATGGTGAGCCGCGCCGTCATGCGGCGCATCCACGACACCTACGTCATCACCAACGCGCGTGGCGAGCGCCGCCTCCTGCGCAGTCTCTACGAGCGAGCCCAGCCGCCCTCGGGCGCCGCCGACTGCGCCGCGCCCAAGCTGCTCGCGTATGCGCAGGCTCACGGACTGCGTCCCGTCGCGCTCGCGGAGTTCTGGTGGGGCGCGCCGCCTCCCTCAGGAGGCCGTGTCACCGGCGCGTACTACGCGGCCTGTCGCGACAAGTGCGGACCCCTGCTCCCGTTCATGCTGGACGGTCTCTTCGTCGCGAGGCCGCGGACCTTCACGCCCCCGTCCACCACGCCAGGCTCACTGAGCATCCTGTTCGAGGACCGCTGGCTCGTGGTCGTCGCCAAGCCCCACGGGCTGCTCTCCGTTCCCGGGCGCGAGGCCTCGCTGAGCGACTCCGTCCTCACGCGCCTGAAGGCGCGCTACCCCGACGCGACCGGTCCCCTGCTCGTGCACCGGCTGGACCTGGACACCTCCGGGTTGCTCGTCGCCGCGCTCGACGCGCGCACGCACTCCGCGCTGCAACGCCAGTTCGTCCACCGCGAGGTCCACAAGCGCTACGTGGCCTGGGTCGACGGCATCGTCACGGGGGAACAGGGCCGCATCGACTTCCCAATGCGCGTCGACCTCGACGACAGGCCCCGACAGATTCACGACCCCATCCACGGCAAGCCCGCCGTGACGGAGTGGCGCGTCATCGAGCGTCGTGGCGACCGGACGCGCGTGGCCTTCTTCCCGCTCACGGGGAGGACGCACCAACTTCGCGTCCACGCTGCCCATCCGCTGGGACTCGGCGCGCCCATCGTCGGAGACCGGCTCTACGGCCGCGACGGCGAGCGACTCATGCTCCACGCGGAGTCACTCACGCTTCTGCATCCAGGAACCGGTGAGCGCGTCACCTTCGACAGCCCCGTGCCCTTCTGACCGCACCCGCTGAGATGACTTCGCCCCATCGCCGCGAGCAGCACTCGCGGCCTCGGCATCCTCACCAACGGAGGAGCGGCGCCCGACGACCTCGCCTTTCGGACTCCTCGGCCCGCTCATCGCGAGGCCCACGCCGCGAGCAGCACTCGCGGCCTTAAGCGCCTCAACCCTCGGACGGAACCGGAGCCTCCTCGACGGGAGCCTCCGCCACGGGCTCCGCGGGCAGCTCCGTCGCACCCGACGCCGCGGGCTTCACGCCCAGCTCCCGCGTCAGCTTCGGGTTCACACCCGTCTCCGCCAACAGGCGCTCCAACTGCACCCGCGCCCGTCGATTGTCCCGGTGCACGCGCCGCCCCAGGATGAGCTCGTTCTTCAACGAGTGCTCCCACCCCGTCAGCTCCGTCACCGTCACCTGGTACCCGAACGCCTCCAACGTCAGCGCGCGGACCACGTTCGTCAGATGCGAGCCGAACTCGCGCCGGTGCCACGGGTGCGCATACAGCAGCCCCATGCTCCCCTTCCCCGCCGCCCGCTGCTCCTTGAGCTGCGCCGCCACCTCGGCCTGACAACACGGCACCACCGCCACGTGGTCCGCGCCATGCCGAATCGCCGCGATGAGCGCGTCGTCCGTGGCCGTGTCACACGCGTGCAGCGCCATCAGCAGATGGATGCGCTCCGGATACGCCGCCTGGTCGATGTGCGCCGTCTGGAAGCTCATCCGCGAGAAGCCCAGCCGCTCCGCGCGCCCCTTCGCGCGCTCCGTCAGCTCCGGCCGCCCCTCCACCGACAACAACGTGCCCCCGGCCGCGTCCTTCAGGAACAGCTCGTAGAGCACGAACCCCAGGTACGCATTGCCGCTGCCCGCGTCCACGAACACCGCGGACTCCGGATGGCGCGCCTTCACGTCCTCCACCGCCGGACGCATCAGCCCCATCAGGTGGTTGACCTGCTTGAGCTTGCGCAGCGCATCCGCGTTGAGGTGCCCCTCACGCGTGAGCAGGTGCAGCTCGCGCAACAGCGCCTGCGACTGGTCCGGCAGGAGCTCCCGCCGGACCTGCGATGCCTTGACGTTGCGCCTCAGACGGACACCACTTCGAGCACCTCGGGGATGATCTCCCGCAGACGCCCCTCGATGCCCATCTTCAACGTCGCCGTCGACGACGGGCACCCCGCGCACGAGCCCTTCATGTGCAGGTACACGATGCCATCCTCGAAGCGGTCCAGCGTGATGTCACCGCCGTCCATCGCCACCGCGGGACGAATCTCCGCGTCCAGAATCTCGCGGATGCGCGACTCCACCGAGCCACCACCCTCCGAGGACACCTGACGCGCCGCCGCCAGCGCCGCCTCGTCCACCACCGGCTCGTTCGCCGTCAGGTGCGTGTCGAGCGTCTCCATCACCTGGTCGTTCAGCTCGTCCCACTCACCGTCCTCGCCCTTCGTCACCGTCACGAAGTTCGAGCCGATCATCACCGCCGTCACACCGCGCACGTCCATCAGCTTGTGCGCCAGGGGCGACTTCGTCTGGGCGTCCTCACGATTCGTGATACTCACCGCGCCACCCGCCAACAGGCGCCGATCCACCACGTACTTCAGCGTGCTGGGGTTGGGGGTCCACTCAAGCTGGATGTTCACGGACATGCAGTTCTCCTCGGCCACTCCTCTAAGACGCTCGGGGCCCCATAGCAACCCGACCCTCGGGGAATCAAACGTCCGCTCGCGCCCCGCCCACCAGGTCCTCGCCTTCTCAACGGGGAATAAAAGAACAGCCGGAATTCGCGGCGGAACCTGAAACACTCTATGGTGGGAGGACCTCTGCACCCCGGTGAGCCGTACATGGCCTCGAGTCCGCTGCGTCGCTCCGTCGAGTCAACCGCGCCCGCGGCTCCGCGCATCCCCACGAGCGTGCTGGAGGGGCTGTTCATCCGGGGGCTGAAGGTCTCCGGGCGGCTGGTGGAGGAGCTGAAGGCGCTGGGCTACGACATCAAGCAGCCGGAGGTGGACTATCCGGTGCAGGTCTTCCTGGGCGCGGTGCTGCTGGCGCGGCAGGAGGTCTTCGGCGAGCTGACGGACGAGGAGGCCTACCGGCGGGTGGGCCGCACGCTCGTGGACGGCTTCGCCTCCACGCTGGTGGGCCGGGTGGTGGCGGTGGCCCTGCCCATGATTGGGCCCGCGCGCGCGCTGGAGCGGATTCCGCGCTACCTGGCGCTGATGGGGCGCACGGACATCGACGTCACCCAGACGCCCGTGGGTGAGCGGGGCCGGCGCATCGTCTTCACGGACCGCTACAACCGCCCGGACCTGATGGCCGGCGGCCTGGAGCGGATGATGGAGCTGGCCAACGCCCAGCCGCGAATCACGGTGGAGGAGCGCAACGCCGAGGGCTACCGTCTGCTCGTCCGCTGGTAACCCGGCCCCGCACCGGGCCCAGGAGTGCGCATGTCCTACCCTCCCCGACTCGCCCACCTCGCCACCCGCGCCGTCGTGGTCGCGAAGCTGGTGCCCACCTACGCCCAGGCGCACCGACTCGACGAGGAGGAGGCCGCGCAGCGGCTGACCTCCGCGATGACCGGGAGGATGCTCGCGGCGCTGCTGGACACGGCGTGGACCGCGATGCGCGGCAATACGAAGCGGCTCACGGATGACGGCCTGTTGGAGAAGGTCGCCGGCACCTTGTCGGAGCGCCCGCTGCGCCCCGGCCGCGTGGCGGAGGTGACGCCCGCCTGGAGCGCCTTCCTGGTGCTGACGGACCTGGAGGCGGGCACCGCCAGCGACGCGGCCCGCCGGGTGATGGAGTCCCCCGAGGGACGTCGACGAGGCGACGAGGGCATGGCCGAAGCGGGCCGCTTCCTTGCCGCCGAATTGACACGCGGCAAGTAGGGGCCGGCCCGCCGTGGCATGAGGGGCCCCGCGTCGTTATAGGCTGGCCCCACGCTCCACCGTGCGCCGCCGATGTCCACCCCGCTGCCCACCACCCTGCGCATCCTGCCCTCCATCCACGAGGTCCCCGCCTCCCTCTGGGACGGGCTCGTGGACGAGGCCGCCCTGCCCTTCCTGGAGTGGACGTTCCTCGCGGCGCTCGAGGACAGCGGCAGCGCGGTGCCCGAGCGCGGCTGGCACCCCCGGCACCTGACCTTGTGGCGCGGCTCCCGGCTGGTGGCCGCCGCCCCCGCCTATCTCAAGGACGACAGCCAGGGGGAGTTCATCTTCGACGCGCCCTGGGCCACCGCCTCCGAGCGCGCGGGCCTGCGCTACTACCCGAAGCTGGTGCTCACCGTGCCCTTCACGCCCGCCACCGGCCGGCGCGTCCTGGTGGCCCCCGGCGAGGACCGCGCCGCCCGCGAGGCGGAGCTGTACCAGGGCGCGCTGGAGTTCGCGCGCGCCGAGCAGCTCTCCGGCATCCACGTCCTGTTCCCCACCCAGGAGGAGCTGCCCACGCTGGAGGCCCAGGGCTACGCGCTGCGGCTGGGCGTGCAGTACCAGTGGGACAACGCCGGCTACCGGACGATGGAGGACTTCCTCGCCCGCTTCCACTCCAAGCGCCGCAACCAGGTGCGCCGCGAGCTGCGCGCGCCCGCCGAGCAGGGCATCGAGCTGAAGACGCTGCGCGGAGACGCGCTGTGCGAGGTGGACGTGGACACGCTCCACCGGCTGTACGCCTCCACGGTGGACAAGTATCCGTGGGGCGCGCGCCTGCTCACCCGCGACTTCTTCGCGAGGATGCTCTCCGGTTTCCGTCACCGCTGCGAGCTGGTGGAGGCCCGGCGGGAAGGCCAGCTGGTGGCGGGCGCGTTCAACTTCAGGGCCCCCCAGGTGCTCTACGGGCGTTATTGGGGGTGTTTCGAGGAGCACCCCTTCCTGCACTTCAACGTCTGCCTGTACCACCCGGTGGCCGAGGGCATCGCTCAGGGGCTGACACGCTTCGAGCCGGGCGCGGGCGGCGAGCACAAGCTCACGCGGGGCTTCGAGCCTCGCCTCACGTACAGTGCCCACCTGCTGCTCCACCCGGGGTTGGACCGGGCGGTGCGCGGCTTCCTGGAGCACGAGCGGGCAGCCGTCCAGGGCGGGCTGCCGCAGTGGCGGGCGGAGACAGGTTTCAAGGGAGTGGCCTGAAACGGCGCGCTTCCCAGGTCATCAGAGGGAGTCGGACAGGAATATGGCGCAGAAGCACGACAACGACGGCTCCGTCGCCACGGAGACCGCCCCCAAGCAGAAGCTCAAGAAGCCGACCCTCTACAAGGTGCTTCTGCACAACGACAACTACACGACGCGTGAGTTCGTGGTGGCCGTCCTCAAGGAGGTCTTCCACAAGTCGGAGTCGGATGCCGTGCAGATCATGCTGCACGTCCATTACAACGGAGTCGGAGTGGCCGGCGTCTATACGTTCGAGGTCGCCGAGACGAAGCTCAAGACGGTGGAGGCCGCGGCCCAGGACAATGGGTTCCCGCTGCGGTTGTCCATGGAACCCGAGGAAGGTTGAACCGTGGCAGGACCGCTGATTGCCAAAGAATTGCAGGCCAGCTTCCGCACCGCCCTGGAAGAGGCGCGGAAGATGGGCCACGAGTACCTGACGCTGGAGCACCTGCTCCTGGCGCTCACCAAGGACTCGCGCACCCGCGAGGTCCTCAAGGCGTGCGGAGCCAACGTCAAGCGCCTCCAGGAGAGGCTCGTCTCGTTCCTGGAGGAGACGGTCGAGCGCCTGCCCGAGGACGCGGAGGCCGACCCCCAGCAGACCATCGGCGTGGAGCGTGTGCTCCACCGCGCCGCCATGCACGCCCTGTCCGCCGAGCAGAAGCTCATCGACGGCGGCGACGTGCTGGTGGCCCTCTTCCGCGAGGAGGAGAGCCATGCGCTCTACCTGCTCCAGCAGGAGGGCGTCACCCGGCTGGATTTGCTCAACTACATCTCCCACGGCATCTCCAAGGATGAGGCGGGCGAGGGTGAGGAGGGCGGCGCTGCCGACGGGCACGCGCCCGCGGGGGACGACGACGAGGAGGGCGAGTCCCCGCGCAAGAGCCCGCTGGAGACGTACACCACGCAGCTCAACATCGAGGCCAAGGAGGGGCGCATCGACCCGCTCATCGGCCGCGACAAGGAGCTGGAGCGCACCATCCAGGTGCTCTGCCGGCGGCGCAAGAACAACCCGCTCTACGTGGGCGAGGCGGGCGTGGGCAAGACGGCCATCGCCGAGGGCCTGGCGCTCTACATCCACGAGGGCCGCGTCCCCGAGCCGCTGAAGAACGCCATCGTCTACTCGCTGGACATGGGCTCGCTGCTCGCGGGCACCAAGTTCCGCGGTCAGTTCGAGGAGCGGCTCAAGGGCGTGCTCAAGGCGCTCCAGGAGCAGCCGGAGGCCATCCTCTTCATCGACGAAATCCACACGATTGTCGGCGCCGGCGCCACCAGCGGCGGCTCCATGGATGCGTCCAACATCCTCAAGCCGGCGCTCGCCAGCGGGAAGCTGCGCTGCATCGGCTCGACGACGTACCAGGAGTTCAAGTCCTCCTTCGAGAAGGACCGCGCGCTGTCGCGGCGCTTCCAGAAGATTGAGGTCGCCGAGCCCTCCGTCGAGGACACCGTCCTCATCCTGGAGGGGCTCAAGAGCCGCTACGAGGAGCACCACGGCGTGAAGTACACGCCGGAGGCGATTCGCGCGGCGGCGGAGCTGGCGGCCAAGCACATCAACGACAGGTTCCTGCCGGACAAGGCCATCGACGTCATCGACGAGACGGGCGCGGCGGAGAAGCTCAAGCCGGAGGGCGTGCGCACCAACACCGTCACCGGCGCGGACGTGGAGGCCGTCGTCGCGAAGATGGCGAAGATTCCCGCCAAGAGCGTGTCCGCGAGCGAGGGCGTCCAGCTCCAAAATCTAGAGAAGGAGCTGCAGGCGGTCATCTTCGGGCAGGACGGGGCCATCACGGACCTGGTGAGCGCCATCAAGCTGTCTCGCTCGGGCCTGCGCGCGCCGGAGAAGCCCATCGGCTCGTTCCTCTTCTCGGGCCCCACGGGCGTGGGCAAGACGGAGCTGGCCAAGCAGCTGGCGCAGACGTTGGGCGTGGAGTTCCTGCGCTACGACATGAGCGAGTACTCAGAGAAGCACACGGTGAGCCGGCTCATCGGCGCGCCGCCGGGCTACGTCGGCTTCGACCAGGGCGGCCTGCTCACGGACGCGGTGCGCAAGCACCCGTACGCCGTGGTGGTGCTGGATGAAATCGAGAAGGCCCACCCGGACCTCTTCAACATCCTGCTCCAGGTGATGGACCACGCGACGCTGACGGACAACAACGGCCGCAAGGCCGACTTCCGCAACATCGTCCTCATCCTCACCACCAACGCGGGTGCCCAGGAGATGAGCACCAAGTCCATCGGCTTCGGGGACCTCACGAAGCCCGCGGACGCGACGCGCGCGAAGAAGGCGATTGAACGCACCTTCACGCCGGAGTTCCGCAACCGGCTGGACGGGTGGATTCTGTTCTCCGGCCTGCCGCCTGAAATCATCCTCAAGGTCGTGGACAAGGAGGTCCGCCTCCTCCAGAAGATGCTCGAGGAGCGCAAGGTGAAGCTGGAGCTGACGCCCGCCGCGCGTGCGTGGCTGGCCGAGCGTGGGTATGACCCGGCCTTCGGTGCCCGGCCCATGGCCCGCCTCGTGGACAACTCGCTCAAGAAGCCGCTCGCCGAGGCGCTGCTCTTCGGTGAGCTGAAGAACGGCGGCACCGCCCGCTACGACGTGGACAAGGGCGGCGACAAGCTGGCCCTCCAGACGACCGCCGCCACCGCCGAGCCCGTGCCGGCGTAGCGCCGCGCGAGCAAGGCCCTCGAAACGTCAGAGGCCCCGATTCCCACCGTGGGAGTCGGGGCCTCTAAAGTTTCCAGCAGGTGCCCGCGCTACTCGACGCGGTAGATCTTCACCGCGCTGGAGAGCTGCTCGGAGATGATTTGCAGCGTGGTGGCGGCCTCGCCGGTGGAGCCGATGCGGGCCACCGTCTCGTCCATCATCTTGGAGAGGTCGTTCACCGCGAGGGTGATCTGGTTGATGCCCACGTTCTGCTGGGACACCGCGGCGGCAATCTGACGGACGGCGGCGGCGTTGTCCTGGACGATGGAGGACAGCTCGCGCAGGTTCTGCCCGCTGGTGCGCACCTGGGCCAGGCCCGCCTCCATGCGCTCGGCGCCGCGCTCGGTGATTCGCACCGCGGCCGTCACCGAGTTGGCGATGTCGTCGAGCAGCTCCCGCACCCGCGTGGTCGCCTGGATGGACTGGTCCGCCAGCGCGCGAATCTCACGCGCCACCACGCCGAAGCCCTTGCCGTGCTCGCCCGAGCGCACCGACTCAATCGCCGCGTTGAGCGCGAGCATGTTGGACTGGTCGGCCAGGTCCTTCACCGTCTGGGTGATGCCGCCAATCTGCTGCGTGCGCTCGCCCAGCTCGAGAATCTTCTGGGCAATCTCGCCCACCTGGACGCGGATGTCGTTGAGGCCCGCCATCGTCTGTTCAATCGACGCCTCACCCGCGCGGGCCAGGGCGTCCGCGCGCTCGGCCACGGACAGCACGCTCTCCGCCTTCTGCGCGGCGAGCATGGAGGTCTGCTTGATTTCCTGCGCCGTGACTTGCGTCTCCTGGAGCGCGGCGGCCTGCCGAGAGATGGTCTGCGCCTGGTCCGTGGAGGACGTGTTGAGGTGCTCGGTGGACTGGGTCAGCGCCTGCGCGGCCTGCTGGAGGTTGAGCGTCACCTCGCGCAGCCGGGCCACCATCTGCGCGAAGGAGTTGGCCAGCCGGCCCACCTCGTCGCCGCTCTTGGCGTGGATGGGGCGCGTCAAGTCACCGGACTCGACGATGTGGCCGGCGACCTCAGTCAGCTCGCGCATGGGCCGCACGATGCTGCGCCCGAAGGCCGCGGCCACCGCCACGCCCAGCGCCACCAGCAAGAGCGCGAAGCCCATCATCCGCCAGCGCAGCGCGGACACCAGGTCGTCGATGTGGTCCCGGGAGACGCCCACGTGCACCGTGCCCAGCCGGCCACCGGCCACCGGCGCCGCCACGTTCGAGGCGTGCAGCGTGCGGCCCTCGGTCTCGAACGCGAGCACCTCGCCCCAGTCGTTCTCCTCGCTCACCTCGCCCTGCGCCACGGCGGACGCCTTCAACGCTTCGGGGAAGGCGCCCGTCAGGCTGTGCACCACCACGTTGCCGCCCGCGTCCGACACGAAGACGTAGGCGACGTCCTCGCTGGTGCGGGTGACTTCCAGCAGGGGCTGGAGGGTGGAGAAGCCCATCTTCGCGCCCTGCTCCGCGGCCACCGCGAAGCTGCGGGCGAGCAGCTGGCCCTCGCCCATGTGGCTGGAGATGAGGTCCGCCTCCAGCCGCCGCGTGGCGATGCCGGTGAGGATGGCGGCCACCGTCGCGCTGACGAGCGTGGTGACGAGGACGAGCTTCGGCGCCAGTCCGAGCGACTGACGGAACTGCTGGCCGAGCTGGGTGAACGAGGTCTGTTCGGTGCTCACGGCATCACCACCCGGAAGACGTCGGGACGACACCCGCGAGGGCGCGGGGTGAATACAAACGACTCGGGACTACCAGCAAGCAACCCGCGACCACCAGGGGGCACTGACGGGCTCATCGTCCCACCCCGCCCTCTCCCCGGCCACCAGCCCGGAAGTTGGGGGGGATGCAGCTCTGGAGGATGAGCTCCGGCACCGAGGCCAGGGGCACGCCCTGGTCCGTGGCGTGGATCTCCAGCGCCGCGCGGGGCATGCCGTAGACGACGGAGGTGGCCTCGTCCTGGGAGAAGGTGACGCCGCCGGCCTTGCGGATGGCGAGCAGCCCCCGCGCGCCGTCCTCCCCCATGCCGGTGAGCACCACGCCGCCGCTGCGACGGCCGAACGACGACGCGAGCGACGCCAGCAGCACGTCCCCGTTGGGGCACGGGCCGCCCTTGCTGCGCTGCAGCCGCGCCAGCCCCGCCGGGTCCACCAGCAAGTCATGTCCGTCCAGCGGGAAGTACACGCGGCCGGGCTCCAGCCGCTCACCATCCCGCGCCACGTCCACCGTCAGCGGCGTCACCTGCGACAGCCAGCGCACCATGCCCTGCGTGAAGCCCACGGTGATGTGCTGCGCGATGAGCAGCGGGACGGGCAAATCCTTGGGCAGCTTGGAGAGCAGCTCCGCCAGCGCGGGCGGGCCACCGGTGGAGGCCACCACGCCGAAGACGTCCACGCGCGCGCCGATGGGCGGCGGCGTCACCACGTTGGCGCGCTGGCGCCGGGAGATGACCGGCACCTCCGCCATCAAACACACCGAGTGGGCCAGGTCTCGGCCCCACCGGCGCAGCTCCTCCACGTTGGTGACGTTGGGCTTGCCGATGAGCTCCAGCGCGCCGGCGCTCATCGCCTGGAAGCCCAGGTCCACGCCGCGCTGCTCGGCCACCGCGCTCACCACCAGCACCCGCGCGGGGGCCTGGGACATGATGGCCGTGATCGCGCTGGGGCCGTCCAGCCCCGGCAAGAGCAGGTCCATGGTGATGACGTCCGGGCGCAGCAGTCGCGCCAGCTGCACGGCGCGGTTGCCGTCCCCGGCGCGGCCGACGACCTCGATGCGAGGGTCCTCGGTGAGCAGGGCCGTCAGTGTGTTCGCCATGGTGGGCGAGTCGTCCACCACGAGCACCCGGATGGGGCGTCGATTGTTCACGCGCGCGCTCCCCTGCGGCTCATGACGTCGAGCACCTCGGCGAGCAGGCGGCCCGCGGCGCACTCGCGCTTGCTCAGGTAGCCATCCGCTCCCGCCGCCAGGCCCCGCTCCCGCGCCGCCGCGCTGTCATGCGCGGAGACGAGGATGACCGGCAGCGACGCCGTCTCTCGTTTCTCCCGCAGGCGGGCGATGAGCTGGGTGCCGTCCATCTCTTCCATGTCCAAATCGCAGATGACGACGTCGTAGGTGTCCGTCGCCAGCCGGTCCAGCGCGCGGGCACCGCTGGCCGCCAGGTGCACGCTGAAGCCGCCCGCCTCCAGCATGGCCCGGTGCAGCGCGCGCGCGGTGAGCGAGTCGTCCACCACCAGCGCCCGGCGCTGCGCCGTCACCTGCGTCTGGCCCGACTCCGTCACCAGCCAGTCCGGCCGGCAGATGAGGAGCAGCTCACCGCGGCTCAGCGTCGCCGCGCCCTGCCACGCCGGCACGTCGCGGACCTCGGAGGGCAGCGGCCGGATGACCAGGTCCCGGTCCCCCACCACCGCGTCCACGCCCAGCGCCACGCGCTTGCCTCCGCTCTGGACGATGAGCAGCGGCTGGCCTTCCGCGGGCGGCGCCAGCGCGCGCAGGCCCAGCCTGGCGCCCAGGTCCACCACCGGCAACAGCTGCCCCTGGTACTCCAGATGCGCCTTGCGCTTGCCCAGCCGCAGCGAGTCCGCGCGCGCCAGCTGCGTGGCCTCCACCGCGAGCATCGGCAGGCCCACCAGCTGCTCCAGCGCGCGCACCACCAACACGGGCGAGCTGCCCAGGTCCACCGGCAGCGTCATCACGAAGCGCGTGCCCTGGCCCGGCGTGCTGTTCACCTCGATGCGGCCCTGCAGTCCCTCCACCGACGCGCGCACCGCGTCCAGGCCCACGCCCCGGCCCGACGTGTCCGTCACGTCCGAGCGCGTGCTGAAGCCCGGGCGGAAGATGAGGTCTCGCAGCTGGTTCTCGTTGAGCCGCTCCGCCTCATCGGAGGCGATGACGCCGCGCGACTCGGCCACCTTGCGCACCCGCGTCACGTCGATGCCCGCGCCGTCGTCCGCGCACTCGAGGAAGAGCAGGTTGCCCTGCTGCTCCACGCGCATCGTGAGCGCGCCCTCGTGGTGCTTGCCCGCCTTCTCTCGCTCGGACGGCATCTCCAGGCCGTGGTCGACGGCGTTGCGCAGCAGGTGCACCAGCGCGCCCTGGAGCTTCTCCAACAGGCGCCGGTCCAAGGACAGCTCCGAGCCCACCACCGACAGCCGCGCCTCCTTGCCCAGCTGGCGCGACAGGTCGCGCACCATGCGCTGCAGCGGGTCCAGGATGGTGCGCACCGGGCGCGTGGTGATGGCCTTGAGGCCCTCCTCCAGCGCGTCGACGATGTCGCTCGTCTCCTCGCCATCGGTGCGCAGCGAGCGCGACGTGCCGGACAGGAGCGTGCGCGCCTCGGCCGTCTCCGCCAGCAGGCCCTGCTTGGCCAGCACCGTCACCACGCGGTCCAGCTCGCGGCCGCGCTCCTCCACGCGCAGGCGCACCTCGCGCAGCCGCTCCACCTCGCGCATCAGCGCCGTCACCTGCCGCACGCTGACGCGCCAGCCCGCGTCCGCGGACTCCGCCTGCGCGTCCGTGCCCAGCTGCGCCGACAGCTCCAGCGCTCCGGAGTCCTCCGAGGCGCCGTTCGTCTCCGGCTCCGCGGCGCCGTTCGAGCCCGGGGCCGCCTGCGCGCCCACCGACTCCGGCGCGGGGCCGTCCGCCACCAGCTGCGCCAGCGCGGCGGCCGGGTCCGGCAGCGAGTCCCCGCGTCCATCCGCGTGCGCCTGGGCGCGCAGCATGAACAGGTCCAGGCCGTGCAGCAGCACGTCCACCACGGACCGGGGCATCTTCTGCGTGGTGGCCTTCAGCGGCGCGAGCGCGTCCTCCAGCTTGTGGGCGATGTCGCCCAGGTCCTGGAGGCCCAGGCTGGACGCGCTGCCCTTGAGGGTGTGCAGGTGCCGGCCCAGCCGGACGTAGAGCTTCGCGAGCGCGCCCGAGTCCAGGCCCTCGCGCTCCAGCTCCAGCAGGTCCATGGTGA
This sequence comes from Myxococcus fulvus, assembly GCF_900111765.1. Next base: position 888,224 of record NZ_FOIB01000002.1, read on the forward strand.
CCTTCTGGATGACCTCCTGGGCCTCGACGGCGAACCCCGTGACGAGTCCCTGCAGCATCGGGTCAACGGGCATTGCGTCCTCCCGTCGAGCGCGTGGTGAACAGGCGCTTGAGGTCGATGAGGTGGATGAGCTGCCGGTCCTGGGTGAAGACCTCCATCACCGCTCCCTCGGCCCGCACGCGCGCGGCCTCCACCGCGCTCGCGGGCACCGTGGTGGGGCGAGGAATCGCCTCGCAGTCCAGCGCGCACAGCTCGCCGTCGCCGCGGTCCACCACCAGCAGCACCGCCGGGTCCTGCCGCCAGCCGTGTCCGCCCAGCATGGACGCGAGGCTCAGCGCGGAGAGCACCTGGCCCTGGAAGCGCAGCACGCCCACGACATGCGGCGCGGACAGCGGCACCGGCGTCACCATCCGCAGGGGCAGGGCCGCGCGCAGCATCTCCAGCGACAGCGCGTAGCGCTCCTCGCCCAGCGGGAACTCGGCGATCCAATGGACCGCCTCCTCCACCGTCGTCTCGGCCTGCTCGCGCAGACGCGAGGCGCGCCGCTCGAGCAGCTCGACGGCCTCCTGCTCCTGGGCCTCCTCCATGCTTCTGGGAAGGATTTTCATTCGAGGGCCCCTTGATTGAGGTAGGCGTCAGCGGACGCCTGATAGAACCGCGCCGGCAGGGCCTCGGGCCCGTCCACGAGGTGGTCCGGCGCGAGCCGCTCCGCGCGAACCCTGAGCGCGCGCATCAGCGGCACCGCCGCCTCGCGCGCCCCGGTGCGCTCCCGCAGCAGCGCGAGCTCGAGCAGCCCCGGCAGATAGTCGGGAGCCTGACGCACCAGCGACTCCAGCACGGCCGCCGCGCCCTCCACGTCGCCCTCCTCGATGCGCTCCAGCGCCTCCAGGTGCAGCCGGGACGGCGGAGGCGGCGGCGTCACCCGCGCGGGCACCACCGGCACGGGCGTGGCCTTGGGCTTGCGGAACAGCGGCGCGGGCGGCTCGGAGCGCTCCACCGGGCGCGGCGCGGGCGCGGGCGTGGTCAGCTCCCCGGGCGCCAGCATGCGGAAGGTCTGCAGCTCCGGCGGCCCCTCGCGCACCATGCCGGGCGGAACCCGGTCCGCCTCCACCGCGCCCAGGAACAGGAAGCCGCCGGGGTTGAGCGCCCGCGTCAGCAGTGAGATGGCCTGCTCGCGCGCGGCCGGGGAGAAGTACGTGAGCACGTTGCGGCAGAGGATGAAGTCGAAGCGGCCGAAGCGCTCGGGCAGCGGCGCCAGCAGGTTTCCCTGCGCGAAGGTGGTGATGCGGCGCACGACGGGCAGGATGGTGACCTGCCGCTCCGGCGCGTCCAGGTAGAGCGGGAACAGCCGGGGCGCCGACTCGCGCCGGGACCAGGTGCCGTAGGACGCGCGCCGCGCCGTCTCCAGGCTGGCCTCGTGCAGGTCCGTGCCCAGCACCTCCACCGGGAAGCCATGCGGCACCGACGCCAGCAGCGCCGCCGCCAGCGAGTAGGCCTCCTCGCCCGTGGCGCAGCCCGCGCTCCAGCCGCGCAGCGCGAGCGCGCCCTTGCGCAGCGCCGCGGGCACGCCCGCCTGCGAGATGTAGCGGAAGTGCTCGGGCTGCCGGAAGAAGTACGTCTCCCCCACCAGCGCCGCGCGCACCAGCGTCCCGGACAGGGGCGACTGGGGGAAGAGCATCTCCCCCAGGATGTCCGCCGACGAGCGCCCGCGCGCGAGCTCCTGGCGCACCACGCGCTCCATCGCCTCGGAGGCGATGGCGTCGTCGCGGAAGCCGGTGATGGAGGACACCACTTCCCGCGCTCGGGTCAGCAGCCGCGGGTCGAGCTCTGCGCTCATGCGCTCCGCCTGGCCTCCGCGGCCTCCACCATCTTGGGCAGGTCCTGCAGCAGGCCCCGCGCCACGAACACCCGCGGATCCAGGATGGGCAGCAGGTGCCCCCCGGTGCGCAACATGCCGATGAGCCCCTCGCGCAGCGGACCATGGTCCGTGCCGCCCACGCGCTCGCGCCGGTCGATGTCCGCCGCCGCGTACTCCTCCGGGTCCTTCACCGTGTCCACCGCGAGCGCCAGCGCCACCCCGTCCACCTGGATGACCACCAGCATCCGCTCCACGCGCGGCAGCGAGTGCTCCACGCTCAGGCGGCGCGCCACGTCCAGCACGCACAGGGCCTCGCCGCGCACCTCCACGTATTCACGCAGGTACGAGGGCGCCGTGGGCAAGGGCCGCGTCGCCGGGTGCAGGAGCACCTCGCGCACCGCGTCCAGTGGAACGGCGAACTCCAGCGTGCCCACCGTCACCCGCAACACCAGGAGCGAGCCGGTGCGCGCGCGGCGGCGCGAGTTCGCGAGCGCCTCACCCACCGCGTGCAGCAGCTCATCCGCGCGGAAGGGCTTGGCCAGGAACGTCTCCGCGCCCAACCCCAGACACGCCTCCGCGCGCGACTTCTCCGAGGAGATGATGATGACCGGGATGTCCGACGTGGCCGGGTCCGACTTCATCCGCTGGAGGACCTCGTCGCCGTCCATCTCCGGCATCGACAGGTCCAGCAGCACCGCGGCGGGCCTGAGGCGGGAGACCTTCTCCAGCGCCTCGCGGCCGTTGCTCGCCGTGTGGATGGTGTAGTGGCCGGAGAGGATGGCGCGCTCGAGCGCCAGGATGGCGTCGCTGTCGTCGACGAGCAGCAGGGACGGCAGGCTCACGGCATCAGGCCTTGGACAGGAACTGACGGACGGTCTCCGTCAGCTCGTGGTGGGAGACCGGCTTCTGGATGAACGCGTTGGCGCCCGCCTCCGTGCCCCGCTGGCGCAGGTCCACGTTCTTCTCCGCCGTGAGCAGCAGGATGGGCACCGTGCGCAGCTGCGCGTTCTTGCTGGCCCGGACCTCCTTGACGAAGGTGATGCCATCCATCCCCGGCATGTTGATGTCCGCGATGACCAGATTCACCGGGACGAGCTGGAGGATCTTCAGCGCGCGAGTCGCATCGTCCGCCTCGAGCGCCTCCACCCGGAGGTTCATGAGGTAGATCTTGACGATGTTCCGAACGGTCGGGCTGTCGTCCACCAGCAAGACCTTGGTGCTGTTGGTGCTCACGGTGCCACGGCTCCTGCGCGGGGGTTGGGCCGATGCGGCCGTCCCCTGCGAAACGTTGGAGACTCTACCGTGAGCGCTCTCACGGGAGAAAGCGGGGGGACCTGTCCGCATTCACAGCGGGCGGGCAGGTGTCGGATGACCTCGACGCCGGGAGCGGGTGACGCCTACTCGCTCGGAGGCTTGGTGCCTGCGGGCTGGGCGCCCGCCACGGACTCCGGGGGCACCGGTGGCGCACCCACGGCGTGATAACCACCGTCCACGTGGATCATTTCGCCCGTGGTGGAGGGGAGCCAGTCCGAAAGCATGGCACACGCCGTCCTGGACACCATGTCGTGGCTGTCCTTGGCGCTCCAGCCCAGTGGGGCCTGGGTACCCCACCCCGCCTCCAGGGCCTTGAAGCCCGGGATGCCCTTGGCGGCCATGGTGGACAGCGGGCCCGCCGCCAGCGCGTTGACCCGGATGCCCTTGGGGCCCAAATCCCGCGCCAGGTAGCGGACGGTGGACTCCAGCGCGGCCTTGCACACGCCCATCCAGTCATAGATGGGCCACGCCACGCGGTTGTCGAAGTCCAGCGTGACGATGGAGCCGCCCGGCGGCATCAGCGGCGCGCACGCCACCGCCAGCTCCTTGAGGGAGAACGCGGAGATGCGGAACGCCGTCTGGACGCTCTCCCAGGGCGTGTTGAGGAAGTTGCCGCCCAGGGCGTCGTCCGGGGCGTAGGCGATGCCGTGGAGCACGCCGTCCACCCGGTCCCAGCGCTGCTTGAGCGACTCGGTGAGCGCCTTGAAGTGCTCGGGGTTGGTCACGTCCAGCTCCAGCACCTCGATGCCCGGCTTGAGGCGCTTGGCGCTGCGCTCGGTGAGCGATTTGGCCCGACCGAAGCCCGTCAGGAGGATGTCCGCGCCCTGGGCGAGCGCGTGCTCGGCGATGCCATAGGCGAGGGACTGGGGGGTGAGCACCCCGGTGATGAGCAGCTTCTTGCCCTGGAGCAGCATGTGAGGCGGCCTCGTGGGAGGGAGAAGGGGATGGGGGAGCGGGCTGTCTAGCACTCCTTTCGACCGAAACGGGACGAAACGGGTGCTGGGAGTCCCCGGGTGTCGGGGTGTTCCCAGGTGAAGCTGGGCTCAACAGCGGCATGACTTGGTCTGCTCACCTGAATAGGCCCCTCCCCTGGGGTGCCGCCAGGGCTCAACAAAGACGCCTCGAAAAACCCCCAACGGGGCGGTCATCCAGTAAAAGACGACACCGCCATGGCGAACTTCCAGGACTCGTTCCTTTCCGGCGCCAACATCGACTTCATCGAGGGGCTCTACGCCCGCTACCTCGAGGATCCCTCCAGCGTGGATGCAAGCTGGCGAGAGATCTTCGAGCGAAACGATGGTGCCGGCCGTCCCATCTTCAGCACGAAGCTCTTGGAGGTGCCCGCGGCGGCCGTCGCGCCCGGCAAGGGCAACGGCAAGGCCGCGGGAGCCGCCCAGGCCCCCGCCGCCGCGCCGGCCGCGGCCCCCGTCGCCGCCCAGAGCACCGCCCAGGCCCAGGCGCTGGAGCTGCAGTCCAAGGTGGACCAGGCGCTCTTCGCGTTCCGGCTGCGCGGCCACCTGCGCGCCGACCTGGATCCGCTGAACCGCCCGCGTCCCGCGCTCGCCCACGTGGCGGACGTGAGCATGGTGGATGACGGCCACTTCTCGCCCAAGGAGCGCGAGCAGGAAGTGGAGACGCACAACGTCTTCCCGCAGCAGAAGGTGAAGCTGGACGAGCTGCTCTCGCGCCTGCACCGCACGTACACGGGCAGCGTCGGCGTGGAGTTCATGCAGATCCTCGACAGCGAGCGCCGCCGCTGGCTGATGCAGCGGATGGAGCACAGCGAGAACCGCACGGCGTTCTCCGTGGAGGACCAGCGGCACATCCTCACGAAGCTGTCCTACGCGGAGGGCTTCGAGAACTTCCTGCACACCAAGTACGTGGGCGCCAAGCGCTTCAGCCTGGACGGCGGCGAGGCCCTCATCCCCATGCTGGACGCCATCGCCGAGGTGGGCAGCGGCCTGGGGCTGAAGGAGGTCGTCATCGGCATGGCCCACCGCGGCCGCCTCAACGTGCTGACGAACATCCTGGGCAAGCAGCCCGGCCAGATTTTCAGCGAGTTCGACGGCCCCAAGGACCCCCGGGCGTACCTGGGCCGCGGCGACGTGAAGTACCACATGGGCTTCTCGTCGGACCACACCACGCGCCAGGGCAAGAACGTGCACCTGTCGCTCGCGTTCAATCCCAGCCACCTGGAGGCCGTCAATCCGGTGGTCGAGGGCCGCGTGCGCGCCAAGCAGGAGCGCTTCGGCGACACCGAGCGCGTGGGCGTGATGCCCCTGCTCATCCACGGCGACGCGGCCTTCATGGGCCAGGGCGTCGTCGCGGAGACGCTCAACCTGTCGGGCCTCAAGGGCTACACGACGGGCGGCACGCTCCACGTCGTCATCAACAACCAGGTCGGCTTCACCACCGACCCCCACGACTCGCGCTCCTCCATCTACGCCACCGCCATCGCGCAGATGCTGGACATCCCCGTGTTCCACGTGAACGGAGATGACCCGGAGGCCTGCGTGCACGTGGCGCGGCTGGCGGCGGAGTACCGCCAGACGTTCCACAGCGACGTGGTCATCGACCTCATCTGCTACCGCCGCTACGGCCACAACGAGGGCGACGACCCCTCGTTCACCCAGCCGGCGATGTACGACATCATCCGCAAGCACCCGACGGTGCGCACGCGCTACGCGAAGGCGCTGGCGGACGGCAACCGCATCAGCGCGGAGGACTCGGAGGCCATCAAGCAGCGCTGCCTGTCGGAGTTCGACGCGGCGCTGACCCGCGCGCGCCAGGAGAGCGAGTTCAAGGAGCCCAGCGCGCTGGAGGGCTTGTGGAAGGCCTACCAGGGCGGCTCGGTGAAGAACGCGCCCCAGGTGTCCACCGCCGTGGACAAGGCGAAGCTGCGCGACGCGCTCCAGCGGCTGTGCACGGTGCCCGAGGGCTTCCACGTGCACCGCGACGTGGAGCGCACCGTCATCAAGAAGCGCCTGGGCATGCTCGACAGCGAGGAGCTGCAGTGGAGCGAGGGTGAGTCGCTGGCGTACGCCACGCTGCTCGCCGAGGGCCACCCGGTGCGCCTGTCCGGTCAGGACTGCGAGCGCGGCACGTTCAGCCACCGCCACGCGGTGCTGCACGACGTGACGACGGGCGCCAAGTACACGCCCCTGCAGCAGTTCTCCACGGGCCGCGCCAGCTTCCAGGTCGTCAACAGCGCCCTGTCGGAGATGGGCGTGCTCGGCTTCGAGTACGGCTACAGCCTGGACGTCCCGGACGGCCTCACCATCTGGGAGGCCCAGTTCGGCGACTTCGCCAACGGCGCGCAGATCATCATCGACCAGTTCATCGCCGCCGCGGAGAGCAAGTGGCGCCGGCTGAGCGGAATCACGCTGCTGTTGCCACACAGCTACGAGGGCCAGGGCCCCGAGCACTCCAGCGCGCGCCTGGAGCGCTTCCTGGACCTGTCCGCCGAGGACAACATCCAGGTCTGCTACCCCACGACGCCCGCGCAGATCTTCCACCTCTTGCGCCGTCAGGTGGTGCGCCCGGTGCGCAAGCCCCTGGTCATCATGTCGCCCAAGAGCCTCTTGCGCCGGCCGGAGGCCACCAGCAAGGTGGACGAGCTGGCCACGGGCAGCTTCCAGGAGGTCATCCTGGACAGCGTGGCGCCCGCGGGCGTGACGCGGCTGCTGTTGTGCAGCGGCAAGGTCTATTACGACCTGGTGAAGGCGCGGAACGAGCGCAAGGACGACAGCATCGCCATCGTCCGGGTGGAGCAGCTCTACCCGTTCCCGGCGGACGAGCTGGCGAACCTGGTGGCGAAGCTGCCCAAGCTCGCGGAGGTCTACTGGGTCCAGGAGGAGCCCCGCAACGCCGGCGCGTGGCACTTCATGTTCCCGCGCCTGCATGACCTGGTGTCGTCGCGCTCGCAGCAACCCGTGAAGTTGGGCTACATCGGGCGCGCGGAGGCCGCCAGCCCCGCAACCGGCTTCCCGAAGACTCACGAAATCGAGCAGCAGCTCATCATCGAGGAAGCCATCTTCCGAGGGACCAAGAATGGCCGTTGAACTGAAAGTACCCCCCCTGGGCGAGTCCATCACCGAGGCCGTCGTCGGCAAGTGGAACAAGAAGCCGGGTGACGCGGTGTCCGCGGACGAGCCGCTCGTCGTCCTGGAGACCGACAAGGTCACCATCGACGTGCCCGCGCCCGCGGCCGGTTCCCTGGCGTCGGTCGCCTTCAAGGAAGGTGACAAGGTGCGCGTGGGCGACGTGCTCGGCCTCATCGAGGCCGGTGCCGGCGCTCCCGCAACCAAGCCCGCGGCGGCCGCTCCCGCCGCGCCCGCGGCCGCGCCCGTCGCCGCCGCGGCGCCCGCGCAGGAGTCCGACGCGCGCATCACGCCCACCGCCAAGAAGATGGCGGAGGAGAACAAGGTCGACGTCAGCCAGCTCAAGGGCAGCGGCGCCGGCGGCCGCATCACCAAGGAGGACGTGCTCGGTCAGCTCAACCGCCCGGCCGCGCCCTCCCAGCCCGCCGCCCCGGCCCAGCCCGCGGGCCCGCGCCCCAACGCCGCGCGCGAGGAGCGCGTGCGCATGACGCCCTTGCGCAAGCGCGTCGCCGAGCGCCTGGTCCAGGCCCAGTCCAACGCCGCCCTGCTCACCACCTTCAACGAGGTGGACATGGGCGAGGTGATGGCGCTGCGCAAGAAGTACAACGACAAGTTCCAGGCCAGGCACGGCGTGAAGCTCGGCTTCATGAGCTTCTTCGTCCGCGCGTCGATTGAAGCCCTCAAGGCCTTCCCCCAGGTCAACGCGGAGATCGACGGCGAAGACGTCATCTTCAAGCACTACTACGACATCGGCGTGGCGGTGAGCGGCAGCCGCGGCCTGGTCGTCCCCGTCGTGCGCAACGCGGACAAGCTGTCCCTGGCGGAGTTGGAGAAGAGCGTGGGCGACCTGGGCACCCGGGCGCGCAACGACAAGCTCACCCTGGCGGACCTGCAGGGCGGCACCTTCACGATTACGAACGGCGGCATCTTCGGCTCCATGCTGTCCACGCCCATCATCAACCCGCCGCAGACGGGCATCCTGGGCATGCACAACATCGTCGAGCGCCCCGTCGCCCGCGACGGTCAGGTGGTCATCCGGCCCATCATGTACGTGGCCCTCACGTACGACCACCGCCTCATCGACGGCCGCGAGGCCGTCCAGTTCCTCGTGCGCGTGAAGGAGTGCATCGAGGACCCCGAGCGGCTCCTGCTCGACGTCTGAAGCCTCGCCAACGCGTCGCGTCAGCTTTGCCTGAGATGCCCGGCCTCAATGCAAACCGGGCATTTCAGGTCGCTGGCTGGACTTCCAGGCAGGCGTTTCACTAAAACCGGACATGTCTCCCGGTCGTCGGGGGGCGGGAAGAACGGGCGACTCTCACGCGTCGCCCCGCAAGACTGAAGGAAGTGCAATGGCAACCGGTACCGTGAAGTGGTTCAACGACGCGAAGGGCTTCGGCTTCATCACCCAGGACGGCGGTGGTGAGGACGTGTTCTGCCACCACACCGCCATCAACATGGACGGCTTCCGCACCCTCGCCGAGGGTCAGAAGGTGGAGTTCGAAGTGACGCGTGGCCCCAAGGGCCTTCAGGCGCAGAACGTTCGCGCCGGCTGAAACGTCGTTGCCATGAGCCCTTCCCCGCGGAGGGCTCGTGAACGGAGGCCCGGCCCCTGTCCAAGGGAACCGGGCCTCTTGCTTTAGGCGGGACGGTGGAAGCCCCGGGCGCGTGTGCAGTCCGCGCCCGGGAGTGCTCCCGTCACAGGTTCTTCTTGAAGTGCTCCATCACGCGCTCCCACTGGCGCTGCTTCACCAGGGGGTCCGGCACCATGTGCGTCAGGCCGCTCAGGGGCAAAAGCTCGTGCGGCTTGCCGGCGCGGAACAGGGCGTCGCTGAGCTTCAGCGTGTGGAAGAAGTAGACGTTGTCATCCGCGGTGCCGTGGATGAGCAGCAGCTTGCCGATGGGCTTGTCCGCCTTGGCGTAGGTGAGCAGCGAGCTCTTCTCGTACGCCTCGGGGTGCTCCTGGGGCAGGCCCAGGTAGCGCTCGGTGTAGTGCGTGTCGTAGTCGAGCCAGTCCACCACGGGGGCGCCGGACACCGCGGCCTTGAAGACGTCCGGGCGCTTGAGGGCGGCCAGCGCGGCCATGTAGCCGCCGAAGCTCCAGCCCTGGATGCCCACGCGCTTGATGTCCAGCTCGGGCAGCTCCTTGGCCAGCGCCTGGAGCGCGTCCACCTGGTCATCCAGCGTGACGGTGGCGAAGTCGTACTTCACCTCGCGCTCCCAGGCGGCGCCGCGCAGCGGGGTGCCGCGCACGTCGAACTTCACGACGAGGAAGCCCTGGTCCGCCATCCACTGGGACATCAGGTGCGCGGCCATGCTGTGGTGCACCACGGTGGTGGTGGGGCCGCCGTAGATGTCGACGATGACGGGCAGCTTCTTGCCGGGCTTGAAGTCGCGCGGGCGGGTGATGGACGCCCAGTAGCGCTTGGGGCCCACCTGCCGGAGCTCCGTGTTGGGGACGAAGGGCGGCTCCTGCGCCACCTCGGGGAGCTGGCCCACGCGCGTGCCGTCCGCGCGCAGCACCTCCGTGCGGCTCATGCTCTTGAGGCTGGACGTGTTGACGACGAACACCCCGCCCTCGCGCGAGGCGGAGCCGCCCTCGATGCCCTCGCCGTTCTTCGTCACGCGCTCGGGCGCCCCGCCATCCTTCACGCGCCAGAACAGGCTCTGCGTGGGGTTGGGGCCGCCGTTGAAGAACAGCGTGCGGTCCTTCTGCACGAAGCGCGTCATGCCCCGGAAGCCCGCGTCCGGCTTGACGAAGCTCTTGTCGAGCGAGCCGTCCGCCTTTCGCAGCTCCACCTCCGGGCCGCCGTTGCGCTCGGTGTACCAGAGGAAGCCCGAGCCATCGTCCAGCCACAGCGGGAAGTCCTGGTCCAGGTTGAGCCAGGCCGAGTCCTTCTCCACCAGCAGCTCCCGCGTCTTGCCCGTGGCCGGGTCGACGGCGAGCAGCTGCTGCTCCGTCTGGACACGGTTCTGCACCAGGATGGTGAGCGGGCCGCCCTTGGGCCACACCACGGTGGCCAGGTACGGGTACTTCGCCGCGTCCCACTGCACCCACGTCGTCTTGCCGCCGGTGACGGCGGTGACGCCCAGGCGCACCTTGGCGTTGGGCTTGCCGGGGCGCGGGTACGCGAAGATTTCGCCGCCGCGCTCGGGGTGCATCACGTCGACGATGGTGAGCTTCTCCACCTCGGAGGTGTCGGACTCGGTGTAGGCGACGCGCTTCGCATCGGGGCTCCACCAGTAGCCGGAGAAGCGGCTCATCTCCTCCTGGGCGACGAACTCGGCCACGCCGTGCGTCTTCTCGGCGGTGCCGCCCTTCGTCACGCGCTGCTCCTTGTTCGCCGCGATGTCGATTCGATAGACGTCGTTCTCGCGGACATAGGCCACCTGCTTGCCGTCCTGGGAGAAGCGCGGATCCAACACGCCGGGGCCCGTCTTGAGCTCGGTCACCTTGCCGCTCGCGCGCTCCACGACGTAGAGCCGGCCGGAGAGCGGGACGAGCAGGCGCGAGCCGTCGTCGGAAATCTGGTACGAGGTGAAGCCCCGGGCGCTGACGCGCATGCGCTCACGGCGGGCCTTCTCCTCGGGGGTGAGCGTCTCCTCGGAGCCCTTGAGCAGCGCCTCGGGGGTGAGCACCTCCTTCACCTGACCGGTCGCCACGTCGAACGCGTAGAGCGTCTGCACGTTGGAGGTGTCCTGGGTGCGCAGGAACAGGACCTGCTTCTCGTCCGGGGTGACCCGCACGCTCACCGGACGGCCGCTGGAGAAGTTGCGGGTCTCCGACAGCTGCCTCAAGAAGGGGTCTTGCGAGTGCGCCGTCTGGGGCATGGTGAGGGGTTTCATCTCCTGGGCGAATACGGGCGCGCTCACGAAGATGAGCGCTGCGGTGAGGACCTGGCGCATGCGTAGTCGAACTCCCGCCAGCGGCGGGGCTCCTTTCACGGAAAGGTGCGGGGAAGCCTACACTCGGCCGCCGCGCAAGCTGAGCAAACCCGCGACGGACGTGAGGATTCCCGAGGCATGAAGACCGACGACGACGCACCGCTCCACCTGCGCCTGGCGGGCATCATCCGGCTGGGGCTGGGAGGCGGCCGGGGGCCGACGGACGCATACGTCTTCGACCCCCACCGGCTCGCCCTGCCCTCCTGGGCCATGGCCCTGGGGGACTCCGGGCCCGCCGCGCTGCTCGTCACGCTGGACCGTCACCTGGACGTGGTGGTGCCCCGGAGGCCGGAGGCGGTGCCGGACCGCTCGGCGGGCCTGCGAGCGCTGGATGAGCACGCCCGGTGGGAATTGGACGTGCGCAACTACGACCACATCCTCGCGGCCATGGAGGCGGGGCTGGTGGGGGATGCCCTGTTCATCGCCCGGACGCGGCCCCGGGGTGCGTTCGCGGGGGACACCTACGTGGACACGAAGGGTCGCTCGCACCGACTGGTGGTGGTGCCCACCGTGGACCGCGCGTCCGAGGCGTGGAGCCACCCGGCTCCCGGTGACGCCGTGCGCGACGTGCTCGAGGACGCGGAGCGGGTGCTGCTGGACGTGGACCTGGACTGCTTCACCTCGCTGAGCGACGCGGACCCGACGACGGTGCTGCCCTGGCCGCGCGCCATCATCCGCGAGTTCCTGCTGCCCGAGGGCTGCGAGCCCTTCTGGGACGCGGTGCTCCAGCGCGCGGTGGCGCTGACGCTCGCGAGGGAGCCGCACCACTGCGGCGGGCTGCTCGCGTCCGGGGAGCTGTTCCGGGACGCCGCCGACGTGTTGTTCCGGGAGCTCTTGCGCGTCGAGCCGCCGTGAGTGGCTACAGCGGCGAGTCGAGGAAGCTGGGGCGCAGGTCCGTCACCTGGCCGCCGGCGAACGTGAAGCGGCTGCCGATGGGAGGCCGGTCGCCGTTGAGCACGTAGCCGAAGTCGATCCGGAACGGGTTGACGTTGAACTGCGGGAAGAGCAGTCGCAGGCCCACGCCCACGGACGTCACCATGTCCGGCCTGTCGTTGAACGCGCTGCCCGAGTCGAGGAAGAGCACGCCGCCCACGTGCACGGTCTTGATGACCAGCGGCGCGGTCCGGTACTCCACGTTCACGAGCAACATCCGCTTGCCGGAGTACTCGTCCGCGGGCGCGCCGCGAAGGCCGTTGCCTCCCCCGAGGAGCGTCACCCGGTCGAACAGGTCGTCGATGTTGACGTCCAGCAGGCCGCGCGCGACGAAGCGGCCTCCGAGCACCTTGGGCGACACCTGCGTCAGCTCCGCGGCCCAGTGGCGGTTGTTCCACGTCGCCGCGTCGCCCATCTGTCGACGGATGGAGCCGGAGGCGGACACGGTGGTGAGCGCCTCGCCCCAGCGCAGGCGGTAGCGCGCGGCCAGTCCCGCCTCGGTGAAGTGCGTGTCGTCACCGAAGACGGGCGGTGCGTAGCGCAGCGTCGCGGAGAGCCAGTGGCCCATCTGGTAGTCCTCGGAGAGGACGTAGGAGTCCACGTCGCGGAGGACTTCGTAGCGGGCCTCGAAGGCGCGCAGTGACATGGACACGTAGCCCGCGTCCTCGGCGCGCGGCAGGTAGTTGCGCCGGAACCAGGCGGACTGGTCCTCGGTCAACATCGACGCCCTCGGCGGGTCGTAGGCGTAGTGGTACGCGCCCACGGAGCCGCTCAGGTTGAGCTTGTAGCGCAGCCCGAAGGAGCGCGTGTACGAGGCCGCGCCCGCGATCTCCTCCGTCCGATACACGTAGGGCACCGTCGGGCCGCCGGGGAACGGGAGCTGCCAGATGTCCGCGCCCCGGTAGACGCGGTTGGTCTCCACGTTCCACGCCACGGATGAGCTCACGCTCCACGGCGTCGACAGCGAGTACAGCGGCCGGCTCACGGAGACGCTGCCCCGGGAGCCCTCGGCCTGGCCACTCTCGCGTCCGATGATGATGGCGGCGGACTCGGTGAACGACCAGCGACTGCCCAGCACGCGCGGGTCCGTGTAGCTCTGTCCGAGGCTGAGCGTGTCCAGGCGCAGGATGAAGTCCACCGCGAGCTTCTTGCCCCGGCCCAGGAAGTTCTGCTCGGTGCCCTGCAGCCGCAGGTACTGGAGCAGCGAGCCGACGGCGGAGAAGTCGCTGTTGAGCCGCAGGGACCAGATGTCCTTGGTGACGACGAGCAGCGACACCGTGCCGGGCGTCTTGCCGACGAGCGGGACGACTCGCACCACGGAGAACAGGCGCAGTGAGCGCAGGTTGCGCGCCGTCTCCTCCGCGAGGCGCGTGGAGTAGGGCTGACCGAGCGGCAGCAACACCTCGCGTCGGACGACCTCGTCGCGCGTGCGCACGTGGAAGATGTTGAGGAAGTCCGGATACGGGTCGCTCTCGGCCACCACCTCCTCGGTGTCGACGAGCACGTCCGACAGCGGCTTGCCCTCGGGGGCAGGGTCCACCTGGCGGCCGCGGCGGACGAGCGACTCGACGACGAGCGCCTCCTCGTAGTTCTCCTGCGTCAGCCCGGGCGCGCGCGCGGGTGGAGGCTCCACCGTGGCGCCCTCGGGTTGCTCACCCTGCTGTGTCGCGACGGGCGCGTCGGGTGGCGGAGTCGCGACGACGGGAGCCGGCGTCTCGGAGACGGGCTCCGCCTGGAGTGGAGTCAGGGCAAGGGGAACGACGATGAGGGCAACCAGTGGTAGCGCCACCCCACCATCCTGGCATGCGCCGCATTCCTGGCGAGCATCTTCATCGCGGGAAGCTCGGATGGCGCGGGCCGCCAACGTCGGCCGTCCTGCGAGGACCAGGCTGCCGCTCGGGCACGAGCCGCCCAGAATTTCGGGGCGTGGACAGCATCGCCAGGTGCACGGGGCAGCGCCCGTCTTCGGTGCGGCCTCTGGCAAGGCCCCCTCGTTGAGAGCTGTCGCCCGAGCCGCCGGACGGCCTGCCCCCACGTAGGAGCCGAATCCGGTGTGAGCATCCTCCTTCACAGCAGCGGCCCCCTGCCCCGCTGGCGGCACGCTCCCCTCCGGAAACCCTCGGGAAATGCCGCTGTAATACCGCGCGGAAGGTGGCGTCTTCCTGGGTGAACGGTGGGTCGCGGCTCGTGAGTCCTCGAGCGCTCCCCCCCGGAACCATCCAGTCCTGGAGGTCCCTTTCCCCATGTCGGGTTCACACAGTCACGCGCCCACGTCGCACGGTCGAGCCTTCGCGCTCGGCGTCACCCTCAACCTGGCCTTCGTGGCCATCGAGGCGCTCTACGGCTTCCTCTCCGGCTCGCTGGCGCTGCTCGCGGACGCGGGCCACAACCTGAGCGACGTGCTGGGGCTCGTGCTCGCCTGGGGTGCCAGCATCCTCGCCCGGCGCCAGCCCACGGAGCGACGCAGCTACGGCCTGCGCGGTGCGTCCATCCTCGCGGCCCTCTTCAATGCGCTCCTGCTGTTGGTCGCCGTCGGCGCCATCGGCTGGGAAGCCCTCCGCCGCTTCGGCGAGCCCGCGCCCGTCGCCAGCCTCACCGTCATGAGTGTCGCGGGCATCGGCGTCGTCATCAACACCGCCACCGCCCTGCTCTTCTGGAGAGGCCGCGAGAACGACCTCAACGTGCAGGGCGCGTTCCTCCACATGGCCGCCGACGCGGGCGTATCGCTCGCCGTGGTGCTCAGCGGCGCGCTCATCTACTTCACGGGGCAGACGTGGCTGGACCCGGTGGTGACGCTCGGCATCGCGCTGCTCATCCTCGTCAGCACGTGGCGACTGCTGGTGGACTCCGTCAACCTCGCGCTGCAGGCCGTTCCCGCGAACATCGACCTGGGCGCGGTGCGAAGCCTCATGACGCAGGCGCCCGGTGTCACCGGCGTGCACGACCTCCACGTCTGGGCCCTGAGCACCACCGAGTCGGCCCTCACCGCCCACCTCGTGGTGAACGCGCCGTCCGGTGACGAGGCGCTCGTCCCCTCGCTGAAGGCACGGCTGCACGACACGTTCGGCATCGAGCACGTCACGCTCCAGCTCGAGCCCGCGCTCGCCGCGACCTGCCACCCCTGCGCCCCTGGGGACGCGCGTCATGCTGCCTGCGCCTGACCCACACCGAGACCTCCGATGACCCCGACCCTGCGAACCCACTTCGACCTCGAGCTGCGGCGCGCCGCTGAAGCCCATGCACGCGGAGCCCACCACGACGCCTGGCGATTCCTGGAGCGCGCCCACATCCTGAGCCAGGCGCATGCGTGGCCCCACCTGCGCGTCCACGGCGCCATGTTCCGCTGGGCCGTTCGACATGGAGACTGGCGGGAGCTGCTCGGACAATTGCCGCGACTCCTCCTGGCCGCGCCGGGCTCGTGGTCCGGTCGCGCGCCGCTGGGCAACACGGGCGGCGCCGACGTGGGCATCTTCACGCCCATGGCCATCCCAGAGGACCTCCGCGCCATCCTGGACGCGTGATAACTCCCCGCGTCGAGGTGACGTCCCGCGTCGAGCCCCCATCGACACGGGTCTGTGACGGACGCGGCACGCGATGCGGGCATGGACTGGCGCTAGGCTCGCGCCGGTGGAGTCACTCCACCGGGGGGCACGCTTCATGACCGCGTCGGACACCGCGCATCGTCAGCCATCATCTCGTCTGCCCAAATCGCTGCCGGAGCTGCAAGCCCTGCGCGCATGGCGCGAACCCATCTCCGGCCCCGCGCGCTTCCACGTGGAGCCGACAGACATCTTCGTCGCCACCTATCCCAAGTGCGGAACCACCTGGACGCAGCAGATCGTCCACGGACTGCGCACGCGCGGCGACATGGGCTTCGAGGAGATCTCCCTCGTCGTCCCGTGGCTGGAGAGCCCACCCCTCCCAGGCGTCGACCTCGCGGGACCCCAGGTCGCCAGGCCCCGCGCGTTCAAGACCCACCTGCATTGGGAGCGGGTGCCGAAGGGCGGGCGCTACATCCACGTGATGCGAGACCCGGCGGACACGCTCACGTCCTTCTATCACTACGTGAATGGCTGGATGTTCGAGCCCGACTCCGTCAGCGTGGAGGAGTTCTGCTTCGGCATCTTCCTGAAGGACGCGCGCTTCGGCTGCTACTGGGAACACCTGCGCGCCTGGTGGAGCGTGCGTGAGCGCGACGACGTGCTGCTGCTCGCCTACGAGGACATGAAGGAGGACCTGGAGTCAGCGGTCCGAAGCATCGGCGCCTTCATGGGCATCCCCCTGGACGACGAGCTCGTCGCGCTCGTGACGAAGCAGTCCACCTTCGAGTTCATGCACGCGCACGAGTCCCAGTTCGACGACCACCCGACGACCGAGGCCGTCAATCGACTCATCGCGCTCCCACCCGAGGTCCAGACCACCAAGGTCCGGGCGGGCCGCGTGGGAGACTCCTCGGAGCTGTCCGCGTCGGTGCACGACGTGCTCGCCGCGACCTGGCGCGCGGACATCGAGGTGCCACTCGGCATCCCCTCCTATGCACACCTGCGCTCTCAAGCCCGGACGATTCGCTCGTAGCCCAGCGCCTCCAGCACGTCCTCGTGGCCCGCGAGCGCCGTGTTGATTTCATCCAGGTCCGCGGCGCTCATGCGCCCGAGCGAGTCCCCGTTGAAGTCCCGGATGGTGCTGTGCTCGCCCATGATGTCGAACGCGCGGCCGACATCCAGCCGCCCCAGCTCCGGGATGTACTCGAGGATTCGCGCGGCGATGCGCTCCGGCGACTGACAGAGGTCTTCATAACGAAAGAAGAGCGAGCCTCGCAGCACGGCCCGGTTGCGCAGCTGCAGACGACTGGAGCGCACCCAATGCGCCGTCGCGACGGACAGCGGATAGCCGCGCTTGCGCCGCACGCCCTCGGCGAAGGCATAGGGACTGCGCACCGAGACGATGAACCGCGCGGGCGCGAACTGCTCCTGCAACAGCGGCGCGGCCATCACCATGGGCGGGCTCTTCTCCACGAGCACCGCCTTGCCCAAATCCCACGCGCGATGCCAGACGGCCTTGATGCGCTCCCAGTGGTAGCGCTGGGGGTCCGCGAACTTCGCCTCGTTCGTCGTCCAGTTGCGAAGCTCGTCCGACCCGGTGTCGGGGATGGGCATCGCCTCCGGGTCATCCCGGTGCACCAGCCACTGTCCCTCGTGGTTCATCGAGTCGAACACGGACACCTGGTCCGACGTGGCCAACAGCCGCACCAGCAACGTGCTGCCGCTGTTGTTCGGACAGATGACGAATGTGTACAGCGGCGACCTGCGCACCACCTGCTCCACGAATCACCCCCGGGACCTGCGGACAGGCGTCTCACGAATCGCGCACCCACGTCATGACGAGACGCGGCGAGCCCTCGCGAATCCCCGCTCTCGCGCCGCCAGTCGCGTGACACCCCAGAACACCAGCGCCACGGCGGCGATGGCCGCCCCTTGCGCGCACACGCCCACCCAACCCGCGTGCGCGAACACCACCGTGGACGCGAGCGAGCCCGCGCCACTCCCGATGGAATAGAAGACCATGTAGCCCGCCACCAACCGGCTGCGCGCCTCCGGACGGACCGCGTACAGCTCGCTCTGGTTGGTCACGTGCAACGCCTGGATGGCCAGGTCCAGGCCGATGATTCCCAACCCCAGCGCCCACAACGACTGGTGCGTCTGCGTCAACACCACGGGAACCCACGACACCAGCAGCAGCACCAGCGCGAACCACGTCGTCCGATTCCCGAAGCCCCGGTCCGCCAGTCGCCCCGCCCTCGACGCACCCAGCGCGCCCGCCACCCCCGCGAGGCCGAACAGGCCCACCTGCGTGTGCGAGAGCGAGAACGGAGGCGCCGCCAGCAGCAGCACCATCGGCGTCCACAAGGTGCTGAACGTGGCGAAGCCCAACAGCGCGAGCACCGCGCGGACGCGCAACACGGGCTCCTCCACGAACAGCGTGAGCACCGAGCGCAACAGCTCCGGATAGGACAGCCGCGTGCGCGCGCGCTCCCGAGGCAGCACCCGCAGCAGCGCCAGCGCCACGAGCAACGTCGCGCCCGCCGACACGAGATAGACGGAGCGCCACCCGGCGACGTCCGACAGGAAGCCCGCCACGGTGCGAGCCATCAGGATGCCTATCACCACCCCGCTCGTCACCAACCCCACCACGCGGCCCCGCTCGGCCGGCGACGCCAGCGACGCGGAGAACGCCACCAACACCTGCGTGACGACCGCGAGCAACCCCACCACCGCCAGCGCGCCGAGCAACACCGCACCCGTGGGCGCAAGCCCCACCAACACCAACGCCGCCACCGACAGCAGCATCTGCAGCGCGACCAGCCGACGCCGCTCCACCAGATCGCCCAGCGGCACCAGGAACAACAACCCCACCCCGTACCCCACCTGCGTGACGGTGACGACCACGCCCACCGTCGCCGGCGCCAACCCCAGCTCCCGCGCCATCGCATCCAACAGCGGCTGCGCGTAGTACACGTTGGCGACGGCCAGCCCGCAGGCCACCGCGAACAACCACGTCACCGCGCCCGACAGCCCGGGC
Source organism: Myxococcus fulvus (assembly GCF_900111765.1). The sequence continues at coordinate 906,950 of NZ_FOIB01000002.1, forward strand.
ACGCCCCTGCCCGCGGGCGCCCCCTCCTCCACTCCACCGTCGGAGACCCGCACCCCGGACTCGCGCCGCATCCCTCACCTGCCCGCATCTGGTTTCAAAATGAAACCAGCGGGGAGTTAACGGCCTGGAGGGGATGTGGCAACCTTCGTTTCCGAATGGCGCAGCGAAAGCCCCCCAGCCAGGCCGAGTGCCCCGTCGAGCGGACCGTGGACATCCTCGGCGACGAGTGGTCCCTGCTCATCCTCCGGGACGTGTTCGACGGCCTGCGCCGCTTCGGAGAGCTCCACAAGAACCTGGGCGTGGCGCGCAACATCCTCTCCGGTCGCCTGCGCAACCTCGTCGCGCACGGCATCCTGGAGACGGTGGCCGCGTCCGACGGGAGCGCCTTCCACGAGTACGCGCTGACGCCCAAGGGCAAGGACCTGTTCCAGGTCATCGTGGCTTTGAGGCAGTGGGGCGAGCACCACTGCTTCCAACCCGACGAGCCCCGCTCCCGGCTGGTCGACGCGGAGCACGGCAGGCCCGTGCGCCCCCTGGAGCTGCGCGCCGAGGACGGCCGTGCCCTGGCGTGCTCGGACGCCGTCGTGAAGAAGGTGTCCGAGCAGAAGCCGCGCAGGAAGCGCTGAGCGCTACTGCGCGGACAGCACCTCGATGGTCGGCTCCATCACCACCTCGGCGGTGATGCTCTGGCCGATGAAGCAGTACTTGTGCGCCTTCACGAACATCTCGCGCACCTTCTCCACGTCCGTGCCCGGCGCCACGCGGATGAGCGGCGCCAGGCGGACCTTGTTCACCCGCTTCACCTTCTCCACCGTGTCGAGGAACACCGTCACCTGGTCCTCGTACGAGCGCACGTCCAGCCGCAGCTTCTTCGCCAGCGCCAGGAACGTGAGCAGGTGGCACTGCGCCACCGAGGCCCCGAGCAGGTCCTCCGGATTCCAGCGCGAGTCCTCACCGCCATACCCCGTCCCCGCGCTCACCAGGATGTCCGGCTTGCCATCCGTGCCGGCCACCGCGTTGCGGCTGTACTCGCTCGCGGTGGAGCCCTTCCACGTGAGCCTCAGCGGAAATCCTTCCACGTCCTGCCTCCTTGCGTTTCGTGTGTCCTCGGGCCCGAGCATAGGAGCCCCCGCGTCGTTCCGGCTCGACTGTCGCACCAGCTCACTCCATCGAGGGAGCCTGGCCCCCACGCGCAGTCGGTCAGCCGCCGCGCAGGTCCGCGCCCTTCGGCACGGGCAGCTTCTCCCCGCGCGCAATCGCCGAGACGATGCGCGCGAGCTTCTCCACGCCGTCCGACAACGCCGCGGGCCCCGGCTGCAGGATGAGGCTGCTCTTCACCTCGTAGAGCTGGTCGTCCACCACCGCCGTCACCTTCTCCCAGCCCGGACGCGCGGCAATCTTGTCCCGCTTCGCCTTGCGGCCACACCAGCTGGCGATGACGCCCTCGGGGTTCCTGCGCGCCACCTCCTCGGGCTCGAAGATGCGCCCCTTGGCGCCCTGCGACGCGCGCGACTCGCGGCACACGTCCACCCCGCCCACCAGCTCCACCAGCTCCGAGCACCAGCGGATGCCGGAGATGAGCGGCTCGTGCCACTCCTCGAAGAAGATGCGCGGCCGGCGCGGCAAGGACTCCGCCGCGTCCGCGTGGCGCGTGAGGTTCGCCGTCAGCTCCTCCGCCAGCTTCTCCGCCGCCTCCGCCCGCCCCACCAGCGCGCCCGTCAGCCGCACCGACTGGAGGATCTCCGCCACCGAGCGCTGGTTGAACAGGTACACGGGCACGCCCCGCTTGCACAGCTCGCGGCCCAGGTCCGCCTGCAGGTCGGAGAAGCCCAGCACCAGGTCCGGTTTGAGCTCCAAGATGCGCTCGAAGTTGGCGTCCAGGAACGACGACACCCGGGGCTTCTTGCGCGCCTCCGGCGGCCGCACCGTGAAGCCAGACACCCCCACCACCAGCTCCCCCGCGCCGATGCGGTAGAGCACCTCCGTCGTCTCCTCCGTCATGCACACCACCCGCCGCGGGTAGGCGGGCGCGCTGGAAAGCAACTCGGTCAGGTGGACGCTCATCCCGTCAGCCTAACCGCGCGCACCCTCTTCGCGGAGCCTTCGTGAAATCCCGAAAACCATGTTCCACACTCCGAGTCCCTCACGCTCGCGCCCCTCAGTCCGCGTCCGCCGGATGATCCACCGGCCGCGTGTCCGGTGCCGGACGTTGCGGCGCCCAGGCCGGTTTCTCGGCCGTTGATGCACTGCGCCAACCTGGCAGGTCGCTTGGGCAGTGGACGATTGCGGTGTTAGCATCCACACGCATGTTCGACCGGAGCGTCGTGTGCCTTCCCGGTCGGTGGGGGCAGACATGATTGAAAACAACGCCCCGACGAATGGCGCGCCGCCAGACATGGTGGATCCGCTGCTGGGGCGCGTCCTCAACGAGCGCTTCCGCATCCTGGAGACCCTGGGCGCCGGAGGCATGGGCCGCGTCTACAAGGCGATGCAGGCGCCGCTGGACCGGCTGGTCGCGCTGAAGGTCCTGAACCCCCACTACAACGACGAGGGCAAGGACCCGGGCTTCCAGAAGCGCTTCTTCCTGGAGGCCAGCGTCACCGCGAAGCTGCGCCACCCCAACACCGTCACCGTCATCGACTACGGCAAGACGGACGACGGCATCTACTACATCGCGATGGAGTACCTGGACGGGCTCACGCTCGGTCAGCTGCTCACGCAGGTGGGCCCGCTGCCGTGGGCGCGCGCGCTCAACATCACGCAGCAGATCGCCCGCTCGCTGCGCGAGGCGCACAAGGTCGGCCTCATCCACCGCGACCTGAAGCCCGCCAACGTGATGGTCCTCAACCAGGAGACGGACCACGACATCGTCAAGGTGCTCGACTTCGGCCTGGTGAAGTCCTTCATCGGCGACACGGACGTGCCGCAGGACACGTCGCTCACCCAGGCGGGCATCATCCTGGGCTCGCCGCAGTACATGGCGCCGGAGCAGGCGCGCAACGTCGCCGACCCGCGCAGCGACGTGTACAGCATGGGCGTGGTGCTCTATCAGATGCTGATGGGCCAGCCGCCCTTCCTGGCCGCGCAGAGCATCGACGTCATCGTCAAGCACATCAACGAGCCCCCTCCCGCCTTCGGCGCCGTCTGGCCCAGCCATGGCGTGCCCGCGGAGGTGGAGGCGCTCGTCATGAAGTGCCTCGCCAAGATTCCCTCCGAGCGCTACCAGTCCATGGACGAGGTGCTGGAGGCCATGCGCCGGCTCTCGCACGTGGTGGGCGTCAGCGGCGTCTTCAGCGGCCCGCGCCTGACGGGCACCGGCAGCGGTCCTCGCAGCGGCCCCATCAGCGGGCCGGTGAGCGCCGCCGGCTCCGGCCCCAGCACCATGGCGCTGGACATCGCCGTGGAGGAGCCGGCCGCGAAGTCCGGCAAGGGCCTGCTCTTGCCCATGGCCATCCTGGGCGGCGCCATCGTGATTGGCGGCGGACTGTTCGCGGTGGCGATGATGATGCGCGAGCCCAAGCTCAAGCCGCTGCCTCCCTCGTCCGTCCCTCCCGCCGTCACCGCGCGCCAGGCGCCCCCGGCCCAGCCCGCGAAGACGGCCCCGGACACCGCGGCCATCGCCGTGGACGACGAGCTGGCGCTGGCGCCGCTGGTGCCCGGCAACGCGCCCTCGGTGGTCTTCATCATCGAGAGCGACCCCATGGGCGCCCGCGTGCGCGCGGGGACCAAGGACCTGGGTGTCACCCCCGTGAAGTACAAGGTCCGGCAGGACGGTGAAGGCAAGGCGAACGCGGAGCTGACCTTCACGCTGGAGGGCTACCAACCCCTCACGGTGAAGGCCGAGGGCACCGGCACCGAACAGACCATCCGCCACAGGCTCTTCAAGAAGAAGCCGAATCCGCCGGCCCGCCCCCAACGGCCCGCTGAGTCGCGCGAGAATTTCAAGGAAAACCCCTACTAGTGAAACACTTCAAATCCCTTCGTCGAGTGGGCCTCGTGGCGCTGTGTCTTTGCGCGTCGCAGGCCCTGGCGGACGCACGTCTGGAAGCCCGTCGCCACTTCCGCAACGGCATGAGCCTCATCGCCCGGAAGGAGTACGACCAGGGCATCGCCGAGCTGGAGCAGGCGTACGCCATCAAGCCGCACCCCAACGTCCTCTTCAACATCGCGCGCGCGTACCAGGACGCGGGCCGCTCGGCGGAGGCGCTGGAGACCTACCGGCGCTACCTGGCGAGCAACCCGCCCGACGCGTCCACGGTGGAGACCACCATCGCGGCGCTGGAGGCGAAGCAGCGCGAGGCGGAGGCCGCCGCCGGCGCGACGGACAACTCCGCGCTGCCCATGCCGCCGCCCCCCGCGAGCGTCCAGTCCCAGCAGCAGCTGGCGGGCCTGCTGGAGCGGCTGGAGAAGGCCATCGAGCGCGCGGAGACCATGCCCTCCGGCCCCGCGACGAGCGCGCCCTCCACGTACGTGCCCTCCGTGCTGCCCGGCGTCTCCGAGGCGGTCACGGGTGACGACGGCGCGGTGCCCTACGAGGAGCGCGTGGTGACGGCCAGCCGCCGCGCCCAGTCCTCGCTGGAGGCGCCCAACGCCACCACCGTCATCACCGCGGAGGACATCCGCCTGTCGGGCGCCACCAGCCTGCCGGAGCTCATGCGGCGCGTGCCGGGCGCGGACGTGATGTCACTGGGCATCGGCAGCGCCAACGTGTCCATGCGCGGCTTCAACCAGCGCATCGCCAACAAGGTGCTCGTGCTCGTCGACGGCCGCACCGAGTACCAGGACTTCCTCGGCCTGACGCTCTGGTCGTCCATCCCCATCGGCCTGGATGAAATCGAGCGCATCGAGGTCATCCGCGGCCCGGGCAGCGCGCTCTACGGCGCCAACGCCATGTTGGGCGTCATCAACATCATCACCCAGGCTCCCGGCTCCGGCCCCCGCGCGCGCTTCACCGTGACGGGCGGCACCGGCCACAGCGTGGCGGGCTCGTTCCTGAGCCACGGCAGCTCCGGGGCGCTGCGCTACCGCGCGTCGGTGGCGTACTCGCAGGCGGACAAGTGGAGCCGCGACTACGCCAGCGACAGGCCGGACATCGTGCTGCGGGACCCGGACCCGGACATCGGCATGCGCGGGGCCCGGGCCACGCTGTCCACGGTGTACAGCTTCGCGGAGGGCCGCACGGTGGGCCTGTCCGGCGGCGTGCACCGCTACGCGACGGAAATCTATCCGCTGGGCCTCTTGCGCAACTACTTCATGGACGGCCTCAACGCGTACGCCAAGGGCGACGTGGAGCTGGGGCCGCTGAAGCTCAAGACGTTCTGGAACCACATCTCCGGCAGCGCCGGTCCCCAGTACGAGCCCATCGGTCAGCGCTCGCTGGGCACGGAGGTCAGCTCCAACCTGTTCAACGCGGAGCTGCTCTTCGCGCGCGCCTTCCACCTGGGCGGCGAGCACCAGCTCAACGTCGGCGTGGAGGGCCGCCTCAAGCGCGTGGGCTGGGACTACCTGGGCCCCTTGCGAGAAGAGGTCCACGCCGCCGCCTTCGTGCAGGACGAGTGGAGGCTCGCGGATCCGCTGCGCCTCATCGCCAGCTACCGCGTGGACCGGCACCCGCTGCTGGATGGCGGTTCGCCGGGCCTGGCGCACTCGCCGCGCGTGTCCGCGTTGTTCATGCCCGTGGAGGGCCACGCGTTCCGCATCAGCGCGGCGTCCGCCTTCCGCGAGCCCACGTTCCTGGAGAGCTACACGCGGCTGCTCGTCCCGGTGCAGGGCGTCAACGGCGCCAGCGCGCTGACGACGGGCAACACGGCCCTGCGCCCCGAGCGCCTCACCGCCTTCGAGCTGGGCTGGCGCGGCGAGTCCGCGGAGCTGGGCATGGACTGGGACGTGGCCCTGTACCAGAACCGGGTGAAGGACCTCATCGGCCTGTCCAACTTCGAGCGGCTGCCGGTGGGCGAGTCCTACGACGCGGCCACGGGCAACTACCTCATCGGCCGCTCGCGCTTCGTCAACGAGGACTCCATCTACACCGCGCGCGGCGCGGAAGCCGGCCTCACGCTGGCCGTCATCGATGGCCTGGGCCTCAAGGCGAGCGCCGCGTTCCAGACGGTCTCCTCGGACCTGGAGGACAAGGCGGAGTGCGGCCCGTGCAGCCAGGTGCCGCAGCTCAAGCTGTACGGCGGCGTCACCTACCGCACCAAGGCGGACCTCGAGTTCGGCGTGGACCTGGCCTACACCTCGTCCACGACCTGGATTGAGCGCGAGCCCGCGGCGGCGGACCCGACCCGCATCGAGCTGGCCGCGAACCCGCTGGGCGCCCACACCATCATCAACGCGCGCGTGGGCTACACGGCGGTGAAGAACCTGGTGGACGTGGCGCTCATCGGCAGCCAGCTCGGCGCCGCGCACTCCCAACACCCCTTTGGCAACCGCATCGAGCGGCGCGTCTACGCGACGCTGACGGTGACTCCATGAGCCGCACCTCCTCGTTCAAGCACTCCGCGCTCGTCGCGCTCGCCTCCTCCCTGCTCGTGATGGGCTGTGAGTCCCCGTCCGTGGTCCCCACGGCGGACGGCCAGCAGGCCCTGCATACCGCCCGCATCGAGGGCAGCCTCGTCGTGCAGTCGGGCCTGAGGGGCAACGCGGTGGTGTTCCTCTACGACGTGGACAAGCGCCCGCTGCCGCCGCCCCAGGGCAGCGGTCGTCCGGTGGCCTTCACCGTCATCCCCGCCGCGCAGCTGTTCGGCCCGGCGCTCGGCACCAACTCGCCCGGCCCCTTCACCGCGCCCTTCGCGTTCAGCCTGGTGGGCGCGGGCCGGTACATGCTGCGCGGCTTCCTCGACGTGGACACCTGCGCGACGGGCGTCACGCCCTGCCACGTCCCCGACTTCAACCCCTGGTACGGCGTCACCAGCGAGCCCAACACGGGCGACATCGGCGGCGCCGCGGTGGACCTGACCAACGGCCAGCCGCTGGTCCTGGAGGTCACCAAGGACGCGGAGGGCCACCCGCAGCCGCTCACCAACGTCACGGTGAGCTTCTCGCAGGCCACCGCGCAGGTGCCGGTGGACCGGCCCGCCTTCCAGGTCACCGTCGCCGGCGGCGGGGACAACACCCTGGCGGCGGGTGGCCCCATGAAGGTGCTGCGGCTGACGCCGCAGGTGGTGGAGGCCGGCCCGGTGATGCAGCGGCCCAAGGCCTTCCTCGTCAGCTACGTGGACGCCAACCGCGACGGCGTGCCGGACGACGCCAACCGCGACGGTGTGCCGGATGTCTGGCCGCGCGTCGCGGTGCGCAAGCTGGCGGAGGCGCCGGGCCTGCTCGAGGACAATGATTTGGACCGCGACAGCGTCCTCGACGTGGACGGCATCGACTACCTGCGCGCCGACGGCACCCGTGACGGCAAGCCGGACCTGGTGGTGCTCGCGGCGGGGCTGGTGATGGACCCCATCATCGCGGCGCTGACGGATGAGAACGGCCAGCCCCGGATGACGCCCGTCCCCCTGGCGGAGCTCCAGGTGGGCGTGCAGCCCATCGCCTTGGATGCCAGCGACGCGGCCGCCCCGGCCCGTCTGGATGGGCTGCCGAAGGGCCGCTACTCCGTGGTGCTGATCCAATCCACGGGGCAGACGTGGCGGGTTCCCAACGAGCTCGCCCCGCCGCTGGCGGCGGGCATCGGGATTCCCGGCGTCGAAAGTCAGGCCTTCGTGCTTGAGGTCCCCTGAACCCCACCTCGTGGTGCTCGAGGGTGTGAGACGCCCCACAGCGGGAAAAAAGAGAGGAAGGACGGTGCTTTGACTTCGCCATGTCCTTCCGTCAACATGCCTGGGTCTGCAGGGGGACAGCCCCACCTGAGGTCGTGATCCGATGAAGGCCGGTACCCTTCCCTCCCCAGAGCCCGTTCCCAACCGCACCACGACGGACCCGGCGCGCCCTGGTGGAAGCCGGACCGCGACGGGCGGCGCGCCGCAGCGCGTGCTGCTGGTGGACGACAGCCGCTCCATCCGGACGCTGCTGAAGATCTACCTCATGGCGCGCAACTTCGAGTTCCTGGAGGCGGAGTCCGCCGAAGAGGGACTGAAGGTCGCCGAGGCGGAGGGCATCGACCTCATCCTCACCGACTTCCACATGGACGGGATGAACGGCGCCGACTTCGCGGCGCAGATTCGCGCCAACGCCAACCCCCGGCTGGCGAAGGTCCCCATCCTGATGATGACGGGTGACCCGAACGTCGCCGAGGTGCGCGCGCTGGGTCAGAAGGCCGGCATCAGCGCCTTCGTCCGCAAGCCGGTGAGCTGCGCACAGCTCATGACGCTGGTGGACACCATCCTCCCGCTGCCGCGCAAGTAGCACCCGGGGGCCCCAAGGCCCCGTCCTCACCTCACGCCGGGTTCCGGGCCGCCGCAGCGGCACGAGCCCGGCGTTTTCGCATTGCCTCGCCCACGCGCACCGCGAAGAGCAGCGCCAGCACCGCGCCGTAGATGAGCGGCTCGGTGACGTCCTGCTTCACCCGCCACACGAAGTGCACCACGCCCAGCACCGCGGCCACGTAGGCCAGCCGATGCAGGCGCTGCCAGCGCGGAAAGCCCAGCCTGCGCACCCAACGGTTCGTGGACGTGACGGCCAGCGGCACCAGCAACACCCACGCGGTGAAGCCCACGGTGATGAAGGGCCGCTTCACCACGTCCTCCCTCAGCGTCCGCCACGCCAGCCCCTGGTCCAGCACCGCGTAGGTGAACAGGTGCGCGCACGCGTACGTGAAGGCCAACAGCCCCAGCGTGCGACGCACCCGCGCGGGCCACGTCCACCGCGTGAGCAGCCGTACGGGCGTACACGCCAACGACGCCAGCAACATCACCAGCGCGAGCAGCCCCGTCTGGTTGAGCGCCGCCTCGATGGCGTTGGGCCCCAGCTGTCCCAGCGGCCCCTGCACGGCGAGCAGCGCCAGGGGCAACAGTCCGCCCACGGTGAGCGCGGGGTTGAGCCACGGATGGGGAGACGAGGCCATGGCGTCAGAAGTTCTCGCGCAGGTCCATGCCCGCGTAGAGGTGCGCCACCTGCTCGCCGTAGCCGTTGAACGGCAGCGTGGGCCGACGCTCGAAGTCACCGATGCGCCGCTCGGTGGCCTGGCTCCAGCGCGGATGCGTCACGGCGGGGTTCACGTTGGCGTAGAAGCCGTACTCGTGCGGCGCCGCCATGTTCCAGGTGGTGAGCGGCATGGTGCGAGTCAGAGAGATGCGCACGATGGACTTGCCGCCCTTGAACCCATACTTCCACGGCACCACCAGCCGCAGCGGCGCGCCGTTCTGCGCGGGCAGCTGCTTGCCGTACAGGCCCATGGCCATGAACGTCAGCGGGTGCATCGCCTCGTCCAGCCGCAGTCCTTCCAGGTAGGGCCAGTCCAGCACCGGCCGTTGCTGCCCGGGCAGTTGCTCCGGGTCCATCAGCGTGGTGAAGGTCACGTAGCGCGCGTGGCTGGTGGGCTTCACCCGCGACAGCAGCGCGGCCAGCGGGAAGCCCAGCCACGGAATCACCATGGACCAGGCCTCCACGCAGCGCATCCGGTAGACGCGCTCCTCCATCGTGAACCAGGACAGCAGCTGGTCGATGTCCACCGTCTTCGGCTCGTGCACCTCACCGTCCACGGTGACGGTCCACGGCCGGGGCTTCAGGTAGTGCGCGAGCCGCGCCGGGTCCTCCTTGTCCAGGCCCAGCTCGTAGAAGTTGTTGTACGTGGTGACGTCCTCGTACGGGGTGCGAGGCTCGTCCGTGTCGAACGCCCCCTTCGCCTTCACCACGGGCCCGGTGACGGCGCCCGCGTCCGGGACATACGCGTCCATGAAGCGGCGCTGCTTGCGGGTGAGCAGGTACAGGCCCCCCGCCACGGCGGCGGCCGTGCCCGTGAACAGGCCCGCGTTGCGCAGGAAGTCCCGGCGGCGCAGGTAGAGCCGTTCGGAGGTGATTTCGGAGCCGGGCGGCTCCACGGGCGGCTTGTCGCTCATGGCCCTTTATAACGGCCCAGCGTCCCCGGCCGTTACATCGCCCGCCCGCTCTGGCACGGCGCGAGCGTCCTTGACGCGCCACAGCCGCCACCAGGGCGTGCCGGGGGACTGGTGGTGCTCCCAGTGGTAGCCGAAGAAGTAGCAGGACAGCATGGCCCACGCGTGGTTGCGCGGCAGCGTGCGCGCGTGGTGCGGCGCCATGTCCGGCGTGTCCGGGCGCCGGTGCGGCAGGTAGGTGCCGAAGTAGAAGAGCTGCAACGTGCCCAGCACGGCCGGCACCACCCAGAACACCAGCACGCGGGGCTGGGACACGCCCAGGAAGACGAGGACGTTGAACTTGGCCGCCATCACCCCCAGCTGCGGCAGCGTGGTGTAGCGGACCATGAACGTCCCCAGCCACGGCCAGAAGGACTGGGTGCGGGTGGAGAAGTCCGGGTCGTCGTCGCCCGTGGGGTGCTGGTGGTGCGCGTGGTGGTTCAACACCAGTCGCCGGTAGGACAGCCCCGCGAACAGGAAGCAGGCGAGCGTCCCCACCGCCTCGTTCACCCAGCCCTGCCGGGCCACCGTGCCGTGCATGGCGTCATGGCCGGTGATGAACAGCCCCGTGCACAGCCACGCCTGGAAGGCGACGTGCATCCACGTCAGGGGCGAGTCCAGGGGCAGCCACCCCGGGGACATCAGCATCCACGTCAGGTGCGCGCCCCACGCGCCGATGATGACGAGCGCGATGACGACGCCCCAGGGGCCGAGCGGTGGTGCGCGATGACGGGCGGAGGTCTCCATCTCACCTGACTCATGGGGACGACCGCGCCGCCGCGCACGGGAAAGCACCCCGGCGCGGCGAGCGGGCCGTCGGCCGTGGCTACTTCCGCACGCCGGCGTCGGCCGCGGGGGCGGTGGCCTCGCGCACCAGCTCCTCCGCGGTGACGTAGCGCGGCTCGATGTCCACCGGCACGTCCTTGAGCCGCTCGAGCACCTTGCGCACCGGCGGACGAATCACTCCCATCTTCGCCAGGAGCGCCTCGGCCGCCTTGCGGTCGCCCTTGGCCTGAATCTCCATCAACTGCTTCGTCAGCGCGGTGACGGACTTCTTCATCGTCTCCGGCACGACGGAGAAGGTGCCGTCGGCGGCGACCTTCACGGCGCCGGAGTCCAGGAAGTAGTTGAGCTGCAGCGCCACGCCCTTGCCGTGCGCCTCGTCGATGCCGAAGCGGATGGAGCGGAACGCGGAGGCCAGGAACGTCGTGTACATGGTGCGGCCCATCGACTTGTCGATGACACCCGTGTCCATCAGCCGCTGCAGCGCCCACAGGCCGGAGATGTCCGCCTTGGCCTCCTCGAGCGCGCTGGAGGACACCTGGAGCGCCTGGCGCACCGTCGTCGCCTTGCCGCCCACGGTGATGTTGTGCGGCCCCAGCCCGTGCATCAGCTCGTGCATCAGGATGTGCGTGAAGAAGGCGTCGAAGGCCACGTCCTGCTGGTCCTTGGCGGACAGCGCCACCTTCGCGATGGGCACCAGCACGCGCTGGAACTTGGCCTCCTGCACGTTCTTGAGCATGACCCGCTTGGAGCCCATGGCCTCCGTGACGCGCTCGTCGTTGGGCAGGTTGTACGCGGCCGTCTGCACGCCGCGGTTGGCGTCACCGGCGGAGAACAGGCTGTTGACGACGCGGATGGGGGCCAGCGCGCCCAGCTTCGGGTTGCGCAGCTTCGCGTCGATGGGCAGGTGGTTCTCCAAATCCTGGAGGTGGTCGCTGAACTTGGAGAGCTTCTGCGTCTCCGCGTCGTCGCGCAGGCCGACGAAGGCCTCGAACGCGGCCTTGTAGTTGAACCAGCCGTCCTCGTAGACCTCGTAGGGCCCCACGGTGGGCTCGATGCTCGCGTCCAGCTTCATCCAGGCGACTTCGCTCGCGTAGTAGTCGTTCGAGCCGAACGCGTCCGCGCGCGACTCCAGGAACGCCTTGAGCGTGGGCTGCTTCGTCAGCTGCGCGGCCTCGCGGAACAGGCGCGCGGCCTCGGCCAGCTCACCCTGGTACTCGATGCTGTACGGCACGGAGACGAACTTGCCGTCGGTGCCCCGGCGGATGGTCGTGTAGAAGCCCGTGGCCTCCTTCTGCTGGGCCTCCGGCAGCGACTTCACCCACGCCTCCACCTGCGCCTTGGTGGCGCCGGCCGGATAGAAGTTGCCGGCCTCCGGCTTCGCGGGCACGCCGGGCAGGAACGGCCGCCCCTCGTCGAGGCTGTTCCACGGGCCCTTGTCCAACACGAACGCGTGCAGGCGCGCGCGGCCCAAGGGCGAGTCGTCCCGCGTGAGCCCCAGCAGCACCGTCTCGCTGCCCGCCCAGCGCTGGCGCAGGAAGAGCGCGTCCATCAGCTGCGAGGCCTGGACGATGCGCGCGAGCGCCTGACGCTCGTTGGCGGGCAGGGCCTTCAAGTCCACCTTCAGCTCCACCGGGGCGAAGCGCGCGGTGAGGCGCTGCAATTCGGCGGCGTCGGGCAGGGCGGCGGGGGCGGCGGCGTGCTCGGCGGCGAGGGCGGAGCCGGACAGCATCGCCGCACCGAGCACGGACAGGAGGGTTCGGTTCATGGCCCTTCCCTACCCCAACGTCGCGCCCCCTCCCAGCGCTCCCGTGCTCCTGTACGCATCGGAACATTCCAGCCACGACGGTTTGGCGGCGCGCGTCGGAGCGGGCTGACAACATGCGCAAGCCTGGATTTCCCGGGCAACCCAGGTGCCCTTCAATCCGGGCACGCGAGGACTTCTCATGACGACGACTCGAACCGACCCCCTGTCCCGCCGGGGTGCGCTGCCGGGGCTGCTGGTGGCCCTGTGCGTGGGGCTGTTCTCCTCCTCCGCCCTGGCGGCGGACGAGGTGCGCCTGCTCAAGGCGGTGAGCACCGTGAGCAGCCGCTATGGGCAGACGTGGCAGGACGTCACCTACCTCCTGGTGGTGAAGAACCTGGCCTACGAGAAGCAGGTCGCCATCCACGACAAGCAGCCGGACGGGACGTGGATTGATCTGGCGGCCAGCTACGCGGGCGACGCGGGCACGGGCCACGAGCTGTGGAAGGTGACCCGGCAGTACCAGAGCTGGGGCACGTCCCCGCAGCCGACGCGCGATTTGGAGTTCGTGGCGAAGTACACGGTGAATGGCCAGACGTACTGGGACAACAACGGCGGGGCCAACTACCAGCTGGTGCGCACCAACGGGCCGCTGCTCCCCCGCGCCAACGTGCTGGTGGGCAGCAGCTACTGGCAGCCCACGGGTGAGGTGGACATCGGCATCGACGTGAAGAACCTCGCCTACACCAAGAGCGTCACGGTGGTGTATTCGACGGACAACTGGGCCACGTCCCACGAGGTCGCCGCGGCCTTCGTCCCCGGCTACTCGGTGGGCTACGCGTACATCTCCAGCCCCAACCCGTACGGCGTGGAGCGCTGGCAGGCGCGCATCCCGGCCGGGTCCGGCACGCCGCAGTACTACATCCGGTACGAGGTGAACGGACAGACGTACTGGGACAACAACTTCGGCTACAACTACCCGCCCATCTACCCTCCCCTCTAGCCCTCCCGAGGGCCGACCCGGGGGCCTGGCCGTCCAGCGCCGGGCCCGCCGGGGGGCATTCGGGCGACGGCCCTCGACAGGCCGGTTTGCATGGTTATGGGGAGACGACGCTTCGCGCCCACACGGGGCGCCCGGAGGCCTTGAACCCATGACCGTCGACGCTTCCCCCCAGCGGGAAACCCACGCCTTCCAGGCGGAGATCAACCAGCTCCTCAGCCTGGTCATCAACTCGCTCTACAGCCACAAGGAGATCTTCCTCCGGGAGCTGGTCTCCAACGCCTCGGACGCGCTCGACAGGCTGCGCTTCCGCGCGATTACGGAGCCGGAGCTGCTCGCGGACGCGCCGGAGCTGGAGCTGCGCATCATTCCGGACGCGGAGAAGAACACCCTCACCATCGAGGACACCGGCGTCGGCATGTCGCACGACGAGCTGGTGAAGAACCTGGGCACCATCGCCCACTCCGGCTCGCGCGAGTTCATCCAGGCCATGACTCAGCGTGGCCAGAAGGACATGCAGCTCATCGGCCAGTTCGGCGTGGGCTTCTACAGCGCGTACCTCGTGGCCGACCGCGTGGAGGTCATCAGCCGCGCCGCCGGCAAGGACAGCCAGGCGTGGAAGTGGACGTCCGAGGCGCACGGCACCTTCACCGTGGAGCCCGCCGAGCGCGCCGCCCGGGGCACCTCCGTCATCCTCCACCTCAAGGAGGACCAGAAGGAGTTCCTGGACGAGTGGCGCGTGCGCTCGCTGATTACCCAGTACTCCGACTACGTCGGCCACCCCATCAAGCTCCAGGTGACCAAGACGACGGGCACGGGGGACGACGCCAAGACGGAGAGCGCGCTGGAGGTGGTGAACAAGGCGAGCGCCCTGTGGCAGCGCGCGAAGTCGGACATCACCGAGGAGCAGTACCAGGAGTTCTACAAGCACCTGACGCACGACTGGGAGAAGCCGCTCGCGTGGACGCACTTCAAGGCGGACGGCAACCAGCAGTTCACCGGGCTGCTCTTCCTGCCGAAGAACCCGCCGTTCGACCTGAACGCGCAGCAGCAGCGCGGGGTGCGGCTGTTCGTCAAGCGCGTGTTCATCATGGACCGCTGCGAGGAGCTGGTGCCGCAGTGGCTGCGCTTCGTGCGCGGCGTCATCGACTCGGATGACCTGCCGCTCAACGTGTCGCGCGAGCTGCTGCAGGACTCGCAGGTGGTGCGCGCCATCCGCAAGCACGTGGTGAAGAAGTCGCTGGACCTCTTGGAGAAGCTCGCCAAGGACAAGCCCGAGGACTACACGACGTTCTGGAAGGCCTTCGGCACGGTGCTCAAGGAGGCGCTGGCCACCGAGGCCGAGCACAAGGACAAGGTGGGCGGCCTCTTGCGCTACGAGAGCTCGCGCGACGAGGGGCTCACGTCCCTGGCCGACTACGTGTCGCGGATGAAGGAGGGCCAGGAGGCGCTCTATTACATCTACGGCGAGTCCCGGAAGGCGGTGGAGGACAGCCCGCATCTGGAGGCGCTCAAGCAGCGCGGCTACGAGGTCCTCTTCATGACGGACCCGGTGGACGAGTGGGCGGCGCAGGGCCTGCGCGAGTTCCAGGGCAAGCCGCTGGTGTCCGCGCTCCAGGCGGACCTGAAGCTGCAGTCCACGGACGAGCAGAAGAAGGAGCACGAGGAGAAGAGCGAGGGGCTCAAGGGGCTCACGTCGCGGATGAAGGACGTGCTGCAGGACTCGGTGCGCGAGGTGCGCGTGTCGGACCGGCTCACGGACTCGCCGGTGTGCCTCGTCGTTCCGGAGGGCGGCTCGCCCGCGTACCTGGAGCGGCTGCTCCAGCAGCGGGGTAAGGGAATGCCGAGGGTGAAGCGCATCCTCGAGGTCAATCCCAAGCACCCGGTCATCGAGCACCTGAAGACGCTCCATGCCCAGGACCCGGCCCAGGCGCAGGTGGCCGAGTGGATTGAACTGCTGCATGACCAGGCGCTGCTCACCGAGGGCAGCACCATCTCCGACCCGAACCGCTTCGCGCGCCGGCTGACGACGCTGCTCACGCAGGTGGCGGGGCAGGCCGTGAAGGCGCCCATGCCCGATGCGCCGAAGCCGGAGGCCCCGGCGCAGGCCGCGAGCTAGACACGGTACTGGGGTGAAAGGGCCTCCACTCGCGAGGGTGGAGGTCCTCGGACACCGGGCGCGGGAGGGGCCTTTCGCCGCCTTTCGCGCGATTCGCCGGCGCACAATTAGACAGCCTTGTGAGCGATAGGGAATGATGGCTGGATGTCCCAGACCTCTTTCGCCGTCTTCACTTGCGACATCCTCCCGACGGCGGACGCCTCTGTCCGCTCCGCCATCCAGGGAGTGGTCCGCGCGGAGCTCAGCAAGCCCCACCGTCGCGTGCGCCAGCCGCTCGGCAACCAGTGGCTGGTGCGCTTCGACGACGGTGGCTTCAACGCCTTCGTGCTGGTGCTCAGCACGCTGCGCGCGCGCTACCCGGAGTCCTTCCGCTACCTGGTCGTCGGTTGGAACGACATGGGCTCGGTGGCGCTCTATCCGTTGGGTGGGGCGACGCCCACCACGCTGAGCCTGGTCACCGCGATGGCCGCCGTGGCCTCGGGCGCGGACGAGCTGGCGGCGCCGCTGCTCTTGGCCTCGGGCCCGCTCACCGCAGACGACTTCCCGCTGCAGTGGGCGGACGAGGCGGGTGAGGCGCAGAGCCTCCTGGGCGCGGCGGCGGCGCGGACCCGGCGCGTGGCGACTCCGGGTCCCCGTCGGAGCGTGACGCGGACGCCCCGTGCGCCCGCGCCCGTCGTCAGCGCGGCGCCCGCGCAGGCCGAGGTGGTGGTGAGCGCGGTCGAGGTGGCGCCTGCTCCCGTGGTGAGCGAGGCCCCCGCGACGGAGGCCACCAGCGGCGGACGCAAGGGTGCGCGTCGCAAGGGCGCGCGCAAGGCCGGCACGGCGCGGGCGAAGAAGGCCGCGGGCGGCAAGGCGCGTGGGAAGCAGGCCGCCAAGGTGGCCCGGACGGAGCGCACGGAGGAGGCCGCGAAGCGTCGGCGTCCCACCGCGACGAGCAAGCGGACCGGTGGCAAGCGCCGGGGCACCGCGGTCAGCGCGAAGCGCTCCACGTCGGGCAAGCCCAAGGTGGCCAAGGCGAAGACCAAGAGCCCTCGCGCGGCGACGAAGCGCAAGGGCAAGAAGGGCGCTCGCTGAACTGAGGTCCGTGACGCCGCGCGCGGCGGATGTGCGCGGCGTCTTGCTTCACAACCCCATGTCGAGCAGCACCGCCTCCGCCGCGCGCCGTCCCGAGCCCAGCGCACCGTGGATGGACGCGCTGTCCCGATGGTCGCCGCACACGTAGAGCCCCGGTGACAGTCGCACCGGCCGATGCGGCGGCTCCAGCGCGGCCACGGTCTGCGCCGGCAGCGCGAACGGCAGCGAGTACGTGCGCAGGTGCCGCCAGTCCGTCACCGCGGCGCCGAACCACTCCGCCAGCTCCACGCTCACCCGCTCGCGCAGCGCCGCCTCATCCGAGTGCACGCCCAGCACGGACACGGACACGAGCGCCTGTCCGCGCGGCGCATACGCGGGCGACACCTCGCTCATCACCGCGACGTTGTTCACCACGCCCTTGCCGTCACCATTGAGCAACAGCCACGGCCCCTCCACCGGAGGCTCCGGCGCGGCGAAGTACAGACACGTCACCGCGTTCATCGTCGGCACCGGCATCCCGGGGAGCAGCCGCGCCGCGGCCAACGGGTCCGTGGCCACCACCACCGCCTTCGCGCCCAGCATCTCCCCATCCGCCAGCCGCACCCGGTGCCCCCACACGTCGGCCACGGGCGCATGCCTTCGCAGCGCGACGGGCGGCAGCTTCGCGGCGAGCTGCTCCGCAATCACACCCATCCCCTGCTCCGGCACCCCGGCCTCGCCCGAGGCGAACATCCGGAAGACGAACTCCAGGAAGCGGCTGGACGTGTTCAGCGAGCGGTCCAGGAAGATGCCCGCGAGGAAGGGCCGCAGGAAGCCCTCCACCATCTCCTCCGTGAAGCCCAGCTCCTCCAGGTAGCGCCGCGAGGTGCGCTGGGGACGCAGCCACACGTCCTCGTCCTCTCCCGAGCGCGACAGCTGCCGCAGCTCCAGCACACGCAGCTTGTCGCCGAACGTCCCGGGCACATCGAGCAGGTGCGAGAGCGCCGTCATCGGCTGACGCAGCGGGTCCGCCACCGTGCACAGCCGTCCCTGTCGCCACACCTTCGCGCCCGGCATGAAGCGCCGCAGCCGCAGCGCCTCCAGGTCGAGCAGCTTGCGCCCCTCCGGGTAGGCCGTCAGGTACACCTGGAACCCACGGTCCAGCAGGAAGCCCTCATGAGCATCCGTGCGGACGCGGCCGCCGGGAGCATCCCCGGCTTCCAGGACCACCACTTTCAAGCGGGATTGGACGAGCGCTCGCGCGCACGCCAGCCCCGCGAGACCCGCGCCCACGACGATGACGTCCGGGTTCGACACGCGCTCTCCCACATCCACGCTGGCTCCCCTCCATGCTGGTGCGGCGAGCGCGCGGGCCGCAACCCGTACCGTCGTCCGGGTTGCTCGGGAGCGAACACTTGTGCAGAACTGGAAGGCGAGGCGCCACATGCAAGAGCCTCGAAACGCCGGGCTTCCCGGCGTCACCTGAGTGGAGAGAAGGCGGGTTACCCCATGTTGATCGTGATGCGACCAGACGCGACGGCCCAGGACATCGAGCGTGTGAACGACGAGATCCGCCGCCGTGGCTGGCAACCGCACGCGATTCCAGGGGGCACTCGCACGGCCATCGGCATCACCGGCAACCCCGGCGCGGTGGAGCCCGAACCCTTCCGGGTGCTGCCCGGCGTCGCGGACGCGGTCTCCATCTCCCAGCCGTTCAAGCTCGTCAGCCGCGAGGTGAAGCCGGACGACACGCAGCTGCGCGTGGGCAACCTCACCATCGGCGGCGCGTCCTTCCACGTCATCGCCGGGCCGTGCTCGGTGGAGTCGCGCGAGCAGATTCTGTCCACCGCCCACGCGGTGAAGAAGTCGGGCGCCACCATGCTGCGCGGCGGCGCGTTCAAGCCGCGCACCAGCCCCTACGAGTTCCAGGGCCTCAAGGGTGACGGGCTCGCGCTCCTGGCCGAGGCGCGCCAGGAGACGGGCCTGCTCGTCACCACCGAGGTGAAGGACACCGCGACGCTGGACGCGGTGGCGGACGCCACGGACATCCTCCAGATTGGCGCGCGCAACATGCAGAACTTCAGCCTGCTGGAGGCGGTGGGCGAGCGGCGCAAGCCCGTGCTGCTCAAGCGCGGCATGAGCGCGACCATCAAGGAGCTGTTGATGGCGGCCGAGTACATCGTCGCGCGCGGCAACACCCAGGTCATCCTCTGCGAGCGCGGCATCCGCACGTTCGAGACGATGACGCGCAACACGTTGGACCTGAACGCCGTGCCCATGCTCAAGCAGCTCTCGCACCTGCCCGTCTTCGTGGACCCCTCGCACGGCATCGGCGTGCGCAAGGCGGTGCCGGCGATGATGCGGGCGGCGGTGGCGGTGGGGGCCGACGGCATCATCGTGGAAGTGCACCCCGACCCGCCGCGCGCGAAGTCGGACGGCGCCCAGTCGTTGGACTTCTCCGAGTTCGACAAGTCCATGAACGAAGTGCGGGCGATTGCACAGGCCATGGGCCGTGAAGTCGTGCGGTTGGGATAGCGCGCGATGACCCTCAAGGAAGCGCTGGGCAAGGTGGTGGGCCGGCGCGACCTCACCCGCGAGGAGATGGCCCGGGTCATGGGCCTGATGCTCGCGGGCGAGGCATCGCCTGCTCAAGTGGGGGCGCTGGCGACGGCGCTCAAGATGAAGGGTGAGACCGAGGACGAAATCCTCGGCGCCGCGGAGGCCATGCGGGCCTGCGCGGCGAAGCTGTCTCCGCGCGCGCAGGTGGTGCTCGACACCTGCGGCACGGGCGGGGACGGCGCGCACACCTTCAACATCTCCACCGCGGTGGCCTTCGTGGCCGCCGGGGCGGGGGTGACGGTGGCCAAGCACGGCAACCGCGCGGTCTCCAGTCGGTGCGGCAGCGCGGACGTGCTCGCCGCGCTGGGTGTGTCCATGGAGCGTCCGCATGAGCGCGTCGCGCTCGACATCGACGAATACGGCGTGGGGTTCCTCTTCGCGCCCTCGCACCACAGCGCGCTCAAGCACGTGGCACAGGCGCGGCGGGACATGGGCTTTCACAGCATGTTCAACCTGCTGGGGCCGCTGACCAACCCGGCCGGCGCGCGCTATCAGCTGCTCGGCACCTTCGACGGCAAGCGCGTGGAGCAGACGGCGCGAGTGCTGGGGCGGCTGGGCAGCCGGCGCGCGTGGGTGGTGCACGGCCACGACGGGCTGGATGAAATCTCACCCTGCGCGCCCACCGAGGTGGCGGAGCTGCGAGAGGACGGCACGGTGCGCTGCTTCACGGTGCGGCCCGAGGACGCGGGGCTCGAGGTGGTGCCGCGCGAGGCCATCGCGGGCGGTGACGCGGACGAGAACGCGAAGCGGCTGCGCTCGCTGCTGGACGGTGAGCGCTCCGGGCTGCGCACGGCGGTGCTGCTCAACGCGGCGGCGTCGCTCGTGGTGGTCGGTCAGGCGAACGACCTGCGCGAGGGCGTGAAGAAGGCGGAGCACGCCATCGACTCGGGCGCGGCGTCGCGCAAGCTCGCCTCGCTCATCCATGGGGCCGTGTCATGAGCTGGTGGAATCGCTTCTCGTCTCAGGCCGCCCCAGGGACGCTGGACCGCATCATGAAGCGCAAGCGCGCGGAGATTGAGGCGTTCACTCCCACCGCGACGTCTCCCAATCCCGCGCCACGAGACTTCGTGGGGGCCCTGCTGCAACGGCCCTCCGGGCGTCCCGTGAGCGTCATCGCCGAGGTGAAGCGCAAGAGCCCGTCCGGCGGAGCGTTTCCGCACACGGACGTGGTGGCGGTGGCGCGGGCCTATGAGGCGGCGGGCGCCAGCGCCATCAGCGTGCTGACGGACGGGCCTGACTTCGGCGGCGCGATGGGGGACCTGGTCGCGGTGCGCGCCGCGGTGTCGGTGCCGGTGCTGCGCAAGGACTTCCTCGTCTCGGCGTATGAGGTGGAGAGGAGCGGGCAGTTCGGCGCGGACGCGGTGCTGCTCATCGCTGACGCGCTGGAGGACAGCGAGCTGCGCGAGATGCTGGACGCGGCGCGCGAGTCGCGGGTCGCCGCGCTGGTGGAGGCGCACACGGAGGCGCACGCCGAGCGGGCCCTGGCGGCGGGCGCGGAGCTGGTGGGCATCAACAACCGGGACCTGGCCACGTTGAAGACGGACGTGGGCACCGCGTTGCGGGTGATGCCCGGGCTGCGCTCGAGGGCGCGTGTGTTGGTCGCGGAGAGCGGGCTCAAGTCGGTGACGGACCTCATCGCCGCGCGCGAGGCCGGCGCCGACGCGGTGCTGGTGGGCGAGTCGCTCTTGCGTGACGCGGAGCCAGGACGGGCGCTCGCGCGGCTGCTCGGAGAGGACGGCCCGCAGCCGTGAGTGTCCGGGTGAAGGTGTGTGGCGTGACGCGGCTCGAGGATGCTCGGGCCGCGTGGGACGCGGGCGTGGACGCGCTGGGGCTCAACTTCTATCCGCCCTCCCCCCGATATCTGGACCTGGCCACGGCGGCGCGACTCGGGCGCACGCGGCCCCCGCTGGGCACTTTGATTGGGGTGTTCGTCAACGCGGCGCCGGAGGACATCCGGCGGGCGGTGACGGAGTGTGGCCTCACGGCCGTGCAGCTCCATGGGGACGAGCCACCGGAGGCCTGCTCGGGGTTCGGGGTGCCGGTCATCAAGGCGCTGCGGGTGCGCGGCGCGGATGACGTGGCGCGGGCGCGGGCGTACGTGGGAGTGGGCGACGTGACGGGGCTGCTGCTGGACGGAGCGGCGCCGGGGTACGGCGGTGGGGGCGTGGGCTTCGACTGGTCGCTGGTGGCGGGAGTGTCGGGCAGCGGCGTGCCGGTGTTGGTTGCGGGAGGACTGAAGCCTTCCAACGTGGCGGAGGCGGTGCGCGCGACGCGGCCTTACGGAGTGGATGTGGCCAGTGGGGTGGAGTCGGCCCCGGGCATCAAGGACATGGACGCGGTGCGCGCCTTCGTGCGGGCCGCGAAGTCCATCAACCTCTGGGAGTGACAGGGATGAACACGGAGACTTCCACCGGCCGCTTCGGGCGCTTCGGTGGGCGCTACGTGCCGGAGACGCTCGTCCCGGCGCTGATGGAGTTGGAAGCGGCGTACACGGCCGCCAGGGCGGACCCGACGTTCGACGCCGAGGTGGCGCGGGTGCTGCGTGAGTTCGTGGGTCGGCCCACGACGCTGACGCCGGCGCGCAGGCTCACCGAGGCGTGGGGCGGCGCGAACGTGTGGCTCAAGCGCGAGGACCTGGCGCACACGGGGGCGCACAAGATCAACAACACCGTGGGGCAGGTGCTGCTCGCGAAGCGGATGGGCAAGAAGCGCATCATCGCGGAGACGGGCGCGGGCCAGCACGGCGTCGCGACGGCCACCGCGTGCGCGCTCTTCGGGCTGCCGTGCGAGGTGTACATGGGCGCGCTGGACGTGGAGCGGCAGGCGCTCAACGTCTTCCGGATGCGGGCGCTCGGCGCGGTGGTGCGGCCGGTGGAGTCGGGCTCGCGGACGCTGAAGGACGCGATGAACGAGGCGATGCGCACATGGGTGTCGCAGGTCTCGGACACGCACTACGTCATCGGCAGCG
Organism: Myxococcus fulvus; assembly: GCF_900111765.1. Next base: position 929,273 of record NZ_FOIB01000002.1, read on the forward strand.
CGGCGGGGCCGCACCCGTATCCGACGGTGGTGCGCGACTTCCAGTCCATCATCGGGAAGGAGCTGCGCACGCAGGCGATGGCGGCGTTCGGCCAGCTGCCGGATGCGATTGTCGCGTGTGTGGGTGGCGGCTCGAATGCGATTGGCGTGCTGCATCCGTTCATCGGGGACGCGAGCGTGCGGCTCATCGGCGTGGAGGCGGGTGGGCATGGGCTGGACTCGGGCCAGCACGGGGCGTCGTTGACGCTGGGGACGGAGGGCGTGTTGCACGGCTCGCGCTCGTTGGTGCTCCAGGACGCGGACGGACAGATTCAGGAGGCGCACAGCATCAGCGCGGGCCTGGACTATCCGGGTGTGGGGCCGGAGCTGGCACACCTGGCGAAGATTGGACGGATGGAGGTGCGCACGGCGACGGACGACGAGGCGTTGGCGTCGTTCTACGAGGTGGCGCGCATGGAGGGCATCCTCCCGGCGCTGGAGACGTCGCATGCGTTCGCGCGAGGCAAGGAGCTGGCGCGGGAGTTGGGGGCGGGCAAGTACCTGGTCATCAACTGCTCGGGTCGAGGGGACAAGGACGTCGCGACGATTTCGGCGCGCGGGGTTCCGCCGGCGGTGGGGGTGAAGGCGTGAGCGGCGAAATCGCGAAGGCGTTCGCGCGGGCGAAGGCTCGGGGAGAGGGAGCGCTGGTGGCGTACGGGATGGCGGGAGACCCTGACCTGGCGCGCTCGGTGGATGTCTTCACCGCGATGGTGGAGGGAGGCGCGGACATCCTCGAGGTGGGCGTGGCGTTCAGCGACCCCATCGCGGACGGGCCGGTCATCCAGGGTGCATCGGAGCGCGCGTTGAAGGCGGGCTCCACGCTCAAGCGGGTGCTCGACGAGGTGGTGCCGGAGGTTCATCGGCGCTGCCCGGAGACACCGCTGGTCATCATGACGTACGTGAACGTCATCATGGCGATGGGCGAGGAGCGGTTCGCGAAGCTGGCGCGGGAGCGCGGTGTGTCGGGAGCCATCCTGCCGGACCTTCCGCCCGAGGAGAGCGAGGCGTTGCGAGCCACGTTCGACGCTGCGGGCGTGGACCTGATTCCGCTGTGTGCGCCGACGACCCCGCGTGCGCGAGCCGAAGCCATCGCGAAGGACGGGCGCGGCTTCGTGTACTGCGTGTCAGTGGCGGGAGTGACGGGCATGCGCGCGGAGCTGCCGCCGGACCTGTCACAGCGGTTGGACCTGGTGCGCAAGGCGTCGCCGGTGCCGGTGGTCGCGGGCTTCGGCATCTCCAGCGCGGAGCAGGCGCGGACGCTGTCGGCGCACGCGGACGGCGTGGTGGTGGGCAGCGCGCTCGTCCGGGCCGCGCACTCGGATGGACCGCAGGCCGTCAAGGCGCTGTGCGCGGACATCAAGCGTGGCTTGAAGCGCTGAGGTCGAGCGGGCACGGACGCGTTGCGTGCCCGTGCACCCCGCGTGATGAGGTCATGATGCTTCCGTGAGGAAGCCGACCCTGCGTCATCGCTTTCATGTGCGCTCTTTCATCGAAGGAGCGACACATGCGTGGCACCCCATGGATGGTGAGTGGGCTTCTCGTGGCGATGGTGACCAGCCCCTGCCTCGCAGGGGAGCAGTGGCGTCCTCAACAGGAGTTCTCACCTGAGTGTCTGCTCGACGCCTCCCATGGAGCCGTGAAGCTCCGTTTCGCCCAGGCGCATTGCTACGGAGGCAATCACGGATGGCTCTCGCTGACTCAGACTCCTATCGCGTCACGCATTGAGGGGCACTTCAGCGAGTCTCGCTATACAAGCCTCAACGTTTCATCACGGGTCGTCTCGCCGTTCGTCTCGCAGCAGATGTTCCGAGCCCTGGTGGACGGAGCACTCCACCGGGAAGGCGACCCGAAATGCCAACCCTGGACGTGGAACTACGTCGTCACGCTCGAGTGGACCTGCGACACGAGAGAGCCTGCCGCATGGCAGGCGGCTACTTTCCATGGGCAGATATGCGACGACGCTGAGTTCCCCAACTTGCCCACCTCCGACCCACGCCATGCAACTACCGCCCAACACCTCTATCGCATCGCGCACCTGATGCTCCGTGAGGCGCTCCGCTGATGAAGGCACCACGCGGATGGAGCATCCACGCAGTGTTGGCACTGATGCTCCTGTTAGCAGGGGCCGGCTCCCGCGCCGAGGAGACACCGCTCCCTCTCGTGGACCTCGGGGTCAGGGAGTTCGACATCCAGGGTCCCATCACCTTCGCTCGGCGTACCGACGACGACTGGTGGGCCCTCGCGTTTCACAGAAAGCCGGCTCCGGACGGGATTGACGAGCGGGCACGCGTCTTCCGCAGCACGGACAAGGGACTCACCTGGCGAGAAGACAGGGAGGCCGCCTCGGCAATCCGCGCGCCCACGAGCCTCCTCTCCTCGGCTTCGCCTCGCTTCGAGTTCCTCATCTGGTACACCCCCAGCGTCGGAATCATCGCGGGCGACCTCGGGAACCATGTGTTCCGTACCTCGGATGGTGGCCGCACGTGGAAGAAGATCACTCTTACGAAGCCCCTCTCACTCCGTGCGATGGCGCGCGTGGGGCAACGCACCTGGCTCTGCGGAGTCGGTGACACCCTTCTCATCAGCAACACCCAAGGCGCCGAGTGGCGAGAGCTCTCCAGCCTTCCATTCCAGAGCATCACCAACCGGTGCGAATCCCTCTCCTTCCGAGACGAAAACCACGGCTGGGTAGTGGGTTCGAGGTCAGGGCTCTGGGAGACGAAAGACGGGGGTTTGACCTGGCACAAGCTGCCACTTCCCGAACAACCTCCCATCGAACATTCCTCGGGCGAGCGCCCGCCCCCCTTCCTACATCAAGCCCTCCTGCTCTCCAGCAGGGTGGGCTGGGTTCTTGGAGCAGGGGGACGATTCCAGACCACGGATGGTGGACTCACGTGGAAGTCCCGTCCGCTGAGCCCTGAACAGTCCCAAGCGGGCTTCGGCATCGCCCACCTGAAGCCCAAACGACACATCGTCACCGTGGGACACACGGCCCCAAACCTTCCCCTGTCGAAATGGGTCCCTGCCCTGGAGCGCATCACGGAGGTGATGGGACCCGATACCGTCGTGAGCATCGACAGGCGCTACGCACGACGCGGCCCCTTCCGATGGGATGTCGCGGGAAAGAGAATCAGGGCGGCGCCACTCATCAGTCAGGGCCCGCGACAATCGACACGCTTATTGGGACTCTTCCTGCCTCCGTCGGGCGGCTGGTTCGGCTGGACGTCTCGGAAGGTCCTCGCATCCCACGACCAGGGGAAGACCTGGTTCGTCCGAGGTGGGCCTCCGTCCACGGCTTTTCCCCTCCAGAGGCTCGACGTCCAGTTCGGAATCCATGAGGAGCAACTCCTCGCCCAGACAGAGAAGAACGAAACCTGGCACTCCGTCGATGGGGGATTCACCTGGTCACGCATCAGCCATGGGCTCGACGACTACGAGCGTGCGGTGAAGACGGGGCTCTCGCTGAAGGAGATGCGGCTGCTACCCACGCCGCGCTGCCTCCTGCTGGCGCCCGACTCCATCCTGAAGGCCCAGTTCGGCATCCAGGGAGAGGGCCATCAAGGCCAGGGGCACTTGGTTCTCACACAGAGTGCCGACCATATCTCCGTCTCGGGAGGGCACGCGTCCGACCGCACTGAGAACATCCAGGTGCCCACGCGGCGATACGTCCGCCCTGATGGCGAATGGTTTCTCCGTGACCTGGTCGATGCGGCGACCCAACCCGAGCGCCCGGCGGAATGCGATGCGCACCTGCGCCATGTCGTCACGCTGGAGTGGACATGCGGAGTCCAGGAGCCCGCGTGGCATCGAATCGACTTCCAATCCCCCATCTGCCCCAAGGACGTACTCTACCAACCTCCGAACTCGTTCACGGATGGCGAGCCGGAGGATGCCCCCTCCATGCGTGCCCGCTCGCTCCATCACACCGCGCACCGCCTGCTCCATGACGCGCGGCCCTAAGAGCCCTCACCGCCTCACGCAGTTCCACGCTGCCGACGCACCACCGCGAACCCGAGCAGTCCCAGGAACGTCATCGAGGAGACGCCCAGCCCCCACCGCGCGGCGACGTCCCGATAGGTCAACGTCACCCGATGTCGCCCCGCCTTCACGGGCACGGCGCGCACCGCGACGTTGGCCGGGAGAATCGGCGTCTCCACGCCATCCACCGTCGCCGTCCACCCCGGGAACCACGCGTCGTTCACGATGAGCACCGCGTCGCGAGGACTCTCCACGTCGAACTCCAGACGCTCCGCCTCGTAGCGCCCCACCGTCACCTTCCCACCCACGGCGGACACCTCCCCGGACGCAAGCCCCGCCCCACCCTCGCCACACTCGACCAACGCCACCTGTCCAGCACGCACGAGCGGGTCCGCCAGTCCCGGCATCGCGGCCTCGTACGACTCGACACAGCGCGCATTCGCCAGGAACGCCCGAGGCAGCACCCCCGGGTGCTCCACCAACACCGCATTGATGGACCGGTCCGTGATGGCGTTCTTCTTCCCAGCCGCCTCCAGCGCCTGCCACTCCACGAGCGGATGCACCGAGTACGCGACGGAGAACAGCGGCGCACGCTCCAGGAACCACGGCGTCACATCCCAGACGACCGCACGCACCCGTCGACTCGTGGCGGGCAGGGTCCCATCCGCGCTCTCCATGCCCCACAGCCCCGGCGTGTCCGGCATGAGCGTCTGCGCCGCGACGAGCGAGCGCCACTGCCGCGCATCCATCCCCGGGATGAGCGAGGTGACGCCAGCGACGTCGTAGTGCGAGGCCACCCGGATGGGCACCCGCGAGTCCTCGCGCGGCTGCGCGAGGATGTGCTCGGCGAACGGAGGCGGCGTGGACAGCACCTCCGGCGTGAGCAGCTCGTAGCTCCCGAACCCCACCACGAAGCCCGATACGAACTGCGTCACCAACAACACCCCGGCGCTCCCACGCGTCCACAGCACCCCGCCCACACAGAGCACCGCGCTCACCAACGCCACCCCAGAGACGAGCACGAACTGTTGCGACAACAACTCGCGCAGCTCCCCGGGCATCTCCGGCCAGCGAGGCACCAGCAGCAACGCGGTGAACCCCCGCCCCAGGGACTCGCCCACGATGAGCACCAGACACCCCACGCCCACCGCCGCCGCGAGCCGGAGGAACACTCGCCGGCCCTCCACCTCGAACACGTGCTTCCACCCCAGGGCCGCCAGGAAACAGACCCCCAGCCCGAGGAACGGAACGAGCTTCGATGGATAGCGGAACACGCGCCACGGAGGCACCCACGTGTACAGGGCCTCGTAAAGCGGCAGCGCGTCCCCCAGCGAGAGCCCCACGACGAACAGCCACACACCACCCCAGAGCCACAACATCCTGGAGCGACGGTTCACCCAAGCCGCCGCCCCCGCGAGCAACAGCACGGGTACTCCCAGATACAGAGACCCCACCCAGAAGTTCGCGAACCCCGAGGGCGCCAGCCTGGTGACGATGGCCAGCGTCACGTCCGGCCGCTCGTCCGGAATCTCCAGGTAGGCCCCCAGCAACGGCTCGAGCAGTCGCAGCGGATGCACCGCGTACTCCTGCGCGATGTCGAGCGTCCTGCCACCCGCCTGCGCCGTCCCCATCGACGCCGCGGACGAGAACAACTGCGGCGAGGCCAACAGCGTCCCCACGCCAAGCACACCCAACACCGTCATGAGCCGCGCCCGCCGCGACTCCACGGGCGACGAGAGCGCAAGCAACACCACCAACCCATACGTCACGCAGAACGCCTGCACGTCCCCCGCGAGCAGCACCAGCGCCAGCACCAGCCCCGAGAGCAACAACCGCCCCGCCCCGGGCGCGCGAAGGTGACGCTCCGTGGCCCACAGCGCCCACGGCACCGTGGCCGCGGCCATCAGGTAACAGAGGTTGTTGGTGATGCAGACCAGGTAGCCGCTGAAGGCATAGGCCATCCCCGCGAGGAACGCCCCCGCGCGAGGTACCTCCCACAGTCGCGTCAGCGCATACATCCCCAGCAGCGCGACCGGGAAGCACAGCAGGATGTTCGCGTTGAAGGCGTGGTTCAGCGAGAGCAGCAGGTACAGCAGCTTGCTCGGATGGAAGGGCGCGACGACCAGCGTGCCCGCGAAGGGCTGACCGAAGCCATCCAGCGTCAGCCACTCCGGAATCCGCCCGCCCAGCACTGCCTCGCGCCAGTAGTGGAACGCCGGCAGGTAGACGTACAGCGAGTCGCGCGCGCTGAACATCTCGCCGGTGGCGAACACCCGGGAGAAGTAGAGCGCCGTCAGTCCCAACGCGCAGGCCACCAGCAACAAGCACTGGGACACCCGCGCGTCACGCGGCGGAACACTCGGAGGCAGGGAGGGGGCAGGAGGCTCTGGAGAAGACACGCGAGCCCCGAGCATACCCAACCCCGCTCACGGCGTGGCGGAGCGCGTCTTCTCCCAGATGGGCCGGTAATCGTACGTCGGGTAGAACTCCGTGCGGAACGCGCCCCACGCCCCCTTCTCGAATGCGAGGTTCACCTCGCGCAGCTTCTCCGGAGGCAGGCGCACCGTGACGACCTGCCCCACGCCCATCATCACGTACCAGGACACCACCTCCACGCCCGCGGGCGGGAAGCTCTTGCGGAAGCCCGTGCGGTCCAGGTGCGCGTTGATCTCCTCCAGCGTCTTGCCCTGGTCGTGCTTCATGAAGATGGTCAGCAACATCGTGCCGTCCGTGCCACCTCCCTTCGCCGCGGCCGACTGCGCGTGTCCGGGCAGGGCCAGCGTCAGGAGCAACGCGAGGACGAACGACACAGGGGGAATCGAACGGAGCGAGTGCATGGACACGAGGCTACTGTCCGATCGCCACCGCGTGTTTCATGAAACGCGCGCCGAGCCCTCGTCGGGTGGCACAATCCGGCCCCTATGAAAACGCGCGGTCCCCAGGTGGTGCTCGTTCGTCACGGAGAGACGGCATGGAGCCGGGGTGGGCAGCACACGGGGCGCACCGATGTCCCGCTGCTCGAGGCCGGACGGACGATGGCGGCGAAGCTCGGTGAGCCCCTGCGCGCCTGGGACTTCGCCCAGGTGTGGACCAGCCCCCTGAGCCGCGCGTTCGAGACCTGCGCGCTCGCGGGCTACGGCGAAGGAGCCGTGCGCCGCGATGACTTGATGGAGTGGGACTACGGCGACCACGAGGGCCGCACCGGCGCGGAGATTCGCGTGGAGCATCCCGGCTGGACGGTGTGGAAGGACGGCGTCCCGAACGGCGAGACGGCAGAGCAGGTGGGTGCTCGCGCGGACCGCGTCATCTCCGACCTGCGCCAGCAGACGGGCGACATCCTCATCTTCTCCCACGGCCACTTCCTGCGAGTGCTCGCGGCGCGGTGGCTGGGGCTGACGCCCTCCGAGGGACGCCTGTTCCTGCTGAGCACCGGCTCCATCAGCGTGCTCGGCGCGGACGGGCCGGATGCCGCCCAGCCGGCGCTCGCCGGCTGGAACGACACCACCCATCTCAAGCCGTGAAGCTCAGCAGCCGCAGCTCAGCACTCCGCCGCCCGCCTGCTCGTAGTCGGTGCACGACGCACCGGCCGGGTTGAAGCACACGCGGTAGCGCTCCTGCGCGCCGAAGAGCGCGGGGAGCGGCTCGCGGTAGAGGATGCCGCAACACGGGGGCAGCAGCTCCTGGCCATCCTTGGACACCGTCGGCTCGGGGGCCACGCCGTTCGGACAGCCCCAGGGGTCCTCCTCGCAGACCCAGCGCGTGCCGCACGTGGTGCTGGCGCCGCAGTAGCTGCCACCCACCGCGTACCAGGGGGACCAGTTCGCGCAGGAGTCGTAGCCCGGGCACTGGCCCAGCGACGAGTCCACCGTGGTCAGCTCCGCCTCGTCCATCGGGACGCCCGCGCCAGCCTCGGCGGACGGCTCCCCACCACACGCGCCCAGCACCAGCGCGCCGAACATCGCGACCAGACCGCGAGACACCGCACTTCGCACGTTCATCGTGGGCTCCTCCCGGCGCCGACTCCTGGATGGAGCCTCGGTCGCCGGAAGGGCGCACACTATGCGTGTGGTTTTTCCGTCAAGAACGTCGGAATTGTCGGGCTCCAGACAGTGTCCTCGGCCCGACAATCCCCTCGTACCCGAGGGTGATGTCCCCTCTCAGAGACGTCCCTCCAGGAAGTTGCGGACCAGGGTGGGCCCCTCGGGGGTGAGCACGCTCTCGGGGTGGAACTGGAAGCCCACGACGGGCCGCTCGCGGTGGCGCAGCGCCATGATGAGCCCGTCCTGACTCCAGGCGATGGGCTCCAGTGACGAGGGCAGCGAGGACGCCTCCACCACCAGCGAGTGGTAGCGCGCGGCCTGGAAGCCCTGGCTCGCGCCGGTGAACACGCCCGAGCCCTCGTGCCGGATGCGCGCGGACTTGCCATGCACCGGCTCGGGCGCGCGGATGACGTTGCCGCCGAAGGCCGCGCCGATGGACTGGTGTCCCAGACACACGCCGAGCACCGGCACCTTTGATTGCGCGATGGCGGCCACGCTGACCCCGGCCTCGTGCGGCGTGCAGGGCCCCGGGGAAATCACCAGGTGCGACGCGCCCTCGGCGGCGATGGCCTCCACGGTGAGCGCGTCGTTGCGCACCACCTTCACCTCGGCGCCCAGCGTGTAGAGGAGCTGGACGAGGTTGAAGGTGAACGAGTCGTAGTTGTCGATGACGAGAATCATCGTCCACCTCCCTCGCGAGCCAGCCGGAGCGCGGCGGCCATGGCGCCGGCCTTGGCCTCCGTCTCGTCGGCTTCCTTCGACGGCACCGAGTCCGCGACCAGCCCCGCGCCCGCGGTCCAGAACGTCTTGTCCCCGTCGACGAAGAAGGTGCGCAGCGCGATGGCCACGTCCAGCGTGCCGCAGAAGGACAGGTAGCCCACCGCGCCCGAGTACGGCCCGCGTCGCTGCACCTCCAGCTCGTCGATGATCTGCATCGCGCGAATCTTCGGAGCCCCGGACACCGTGCCCGCGGGGAACGTGCTGGCCAGCGCGTCGAGCGCGTCGAACTTCGAGTCCAGCTTCCCGCGCACCTGCGAGACGATGTGCATCACGTGGCTGTAGCGCTCGATGACCATCAGGTCCTCGACGCGCACCGAGCCGGGCGCCGCCACGCGGCCCACGTCATTGCGGCCCAGGTCCACCAGCATGATGTGCTCGGCGCGCTCCTTCTCGTCCGCGAGCAGCTCCTTCTCCAGCGCCAGGTCCTCCGCCTCGGAGGCTCCACGGCGGCGCGTGCCCGCGATGGGCCGCACCACCACGTCCCCGTCGCGCACCTGCACCAGCAGCTCCGGCGAGGCGCCCACCAGCGCGCGCGCCTCACCCATCTCGACGAGGAACAGGTACGGCGAGGGATTCACGCGTCGCAGCGCGCGGTAGAGCGACAGCGGCGGAGGCGCACCGCGAGCCTCGAAGCGCCGGGCGAGCACCACCTGGAAGATGTCACCCGCGCGGATGTACTCCTTGGAGCGCTCCACCGCGGCCTCGTAGCCGGCGCGGTCCCAACAGGCGACGGGCGCCGAGTCCCCCTTCATGCGAGGCGACGGCACGTACGCCTCGGGAGGCAGCGGCTTGAGCAGCTTCTCCGCCATCGCCTGCGCGCGCTCCTCCGCGTCCTTCAGCGCGTGGGCCACGCTGCCATGGAGCGACGGCCGCGCAATCGCGGTGACCTTGAGCGTCCCGGTGCGCGAGTCGTGGGTGACGAAGTCCTCGCAGATGAGCCACTCGGAGTCCGGGAACGAGGTGTCGCGCGGGTGCCGGTCCGGGACGGTGGGCTCCATCCAGGAGATGCAGTTGTAGCCCATGTACCCGACGAGGCCGCCCAGGAACGGGGCCTCGCCCGGCAGTCGCGCCACGGCGAGCTCGCGCCACAACGTGCGCAGGACGTCCAGCGGCTTGCCCTCGCGTCGCTCCTCGCGCGAGCCACGCCACAACGTGGCGCCCCGCGCGTCCAGCCGCACACGCCCCGCGGCGTGGGTGCCCACGTGGCTGTAGCGCCCGAAGCGCTCGCCGCCGTAGCACGACTCGAGGATGAAGCCGCGCGAGCCTCCGCCCAGCTTCAGATACGCCGACAGCGGCGTGTCGAGGTCCGCCGGCAACTCCACCGACACCGGCACCGACTCGCCCTGCTCCGCGCGTTGGCGATACGCCGCCTTCCGCTCCTGTGCATCCATCGTCATGACCTTTCCCCCGCGACCAGTATCGCCCGTCCCGGACAGCGACGGGGGGCCGCGCCCGCGCCTCACACCCCGCGAGCAAGAACCACGGTTCGCGACGGCCTCACCGGTGTAGCGCGGAGCCCCGGCCCCGGGCGAGGGACATCGCACCCGTTCACGACGCCGGGATATTTCCATGCGCGGCGAGCAGGCGCGGGCGATGGGTGCCTGGCGAGCATGCCGGCGAGCGGCGGAGGTGAGAGGCACGCGCACCCTGGGTGGTCACCCCTGGAAGCCCTCGTTATTTCAGAAGGACTGTGGACGCCTCCGTCTCCTTCAATCCTCGAAGGCCGCTCGTCACGGTGACGCCCCAGGGGCTCTTCTGTGAGCCCGGGGGCTTCCACATCGACCCCTGGCAGCCGGTGGAGCGGGCCCTCATCACCCACGCCCACGGCGACCACGCGCGCTCCGGCCATCAGCGCTACCTGGGCGCCCGAGCAGGCGAGTCCCTGCTGCGGCGTCGCGTGGGGGCCACTTCCGCCATCGACACCCTGGACTATGGCGAGCCGCTGAAGATTGGCGACGTCACCGTCAGCTTCCATCCCGCGGGACACGTGCTGGGCAGCGCGCAGCTCCGCCTGGAGCACCGGGGCGAGGTGTGGGTCGTCTCGGGCGACTACAAGCGCGCGGCCGACCCGACGTGCGCGCCGTTCGAGGTGGTGCGCTGCCACACGTTCATCACCGAGGCGACGTTCGGTCTGCCCATCTTCCGTTGGGACGACGCGCGGCTGGTGGCGGAGGACATCCTGCGGTGGTGGGACGCCAACCGCGCCGTGGGGCGCTCGGTGGTGTTGTTCTGCTACGCGCTGGGCAAGGCGCAGCGAATCCTCGCGGAGCTGGCGCGACTGACGGACCGGCCCGCCTTCATCCACGGGTCGATGCACGGCCTGGTGGATGCGTATCGGGAGGCGGGGGTGAAGATGATTCCCACGCAGCTCGTGTCGGAGGTGGAGAAGGGCACGTCCTTCGCGGGGGCGCTGGTGCTGGCGCCGCCGAGCGCGGGCGGCTCCACGTGGATGCGCCGCTTCGGGGAGATGGAGACGGGCTTCGCCTCGGGGTGGATGCGGGTGCGCGGCAACCGGCGCAGACGAGGCTTCGACCGGGGCTTCGTGTTGTCGGACCACGCGGACTGGCCGGACCTCTTGCGCACGGTCGAGGACACTGGAGCGCAGCGCGTGCTGACCACGCACGGCTCCGCGGAGCCGCTGGCGCGCTACCTCCGCGAGAAGGGTGTGGATGCCTCCCCGCTGGCCACGCCCTTCGAGGGTGAGGCGGAGGACTGACGCGTGCGACGACTCGCGGACCTGTACGAGCGGCTGGACCAGACCATGTCCACCAACGCGAAGGTGGACGCGCTCACGCGCTACTTCACGGAGGCCCCGCCCGAGGACGCCGCGTGGGCGCTGTACTTCCTCACGGGACAGAAGCTGAAGCGGCTGCTCACCACGAAGCTGCTCGTCGGCTGGACTCAGGAGCTGACGGGCATCCCCGACTGGCTCTTCGCGGAGGTGTACGCATCCGTCGGTGACCTGGCCGAGGTCATCGCGCTGTTGCTGGACAACCTGGAGCGGCCCGCCGAGCCGGAGGAACTGCCGCTCTCGGTGTGGCTCACCCAGCGCCTGTTGCCCTTGCGCGAGCTGGATGTGGCCGAGCAGCGAGAGCAGGTCGTGTCCTGGTGGCGCTCGATGCCCCGGCGAGAGGTGTTCCTCCTGAACAAGATGCTCACGGGCGAGCTGCGCGTGGGCGTGTCCTCCACGTTGGTGGTGCGCGCGGTGGCGAAGGTCGCGGGTCTTCCCGCGCCGGACGTCGCGCATCGACTGATGGGCACCTGGACACCGTCGCGCGAGTTCTTCCAGCAGCTCATCTCGCCGGATGTCTCCGACGCGGAGAGCTCCAGGCCGTATCCGTTCTATCTGGCCTCTCCCCTGGAGCAGCCTCCCGAGGCGCTCGGCGAGCTCTCGGACTGGCTGGTCGAGTGGAAGTGGGACGGCATTCGAGGCCAGCTCATCCACCGACACGGTGACGTGTACCTGTGGAGCCGGGGCGAGGAATTGCTCACCGAGCGTTTCCCCGAAATCACCGAGGCCGCGAAGGCATTGCCGGAAGGCACCGTGCTGGATGGCGAGGTGCTCGCGTACGAGGACGGCAAGCCCCTGCCCTTCGCGCGGCTCCAGCGGCGCATCGGAAGACAGAAGCTGACGGCCAAGGTGCTCGCCGAGGCCCCCGCGGCCTTCATCGTCTACGACCTCCTGGAGCACGAAGGACAGGACATCCGCTCGCTGCCGCTGCAGGAACGACGCGCACGACTCGAGACCTTGTTGAAGGCGCATCCCCGCTTCCCCATCTCGCCCGCGGTCGAAGCGGAGTCATGGGAGGCGCTGGCACACACGCGAAGCGAGGCCCGCGAGCGCAACGTCGAGGGCTTCATGCTCAAGCGCAGGAGCTCCGCGTATCTCACGGGCCGCAAGCGCGGCGACTGGTGGAAGTGGAAGATCGACCCGTTCACCGTGGACGCGGTGCTGCTCTACGCGCATCCGGGACACGGGCGGCGCTCGTCGCTGTACACGGACTACACGTTCGCGGTGTGGAACGGGACGGACCTGCTGCCGGTGACGAAGGCGTACTCGGGGCTGACGGACGAGGAGATTGGCAAGCTGGACCGGTGGATTCGCTCGCACACGCGGGAGAAGTTCGGGCCGGTGCGCTCGGTGGAGCCCGAGCAGGTCTTCGAGCTGCACTTCGAGGGCATCCAGTCCTCACCCCGCCACAAGTCCGGCGTCGCGCTGCGCTTCCCACGCATCGCCCGGTGGCGCACGGACAAGAAGCCCCAGGACGCCGACTCATTGGACTCGCTCAAGGAGCTGCTCCATGCCGGCGCGTAGGTCGCCCTCGCTGAAGGCCCAGCTCCAGGCCCGACGCAAGGCGCTCCGAGGCGAACCCGAGACACCGTCCCCTCCCAAGCGCCGCAAGCGGACGACCCCACGTGAGCGAGTCACCGGAGGCCCGCCGCCAATGGAGCGGCTGCGCGCGTGGTTCGCGTCGAAGGGCTGGACGCCCCATGCGTTTCAAGAGGAGTCCTGGGCCGCGTACGCGAGAGGCGAGAGTGGGCTCATCCACGTCCCCACCGGCGCGGGGAAGACCTATGCCGCGTATCTCGGCCCGCTCGCGGACGTGGTGGAGCACAGCGAGACAGGGCTCCAGATTCTCTACGTGACGCCACTGCGCGCGGTATCGCGAGACGTGGAGCGGGCGCTGCTCGAACCCTTGAGCATCCTGGACACGGACCTGGACGTGGAGAGCCGCACCGGTGACACCTCATCCTCCGTGCGTCAACGTCAGCGCGAGCGGCTCCCCGAGGTGCTCATCACCACCCCGGAGTCCCTCTCCGTGATGCTGTCGAACGAGCGAGCACCGGAGCTGTTCTCCTCCCTGCGCGCCGTCATCGTCGACGAGTGGCACGAGCTGCTCGGCTCCAAGCGGGGAACCCAGACGGAGCTCGCCCTGGCGCGGCTTCGTCACTTCGCGCCGCGACTTCGCACCTGGGCCCTGTCCGCGACGCTGGCCAACCTGGACGAGGCCGCGCGCCATGTCGTCGGCACCGGACACACGCCCACGCTCATCAGCGCGAACATGGAACGCCCCGTCGAAGTGGAGACACTGCTGCCGGAGACGGTCGACAGCTTCCCCTGGGCGGGGCACCTGGGCTTCACCATGCTGGCCGGCGTGGCCGCGAGGCTGGACCCGAAGCAGTCCACGCTCATCTTCACCAACACACGCTCACAAGCGGAGCGCTGGTACGAGGGCCTCCGCTTCGCTCGCCCCGAGTGGGAACACCTGCTCGCCCTGCACCACGGCTCCATCGACAAGGAAGAGCGCGAGCGCGTGGAGCGCGGCCTCAAGGACGGCACGCTGCGCTTCGTGGTGTGCACCTCGTCACTGGACCTCGGCGTGGACTTCGGCCCCGTGGAGCGCGTGGTCCAGGTGGGCAGTCCCAAGGGCATCGGCCGGACACTCCAGCGCGCGGGACGCGGAGCCCATCGTCCTGGCGCCACCTGCAACATCCTCTTCGTGCCCACGCACGCGCTGGAGCTGGTGGAGATGGCCGCCGCTCGCGACGCCCTCCAGCGCAAGGAGGTGGAGCCACGCCTTCCCCCCACCAAGCCCCTGGACGTGCTCGCGCAGCACCTCGTCACGTGCGCGCTCGGCGGCGGCTTCACCCGCGAGGCCCTGCGAGAGGAAGTCCGCAGCGCCACCGCCTACGCCCGCCTCACCGACGAGGAGTTCGACTGGACGCTCACGCTGGTGCGCGAGGGCGGCCCCACGCTGAGCGCCTACCCCGAGTTCCGTCGCGTAGAGGAGCACGACGGCCGCTTCGTCGTGAAGGACACCCGCGTCGCGCGGCTGCACCGGCTCAACATCGGCACCATCGCCTCGGATGCGATGGTGGAGCTTCGCTACTGGACCGGGGGCCGCCTGGGCAGCGTGGAGGAGTCGTATGTCAGCCGCCTGCGCCCAGGAGACACCTTCCAGTTCGGCGGCAAGAAGCTCGAGTTCAACCGACTTCAGGGGCTCACCGCGTACGTGCGTCCCGCGAAGACGAAGGTGACGCGAACCCCACGCTGGGGCGGAAGCCGACTGCCGCTGTCCACCTCCCTGGCGGCCGCGGTGCGACGCACGCTCGATGCCGCGCGCCACGGCGACGTCACTTCCGATGAGCTGGCCGCCGCGTGGCCCGTGTTGGAGACCCAGGAGAAGCTGTCCCGCATCCCCGCGGCGAACGCGGTGCTGGCGGAGCTGTGCCACACGCGCGACGGTCACCACCTCTTCCTCTACCCCTTCGAGGGCCGACGGGTGCACGAGGGCCTGGCCGCCCTGCTCGCCCTGAGACTGACGCGGCTGCAGAAGGCCACCTTCAGCGTGTCGGTGAACGACTACGGCCTGGAGCTCGTCACCCCCGCGCCCTTCCCCTTCGAGGAGGCGCTGCGCCCCGCGCTCTTCACGCGCGAGCATCTGGAGGAGGATGTGTTGGAGAGCGTCAACGTGGGCGAGCTGACGAAGCGCCAGTTCCGCGACATCGCCCGCGTCGCGGGGCTGGTGCTCCCCGGCCTCCCCGGAGCCCGCAAGTCCACGCGACAAGTACAGACGAGCGCTGCCCTCCTCCACGACGTCTTCGCCCGCCATGACCCCGGACACCTGCTGCTCGTCCAGGCCCGACGCGAGGTGCTCGAACAGCAATTCGAGCAGGGCCGCCTGGAGAACGCCCTGGAGCGACTGGAGGCGGGCCCCGTGGAGCAGGTCCATGTCCGCAGGCCCACCCCCCTGGCCTTCCCCCTGGTCGTCGAGCGCATCAGCGCCAGCGTCTCCAATGAATCCCTGCTGGAGCGCGTGGAGCGAATGAAGGAGCGATGGACCCGCGACGATGCCAGGTCCGCGTAGGCGGCACCCCGCTGGAGCTCCTCCCGGAGCGGGCCCTCTTCTGGCCCGAAGCCCGCACGCTCGCCGTGGCCGACCTCCACTGGGGCAAGACGGAGAGCTTCCAGCGCCACGGCATCCCCCTCCCCCTGGGCGTGCTCGACGAGGACCTGGCCCGGCTGTCCTCCGCCCTCAGCGCCACCGAAGCGCGCCGGCTGCTCGTCCTGGGCGACCTGGTCCACGCCCGCGAGGGCCTCACCCCCACCCTGGTCCAAAGACTCGCCGCCTGGCGTGAGTTCCACGCCGACGTGACGATGGTCCTCATCCGGGGCAACCATGACCTCAGGGCCGGCCCACCACCGGACGCGTGGCGCCTGGACGTCCATGAGTCCCACCTGGATGAGGGGCCCTTCCGCTTCGCCCACCACCCTACCCCCGAGACAGGTCGCTACGTGTGGGCGGGGCATCTGCACCCCACGGTGCGGCTGTCGGCTGGCCGGGACAGGCTCCGTCTCCCATGCTTCCACCTGGGTCGGGATGTGGGAGTCCTCCCGGCCTTCAGCGCCTTCACCGGCGGCTTCGACATGCCCCGCCGCCCCGGCGAGCGCGTCTTCGCCCTCGCCGGCCCTTCCGTGGTCGAGGTGTAGGATGAGCACCGCCAAGCGCCGCAGGATCCTGGGCATCATCGCCACGGACCTCACCTTCGAGCGCACCGAACACCGGGGACGCGAGGCCTGGCTGGGCAAGTGCCTGCACTGCAACGCCCACCTCTTGGTGGGCCTGGATGGGGAGCCCATCAGCCGGGCCACCATCGAGCACATCGTCCCGCAGACCGCCGGCGGCACCGACGCCCTGGAGAACCTGGCGCTGGCGTGTGCCCGCTGCAACCAGGGCAAGGGCACCCGCCACGACCCCCACTACCACCGCGATGCCCGCGCCCGGGAGCTGGTCGAGAAGCTGCTCGCCCGCCGCCGCGAACGCTGGCGCGCACCGGATGGGGGCGACGAGGACTCCGACGCGGAGTGAGCCAGCCCACGCACCCGCGCGACACCACCTGTCGGTGAGGGCCGACACCCCATCTCGGGTCGGCTGAAACAGGGGGAGTTGATCCGTCTCAGACGGAAACGACTCAACGTCGCTTCCTCCCGCCAGAAGAGAGATTCATCGCTTCCGGACCGCGATTTCCCGCCTCCGCGCGAGGAAATGGTATCCCACGGCCACAACATCAGAATGGTTGACACTGCGGTGTCGATGGTCAATGGTCCCGCGCCGCGCTGGGTTGGACAGGAGGAGGGACCCGCCCGCGGCAACATCCATAGAGGTTTCGTTGGACGTGACTGCTTCGTCTTCCGCGCGCCAGGAGCCGCCCCCCCGCCCCCCCGGGGCCGGGATCGTTCCGCCGCTGTTCGCGTCGAGTCACGCGTTGGCCTCTTCCTCCTCATCGTTCACCGCAGTCGTTGAAGCCCCCTTGCCCATGGTCCTGGTATGAGCGGCCCTCTGTTTCCACGCTGGACGAACACGGTGTCTCGGCTCTCCGCCGCGGCGCTTCTTGCCGTGCCCGCCATCGGCATCGGCGGCCTCATGGCGTACGTACGGTCTCCGTACGTCACGAACCAGCAGATGCCCGTCGAACAGCCGATCGAATTCGACCACCGCCACCACGCGGGTGACGAGAAGATCGACTGTCAGTACTGCCACTGGTCCGTGGACAAGGCGCCCTCTGCGGGCATCCCGTCCACCACCGTGTGCATGTCCTGCCACGCACAGGTCTGGAACAAGAGCCCGTACCTGACCGAGGTGCGCAAGGCCTTCTTCGCGGACATGCCCATCCAGTGGGTGCGGGTCCACAACCTGCCCGACTTCGTCTACTTCAACCACTCCATCCACGTGAACAAGGGCGTCGGTTGCGCCACGTGCCACGGACGAGTGGACCAGATGGCCGCCATCGAGCAGGCCGCGCCGCTGACCATGGCGTGGTGCCTCGAGTGCCACCGCAACCCCGAGCCGAACCTGCGGCCCGCGGAGTTCATCACGTCGATGACGTGGACCCCGCCCAAGGACAAGGCCGAGGCCGCCGCGCTCGGCAAGAAGCTGAAGGAAGAGTACGACGTCCACTCGCGCGAGAGCTGCTCCACATGCCACCGATGAACACGAAGCGCGACGGCGCCCCGTCGCAGGAGTCCTCTTCCTTCGCGCTCCCGGTCGTCTCGGACCGGCCCGCCCCGGCGCCCGACGCCGTGGGTGAGGCGCTGGACCACGCCGCCCAGCACGCGAACTCCTCCGAGCACGGCTACGGCCAGACGTACTGGCGCAGCCTCGAGGAGAAGCTCGGCACCTCCGAGTACATGGAGGAGACCCGCCCGGAGTTCCCCGCGGGCGCGGACCTGCCCCCCTCCGGCTTCGTTCGCCGCGAGTTCATGCAGCTGCTCGGCGCGTCGCTCGCGCTGGCCGGCGCCACGGCGTGCAGCACCCGTCCCCAGGACGAGAAGCTGCTGCCGTACACGAAGACGCCGCCGGAGGTCACCCCCGGCAACCCGCTGCACTACGCGTCCGCGATGACGCTGTCGGGCCACACCTCCGGCCTGCTCATCACCGCCCGCGAGGGTCGCCCCGTGAAGATCGAGGGCAACCCGGACCACCCCATCAACCAGGGAGCCGCCTGCACCTTCGAGCAGGCGTGGCTGTTGTCCCTGTACGACCCCAGCCGCGCCCGCGTGCTGCGCCAGGGCAAGAGCCCCCGCGCCCTGCGCGTGCTCCATGAGACGCTGGCCGGGGTCTCGACCAAGGCGGCCAACGGCGGCTCGCGCGTGCGCTTCCTCACGGAGGCCGTGGGCTCCCCGCTGACGGGTGACCTGCGCAACCGCATCCTGAAGAAGCTGCCCAACGCGCGCTTCTTCAGCGCGTCCTCCAACCAGGACACCACCGCGGACGCGCTGCGCACGCTGTTCGGCGGCCAGCACGTCACCGCGCTGTACGACTTCGCCAACGCGGACGTCGTGCTGTCGCTGGACGCGGACTTCCTGGAGAGCTGCCCGGGCAACCTGCGCCACATCCGCGAGTTCGCGGACCGCCGCGACCCGCGCAAGGGCAAGCTCAACCGCCTCTACATGGCGGAGGCCCGCTTCTCCATCACCGGCGGCATGGCCGACCACCGCAAGCGCCTGAAGTCCCGCGAAATCCTCGGGCTGGCCGCCGCCGTGGCCCAGGCCGTGGGTGGCAGCGCCGCGTCGCTCGCCGGTCCCGCCGCCGCCAAGTCGGAGCTGCGCGGGGACATGGGCAACTGGGTGCAGGCGGTCGCCGCCGACCTGCGCGCCGCCGGTCCCGGCCGCTCGCTCGTCATCGCGGGTGAGCGTCAGCCGGCCGCCGTGCACGCGCTGGCCCACGCCATCAACGACGCGCTCGGCAACGCCAACAAGACGGTGCGCTACGTCCAGGCGTCCATCGCGGAGGCCACCGGCCTGTCGCAGGCGCGCGCCCTGGTCGAGGACATCGAGGCGGGCCGCGTCGACACGCTGGTCATCACCGCCTACAACCCCGTCTACACGCTGCCGGCGGACGTGGGCCTGGCCAAGGTGCTCAGCAAGGACCACCCCAACCGCGCCAAGCTGAACGTCATCTACACGGGCCTCTACGAGGACGAGACCAGCGCGCACGCCGACTGGTTCATCCCCGCGGCGCACCCGCTGGAGACGTGGAGCGACGGTCGCTCGGTGGACGGCACCGTCTCCATCGCGCAGCCGCTCATCCAGCCGCTCTTCGCGGGCGTGCCGGAGGCGGAGCTGCTCGCCATGTTCCTGGACGAGCCCTTCCGCCCCGCCTACCAGCTGCTGCGCGACTACTGGCGCGGCCAGTCCGCCAACGCGGCGGACTTCGAGGCGCGCTGGGAGACGTGGGTGTCCCAGGGCTTCATCGAGAACACCGCGTCCGCCGCCGTGACCACCGCCCCGGACTTCGGCGCCGCGGCCTCGCTGGTCACGGGCTACACGCCCCCGGCCACGGGTGACCTCGAGCTGAACTTCATCACGGACTACAAGGTCTACGACGGCCGCTTCGGCAACAACTCCTGGCTGCAGGAGCTGCCCGAGCCCATCACCAAGATGACCTGGGACAACGCCGCGCTCGTCGGCCCGGACACGGCCAAGAAGCTGAGCCTGTCCCCCGGCGACCTGGCTGAGCTGTCCTACGCCGGCCAGAAGCTGACGGTCCCGGTGTGGGTGGTCCCCGGTCACGAGGACGACACCGTCACGGTGGCGCTGGGCTACGGCCGCGACGGCCTGCACGAGCAGGTCGCCAAGGGCGTGGGCTTCAACGCCAACCTGATTCGCACCAGCAAGAACCCCTGGTTCGACGGCGGCGCCACGCTCACCAAGGTGCGCGGCAGCCACAAGTTCAGCCTGACCCAGACGCACTGGCGCATGGAGAACCGGCCCCTCGCGCTGGACATGCCGCTGTCCGAGCTGGAGACGCCCTCCGACGCCACCAAGCACACCCTGCACCGCGTGAAGGGTGAGCTGAAGCTGGGCATCCAGGACAACCTCGAGCCCTTCCCGTACAACGGCTACAAGTGGGGCATGGCCATCGACCTGTCGCGCTGCACGGGCTGCAGCGCCTGTGTCATCGCCTGCCAGGCCGAGAACAACATCCCGGTGGTGGGCAAGGAGCAGGTCGCCCGCAGCCGCGAGATGAACTGGCTGCGCATCGACCGGTACTTCGAGGGTCCGGAGAACGACCCGAAGATGGTCATGCAGCCCGTCGCGTGCGTGCACTGCGAGAAGGCGCCTTGCGAGTACGTGTGCCCGGTGAACGCCACGGTGCACTCGGACGAGGGCCTGAACGACATGGTGTACAACCGCTGCGTCGGCACGCGGTACTGCTCCAACAACTGCCCCTACAAGGTCCGCCGCTTCAACTACCTGCACTACACCGCGGACAAGACGGCCACCGAGAAGATGCTGATGAACCCGGACGTCACGGTGCGCAACCGCGGCGTCATGGAGAAGTGCACGTACTGCGTCCAGCGCATCGAGCGCGTTCGCATCGACGCGCGCGTCCAGAAGCAGCCCATCAAGGAGGCCGACCTCAAGACGGCCTGCCAGCAGACGTGCGCCGCCCAGGCCATCGTCTTCGGCTCCCTGCACGACGAGAAGCAGCTCGTCTCGCAGCTCCATGAGGACGTCCGCGCCTACAAGCTCCTCCACGAGCTGGGCACGCGTCCGCGCACCGCGCACCTCATCCGCGTGCGCAACCCGAATACCGCCCTCGAGCCGGCCAAGGCCGCGCCGCAGGAAGGGAGCCACTAAGCCATGGCCGAGACCGCCGCCCACCACCCGCTCGATCCGCTCGAGCCACGGGACCTCGTCGCGCCGCACCACGACGACAAGTCACTCAACGAGACGCTGCTGGACCATGTCTGGCGCAAGCCGGGCAAGGGCTGGTTCATGCTCTTCGGCCTGTCGCTCAGCGCGCTGGGTCTGCTCGTCATCGGTGTCACCTACACGCTGGCCCGCGGTATCGGCGTGTGGGGCAACAACCAGCCGGTCGGCTGGGCCTTCGACATCATCAACTTCGTCTGGTGGGTCGGTATCGGCCACGCCGGTACGCTCATCTCCGCCATCCTCCTGCTCTTCCAGCAGAAGTGGCGCACGAGCATCAACCGCTTCGCGGAGGCCATGACGCTGTTCGCCGTCATGTGCGCGGGTCTGTTCCCGCTGCTCCACACGGGCCGTCCCTGGTTCGCCTTCTGGCTGTTCCCCTACCCCAGCACCCTGGGCGCGTGGCCGCAGTTCCGCTCGCCGCTGGTGTGGGACGTGTTCGCCATCTCGACGTACCTCACGGTGTCCGCGCTGTTCTGGTTCGTGGGCCTCATCCCGGACCTGGCCGCGCTGCGTGACTCGTCCAAGACGAAGCTGCAGCGGACCATCTACGGCCTGTTCGCGCTCGGCTGGCGCGGCTCCGGTCGTCACTGGCACAACTACAAGATTGCGTACCTGCTGCTGGCCGGCCTCTCCACGCCGCTGGTTGTGTCGGTGCACACCATCGTTTCGTTCGACTTCGCCGTCTCCCTGCTGCCCGGCTGGCACGCGACCATCTTCCCGCCCTACTTCGTGGCCGGCGCCGTGTTCAGCGGCTTCGCGATGGTCATCACGCTCATCGTCCCGGCGCGCAAGTACCTGGGCCTCAGGGACGTGATTACGGACCGGCACCTGGAGAACATGAACAAGGTCATCCTGGCGACGGGCCTGCTCGTCTCCTACGGGTACCTGATGGAGCACTTCATCGCGTGGTACTCGCAGAACCAGTACGAGTTCTGGACGTTCTACGTGAACCGCGCGACGGGCCCCTACGCCGGCGTGTACTGGCTGATGATCGCCTGCAACGTCATCACGCCGAACATCTTCTGGTTCCGGAAGTGCCGGACCAGCATCCCCATCATGTGGGTCGCCTCCATCGCCGTGAACATCGGCATGTGGTGCGAGCGCTTCATCATCATCGTCACGTCGCTGAGCCAGGACTTCCTGCCGTCGTCCTGGGGCATCTACACGCCGACGTGGGTGGACTGGAGCATCTACGTGGGAACGCTGGGCCTGTTCGGCACCCTGTTCCTGCTGTTCCTGAAGTTCGTGCCCGCGGTGGCCATCAGCGAGGTGAAGGAGCTCCAGCTCGAGCTCAAGCACGCCGCCCACCACAACAGCCACGGAGCGCACTAGAGTCATGGAAGCCAAGGTCCTCGATTCCTGGGTGCTGGCCGAGTTCGCGACGCCAGACATCCTCGTGGATGCCACCCGCCAGATGCGGGAGAAGGGCTTCCAGGGGATGGATACGTACTCCCCCTATCCGTTGCACGGCGGCTCGGAGGCCCTGGGCCTCCCGCCGTCCCGCGTGCCCTTCATCGCCCTGTGCGGCGGCCTGACGGGCCTGGTGACGGCGCTCTCCATGCAGACGTGGATGAACACCGTCGACTACAAGCTGAACATCGGCGGTCGCCCGCTGCTGTCGCTGCCGGCGTGGGTGCCCATCACCTTCGAGCTGTCGGTGCTGTTCGCCGCGTTCGGCATCTTCTTCGGCCTGTTGGGGCTGAGCCGGCTGCCGCAGCCGTACCACCCCGTCTTCGAGTCCGAGGAGTTCCGCTCGGCGTCCACGCACGGCTACTGGCTGAGCGTGCCGCACGCGACGGGCCAGGACTCCACCGCCGTCATCGACCAGCTCAAGGCCCTGGGTGCCACCCAGGTGACCGTCGTCACGGGAGAGAAGGAATGAGGTGGCTCATCCCCGCCGCCGGACTCGTCGCCCTGTCGGGCTGCGACGTCCCCTCGGAGTTCCTGCAGCGCATGGAGCACCAGGCCAAGTACGAGTACTACGAGGCCTCGGACTTCTGGGCGGATGGTCGCGCCATGCGCCAGCCCCCGGCGAACACGATTCCCCGTGAGCGCTTCGCGAGCGTGTCCGAAATCAAGGACCCCATCGCCCGCCAGACGGCCGTCACCGGCCGCACCAACGGTCAGCCCACGGCCACCATCCCCGTGACGGTGGACCAGGCGCTGCTGACGCTGGGCCAGCGCAAGTACAACATCGTCTGCTCGCAGTGCCACGGCGTGCTCGGCGACGGCAACAGCGTGGTGGCGGAGAACATGGCCCTGCGCCTGCCTCCGTCGCTGCTGGAGCTGGAGACCAAGCCGGCGGGCCACTTCTACACGGCCATCAACGAGGGCTACGGCGTGATGCCGTCCTTCTCCGGCGAGCTCGACGTGCGTGAGCGCTGGGCCGTGGTCGCCTACGTGCGAGCGCTTCAAGAAGCCCGCAACATCCGGACGGCCGGTCAGCAGCCCGTCCCGCAGGAGAACCGATGAGCCCCGCAGCCGAAGCCTCCGTTCCCCTCGAGCGTTACACCGGCACGCCGAAGTACATGGTGCCGGCGTTCGGCATGGGCGTCCTGGGCATCCTGGCCACCCTGGCCATCTTCTTCGCCACCGACGCGAAGGGCATCGCCGCCCACAGCTACCTGCTCGCCTTCACCTACTGGGTGGGCATCAGCGTGGCGTTCATCATCATGATCGCCATCTTCCACACGGCCAAGGCCAAGTGGCTCATCCTGCTGCGCCGCACGATGGAGACGGGCGCGTCCACCATCCCCGTCTTCGTGGCGCTCATCATCCCGCTGGTCTTCATGGCGGGCTACCTGTACCCCTGGTGGCCGGGCTCGCCGCTGGCCGCGAGCATCACCGGCCTGGAAGCCGAGCACCTGTCGCACAAGATCCACTGGTACCTGCGCCCGGACCTCATGGGCATCCGTCACGTCATCTACTTCGCGGTGTGGATCTTCGCCGCGTGGAAGCTGCGCAAGCTGAGCGTGCAGCAGGACACCGAGGGCGGCCTGGACTTCACCCGGCGGCTGCGCCGCTTCTCCCCGGGCATGCTCCCCCCCCTGGCGCTGACCATCACCTTCGCGTCCTTCGACTGGCTGATGAGCCTGACGCCGCTGTGGCAGTCCACCATCTTCGGCGTGTACTACTTCGCGGGCAGCTTCCTGTCGGCCTTCTGCATCCTGACCATCGTCGCGACGTACGCCCGGGGCCAGGGCCTGTTCGGCAACCTGGTGACGACGGCCCACTTCCACAACCTGGGCAAGCTGATGCTGGCCTTCACGGCGTTCTGGGCCTACATCGCCTTCTCCCAGTTCATGCTGGTGTGGATCGCCAACATCCCGGAAGAGGCGCCCTGGTACGGTGTGCGCATCTTCGGCGCCTGGAAGCCGTCGTCCATCGCCCTGTTCTTCCTGCACTTCGTGCTGCCGTTCTTCACGCTGCTGTCGCGAAATCTGAAGCTGCAGCCCCGCAAGCTGTCGCTGGTGGCCTTCTACCTGCTGGCGGTCCACGCGTTCGACCTGTACTGGCTCATCTGGCCGGCGCTGACGGGCACGGACGGACCGTCGATGCTGGCCAACCCGATCAGCATCATCACGCTCGTCACCTCGTTCGTGGGCGTGGGCGGCATCGCGGTGGGCTTCGCGCTGAAGAACGCGAGCAACGGCTACACGATGCCGGTGAAGGACCCCTACATCGCGGAGTCCCTGAGGTACGTGCAGCCATGAAGAAGACCCAGGTTGAGCTCGAGTCGCGCGTCATCGTCGGCGCCCACGGTGTGGCCGCCGAGGAAGACCACATCGTCATGAGCAAGGTGGTGGGCATCGGCGTCGGCTCGCTCGTCATCTTCGCGGTGGGCATCGTCTGGGCCTACGCCATCCAGGTGCGGACCATGAAGGAGGCCCAGCCGGACGGCCCTCCTCCGATTCCCGCGGCCATGGGGCAGTACGAGGTGGGCATCGTCAACCAGCGCCTGTTCGAGCAGGACTGGCACGCCGAGGAGAAGATCGGCGGCCAGCAGCAGGCGCTCAAGGCCGGCTGGGGTGACCAGCCGGGTGTCAAGGCCCATCCGTCCCTGGACGAGGCCATGAAGACGGTCATCACGAAGCAGAACGCCCCGCCCCCGCCCGCCCCGGCGCCGGCCCCCGAGCAGCCCCAGGAGCCGACCCCGGCTCCTCGGCAGTAGCTTCCGCCGCCAGCATCACGTAAGAGCCGCTCGCGATGATGTCCCTCTTCTCCCACATCCCCCAGTGCGCCCCCCGCCTGGGGATGCTCGTCGCGGTGGCCCTGGTGCTGGGCACGGCGACCCCGGCCCCGGCGATGCCGGGCGGTGGCAAGACGCCCCGCTCCATCGTCGAGGCCCAGCAGGACGCCCCGCCCCAGCTGAAGGGCGTGGACGTGGAGGAGCACCTGGGTGACCCGGTGCCTCCCCTCACCCGCTTCCTGGACTCGAATGGCCAGGAGGTGACGCTGGGGACGGTGCTGCCCAAGACGCTGCCCACGCTGCTGACGCTCGTCTATTACAACTGCCCCATGCTCTGTAACCTGGTGCTCAACGCCCAGGTGAAGACGATGCGGGAGCTGGGTCTGGAGCTGGGCCGCGACTACGAGGCGGTCACCATCAGCGTGGACCCCGAGGACACCCCGGCGATGAGCAGCGAGCGCCGGCGCAAGCACCTGCAATCCATGGGCAAGCCCGAGAGCGCGCCCTGGCACTTCCTCACCGGGACGGACGCGGAGATCCGCCGCCTCGCGGACGCGGTGGGCTTCAAGTACACGTACGACGAGAGCACCAAGCAGTACGCCCACCCCGCGGTGGTGATGGTGCTCACGCCGGAAGGGACGCTGTCGCGGTACCTGTACGGGACGGACTTCCCTCCCAAGGACATGAAGCTGGCGTTGCTGGAGGCGGCCGGTGGCCGCGTGGGTACCAGCTTCGACCGCGTGGTGATGTCCTGCTTCAAGTATGACACCGCCACCCGGCGGTACGGCTTCTACATCTTCGGGTTCATCCGCCTGGGCGCACTGGCCGTCTTCTTCGCCCTGGCGACGATGCTGATCTATTTCTGGAGGCGCGAGCTGAAGAAAGGCGCGGCGGCATGAGCGAGCTTCTCAACAACCTTCTGTTCCTCCCGGAGAGCGCGTCCACGTTCGCGGAACGGGTCGACCTGTTGCACCACTTCGTCGTGGGAACGACGATGGTGATGTCCACGGGCGTCGGCCTCGCGGCGCTGTTCATGTTCTTCCGGTACCGCCGGCGGCTCCCCGCCCAGGCGACGGAGTACGTCGTCCCCACGCTGAAGACGGAGTTCCTCTTCGTCTCCGTGCCGCTGGTGTTCTTCCTGGCCTGGTTCGGTATCGGCTTCCGGGACTTCACCTGGGTCACCACGCCGCCCAAGGACGCGATGGACGTCTACGTCATGGGCAAGCAGTGGATGTGGAAGTTCTCCTATCCGGAGGGCCCCAACGGCGTGAACGTGATGCACGTCCCCGCCAACCGTCCCGTGCGCCTGCTCATCACGTCCCGCGACGTGCTGCACTCGTTCTACGTGCCGGCCTTCCGCATCAAGATGGACGCGCTGCCGGGTCGCTACACGCAGATCTGGTTCGAGGCGACCAAGCCTGGCACGTACCAGGTGCTCTGCACCGAGTACTGCGGCCTGTCGCACTCGAAGATGCTGGCCGAGGTCGTCGTGCTCCCCGAGGAGGAGTACGAGGACTGGATCAAGGAGCAGCGCCGCGGCCGGCTGCAGGACCGTCAGGACGCGCTCGCGGACACCTCGCTGGTGCCGCCGGTCGCCCGGATGGTCGAGCAGGGCCAGGTCCTGGCCGGCACGCAGGGCTGCCTCAAGTGCCACTCGGTGGACGGCTCGGCGCACATCGGCCCCACCTTCCTCGGCATGTATGACCGCGTGGAGAAGCTCGACGACGGTCAGGACATCCGGGTGGATGAGGCCTACATCACCCAGTCGATGATGGACCCGGGAGCCCACCTGGTGGCGGGCTACCAGAACGTGATGCCGACGTACCAGGGCAAGCTGCAGGGCCCCGAGACGGCCGCCATCGTCGAATACATCAAGTCGCTTCGCACTCCGAACGTCCGCGAGGGCGCCTCCGAGGGACCCGCCTATGACCCCATCCAGTAGCATCGATACGGCGGGGGCCGCCCCGCACGACGAGCACCACGACCACCACCCGAGCTATCTGGTGGACGGCACCACCATCAAGAGCTGGCTCTTGACGGTGGACCACAAGCGCATCGGCCTGATGTTCCTGTTCTGGGTCCTGCTCTTCTTCCTCGTGGGCGGCATCTTCGCGCTGCTCATCCGGGTGGAGCTGCTCACGCCGGGCCCGACCATCATGGACGCGATGACGTACAACCGTACGTTCACGCTCCACGGCCTGGTCATGATCTTCCTGTTCATGATTCCGGCGATTCCGGCCGTCTTCGGCAACTTCATGCTGCCGCTGATGCTGGGCGCCAAGGACGTGGCCTTCCCGCGGCTGAACCTGGCCTCGCTCTACATCTACCTGGCGGGCGCGGTGCTGGCGCTGTGGGGCATGCTCAACGGCGGCCTGGACACGGGCTGGACGTTCTACACGCCGTACAGCACGCACACGACGACGACGGTGGCGCCCGTGCTGTTCGGCGCGTTCATCATCGGCTTCAGCTCCATCGCCACGGGCATCAACTTCATCGTCACCTGCCACACCATGCGGGCGCCGGGCATCACCTGGTTCAAGATGCCGCTGTTCGTGTGGGCCATCTACGCGACGAGCTGCATCCAGGTGCTCGCGACGCCGGTCATCGGCCTGTTGCTGGTCCTGGTGACGGTGGAGAACCTGTTCAGCTTCGGCATGTTCGACCCGGCGCGCGGCGGCGACCCGGTGCTCTTCCAGCACCTGTTCTGGTTCTACAGCCACCCGGCCGTGTACATCATGGTGCTGCCGGCGTTCGGCGTGATGAGCGAGATCGTCAGCACGTACAGCCGCAAGAACATCTTCGGCTACCGCGCGGTGGCGTACTCGTCGCTGGGCATCGCCTTCGTGGGCTTCTTCGCCTGGGGCCACCACATGTTCGTGTCCGGCCAGTCGACGTTCGACGCCGGCGTGTTCGGTGTGCTGACCATGCTGGTGGGTGTGTTCACCGCCATCAAGGTCTTCAACTGGGTGGGCACCGTCTACAAGGGCGCGGTCGACTTCAAGACGCCCTTCGCCTACTTCTGCGGCTTCCTGTTCTTCACCGTGTTCGGTGGCATGACGGGCATCGCGCTGGGCACGGTGTCGCTGGACGTGGCGTGGCACGACACCTACTTCGTCGTGGCGCACTTCCACTTCATCATGGTGGGCGCGACCATCATGGCCTTCCTGGCCGCCCTGCACTACTGGTTCCCGAAGATGTTCGGGCGCACGTACCACGAGGGATGGGGCCTGGTGTCCGCGGCGCTCATCATCCTGGGGTTCAACGCCACGTTCATCCCCCAGTTCCTGCTGGGCAACAACGGCATGCCGCGCCGGTACTATGACTACCCGGAGCGCTTCCAGGCGCTGAACGTCGCCTCCACCGCGGGCGCGACGCTGCTGGCCTTCGGGTTCATCATCATCGCCATGTACTTGGCGTACGCGCTCGTGTACGGCAAGGCCGCTGGCAAGAACCCGTGGCGCAGCAAGGGCTACGAGTGGCTGAGCGAGTCTCCTCCGCCGACGCACAACTTCGTGGGGCCTCAGCCGACGTTCCCCGAGGAGCCCCACTTCTACGTCGACCCGAAGAAGGCCGAGGTTCCCGATGCAGTCTAGCGCTCACACCGCCGACGGCGCGGCCAACACGCCGCGCCTGGCGATGCACTTCGCGTCGCTCGAGGTGCAGAACCACGCCGCCCGTCTGGGGATGTGGCTGTTCCTGGCGACGGAAATCCTGCTCTTCGCCGGCCTCTTCGTCTGCTACGGCTGCTACCGCTTCCTGTTCCCGGAGGCGTGGGCGGCGGGCAGCCGCAGCCTGGACCTGACGATGGGCACGGTGAACACCGTGGTCCTCATCACGTCCTCGCTGACGGCGGCGCTCGCGGTGCACCACGCGAAGCACGGCGAGAACAAGAAGGTGGGCGTGATGCTGGCGCTCACCCTCCTGATGGCCGTGGCCTTCCTCGTCATCAAGTACTTCGAGTACAGCCACAAGTTCCACGTCGGGACGCTGCCGGGCCGCTACTACAGCTACCCGGACATCCAGCTGCCGGGCATCTCGCTGTACTTCACGGTCTACTTCTGCTCGACGGCGCTGCACGGTCTCCACGTCCTCATCGGCATGGGCGTGCTGACGGTGGCGATGATTCGCGCCTTCCGGAAGGGCGACTTCGGTCCGAAGAACTACACGATGGTCGAGCTGGGCAGCATGTACTGGCACCTCGTCGACCTGGTGTGGATCTTCCTGTTCCCCATGCTGTACCTGGTCTGAGGGCGACACCACCATGGCCATCGCCAACGAATCCCATCAGGAAGAGAAGAACATGAACGAGCACCACGGAGCGGGCCGCTACTGGCTCATCTGGGGTGTCCTCCTGGTGCTGACGGTCGTCACCGTCGTCACCGGCCGCATGCACCTGCCGTCCTTCGGCCTGCTGCTCGCCATCGTCATCGCGACGGTGAAGGGCACGCTGGTGACGCTGTACTTCATGCACCTCGCGGAGCACCAGGGCGTCAACCGGCTCATCTTCGCCGTGTCCATCGTCTTCGTGATTCTCGCGCTCGTCATCCCGATGGCGGACCTGGGCACGCGCTTCCGCGGCGCCAACCCGCCGGGCTCGCAGTACAGCGACCTTCAGCCGCCGGACATCGGCACGGGTGCGCAGCGCGGCCGCTTCGGCGGCGGCATCCGCTCGACGGACCTGAAGGACTCGCCGCCTCCCGCGCCGAGCCACTGACGTCTCTGACGGGGGCACTCACCCGCCCCCTTCGAATCACCCCGCGGCGCCGAGGACCTTCCTTCGGCGCCGCGTTGCTTTTGAGGGCTACAGCGCGACCTGGAAGTTGAAGGCCAGCGCGGTGTCCGTGGCCACCTTGCCCTCGGGCGGCTCGCTGTCGTGCTTCACCAGGAAGCTGACGCCCAGCGAGAGCGCCTCCGTCAGGTTCACCGCCAGCTGCGTCTGGCTGTTCACCAGCACGCGCGAGTCGCCGATGACGCTCAAGAGCACCTCGGCGTCCTCCTTGAAGAGCACGTCCTTGGTGATGCCGTAGCGGAAGGCCACACCGAAGCGGGGGCCGCCGATGTCCACGTCCGGCAGGTCCAGGCGCGAGGGGTAGTACTGGAAGCGCGTCTCGCGCGCGTAGCGGAAGGCGAGGTCCGTGCGCAGGTAGGACTCGCGCTCGTCCTTCTTCTTCTCGTCCCACCACAGCACGCCCAGACCGCCTTCGCCGATGGTCCGCGACTCCACGCTCTTGACGTGGTCCGTCTCGGCGCCCGTCAGCAGGTAGCCGCTGAGCATCTGCGTGAAGCGGCGGTCTCCGCGCAGCTCCAGGCCCGCGTTGAGGGCGACGAGCTGCGACTCCTGCTCCTCCCCGGACACCTCGGGCGGGCGGCTGCGGCCGTAGTTGCCGTAGCCCCGGATGCCGAAAATCCAGTGCTCCGTCGTGCGCTGCGCGCTGGCCAGGCCGCTGAAGGTGAGCGTGGAGGCGTTGCCCGTCAGGGAGATGAGGCCCAGGCCCAGGGTGATGTCCCACTCCTCCTTCTTCTTCTTCTCGTCCGCGGCGGCGGCGGCGGCGGCGGCGGGGTCGGCCGGGGTACCGGCGATGACACTCGCGGCGCGCTCGGCGGCCTCGGCAGCGCGGACGCTGGCCTCGGCGGCGCGCTCGGCGGCGGCGGCGGCCCGCTCGGCGGCGACGGCGGCGCGCTCCTCGGGCGTGGTGGCCTGCGCGGCCGCGACGGGGGCGGCGGGCTCTTGCGCGGCGGGCGTGGGCGCAGGCGTCTGGGCCTGCAGGGAGGTGGCAATCAGAAGGGCGGCGGAAAGCATCGGTTCTCCAGTCGTCTCGGTGCCGCCGGACCTGGATGCGGGGCGACGCGAGACGTCCGCGGCTCCCCCGGGCCGGCGCGCTCCCTTCCTGCTCCAAACACGCGCGGTGCGGCAATGGTTGATTCGCGGGTTGTGCTTAATTCCGGGGCGGGGCTGGCTTCACCCAGGAGGATTCCCACCATGCACCTCGCCCGCATCGCGTCGCTGTGCCTGCTCTTGTCCCCCGTGGTGGCCGCCGCCCGGAACGTCACGGTGCCGGTGGACGTGGGCGTGGGGCCCGCCGCGTTCCTGTTCTTCGGGCCCGTCTTCGACGACCAGCCCATCCACACCGGGCTGAAGCTCTCCGTCGAGGCGGTGCTGGACAAGGACTGGCTGAAGAAGAACCAGCGCGCCATCCCCTCGCGCTACCGCAAGTACGCCAAGAGCGTGGACGAGGTGCGCATCTCCCCGTCCATCTTCATCCCCGACTCGCTCATCATCTCCCCCAAGGTGCGGGACACCGGCATGTATGGCATCACCTGGAAGCCCCTGGGCCTGGGGCTGCCTTTGACGTCCGGGCCGGTGCGGCTGGCGGTGGGCGGCGGGGTGCTCCTGACGTACGCGTATCTGCACTCGGACACGCTGGCGGACACGCACTTCGTGAGGCCGGGCGCGGAGCTGGGCGTGGACCTGGAGCTGCAGCTCTCCAAGAGCTTCCTCATCAGCCTGGGCTGGGAGTCCGCGCTCTACGTGCCGCAGGAGCTGGGCGGGCTGGGCCTGCCGGACCGGGTGCGCGACGGCATCTTCCACGTGGGCCAGGCCTACCTCCAGTTCCACGTGCGCTTCCCATACAGCACGCGCCTGTGAGACGGGCGGGCGGCCTCGCTGGCTCCGGGTGGATGCGCGGGACGGCCAGGAGGCGATACCCTGGCGTGACATGCCATTGGTCCTCGCCACCGACGCCCAGAAAGCCGAGAGGGATTGCGTCACCCATGCCGCCTGGGGCTCGCCCCTCACCGTGGAGCAGTTCCACCAGCGCGAGGTGCGGCTGCGCGCGCATCCCTGGTGTCGCGAGGGCATGCGCACCTGGCTGCTCGTCGACGACGGCGGACAGGTGCTGGCCTCGTGCGAGACGTTCCGCACGGACAGCCACCTGCGCGGCCCGGACGGCGTGGCCACGCCCGGCGTCAGCGAGGCCATCGCCAGCGTCTTCACCGAGCCCGCGCTGCGCGGCCACGGCCACGCGACGCGGTTGATGGACCAGGTCGCCGAGCACGTCGCCCAGGAGGGCCAGGACAGGCACGCGGCCCTGCTCTTCTCCGACGTGGGCGCGCCGCTCTACCGGCGCTCGGGCTACCGCGAGGCGCCCGCGTGGGACTGGAACCTGCCCGCCGTGGGTGGACTGTCCACGCACGCGGTGGACGCGCTCCTGTGCGACGGGGACGTGCCGGAGGTGATGGGGCGCCAGCGGCGTCCGGACGTGCCCTTCCTGCTGTGGCCGAGCCCGGCGCAGGTGGACTGGCACCTGGAGCGGGAGCGCGTCTACGCGGAGCTCTTGCGTCGTCCCCGACCGGAGGCCTGCGGCGCGATGGTGGGCCGCTCGTTCGCGCTGTGGGCGATGATGGCCCGCTACGGCGAGCTGGTGGTGCTGCTGTTCGACGCGGAGTCGCTCGAGGACTCCATGGCCCTGATGGAGGCCGCGCGGGGCGTGGCGCACCGGGCGGGCCTGTCGCGCGTGGTGGTCTGGGAGGAGCCGGGCACCCTGCCCTGGCTGGCACGGATTCCTGGCGCCTCGCGCGTGGCGCGGGAGGGCTCGCTGCCCATGCTGCGTCCGCTGCGCGACGGGTTGCCGCCCGCCGAGCGGGTGACCTTCTCGCGCGCCCTCTGGGTGTGACGCGCGGATAGGATGTCCCGACATGGCCAAGCGCACGCGCATCATCGAAGGCACCTGGAACTGCACCTCGTGCGACGCCAAGGGCATCCTCGCCCGGCACAAGCGCTGCCCCACGTGCAACAACCCACGGGAGCTGTCGGGCGACGAGTCGGACTTCGACTTCGGCGACGTGGACGCGGAGAGTGGCAAGTCCCTGCGCGAGGGCGTCACGGACGAGAAGGCGGTGGAGCTGGCGAACGCGGGCGAGGACTGGTTCTGCGCCTTCTGCGGCGCCGCCAACCGGGGGGACCATCCCCGGTGCAAGCACTGCAACGCCGAGCGCGAGTCGGACTCGAAGGTGGGGCCCCGGAAGGACCTGTCCGGACCTGCGCCCGCCCCCGCCCCGCCGCCGAAGAAGAAGCCCCGGCTGGGAGGGTGGCTGTTCCTGGGCGCGCTGCTGTTGTGCTGCTTCGGCAGCTGCCTGTACTCGGGCTGGTCGAACCAGACGCACGACTACCCGGGTGAAGTGACGGGCACGTCGTGGAAGGTGGCGGTGGTGCAGGAGCGCTTCACCCGCGTGGAGAAGGAGGGCTGGGCGGATGAGCTGCGCCAGGCGAGCGCGCGCATGCCCGTCAACGGCGCGGGCGAAATCGCCGGCGTGGAGAACGTGCGCGGCTGCGTGGAGCGCCAGCGCGGCACGCGGAAGGTGGCGGACGGCACCGAGCGCGTGTGCCGCTCGAAGACGCGCAAGGTGGCGTGTGGCACCGAGGAGAAGTGCCGCCGACGCGACAAGGGCAACGGCTTCGCGGAGGAGGTCTGCGAGGACGTGACGAAGTACTGCAACGAGTCCTACGAGGACTGTCAGAACCAGACGCGCTACCGCAACGAGCCCGTCTACGCGCGGCGGTGCACGTACGACACGCACGAGTGGCGCAAGGTGGACCGGCGCGAGGCCTCCGGCCAGGACGGCGCCCCGCGCTGGCCCGCGCTCCAGGTGGGCCCGCAGGACCGTCAGCAGCGCGAGGAGACATACGTGGTGAACGTGCGCTACGAGGACGACGGCGTGAAGGAGCAGGTGCTGGAGCCGAAGACGGAGTCCGAGTTCCTGTCATGGAAGAAGGGCCAGGGCGTGGTCCTCACGGTGACGAACGGCGGGGAAGTGAAGAAGGCCGTCCCACGTTGAGCCCACGAGGCTGAAGCCCCCATGGAATGCACCCTCTGTGGCGCCTGCTGCGTGGCGCCGGACATCGCGGCGCTCGACAAGCCGCTCGGACTCAGGTGCCCTCACCTGCTGCCCGACAACCTCTGCGCCATCTACGAGCAGCGGCCGAGCATCTGCCGCGACTACCAGGCCGACGAGGTGTGCCGCCTCATCGAGGCGCCCACCCTGGACGAGCGCGTGCACAAGTACCTGGCCCTCTTCGATTTGACGCAGGAGGCCCGCGCCGTGAAGGAGCAGGGCTGCCCGTCCATGAAGCGCGCCCGACAGGCCGCCGCCCGGATGCAGCCTGGAGAACGCCCGGACGAGACGCCCTGACACGGCCTCTTGTCCCCCGCGAGCCGGGGCGCTATCCCCCGGCCGTGAGCTTCCAGCCGACCGAGCCCTTCGTCGCCGCGCCGGGCCTGACGAACGAACACGCGCAGACCATCTACGCGAACTTCGTGCGTCCCCGTCATGCCCCTCCGCTGAAGCGCCAGCGGCGCGAGCTGCCCGACGGCGACTTCGTCGATCTGGACACCTTCGACGGCCCCAGCGGCGCGCCGCACGTGGTGGCGCTGCATGGGTTGGAGAGTTCCTCCCAGGCGGGCTACATCACCGCCATCCTCCGGGGCGCGGCCCAGCGTGGCTGGGGCGCCACCGCGCTCAACTTCCGCTCCTGCAGCGGTGAGCCCAACCGGCTGGCGCGCACGTACCACTCCGGCCACATCGACGACGCGCTCGGCCTGCTCAAGGACTTGCGCGCCCGCGTCACCGGGCCGCTCTTCGCCGTGGGCTTCTCACTGGGCGCCAACGTGCTCTGCCGGCTGCTCGAGGACCAGGGCGAGGAGGCTCCCGTCCGCGCCGCCGCGTCCATCAGCGCGCCGTACGACCTGGACGCGTGCTGCGCCAAGCTGGATGGTCCCGGCCCGTTCCACCGCGTCTACCGCGAGCGCTTCCTGCGCACGCTCAAGAGCAAGGCTCGGGCGAAGCTCAAGCGCTTCCCCGACGCGTTCGACGGCCGGGCCATGGAGGCGGCGCGCACGGTGCGCCAGTTCGACCACGCCGTCACCGCGCCCCTGCACGGCTTCAACAGCGCGGAGCATTACTACGCCGAGTCCTCGTCGGGCCCCAGGCTGCACGCCATCCGCAAGCCCACGCTGCTCATCAGCGCCGCGGATGACCCGATGCTGGAGTCGCCCGTCATCCCGCCGAGCGCGAAGGACAACCCGCACCTGAGCGTGGTGTTGACCCAGCACGGCGGACACGTGGGCTTCGTCGCCGGCAAGCTGCACCGTCCCCGCTTCTGGGCGGAGGACCAGGCGCTGGCCTTCTTCGACACCTTGCGCTAGCCGAAGTTCAGGATGAAGCCGAGCTTCGCCGTGGGGCGCACGGTGCGCAGCATCCACGAGCGGTCCTCCGTGGGCCCGACGGTGCCCCGGAGCGGCTCGTCCAAATCCTTCAAGCTGGGGCCATACAGCTCCATGAAGCTCACCCCGCCTCGCACGAAGAAGGTGATGCTCCGGGGCATGCTGACCTCGAAGCCCACCAGGCCGCTCGCGTACGTGTAGCCCACGCGCTCGAGCGAGGGCAGCGGCGGCAGTGACAGGTCCGCCAGCCTGCGCTCCAGGGCGCGCACGTCCGCGGGCTGCGCGTGGCCAATCTCCACGCTGAAGGCGGGCGTCACCCGGCTTCGCAGCGGCAACAGCGTGAGCCCCGCCCGCGCGCCGGCGCGAACACCGTTGTGCGTGGCGCCCAGGTGCAGCCGCACCACCCGCGCGGGACGGAACGAGATGGACAACCCCGCGCCCTCCGTCACCCCCGCGTCCAGCATCAACCCGAAGGGCGCGACCCGCTCGGGGTCCTGCGTCGCCCGACGGCGAACGTCCCCTGCCTCGAATGCGCTCGCCATCGGTGCCGCCAACAGCACCACCAACGCGAGCAGCGTGGACCGCGTCCCCATGCGTCGAATCCCCACCCCAAGCCGCCGCGACGCTCCGCGGCCCCTGACCTTGCCAACCGTCGTCATCGGGGCAACCACCCCCGCCAACCAACGGTGCGCATGGCCTCGCCACCCTTCAACGAGGTGGACCAGGCTCCGGCGGATGCCTGCTTCGTTCCACCGGAGCCCGCCTCCTCGCCCCCCGCCCTTCCCCCTCCACCCGCCACGCCGCTCGCGTCGCCCGAAGCTCCGCCGCGCTTGACGTCCTGCTCCCCCCGACCGGCCCCCGTCCCACGTCCCACCGACAAGCCCTGCCTCCCCACTCCAGGCACCGACTCGTCCCCGCCCTTCCCCTCGCGACGACGCGCCCGCGTCCCCCCCAGCGCCCCCCCCCGACCCGCCCCCATCGCCCCCCACCGACCCGCGTCATCCCCCGCGGCGCGTGGCCATAGCATCCTCCGTGCCGTCCCTCGGAAGCGGCACGAAGCCAATGACTTCGCGGTGTTGCGAAGGGGCCCCCGTCCCGCGGGACGGCCTGGGGGACCGAAACCGGAAAAATCTCCGGACCTCTGGGGAGGGCGTCCTAACGTGCGCGACTTCGCAGACGAAGGGGAGGGAGCGCCTTGCGCCTGACAGCCATCGCCACCGCCATGCTCGTGCTCGGTGGGTGCTCGCGAACGACGGAGGGGCCCACGCCCGCAGTGGAGCGGGTGGTCAATCCGCGAGCCCGCGTGGGCGAGCTCACCCGACTCTGCAACGCCCAGGGCGGGGCCACGGGCTGGAGGCTGGAGCTCCAGGGCCGACGCTTCTCCCCCATGCCGGGCGAGGTGCTCACCGACACGCCCACGGTGGAGCTGCCGGAGGTCACCCTGCGCGGTCCGTCCACGTACACGCTGACGCGCGAGCGGGTCTTCTATGTGCGGCCGGAGCTGCTGCTGCTCGACGTGCCCACGCGCGACAGCACGCCGCCGGTGGAGCTCGCGCCGGGCAGCTACGCGGTGGAGGTGGCCAATCCCCTGGGCGGCACGGGCCGGCTGCCGGACGCGCTGCAGGTGGTGGAGCCGCCCTCGGTGACGCGGGTGGTGCCGCCCGCGGATGGCTACTCGGCCGCGGACTCCAACCCCATCGTCATCGAGGGCCAGGGCTTCCAGCCGGGCACCAGCCCGCTGCTCTCCCTGCGCCGCGAGGGCGTGGAGGACCAGCCGCTCTTCTTCGTCACCGTCGCCTCGCCCACGCGTGTGGAGTCCGAACTGCCGCCGGGCACGCCCGAGGGCGTCTACAGCCTGGTGCTCGCGCATGGAGACGGGTGTGAGGCCGTCGCGACGGGCGCCCTCGACGTGCGCTACCCGCGCCTGGGCACCCTCACCGTGTCACCGCGCTCCGGCGCCGAGCGCGGCGACACCACCGTCAACATCCGCAACACGCCCACCGGCCCCCAGCGCGCGTTCAGCGCCGTGCCCGAGGTCTACATCGTGGCCCCCGTGAAGTCGGCGCCGTCCCAGACGCAGCGAATCCCCCTGCGCTCGGTGGAGCTGGTGTCGCCCCAGGAGCTGCGCGCGGTGGTGCCCACGTGCTCGGGGTTCGATGAGCCCGGAGGTGACCCCACCTGCCCCGGCGGCATCGTCGTGGGCGGACCCTATGCGCTGGAGGTCCTGGACCCCGCGGGCGCGGTGGGCGAGGTGCCCGCGGCGGAGGGCTTCACGGTGGTGGGCGGCCCTGGATTCACCTTGGAGGAGTCCGCGCCCCTCGATGTCCCTGGAGCCGTGCAGCCATGAATGCCCTCGTGCTCGTCGCGCTCGCGGCGCTCACCCCCGGCGCGAAGCCCGCCCCCGCGGAGGGAGGCAACGTGCTGCTCGCGCCCAAGGTGGGCTTCTTCAAGTCCACCACGGCGCTGGGCGGAGACCTCTACCTGGGGCTGGAGCTGGGCTACGTCACCCCCTGGCTCGAGCGGCGGTTGGTCGTGACGCTGGAGGTGGGCTACCACCGCCCGCAGACGACCGGCGTCCTCACGGACCCGCAGCTCGGAGGCTTCGGCGCGCCGCCACCGGATGGCCGCTACACGCTCGCGGTGCGCGAGGTGGCCTTCCTGCTGTCGGCCGTCTATCGCTTCGAGCGGGCCTTCGGCTCGCTGACGCCGTACGTGGGCGGAGGCCCTGGCCTGTACCTGCACCGCGCCACGTCGGACCTCTTCGGCGCCACGGCATCCGAGAGCGGCGGTGGGCTGGGGCTCCAGGCCCTGCTCGGTGTCGAGCTGCCGCTGGGGCCCGGAGGGCTCTTCCTGGAGGCC
Organism: Myxococcus fulvus; assembly: GCF_900111765.1. The sequence continues at coordinate 967,597 of NZ_FOIB01000002.1, forward strand.
CACTACCACCTGGCGCCGCTCGACTTCGTGACCACGGGCGACGTGAATGTCGGCGGGTTCCTCGCGGGCGGACTGGGCTACCGGCTGCGCCTGTGACGGGCGCTCAGGCCCGCCCCACCGGCGTGCGCAGGACGCGCAGCAAGTCCTGGGCGACCAGCTCGCGCACCGCCGTGCGCAGCGACTCCAGGAGCTGATGGAGGGACTCGGCGGATTCGCCGGGGGCATCCACGACGCGCTCGCGGACACCGTCGAGGATGCGCATCCGTCCGGGCACCAGGGCGATGACGGGCAGCGTGGGGTAGCGCTTGCGCAACAGCCCCAGGAAGAGCGGGTGGTCCTCGTCCTGTCGGCGCAGGTCCACCACCACGAGCGCGGGAGGCGAGGACGCGATGGCGGCGAGCGCGTCGTCCGTGTCGCCCGTGGCGGAGATGGACAGGCTCTCGTCGCCGACGGCGAGCACGCGGCGGAGCAGCTCCCGCGACGCGGCATGAGGACTGGCGATGAGGACGCGACGCATCTGCCTGGGAAGCTAACCCTTCCAGACCGCGATGGCCGCACCCGCGAATGCGACCGCCGAGCCCAACACCCGGGCAGCCGTCGCCGGGCGCCCTTCCACCATCGCATCCCAGATGAGGCTGGTGACGAGCTGGGCGGCGATGAGCAGCAGCACGGACTGCACCGCGCCCAGACGGCCGATGGCCCACGGCATGCCCACGACGATGACCACGCCGCACAGGCCGGGCAGCAGGTGCCAGGGGGTGAAGCCGGAGAAGCGCCCCTCGGCGGCGGCGGCCTCGGGCCAGAGGCCGGGCACGGTGCGCGCCACCGCGTACACGGCGAAGGTGGCCACCGTCGCCACCACCATGTTCATGAGGACCGCGCTCAGCAGGCCCCACTGGCCGGCGAAGCGCTTGTTGAGACCACCTTGGGCGACGACCGCCAGCCCACACAGCAGGGGAACGAGCGAGACAAAACGCATGGGCGCGGGTGGGTACCCCGAACGCCGGGCCGGCCGCAAGGTGGCACGCTCGGACTCACGGGGGCTCTCGTCTTCTCAAGAGGCTGGCGAAAGGGGAATCGACCGGCTACGTCCAACGCTCGCCCATGGACGCCTCCCTCGAGCTCCACTTCGACTGCGGCACGCTGGTGGCACCCAGGCTGCCGGACGACGCGCGGCTGGGCGCCCTCTTCCAGAAGGACGGCCGCACGGGGGTGTACCGCGCCGCCGCCCGGCACTACCGCGAGGTGGTGCTGCGGTTGAGGGAGCTGGGAGTGGCGTACGAAGACCGCGCGAAGCGCTTCGAGCCGCTCGAGGCGGAGCTGACGGTGCCCATCCAGCCGTTTCCCCATCAGCGCGCGGCGCTCGACGCCTGGACACGCGCGGGGGGCCAGGGGTTGGTGGAGCTGCCGACGGGCGCGGGCAAGACGCTGCTCGCGGTGCTGGCCATCGCGCACGTGAAGCGGCCCACGTTGGTGGTGGTGCCCACGCTGGACCTGATGGCGCAGTGGCAGGGCGTGCTGGCGCGCCACTTCTCCACGCCGGTGGGGATGCTGGGGGGTGGGGTGAACGACCGGCAGCCCCTGACGGTGACGACGTACGACTCGGCGGCGATGCAGACGGAGTTCCACGGCAACCGCTTCGGGCTGCTCGTGTGTGACGAGTGTCACCACCTGCCGGCGCCCAGCTACCGGTTCATCGCGGAGGGCTCGCTGGCGCCGTACCGGCTGGGGCTCACCGCGACGCTGGAGCGCACGGACGGCGGCGAGCGGGTGGTCGAGGAGCTGTTGGGGCCGCTGGTGCATCGCACCGACATCCGCGAGCTCCAGGGCGAGTACCTGGCGCCCTATGAAGTGAAGCGCGTGGAGGTGCCGCTGACGGCGGAGGAGAAGGCGCGCTACGACGAGGCCCGGGCGCTGTACCTGGGCTTCGTGAGGAAGATAGGCGTGCGGCTGTCGGCGCCGGAGGGCTGGGCGCGCTTCCTGGCGCAGAGCCAGCGCAGCGACGAGGGACGCGCGGCGTACCGGGCGTATCGCGAGCAGCGCCGCATCGCGCTCACCTCCAGTGGCAAGCAGGAGGTGCTGTGGAGAATCCTGCTGGAGCACCGCGAGGACCGGGTGCTCGTCTTCACGGACGACAACGAGACGGTGTACACGCTGGCGCGACGGCTGCTGTTGCCCGCGCTCACGCACCACACGCCGATACCGGAGCGCAAGGCATTGCTCGCGGCGTTCGCCTCGGGGGAGCTGCCGGTGCTGCTCACCTCGCGCGTGTTGAACGAGGGCGTCGACGTGCCGGAGGCGCGCGTGGGGGTGGTGCTCAGCGGCAGCGGGAGCGTGCGCGAGCACGTGCAGCGGCTGGGACGCATCCTCCGCAAGCGCCCCGGGAAGCGCGCGATGTTGTACGAGGTCTGCTCCGCGCAGACGGCGGAGAGCGGCATCAGCGAGCGGCGCAGGCAGCACGACGCCTACCTGGAGGAGGGCTGAGATGCGAGGCCCGCGCTCCGGCAGCCTGCGCCCAGTCACCATGCCCGGACTCCCGGGCGGTGACGCGCGTCCCAGGGCATGCACGGGTGGAGTCCCGCGACACGCGAGCCACCGCCGTCCCGTTCGTCGATGGGCATCCATTTCCCCAGGCGCTCCGCGCAGGGCGCGCCGTGCCGCCCGGGGAGTTGCTCGCGGACCGCGCGCAGAAGCGCATCCTCCGTCCTGCGGTCGTGAAGCGCGACGTCGCTGCGTCCCTCGCGCGCTCCATGAGAGGCGCGCCGTGCAGACCCGGCTCGCATGCCGCACGCAGGAGGGCATCCTCCGGCCCGCGTTCGTGAAGCATGACGCCCCCCGCGCTCTCCACGGGAAGCGCGCCATGCCGCCACGGCTCGCGCAGCACGTTCAGAAGAGCGTCCTCCGTCTCGCGTTCGTGAAGCGTGACGCCACCGCGCTCTTCACTGGAGGCGCCATGCTCACGCGGCAGCTTCTCGCGTACCACGTGCAGGAGGGCATCCTCCGGTCCGCGTTCGGGAAGCGTGACACCACCGCGCTCCCCACGGGAGGCGCCATGCGAACGCTGGGTCTGCTCGCGTACCGCACGCAGAAGGGCGTCCGCCGTCTCGAGTGCGTGAAGCATGACGCCCCCGCTCTCTCCACGGGAGGCGCGCCATGCTGACCCGGGAGCTGCTCGCGTACCGCACGCAGAAGGGCATCCTCCGTCCCGCGTTCGTGAAGCGCGACGACCCGGCGCTCCTCGCGCTCGCGACGGAGTTGCTCGCCTCCGTCGAGTCCTCACGAGGCGCAATCTGTGACGACGTGGAGGAAGCCCTCGGCCTGCTCGCGGGTGCCTGGTCGCGTCCGAAGATCGCACGCGGCCTCGTGAAGCTGCTCGTCGACCGGCTCACGTTCGAGGAGCCCGCGGCCGATGTCTCCGAGACCCGCTGGGCCCGGCTGAAGACCGCCGCCCAGGTGCTGCGCGCCCTCACGCCCGACACCACCGTGGAAGCCTACGAGGCCCGCCTGGAGCAGGCCCTGGGCACACCCCTCCAGGATGCGCGCGAGGCGCTGTACGCGGACCTGCCCGGGAACCGGAAGCTGCTCGGCTGGGACGGCGAGGCGCCCACCTCGCAGACACTGGTCGACCGCTACAACCTCGCCCTCGCCCAGGGGCCCCTCCTGTCCGCCCGGCGGCTGACGCTGCGCGCCCGCTCACCGGAGCTCTTGCGCGTGCGCAAGGTGCTGCGCTGGCTGAAGTTCTGCCGGCTCGTCGCCGAGGTCCGCCGCGATGGCCCGGACTGGGAGCTGGAGGTCGAAGGTCCCGGCGCCATGCTCGCGCTGCAGAAGAAGTACGGACTGCAGCTCGCCTCGTTCCTGTCCGTGGTGCCCGTGCTGGAGCGCTGGGAGCTCAAGGCCACCGTGGAGCCCTCTCGCCGCCAGGCCACGCTGATGTTGAGCGACAAGGACCCGCTCGTCTCTCCCCTACCCGCCGCGTTGGGTCACGTCCCCGAGGAGGTCGCCTCCCTGTCCTCCAGCTTCGAGGATGACGCGTGGGAATTGGACCTCACGCCGCTGCCCCGCCACGTGGGCGCCGCGAGCCTCTGCGTGCCGGACCTCACCTTCCGTCATCGCGACTCGCGCCAGGAGGTCGCCCTGGAGCTGTTCCACGCCTGGCACGCGAGCGCCCTCACCCGCCGGCTCGCGGAGCTGCGCACCCGACCCGACGGGGGGCTGCTCCTGGGTGTCGACCGCGCGCTGCTGGCGAAGGAACCCGCGGAGCGAGAGACCCTGGAGGCCCATCCCCAGGTCGTGCTCTTCCACGGCTTCCCCTCCGCGAAGAAGCTCAAGGACCGGCTGTCGAAGCTGTCCACCGCGCGCCCCCGGAAGTAACGGGGCGAGCCGCTCTCAAGTGCCCTTGGGCTTGAACTGCGCGGCCAGCACGCTCAACAGGCGGATGGCGCTGCGGTCCAGCTGCTTGGCCCGGCGCAACAGCCGGCGCAGCTCACCCGACTCGCCATACTCGCTGGGAGGCTCCGCGGCCCACTTCACCTCCTGCGAGGGCTTGAGCCCCAACGCCTCGTCCGCGGAGATGGAGAGCACCACGCACAACCGTCGGAAGGTCTGGATGCTCGGCAGCATGTGGCCGCGCTCCAGCCGCCCGTAGACTTCGCTCGCGATACCGATGCGCTCCGCGACGTCGGCCTGCGTCAGGTTCAGCCGGGTGCGGGCCAGGCGCGCAGCTCCTCCGAGGCGGGATGCGAGGGTCTTTTCCATGTTCGTTAACCTAACGGGTTCGTCCATGTCGATATGACTTGAGAGGTTGGCATCCAAGAACTTCCCAGGTAGTCTTATGGGAAGCAGACCTGATGCGTCACCTCACCCGCGCCACGTCGAAGCCATGAGCACGCAGCCCTTCGTCACCTTCCTGTTCGTGGATGAAGACCCCCTCGCGCTCTCGGCGTGGCGTCGGCTCGTCCGGGACCTCCCCGGCGCCAAGCGCTTCGCGCGAGACATGGCGGAGGCCCTCGCGCTCGTGCACGAGCAACCGCCGCGCGTGGTCGTCTGCGGAGACCTGCTGCCGGATGGAGACGGGCTGCACCTGCTCCAGGCCGTGCGCGCGCGGCACCCGCACACCGCCTGCGCGCTCCACGCGGTGCGCCCACCTCCCAGGTCCTGTCCGCGCGAAATCACCTGGGTGGACCGCGCCGCGCATCCCCGGGAGCTCCACTCGCGGCTTCGCGCCCTGGGACAGGCCACCGCCCACCCCTGGGCCTGAGCCGTGACGGCACGGGCCACCCGGGCACGTTAAGGTGACGCACGCTCCCATGAAGCTCTACGCCATCAGTGACTTGCACCTGCGCCACGCCGACAACAAGCAGGCCCTGCAGACCCTGCCCGCCTTCCCGGATGACTGGCTCATCGTCGCCGGTGACGTGGGCGAGACGCTGTCCGAGATGGACTTCATGCTGCGCACGCTGACCGCGCGCTTCCGCCAGGTCATCTGGGTGCCGGGCAACCACGAGCTGTGGACCATGCCCTCCGAGCAGCCGTCCCTGCGCGGTGACGCGCGCTACCAGCGGCTGGTGGCGCTGTGCCGCGGCCACGGCGCGCTCACGCCGGAGGACCCCTACCCTCGCTGGCCCGGCGAGGGCCCCCACCGCGTCATCGTCCCCATGTTCCTGGGCTACGACTACTCGTTCCGCCCGGACCACGTGCCGGAGGACAAGGCGCTGGAGTGGGCGTTCGAGGACGACCTCTTGTGCACCGACGAGGTGCTCCTGCATCCGGACCCGTACCCCAGCCGCTCCGCGTGGTGCGCCGCGCGCGTGGAGTCCACCCGGGCCCGGCTCGAGGCCCTGCCGCCGGGCTGCAGCACCATCCTCGTCAACCACTACCCGCTCCGGCACGAGCACGTCCGGCTGCCGCGCATCCCCCGCTTCTCCATCTGGTGCGGCACCAAGCGCACCGAGGACTGGCACGCGCGCTACCGCGCGGAGGTCGTGGTGACGGGCCACCTCCACATCCCGCTCACGCAGTGGCGCGACGGGGTGCGCTTCGAGGAGGTGTCGCTGGGCTACCCCATGCAGTGGAAGCACCGGGGCGGCATCGAGCGGTGCCTGCGCGAAATCCTCCCCGGGCCCGCCACCCGCCCGCTCTGAGGCCTTCGCGCCGCTGGAAATGAATCGGCCCCGGACGTCCGTGAGGAAACGGACGACCGGGGCCTTGGAGCGGCGCGGCGTCGAAGCCGCGCCGTCTACATCAGGTGATTACTTGTGCGACGCGATGAACGCGATGCCCTGGTAGCCACCCTTCGCGCCGTAGATCTCGATGTAGTACTTGCCGGCCGGCACGTTGATGAGGTTGCACACCTCGGACTGGTGCTCCTTCACGCTGCGGCAGTCGTAGTCGAACTTCGTCGGCGCCGAGCCGCGCTTCACGTAGATGTCCGGGTTGCCCTCGCCCTCACCCGTCTGGATGTACAGGCTGTTGATGCCGGAGCCAGGCTTACGCTCCGGAACCTCGATGGTGTACACGTTCGAGGAGCCCGCCGCGCCGGAGAGGTTCTTCAGCGCCACGCCGGACTGCACGGGCACGTAGCCACCCTTCCAGGTCACCGTCAGCGTCACGCCGGAGAAGGTGCTGTAGGCGTTGAGCATGACGACCCAGCGGCCGTTGCTCGGCGTGGCGAACACGCAGGACTCGGCGTTGCCCGCGCGGTACGGACGGCAGTCGTACAGGCTGGTGGTGGGGACGTTGTTGTAGCGAACGTACAGGTCCGCGTCGCCCGTGCCGCCGGCGATGGAGACGTTCAGGTCGTACGCACCCTCCGGGACGTTGAACTCGTAGTACTTCTTCTGGCCGCTCGTGGAGCCGATGCCCGTGACAGGCACGTCCTTCTCGATGGGGGTCGTGTCCACGATGATGGGCACGCCCACGCCCACGGCCTTCCAGGCGTTGGTCACGGAGGCAATCTCATCCGCCGTGTAGCCCAGCAGCGCGGCGGCCTGCTCGGTGGCGACCTTCGCGTCCTCGAACGTGGCGTCAGACTCGAGGATGGTGTTGTTCGCGCGGTAGAAGATCTGCGCGGCCTTCTCGATGCCGATGCCCGTCACGACGGTGGTGGTCTTGCCCGTCGGGTGCGTGCCACCCTGCGACAGCAGGTAGAACGCCAGGTTGGAGATACCCGAGCTGTAGTGCACGTCCACGCTGTCGTCGTAGTCGTGGAAGTAGTCGAGCGAGTCCCCGTCCTGCGTGGGGTTCGCCATGTAGCGCAGGGCGTCGTTCGGGATGTTCGGCGTCCACACGTCGTCGCCGACCAGCCACGTGCGCGCGCTGACGACGTTGCCGTCGCCGTACCACTCGCACACCGCGCCGAAGATGTCGGAGAAGGACTCGTTCAGACCACCCGACTGGTTGTCGTAGACGAGGTCGGAGGAGAACTCCGTCACGGCGTGCGTCAGCTCGTGCGCCGTCACGTCCAGCGAGTTCGCCAGGTTGCTGGCGTTCACGCCGTCGCCATCGCCGTACACCATCTGGGTACCGTTCCAGAAGGCGTTCACGTACGCGACGCGGTGGTGGACCGTGCTGACCAGCGTGGCGCCGGCGTTGTCGTACGAGTCACGACCGAACAGCTCGCTGAAGCAGTCGTACACCGTGCCCAGGTGGTCGTAGTTGGTGTTGACGACCGGGTCGGCGACCTCGGGCTGACCCTCGGTGCGAACCACCGCGCCAGGGAGCGTCGTGGTGTTGTTGCCGTTGTGCATCCGGCGGGCCAGGCCCTCCTTGATCTGCGGGTGGCGGGCAATCACGTCGCCGTTCGTCGCGTTGACCAGGACGACATCGCGCACGGGCGTCCCGTCGCGGCGCTCACCCGTCTGGATGAGCTTGTAGACGAGCACCAGCTCGTCGCCGTCACGGAAGTAGACCAGCTCGTGGCCGTCCTCGATCTTCAGGCCGTCGAACGTGGAGCGGTCCGCCTGCAGGGCGTCCTTCGCCACCGACACGTCCACGCTCGCCTTGGCCGCGGCCTTCAGGTCGCTGCGGGTGTTGGTGGACGCCGCGATGACCTTGCCACCGCGCGTGGTCAGGCGCAGCTGGCCGTACAGCACGGGGATGTTGTTGACCTTCACGCCATAGATGACGTGGCCGTCACCCTGGCGGTCCGTGAACGTCTTCTTCAGGACCAGGTCCGCCGGGTTCAGGTTCAGCTGGGGCGCGATGAGCGCCGCCACCGGAGCCAGGTCCGCCTGACCCAGGGCGGAGAAGCCCGCGGCCGCCTGCGGTGCGGGGCCGAGGTCGCCGGTAATGAACTTGGCGACACCGGAGGAATCCGTGGCAACAACCTTCTTCCCGGTCAGCTGCAGGGCCGCCGCGCTCTTCGTCGCGGTGTCCTGGGGCTTGGCCTCGGGAGCAGGGGTGGACTCGTTGCAACCAACGAGGAAGGACAGCGCCGCTACACCAAGAACACCGCGTACTCGCTGATTCACCATGTAATCCTCCTAAACGGAAAGATTAGGAAGCACAGTGTCACAGGATGGTTGTGTATTTCAAGGTTGCGCGATTATTTTAGTAAGTAGCTTATTCTTAAATTGCGAGCTTCGGCTAGAAGCCCCAACTATTTCAGTAACTTATCGGAGCCCTACCCGCCGCTTCCGCCAGCGCGTACGACGTAGTGGGTAACCCTGGTGTGAACAGAATTCCGCGAAAATGCGTGGCCGAAGAGGCCATCACGGGGTCCGCGCGCGGACCGCATTTCTCGCGGCATTTCCGGGGAATTTCGGGAGGGAGGAAATCCGGCGTCCGAGTGGCGCGGCCATGATTTTCAGGCTCGTGCTCTACCGCTGAGCTATCTCCCGATGGAAGTCGGGAGAGCTGGAGTCGAACCAGCGCCCCCAAGCACCCAAGTGCGTGTCGGGCCACACCGGACGGACGCCGGAAATCCTCCCAGTGGACGCGGCCTCCTGGACGGGGCTGACAGCGGCCCGCGCGCCGAGTTGCTTTGCGGAAGCGGACGGGTGCGCGAGGCTGCCGCCCCGGGAGGAAGGTACATGCGCGCACTTCAGCTGCAGCGACTGGACGGACCCGACGGGCTGGCCTTGGTGGAGCTTCCCGAGCCCGAGGCGCAGGACGCGGTGCTCATCGACGTGGTGGCGGCGGGGGTGAGCTTCCCCGATTTGCTCCTGACGAAGGGGCAGTACCAGTTGAAGCCGCCCTTGCCCTTCGTGCCGGGCGTGGAGGTGGCGGGCGTGGTGCGCTCGGCGCCCGAGGGCGCGTCGGTGAAGGCGGGAGACCGGGTGATGGCCTTCAGCTTCGGGCTGGGGGGCTTCGCGGAGGTGGCGGCGATTCCCGCGGAGATGGTGTTCCGGATTCCTCGGCGCTGGAGCTTCGAGGCGGCTGCGGGCGTGGTGATGAACTACCACACGGCGCACTTCGCGCTGCACCGCCGGGGCCGGCTGAAGGCGGGCGAGACGGTGGTGGTGCACGGCGCCGCGGGCGGCGTGGGCACGGCGTCCATCCAGGTGGCGCGCGGTGCGGGCGCGCGCGTGGTGGCGGTGGTGAGCGACGAGCGCAAGGCGGAGGTGGCCCGCAAGGCGGGAGCGCACGAGGTGCTGCTGTCCTCGGGCCCCTGGCTCACGCAGCTCAAGGAGCTGACGGACGGCCTGGGCGCCAACGTGGTGTTGGACCCGGTGGGCGGGGACATCTTCGACAAGAGCCTCAAGGCGCTGGCCCCGGAGGGACGGCTGCTGGTGGTGGGCTTCGCCGGAGGCCGCATCCCCGAGGTGGCGGTGAACAAGCTGCTCTTGCGCAACATCGACGTCGTGGGCGTGGCGTGGGGCGGCTTCCTCATCCATGAGCCGTCGCTGACGCCCACCATCGCCAAGGACCTGGAGGCGATGGCGGACCAGGGTGTGCTCGAGCCCGTCGTCGGCCCCGTCTTCCCCCTGGAGCAGGGCGCGCAGGCGCTGCGCGAGCTGGACGCCCGGCGCGCGACCGGCAAGGTCGTCCTGCGCGTGCGCGAAGGCTGACGTCTCGGAGGGTGACGGTGCACTCCGGCCGCCCTCCGAGCATGCGGCCCACCGGGCCCTGGCGCCGCTTCGCTGCGGCGTCCGTCCCTCGTCCGCACGTTTGGAGCCAGGAGGTGACGGCGCCATGGCGGATGACTCCATCCTCGAGCGACAGCATCAACGGGAGCGGGAACAGGAGCGACAACGGCTCCGCGAGCAGGAGCAGCAAGATTTGGAGGTGGAGGCCCACCGGGGTCCCCGGCCGCTGGAGGGTTACGCCGGCGGGCACACCACCTGGGCCAGCGCCCAGGATGACGCGGAGGCCGCCATCGTCCATGCGAACGACGCGGAGAAGTCGTGGGAGGCCAGCCAGCGACAGGCGCGACTGGAGCCGGAGCCCGAGGACCCCGACGCCCGCGGGCGCGACTGACGCGGTGCCCGTGGCCCACGCTCCAGCCATGGGGTTACACGAGCAAGGAGGTTGCACGGTACAGTCGGGGCCATGTCCGCCCCGCCCTTCCGTGCCGACCTCCGCGTGTTCGTCGAGCAGCGGTGGGTGGGGCTCGCGGACCTCCAGGGCCTGGAGCGGGAGTACCTCGACGAGGTCCTCCGGCAGCCCCGTGTGAGCTGCTGCAGCTTCGTCGGAGGCTTCTTCATCGACGTGGGCGGCGTGGCCTTCAGCGGCGAGGACTCGGTCGACGAGTTCTGGATGACGTGGAGCTGGTTCTTCGCGTTGGACAAGCTCCTCGATGGCGCTGACGAGGCACAGGCCGCCCCCTGGGAGGAGTCCGCGATGAAGCTCTGGCGCCACGGGGATGTGCTGGCCCTGGAGGACCGGAGCGCGAGCGGCACGCCCGTCACCCCGCGCGTCGAGGTGGAGCTCCACCCCTTCTCCCGGAGCCTCGCGCGACAGGGGCTCGAGTTCCTCGCGTGGGGAGAGCGGCTGCTCGCACTGCTCGACGCGCGCTCGCCTCCCGTTCCGGCGTCCGTGCGCCTGGAGTTCGAGCGGGCGCTCCGACTGCCCAGGGACATCGTGGACCGCGTCGCCGCGAAATCCGGCCTGTGAGCCCACTCGGCCCCGGCAAGCGTCCGGGGCGACGTTAAAGTCCACACCGTGCCCTCGCATCCTCCCGCCACCGTGCTTCCGCCGGACGAGGCCCGACGCTTCCTCGTCGCGCACCTCGGGCTCTCGCGCCCCTTCCCGCTCCAGGGTGCCCGGGGTGCCCGCGCGCTCCTGAAGACCCTGCGCTGCATCCAGTTGGACCCGCTGGATGTCATCGGCACCAACGCGGACCTGGTGGCGCTCGCGCGCGTGGACGGATTGGCGCGCGGCGACGTGTACCGACACCTGCTGCCAGGGCACGCCTTCGAGCACTTCGCCAAGGAGCGCTGCCTGCTGCCGGCCAGCGCGTTCCCCTACTACCGCGAGCGCGCGGCCCAGGCGCCCTGGTGGCGACTGGAGGAGCGACTCAAGCGGGTGCCGGAGGCGGTGCTGCACGCGGTGCTCGAGGAGGTGATGGCGCGCGGCCGCTCCTCGCCACGCGAGCTGAAGGACCATGGCGCGGTGGTGCCCATCGACTGGAGTGGTTGGAAGGGCACCGCTCGCGCCACGGCGATGGCGCTGGAAATCCTGTGGACGCGCTGTCAGGTGGTGGTGTGCGGCCGGGGCCCGGGCGGCAAGCTGTACGACGTCCCGCATCGCGCCCTGCCCCGGATGGCCGAGGCCCGGGTGACGCAGACGTTCGAGCGCTGGGGACTGACCGAGCGCGTGGAGGCCGCGGGCCTGCTCAGCCGCGCGAGCGGTCCCCACTGGTCCACGCTGACCGAGGTGCGCACCTCCTCGCTCCCCGACACGCTGGTCGACGAGGGCGTGCTGGAGGCGGTCAGCATCCCCGGCTCGCCCCGGCGCTACCTGGCGCCCGTGGGCTTCCGGGAGCGGGATCAGCCGGAGCCCGACGCGAGGATGCGCATCCTCGGGCCCCTGGACCCGGTGCTGTGGGACCGGGAGCTGGTGCGCGTGGCGTTCGGCTTCGACTACACCTGGGAGGTCTACAAGCCCGCCGCGCAGCGCGAGTGGGGTTGGTACGTCTGTCCGCTGCTCCATCGAGGGAAGCTGGTGGGACGGCTGGAGGCGCGCGTGCGCGATGGCGTGCTCCAGGTGGACAACCTATGGCGGGAGAAGGGCGTGAAGCTGGACGACGCCGCGCTCGACGAGGCGCTCGCGCGTCACGCGGCCGCGTGCGGCGCCGAGGCGGTGAGCAGGCCCCGGGCGCGCGTCACGGGTCGCGCCTCCTGAGTCGAATCAGGGCGGAGGCTTGGGCAGCTCGCGCTCCAACGCGTCGGCGGCGCCAGCGTCCTTGTGGACGCCGAAGCGCTGACGCGAGCACATGAGCAACTGGCCCGCGTAGACAGTGTCCGAGAGCGCGCCCACGAAGTCACCGTGCTCGGCGAGCGTGCGTGCCCGCTCGTCCATCAGGTGGGCGAGGATGCGCGCCTGCTCGGCGTGCCCGAACAACCGCACGACGGAGCGCGCGTCGAACAGCGTGAGCGTCTCCAGTTCCATGCCGAGCGTCGTCTGACAGGCCTCGCTCAGGCTGCGCAGGCTGTCCTCCAACGAGCGGTTGGCGCGGACGCGGGCGAGGTCTGGAGCCAGTCGACCGAGCTCGCGGAGGGCTTGGAGCGCGTAGGCCTGACGCAGGATGGGCATGCGAAAGCCAAGTACAGCCTGAGACAGGGGAATCATCCAGTCCCCCGGGTGATTCCCGCGCGCCCGCCCGGAGGACCGGGTCACACTCCGTGAACTGTACGAGGACCCCGGGAGGCTGCGAGACTCGCCCGCGGTGGCCGAATCCCCTCCCCTCGCCTCGGACGCGCCCGCGCTTCCCGACGCCCGTGTCGCGAGCCGACGCGAGCGGGGGGTCGTCTTCGCCGCGTCCTTCCTGTTCCTGCTCGTGCTGGAGGCGGGGCTGCGCCGGTTCACCCTGGACGGGCTGCGCTTCCAGGCGTGGAGCTCCGAGCGGATGATGCAGACGCTGTCGCTGCGCGAGCTGCGCGACGAGCCGCTGCGCTCCCTCTGGTATCTGCACATCCAGCCGCCCCTGCTGGACGTGCTCCGCGCCACGCTGGCCATGTTCCAGGGCTCGCTCGATGACCTGGCCCTGGTCGACGCCGTGGACCGCTGGACCTATGTCGTGTGGGCGCTCGTGTTCGCTGGCACGGTGACGCTCGTGCATGCGTGGGTCTTCCAGGTGGCGGGGCGGAGATTCGCCCGAGTCGCCGCGGTGCTGATGGCGCTGCATCCGGGCACCCTCGCCTTCGCGACGCTCCTGGACAGCACCGCGGCCAGCGCCCTCGCATTCCTGTGGTTCTGCTTCGAGCTGTGGCGCTTCCCTCGCGAGGACGGCTCCATCGCCCGGCTCGCCGCCGCGTCGCTCGTCCTCTTCTTCCTGCGCTCCATCTTCCAGTGGCCGTTCTTCCCACTGGTGGCCCTGTGTCTCGCGCTGCGGGGGGCCTCGGCTCGGAGCGTGGGTCGCTATCTCGTCGTCGTCACGCTCTTCGCGGGCCCCTACGTCGCCAAGCAGCTCGCCCTGTTCAACACGTCCATGACGTCCAGCTTCGACGGGCTCAACTTCTGTCGGGCCATCGGCCTGGGCGAGCCCGACCTCGGCGCGGTGCGGCTGCCCGACAACGTGCTGCCCAGGTCCCTGCCGTCACCGGCCAGCGCCGCCGTGCTGCGCACGGACGAGAAGCTCGGGGGCTACTACAACTACAACCACCTGGATGCCCTGCGGTACTCGGTGGGGCTGAAGTACGTGTGCCGTCGGGCCCTCGTCGAGCGGCCCCTCTCCGCGACGCTCGCTTCGTTCGCGCAGAACGCGGTGATGTACGGCGTGCCGTCCAGCCGCTACCAGCCCAACGTCCTGGTGGACCGGCTGCCGTGGCGAGTGCCGCTCGACTTCGTCTTCTCGTCGCCCGTGCTCTGGGTGCTGGTGCTCCTCGCGGGAGCGCGGGCCGTGCGGGAGATGAAGCGCCGTGTGGACTGGCTCCAGGTGGCCGGGCTGGTGTTGCCGGTGTTGTTCGTCGTCTCGGTGAGCGTGCTCTTCGAGAAGGGCGAGAACATGCGGTTCAAGTACTTCATCGAGCCGGTGTTGCTCGTGTTCCTCTGCGCCCAGGCCGCGCGACTCACCGCGCGAGCCCCTGCCCGGTCTCCAACACACGCGGTATCCCCCGGGCCGGGTGACGGCTCGGTGGCGCGTTGACGTCCGCGGCTGTCTGCTAGGCTTGGGTCCAACATGAAGGACCTGGACGCCATCCTCCGCGCTCGCGCGCGCTCCCGTGGGCCCTGGGTACTGGCCACGGTGGTCGCCGTGTCGGGTTCGTCGTACCGCAAGCCGGGCGCCCGGATGTTGATGGGCGAGGACGGCTGGCTCGCCGGAGGCGTGAGCGGCGGGTGTCTGGAGGCCGATATCGTCCGCAAGGCGTTCTTCTGGACGAGCACCGGGCCTCGCGTGCTCCGCTACGACTCCACGGGAGAAGGCATCGAGGACGAGGGCAGCTTGTCCTTCGCGCTCGGCTGCAATGGCGTCGTGGACGTGTTGCTGGAGCGCTGTGAGCCCGGCCCGGCCGATGCGCTGGTCTTCGCGGACGAGGCCCGGAACCTGGGACGTCGCGCCGTCATCGCCACCGTGTACCAGGGGCCCGCGCAGGCCGTGGGGACGCGGTGGATGGTGCGTGACGATGGCGTGGAGGCGGGACACATCGCGGGCGCACTGGGAGAGGCCGTTCGTGTCGCGGCCCGCGAGGCGATGGAGCAGGGCCGCACGTGGAGCGGGCCGTGTGGAGGCGCGGACGTGCTGGTGGAGGTGGTGCAGCCGCCCCACGAGCTGGTGTTGTTCGGCAGCGGGTTCGACGTCGCGCCCGTGGTGACCCAGGCAGCGAGCCTGGGCTGGCGCGTCACGGTGGTCGCGGACCGGCCCATGCAGACGCTGCGACGGAGATTCCCTCTGGCGCACGCGGTGGTCTCCGCGAAGACGGGTGAGGCGGCGACTTCGGCTCCGGTGTCACCTCGCGCGCTGGTGGTGTTGATGACGCACAGCCTGCCGCAGGACCAGGAGCTGCTCGCAGGGTTGCTCCCGCATCCTCTGCGGTATCTGGGTGTGTTGGGTCCGCGCTCTCGCACGGAGAGGTTGCTCGCGGGGCTCGCCACCGCGCCGAGCGCGACGATGCTGGAGAAGCTGCATGCCCCGGTGGGGCTGGACCTCGGCGCGGAGGGCGCGGAGGAGATCGCCCTGTCCATCGTCGCGGAGCTGCAGGCCGTGGTGTCGGAGCGCGAGGGCGGCAAGCTGCGCGAGCGCCGCGCGCCCATCCACACGGTGGCGCCGCCTCCTGTACGGAAGCTCGCGTGAGGGCGGGCCGAGCGCGAGCAGGCGTGGTGTTGCTCGCGGCGGGAGGCTCGTCTCGGCTCGGACATCCCAAGCAGCTCGTCGTCCACGAGGGGAAGACGCTCATCCGACGCGCCGCCGAAGCGGCCCTGTCTCTCGGCGCAGGTCCCGTGCTCGTGGTCCTCGGCGCCCATCGCGACACCATCGCCTCCGAGCTCGTCGACCTCCCCTTGCGAGTCATCGAGCATCCCGACTGGGCGCTCGGTCCCGGCGGCTCACTGACGATGGGGCTCTCGGCGATGTCATCGGGTGACCCCGACGTGGACGCGGTGCTCTTCATGCTCTGTGACCAGGTCCGCGTCACGGCATCACATCTCCGAGCCCTCGTGGACACCTGGCGGACCACCGGTGCACCCATCGTGGCCTCTGGATACGACGGCACGCACGGTGTCCCCGCGCTGTTCTCCCGCGCCGTGTTCCCGGAGCTGGAAGCCCTGTCCCCGGCCCAGGGCGCACGTGGAGTGATTGCCCGCGACCCGACCCGCGTCGCCACCGTACCGCTCCCCGGAGGCGGCGAGGACGTGGACACGCCCGCGGACCTGGACCGGCTCGACCCCCGGCGGCCCGTGTAACCCCATTGCCTCTCGATGACTCGAACAACCGGGTGGCGACTCGGGCCTCCGTCCCCGGATTGCGACTCACGACGCTGGCCCGCCGCGTCGTTTTTCGTCCCATGAGCGGACAGAGCGCCGGATTGCCCGCGTAACCGGCATGGGCCCGTTCAGGCCCTGTAACCGGTATGAAGCCCTGGCGACGCCTGTAACCGGTATGAACCCGGGACACGGCCGCTCGCGCCGGTCCGCACTGTCAGTCGAACGGCATCCCTCCTATGCTGAGCCACGCGCGCGGTCGCGTCAGTCAGGCCCAGGTCGGGGGATTCTCATGGAGTCTCAGCAGCCCACCCTCATCCAGAAGGAGCAGGAGCCTCCTGACACGACAGGCGCGGACGAGCGTGAGTCCTCGTGGAGCACCGGCGAGGTCCTCGTCATCGGCGGCATCGGCCTGCTCGTCGCCATCGCGGTGGTCGGCCTCTTCATCGGCGTGGCGAAGTGGCTCCTCAAATACAGCCTGCTGGCGCTCGGCATCTACGTCCTCTTCTCGCTGACGCGGCGCTGGCTGCGCGGCTCGAAGCAACCGACACCCTCGGAGCTCACGCCGTACACGGCGACCCAGAAGACCCGGGCCGAGCAGCTCCAGGAGATCGACCCCGAGCAGGCCCTGGCCCGCTTCAAGGCCGAGCACATGTCGGAGGCCCCGCCTCCCGCGCGGCCCCACCGCAAGCCGTGAGCACACCCTTCCTCCACCCGGCCCGGGCCCGCCCACGTCCGGGCCACGCGTCATGATGCGCCGTTCGCGCTGGCACCTCGGCTGGGTGCTGATGCTCGTCGCGGCCGCGCTGCTCGTGCTCTTCCCGCGCGCCATCGACGCGCTCAAGTCCCTGGAGCAGCCCGCAGCGCCGCTCCGTGCGGGCTCGCTGCTCGTCGCCCGTCCTGGCCGCGTCTCGGAGAACTTCGACGAGACCGTGGTGCTGCTCCTCGACGCGGGCGCCCAGCGCAGGACCTGGGGCGTGGTGCTCAATCGCGTGCACACCCGGCAGGGCGAGCGCCTCCCCGAAGGCGTGGACCGCTGGGGCGGCCCGGTGAACCCCTCGCTCCACATCACCCTCACGCTGCGCCACCCGGCCCCCGAGGGAGCACAGCCCCTCCTCGACGGCATCGCCTGGTACGAAGGACGTCGCGAGGCGCATCTGCCCATCGGTGAATCCCTCACCTTCGAGGGCGTCTCCGCATGGTCTCCCGGACAGCTCGAGGAGGAGGTGGCCCGAGGCGCCTGGTGGGTCCTCGAGGGCCAGCCCGCCGACGTGTTCACCGCCCCGGGTTCGCTGTGGGAGGAGCACGCCGTCCGCCACCTCTGAGCGCGCCGCGCCAGCAGCACGCCTCATGGAGCACATGGGCTCCAAAGCCCCTCCAACCGTCGGGTTCCGGACAGCGCCGCAATAGCGCGGGGCCGCCACGCCTTTGGAAGAGCCTGGGCAGTGACTACCTCCCCAGGACCCCACGTCTTCCCGGCGGACTCCCCATGCGACGATTCCCTGCTCCCCGCTCTTCTCACGCCCTTCGAGGGCTCGCGCTCGCCGTGGCCTTCTCCTGCGCCTCCGCGAGCGCCCAGTCCACGGCGACTCCGCTGGAGGACAACCAGCGCATCACCGAGGGCTACATCGCCATCGCCTATGAGCTGGGCGCGGTGCTGGACCCGGCCCTGCAACCCGGTGGCGCCAGCGCCGTGCGCCCCACCTGGTTCACCTTCGCGCCCAATGCCTCGCGCACCGGCGGCGAGGGCATGCTCGGCACCGCCATCGCGAAGCGCATCATCGCCGCCGCGCGCGGACAGCCCTCGCTGTCGGTGCTCCATGCGCTCCAGCGCGTGGGGCTCGACCTCCAGCTGCTCGCCACGCCGGAGCAGCTGGGCCTGGAGCTGGTGCTGCGCGGAGTGCCCACGGACGCGGCGGCCTCGCTCGGCGCGCTCATCACCTCGCTCAACACCGCGGCGCTCCTGGACGTGCGCACGTTGAGCATCACCGCCGCGCGCTTCGCCGCGCTCTACCAGTCCGCGCCGGGCTTCTGGCCGCTCGACAAGGTGGAGAGCATCGTGCTGACGCTGGAGCGCACCCTGCACGAGGGCAACCTCGCCATCTTCTCGGACATCGGCGGCTCGGGGCAGCTCTACCTGGCGTGGCGCCGCAGCGCCGTCGGCGCGGTGACGCCCGCGCGCGTGCTCACGGAGTTCACGCTGGTGGACGCGGTGCCCGCCCAGGCCGTGCAGGCCTACGACTACGCGCTGGCGCACGCGTTCGACACGCCGCGCCCCTACCAGTTCGACCAGCTCTTCCCGGGCATGCACTACAAGAGCCTGCTGGTCGCGGCCTTCGCCCTCTACGAGCAGGCCCGCCTGTCCACGAGCCCCGCCACCCGTGACGCGCTCGTGGCCATGGCCAACAACTACATCGCCTGGCGCGAGCAGCACGACATGGCACAGCCCGTCTTCTCGCCCGCCTCGCCCCGCGCGGACGAGGTGTCCCGCGTCGCGCTGCTCCGAATCATCACCCCGCTGCTGCGCACCGAGTTCGGCACGGTCGTCTGGAACTACGCCGACTATGCGAACAGCCAGCCGGACCGCGACGGCAACCCGTTGACCTCGCCGCCCACCGAGTACAATTGGGCCGACTTCTGGGACCGCTGGAACGGCATCCTCTACGCCTTCGACCAGGCGTACCTGGACCCCACGGGGACGTGGGTCATGCCGGAACCCATCGTGGACCCGACCGCGCCGACGGGCGGGTCCTGAGTCGCATGTCCCGCCCTCGACGCGGGGCCGGCCTGTGGAGGGGCCGAGGTCGGGGCTGGTGGATGTCCCGACGTGCGGACGCCGCGCCGCAGCGTGATTCCCCAGGCGGAGCGGATGACTTGACGCATTTGGAGGGCCAGGGGACGGTTCAGGTCTACATGAGCCCCTCGCCGTCCGCCGTGTCCATCCCCTCCACGGACACCCCCGTCATCCCCTCGGGAGCCATGCCCGCAGCGCCCGCCGACGAAGCAGCGCTCTCCGCCGAGGCCCGCCTGTGCGTGCTGCGGGAGATGATGAGCGAGGCGTTCCTCTGCCTGGATGCCCAGGGGCGCATCCGCGAGGTGAATGGCCGCGCCGCCGCGCTGCTCGGCGTACCCGCCCAGGAGCTGCAGGGCCAGGAGCCCTGGACGGCCGAGCCCGCGCTCGCGGGCACCGTGCTGCACGAGCGCTTGATGGCCGCGTTGTCCACCCGCGAGGGGGGACGCTTCCTGGCGGAGCTGCCCTCGCGTGTCTGGCTGGACGTCAACGTCCGCGTGGTGGGCGAGGAAACGTGGGTGCTCGCCGCCGACATCACCCGGAGGCAGCGCGCGGAGAGCGAGGTGGCCAGGACCGAGGAGCGCTTCCGTCAGCTCGGCGAGCGCTTCCAGGTGGCGCTGGACTCCGCGCAGATGGCCGTCTGGGAGACCAACGTCGCCACCGGCCAGGTGTTCCGCTCGGAGGGACATGACCGCCTCTACGGCTATCCCCATCCGCTGGCGGAGTGGACCCACGAGCGGTTCATCGAGTCGCTCCACCCCGACGACCGCCCGGCCGTGCAGACGCAACTGAAGGACATCGCCGCGGGCAGGACGGACGCGTACGTCTCCACGTACAGGACGCACTGGCCGGATGGCTCCTGGCACTGGCTCACCAGCCGCGCGCGGGTGCTGCGCGACGCGACGGGCAAGGTGATGGTGGTGCGCGGCGCGCTCCTGGACATCACCGCGCTGAAGGAGACGGAGTTCGCGCTGCAGGAGGCGGTGCGCACGCGCGACGACTTCCTCTCGCTGGCGAGCCACGAGCTGCGCACGCCGCTGACGTCCCTGCGGCTGCAGGCCCAGCTGCTGCGGAGGCTCGCCGAGGGCAACGCGCAGGAGACGCTCGGCTCGCCCAAGGTCCAGGCGAAGCTGGACGCCACCGAGCGCCAGCTGCGCAGGCTGGGCGCGCTCGTGGACAACCTGCTCGACGTCAGCCGCATCCGCACGGGCAAGCTGGACTTCCACTTCTCCGACGGAGACCTGGCCGCCGTCGTGGCGGACCTGGTGGCGCGCTTCGGGGACGAGGCCCGGCACACCGGCGTGCCGCTGAGCGCGAAGGTGGACGGGCCGATGGAGGGCCGCTTCGACCGACTGCGCATGGAACAGGTGGTGAGCAACCTCTTGTCCAATGCCCTGCGCTACGGCGCGGGCAACCCCGTGTCGCTGTCGCTCACGCGGCACGGTGACAAGGCGAAGCTGACGGTGTGCGACAGCGGCCCGGGGGTGCCGGTGAAGGACCGCGAGCGCATCTTCGAGCGCTTCACGCAGGGCGACAACGCGCGGCGACAGGGCGGAATGGGCCTGGGCCTCTACATCGTCCGGCAGATTGTCGAGGCGCACGGCGGCCACATCCACGTGGAGGACACGCCCGGCGGCGGCGCCACCTTCGCGGTGGAGCTGCCGCTCTAGGACGCGCCGGGCTCGTCGCGAACGAAGGCGAAGCCCGGTGGCACCTCCAGGCGATAGCCCGGGTCCTCGAACACCAGCCGCGCGCCGGTGCCCTCCAGCATCTCCCGCAGGTGACGCACGTGCACGCGCAGCGCGTTGTCGTGCAGCCTCGGGTCATAGGCCGCTTCCCACATGGCCCGCACGCAGTCCTCCTTGGGCAGCGTGCGGCCCGGACGTCGGGCCAGCGCGTAGAGCAGCCTCCGCGGGAGCACGCGCCTGGCGAGCGAGACGGAGCGGGCTCCCGCGCGCAGCTCGTGGTGGCGCGCGTCGAGCACCACCGCGTCCGACGCGGCGACGGGCGCCTCGACGGCCAGACGCGAGCCGGTGGAGGTCACCACCCGCAGCGAGGCGAGCGAGCGCGCCAGCTCCGGAATCAGCTCCGGGTCCGCCTCGCCCTCCGCGGCGGACCGCGCCGCGGCCTCCAGCGAGGCACGTGACTCCGCCGCGCGCTCGGCCAGCCGATGCAGCAGCGCCCGCGACAGGTGCGCCAGCGCGCGCTCCAGGGCGAAGTCCTCGCCGCGCGCCAGCGGCTCCAGCGAGGCCAGGAGTCCCTCGGCGCGCACGCTGTCGCCCGCCGTCGCCGAGGCCAATGCCACCAGCGCCCGCTGCCGCGCCGCCATGCCCGGGCGCACCTCGCGAGGCTCCACCGCCGACGGGCGCTCCACCTGCCTCAGCACATCGGCGGCGCGGGCGGCCTCGGCGGCGCGGGCCAGTCCCTCGGCGCCTCGGGCCCGTGCGTCCGCCGCGGCCTCGTCGAGCAGCGCGAGCCCCTCCGCGCGCCGCCCCAGCTCCAGCAGCATGCGCCCGGCGCTGACGCGGGAGAGATGGTGGATGAAGAGATAGCCGCCCTGCTGCGCGCGGGCCGACGTCTCACGCAGGCCCGCGAGTGACGCCCCGCGCTCTCCGCGCTCGCCCCGGACGAGGGCGGCGATGCAGTCGAGCTCCAGCGCCAGCCTCGGCGCGCCCAGCTGGCCCAGCTTCTCCCGAGCGCCCGCGAGCGCGGCCTCCGCTTGAGCGAAGCGGCCGAGCCGGCTGAGGATGCCCGCGGACATGGCGGCCACCAGCGGGCCGCGCGAGTTGAGCGGCGCGCCCTCCAGCAAGGACAGACACTGGTTGAGCGGCTCCTCCAGCCCGTCGTCCCGGCCTTCAATCCAACACATCAGCGCGCGGGCATAGGCCCCCCAGCCGAGCACGCGCCGGTCCTCGGTCGCGGAGCACGCCGCGTCCAGCATCTCCAGGGACTCATCCAGTCGCCCCTGGAAGAAGCGCAGCGCGGCCCACGCCAGGAGCTGCTGGAGGAACACCTCCGCGTCGCGCGGCATGGGCATCGACTGCAGCGTCCGCTCGCACGCGTCCAGCTCCAGCGAGAAGAGCGCCACGCGCACCAGCACCGTCCCCACCTGCTCGCGCAGGTCCGCGTCCCCGTCCTCACCGAGCGACGCGCGCAGCGCCAGGAGCTCCTCGTAGGCGCGGCGCAGGTCCAACAGGCGCACCTGGGCCCGGGCCCGGGCCAGTCCCACGTCGGGCGTGCACAGCGCGGGCGGCAGCGAGCCCAGCAGCGTGAGCAGCTCCCCGGCCGCGCCCTGGCGCACGAGCGCCTCCGCCTCCCCGACGATGAAGGCGCGACGCTCCTCGTGTCGTCCCAGGGCCTGCAGGTGGCGGGACATCGCGCGCACCCGCACCACCTCCGGCAGCGGCTCGCGTGACAGCAGCGCGAGCAGCGCCTCGTGCGCCGCGCGTGACTCCTCGGCGTCGAGCAGCGACTGGAACGCCTCGCGCACCAGGTCGTGCACGCCATGGCGGCCGCGCGCGTCCGTCTCCACGAGGAGCCGGGCCGACAGCCTTCGCAGCGCCTCGCCGGCGCCACCGTCCGGCAGCACGTCGGCGAGCGCGGAGGCGGGCAGCGGCAGCTCCGACAACGCGAGCACCGCGGCCACGCGCCGCTCATCCGGCGGCAGCGACGAGAGCGCCGCGCGCACCGGCTCCTCCACATCCGCGTCGTTCGCGTGCGCGCGGCGCAAGAGGAACGGCACACCCCGGGAGCGGGCCCAGGCCGCGGCGAAGCCCTCGCGCGCGCCATACAGCGTGTCCAGCTGCCGCCACAGCAGCTTCGCGGCGGACTCCGGCAGCCCATCCAGTCGCAGCTCGATGCGGTCCGGGCTCGTGGCCTGGCGGGGGAGCTCCTCGCGCGAGGTGGCCAGGAGCGCGCCCTTTCGCAGCCGCCCGCCGAGCCCCTCCACCAACGCCACGCGCTCCTCGCGCGCGAGCACGTGCAGGTCATCCACCACGAACAGCGCCCCGCGCGCATCCAGCTCCCGGGCCAGGTCCTCCAGGCGCGCGTCGTCCGACAGCGCCTGCGCCACGGGCGCCTCGCGCAAGAGCCGGCGCGCGTCGTCCACCACCGAGTCCAGCGCGTCCCCCGGAGCGATGCGCCGGTGGACCACCGGCCCCCGATGTCGCGCCGCCACCGCGGCCACCAGCGCGGACTTGCCCACCCCGGGCAGGCCATAGACGACCCCGGTGCGCACGCGGCGCAGCAGGCTGCTCAGCCGCTGGAGCTCCTGCTTGCGCCCGACGAAGACAGCGGGCGGCCCCAACCCTCGCGGCGCGGACGTCCGCGCCACCGCCTCGCGAGGCTCCCGCTTCCCACGCGGGGCCGTGCCCGGGGCACGTCGACGACCACGGGGAGGAGGCGGCGTGCCGGCGCGCATGCTCACCTCGTCACGCGCCAACGCGAGTCACCGGCCCGGGACGCTCGCCTCCCCTCACCCCCTGTGAGAGGCGACGGGAACAACGTCTCGAACTCCAGCGCGCGGCCAGGTCTCATGTGCCCCAGCCTGACACACCCTCCTGTCCCATTCGTATGTCCCCCCTTGGACACCTGGGGTGTGCGCCCCTCGCGAGCCGCACCTACCCGGTGAGTCCCCACCCGACATCGTGGGTTCCAATATCACTCCGATTTTTCACATTTTGTCGCCCGTCGAGAAGGAATTGGCGCCCGGACGAAAACAACGGGAAGTGAAATCGCGCATCATTCCCCGGTTACCTGAGGGCCAGGGAGCAAGCAGCCGTAGGCGGTCAGCGAGCCCACAGGTCTTACGTCCGGAGGGCGCTCCGATGTGGATCGAGACCATCATCATGCCCCGGGAGGAGCGCGAGCCACGTCCGGCTCCGCCTCCCCGAGACAGGCGCGCCGCCCTCCTCGCCGCGGGCGAGGAGAGTCGTGCCTTGCGGGATGATGTGATGCGGTTCCTGAGCGCGAACCACCTGCTGGGCGCGGTGAAGTGGATGAGCGAGCCGGGCTTCCTGCCGCTCATCACCCTGCACTGCACGGAGCGCGCGCTGGAGAAGCTCCGAAGCGCCGCGGAGTTCGTGGTGGGGCGCGCGTCACCGGTGGATGCCTACCAGCCGCTGACCTCCACGGAGCCGGAGCTGTCCTCGGAGCCGGTGCCCATGGCCGCGTCCGCCTTCGCGCGCTACTCCTGACGCCACGCGGGCAGCTCCACCCCGGGCCAGTCCCGCGACATCGCCGCCTCGGACTCCAGGAGGAAGGCGCCCAGTTCCAGCAGGCGCTCGGCGATGCGGGCCGCGTCGTCGGTGGAGGTGATGAGCCCCCGGAGGGCCTCCTCCGCGGACTCCGCGTCGGCCACCCGAAGCACCCACTCCGGACAACCCTCGTCCCCGGTCGCCGCGCACCAGTCCCGCGCGCCCTGGCGAAGCTGCTCCGCCTCCTGGGCCGTGAAGACGAGCACCGCCGTGTCGCCGTGCGCCGCGCACCGCGCATGCACCCGGCGCAGCGCGCGCACGAGCAGGTGGGCCACCCCTCTGAGCGTGACGTCGTAGACGTGGCGCTCGGGCAGGTCCACCTCGCCCCGGATGCCCAGCACGACGTCGCCGAGCAGCAGCGTGTAGCGGAAGTCCTCCCGGCCCGTGCGAGCATCCTCGGTGAAGACGCTCAGCTCCCGGCCCCGCCCCGAAAGGCCCGTGGCGACGCGCATGGGCTGCAGGCCTCCCTGGCCCATGAGCTGCTCGTACGACGCGCGCCCCATGACCTGGGTGGCGTCGACATCCAGCCGCCATCCCCGCCAGCTCGCGCAGACGCCGGGCTCGAGCACACCCGCCGCGGCGCCCCCCTCGCCGCGCGCGAAGTCCTCCAGCACCGTCAACATCTCCCGGGGGCCGCCGAGGACGCGAACGGTGCGGGCATCCAGCCGCCGGAACACGAGTGACGTCTCTTCCCGCGAGTCCCCAACACTGCGCCAGTCCCCATGCATCGGCGTCCCCCTCGAGCGACTGCTCCAGGGAGTTGTCGTCCAAATCGGGACGGGCGTGGGATTAAACGGAGTTAAATCCGCGCGCCTCAACCGCCGAAGTGCTCCTGGAAGGCGCGCAGGTTCGGCCCGTCCCCGCCCCGCTCGTACACGGCGAAGACCACGCGCGAGAAGGCGCCATACAACTGCGTCAGCGCGCTCGAGAACGCCCGCGCCACCTCCGCCGGCTCGTTGCGGAAGACGCCGCAGCCCCACGCCCCCAGCACCAGGACCTCATGCCCCTGATGCGCGGCGACCTGGAGCACCTTCAGCGCGCGCGCCCGCAGCACCGCGTGGAGCTGACGCCGCTGCCGAGGGTCCTCTCGCAGCACCACGCCCGCGTTGGGCCCGGGCGCGGTGAGCACCGAGAGGAGGAAGGGCCGCTCCAACAGCTCCAGCGAGTCGTCGCGGAAGAACGGCACGTCCGGCGAATAGATGAGGTGGTCCGTGTAGAGCGCCGAGCGCTCCTCGCGGTTGGCGTCGTAGTACTCGCGCTGCGTGAGCAGGCAGGGATAGAGCGCCGAGCAGCGCGCCAGGTCCTCCTCCTGCGCCTTCGCGCCGCCCAGGAAGCCGCCGCCCGGGTTCCTCGCGGAGGCGAAGTTGAGCGCCGCGACGCGCGTCAGCCCCTCCTCCTCCACCAGCCTGCGCGCCGCCTGCCCCGTCTTCTCGCCCGTCACCTCGATGCGCGGCGCCGTGCCGGCCGCGAGCCCCCGAGGCGTCAGTCCCGAGAAGTCCTCGGGACGGTAGAGCACCGTCCCTTGCACCGCCCGCTCCACCAGGTCGCCCACCTGGACCACCCGGCCCGAGGGCGCCACGTACTGTCCTTGCTCCGTGATGCGCACCGTCTGGCGCGCAAGCTCCTTCAACGACATGACCCGCTGCCTTTCGATGCCAGCCCCGTGGTGAGCACGAAGCTTCGTGTCTCACAAACACGAAGCAACGGCCTCCACCCTGACAAGGCGAAGGCTCCGGGCCCCGGAGCGGGTGGGGCCCGGAGGCGCGGGGGTGCTACTCGCAGCCGATGCGCTGGGTGCTACTCACCGCCACGTTGTCGATCCACGTCTCGGAGGCGGACGGCCCCTGCGGATGGACGAAGCCGTAGCCCACCATGAAGGTGTTGAACGAGCGCATGCCAATCTCGGTGAACTCGTGCGCCTTCGCGCCGTCCACGTACACCGTGGTGGTGCCGTGCGTGCTGGACGCGGTGGGGCGGCGGACCTCCCACTCCAGACACACCCAGCGGCCGGTGGACATGCCCAGGTTGACCGGCGGCCCCTGGCGGTTCCAGCCCTGGCCATTGCGCGCGGACCAGTCATCCAGCGCGAAGCCCGTGTCCTGGATGACCTGCAGCTCGAAGCCGCCGAAGTCGTTGCCCGCGTCCGAGAAGAGGACGAAGAAGGTCCCCATCTGCCCGAAGTCTCCCGGCAGCGAGGTCATGAACACGTGCGCGCGCACGAACAACTGCGTGCTGAACGTGGGGCTCAACGAGCGGATCCACCGGGCGATGGCCTCTCCCTCGCCCTGCTTCTCGTCGATGCCGTCCTCCGTCACCACGTGCAGCGAGCGCGAGCCGGTGTGCGGCTTCGTGCCATCCGCGGTGATGGTGGCGTGCGTCTTCTGCTCATCCCAGCTGCCCTGGCCGTTCTCGAACGTCTCGCAGAACATGGCATGGGACGGACACGACGCGGTGCCCGTGCCGCCATCACCGCCATTCGGCGTACCGGAGTCGGGCGTGCCGGAGTCAGGAGTGCCGGAGTCGGGTGTGCCGGAGTCGGGTGTGCCGGAGTCCGGCGAATCCCCGGCATCGGGCTTCGGGTCGTCGGAGTCGCCGGAGCACGCCGGCATCGCGCCCAACGCCAGGATGGCGAGGGGCAGCAACAGAGTGGCTTTGAAGCGCATAGGGTCCTTCCAGGCCGGGGTGGACGCCGGCGGGAGGGCAGAGAACTACCACCGCGAGTGAGCCCCGGGCAGCGGGGCCCGGTGGACCCAGGAGCGCACGTCGTCACCCGAGCGACCCCCGGCCGACCGACGGAGCAGGCCGTGGGAGCACCACGGAAACGGTGGCATCCCACCTCGGGAAGATGCACAACTGCGCGCCGCGAATCCCACACGCGAGGTCTTGCACCATGAAGCTCTACTACACGAATGGCGCCTGTTCCCTGTCCCCGCACATCGTCCTGCGTGAGGCGGGTCTGAAGTTCGACGTCGAGAAGGTCGACCTGCGCTCCAAGAAGACGGAGACGGGCGCGGACTTCCTCGCCGTCAACCCCAAGGGCTATGTCCCCGCGCTCGTGCTCGACGACGGCAACGTGCTGACCGAGGGCCCCGCCATCGTCCAGTACATCGCGGACCAGGCGCCCCAGTCCAAGCTGGCCCCGGCCAACGGCACGCTGCCGCGCTACCAGCTCCAGGAGACGCTCAACTTCATCTCCACCGAGCTGCACAAGGCCTTCAGCCCCCTGTTCAACCCGGCGTTCCCCGAGGACGGCAAGGCCATCTACAAGGAGCGCATCGCGCAGCGCCTGAAGACGCTGGACGGCGTGCTGGCGAAGCAGTCGTTCCTGATGGGCGAGCAGTTCACCGTCGCGGACGCGTACCTGTTCACCGTGCTGAACTGGTCGGCGCCCATGAAGGTGGACCTGGAGCCGTTCCCGGCCGTGCGCGCCTTCCAGGCCCGCGTCGCCGAGCGTCCCCACGTGCAGGCGGCCCTGGTGGCCGAAGGCCTCAAGAAGTGAGCACGGCGTTCGTCAAGCTGCTGGTCACGGACCTGCCGCGCTCGCTCGCGTTCTACGAGGCGCTCGGCTTCGAGCGCACCCAGTCCGAGCCGCCCTTCGTCCGCCTCCAGTGGGCGGGCGCGGTGGACGTCTACCTCGTCGCCCCTCCGGCGCAGCTCCAGTTGGAAGGACGACGCGGGCTGGGCGTGCTCGTGGGCATCCGTGTCGAGGGCCCCAGCGGACTGGACGAGCTGCTCCTGCGCGCCCAGGCCCAGGGAGCCCCGGTGGAAGGTCCCGCCGTGCAGCCCTGGCACACCCGGGAGGTCGTCGTCACCGACCCGGACGGCTACCGGCTCAACTTCATCGAGCCCGCTTGAGCCCCGCCGGGCTGGAGGGCTTCTTCGCGAGGCCCTCCAGCAGCAGCTCCACCATCAGCTCCGCCGCGCGCGGCAGCGGGCGCAGGTCCACCCACGGGTCCTCCTGGGTCTTCACCAGGTGCAGGGCCACCAGGCCGTGCATTCCGCCCCACACCACCTGGCTCACCAGCTCCACGTCCTGGTGCTCGGGCTTGAAGCAGCCCGCGTCCTTCGCCTCCTGCACCGTCTTGCGCAGGAAGGCGTAGGCGTCCTGCTCCGGATTGTCCTGCTCGAGCGACTCCTCGGACGTGGACCCCACCTCGGCGGGGAGGCGGTCCATGAAGAGCAGCCGGTAGGTGGTGGGGTGCTCGCGGGCGAAGTCGATGTACGCGCGGCCCATCTTCCTGAGCCGCTCCAGCGGGTCCTTCACCCGGGCGACCTTGTTGAGCACCTCGGCGAAGCGCAGGAAGTCGTGCGTGCACAGCTCCCGCACGAGCGCGGCCTTGTCCTTGAAGTGGACGTAGATGGCGGTGGGGCTGTACTCGATGCGCTCGGCGACCCGACGCATGGTCATCGCCTCGTAGCCCTCCTGGCCATAGAGCTCGCGCGCCGCGTCCAGGATGCGCTGCCGCGTCGCCTGCTTCTCCCGCTCTCGCCGCTCCTTGATGCCCATGATGCCTCGCTCGTGCCGCTACACCGCGCCTCCGGGGGACAGGACGCTACCGCCGGACATGGCCGGCTCGCGAGCCTCGGCTTCGGGCTCCACCTCCGGGGCCAACAGCTTGTACACCACGGGCGTCACCACGCGGGTGAGCACGGTGGAGGAAATCAACCCGCCGATGATGACCCACGCCAGGGGTGAGTAGAGGCTGCTGTTCTCCAGCGCCAGGGGCAACAGTCCGCCGAGCGCCGTGAGGGTGGTGAGCAGGATGGGCAAAAAGCGCGTCTCGCCCGCCTGCTCGATGGCCGCGTCCACCGACAGGCCCCGGGCCCGCAGCTGGTTCGTGAAGTCCACCAGCAGGATGCTGTTCTTCACCTCGATGCCCACCAGCGCGATGAAGCCGATGGAGGCGGTGAAGGACAGCGTGTTGCCGGTGAGCCACAGCGCGGCGATGCCGCCCACCAGGCCCAGCGGAATCACCGACGCCACGATGAGCGCGCCCCGGAACGTGCGGAACTCCAGCACCAGCACCGCCAGCACGCCGAACGCCGCGATGATGCCGGCGGCGGACACGCCGTCGAAGCTCTCCTGGCGGCTCTCCAGCTCTCCCGCCATCTCCAGGCGATAGCCCGCGGGCGGCTTCACCTCCGCGTCCAACCGGCGCATCGCCTCCTGGATGACGTTGTCGTTGATGAAGCCGGTCGCCACGCTCGCGGAGACGGTGACGGAGCGCTCGCCCTCGTGGTGGGTGATGCGGTTGGGGCCCGCCTCCAGCCGCACGCGCGTCACCTGTCCGAGCGGCACCTGGGCGCCGGTGACGCTCGCCACGTGCAGCCGCTCCAGCGCGCCGAGCGCGGGCCACGCGCCCGACTCCAGGGGCAGCCGCACGAGGATGGGATGGTCGTCGCCCTCCTCGTCCCGGAAGGAGCCCGCGGGCAGCCCCGCGAGCCCGAAGCGCACCGCGCGCGCCACCTCCGCCGCGGGCACGCCCAGCCGGCCGGCCTTCTCCCGGTCCACCTCCACCTGCAGGTCCGTGCGGCGCGTCTGCACCGGGTTCTTCACGTAGAGGGTGCCCGGGGTGGCCTCCAATACGCGCTGCGTCCGGTCCGCCAGTTCGCGCAGCGGCTCCAGCTCCGGCCCCACCAGCCGCACCGCCACCGGCGCCTCGATGGGCGGCCCCTGCTCGAACTCGCGCACCTCGATGCGCGCGCCCGGGTACGTGGACAGCTGGGCGCGCAGCAGGTCGAGCAGCGCGGGCGTCTGGCGCGCATCATACGACTCCAGCTGCGCGAAGACCTCGCCCACGTTGGGGCGCTCGGGGCTGGGCTGCACGTTGTAGTAGACGGACGGCTGCCCCCGGCCCGCGTTGGCGGACACGGAGCGGACCTCCGGACGGCGGCGCAGCACGTCCTCCACGAAGCGCACCGCGCGGTCCGTCTCCGTGAGGCTCGTGCCCTCGGGCGTCTCCACCTGGACGTAGAACATGGGCGCGCCGGCCTTGGGGAAGAGGCTGAAGCCCACCACCGGCACCAGCGCGAGGCTGCCCGCGAAGAGCCCCGCCGCCACCGCCAGCGTCAGCACGGGGCGCGCCAGCGCGCGGTGCAGCACGGGCCGGTACACCCGCTCGATGCCGTGGTGGAGCCAGCGCAGCACCCGGTTGCCCTCCGGGTGCTCGTCCTTCGAGAGGACCAGGCTCGACAGCAGCGGAATCACGGTGAGCGACACCAGCAGCGACGCGAGGATGGTGAACACCACCGCCATGGGCAGGCCCCGGATGAACTGGCCGGAGGTGCCGGGCAGGAACACCAGCGGCACGAAGGCCAGCACCAGCGTGGCGGTGCAGCCGAGCACGGCCAGGCCAATCTGGGACGTCCCCTCGATGGCGGCCTGGACCCGGGTGCGCCCCATGCGCAGCAAGCGCGCGATGTTCTCCACCACCACGATGCTGTCATCCACCAGCAGGCCCAGCGCGATGACGAAGCCGACGATGGAGAGCTGGTTGAGCGTGAAGCCCGCGTGGTGCAGCGCGGCCAGCCCCAGCGCCAGGGACAAGGGAATCGAGACCATCACCACGAGGCTCGCCCGGAAGCCCAGCGGCAAGAGCGTCACCAGCACCAGCGCCAGCGCCAGCGCGAAGTCCACCGCGAAGCCGCCCAGCCGCCTGCGCACCTGGAGCGACTGGTCGAAGCCCGTCTCCAGGCGCATCCCCGCCGGCAGCTCCTCCGCCCACGCCCGGGCCACCTCCAGCACGGCGTCGCGCACCACGAAGACGTTGCCGCCGTCCTTCTGCGTGACGCCCACGAAGGCCGCGCGCTCCCCGTTGTAGCGGCCCAGGTGCACGGCGTCCTGGTCGCGGAAGGACACCTCCGCCACGTCCGACACCCGGACCACGCCGGACGCGCCGCCGGCCACCACCGTGGCGCGCACCTGCTCGAGCGAGGTGAACTCGCTGCCCGTCTTCACGTTGAAGCGGCGCGTGCCCACGTCCACGCTGCCCGCGGGGATGTTGAGGTTGGCGCCCGTGAGCGCCTGGAGCACCTGGTCCAGGGACACGCCCACGCGCGCCAGGCGCTCGGGGTCCAGGGACACGCGCACCTCCTGCTTCGCCGCCGCGAAGACCTCCGCCTTCTTCACGCCCGCCACGCGCCCCAGCCGGTCCGAGAGGTCATCCGCGCGCTTCTCCAGCTCGCGCGCCGGGACGTGCGGCCCCACCAGCGCCAGCTGCACCACGCTCACGTTCGACGCGCTGTGGGGGATGACCTCCAGGCGCACCAGCCCCGCGGGGAGCCTGGGCCGCGTGGCGGTGATTTGCCGCAGCACCTCCGCGTGCTTGTCGTCCACGTCGGAGGACGACTCGAACTCAATCTCCAGCTGCGCCAGCCCGTCCTCCATCTGGCTGGACACCTCCTTCACGTCGTCGAGCTCCTCGAACGCGTCCTCCAGCGGGTCCACCACCAGCTGCTCGAGGTCCGAGGGGCTCGCGCCGGGATAGACGGCGACGATGGAGAAGCTCGGCATCGGGAAGACGGGGTCCTCCGCGCGCGGGATGGAGAGGGCACTGGAGACGCCCAGCGCCACCAACATGGCGAACACCACCAGGGTGAGCTGGGGATTCTTCACGGCCGCCGTGGACAGCCTCATCGCGCCTCCACCACCGCCACCGGCTGGCCCTCGCGCAGGAAGGACACGCCATCGGTGACGACCCGGGCGCCCGCCTCGACGCCCTCGGACAACGCCGCGCGGCCGTCCTCGGTGGAGAGGAACGCCACGCGCACCCGGCGCCGTGTCGCGCGCTGGCCGTCCTGGGCCAGGACGAAGACGCTGGCCGTGTCTCCGTCCCCCTCCAGCAACGCCTCCACGGGGACGAAGCGCAGCGCCCGCCGCTCCGAGGGGAAGACGCGCGCCTTGGCGGAGAGCCCGGACAGCAACCTGGGCGCGGCGTCCGACGGGGGCAAGAGCAGCTCCAGCTCCACCTCGGCCGTGCCGAGCCCCGGCGTGGCGGCGCTGGCGATCTCCCGCACCCGCGCCTGGAAGGTCCGGCCCGGATGGGCGTCCAGGAACACCTCCGCGGAGTCCCCTTCCCTCACGCGCACCACGTCACGGTCCGCCAGCTCCACGCGGACGACCCAGCCGTCCTCCTCGCTGGCGAACAGGAAGAGCGCCTGTCCGGGCGCCACCACCTCGCCGGGCTCCACCATCCGCCGGAGGATGCGACCGGCGGCGGGCGCGACGAGGCTCGTCTGGCGCTGCTGGAAGGTGGCGACCCGCAGGCCCGCCTCCGCGACCTCGAACGCGGTGGTGGCGTCCTGGAGCTGCACGCGGGTGGCGACCTGGGCCTCGTACAGACTCCGGGCCCGCTCCAAATCACGCGCGGCCTTGTCCCGCGCCTCGCGCGCCTGCGCCACCTGCGGGCCCACCTCCGAGGGGTCCAGCGCCGCCAGCACCTGCCCGCGCGTCACCGTGCGTCCCTCCTCGACGGAGATTCGCTGGACGATGCCTCCCAGCTTGAACGACAGGCGCGACTCCTGCTTCGCGGCCAGCGCGCCGCTGGCCCGCACGGGCTGGGCGACCTCCTCCTCCATCACCACCGCCGAGCGGACCCGCACCAAAGCCTCCTCCCGGGAGGCGCGCTCCGACGCCGCGGTGGCGGGAGGCGAGCACCCCGCCACCGACTGCAGGCCCAACAGGAGGACGGCGAAACCGCTCACCCACGCGGCGCACAGGCTCAACGACGGGGCACGCATCATGACGCGACTCCCGCCCGCACCGGCTCGGGCGGGCCAAGGCCCGGCCCTCTCGTGGGCCCGGGTTTACGAAGGCCCCTCACTTAACGCCGTTAACTCATCGAGACAAGTCTCCTGACAAAACTTCACAAACCCAGAAATACCCGTTCCGACATGGGGCCAGGCTGCACGGCGCCGCTCGCCCACTCGCCAGGGCCGTGCAGGGCGGCGGCTCGCTCCACACCCAGGCATGGAGCGGCCGTCATCACCATTCCCCCACGCTCTCCACCGGGGTGTACGGTGTCCCGTCCGGCGCCCGTGGCGCCGTGCGCCTTCCGCACCATGTCTTCCCGTATCGCCTCGCTCCTCGACCATGTCCGCGCGCACGCGGAGAACCGGCCCGGCGTGTACCGGATGCTGGGCCCGTCGAGCGAGGTGCTGTACGTGGGCAAGTCCGTGCGCGTGCGCTCGCGGCTGCTCTCCTACTTCCGCGCGGAGCCAGGCGAGAAGGCCGCGGACATCATCGGCCACGCGCACCACGTCGAGTGGGAGCACACGCCCAGCGAGTTCGCCGCGCTGCTGCGCGAGCTGCGCCTCATCAAGCAGCACCGCCCCCTCTACAACGTGGAGCACAAGCGGGACCGGGGGCACTGCTTCCTGCACCTCACGAAGGAGGCCGTCCCGCGCCTGCACGTGGTGGGACGCGTCAACGGCGCGAGCGGCGACTACTACGGCCCCTTCCACGGCCCGGGCGCGGTGTCGGAGGTGGTCCGCGCGGTGAACGACCTGCTCGAGCTGCGCGACTGCGCCGCGGACACGCCGATGCGACTGGCGGACCAGGGCCAGCTCTTCCCGGTGAAGCTGGAGCCCTTGTGCATGCGCGGCCAGCTCTCGCGCTGTCTTTCGCCCTGCGCGGCGGGCTGCACGCATGCGGAGTACCACGCGCGCGTCACCCAGGCCCGGGCCTTCCTGGAGGGGAACTCGGACGCGCCGCTGGTGCTCCTGCGCGAGCGCATGGCCCTGGCCGCGCGCCGCCTCCAGTTCGAGTACGCCGCGGAGCTGAGGGACCGCGCGGAGCGGCTCGAGGCGCTGCGCGGGTGGATGGTCTCCCTGGGTCGGACGATGAAGCGCCTGTCCTTCGTGTACACCGTGCCGGGTTACGCCGGAGAGGACCGCGTCTACATCCTGCGACGTGGCAGCGTGCGCGATGAGCGTCCCGCGCCCCGCACGCCCGAGGAGCACGAAGCGCTCGCCGCGCGCGTGCGGGAGGTCTACGAGCGGCCCGAGCCCGAGACCCTCGGCCTCAAGGCCCACGAGGCGCAGGAGGTGATGCTCATCGCGCGCTGGTTCCACCTGCACCCCGAGGAACTGGAGCACGGCGCCGCGCCCGGGGCGTGAGCACGGCCCATCGCGCCACGTCGGTTCGTATGTCCCCGTAGGACTCCACTCCCGGGAGGGTGACCACCGTCATCCCGGGTGTGGTGTTCACACGTCGCGAGCACGCGTCAGGCCCAGCGGCTATGACTGCGCCACTCCACACCCCTTGGGGGACTCATGAAGGCCCGACTCTCGATTGCCACCCTCGTGGCCGGCTTGCTGGTGGCGTCCACCGCCTCGGCGGCCATCACCGTGCGCTACTCCAACCGCGACTCGCGCGACTACACGTGGAGCGCGGTGTGCAGCGGCGTGAAGACCCGCGTGTCCTTCGGCAAGGACCAGACGGCCTCCCTCACCATTCCGGGCTCAGGCCCCTGCACCGTCCAGACGGACAAGGGCAAGGTCGTCCTCAAGGGCGGCGAGGACCTGGACATCAAGGACGGCGGCATCGTCGTGAAGTAGCCGCGCCCGCGAAAAGGCGCAATCAGCGACGATTTTAACTCAAAACTCCGCATTTTTATCCTCCAGGGCATGGAATTAATCCCTGGGGAATTGAAATCAGCCGCCGCCCTACCCATACTGCAACGCGTCAGTCCTTGCTGGGGAGGCGCGATGAAGAAGTGGTTGGCAGTGGCCCTGCTGGTGGGTGTGGGGGTGGCGGGCATGCTGGTGACGCCGGCGGCGCAGACCCGGCAAGGGGGGCCCATCAACCCGGCGGACACGGCGTGGATCCTCACCGCCACGGCGCTGGTGCTGCTGATGACGCCGGGGTTGTCGTTCTTCTACGGCGGCATGGTGCGGCTGAAGAACGTCGTGTCCACGCTGTTGCAGAGCTACATCGCCATGGCGGTCATCAGCCTGCTCTGGGTGGTGGTGGGCTTCAGCCTCTGCTTCGGTGACAGCTTCCACGGCCTCATCGGCGACCCGCGCACCTTCTTCATGTTCAGCGGCGTGGGGGGCGAGACGCATCCGGACCTGGCGCCCACCATCCCCCTGCTGCTGTTCGCGCTGTTCCAGCTCAAGTTCGCCATCATCACCCCGGCGCTCATCACCGGCGCCTTCGCGGAGCGGGTGCGCTTCAAGGCGTACGTGCTCTTCATGGTGCTCTTCACGCTCTTCATCTACGCGCCCTTGGCGCACTGGACGTGGCACCCGGAGGGCTTCCTGCGCACGTGGGGGGTGTTGGACTTCGCGGGCGGCACGGTGGTGCACATGTCCGCGGGCTTCGCGGCGCTGGCGGGCGCGCTGGTGCTGGGACGTCGGCACACGCACCTGGAGAACGCCGCGCACACGCCGGCCAACCTGCCCTTCGTGATGCTGGGCACGGGCATGCTGTGGTTCGGCTGGTTCGGCTTCAACGCGGGCTCGGCCCTGTCGGCCTCGTCGCTCGCCACGCTGGCCTTCGCCACCACCAACACGGCGTCCGCGGCGGCGATGCTCGGGTGGATTGCGTTCGACTGGCTGCGCGGCCGCAAGCCCAGCGCCCTGGGCGCGTGCGTGGGCGCGGTGGTGGGCCTGGTGGCGGTGACGCCCGCGGCGGGCTTCATCACCGTGGGCCAGAGCATCATGGTGGGCCTGGTCTCGAGCTTCGTGAGCAACTGGGCGGTGCACATCAAGAACCGCACCTCGCTCGACGACACGCTGGACGTCTTCCCCTGCCACGGCCTGGGCGGCGTGGTGGGCATGGTGCTCACGGGCGTGCTGGCCAAGGACGTGGGGCTGGTGCACGGCGAGACGACGACGTTCCTCAAGCACCTGGCCGCGCTGGTGCTGGTGTCCGTCTTCTCCTTCGTCGGCTCCTACCTGCTCTACAAGCTGGTGGACCGCATCGTCCCGCTGCGCGTGCCCCGCGAGCACGAGGAGCTGGGCCTGGACCTGAGCCAGCACGGCGAGACGATGGGCGAGTCCACCGGGTTCGCCGCGCCGCACGCCGCTCCCGCGAGCACGCCGGCCGTCGTGGAGCCCGCGCCGACGCCCCCGGACTCGACGCAGCCGCTGCCCGCCTGACGGCCCCCACCGGGGCACCGGGTCCTCGCGCCCGGTGCCCGACGGGATTGTTGACCACCGGCTGCGCCGGCACGCGGGTGTCCACCGCCGACCACGCATCCGTACGCTGTCCGACGCTCCCCTCGACCGCTTCGCGATGCGGCCCGAGCGTGGCTCCTAGTCTCCCGCCGTTCGCGCGCGCCCTTCGTGAGTCGGGAGCCGCCAGTCCCGGGGGGACACCATGCGCCGAGGTATCGCGGTCCACGCCGCTCGAGTGCTGCTGCTCGTGGGGCTCATCACGAGTCCCCCGGGCGCGAGCGCCTCCGGCCCGCCGACGCGCGAGGAGTACTTCCGCTTCGTCCCGCTCTCCTACCCACGCATCGTCCGTCAGACGAGCGCGAGTCAGGCGCTCGCGCTCTACGGCGACCCGGCGGACCCGGGCTATCGCGACGAGGCGCCGCGTGACGGCATCGACGACGAGCGCTTCCGGGTGCTCCAGGCGCTGGCGGTGCGCTTCGCGCCCATCCTGGTGAAGAACACGTACACCTTCCCCATGGACCACAAGGCGTTCCGGGACCTGCCCGGGGGCCTCCTGCTGAGCCTGGACACGTGGGACCTGGCCAAGCCCGGCTCGGTGCTGATGCGCAGCGACTCCATCAACTTCTCCACGCTCGGCCACCCGTGTCCCGAGGACGGCGCGCCCGAGAGCACGTTGCGGACGGAGTCCTCGGGCCGTGACGCGCGCGACGACTGCCGCCTCATCGCGCTCTTGAAGGAGTTCCATCCGGACCACCCCACCATCCCCCGACTGCGCCAGGACGCGGTGGCCGCCGAGCAGGCGCCCTTCACCGTCATGTACCTGGACTTCCCCGGGTATGACCCGGACACGTGGCACGAGGCCTACGCGAGCCCGCAGCCCGGACAGATTGCGCGGCGCTACCTGGGCACGGAGAAGGTCTACGCCCACCCGTTCCTCGCGGAGGTCCGCGACGCGGAGCGCGGCCTGCTCGGCTACGAGCTGTTCATCCAGTACTGGTTCTTCTACCCATTCAATGCGGGCGGCAACAACCACGAGGGCGACTGGGAGCACGTGAGCGCCGTCATCACGCCGCTGTCCGCCGTGGAGCGCGTGCTCACCGAGGAGGAGCTGCGGCGCATCCTCTCCGGAGGCTGGCCGGCCGACGGCGCGGACCCGCTGGTGCTCAAGCGCACCGAGTACTTCTTCCACCACAACGCGATGGTCTTCGACTTCGCCCGCCCCAACGCGTACCTGCCCCGCAAGCGCTGGGAGGAGCTGATGGAGCTGCGCGGCGAGGACCGGCCCGGCGAGAAGAAGCTGCTGGCGCGGGTGCGCAGCTACGTCTGGGCGGATGAAGAAGAGACTCGCATCAACACGCACCCCATCGGGTACATCGGCGCGGACTCGAAGGGTCTGGAGCAGCTGCTCTCCTCGCCCGGCCCCCATGCGCGCGAGTCGCACGCCACCTATCCTCTGCCCGGCGTGTTCAAGGGCGTGGGGCCCGCGGGCTCCACGGAGGCGGTGCCCAAGCGCTTCGACCACCAGGAGTACCTGGGCGACCCGAAGCGGCCGCTCCCCGAGGGCGTGGTGCGCTACGACATGGCCGAGCGCATCGACCTGGTGCCCGACTGGGAGCGCGTCTACGACCTGGCCATCGAGGACCCGTCCGTGCGCCGCGAGTGGTCCTGGCTCATCCTGCCGCTGCGCTGGGGCTACCCGTCGGCGAAGTCGCCGCTGGCGGGAATCATCTCGCACTCGGACATGGGCAACCTGTCCATCACCGGCCCGGCCTTCAGCGAGGGCTGGAACCGGCCCGCTCCCAACGCGGGGTTCATCGGCTACGCGCCGGGAGAGCTGCCCTGGTTCTTCCCGCTCGACGTGCAGGACAACTTCTCCAACAACCTGGGCTTCCTCAACGGCCCGGTGGCCGTGCTCATCAGCCTGCCGCCGTTCGACTTCATCTACCGCGTGCTGGGATTGCCCGTGCGCGCGGTGGTGGAGAAGCACGAGCCCGTCTACACCCCCCAGGCGAAGCTGCCCCGGCGGCGCGCGAGCGTGGAGGCGGGCGTCAGCGTGGGCCTGCTCGACAAGGACTTCGCGGGGCTGCTCCTCAATGACCGCCAGTTCGCCGAGTGGGCCCCGCAGCTGCTCGCCCTGGACCCGAGCATCGAGGGCGCGTCCTCGGACTTCATCAAGCCGGTGGTGGACACTGCCGTGTCCGCCACGCTGAAGGTGAGCTTCTACCTGGGAGACCGCTTCACGTCGGAGAACACGCTGCTCCACTCGCGCAGCACGCTGGGGCTCGACGTGCCGCTGGCGGACCGGCAGACGCTCTTCACGCTGCGCTCCAAGCTGAACATGTGGGAGTACGCGGGCAGCATCCGCTACAACATCCTGCCCGGCGGCTTCCAGCCGTACGTCAAGCTGGGCTACGGGTTGACGTGGTACCGGCTCGAGGACGGCGCCATCAACGGCGAGCGGATGGCCAACCCCACCTCCTACTGGGTCCGCCTGCCCGGCTTCTTCCGCAACCTGTGGCCCAACACGTTCCACCTGGGCGCGGGCCTGGACATCATCCTGGTGCGAGGCTTCTTCCCTGGACTGCGCGGCCTGGACGGTGGCATCCGCGCGGGCTACGTGCTGTCACGTCACGAGCTGGGCATCCGGGACCTCACCGCCCCCGTCTCGCTCGCGGGCACGGTGAGCGAGCCCGTGCACGTGCTGCGCAACACCTTCGAGCTGCTCGGCACCCTGAGCTTCTGAGCGCGCCTAGGGAAGCTCGAGGTCCGAGTCGGGGCGCGTGGAGGTGTCCTCGGAGTCGCGGCCGACGCCCAGCGTGACGCCGACGATGAGGGTGGCGTGGAAGACGTGCACGCGCTGCGTCTCGCTCGGCGGCGGCAGGCCCGTCAGCGCCAGCAGCTCGGCGAAGCGCTGCGTCGACTGACGGCCCCACCCCAGGTCGGTGCCCACGGTGACGCGCGAGCTGCGCACGGGGAAATGAAGACCCGTGGCCACGTGGTACAAATCACTGGTCGCCAGGAGCGTGCTGGTGTTGGGCAGCTTGATGGCGGCGCTGAAGTCGGTGTGCACGCTGAGGAAGACGCGCAGCCGGTCCCCCACGCGGTGCTCGGCGCCCAGCGCCGCGTTCACCACCGGCTCGGAGCCATAGAAGACGTCGCTGCCGAGCACGCGCTCGGGTCCCGACAGGGCAATGGGGTCGCTGTCGAGGAGGCGGAACAGCGGCACGCGCGCGAACACCTCCATCGCCGCGTGCAGCGTGGTGCCCCCGAGCAGGATGTTGCCGCCGAGGCCCACCGACAGCGGGCTCTGGAAGCGCGCGCGGACGCTCGGCTGGAAGTCGGAGATGCGCTCCGGTCCCTGGAAGGAGAGGCCTTGCTGGCTCAGCGCGCGCTCCAGCCCCACCTCGCCCTTGCCCAACAGGCCCAGGCCCGGCGTCGTCACCGTCAGGCCCAGGGCCCAGCGCTCGCGCTGGTAGCACACGCCCACCTTGGCGAGCAGGCGCAGGTGCTGGACGCGATAGTCGCGGCTCACCGCGGCGAGCAGGGAGCTGCCGTCCGCGCCGCTGCCCTGCGAGATGGCCAGGAAGTTCGCGTGCTGCTGACGCCCGGCGAGGAACGGCGTGATTCCCACCCCCAGCGTCCTGCTCAACGGGTAGGCCCAGCTCACGCCGGCCCACAGCTCCTTCACGCCGTGCTCCAACCGCACGTCGGAGGAGAGGTGCTCCAGCCCCTGGATGCCCAGCAGGTTGCTGCCGGAGAAGTCGTCACGACGCGTGAGCAGCGTCTCGAAGCCTTGGCGCGTCAAGAGCGCGTAGCCCATGCGCGCGCGTCCCAGCCACTTGAAGCGCAGGGGCCCCGCGATGAAGGCGGGCAGCGCGTCGAAGCGCGACGTCGTCAAATCCCGGCCGGGCCCCAGGCCGTTGACCAGCGCCAGGCGCGAGTACTCGAAGACGTTCCCCGTCAGCTCCAGCTCCAGGTTGCTGACGAGCACCAGCGCGCCGGGGTTGTAGTAGACGGCGCTGATGTCCGCGGGGTCTCCCAGCAGCGCGCCGCCGAGCAGCCACGCGCGGTTGCCGAACTGCCGCGTCCAGTAGTGCGCGTCCTGCGCCCACACGGGGCTCGCGAGGAGGAAGGCGATGAGCAGCCACCCACCGCGCCATCGCGTCTTCATCCGAACACGCCCCGAGGTCCGCTCCCCGAAGGGGAGACAAGGCCCGCGAGCATGCGGTCCCCCTGGGCCCGGGCCCATGGCCCCCGGGTCCCACGCACCTGTCATCCAGCGGGGCTCAGCCCTTCTTCGCGGCGGCGCGGCCCTTGCGCGCACTCCCTCGCGCCGGCGTGGCCGAGGGCGCGGGACCGGTCGTGGGAGAGGTCGGCTCCTCGCCCTCCGCCGTCTTCACGCGGCGCTTGAGTCGGCGAGGAGGCAAGAGGTCCGGCTCCCCCGGCACCTTCTGCGCGAGGAAGATGGCGGCATCCAGCTTGTAGAACGTCCTCGCCCGGTACCACGCCAGCGCGGACTCGTTGTTCTCCGCCACCTCCAGCACCAGGTGCGTGCAGCCTCGCGTGCGAGCCAGGTGCTGGAGTTGATCCAACATGAAGCTGCCCACGCCGCGGCCCTGGTAGTCCGGGTGCACCGCGAGCTCCTCCACGAAGAGGGGCCGCATGCCGCGCTTCTCGAACCAGCGCGGGTTCACCCAGTTGTCGTCGCCGGTCGCCTCGAAGGCGCACTCGGAGTAGCCGACGATCTCCCCGTCCACCTCGTAGAGGAGCTGCTCGATCCACTCGGAGGTGTAGACCTCCATGAAGCGGCGCTTGGAGCGGGGACGCTGGTACTCGACCGTCTCGCGATTGACGTCGCGGAAGACGAGCTTCAGGAACTCCCAGGTCCGGTTGAGGTCTCTGCGGTGGATGCGGCGGACCCGGACCTCGAGCGACTGCTGGGGCGCGACTTTCGTCATACAGGCTGCCTCCTTAGCAGGCTGGCGGAAAGCCACCAGTGCTTCTCATGGGGCGAGAGGCCCTCCGTCCGGAATCACGCCTCGGGAGGGTTGCCTCGCGGTGGGGTGGGAGGATGGAATGGGGCGGAGACTCCCCATTGAATCCCGTGCGAGCCACAACCCCATGAATCGACCGTCCGACGGTGACCTCTCCATCGATTCGGTCCTGCGCAACACCTACAAGGTCGTCTCCATCCTGGGGCGCGGCGGCATGGGCTCGGTGTACCTGGCCCAACACCTGCGACTGCCCGGCAAGCAGGTCGCGGTGAAGGTGCTGCGCGGCGGAGACCACCTGACGCCTGAAATCTTCGCGCGCTTCCGCCGCGAGGCGGAGATCGCCTCCCGGCTGGGCCACCCCAACATCGTCGAGGTGCTCGACTACGACACCCTCGAGGACGAGACCCCGTTCCTGGTGCTGGAGTTCCTGCGCGGCGAGAGCCTCCAGGCCCGACTGGAGCGGGGGCGACTGCCGTTGTCGGACGTCTACTCGTTCACGCGGCAGATGGGCTCGGCGCTCCAGGCCGCGCACGGCGCGGGCATCGTCCACCGCGACCTGAAGCCCGCCAACGTCTTCCTGGTCCCCACCGACTCGGGCGGCGTGGTGGGCGAGCGGCTCAAGCTGCTCGACTTCGGCATCTCCAAGGTCCTCGACTCCGGCACCGTGCAGACGCAGGAGGCGATGCTCATCGGCACGCCGCAGTACATGTCACCGGAGCAGGCCCAGGGCCGCAACCGCGAGATTGACGCGCGCACGGACATCTTCGCGCTGGGCGCCATCGTCTTCGAGATGATGACGGGCACGCCCGCCTTTGGCGCGGGCGGCATCGCGCAGATGATCTTCCGCGTCGTCTACGAGCCACCCCCGCCGCTCGCCCCGCTGTGTCCGGAGGCCCCGCCCCACGCCATCGCCGCGGTGGACAAGGCCCTGGCCAAGCGCGCCGAGGACCGCTTCCAGGACGTCGCGTCCTTCGTGGAGGCGCTCACCGGCAGCCCGCTGCACACGCTCTCCTCCGCCACCGGCTCCCACGCCGCGCTGCCCCGTCCGTCGGGCACGCCCTCCGGCGTCGCGCTGCCCTCCGAGGGGCCGCCGTCGCTGTCCAACACCCTGCCGCCGGGCAGCCTCCAGAAGGGCCCCGACACCGGCCGCCTCGCCTTCGACGACACCCTGGCCCCGGGCTCCTCGGGCAACCAGGGCGCGGTGCAGCCCGTGCGCGGCTTCGCGTCCGGCGGCACGGGGCAGATGGGCGTCGCCCAGGCGCAGGCCGGCTTCGCCAGCGGTGGCACCGGACAGATGGGCGTCGCCCAGGCGCAGGCTCCCGCTGGAGGCTTCGCGGCGGGCGGCACCGGGCAGATGGGCGTTGCCCAGGCGCAGGCCGCCACGCCCAAGCTTCCGCTGATGGACCCGCCGGGCCTGGACCCCACGCTCATCTCCCAGCAGGCCCCGTCGCTCCCTCCGCCCGTCGCGGGGCAGAGCCTGGTCGCCCCCGCGCCGGTGGTCCCCGCCGTGGCCCCGAGCACCGCGAGCCAGCCCCCCAAGAGCCGCGCGCCCCTGGCCGCCATCGCCGTCGCGGCGCTCGTCGTCGTCATCGCGGGCGGCTGGTGGGTGACCCGCCCCAAGGACGGCGCGCAGCCCACGCCGCCCATCGCCACGGGCACGCAGGGCACCACGCCGACGTCGAACACCGGCACGCAGGGCACGACCCCGACGCCCGCGAACACGGGCACCCAGGGCACCACCCCGACTCCGCCTCCCAACACCGGCACCGTAGCCCAGGGCACCGACACGCCCACGGGCACGACCCCCGTGCCGACGGGCACCACCCCCACGCCGGTGGACCCTCCCCCGGACGACCCCACGGGGGTGGCGACGAAGAACCCGCCCCCCTCCACACGTCCTTCCACCCGGCCCGAGCCTTCCGAAAAGCTGTCTGACGAGCTGCGGCAGCTTTTGGCGGACGCGGAGCGTGCTTTAAACGGGGGAGACACCGCGGAGGCCATCCGTCTGGCTCGCAGCAGCCAGCGGCGGGAACCCAAGGTCATCCCACTGGCGTCCTACTCGCTGCTCACCCGAGCCTTCTGCCGTCAAGGAGACCTCAGCAACGCCAAGGCCCAGTGGCCGAAGGTCTCCCGGGCGGAGCAGGCCCGGGTCCGGAAGTTCTGCAAGCAGCACGACATCGAGCTCTGACACACACGGCGCCGTCCAGGAGACGGCACCTTGATTCCTGAGGTGAATTTCTTGAGAAACCTGGTCGCGGTAATCGTCACCACGCTCGTGCTGGGGTCCACCCCCGGCCTCGCGGCGTCCCCCGTGGAGGCCGGCAAGGTGTTCGTCGGCCCCGAGGGCGAGGAGGTCGCCGTCGTTCCCCTCGCCCCGCGCTCCAACAAGAAGTACCTGCTGCGCGTGCAGGGCACCGGCTCGGAGATTGACGGCAAGGTGCTGCCCTTCGACTTGAACGACAGCAGCTCCATGAGCAGCGAGCAGCACAGCTACAAGACCCAGTGGCGCGGCCGTGGCTACACGGTGCTGTACATGCGCAACTCCAAGTACGAGCTCTATGTCCCGGGCCGCGGCAAGGAGATCCGCGTCACCTTCGACGAGAAGCGCAGCAAGGCGCTCGACGCCGAGGACGTCTACGATTTGCACCAGAAGCAGAAGAAGGACGGCACCGTCGCGAAGCTGATGGCGTTCGACCGCAAGGGGGAGATCGCCAAGCAGGAGAAGGACTACGTCACCCACGTGCAGGACGCGAACACCGCGTGCGGCACGTCGCTGGCCGCCGCCATCGACTGGACGTCCATCAACGACGAGCAGCTCAAGGAGCTGAGCATCAGCAGCTACTGTGAGGCGCCGCTCGCCTCGCTCAAGCAGCTGTGCACCGTCTCCAACGTCGCGAAGCAGACCGTCAAGGAGAAGCTCAAGCAGGTCAGCTGCCGCTTCGGCAATGCCCTGGAGCCGAAGGTGGAGGGCGACAAGCTCATCTGGACCACCTCCCGCGACGCGTCCAATCAGCAGGAATTCGCCACGAAGTTCTTCAAGACGAACCTTTAGTCCATGAGATTT
Organism: Myxococcus fulvus; assembly: GCF_900111765.1. The sequence continues at coordinate 1,011,838 of NZ_FOIB01000002.1, forward strand.
GAGATGAACTTCCAGCGTATCGCCGCCGTGGCGGTGTCCTTCGCCTGTAGCGCGTCCCTGGCCTCCGAGAGCCTCCAGCCCCCCTGGGGCAAGGAGGAGAACCTGGGCCAGAAGATGGTCATGGAGTCCACCGCCGTCTGCACCGACGGCAAGGGCCACTACATCGTCGTCACGCCCGAGGAGGAGCGCGGCGGAGACCAGCTCTTCTACGGTGACGGCAAGCAGTTCGTGCAGGTCCCGTCCATGCCCTGGACCTCCGGCACCAGCTTCGTGGACCCGCGCTTCTTCAACAAGTCCGCCAACCCGAACTTCCGCGGCCAGGACTGGCGCGTGGTGTCGGAGGTGGAGTTCGACCGCAAGGAGAAGAAGTGCACCATGCGGTGCGGTGAGAAGAACGTCCCGCTCACCGTGGTGGAGACGGCCCAGGGCGCGGACCTGCTGCGCAAGGCCACCTACGCCCCCAACCCGCAGGAGTTCGCCCCGTACGCGCTCCTGCGCGACACCAAGGGCAACTACTACTTCGTCGACAAGGGCATCAAGACGCCGGAGCAGAAGAACTACCGCGTCTTCATCGGTCCGCGCGGCAGCCTGAAGTCGCAGAAGATGACCAACGTCATCTCCGACTCCGAGGGTGAGATCTTCTCCACCAAGAAGGGCGACCTCCGCCTGGTGCTCGACAAGGCGAAGAACTCGCTGTGGATCGAGAACAAGAAGAAGTCGCTCGAGCTGCGCCAAGTGCCCGTCGAGGAGAACCTGCCGCTCATCTACAATGATTTGGGTGTGTACGAGGGCATCCGCCTGGGCACGCCCTGCGACGACCAGTAGTCGCTGTTTCGTCGTGACTCGGGGCCTGGGCGCGTTCGAAGCCCAGGCTCCGGGAGCACCTCGGGTCGAGCGGCGGACATCCCGCCATCCCCGAGGAACCGTGGCGCCCCCGTGGACGCGTCGTTAGGTTGCCGGCCCCGACCAGGAGGCCGCCCCATGCGTCCGGAAGAGACCCGATTCCTTCTTCAGTCCATCGAGGCCGCGCGTCGCGCGAGCAGCCGGGGTGACCAGCCGTTCGGCGCGGTGCTGGTGGATGCGCAGGGCAAGGTGTTGCTCGAGGGTGAGAACACCGTGGTGACGCAGCGCGACTGCACGGGCCACGCGGAGTCGAACCTGATGCGGGACGCGACGAAGCGCTTCACGCCGGAGGTGCTCGCGGGCTGCACGATGTACGCAAGCACGGAGCCGTGCGCGATGTGCGCGGGCGCCATCTTCTGGGGCGGCGTGCGGCGGGTGGTGTTCTCGCTGTCGTCGGCGGAGTTCGCGCAGCTGGTGGGCACGGCCCGGGGAGGGCTGGCGATGTCCTGCCGCGAGGTGTTCGAGCGGGGCAGCAGTCCCACGCAGGTGGAGGGTCCCATCCCCCTGCAGGAGGCTCGCGACGTGCACACGGCCTTCTGGCGCTGAGCCAGGGGTGCGCTTGCGTGGCTCGTGGGGTTGCGCGAGCCTCACGCCACCCTCGTGATACTGCCCCGCTACTTCGTCCCCCATGCCACCACGCCGCCGGTGCCCGTCCTGTCGGACGCGGCCTCGGTGGTTCATGTGGTGGACACGTTCCTGTTGGACTTCCACCACATGGCGCGGTCGGAGTGGGTGGTGGGGCTCGACGCGCTGGGGAGCGTGCATTTCATCCCCGCGAGCGAGCGGAGCCGGCTGCCCGCCTCTGCGCTCGCGCAGCTCGCGCACCACGAGGTCGCCACCGGCCGCACGCCCCACAGCATCGCGGCGTCGACGGTGTACTTCTTCGAGGTGGAGCTGGTCGAACACCCCGCCGACGCGGAAGGGTTCAACGACCCGGTGTACCTCTACGGGCACCTGTCCGGTCCCTGGCCGAACACGTCACCCAAGCGCGTGCCGGGACAGCTCACCGTGACGCGCGGGGATGTGCTCGCGGGGCTGACTCGGCAGGCGCCGTATGCCTTCGAGTACGCGCAGACGCCGGAGAGTTCCGCCGCGCCGCGTGGCTATCACGCGCTGTTGCCGGGGGACCGGCCGGAGGCCCTCGAGGAGGGAGGCGGGGCGGTGCTCGCGTGGCCCGTGGTGCCGCCCGAGCTGCAGATGGGCAACGCCTCCAACGGGCCCATGGTGGCGCGCATCCTCCATGACGTGCTGACCCAGCTGAAGGAGGACGCGGAGGCGAACGGAGGGCCCGCGGCGCTGGCGAAGCTGGAGCTGCCCGTGCCGAGTCGGGCCATGGCCATCGCGGAGCTGGAGCTGCGCGGCTACGAGGTGAAGGGCGACGTGGCGGTGCTGCGCCGTCAGCACCCGGGAGTGCTCACGCGCATGGCCGAGTGGCTGCGCGCGGAGAAGGTGCGGATTCCTCCCGAGGCGGGCGCGCCCGAGTTCCTGGACCTGGCGCGTCAGGCACTGGCGCTGCTTCCTGGTTGGCCCACGGAGACGGAGAGGGTGCTGCGCTCACAGGCCAGCCCAGGGAACCGGCTGCCCCCGGTCTCCGCGCCGGTGCCGCGCGAAGTCGTGCCCGTGCCCGCTCGCCCCCTGCCCCCTCGGGCACCGGCACCGCCCGCGCGCCCGGATGAGTGGATGCGAGACTTCCTGTCCGCGCACGCGGCGCAGAAGCCCCAGGCGGCGAAGCCTCGGCTGACGCGGACCCGGCCCGTGGCGCCGCCCCCCGCGAGGTCTGGGACGCCTGCCTGGATGGAGGACTTCGGAGCTGCTTCGGCGCCGTCCGCCGCGCAAGGTTTGCGGGAGCCGGGCGAGTCCGCCGCGCCGGCGAAGAAGAAGCCCGCCTGGATGACCGACTTCGAGGACTGAGGCCCCCGCTTGCGCTGGACCTTCCGACCCTTTGGAAGGTGATAGCGTTCGGCGCATCCAGCAGGGGGAACGATGGGTCACGAGAAGCCGGTCGAGCCGTTTTCGGATCTCCACGTCGAAGAGGGGAAGGTCCGCGCGGTGTTGCTGCACGACCCGACGGTGGAGGGTCTGGACGTCGCCATCTACATGGACGCGTCCGGCAGCATGGAGGAGGAGTACAAGTACGAGCGCCCCAGGCGCTCCTTCCTGGAGTGGCTGCGAGGCGCGCCGCTGAAGGACCCGGCCAACCAGGTGGAGCCGCAGGTCCGGTGGATGCTGGAGTACCTGGCCACGAAGGACCGCAACGGCGTGCTGCGCGTCGCCTACTGGGCGGCGGGCGCCTCGGGCAAGGAAGTGGAGGTGGTGGGCGAGCTCAAGGGCGTGGACGTCCAGCAGTACAGGTTCCCGGGCGCGAAGAAGCCCGGTGGGCACACCTTCATGACGCCGGCGCTGAAGGACTACGTGCGCTACCTCAAGGAGCAGGTGAAGCACGGGGCACGGCGCGGCTGCGCGGTCATCGTCACGGACGGCAAGCTGCATGACGCCGAGGAGGTGGAGCGCTTCTCCGCGCAGGTGGCGAAGGACATCGTCGCGGGGCGGTTGCCCCGGATGAACTTCGTGCTGGTGGGCGTGGGCGACGGCGTGGACGAGGAGCAGCTCGAGCGGATTGCCCACCTGGAATATCCGGGCGTGGGGCACCTGTGGTGCCACCGCATCGCCGAGGAGATTGGCCAGGTCGCGGAGCTGGTCGCGGTGCTGGTGGACGAGAACATGACGGTGGCCGCGGGCGGCACGGTCTACGACGACAAGGGCCAGGTGCTGAAGACGTACGAGGGCCGGCTGCCGGCGGTGCTGGAGTTCGAGGTGCCCGAGGGCGCGGAGAGCTTCACGCTGGAGGTGAATGGCCAGCGCTTCACGCAGCCGTTGCCGGACGAGGACCACCACGAGGACGACGAGGACCACCACTGATGGCCGGGCACGAGGTGGTGGTGCGTCCGTTCTCGGACGTGCATCGGATGGGGAACAAGGTGGTGGCCACGCTGCTGCATGACCCGACGGTGGAGGGGCTGGACGTGGCCCTCTACATGGATGGCTCGGCGAGCATGGAGGACGAGTACGGTCCTCGGGGCGTGCTGGCGAAGCTGGCGCCGGTGAAGAACCTGGTCGAGCCGCAGATGCGGTGGATGCTGGAGTACCTGGCGAGCAAGGACCGCGACGGACAGGTGCGCGTGGCGTACTGGGCCACGGGGGACGGCAGCCAGTTGGAGGAGGTGGGGCTGTTGTCGACGGTGCAGGCGAAGGACTTCCGCTTCCCGGGGCCTCGCGCCTACGGAAAGGCGACGGTGATGCTGCCGGTGTTGCGCGACTTCGTGGCGCACATGAAGCAGCAGGTGACGACGGGCGCGCGGAGGGGGCTGGCGGTCATCATCACGGACTCGCAGCTCTCGGACGGGGACGACGTGCGGGCGTATGCGACGCAGGTGGCGAAGGAGATTGCAGCGGGTCGCCTGCCGAGGATGAGCTTCGTCTTCGTGGGGGTGGGCGACCAGGTGGACGAGGAGCAGATGGAGGAGATCTCCCACGAGACGTACCCGGGGGTAGGCCATCTGTGGTGTCACCGCATCGCGGACCGCATGGAGGAGATGGCGGAGCTGGTGGCGGTGTTGGTGGACGAGACGATGACGGTGGCCGCGGGCGGCACGGTGTACGACGAGCAGGGGAACACGCTGAAGTCGTATGAGGGACGGCTGCCCGCGGTGCTCGAGTTCGAGGTGCCGGCGGATTGCAAGGCGTTCACCCTGGAGGTCGCGGGGCAGCGCTTCACGCAGCCGATTCCGGAGGAGCACGGGGACGAGGAGCACCACGAGGAAGCGCCCGAGCCGGCGCGAGCGCCCGAGCCTGCTCCCCGGCGCAAGCACGGCGGTCATCGTCACTAGGGTTTCGAGCTTCAGGTTTCAGGATTCACGGTTCAGGAAGAACACGCCATGTCCGAGCAGAAGAAGAGCGGTAAGACAAGCGAGCACGTCCACGGTCCGGGCTGCGAGCACGACGCCGGACATGGCGACGCACCGTCCCGCGTGGTGGGCAAGCCCGCCGCGAAGCCTGTGTTCAAGTCGCTGAAGCTCGTGGGAACGAAGGACCCGGGGAAGCACGTCCACGGGCCCGGGTGTACGCATGACCACGCTCCCGCCCATGAGCACGGCGCTGGTGGCGCGCATGCCCATGGCCCTGCACCAGAAGGGCACGAGCATGGAGCAGGCTGCACGCATCACCACGGCCACCAGCATGGAGCGGGCAGCCAGCACAGCGAGGGCCCTGCGCACACTCACGGGGACAGGCATCAACACGGCCCGGGCTGCGACCACGCGCACGGCGGGGACGGCCACGCGCATGGCGGCAGCCACGCACACGCGGACGGTGCCGCGTGCGACCACGACCACGGTGACGGGCATCATCACCACCACCCGAAGCCGAAGAAGATCCGCCCTCCGGGCTATCGCGCGGCGGAGGGGGGCGGCGTCGCGCTCCAGCTCGACCTGGAGGGGGCGCTGCCGGGAGAGATGAACGACCAAGGTCGCTTCCAGAAGCTTGAGGAGGCGCTGGAGGCGCATCACGGCATCCTCGATGTGCACATCCGCCGCGACCAGGGCTACGCGGAGGTCTGCCTCCACTACAACCCGAAGCTGGTGAACTCGACAGCCCTGCTCGCGACGGCACAGCGCACGAGCGCGCAGGTGGCGAAGCGGTACAAGGACCACACCTGGTTCGTGCGGGGGATGAGCTCGGCGGACTCAGCCACGACCATCGAGCACGGGCTCACCAAGGTGAAGGGGGTGCTGTCCGCGAACGTGGCGTACGCGAGCGAGCGGCTCGTCGTCGAGTACGACAGCGAAGAGGTCTCGCTGAAGGACATCGAGTCCCGGGCGAAGTCCCTGGGCTACGCGCTGGAGGTGCCGAGCCACGGGCACGCGTGTTCGCACCACGCGCATGGAGGTGGACTCGCACCGCTCCTGGAGATGCCGCTGGTGGTGGCCTCGGGAGTGCTGCTGGTCGCGGGCTGGCTGCTCGGGCGCTTCGCCCCTGTGTCGGAGATGGTGCCGACAGTGCTGTGGGCGCTGTCCATCCTGAGTGGTGGGTTCTTCGCCATCAAAGGCTCGGTGAAGTCGCTGCTCCAACTGCGCATCGACATCGAGACGATGATGGTGGTGGCGGCGCTGGGAGCGGCGGTGTTGGGCTCCTGGTTCGAGGGAGCGTTCCTGCTCTTCCTCTTCAGCGCGGGCCACGCACTGGAGCACCGGGCGATGGACCGGGCGCGGCGTTCCATCGAGTCACTCGGGGCTCTGCGTCCCGAAGTGGCGCGAGTGCGCCGAGGCGCGGAGTTGGTCGAGGTCCCCGTGGCGCAGGTGCAGCGAGGGGACCGCGTCGTGGTGCGTCCCGGAGACCGGGTGCCGCTGGACGGCATCATCCGGGAAGGAAAGAGTTCACTGGAGCAGGCCGCCATCACAGGCGAGTCGATGCCGGTCGCCAAGGTGCCAGGGGACGAGGTGTTCTCGGGCACGGTGAACTGCGAGGCCTTGCTGGAGGTAGAGGTCACCCGGCTGTCGTCGGAGTCCGTGCTCGCGCGAGTGGTGGACATGGTGGCGGAGGCCGAGGCGCAGAAGGGCCCGAACCAACGCTTCGCGCAGCGACTGGAGCGCACCGTCGCGCCGCTGGTGATGATTGGCGCGGTGGTGTTCCCGGTGGTGCTGGTGTTGCTGGGCACGCCGCTGAAGGAAGCCATCCTCCGCGCGGTGTCCCTGCTGGTCGCCGCATCGCCGTGTGCCTTGGCCATCTCGACCCCGTCGGCGGTGTTGTCCGCGGTGGCAGCCGCGGCGCGAGGCGGTGTGCTCATCAAGGGAGGCATCTACCTGGAGCTGCTCGGCAAGGTGAACGCCATCGCCTTCGACAAGACGGGCACGCTGACGATGGGCAAGCCGAAGCTGCTGAGCACGGCGCCCGTGACCGGAGTGACGGAGGAAGAACTGCTCGGCACGGCGGCGGCGGTGGAAGCCCTCTCAGCGCATCCGCTGGCACACGCGGTGGTGGAGGCGGCGGCCTCGCGGAACATCAAGCCGCAGGCAGGCAGTGACATGGAGGCCATCCACGGCAAGGGCTTGCGAGCCCGGATTGGCACGGATTGGGTGGACGTGGGCAGCCTCGCGCTCTTCGCGGGAAACGCCGTGCCGGCCGAAATCCAGACATTGGTGGACCGGCTGGAGCAAGCCGGCCAGACAACGATGGTGGTGCGCAAGACGGAACGCTACCTGGGCGTGCTCGGGGTGGCGGACACGGTGCGAGCCGGAGCGCGGCACGTCATCTCCACGCTCAAGCAGCAGGGCATCAGCCGCACGGTGATGTTGTCGGGAGACAACGCCAGGGTGGCCAAGTCCATCGCGGAACAGGTGGGGCTCGACGAGGCACGGGCGCCGCTGATGCCCGCCGACAAGGTGATTGCGGTCCGAGAGATGGGGCGTACGGGTTCCGTGGCGATGGTGGGCGACGGCGTCAACGACGCGCCCGCGCTCGCAGCGGCATCAGTGGGCGTGGCGATGGGCGGAGCAGGCTCGGACGCGGCGCTGGAGACGGCGGACGTGGTGCTGATGAGCGATGACCTGTCCCGCCTGCCCTTCGCGCTGAGCCTCGCCCGTCAGGCGACCTCGGTGATGAAGCAGAACCTGGTCATCTCACTGGGAATCAGCGCGGTGCTCATCGTCGCCTCCATCTTCGGCCTGACGAGCATCAGCTCCGCAGTAGTGCTGCACGAAGGCAGCACCCTGCTCGTCGTGGCGAACGGCCTCAGGCTGCTCGCCGTTCGCCCCAAGGTCCTGGGCTCCACGCCCCTACCCTCCATGGGAATCGAACCGGCGCCCCGCTGAAGCGCTAGAGGCAGCGTCAGAAGAAATCCAGCGACTTGCCGAACTTCTCGTCGAAGACCTCAACGGTCACATGGTGCATGACCGCTGGGTCTCCAATGCTCACGCTGCGCGGAATCGTCTGAGGTTGCTCGAGGACACTCGTGTAGAAGTCGCGCCCCTGGGCAACCACCCAGTACGCGATATCCATCAAGCCATCCTCTGAGACCTCCTGCCCCAGCATCAGGTCGAACGGCTCACCCCGGAGCACAGAGGAAGTCCTGACGAATTCCTCATGGAATCGAGCGACATCCGATTCGTTCATCTCCCAGAGAATCTCTCGCAACGCGCTCGCCTGACCATTGGCACGCCGGATGATGTCCCAGAACCATGAGGAGCCTTCATCCTCGTTCACGGTGACTCATCCTGCTCCCCGAGGAAGCCGTTGAAATTCTCGTCATGGTCTCCGATTGAGCCCGTCGCGAGCGCGACATCTCTGCACTCCAGACGAAACCCCACGGAAGGATCGAATACCACCCTCCCCGTTGTCAGCCCACCGCTATCACGGACTTCGCCAACCAGGATCCTCAAGTCGGATGCTCTCCAGGAAAACGGACCCTGGATGAACCGGCATCCCACGACGACAACGTAGAGTTCCTCCATCAAGCCGGGAGCTGACAGCCTGAGGGCCATGCGTCTATGACTTGCATGGTACATCCAGACGACGACGTCTCCGCCACGCCATTGCGCGAGAGTCTCATCCTGGGCTTCGGGCTCCACAATTGTCTTACGTCCCAATGAAGTCCTCCCGAGTCCAAACAAGCACACTCAATTCCTCACATCCCCTCAAAGACTCGTGCCTTCTCGCGCACCTGTCATACCTGCAGGGCCTGGAGGATGGCCTCTCGCGAGCAGTGCGTATCGCAAAGCTCTCGAAACGTGGCTGGGTCTGGAACCGTGCGGACGTAGACCTCGTCTGCGACCGGACAGAGGGTATTGAACTGGGCGGGCAGAATCGTCGGCTCCACATCCGCGAGTGGGTCGCTCCCGCGCTCGAAGACGCGGATCTGGGGGACCTGGCGGAAACGGGCTTCCAACGGAGCGCTGAGGAATCCCATCACCGCCATGGCCCTGGTCAGTCCTCGCGACTTGTCGAATTCCAAAGGCATCACACGGCGGATGTCCGCCTGGATATCCGAGTCCTGCTTCCACGTCTGGAGCCACTGCCTCGTGAGAAAGGTCGCAGGCAGGGCCGCATCGGGAATGGATTCCACGCCAAGCTCCTCCCTGACGATGGCGTGGGCCCCTCGGAAGAGCTGCTCCATCCAGACCAGCTCATCCAACAACGAGTCGTCCTTCCTCCCTTCGGGAAGGGCGCGTCGCACCGAGGACAGAGCGTCCGCGCCCAGAGACTCCTCGCACGCCCGCTGGAGGAACCGGTAGGTCTCCGCGCACCGCCGGTAGTGCTCCGCCAGCGGTTCGATAGAGAGCCGTGGCTCCACACGGAGTGGTCGGGGCATGTGCCCCTGCGCAGGTAGACCCTCGACCTTCCGGAGCCGTGTCTCTCGCTCCTGGACGGAGAGCCCCCGGAACTGCGACTCCAAGCCCCCTCGGTACTCTGGGCCCACGACGAGCCGCTCGGCCTCGGGAGTCCACTCGGGAACCAACAGGGGCGCCAACGCGTGGAGCTGATGGTCGGACACCGCGGCCTGTGTACCGGGGGTCGTATCGAGCCGTCCGTCGCGAATCCGCTGAACGAAGCCGTCGATGAAAGACGTCCCCTCGGGAGGCGGCTCTTTTCCCATGAGAGCATCCACGAGGCGCTTCATCTCCGGGTCCGATGGAGGCAGGAGCAGCCCTTCTCGTCCGAGGGACTCTGCCGTGGCCAGGAGTCGTTCATCGAAGGCCCTCGCCTTGACAGCGAAGGCCTGAGCCGGAACCCACGACCCACGGTCCGGGAGGTCCGAGAGCTTCGCGTACAGCCGAGGCCCGATGCGCGACGGCACCACGGAGATGGTCCCCAGGGACGGGTCGGCGGGATTGACCGGAATCTGCTCGAGGTCCGTCCTGCCGCGCGCAGTGTGGAAGGACTCGAGCTCGGCCACCTCGATTTCGAGCACTTGGGTCGAGCGGTCAACCTCCACCGAATGGACGTACCAGTCGAAGAGATAGCGTGACATGTCGTAGGGCCCTTGAATGCGCCGCCATCATGCGCCAGCAGCGCATTCTACCGGACCCATGTTCCGCTGGAAGCTGTCACGGCTGAGGCGAACTTCTCTTCGTGCGAGCCTAACGCCACCGGATCCTCAGCCCCCTCATTCGCCGTGTCCTCCAGCATCTCTCTACGTTCCTTTGCGTATGAGCATCGTCGCGGGCAAGGCCTCCTCGCAACCTCAAATGAATGCACGACCAGGACATCAGCCCCGCGGAAGAGCTCTCTATCCAGACCACAGAGTCAGCCCCGCCCCCCTTGCGCATCTACCACTCGCATACGCTACCGCCAGGGCGAACCATCTGGGTGCCTCACAACTCGACCGATCGGCTCCAGCCGACAATTGCTGTACCTATCGCGTCACTGGCTCCAGCGGAACCGGCGTTCCCCCTGGATAAAGAACACGAACTTCGCTTCTCATCACTCGCGCCGCCAAACTTGGCCCAACAAAAACAGGCGATCTGTCACGCGAAACCAATGGGCATTGCTTTCGCACAAAAACAGCAAGACTCCTCATGACACTCTTCAATTTACCAATCTCACCCTCTGCCTGGAACGTATCAAGATAGAAACGACCAGGAATCACGCCCCCCTTCACCCCACGCGTCCGTGTCCATTCGATACACGCGCCCGCTTTCGGGAAAACATGGAAGCTCCCGTCCCCCTCAGCCACCGGCGTAACGCGCGACTGGACCAAGTCCTGCAACTCTGCGGGAAAAATGACTTGCACAGGGCTTGAGCACCCACCCATTCCGACTGCATTCAGAAAGGGCCCTCCCAGGACTCTCGGAGCACACAGCACATCACAACGATCTGCGAGAAAGCCGCACAGCGCCTGTTCATCAACCTCATCTGCTGCCATCGAAAATTGAGTCCCCATCGGCATCAATCATCCAACACTCTACAATCAGACTACAAGTGCGGATTCACAAGTGGAAAAGCATTGGGGGCGGACATGTCCTGCGGTTTTCCAGACTACCTGAAGCTTGAGAGGATGCCGTCTCGGGCCACCACGGAGATGGTGCCCAGGGGCGGGTCGACTCGATTGATCGAAATCTGCTCGAGGTCCGCCCTGCCACGCGCGGTGTGGAAGGACTCGAGCTCGGCCACCTCCAGTTCGAGCACCTGGGTCGAGAGGTCGACCTCCACGGAATGAGCGAGCCAGTCGAAGCGGTAGCGTGACATGTCGTCGTGGGCTCCCTGAGCGCGGCTGCCAATTCCTGCTTGGCGCTCCGAGCATCTTCTCACGTCGTTCAATCCACCCCTTGTTGAATCGAAATCGCCTCTCGCCCTCACGTCCTGGGCCAAGGCCTCGGCCGTCGTGAGTTCCAGTCCAGGCACGGTGACTGCAACCGGGGCGCCCCATCCGACACCTGCGCGACCCGGGAATACCACCCAGGTGTGATTCCCCTGGCCCTCCCACGGGCGCACAGTGGTTCACCTCCGCGGACCGTGGACGCGGAGCCTTCACGGGGGATACCTGTATGCAGCCTGTCGTCTGGGTCCTGGCATTCTCAAGCCTGCTGTCCCTGGGGCTCCTGGTTCGCACCGCGCTGCGCCTGCGTGCCCTCCAGGCGCGCTTCAAGCCCATCCTCGACGTGGAGGCCGAGCGCCAGCGGATCCTCTCCGCGCTGGAGCGCACCCAGGCCGAGTCCGAGCACATGCTCGCCACCGAGCGTACCCGCGTTTCGGCGGAGCTGGCCCGGGAGCGCGAGCTCGCGGACACCGCCATCCGTGACGCCCGGGAGGAGGTGGAGCGCATCAAGTCCTCCACCCACCACGCCATCCGGCTGGAACGCACGCGCCTCGATGCCGAGGCCACCCAGGTCCGCGAGGAGAAGGCCCGCCTGGAGGCCCTCATCGTCAAGCTGCGGGCCGAGCTGCAACCGCTCGAGGAGGAAGCCGTCCTGCGCTCCTACGGCCTCTACAAGCCCATCTACAACCTCTCCTCCTCGGAGAAGTATGAGCAGCGTCTCGACCGCCTCCGTGAGGAACAGAAAGCCCTGCTCAAGAACAAGCAGGCCGCGTCCTGCCGCATCCAATGGGAGGTCAATGGCAGCAAGGCCGAAGGCAAGAAACAGACGGACCGCACGCTCAGGCTCATCCTGCGCGCGTTCAACGGTGAGGCCGACGCCTGTGTCGCCAAGGTCACCTACAAGAACATCAAGGCCATGGAGGCCCGCATCCAGAAGTCCGCCGAGGCCATCAATGCCCTCACCGAGATTCAGCAGTGCTCCATCGCCGAGCCCTACGTGGAGCTGAAGCTCGCGGAGCTCCGCCTCGCCCACGAGTATGAAGAGAAGCGCCAGGAGGAGAAGGAGGAGCAGCGCCGCATCCGCGAGCAGATGCGCGAGGAGGAGGCCGCCCAACGCGAGCTGGAGCGCGCCAGGCTGGAGGCCGAACGCGAGGCCCAGCGCGACGAAGAGGCCCTGCGCAAGGCCCGGGAGGAGCTGGAGAAGAGCCAGGGCTCGGCGCAAGCAAAACTCCTGGAGCGCATCGCCGAGCTGGAGCGGCGCGTCGCCGAGGACCAGGAGCGCCAGCGGGCCATCTCCCAGGCCCAGCTCACCCGCACCGGCCACGTCTACGTCATCTCCAACATCGGCTCTTTCGGCGAGGACATCTACAAGGTCGGCATGACTCGACGGCTCGTCCCCCAGGACCGCATCGACGAGCTCGGCGACGCCTCCGTCCCCTTCGAGTTCGACGTCCACGCCATCATCCGCACCGCGGATGCGCCGTCGCTCGAAGCCGCCCTGCACAAGACCTTCGCCCAGCGCCGCGTCAACCGCGTCAACGAGCGCAAGGAGTTCTTCCGCGCCACCCTCGACGAAATCGCCCAGGCCGTGCGCAAGCACCACGGCGACTTCGAGCTGACCCGCATCGCCGAGGCCGCCGAGTACCGCAAGTCACGGGCCATGCACGAGGAGGAGCGCGGCGGTGAAGCCACCGTCATCGCTCTTCCCGAACGCTCCGTCGCCTGACGCCCGACACGCGGGTTCCAGTCCCCCAGGAACACTCCGTCCACCACAGCCTCCACACAACCCGCAGTCGCGACGCAGTGCGTCCTCCCCGGTGACGCGCGTCATTCCCTCGTGCATGCCTGCTCGGTGTCCCGACAGCCCCGTGCTCCTTGGCACGCCAAGAAGTCACGCGGCTCACAGGGAACCGCGACGTCACGCTGGGACGAACGAGGAAACGTGGCATGTTGCGCCCGCGATGGCTGTCAGCGTTTTCGACCTCTTCAAGATTGGTATCGGTCCCTCGAGCTCCCACACGGTGGGGCCCATGCGCGCCGCGCGCTCGTTCGTCGTGCGCCTGGCGGAAGGGGGGCATCTGGAAAAACTCACCCGCCTGAAGGTCGAGCTGTTCGGCTCGCTCGGCGCCACCGGCAAGGGCCACGGCAGCGACAAGGCCGTCGTGCTCGGCCTTCGCGGCGACACGCCCGAGGCCGTCGACGTGGAGGCCATCCCCGCCCTGGTGACGCGCTGGCGCACCGAGGGTCGCATCAGCGTGCTCGGCCAGCGCGACATCACCTTCCGCGACGGCGAACACCTGGTCATGCACCGCCGCCGCACCCTGCCCTTCCACCCCAACGGCATGCGCTTCTCCGCGTTCGGCGCCGACGGCGTGGAGCTGGCCTCGCGCGTCTACTACTCCGTCGGCGGCGGCTTCGTCGTCGACGAGACGGCCACCTCCGGACAGGACCCCATCCGCCCGGACGCCACCCCGCTGCCCTTCCCCTTCCAGTCCGCCGCCACCCTGCTGGAGCTGTGCGAGCGCGAGCACATGCCCATCAGCACCCTCATGATGGCCAATGAGAAGACCTGGCGCTCCGAGGCGGACATCCGCTCGGGCCTCCTGCGCATCTGGGACGTCATGCAGGCCTGCGTGCGCCGCGGCTGCGCCTCCACCGGCATCCTCCCCGGAGGACTCAAGGTCGAGCGCCGCGCGGGCTCCATGTACCAGCGCCTGCTCAGCCGCCCCGAGGCCGGCCTCACCAACCCGCTCACCGTGCTCGACTGGGTCAACCTCTACGCGCTCGCCGTCAACGAGGAGAACGCCGCCGGAGGCCGCGTCGTCACCGCCCCCACCAACGGCGCAGCCGGCATCATCCCCGCCGTGCTCCACTACTACTGGCGCTTCTCCCCCGGCGCGAACGAGGACGGCGTCGTGCGCTTCCTCCTCACCGCCGGCGCCATCGGCGTGCTCTACAAGGAGAACGCCTCCATCAGCGGCGCCGAGGTCGGCTGCCAGGGCGAGGTCGGCAGCGCCTGCTCCATGGCCGCCGGCGCTCTCACCGAGGTGCTCGGCGGCACCCCGCTCCAGGTCGAGAACGCCGCCGAAATCGCCATGGAGCACAACCTGGGCCTCACGTGCGACCCCATCGGCGGGCTCGTCCAGGTGCCCTGCATCGAGCGCAACGCCATGGCCTCCGTGAAGGCCATCAACGCCGCGCGCATGGCCCTCTCCGGCGACGGCCGCCACTTCGTCAGCCTGGACAAGGTCATCAAGACCATGCGCGACACCGGCCGCGACATGAAGGACAAGTACAAGGAGACCGCCCGCGGCGGCCTCGCCGTCAACGTGCTCGAGGTCGCCAACCTCAGCGTCGGCCTCCCCGAGTGCTGATCCACGCCCCCTGGTGAGGCCGAACATCGGCCTGATGTCTGCCGTCACCAGGGCGTGAGCCGCCCGCGCTCGCTCCTCCCAGCAACATCCAGGGTTTGCCCGTCGCCCTCCTCTCCCGAGGAGCTGGCACACGCGCTGCTATGGCCTCCCGGGTCGCCACACTCCTTCCCCCGAGGCCTCCGTCATGAGCATCGCGCCCCTGCAGAAGACCGCCGTGTCCGCCCCCCAGACCTCCGCGCTGCGCGGCGCGGAGACTGGCGGCTGCATCCGCCCCACCACGCCCCAGCGGTGCGGCACGGGCGGCCCCGGGCTCCAGCAGGACGGCTTCGACCTGGGCGCCCCCAACAAGGCCCACCTGGGCAAGCTGCTCGAGAGCACCCTCTCGGTGATGAACACGCTGGTCCAGGTCGTCTCCCAGCTGTCCGCCCAGGGCGGCGCGCAGGGGCTCCAGGGCGCGAAGCCCGGCGCGTCCCCGTTCGACACCAGCGCCTTCTCCTCCGCCCCCGCGTCGAGTGGCCGCCCTCCACTGGACCTCAACCCCACGCCCACGGGCGCCCCAGCCCTCCCGCCGCCTCCCCCCAGCATCGGCTGCGCCCCCTCGGCGCCGCCCAGCTTCGGCTCCAACCCGCTGGCGGCGCCCGGCACGGACTCCGCCCCCACGGCGCCTCCCAGCTTCGCCTCCTCCCCGCTGACGCCGCCCGGCCCCACCTCGGCGCCCACCGAGGGCTCAGGCAAGCTCGGCGGCAACCTGCCCCCGGGCCTGGAGAAGTTCCGGAGCGCCATCGAGTCCGCCGCCGCCAAGACGGGCGTGCCCGCGGAGATGCTCGCCGCGCAGATCTGGCAGGAGTCGCGCGGTGACCTCGCCGCCGTCACCACCAACGGTGGCAACGGCCTGAAGGACACCGGCCTGATGCAGGTCAACCCCAACACCTTCAAGGAGCTGCAGGCGAAGCACCCGGAGCTGGCCGGCAAGGACCTCTCGGACCCGGCCACCAACATCCTCGCGGGCGCCTGCTACATGAAGGACATGAAGGAGCAGTTCGGCGGCTGGGACCTGGCGCTGCGCGCCTACAACTCCGGCCCCAACGGCGTGGACAAGAGCAACCCGGATGCAATCCCCGCCGGCACCGGTGACGTCACCTACGTGCGCAAGGTGAAGGACTTCATGAACACCCTCTCCACCGGCGAGGGCTCGCTGCCCGCCTGAGTCCCACCGCCTCACCGGGCGACCCGAGACACCGGGTCGCTCGTCACCAACCCGAGACATGCCTTGGGGCCGCCCGTTCTACCGCGAGCGTCTGACATGCCCTGAAACACCCACCTGGAGCACCCCGCACCTCCATTGTCCGACGTGGCTTCCCGTCTCAGCGCGCGCTCGATACAAGAGAAAAGTTGCGCGAGATGGCAATGAATCGCGAACGTTCAGTCAGCGGCTTCGATTGGCAATGAACACGATGTCTGGGTTAGACATGGCGCCGCCGTGCCTGTCTTGCCCTGTCGTGCCATCCCCCCAAGGAGAAGTCCGAATGACACCCCAGAAGTCACGACCCGCTCGGGTCGCGAGCGTGCCGCGTGTCCCCACGCTGGCGCTGCTCGCCGCGGTGCTGCTCGTGCTGCCCGCCGCCGCCCGCGCCCAGCCGACCTTCACCCTGTTCACGCCCGGCTCCACCCCCGCCGTCGCGTCCGTCACCAATGACTTCTCCGCCGTGGAGCTCGGCGTGAAGTTCCGCTCGGATGTCGAGGGAGACATCCTGGGCATCCGCTTCTTCAAGGGCGCCACCAACACCGGCACCCACGTGGGCAGCCTGTGGAGCGCCACCGGTCAGCGCCTGGCCTTCGCCACCTTCACCAGCGAGACGGCCACCGGCTGGCAGCAGGTCCTCTTCTCCACGCCGGTGCGCATCAGCGCCAACACGACGTACGTGGCCTCGTACCACGCGCCCAACGGGGCCTACGCGTTCAACAACGGCGGCCTGGCCGCGAGCCACGACGCGCCCCCGTTGCACGCGCTCGCCGGCCCCAGCAACGGCGGCAACGGCGTGTTCACCTACGGCGCCGCGGGCTCCTTCCCCGCCACCGCCTTCGGCAACTCCAACTACTGGGTGGACGTGGTCTTCCGTCCGGCCGAGCCCGTCACGCTGTGGCCCTCCAACCCCACGCCTCCCGTCGCCTCCGTCACCAATGACTCGTCGGCGGTGGAGCTGGGCGTGAAGTTCAAGACGAACATCACGGGCGACGTGCTGGGCGTGCGCTTCTACAAGGGCGCCGCCAACACCGGCACCCACGTGGGCAGCCTGTGGAGCGCCAATGGCCAGCGCCTGGCGTTCGCCACCTTCACGGGTGAGACGGCCACCGGCTGGCAGCAGGTCCTCTTCTCCACGCCGGTCACCATCGCCGCGGACACGACGTACATCGCGTCCTACCACGCGCCCGTGGGCGCCTATGCCTTCGAGCAGGGCGGCCTCTCCACCGGGCAGGACACCCCGCCCCTGTTCGCCCTGCCGGGCGCCACCAGCGGCGGCAACGGCGTCTTCGCCTACGGCGCCGCGGGCTCGTTCCCCGTCAACAGCTTCGAGAACTCGAACTACTGGGTGGACGTGGTCTTCCAGGCCACCGGCGCGCCGCCCCCGACGCAGCCGCAGGACGACGCCTACCGCATCTTCCCGCCCAACGCGCTGCCCGCCAACGCCACCTCCACCGAGACGCTGCCCGTGGAGCTGGGCGTGAAGTTCCGCTCGGACGTGGATGGACAGGTCAAGGGCGTGCGCTTCTACAAGGGCGCCGGCAACAACGGCACCCACGTGGGCAACCTGTGGAGCGCCACCGGGCTGAACCTGGCCACCGCCACCTTCACCAACGAGACGGCCGTCGGCTGGCAGGAGGTGACCTTCAGCTCGCCCGTGGCCATCACCGCCGGCACCACCTATGTGGCGTCGTACTTCGCGCCGCTCGGCGGCTACTCGTTCAACAACAACGGCCTGGCCAACGGCGTGGACGCGCCTCCCCTGCACGCCCTGCCCGGCGCCACCACCTCCGGCGGCAACGGCGTCTACACCTACGCCTCCGCGTCCACCTTCCCCACGGGCAGCCACCAGAACACCAACTACTGGGTGGACGTCATCTTCGAGTCCTACGGCCCGCCGCCCCGTCCGGGCGTCCAGGGCGCCGGCCCCGTGCTCGTGGCCACCGCGCCGGGCAACCCCTTCACGGACTACCTGCGCGAAATCCTGGAGGCCGAGGGCATCGCGTCCTTCGCCACCACCGACGCGGGCAACCTGGGCGTCAGCGTGTCGCTCAATGACTACAAGGTCCTCATCCTCGGCGAGCAGACGCTCGGCGCCGCCCAGGTGACGCTCATCACCAACTGGGTGAACGCGGGCGGCAGCCTCATCGCGCTGCGCCCCGCCGCCAACCTCCAGTCGCTGCTCGGGCTCAATGCCTCGCAGGGCACGCTGAGCAATGGCTACATCCTGGTGAACGCCACCCAGGCGCCGGGCACGGGCATCACCGCGGAGACGATGCAGTACCACGGCCCCGCGGACCGCCGCACCGTCACCACCGGCACGCGCACCGTGGCCACGCTCTACTCCGACGCCGCCACCGCGACGACGTACACCGCCATCAGCCAGCGCACCGTGGGCAGCGGCACCGCCACCGCCTTCATGTACGATCTGGCGAAGTCCGTGGTCCTCACCCGCCAGGGCAACCCGGCGTGGCAGGGACAGAACCGGGACGGCTCCACCATCGGCCCGGGCGCTCGCGCCAACGACATGTTCTACGGCAACGCGGCGTTCGACCCGCAGCCGGACTGGGTGAACATGGACAAGGTCCAGATTCCCCAGGCGGACGAGCAGCAGCGCCTCCTGGCCAACGTGCTGCATCAGACCAGCTCCGTGCCGCTGCCGCGCCTGTGGTACTTCCCGCGCTCGCACAAGGCCGTGGTGGTCATGACGGGCGACGGACACCCCAGCGGCCTCACCACCACGCGGTGGAACCAGTACCTGGCCGACAGCGCCCCGGGCTGCAGCGTGGCGGATTGGGAGTGCATCCGCGGCACCGTCTACGACTACGTCGGCGGGCTGACGGCCACCCAGGCCAACAGCTACGTGGCCCAGGGCTTCGAGTACGCCCTGCATGTGAATACCGGCTGCGCGGACTACACGGCCAACACGCTGGACCCGGCCTTCTTCACCCCGCAGCTCGCCGGCTTCGCGCAGGCCTATCCGCTGGTGCCCGCGCCCACCACCAATCGCACGCACTGCATCGCGTTCAGCGACTGGTCCACCCAGCCCAAGGTGTCGCGCCTGCACGGCATCCGCCTGGACACGAACTACTACTACTGGCCCCACGAGTGGGTGCTCAACCGGCCGGGCCTCTTCACCGGCACGGGCCTGGCCATGCGCTTCGCGGACCTGGACGGCACGCCGCTGGACGTCTACCAGCTCGCCACGCAGCTGACGGACGAGTCCGGCCAGACGCTCTCCGCGCACATCGACACGCTGCTGGCCAACGCGCTCGGCACCAAGGGCTACTACGCCGCCATCAACGCCAACATGCACGTGGACTCGCACTCGTCCGTGGGCACCGCGGGCTCGGCGACCATCATCGCCGCCGCCAAGCGTGACGGCGTGCCCGTCATCACCGCGCGCCAGCTGCTCGACTGGGTCGACGCGCGCGAGGCGACGCAGGTGTCGTCGCTGGCCTTCAGCGGGACGCAGCTGACGTTCAACGTCATCAACCCGGCGCGCAACCTGTCGCTGATGGTGCCCACGCGCGCCGCCAACGGCCGCAACCTGACGTCCGTCACCCGCGCCGGCGCCCCCGTCACCACCGTGATTCGCACCATCAAGGGCGTGAGCTTCGCGTTCGTCGACGCCGCTCCCGCCGGCACGTACACGGCCACCTACAACTAGCCCTTCGCGCCCTCCAAGGCGCCAAGGACACGCGGGGCTCGACACGGCACGTCCGGCTCGGGCCCCGCTTCGTTTCCACTCGAGAGGGGCCTTCGTTCGACACGGGGTGCCTTGTGCCGGCCAGCGGGGAGCCTCTATGACGCGCCCCGGACCGGCGCCCTGCTGGCGGCCGCCCGGACACAAGGACCGCACACCCCATGCTCAAGAAGCTGCTCGTCGGCCTCGCCGCCGCCATCCTCATCCTGGTGGGCCTCATCGCCTCCCGCCCCGCCGAGTTCACCATCCAGCGCACCGCGACGCTGCCCGGCCCCACGGACGTGGCCTTCGCGCAGGTGAACGACTTCCACCAGTGGAACGCGTGGTCGCCCTGGGCGGCGCTGGACCCGAACATGAAGACCACCTACTCCGGCCCACAGAGCGGCGTCGGCGCGGGCTACGCGTGGACGGGCAACGAGCAGGTGGGCGAGGGGCGGATGACCATCGAGCAGAGCCGCGCTCCCGAGCACGTGCGCGTCAAGCTGGAGTTCATCAAGCCCTGGGCGGCCACCCACCTCACCGACTTCCACTTCAAGCCGGTGGCCGGCGGCACCGAGGTCACCTGGGCCATGAGCGGCACCAACGACTTCATGGGCAAGGCCTTCGGCCTGCTCATGGACATGGATGCGATGGTGGGGAAGGACTTCGAGAAGGGGCTTTCCAACCTGAAGGGCGTCGTGGAGGCGGAGGTGAAGAAGCGCGCCGAGGCCGAGGCCGCGCGCGTGGCCGCCGCGAAGAAGGCCGCCGAGGAGCAGGCCGCTGCCGCCGCGCCGGTCGTCGCCCAGCCCACGCCGTGAACGGCAGGGGCCGAGCGCTCCTCCACCGCACCTGTTCCCGACGCCTCCGTGCCCCCAGCGCGGAGGCGTCGTCGCGTCTGGCGTCCGGAGTGTCGACCTCTCGGCCCTCCTGAAGGCAGACATGGCGGGTGGTGAACGCTCCGGCGCGTCCGGGCCGCTTGGGTTCCCCCGCCACGCGGCGCGCGGCGTAGACCGCGAGCGCGCCAGCCCTTGGCGCATCCTCCATCGCCGTCCAGGGAGCGCTCATGCCGCCGCGCAAGTCTCCGTCGAAGCCGAACCCGCCGCCTCCCAGCAAGAACGAGCAACTGGAGCCCTACCGCATGCACCAGGAGGACACGGTGCTGACGACGGACCAGGGCATCCCCATCTCCGAGACGGACAACTCGCTGAAGGCGGGCCTGCGCGGCCCCACGCTCCTGGAGGACTTCCACTTCCGCGAGAAGATGATGCGCTTCGACCACGAGCGCATCCCCGAGCGCGCAGTGCACGCCCGGGGCGCCGGCGCGCATGGCTACTTCCAGGTCTACGAGTCGCTGGAGCGCTACACCCAGGCGCGCTTCCTCACGGACCCCAGCGTCAAGACGCCCGTCTTCGTGCGCTTCTCCACCGTGGGCGGCTCGCGCGGCTCGGCGGACACCGTGCGCGACGTGCGCGGCTTCGCCACCAAGTTCTACACGCCCGAGGGGAACTACGACCTGGTCGGCAACAACATGCCCGTCTTCTTCATCCAGGACGGCATCAAGTTCCCCGACTTCGTCCACTCGGTGAAGCCCGAGCCGCACAACGAGATTCCGCAGGCGTCCTCGGCGCACGACTCGCTGTGGGACTTCGTGTCGCTCGTCCCTGAGACGGCGCACATGGTGATGTGGCTGATGTCGGACCGGGCCATCCCCCGCTCCTTCCGACACATGGAGGGCTTCGGCGTCCACACCTACCGGCTGGTCAACGCCAAGGGGAAGGCGACACTGGTGAAGTTCCATTGGAAGCCGGTGCTGGGTACGCACTCGCTCGTCTGGGACGAAGCGCAGAAGGTGTCCGGCAAGGACCCGGACTTCCACCGCCGGGACCTGTGGGACACCATCGAGTCCGGGAACTTCCCCGAGTACGAGCTGGGCCTGCAGCTCATCCCCGAGGGCGACGAGCTGAAGTACGGCTTCGACCTGCTGGACGCGACGAAGCTGCTGCCCGAGGAGCTGGTGCCGGTGCAGAAGGTCGGCAAGCTGGTGCTGGACCGCAACCCGGACAACTTCTTCGCGGAGACCGAGCAGGTGGCCTTCTGCGTGTCCAACATCGTGCCGGGCATCGACTTCACCAATGACCCGCTGCTGCAGGCGCGCATCTTCTCGTACCTGGACACGCAGCTGACGCGCCTGGGCGGGCCCAACTTCGCGGAGCTGCCCATCAACAAGCCCGTCTGCCCGGTGAACAACCACCAGCAGGACGGCTTCGGACGACAGAGCATCAACACCAGCCGGGCGAACTACCACCCCAACTCGCTGGGCGGCGGCTGCCCCATGCTGGCCAACCCCAAGTCCGCCTTCGTCCACCGCCAGGAGCGCGTGGAGGGACACAAGATTCGCGCGCGCAGCGGCAGCTTCGCGGACCACTTCAGCCAGGCCACGCTCTTCTACAACAGCCTGTCCAAGCCCGAGCGCGAGCACCTGGTGGCCGCGCTCGAGTTCGAGATTGGCAAGGTGGAGCGCGAGGAGATTCGCGAGCGCGTGGTGAACAAGGTCCTGGTGAACATCGACCGGGACCTGGCCGTGCGCGTGGCGAACGCGGTGGGCGTCGCGCCGCCCAAGCTCGGCAAGCAGCCGGAGAGCAAGCCCGTCTCCAAGCTGACGGCGTCACCGGCCTTGAGCCAGCTGAACACGCCGCATGACTCCATCATGACGCGCAAGGTGGCGGTGCTCGTCGCGGATGGGTTCGCGGGGCGGGAGCTGTCGCAGGTGCGCAAGACGCTCGAGGGGCTGGGCGCCATCGTCGAGGTGGTGGGCCCCACGCTCGGCCCCGTGGCCAGCGCGGACGGCGGCGAGGAGAAGCCGGTGAAGACGTACCTGACGGCGTCCTCCGTGCTGTACGACGCCGTCTACGTGCCCGGCGGGGAGCGCAGCGTGGCCACGCTGAAGAAGGTGCCGCTCGCGGTGGACTTCGTGCGCGAGGCGTACGTGCACTGCAAGGCGCTGGCGCTGTCGGGCGCGGCCACGTCGATGCTGGACGCCGCGGGGTTCTCCACGCCGATGGCGAAGGGGCTGGATGACTCGCTGGGCGTCATCCGCAGCGCGAAGAACGAGACGCGGGGCTTCGGGCAGATGTTCGCCAAGGCCATCGCCGCGCACCGCCACTGGGCACGCGAGGCGCCGCCGCCGGCCTGAGTGGGTTTCAGCCCGGCGCCTTCCCGACGAACAGGCCGAACGCGAAGGCGAGCCCCATGAGCACGAGCACCAGCACCATGGGGACTCCACCCTTCGCGCGGGCCTGGACGGCCGGAGCCACCATGCGGGCTCCGGCCTGCTCCTCGGGGACGATGAGGCGGACCTTGATGACGGCCTTGGCGAGCACCTCCTCGACGTCGTTGAGGAAGCGCTCGTACTCCTCGGCGACCAGCTCCAGCGGCTCGCCGTGGTGGGATTCGTAGCGCTTCGCCACGGCGTCATGGTTGCGCAGCTGGGCCTCGCGCTTGGAGACGTCCACCCAGCCGCAGACCAGGGACGGGCCGGAGCCCTTGCGCGGCACCAGGGAGATGTTCTGCCGGGCCAGCTTGCCGCCCGCGGTGCTGGGGCCCTCGGGCTCGTCGATGCGCAGCACGCGGTGCGGTCCGCGTCCGTACATCTTCTTGGACAGGGCCTCGCGCAGCTGCTCCGCGAGCAGCGCGGAGTGGTTGGCGAACATGGTCCGCAGCGCGGGGCCCTCCTCGGCCGCCGCGGCCACCTTGCCCGCCGCGGGCTCCAGGGGACTGAGCCGTACGACTCCCGCCGCCAGCCCACCGGGGGCCTGCGGCTTCTCGCTCCCGCGTGACAGCCAGTTGCTCGCGGGGACCTTCACCCGCTCCACGCGGGGAGGGCCACCGGGCACCTCGGAGCCTCCGCGCACTTCCGTCGCGGGTGCCGAGCCTCCGCGCACCTCCGTCGCTGGCGCCGAGCCACCTCGCCCCTCCCCCGTCGGGCCTCCACGCATCCCCGCGGGAGCCGAGCCACCTCGCACCGCCGGGGCCGCGCCATCTCGCACTTCCGTCGCCGAGCCTCCACGCATCCCCGCCGCCGGGGCCGAGCCTCCGCCTCGAAGCTCCGTGGCGAAGGGCAGGTGCTCGTCCTCGGCACCGCCGCTGGTGAAGAGCTGGAACTCCTCGTCGTCGCCTCCCGCGTGGGCCGCGGACGCGTTGGTGTCCTCGTCCTCATCCAGGTCCAACTCCTGGATGCGCTCCTGTGCGCCGCGCGCACCAGCGCGGCCCCTGGGGTCCTCTGGTGGTGCACGGCCACCGGCGCGTCCCTTCGGTGGCGGGTCGCTCTCCGCGCCTCCTCGCGCGGGAGGGCGGCTGGGCCTGGCCTCGGTGACGATGGCCTCCTGGCCCCGACCCGCGCGTGCATCGCCCGTGGAGGGGCTCCGGTTGGAGCGGGCCTCGGTGACGATGACCTCCTGGCCTCGGGCCGCACCACGGGCCTCGGGACCTCGGCCGGCGACACCTCGCGGCGGCGGCGCGTTCTGCCCCTTGCGCGCCTCGGTGACGATGTCCTCCTGCTCGTCGACCAGGTCCTGGGGACCGATTCGAGTCTCGGAAGCGGGCGGGTCCGGAGGCGCCACGCGGGTCTCCTCCGGGGCGTAGGACATCGGGATGTCGCGCGTCGCGTCCTCGTCCTCGGGCGCGATGCGGGGCTCCTCGTTCCGGCCGGGCCCCGCGCCCCGCCTCTGTCCATTCGCCATGGGCCGCTCCTCGTCCGGGCGAAGATAGCCCGGCCAGGGGCCCTTGCGTCAGCGCGCGTCCTGCTTCTTTCGCCGATACACGTCCGGGTCCACGCGCTCCATGATTCGCTCCGGCGCCGTCAGCGCCGTGAAACCGTATTGCGCGTACAGCCCATGTGCATCTCTCGTGGCCAGCATGAATCGGCGCAGCCCCTGGAGGTCCGGGTGGGCGAAGACGACCCGCATCAACCACTTGCTCAGGCCCTTGCCACGCTGTGACTCCAGGATGAACACGTCGGCGAGGTAGGCAAAGGTCGCCCGGTCCGTCACGACGCGGCAGCCACCCACCTGCGCGCCGTCGGCAGCGTACAGACCGAAGGCCAACGAGTTCCGCCAGGCCCGCTCCACCGTCTCCCGCGGAATCTCCGGGCTCCAGTACGTCTTCGTCAGGAAGCCGTGCACCAGGTCCAGGTCGAGGCGGGAGAAGTCGTCGGAGATGACGTGGCCATCCTCGCCCTTCACCTCGAAGGTGGGGGACGAGGACGATGCAGCGGAGTCCAGCATGGGGAACGTGCCTCCCTGCGCGCGGGCAGCGCGTGCGGCGGTGGGAGCGCAGACCTAACGCATCTGGGTGCGCTCAACCATGGATTGCGCAGGAGCAGGAGCGGACCCGCACAGTTGGATGCGAGGTGTTGCGACACAGCGGGTCCAGCGGGCGGCATCAGGGCAAACCACCCGGGACGCCCGGGATGCCATGCCATGGGCCTCCTCTGGGTGGCACATCCGGTTGACGTGGAAGACCCCGGTGGGGACACTGCGTGCTTTCGTCCCACACCCTTCAGAGACAGGAACACACCATGGGTCTCGCAGAGCGTCGCCGCATCGTGGCCATCCGGGAGTCTCACTCCCCGCGCTTCCAGTCGGAGCTCAACGCCGCCATCGGCTTCGAGATGCCATTCGAGATCGACACCGCCAGCTTCCCCGAGGACAAGACCATCCTCGATTGCTACGACTACTATTACGAGTCGTACGGCCCGGGCCTCGTCGTCACCGTGATGAAGAGCATCTGCGCGGATGACCTCGGGAAGGAGGCCGCGAAGGCGAAGTTCAACAAGATCGTCTTCCAGAACGTCGCCAAGAGCGCGGAGAACCCGGGCGACAAGAGCGTGGAGATCAAGGACAACACCCTCTTCGTGCGCGAGAGCTTCTACGGCTACTCGGACAAGCTCTACGGAGAGGACGACCTGCGCGGCGCCATCGAGGCGATTCTCTAGGCCCCGCCCATGACCGAGGACGAACGCAAGCTGCGGGCGCTGTCGGCGCGGCCACTCGTGGAGGTGCTGGACGACCTCGCGGCGCTCCAGAAGCGCGAGCTGCGCGGGGAGCAGGTCCGGCTGCCCCGCGTCACCCTGCATCTGCGCAGCGGGCGGGAGCTGAGCGGCACCATCCTGGCGCTGGCGCAGCTGCGCCAGGACGTGTTCGTCCTCGTTCGCGGTGGCGCACCGTCGCGGAATGACGCGGGCTCCGATGCGACGTACGTCGCGCTGGGGTCCATCGAGGCGCTCACCGTGCATGACGCCGCGGGCTTCGTCGGGACGCTGGCGCCCGAGGGCTTGTCCCCGCTCGCCGAGCCCGCGCCCACGCGCCTCGGGGCGCGTCGATTGATGGAGGCCCAGCGCAAGGAGCTGGTGGCCCTGCTGGGCGGCGAGCTGAGCTGGGAGCCCGCCATCGACAAGACCGCGGACGGCGAGCCGCTCCGGGGGCTGGTCTTGCTCGCCAATGCCGTGGCTGGGGCGCTCAAGGCGACAGCGAATGCCGAGCTCGGCCGCGAGGCAGTGAAGGCGGGCATCCAGCGCGTCATCATCGAGGGAGGGGGCAGGCGCCTGGGGCTCGAAGGCGGCATCCTCCACGTCAGCGCGCCGCTCGAGGAGGACGACGTGCCCTCCGTGGAGACGTTGACGACCGAAATCGAGACGCTGCTCTGACATCGCGCTGACGCGGCACGCCAATCCACCTGGGACGGCGGGTGTGTCAGGCCATTGGCGTCCTGTCGGAGGACTGCGTGAAGATGCCGCCATGACTCCACCTACCGTGCATCCCGCGCAGCGCATCGTCGACCTGGGTTTTGGCTTCATCCTCTCCGGCGCGCTGTCCACGGCGGCGGAGTTGGGCGTCGCGGACCGCCTGGTCCAGGGGCCTCGGAGCGCGGCATCGCTCGCGGAGGAGCTGGGCGTGCATGCGCAGTCCCTCTATCGGGTGCTCCGGTTGCTCGCGAGCGTGGAGGTCTTCGCCGAGGATGAAGCAGGACGCTTCTCGCTGACGCCCGCCGCGGAGTACCTGCGCACGGATGCGCCCGGCTCCCTGCACAGCGCGGTGCGCATGCTGACGCAGAAGATCTTCTGGGCCCCCACCGGTGAGCTGACGCAGACGGTGCGCACGGGACAGACGCCGTTCGACCACATCTTCGGCAAGCCCTTCTTCGACTACCTGACGAGCGACCCGGTCCAGGGGGACATCTTCCACCAGGGCATGTCCAGCCTCTCGGACATGGAGAACAAGGCCATCGCGGGCAGCTACGACTTCACGCCGCTGCGGCGCGTGGTCGACGTGGGCGGTGGGCACGGCGGATTCCTCATCGAGGTCCTCCAGGCGGCGCCCCAGGTGCGAGGTGTGCTCTTCGACCATGCGCACGTGCTCTCGGGGTCGCGGGTCGCGCGGGCGGGGCTCTCGGAGCGGTGCGAGTTGGTGGAGGGGGACTTCTTCCAGGCCGTGCCCGCCGGAGCGGATGCGTATGTGCTCAAGCGCATCCTCCACGACTGGAACGACGAGACGTGCGTCACGCTGCTGCGCCACTGCCGGTCGGCGATGGCGGAGGGTGGACGCGTGCTCGTGGTGGACACCGTCATTCCTCCGGGCAACGGGCCGCACGGAGGCAAGGTGCTGGACGTGATGATGCTGGCCTCCCTTCCGGGGCGCGAGCGAACGGAAGAGGACTTCCGCAAGCTCTTCGCCCAAGCGGACTTGAAGCTCTCGCGCATCCTGCCCACGCCGACGGCGATGAGCATCACCGAGGCCGTGGCGGCGTGAGCCGGAGCGACGAACCGCGGCTGCTCAGCGCGTGGGCAGCTCGCGGAACGTGAGGCCATCCAGTCCCAGGCGGAGCACGGAGTCGCGGAAGCGCTCCGTGCCGATGACCATCGTGGCGAAGTTGCCCACCCGGAACAGGTCCAGGTCCATGGGCAGGGTGGCCGCGTCGAGGATGGGGTCATCGGGACGGCCAAAGCCATGGCGGCCACATGTCGGGCACGGTGGAGGGACATCCGCTGGAATGCAGTCCGGATGGAGTCCGCCACGGGGCTCTATCTGAAGCTCCATCAACTCAGGCGGGTTCTTCTGACGGAAACGAAGCGCAGTGGGGCAGCCCACCAGACCGAGTACGTCCTCGGCGTGCAGACGCTCCAGTGCGTCGCGGCGTAGCAGCATCCGCGTCCCCGACCAGACCACCGGCCCGAACCCTCCGACAGCACGCCCCATCAGTGGACCGAAGTCCGTTCCGGGAGGAAGCGCCGCACCCGCTGGCACGTAGGGCCGCACCAGCTCACGAAGGCGCTCGAGTTCCGCGAAGGACTCCGGTCTCGGAGTGACGAGCTCGCGGCTCTCGGGCAGCGCACTCAGATCCACCGATGGGAAGTCGTGGCCCACGGAGCTCCAAGTCGCACCGCAGACGTGACACCGCACACCGGGAAGCCCCCAGGTGTGCCGTGCGTCGACGTATCCACCATGCCGCGCAGTGGCGGCCCTGTCCTCCGCCACCCAATAGAAACGGCTCATTCGCGCCTAGGCTCCTGGGCGAGAATAGTAGGGCTGAAGGGGGCCGCCCATCAGCTCGAACCGATGAATCAACTCCCCGGCGTGCCTGAAAATCTCCTCGGGCGTCGCGAATGGCCTGGCGCTCATGTAGTCACGCCAGGCATCATTCCAAGCACCACCCCTTCCTGTGCCGTCGTGAATCCGCCGATGAACAGAAAGAGGTATGGGCATGGTGTAGTCGTGTATCTTGACTCCCTGACGTTCGAACCATATCGCCAGGTCCTGAGACTGCGGGAAGATGTGATGTTTCTCCCAACGCCCTCGTGGGAGTTGGTGTGAAGGCGGAATGTACTGGGTCGGGGCTCCGTTCCAGTTGGGGAACGTCATGATGGAGCCCGGAGGGAGCCTCTGCGCTCCTCCCCAGTTCCGACGAGGGCCGCTGCCTGGAGCCGCCGCTGCCGCAGGCGGACGAGAGGGTGGAAAGCGCGCCAACTCGATTTCCGCGGACAGGCTCTCGCAGCGATAGATGCCGCAGACGTCCTCCTGGCACAGGACGGTAACGCATTGGTCTTCAGCAGGAGCGTCGCACTCTACCTCCGCTGTATCCCAGGCAGCCTGCACCAGAGGCCTCGGTGCAGAGGAGCATCCCAACCAAGACACGGCGAGCACGATTTGAAGCCAATGAGCAGGCATCCGCATGGTCATTCAGCGTAGCACTCCCCTCCGTCACGCCTGCCGATGCGGACTTCACGCAGACGCCAAGAATCCGCTTCAGCAATCACGGAGCACTGAGCACTGATTCGCCAAGGCGACGCCGCTCGCGCCGCACGTCGCGGACCGGGTCCCACGTGCCCAGGGCCCACGGGAGGACTTCCTCCTGGATGGCACGCTGAAGGGCTCGCACGCCCTCTGATGGAGACAGACTCCCCTGGGCACGGGTGCTCGTCCCGAATTCGCCAGTGCCCCAGGTCGACACCGACAAAGCCCGGCTCGCCGCGGAGAGGCACGCTCTCAGCGCCCGGTCATGCGTATCGCTCTCTTCCAGAGACACCGGGCCGGACAGCGGGATGCAACGTGAACCGTTCGCCAGCGCCCAGACCGCGGCGTAGGCCGCGGGCGTGGACATCTGACTGGGGTGGAGATTCGAATCACGACGCGCTCGACGAGCCGCCTCTTCCGTCGGGGCACATACCCAATCCTCGATGGCGGCGAGGCCGCGACGCGGCCCATCGTCTTCGGGATGCTCATCATCCGAGTGCCTCATGACCCGACGCGCGGCGGCGAGCATCATCCGCACCCGCGCCTCCGTTCCCTGCCCCGCGCACGCAATCGCCCAACGAACGAGCACATCCGCGGGACGCTCCTCTGCACTCAACGACGCAGGCAGCTTCGCGCGAAGCGCCTCGACCAGGGCCGAGGGAACACCCGAGACCGGCGGGTACGTGCGCCCCCGGAGCTCGTCACGGAGGATGTCGTCAATCGCCGCGTCGATGAAGACCTGCGCCCACGAGCCATTCCGCAGCCGCAACAAGTCCGGCACCACGGACACAGCCCGTACCCCACAACTTCCCAACAGGGAGATGGCACGCACACCCGACTCGAATCGAATCGAGCGCTCACCCGGCCGCTCCCGCGCATTCCCTGCCTCCTCGACCAACAACCGCAGAGCACGCTCGGGCGCGTGCACCCACAAGGCACGCAGCATCTCCATCCGGTTGTCATCGTCGAGCAGGAGCTGCTGCTCCAAGGGAACGACCAGCCCCGCATCCGGAGGAGACACCCGCTCCAGAACCACGAGCGCGAAGCGGCGGATCCACATCTGCGAATCCCCCAACAGAGTGAGCGCCATAGCTCGCACCCGAGGCGGCACGGCCCCCGACAGCCCCGCGAGGACCTGCGCCGCGCGAGCACGGACCTCCATGTCCCGCGGGTCCTCCAGGCACGCGAAGACAGCGCGAAGCACCGCCGCTGTGGGCCGCGGGCGCAGCTTCGCCATCAATGACAGCGTCTCCCGGCGCACCCGGGCACTCGGTGCCTTCAACAGGAAGAGCAACGCGGGGACAACGCCCGTGGGCTCCGGCTTCACCGCCGACAACATGCTCAGACACCCGAGCTGACGCTCCTTCGCGGACTCACGCCACTGCTCCGACGGGCTCGACTCCAACATCTCCAACAACGCCGGAACCAATCCCAACCCCGCATCGAAGACGTGCTCCTGCGCCTCCTCGGGCCCCTCGGGGTCGACGTACAAAGCCAACCACTCGCGCGCCGTCCGCCCCTCCCAAAGGACCTCCGCGCGCACGAGCTCCGCATCCAGCCGCCGGAGCGAGGAGAGGTTGTCGGGACGGGCTTCCCGCCGCGCCCGCGCCAGGTCGTCACTCATGTCCGACATCCTCGCGCCTTGTCACCGAGCCCACCAGGAGACCCGGGCCCCGTTGCGCTCGAATGCATCCATCCGGGTAGGCTCACGCCATGGCCCAGTCCACGCAGGTCCGCCCATGAGCCGCCGCTCCTGGCTTCTCATCGCCGTCCTGAGCAGCGCCCTCCTCGGAGTGTTCTACGTCGGCTTCGCGGACATCGGCACCGTGTGCGCCTGTCACGACGGAACCATCTCGGACGGCCTGCGACTCCCGCTCGACGACAAGGACGCCTTCTGCACCGTCCGATGCGCAGACCAGGGCGGAGGCCGCTGGCTGCGCGATGGTCGCCTGTCCAGCGACAGCGGCCCGCGGTGACGCAGGCACGCTGTAGCTCGAGCCCTGCTCAGGCCCCCGAAGCCGAAGCGGCCTCCGGCCCGCGCGGCAGCACCGACTGCGCCACCAGACTCAGCGCCACGACAAGCGCGCAGCCGATGACGTTGTACCAGAGGTAGCCGATGTCACTGAGCATGAAGAGCCCAATCACCGTCGCCTGCGAGATGACCGCCGCGGTGAAGACCGCATGCCCGCGCACGAACTTGAGGAAGAACGCGACCAGGAAGATGCCCAGCACCGTCCCGTAGAAAATCGAGCCCAGGATGTTCACCGCCTGGATGAGGTTGTCGAGCAGGGACGCGAACGTCGCGAACCCCACCGCCACCAAGCCCCAGAACACCGTGAACAGCTTCGACGCGATGAGCACGTGCCGGTCCGACGCCTCCGGACGGAACACCCGCCGGTAGAAGTCCACCGTCGTCGTCGCCCCCAGCGCATTGAGCTCACTCGCGATGGAGCTCATCGCCGCGGACAAGATGACCGCGATGAGCAGGCCGAACAGTCCACTGGGCAGCCACCGCTTCACGAAGCCGATGAAGATGTAGTCCGAGTCCTTCGTCTCCGCCCCAGGCAGCGCCCGCGTCACCAGCGCCTTGGCGTCCTTGCGGACCTGGCTCGCCTCCCCCGCCGCCGCACGCAGCGCCTCACGCACGCCCGTGCGCGAAGCCTCGTCCCCCGCCGACAGGTACCGCTCCACCTCCGCGCGCTTGCTCGACTGCACCTCTTCCCACTTCGTCTCCAGCGCCGCGTACTCCGCCGCCTGCCCGGAGCCGCGCATCCGCTCGCCCAGCGTCTCGTTGAACAGCAGGGGCGGCGTGCTGAACTGGTAGAAGACGAAGACGAGGATTCCGACGAAGAGAATCAGGAACTGCATCGGAATCTTCAGCACGCCGTTGAATAACAACCCCAGCCGGCTCTCGGTGATGGAGCGCCCCGTGAGATAACGCCCCACCTGCGACTGGTCCGTGCCGAAGTACGACAGCGCCAGGAAGAAGCCGCCCGTGAGCCCGGACCAGAAGTTGTAACGGTCCTGCACGTTGAAGTCGAAGCTCACCACGTTCATCCGACCGAACGCGCCCGCCACGTCCACCGCGTCACCGAACGACACGTGCGAGGGCAGCCGCCAGAGGATGACCAGCGCGGCCACCACCATGCCGCCCATCATCACCACCATCTGCTGCTTCTGCGTCTGGCTGACCGCGTTCGAGCCGCCCGTCACCGTGTAGAGGATGACCAACGCCCCCATCGCCACCACCGTGGGCTCCAACGCCCAGCCCAGAATCGTGGAGAGGATGATGGACGGCGCGTAGATGGTGATGCCCGCCGCCAGCCCGCGCTGCACCAGGAACAGGAAGGCGCCGAACAGGCGCGTCTTCAAGTCGAAGCGCGACTCCAGGTACTGGTACGCCGTGATGACGTTCAGCCGGTAGTAGATGGGGACGAAGACCGCGCTGATGAGAATCATCGCGAACGGCAGTCCGAAGTAGAACTGCACGAAGCGCATCCCGTCTTCGTAGGCCTGTCCCGGAACGGAGAGGAAGGTGATGGCGCTGGCCTGCGTGGCCATCACCGCCAGACCGATGGTCGGCCACTTCAGCTCGCGAGCGCCCCGGAGGTACTCCTCCGTGTTCTTCGCGCCCCGCGACTTCCACATCCCCCACGCGACGATGAACACAATCGTCCCGACGAGCACACCCCAGTCGAGCAACGTCACGAGTACACCCAGGTGAGCGCCGCCGACAGGACGACGAAGAGGACGAAGACGCCGACCACCAGCAGGTAGATGTTGCGCCACGAGCCGAGCAGCGGCGGCGCGTCATCCAGCTCCGGCCGCTTCTCGACGGGCGCGGGAGACGAGGAGGGATTCACGGGAGGGCTCATTGCGCGAGGACGTTCGCCAGGAGGCGGTAGGCGCCGGGGACCCCGGCGGGAAGCTGACGGAAGAAGGCCAGGCCCGTGTAGACGAACACGCCCTTGCCGTGACGCGCGACGAGCAACGAGCCCTTCAGCGGCTCCTCGCCCGCGTCGTTCATCGCGAACACCGGGCGGTACTTGTCGTCCCACTTCGACGCGAAGTACAGCCCGCGCTCCTGCACCCAGCCGTCGAAGTCCGCGGACGTCAGCCGGTTGGGTGCGCGCAACAGCGGCTCGGCCGCCGACACCGGCGTCATCACCGCCGTCTCGTCCGTCACGCGCTCGCGGCCAATCTCCAGCGGGTACGGCCCCACGAAGGCCGCCAGCGGCCCCACGCGGCTGTTGGTGTTGTACTGCACCACCAGGCGCCCACCCTGCTTCACGTAGTCGAGCAGTCGCTCCCGGTGCACCGCGAGCCGCGGGTTCGCGTTGAAGGCCCGCACGCCGACGAGGATGGCGTCGAAGCGCTCCAGCTTCTCCGAGTCCAGCCGCTCCTCGGGCAGCACCGTCACCTCGTAGCCCACCGCCGCCAGGCTCTCCGCCACCTTGTCACCCGGGCCGGGGATGTAGCCCAGCCGCTTCACCTTCGTCGCCAGCGCGAAGGGAACCAGCGTGGCCTCCGAGTCCTGCCGCACCGCCAGGGGAGGCAGGTGCTCGTAGGACACGGTCCTCACCCGCCATGACTCGGCGCGCCCGCCCACGTCGACAACGACGCGCAGGCGCCCCTTCTCCGTCGCGCCCTTGGGCGGCGTCACCTTGAAGTGCACGGTGCGCGCATCACCGCGCGTGGCGAACTGGAACGCATGCTCCGCGGGCTCCGAGCGCCATCCCTGCGGCAGCTCCAGCCGCGCCTTGCCGCTCACGTCCCCGCGCCCCGCGCTCAGGACCACCGCCACCGACCGCGCCGCGCCGTTGGGGAACATCACCCTGTCGCGCTCCAGCGTCGCCGTGACGGCGGGGACGACCTCGAACGCGCGGTACAGCTCCCCGCGCACCGGGTCCGTCCACACGTGCACCACCGGCCGCGTCACCGTGATGCGCCGACCCGCGGCCTCGTACACGAACGACACCGACATCGCCGGCCCCGCCTCGGGCAGCCCCGTCAGCGCGCGGTCCGCGTCGTCCAGCGCGAACATTCCTCCGGAGACAGGCTTGCGCAGCCAGTACGGCGTGGTGACAGCCGCGTCCTCGGGCAGGGCGACCTTCTTCTCCAGCTTCAGCGGCGCGTGCTCCGCGAGCACCGAGTCCACCGCCACGCGCTCTCCACCCGGCAGCGTCACGCTCACCAGCTTGAGCGCCGCGGGCGAGCGGTTCAGCGCGTGCAGCGTCACCGCCACCGACGCGCCCGGCGTGCCCGTGGCCTCCGCGGCCCGCGCCTCCAGGAACAGCCCCGCGCACGCGGCCACCAGCGCCTCCGTCTCGCGCAGCTTCACGGCCTTCCACGGGTGCTCGTCCGGCAGCGCGGACAGCGCCTCGTGCACCTTCAGCAGCGCGGGCACCGAGCGATACGGCGCGCGCGCATCGAAGCCCTTCCGCGCCTCCTCCACCGCGAGGGCCACGTTCTCCGTGCCCTTCCAGCGGCGCCAGGACAGCTCCAGCCCCTCGAAGACGTCGGCCCTGGGGCGCGCGCCGTCCAGCGGCTGGAAGTACTCCAGCAGCGGACCGCGCTCGGCGGGGACCCCGAAGCCCTGGCTCTTGTGCTGACTGCGGCTCTCCGCGGAGATTTCTCCCCATGAGCGCCCGAGCAGCGCGTCGTACCCGCCCACGTCCACCTTGAGGTAGGCGGACATGTCCGCGTCCGGCTTCAGGCTCCAGGTGGAAACGTTGTGCAGCAGCCGGTCCGCCTTCCAAGGCTTCACCAGCGACAGCTGCTCCGGGAAGCGCGCGGGGTCCGCGGCGGCCTTGAAGGCCTCGGCGGCGAGCAGCGCGGACGCGGTGTGGTGTCCGTGGTTGGGCGGCTTCGTGTTGAAGCGCGTGACGATGACGTCCGGCTGGAAGCGGCGGATGGCGAGCACCACGTCCGCCAGCACCGCGTCGTGTCCCCAGATGCGCAGCGCCTCGTCGGCGGACTTCGTGTAGCCGAAGTCCCGCGCGCGGGTGAAGTACTGCTCGGCGCCGTCCACGCGGCGCGCGGCGAGCAGCTCATAGGTGCGGATGAGCCCGAGCAGCTCGTCCTGCTCGGTGCCGATGAGGTTCTGTCCGCCATCGCCGCGCGTGAGCGAGAGGTAGCCCGCGCGCAGGCCGCGCTCTCCGACGAGCCAGGCGAGGAAGCGCGTGTTCTCGTCGTCCGGGTGGGCCGCGACGTAGAGCACGCTGCCCGTCACGCCGAGGCGTCGCAGGCCCGCCGCGATTTCTCCCGCGTGCGGTTGTCGAGGTGTCTGCGCGAAAGCCGTGGTCCCGATTCCAAGGCTCATGGCCAGCGTCATGCCAAAGGTGAGCAGGGTTCGCATCCGCCGCGGACCCTACAACAAGGACCCGCCTCACGCGCCAGCGGCCTTCATCCACGATGACGCGACCAGCCACGCTGTCACGTCGGGTGTGCGCCACGGTCCTTCTGCGTGCCGGAGGAAAGGCGACCTGTTATCACCGCGCACCGTGACGCCCTCGTTTCCCACCGCGTGGCTCCAGGGAGACCCACGCGCGCTCGCCTTCCTGCCCGACCGCTTCCGCCACCGCGCCGCTCGCGCGGAGGCCGCGGCCGCTGCCTCCACCCGCTCCGTCCCGCCCGCGCTGCTCGAGGTGCTGCGGGCCCAGAACGCCCGGCTGGCGCCGAGCCCCGCCAGGGCTCGTCATCTGGAGGAGCTCGCCCAGCCCGGCACCACCGTGGTGGTGACGGGCCAACAGATGGGGCTGTTCCTCGGCCCCCTCTTCACGCTCTACAAGGCCGCCGCCGCCATCGTCGCCGCCCGAAAACTCCGGGAAGAAACCGGCCGCCCTTGTGTTCCCGTCTTCTGGCTCCAGACCGAGGACCACGACCTGCCGGAGGTCGACCACTGTTTCGTCGCGAGCCCGAGAGGCGCGCGATGTCGCGTGTCGCTCGACCTCCCCGACGCGGCCCTCTCACGCGCGCCCATCGCCCACCAGAAACTGGGCCCCGGGGTCATCAAGGCCCTGGAGTCGCTGCGCGCGGAGCTGGGCGCGGAGCCCCAGGCCGAGGAGCACCTCTCCCTGCTCGAGTGGGCCTACCGCCCCGAAGCGACGCTCGCGGAGGCCTTCACCGAAGTGCTCTCCACCCTCTTCGCCGAAGAGGGGCTGGTGTTCCTCGACCCGCGGGACGCGCGCCTCGCGCCGCTGGCCGCGCCCATCCACCGGCTCTCGCTGGAGCACGCGTCCAGCATCTCCGCCGCGCTCACCCAGCGCGTGGAGGAGCTGACCCGCGCGGGCTTCTCCGAGCAGGTCTACATCCGCCCCGGCGCGCCGCTGGGCTTCTTCTCCCCGGACGAGGTCGACGGCGCGCGCTACCGGCTGGACCCCACGGGCCCGGAAACGTGGAACCTCGTGGGCCACCCGCGCGGCGCCACCGTCACCACGGCACAGCTGCTGCGCGCGCTGGAGCACGAGCCCCTGCGCTTCACCACCTCCGCGCTCCTGCGCCCGCTGCTCCAGGACACGTGGCTGCCCACCGCCGCGTACGTCGGCGGCCCGGGCGAGGTCTCCTACTTCGCGCAGCTGGCGCCGCTCTACGCGCACGCGGGCCTGCCCATGCCGCTCGTGGTGCCGCGCGCGCGCTTCCGGGTGCTCGATGACCGCGCCCGCAGGCTGCTCCACAAGCTGGGCCTCACCGCGGACGAGGCGGGCCAGCCGCGTGAGGCGCTCCTGACGAAGCTGGCCACGCGCGACGCGGCCGAACCCTACGAGCCCGCCGGCACCGTGGAGGCGCGGCTGTTCGGCGCGTTCTCCGCCGAACTGGACGCGCTGGGCGAGTCGATGCTGAAGCTGGACCCGCGGCTGTTGGACGCGCTCAAGCGCACGCGCGGCACCGTGCGCGCGGCGGTGTCACGCTTGTCGGCCCGCTACGGCCGGGCGCTCGCGCTGCGCGACGAGGTCACCACCGAGCGCGTGGACCGGCTGCGCGCCATGCTGCTTCCGGAGGGCGCGCCGCAGGAGCGCATCCACGGCATGGCCTACCACGCGTGTCGCTTCGGCACGCGGGCCTTCACCCGCCAGGTGCTCGACGCCTGCATCCCCTTCTCCGGCGACCTCCAGGACCTGATGCCATGAGCGCGAGCGGCGCGACGTACGGGCTGGAGGCGCTGGCCTTCGGCCCCCACCCGGACGACGTGGAGCTGTTCTGCGGCGGGCTGATGGCGAAGCTGTCGAGCCAGGGCCACCGCACCGGCATCATCGACCTGTCCCGAGGCGAGAAGAGCTCACGCGGCACGCTCGAGTCGCGTGCCGAGGAGACTTTGGCCGCCTCGCGGGTGCTGGGCCTGTCCGTGCGCGAGAACCTGGAGCTGCCCGACGGCTGGCTCAACCCGTGGGCCGGGTTCGAGGCGCCGGAGGCCGAGCGCGTGCGCGCGTCCGCCGTCGCGCGCGTGGTGGAGGTGCTGCGCAGGCTGCGCCCGGAGCTGGTCATCGTCCCGTGGGAGGAGGAGCGCCACCCGGACCACGAGGCCGCGAGCGCCCTGGTGACGCGCGCGCTGTTCTTCTCCG
This sequence comes from Myxococcus fulvus, assembly GCF_900111765.1. Next base: position 1,049,200 of record NZ_FOIB01000002.1, read on the forward strand.
GCGTGCGCAAGTTCGAGACCGAGCCTCCCGGCGCGGCCTTCACGCCGCGGCAGGTCCTCTACTATCCGCTGCGCCACCTGGCCGAGCCGAGCTTCGTGGTGGACGTGTCCTCCATCTACGAGACCAAGACGGCGGCCGTGCGCTGCTACGCGAGTCAGGTGGAACCCCGCCTGGGCGCCCCCGCCACGCTGGTGGGCTCCCCGCTGTCGCTCTCCTCCCTGGAGGCGAGGGACCGCTTCTACGGCGCCCAGGTCGGCGTGGCCCATGGCGAGCCGTACGTCGTGCGGGAGACGCTGGGGCTCATCGACCCGGTGGAGCACTTCCGCCGGAATAGCTTCGAGAAGCCCCTGTTCTTCCCTCACCGCCGATGAGCCCTCCCCTCCGCATCGCCATCACCTGCTTCTCGACATTCGGTGGCAGCGGCATGGTCGCCACCGGCATCGGCCTGGCCATGGCCGAGCGGGGCCACCAGGTCCACTTCATCGCGCGCGAGCCGCCGGTGCGTCTGGACCGTCTGCCCAAGGGCGTGTCGTTCCACGAGGTGAAGGAGAGCGACTACCCCGCGCTCCAGCGCTCTGGCACGTACCCGATTGCGCTGGCGTCCAAGATGATCGAGGTCGCCACCCAGGAGCACCTGGACGTGCTGCACGTGCACTACGCGGTGCCCCACGCCACGGCGGCGTGGATGGCGCGCGAGGTGCTGGGTGACCAGGGGCCGCGCGTCGTCACCACGCTGCACGGCACGGACACGACGCTCGTCGGCGTGCACCCCAGCTACCTGCCGATGACGCGCTTCTCCATCCTGAAGAGCGACGCAGTGACGACGCCGTCCGCCTTCCTGCGCGACGCGACGTGGAGCGGCTTCGGCATCCCCGACAGCTTCCCCATCGAGGTCATCGCCAACTTCGTGGACACGGAGGCATACGCCCCCGCGCGCGAGCGCTCACAGCTGAAGGCCTTCTTCCCGGACCTGGGCGACGACGAGCCCGTCCTGGTGCACGTCTCCAACTTCCGCCCCGTCAAGCGCATCACCGACGTGGTGGCCGTCTTCGCGGAGGTGCACCGCCAGCTGCCGTGCCGGCTGGTGATGGTGGGCGACGGGCCGGAGCGCGAGCCCGCGGAGCGGATGCTGCGCGAGCTGGGGCTCTCCCACCGCGTGGCCTTCCCCGGCAAGCAGGAGCGCTTCGTGCGGGTGCTCGCCGCGTCCGACGTGTTCCTGCTGCCCAGTGAGCAGGAGAGCTTCGGGCTCGCGGCGCTGGAGGCGCTCAGCTGCGGCGTGCCCGTGGTGGCCAGCGACGTGGGGGGCATCCCGGAGGTGGTGCGCCACGGCGAGACGGGCCTCCTGGCGCCGCTGGGTGACGTGCGCGCCATGGCGGGCCACGTGCTGGGCCTCCTGCGGGACCCGGCGAGGTGGCGGGCCTTCTCCCTCCGAGCGCGAGCCGACGTCGTCGAGCGCTTCAGGCAGGCGCCGGCCATCGACCGGTACGAGTCGCTCTACCGGCGACTCGCGGGCGGAGCCCCCCGACGCTGAAGGAGGGCTCCACCGGGACGGCGGACTACTTGTTCTTCCAGTCCGCCAGGGCCTTGGAGACCTGGTCCTTGTAGAAGAAGTTCGGGGCCTTCTGGCCCAGGTCCCACGAAATCTGCGCGGCCTTGCGGGCCTCCGCGTACTTGCCGCTCTTGGCGAGGATGTCCGCGCGAATCCACTGGTTGTACCAGTTGGAGTCGATGGCCACGGACGCGTCCGCCAGCTTCAGCGCCGCCGCGTAGTCCTTGGTGGACTCCGCCACGTAGCGGGCCGCCTGGGCGTGCTCACTGGCGCTCTGCGACACCGCCTTCTCGATGTTCGCCTTGGCCAGCGTCGCGGTGTCCGCCTTGATGGGGACGGAGACCCGCAGCTTCTCCCACTCCAGGTCCAGCGACGTGGTGTCGTCCGTGGTGTTGCTGAACACGTACGTCAGGCGCTCGCGGCTGGGAATCGCCGCCGTGGTGCCGGCGACGGTGACGATGTCGTTGGCGGGCGAGTACTGGGCGGGCGTGGAGAACAGGCCCAGCTCCTTGTTCAGCATCACCTTCCAGCCCTTCTGCGAGGGCAGCGTGACGATGGAGTAGGTGCCCGCCGGCACGGCCTTGCCGCCGAAGGTGACGTCGTGGCTGAAGGTAATCTTGGTGGCCGCGTTCGCGCCCGAGCGCCACGGCTTGTCCCAGGGCACCAGGTCACCCCAGACCTTGCGGCCCTTCACCGCCGGGCTGGAATAGTCGACGGAGATGGACGTGACGCCCACCTCCTGCGTCACCTTGGAGGAGGGGCTGGCGGCGGGCAGCTCGAGCTGAGCGGAGGCGGGGGCCGCGACGAGGGCCACCAGCGCCGAGAACAGACAACCGAGGGCAACGTTCTTCATCGTCCTCACTTCATCCTTTCTGGATGCTGCATCCAGGGTTCTTGAGGGGTGCGAAAGCGCGCGGAGTGTATAGACGAGTCCGGAGCCCACCAAACGCTTCGCGCATGCCCGGACGCGTCATGCTCCGGGCGGCCCACCAGACACTCCGGTGCGTGGAGTATTCCCGCCGTACCCCGGGAGCACGAAGCTGCCGGGTGAGGACCTCGCATGAAGCTCACCCGGCTCACCGTCCACCACTACCGCGGCGTCGCCCCCGGCACCGAGCTGACACCCGGGCCCGCGCTCAACCTCATCCTGGGTGAGAACGGCACCGGCCGCACGACGCTGCTGGAGCTCTTGTCCACCGTGCTCGGCTCGGACTTCTCCGGCCTCATCCACGAGCGCTTCGCGCTGGAGTACGAGCTGGCCTTCCCGGGCATGAAGCTGCACGTCTTCGCGCGCAACGACACGCGCGTGCCCGAGCGCACGGACGCGACGCCCCGGCAGGGCGCGGGGCTGTTGCCGCTGCGCGTGCCCACGCACGAGTCGGGGCTGCAGCCGCTCATCGAGGTGGAGCTCTTGCTGACGTCGCCGTCGACGCGACTGGTGCTGCGCGCGGACTCGGAGGGGCTCGACTGCAAGGTGGATGGGGAGAGCGCGTGGTCTCGCACCATGCACTGGTCGCTGCTGGACCGCTCGGTGTGGACGCTGCTGTTCATGACGGCGCAGTACATCGACGCGGGACTCAAGGAGCGGCTCAAGACACTCCTGCGCCGCACCTTCCTGCTCGCGCCGCAGCGCTTCGACGAGGCGCTCGGGATGTACGAGAGGCTGGGCGCCATCCGCTATGCGATGGAGGCGCACGACGGGGAGATCTTCCCGCTGGGGTTGATGGCGCTGCCCTCCTGGATGCCGGGGTGGCTCAAGGAGCGCGTGGAGCTGGAGCCCCTGGTGGACGCGCTGGAGCTGCGCCATGACGCGCTGGAGCGCTCGTTCCTCGCGCGCTTCGTGGACATGGCGGGGATGGCCTCCGGACGGCTGCGCGTGGAGGTGCTGGAGAAGCGCTCGTACGACAACGGCGGGCGCGTGGGCTTCGGCGGCTTCACCTTCCACTTCGTCCGCCGCGATGGGGGCGAGGTGTCGCAAGCCGAGCTGGGCTTCGGCCAGAAGCGGCTCTTGTCACTCCTGTACTACCTGGACGTCAACGAGGACTTCGCCATCCTGGACGAGCCCGCCAATGGACTGCACCCGCGCTGGGTGGAGGCCGCGCTCGGGGAGCTGGGCGGGCGGCAGGTGTTCCTCGCCAGTCAGAGCCCGCTGCCCTTGGAGCACGCGGTGTTCACTTCCGACGAGGAGCTGCGCGCGTCCCTCATCCACTGCGGCCCGGTGTCCCACGAGGGACAGCAGCGCATCGGCTGGGCCCACCCCACGCGGCAGCTCGCCGCGAGCCTCTTCGAGTCCCACCGCGGCGGCGCGCGGCCCCTGGGGACGCTGCTCCGGGAGCAGGGCGTGTGGTGAGACCCAGGTCCGTCATGGACAGGTGCGGCGAATTGTCGCGGCACCCTCCGGTCTCCGGATGATTGTCGCTGGCAAGTGATTGGGATGCCCCTGGGGCTGCGGCAAAAGGCCACATCGGTGGCGCGCGGGCCGTCTGTTAACCCGGTCCTCCAGCGCAATCCCTTCCACTGGAGGCCCTGCTTGAAGACCTCACTCCCACTCCTGCTCGCGTCCGCGGGCCTGCTGGTCGGCACGGCCGCCCAGGCCCACATCGGCACCTCCGGCGCCGGTCCCGCCATCGAAGGCACGTCCTACGAAGTGCAGTTCACCGTCGGCCACGGCTGCAGCGGCGCGGACACGTACCGGCTCCAGATTCGCATCCCCGAGGGCGTCACCTCCGTGCGTCCGCTGGACTCGCAGTTCGGCAAGGCGGTGGTGGAGAAGGACGCGAGCGGCAACGTGAAGTCCATCACCTGGACCCGCGCTTCCGCATCCGAGGTGCTGGCCGCGGACACGCATGCGCACCGCGTCTCCTTGCGCGCGCGCATGCCGAACACGCCGTTCGCGAATGTGTACTTCCCCACCACGCAGACCTGCCGCGACGCCCAGGGCCAGGAGACGACGGTGGAGTGGGTGGGCACGTCCGGGGACCACCAGCACGGCACCACGGACGCCGGCGCCGAGCCGCAGGCCGAGCCCGCGCCCGCCGTCTTCATCTACCCCGCGCGCACGCCGGGATGGAACAAGTACACCGTGCAGGAGCACGTGCATGACTTGAGCGTGTTCAAGGACGCGCTCATCGTCTGGTCGGGCAAGAGCGCGTACAGCGCCAACCCGGTGACGAAGGAGCTCATCGCGTCCGAGCCGGACACGACGCCGCTGACGGAGATTCATCCCGGCACGGAAATCTGGGTCAAGTACTGAGGCGGGAAGGAGGAACGATGACCCGCAAGCTATGCGCCGTAATCGCCGCCTGCGCCGTGCTCACCGCGTGCTCGGACGATGACAAGAAGCCCTCGGGGTCGCAGCAGGACGGGGGGCCCCTCTCCACCCAGGGGCTCACGCCCTCCGCGCTGGAGCGTCCGCCGACCTCGGGGGGACTGCCCGCGGACCTGAAGCCGCCGGGGCGCTGAAGCGCGGACACGCGTCGAGGCGCGAATCCACCCCGGGCTCGCGCCCGCTTCCTTTCGAGGGACCTGACCGGCGATTATGACGGTCCCATGAAGACGCTCACGGAATGGAGCCTGGCGGTCCTGCCGTTGTTGGCGCTGGTCCTGCTCTGGCGCTTCTCGGTCTCTCGCGAGAAGCGCCACACCCAGACGCTCTACCGCGCCATCGACGCGGGCGCCCTGAGCGAGGTCCAGGCCATCCTCGCGAAGCAGGCCTTCCCGAACCTGCGCTCGGCGGTCGTCGCGAGCGCCATCGCGAGGGCCGTCGAATCCAGACAGGTTGCCGTGCTCGACTTCCTGCTCAGCCCCGAGCTGAAGCCCGTGACGCTCACCCAGAAGTTCGACTCCTTCCTTCATGACCAGGCGATGAAGGGTGGCTGGAGGGGCGTGGTGCTCTGGCGCTCGCGAAACTCGCACCTGTTCCTGCCCTGGAGGGATTTGAGCAAGAAGGACAAGCTCCGGCTGAGGTCCATGGCCACCCGCGTCGTCGAGGCAGAGCCCTCGAAGGTCTTTCTTCGCCACGACGTCCGAGGATGGACCGTCGCCTGAAACGACGAAGGGCCCGTGCGTGTGCATGAGCCCTCGTGAAACGTCACCCGTGCGCGATGCGCGTCAGAACTGTCTGGCGCGCGTCTGCTCGAAGGACGCGCGGTGATGAAGCCGCCCTGGCTGTAGCCCATGAGGTGGACCTCGCGGCCCGCCTTCAGCTCGCCGTAGACGGTGTCCACCAGCGTGTCCTCGGCGGGGCCCGTCCCCTTGTCCAGCTTGTCACCCACGCACTGGGCCAGGTCCGCGGCGAAGTCCTCGGTCAGTCCATGGAGTGCGTCCCGGAAGCGACGCCTCCGACCCAAGGCTTCGTGAGTGGCACATCGTCGACATTCGATGCAGGCACACTGCGGAGACGCGCTCAGCGCGGAGCCCATCCGTGTCTGACAAATCGTCACTCAGGGCACCGTCACACCGGTTTCGTGAAAAATGTTTCCGCGAAGAGGAACTCCGCGCGCCGTCATCACCACGATTCCTCGCGGCCCCCCCAAGCAGAAGCGACCCCACGGAAGTAGACACTGTCGTCGGCAGACACCTGGCCAAGTCCCTCGGGCAGTCTCGCCACTGGCACAAGCAGTGCTCTGGCCCCCACACGACCGCTTGAACGGTCGACTGAGGGGAAAAGATGAAGAAGAGCGTAGGCCTTGCACTCATTCTGACTATCGTCGCCTGCGGCAAGGCAAAGGACGACGAACTACCAGCGAGCGACCTGCCGCCAGACGCCACGTCGCAGACGGTCGCGGTACGACTGCTGGGTGTCCGCGCGGAGGGGCCCGTGCGCGTACAACTCGCAACGCTTGAGTTGACGGTCGACGGCGCCCCGATCTCTGCCAGGATGGGCACCCGAGATCTCGACCTTGGCAACGACCAGAACGCCTGGGCCGTGACAACGTTTGACCTTCCAGTCGAAGCGCGCAAGGTCGCCATCAGACTGAAGCTCCATCCGGACGGAGTCATCGAGCGGAACGGAAGGTCGCAATTGCTCGACCTGAGCGGCCCCCCTGTCTCGATCATCGCGGACGCCGCGCAAATCCGGAAGCGCAACAAGGTCGTGGTTGAGATCGATATCGCTCGCTCCCTGGTCGAACGGGGCGAACAGCTCTTCCTGCTCCCGGAATTCATCGTCCGCTATTGACGAGCCCCTGGGAACCACACTCTCGAACTGAAGTCAGAAATTCGGCTGAACAATCAAGATAGCTTGACGAAAAGGGCGGTATATCATGCGGTGGGGCTGGCTGACAGCAGCAATGACAGTACTCATGGGCAACGTTGCGTTCGCGCACGAACTGGCCTGTGACAAACGAGTGAATGGCGAACTCATCTACGAGATTCAATCGTATCCGGCGACACTCGAATGGACGATGACGGTGCGGAACGTCCACCGAACGAGCGCGTCGGACGTCGAAGCGGTGGAGGATCGCCTGCTTGCCGACAAGTTCGGGTGGTCGCCCTCACGAACGCCGCCTTACAGGTTGGCATTCGGCGAGTCGCACACGGAGAGGTTCACGACCATCGTGAATTCCTTCGAGGAATGCCAGCAGCTTGCGCTGGCTGACGGCTCGAATGATGAGCTCATCGACAACGTGTTCTCCGCGACGTGGGATGATGGCGAGACCCAATGCCGGGCACGCGTCGTGTGCCTGCCGCTCTGTCCGCCACAGACCTGCATCGGCGAGCAGGGCCCCCCGGGGCCACAGGGGCCACAGGGGCCGGCGGGCGCGGAAGGGCCACAGGGCCCCGAGGGCGATATCGGGCCACAGGGGCCACAGGGGTTGCCGGGAGTCGCCGGAGCCCAGGGGCCTGCTGGGCCGGCGGGGCCCGTTGGACCGGCGGGGCCTGCTGGGCCGAGGGGTCCTATCGGTGAGACAGGCGCCACCGGCCCTGCTGGGCCGGCGGGTCCTGCTGGAGCCACGGGTCCCGCTGGGCCGGAGGGTCCTGCGGGTCCCATCGGTGAGACAGGCGCCACTGGCCCTGCGGGGCCGGCGGGTCCTGCTGGAGCCACGGGTCCCGCTGGGCCGGAGGGTCCCGCGGGTCCTATCGGTGAGACAGGCGCCACTGGCCCTGCGGGGCCGGCGGGTCCTGCTGGAGCCACGGGTCCCGCTGGGCCGGAGGGTCCCGCTGGGCCCGTGGGCCCCGCGGGTCCTGCTGGAGCGACGGGTCCCGCTGGGCCGGAGGGCCCCGCTGGGCCGGAGGGCCCCGCGGGTCCTGCTGGAGCCACGGGCCCCGCTGGAGCCACGGGCCCCGCTGGACAGTCCGTGGTCGGTGCATCCGAGCCCCCCGGTGTGAACTGCCCCTATGGAGGTATCCAGTACACTTCCGAATCTGGCGTCAACTACGTCTGTAACGGAGCTCCGGGACCTGCTGGTGACACCCTGGCCTTCGGGTACTTCTACGCGCTGATGCCGCCCGATAACGCAGCGACGGTCGCGGCGGCGTCCGCGGTGGACTTCCCTCGCGACGGTGCGGCGAGCGGAATCGTCCGCGCCACCGCCAGCTCGTTCATCCTGCCATCCATTGGCGTCTATGAGATCTCCTGGCAGGTCAGTGTCAGCGAAGCTGGCCAGCTCGTCCTTGGGCTCGATAGCGGTTCAGGCGTCGTGGAGCAGATCAGCACCGTGGCTGGCCGAGCGACCGGGACGTCCCAAATCATGAATCATGTGTTGATCACGACGACCTCGGCGAACTCGACCTTGACCGTCCGCAATCCCGCTGGAAACTCACCGGCACTGACGATAACGCCTCTCGCCGGCGGGACACGGGCTGTCTCCGCATCGCTCCTCATCAAGCAGATCCAGTAAGCACGCCGCTCACGGCCAGGTAATTCGTGAGCGGTCTCTTGACGAGGTTGGAGTTCCGAAGAGGCCACTCGAGCAGCGCGAGTGGCCTCTTCTTCACGGGCCCCTGCCTCCCTGCGATGCCGTTGCACGCCCCTGCACCTGCCCGAAGCTCGCCGCGGCATGAGCGAGTCAGGGCCTCCCGCAGCGACACGGCACGCCCCTCGAAGGTCTTTCTTCGCCACGACGTCCGAGGATGGACCGTCGTCGCCTGAAACGACGAAGGGCCCGTGCGTGTGCACGAGCCCTCGGGGACGTCACCTCGAGCGCGGGGGTGCGCGTCAGAACTGGCCGGCGCGCGCCTGCTCGAAGGGCACGCGGTGCTTCACGTACATCGTGTCCATCATGTGGTTGCCGATGAGGTTCAGGTTGCCGTCGGTGAAGCGGTGCACCACGGCGCCCTTGCCCGCGTCCTTGGCGAAGGCGACGGGGTCGAAGCTGCCGCCCAGGCCGGTGAGGGTGGGGACGGCATCCGCGTTGTTGATGTAGTGCACGTACTGGGGGCCGTCCGGGTAGCGCGTGGACGCCGCGCCGAAGGTCTCCACGCTCAGCTTGCCCATCAGCTTCTCGACCTGCGCGGAGGACATGCCGTCCTCGATGCGCAGCCGGCGCTCCACGTCGAACAGGGCGCGCGCGGTGATGAGGCCGCCCTGGCTGTAGCCCATGAGGTGGACCTCGCGGCCCGCCTTCAGCTCGCCGTAGACGGTGTCCGCCAGGGTGTCCACGGCGGGGTTCTTGCCCTTGTCCAGCTTGTCGCCCACGCACTGGGCCAGGTCCGCGACGAAGCCCTCGGTGGCGTTGTGGATGCCGATGACGCGCGCGTCGGCCTTCTCCGCGATGGCCCGCATCTCGCTGAGCTGGTTGGCGGCCGGCGTGAGGATGCCGTTGATGTAGAGGACCGTCTTGTCGGGGTTCGGGTTGTTCTGCGGCGTGACGCCGGGGATGTCCTTGAGCGGCGTGCCGGGCGGGAAGGTCTGCCCCTTGGCGCCCATCAGCTTGCCGTCCAGCGTCTTGTCCGGCTTGGCGTCGCCGCCGAACAGGCGCTTGACCTCGCTCAGGTGCGTGGCCTCGAAGACGTCCTTGCCCTGCTCCAGGAAGCGCGGGACTTCCTTCAGCCCGTTCTTCGCGGCCTCCACCAGCCCGCCCAGCGGGTTCTTCAGGGACGCGCGCTGGGTCTGCGACGGGGCGACGGGCGTGGAGACGGGGCGGTTGCGGTCGATGGGGCTCATGAAGGGCTCCGGCCCATGGGGGTGCTGGGCGTTCCCATCATTTTCTCACACAGGCAGCGGGAAGTTGCGTCGGGGCGTGCCTCACGGGGAACCGCGCCAGCACCCAGGGTGTCCGGGGACGACGTCGAGCCTGGCCAACCCTGGAGAATCCATGACGATGCGACTCGCCGTCGGCGCCCTGCTGCTGCTCTGGGGGTGCGCGACGTCCTCCACCACGACGCAGCGCGCCACGGCCCCTCATGCACGGCCCGTCTTCCTGGAGGACGACTGGGAGGGGGCGCTGCGCGAGGCGAAGGCGGGCCGGCGGCCCCTCTTCGTGGAGGCGTGGGCGCCCTGGTGTCAGTCGTGTCGCTCCCTGCGCGCGACGGTGCTGACGTCCCCCGCGCTGGGCGAGTGGGCGGACCGGTTCGTGTGGCTGACGCTGAACACGGATGCGCAGAGCAGCCTGCCCTTCCTCCAGCGCTACCCGGTGGACACGTGGCCGACCCTGTTGGTGCTGGAGCCGGAGCATGGCGCCGTCATCAGCCGCTCGCTGGGCGCGGTGTCCGTGCCCCAGTTGCTGGGGCTGCTGGCCCAGGCCGAGCGGACCTTCCAGCGCGGCCATGGGGGCGCGGAGGTGCTGGCGCGGGCGGACGAGCTCGCGCTCCAGGGGCGGCACGCCGAGGCGGCCCAGAGCTATGAGCAGGCGCTGGCGCGGCTGACGGTGGAGGACGCGCGCCGCGCGGGCACGGTGGTGTCGTGGCTCAAGGTGCTGTCGGCCTCGGGGGCCGCCGAGGAATGCATGCGGGTGGCCGGGCGGGAGCTGCCGGGACTTGCGCGCGCGGATGACCGCACGCGGCTGTTGTACGTGGGCATGGGCTGCGCGCTGGATGCCGACACCGAGGAGGCGCGAGCGGCGCGAGACCGCTTCGCGGAGGAGGCCCGGCGGGGCCTCGACGCGCCCGAGGACGCGTTGAGCCCGCTGCAGCGCTCGTCGCTCTTCGAGCTGTCCTGCGAGGCGTACGAGCTGGCGGGGGACACGGCGGGCCTGAGGGGGATGACGGAGCGGTGGTGGACGTTCCTGCTGGCCCAGGCCCGGCACGCGAGGGACGCCGAGGAGCGCGCCGCGCTCGACTCGCATCGGGTGATGGCGGCGGCGCTGAGGAACAGGCCCGACGAGGCGTTGGGCTTGCTGGAGCGCAGCGCGCGGGAGCTGCCCGGGGACTACAACCCGCCGGCCCGGCTGGCGACGCTGCACGCGATGGCGGGACGGCATGACGAGGCGCTGGCCTCGAGCGAGCGGGCCCTCGCGCTGGCTCCGCGAATCGCGCGGGGCACGGTGCTCGCCGGACACGCGCGCATCCTCCTGGCCCGTGGAGAAGGAGCCCGCGCGGAGCGGCTGCTCACCGAGGCCCTGGGAGAGTTGGACAGCACTCCCGGCATGCCCCGGGAGCATCTGCAGCGAAGGGCCCTCGAGCACGCGCTCAAGAGGGTCCGCGCGAGCAACGCCGCCCCGGTGAAGTGAAGCCCTGGGGCGCCGACGAGCCCACGCGTCCGCCGCTACGTCGTCGCCTTGCCCGCCGCGCGTCTGCCCATGCGCCCCAGCAAGGCCAACGCGAGCAGCGTGCCCAGGGCGACGAGGAGCCCCAGGCGCAGCCCGGGTGTCCGGTAGCGCAGTTCCACCTGGTGCTGGCCCGCGGGGACCGCCACCGCGCGGACCGCGACATTGGCGGGGAGGATGGCCGCCTCCTGTCCATCCACCCACGCCGTCCATCCAGGCAGCAAGGCGTCATTGACAACGAGCACCGCGGGCTCGGAGGCCTCCACCCGCGCGACCAGGTGCTCGGGAGAAGGACGCTCCACGCGCACGGTACCCGTCAGCCGCTCGGAGGCCTCGGGCAGGGAGCCGCCAGCGCACTCCACGACGGCGACATCGCGAGGAGGAAGCGGCCCCGTCAGCAGGAGTCCCAGCGCCTCATCCTTCCCCGCGACACACCGGGGCCGCGCGAGCAGCACCCTCGCCAGCGCCTCCGGGTGCTCCACCAACATCGTCTCGAACAAGGGGTCCTCGGCGAGCACCCGGACCGTGGGGGGCAACACCACGCCGGCGCCCGCGCGCGTGCTGTGCACCGAGAAGGGCGTGCCCAACCTGGGCGCGAGCTCCCCGTACCAGCGCGACACATCCCGCCTCAGCCCGCGCACCCGCACGCTCTCCCCAGGCATGTAGCCATTGGCGCTCTCCAATCCCCAGAGCGTCGCCGTGTCCGGGAGCAGCCCCGTCGTGAAGCCGAGGCTCAGCCGGCCGTGATGGTCGAGCCCCGGCACCGCCCTCGCGTTGCCAATGGCGCGGACCGACGACCCCACTCGCACCGGCTCGCCAGCGGGCACCCGCTCACGAATCCGGTCCGCGAAGGGTGGCGACAACTCCAGCAGCTCCGCCGGCGCGAGCACGTACAGCGGCTCGTGCGCCCACACCAACGCGCCCAGCTCCAGCGCCACGAAGAGCCCGCCGCGCAGCCGCGCCGTCCCCCACGGCCAGGCCAGGGCCGCGCACGCCCATCCGAGCACCGCCGTCATCGCGCCCATCCACACGACGTTGCCCGACAGGCCACCCACGACGACCGCGGGGGCCTCGGGCCAGCGTGACGTCAGCACGCCGCGCGTCCACCACCCGCCCGCCGCCTCCCCCAACGCCACCGCGCCCCCCAGCGCGCCCAGCACCAGCCCCGCGCCCACGACGGCACGGCGCGCGCCGCCCTCCACCAGACAGTGTTTCCAGCCGAGGCCCGCCGCCACCGCCAGGCCCAACGTGACGAGCGGCACCAGCTTCTCCGGGTAGCGGAAGGGGCGCCACAAGGGCAGCACCTGGTACACCCAGCCATAGACGGGGAGCGAGTCCCCCAGGCAGAGCGCGAGCAGGAGCACCCACGCCCCCGCGAGCACCCACGCCCTCGGCCGCCGCGCACAGGCCCAGAGCCCCGCCAGCGCCAGCACACACGCGGGCGTGCCCACGTAGATGGAATCCACCCAGACCCGGCCGAAGCCTCCCGAAGGAACGAGGTTCCAGACGACGACGTCCGGGATGCCTCGCAGCCCGTGCATGTCCGCCAGGTACGGCCCCATCAACAGCTCCCCCAGCCGCAAGGGTTGGAGCGAGAAGCGCTGTGCCTCCACCACCGAGCGCGCCCCCGGCTCGCCGGACAACACGAGCCCCGCGGCCGGGAACAACTGCGGCGCGGACAGCAGCGCGCCCGTCACCACCAGCGCCGCGCACGTCAGCACCCGACGCCGCCAGCCCCCCGCCTCGGGGTCCACCAGCGCCACCAGCACGATGAGCGCGTTCGTCATCGCGAAGCCCTGCGCGTCCCCCGCGAAGGCCACCAGCGCCAACAGCCCCGCGCCCACCGCCAGCCGCCGCGCCGAGGGCGCGCGCAGGAACCGGACCGCGCCCCAGAGCGCCGCGGGCACGCTGCTCGCCGCCAGCAGATAGGTGGGGTTGTTGGTGATGCACACCAGGTAGCCACTGAAGGCGAAACAGAACGCGCCGAAGAGCGCGCCGGGTCGAGGCACGCCGTACTCGCGCAAGAGCGCCCAGACCCCGAGCATCGCCACCGGGTAGCAGGACAGCACGGTGAGCTTCACCGCCACTCCCAGGGGCAGCACCAGGTGGAGAAGCGACGTGGGGTGGAACGCGCCCGACAGGAAGATGCCCAGGAAGGACTGCCCGAAGCCGTCGTACGCGTACCACTCGGGGAGGTCGAACGCGGACACGCGCTCGGCCCAGAAGGCCCGCATCGGATAGAAGGCGCGCAGCGTGTCGCCCGCGATGAAGACGTCGCTCGATAAGGCGGCCCGGGCGAAGAACCCCAGCGCCACCACTCCCATCCCCGCGAACACCACCCAGGCGCGCCCGCTCGGGACGTCCGCCTGCTTCGAGTCGTCCGTCATCGAGCCCCTGGCTTCAAGTCGTCCTCCGGACGCCAGACGGGCTCCTTCTTCTCATGACGCCCGGGCCACGGGTAGCCCCGCGCCTCAGTGCGGTGACGGAGGCAGCCGCGCCGGGGGCTCACCCGAGACCTTCTGCTCCACCTGTCTTCGCACCAGCCGCTTCGTCGCCGTCTCCTCGTCCTCGGTGCGCTGGCGCCGGCGCACCAGGCCCTGGCTCTCGTCCACGAACCAGAAGAGCACTCGATAGAAGGCCGCGATGACGGTGATGAGCAGCGAGGAGAGCAGCCACCTCAACCCCCACCCCACCCAGCCCCCCACCACCACGTCGATGGCGTACGTCCCCGTCAGCGGCACCAACACGAAGGCCACGTAGTGGGACACGCAGTAGGGACACGACACCAGATACCCCCACCACGTCTCCTTGCCCCCCAGCCGCGCCCGGAGCGGCGCGAAGATGCGCTCGCGCGCGACGGTCTGCGACACCCCCATCACCACCGCCGACACCGCGAAGAGCTGGAACAGGTCCGCCATCCCCCCAAGGTGGCGACGATCCACCCCGCCCGAGCCCCCCCGCGCACAGCCGCCTCCCTGCTCGCCCGCGCTCCTCCCGACACCCACGCCCAGGCTCCGTCGACTGGAAGACAGTCGGAAGAGTCTTCGGATCAGCCCCCTGTAAAAACGAAAGAGGTCCGCCCTTAAGCACCCCCGGGCCTCGATGCAAACCCCTGGACTCATTGGGAAATGGCGCAAGTGGCCCGTGGCATGCGCATTGCGAAGGCCCCCTCCCGTGCCGCCGAGGCGCGGCTCCCATACGGCCCCCTTCCCCGAGAGACGCCATGCAGGATTCTTCCCACTTCTCCTCCCCGGACTCCCTCTCCACGTACCTCTCGGAGATCAACCAGTACCCGCTGCTCACCCAGCCCCAGGAGCAGGAGCTGTCGCGGCGTTTCCGCAAGGGCGACCTGATGGCGGGCCACCAGCTGGTCACCAGCAACCTGCGCTTCGTGGTGAAGGTGGCCTACGAGTACCGCTCCTACGGCCTGAAGATGTCGGACCTCATCCAGGAGGCGAACATCGGCCTGATGAAGGCCGTGCAGAAGTTCGACCCGGACAAGGGCATCCGCCTCATCTCCTACGCGGTGTGGTGGATTCGCGCGTACATCCAGAACTGCATCCTGCGCAACTGGAGCCTGGTGAAGCTGGGCACCACGCAGGCGCAGCGCCGCCTCTTCTTCAGCCTGGCGCGCACCCGCCGCGAGCTGGAGCGCATGGGCGCCGGCGACGCGAGCATCGTCAACGCGGAGGAGATCGCCCGCAAGCTGAACGTGAAGGCCTCCGAGGTGCGCGAGATGGAGCAGCGCATGGGCGGCCGCGACCTGTCGCTCGACGCGCCCGTGGGCGAGGACGGCGACGCCACGCACCTGGACTTCGTCGAGTCCGCCACCGCCTCGCACGAGGACGAGGTGGCCGACCGCCAGCAGGCGGGCCTCACCCGGGAGCTGGTGCAGCGCGCCCTGCGCCGCCTGGACCCGCGCGAGCGCTTCATCATCGAGAACCGGGTGATGGGTGACTCCGAGATGACCCTCAGCGAGCTGGGCGAGCACTTCGGCTTCTCCCGCGAGCGCGCCCGCCAGCTGGAGATTCGCGCCAAGGACAAGCTCAAGGCGGAGCTGGCGCTGCTCATGGCCGACGCCGGCCTGGACGCCGCGTCGCTCTAAGGCCCCTTTCCCATCGGCCCCTTCACCGGGGACGCTGAACCACACCGAGTCCGTCCTTCGAAAGAAGGGCGGACTCATTCGTTTGCGGGGCCCTACCTCCGTCCCGCCCCCGCCCGAACGCGCGCGAGGCCGACAATCCGGCCCGGGCCGCGCTGACCCGCCCTCCCCGTCGACGCGAGGGGCCGCCCCACCCGCCCCCCGCTGTCCCAAGACGCCCGCCGTCCGGACCCTCCAGGTGCGCCCCGGATGACGGGCGTCGGGCCCCGTGCGTCCCTCGGGGATGGGAATGCCGCGCGTCGGAATCACCGCGCCCCTCCATCCCTCCTCCCGGCGCCTCCTTCCCCAGACAACAAAGACAGACACAATGGGTTTCGACAGACATCCGCCCTGGCGCGTCTACCCAATCCCCCTCGTTTGACACACACGTTTTACCTGTTACTGTGGCTTCACTCCGCGAACAAAATCCTCGCGCGAGCGCAATCAGTGGCAATGACGGCGTGCCCTCTTCCGGTGCGTCCTCGTGAAGAAGCCCGGCGGCCCTCCGGGTCTCACTCCACCCTTGAAGACAGACGTGCCCCGGGGGGCGCGCTGAGAGAGGTATGTCTTGGGCAAGCTCGGAGGCACCTTGGAGCTCATCCGCGCGCGGCTGGATGAGTTCATCCGCAACGCGGAGCTCGCGCCCCGGCAGGAGCCCTGGGTGGTGCTCTCCAACCTGACGGACCACGAGGGCCGTCCGGCCGCGCCCGCGCGCGACGCGGTGGTGATGTACCTGGCCAACCTCCAGCACGAGACCATCGTCAGCACGTACAACCGCAACGTGCCCGTGTCGCAGGACACGTACGGCATCGTCTCGCCGCCGCTCTACATCGACCTCTTCGTCCTGCTGTACGCCAACTTCGAGGACCAGGCGTACGCGGTGGGCCTGGAGGCCATCTCCCAGGTCATCAGCTACTTCCAGCAGACGCCCTGGTTCACCCAGCAGAGCCTGCCCGGGCTGGACCCGGACATCGACAAGCTCACCTTCGAGTTCGTCAACCTGGACCTGCTGGGCCTCAACCACCTGATGGGGCTGGCGGGTGTGAAGTACCTGCCGTCCGTCTTCTACAAGGTCCGGATGATTCCCTACCGGGGCACGGCCATGCAGGCCCAGGTGCCGGCGGCCAAGGGTGTCGAGGCGCCAGGGCAGCCCCGGGAGCAGGAGCCATGAGCCGCGCCCGCCGCGCCTACGAGCGCGCCCTGGACGGCCCCTCGAGACTGAGGCCCGGCCCCCGGCAACAGCCCGGCCCCGCGCCCCACCGCAACGACGGGCCCGCCCGCCGCTACTCCTACGAGCGGCTGGTGACGGTGGACCTGCGCCACACGTACTTCAACGGCTCGGAAGACCGCTGCCCCGTGCTGCGCTGCCAGCCCACGCCCGACACGCGGGTGAGGATGCGCGACTGGGGCCTGCTCTTCCTCGACGAGGGCACGGACTTCTCCGTGCTCTTCGACTCCAACCGCCTGGACGCATTCCTCTCCGCGGTGGAGCGCCGGAGCCAGCAGGGCCAGTGGACGTGGCTGTCCTTCGTGCTCGTCCCCGAGACACCCTACTTCGTCAACTTCACCGACCTGCCCAGCGACTTCCAGCCCAACCTCTACAACCTCTACTTCAACAACCTGGGCGCGCACTTCGTGGGCAGCCCTCCGTCCCCCACGGACCAGCCGCTCCACTGCGAGGGCTCCTCCGTCCTCCCCATCCTGCTCAACCCCGGCGAGCACGTCACCGCCGACAGCCGGCAGCGCGTGGTGGGCACCCAGGTGCAGGTGGTGCTGGTGAGCCAGGCGGTGGACCGCGTCGTGGTGATGGACCTGTCCGGGCAGCAGGTCCTCTGCAAGCCCTGCAGCATCCCGAAGTCCCTGCTGGCCCAGCGCACGCCCTACCTCATCACCTGCGCGCAGGTGGCGCAGGCGCGCGCGAAGGGACCGGATGAGGAGCAGCGCGTGGGGACGGTCCTCTACCTGGACCTCGCTGGCGTACCGGAGGGGCTCTACACCCTCCAGCAGCTCGCCGCCGACGGGCAGCTGCTGTCCCAGGAGGTCGTCCTCTACACGCAGGCGTATCCCGCGCCGCTGGGCTTCGTCGACCTGGTGCTGGCCAAGCCCTCCCCCCAGGACACGGGGCTGTATCCCCTGTGCGACGTGCCTCCGCAGGGAGAAGGCGCGCGCGTCGTCCCGCTGGAGCTCCAGCTCTGCTTCGAGCGGCGCAGCACGCGCTGGTGCTACTACGTCGTGCCGCCCAAGGGTGTCACCTACGAGCAATTGCGGCTGGTCGACACGGACCCGTCCCAGCCCGTCACCTTCTCCGGCCCCACGCCCCACCTCATCCCGGGCGCGGGGGTGACCCAGCGCTTCCTCGCGGACCAGGACCTGCCGCTGCAGGAGCGCTCCACCTTCGTCTTCGAGCTCAAGGGGCTGAGGACCCAGGGCCTCTTCGAGAACACGCTGATGTCGCGCGTGCCCGTCGCCACACCCGCGCTGGTGCAGCCCCGGAGCGGGCCTGCGCCCGGCAAGCCCCGGAGCACGCGCCCCACCCGGCACACCCGGGACACGCGGGCCGCGCCGGAGGAGTCGCGCGACTACTCGGACATCTTCCTGAACCTCTGAACCCCGCAGCAGCAGCAGCGCCACCCACGAAACGAGGACCCGATGGCCACCCGACCCGCACGCAAGACTCCCGGCGTCTATGTCACCGAGCTGGACGCCTTCCCCCCCTCCGTCGTCGGCATCCAGACGGCGGTGCCCGCCTTCATCGGCTACACCCAGACGGCGCAGCTGAGCGGCAAGCCCGTCCTCAACAAGCCCATCCTCATCAACTCGCTGGCGGACTATCAGCAGGTCTTCGGCGGCGCGCCGGACCCGCTCTTCCGGCTGGACGAGGTCACCGACACCACCAAGCAGAAGGCCGGTGACTACGACTTCAAGGTGTACGACGCGACCGCGGCCGTCTGGAAGTACTACAACCTCATCAACTCCACCGGCACCCAGTTCAACCTCTTCAACAGCCTGCGGCTGTTCTACGCGAACGGCGGCGGCACCGCGTACATCGTCTCCGTGGGCGACTACACGGCCACGCTGGGCGCCGACGCGCTCAAGGGCGGCCTGGACGTCATCGCCGAGCAGGTGGGCCCGACGATGCTCGTCGTCCCGGACGCGGTGAACCTCACCACGCTGGCCGACTACCAGAAGGTCTCCTCGAAGATGCTCGACCAGTGCGGGCAGCTCAAGGACCGCGTGGCGCTGCTGGACGTGTGGGGCTCGGCCACCGTCACCAAGGACACCCTCACGCAGGTCATCACCGACTACCGCGGCATCCTCGGGGACAAGTTCCTCAACTACGGCATGGCGTACTTCCCCTTCCTGCACACCTCCGTGCAGGAGGTGAGCGACTTCGACTACCGGAACATCACCCTGGAGGCGACGCTCAAGGACATCCTCAAGCTGGAGAGCGCCAACCTCTACGCCACCAACCCCACGCGCAAGACGGCGGTGGACGCGGACATCGACAAGATTGGCACCGTCACGCTCGAGGAGGAGGTGCTGGCGCTCAACCAGAACCTCACCGCCGCGCTGCCCCTGCTCACGGACATGCTGCGCGTCATCACCGGCAAGGACGACGTGCTGCCCTCCAGCGGCGCCATGGCGGGCATCTACACGTGGAACGACACCAACCGGGGCGTGTGGAACGCGCCGGCCAACGTCAGCCTGACGTCCGTCACCAGCACCACCTTCAAGCTCAACAACGACCAGCAGGCGGACCTCAACGTCCCGGTGGACGGCAAGGCCATCAACGCCGTGCGCGAGTTCGTGGGCCGGGGCTCCGTGGTGTGGGGCGCGCGCACGCTGGACGGCAACAGCAACGACTGGCGCTACATCCAGGTGCGCCGCACGCTCGTCTACGTGGAGCAGTCCATCAAGAGCTCGCTGGACCGCTTCGTCTTCTCCGCCAACGACGGCAACACCTGGGCGTCGGTGACGTCCATGGTGTCCAGCTTCCTGCAGGGGCTGTGGTCGCAGGGCGGCCTGCTCGGCGCCACCGCGTCGGACGCCTTCAGCGTGGAGTGCGGATTGGGCAGCACCATGACGGCCCAGGACGTGCTCGAGGGCTACATGGTCGTGCAGGTCACCCTGCAGATGATCCGCCCGGCGGAGTTCATCGAGCTGACCTTCAAGCAGAAGATGGAAGGCGCCAGCGCGTAGCGCCTTCGCGACGTTCCACGACTGATTCCACCCGATTCAAGCCGAACGAGGAGCCGCCATGGCAGGAGAAGTTCAGAACGACATCTGGCCGTTGCCGAAATTCTATTTCTCCGTGCAGCTCGGAGACGACACCTCCGTGAGCTTCCAGGAAGTCGACGGCCTGGAGACGGAGACGCAGGTCATCGAGTACCGGCACGGCAACAACCCCAGCTTCTACCCCATCAAGATGCCCGGTCTGGCCAAGGTGGGGAACGTGAGGATGCGCAAGGGCATCTTCGTGAACGATGCCCGCTTCTGGGACTGGTACAACGAAATCAAGATGAACACGATTGCCCGGCGGACGGTCATCATCAGTCTGCTGGATGAGCAGGGCGCGCCGAAGATGACGTGGACGCTCAACAACGCGTGGCCCACGAAGCTCTCCGGTACGGACCTCAAGTCCGAGGGCAACGAGGTGGCCGTGGAGACGCTCGAGCTCGCCTTCGAGACGCTCGTCGTCGCCGCGCCTTAAATCCCTCTCATCGCCATGTCCGAACCCTACTATCCGCCAGGCGCGTTCTACTTCAGCGTCTCCGTGCTCGGCTCCGCGACGCTGCTCGCGGCGGCGAGTGATTTGGACGCGTCGTTCCAGGAGATCTCCGGCATCGAGGCCCGCTGGGACACCGAGGACGTCACCGAGGGCGGCGAGAACCGCTTCATCCACAAGCTGCCCAAGGCGGCCCGGTACTCCAACCTGGTGCTCAAGCGGGGCGTGGTGACGCGGGACTCGTTCCTGGCGGAGTGGTTCGGACAGAGCGTGGGCTCGGGGCTGTCCTTGCCCCTGCTCCCGCAGAACATCCTGGTGCTGCTGCTCAACGAGGAAGGCCTGCCGCTGGTGGCGTGGGGCTTCGTCAACGCGTGGCCGCTGCGCTGGCAGGTCTCACCGATGAGCTCGCAGGAGAACCGCATCCTCACCGAGTCATTGGAGCTGTCCTACAACTACTTCGAGCGGGTGAACCTGGGCAGCCCGGCCTCCGTGGCCATCAAGCTGGCCCAGCTCACCTCTCGGTTGATGTGAGGCGCGCATGCCGCTGGAGGTCAACGAGGTGGGCATCCAGGTCAGCGTGAAGGACGGCTCGGGCGGAGACGGCCTGGAGGTGTCCAGCACGCCGGTGGCGGACTGCAACCACGCGGAGGAGCAGGCGGAGAAGGAGCGGATGATGGAGGAGTGCGTGCGGCGCGTGCTCCAGGTGCTCAAGGCCCAGCGGGAGCGTTGACCATGGGGTTCTCCGGCAGCCTCGAGAAGATGAACGTCATCGCCTACCAGAAGTCCGACTTCACGTCGGAGGTGGGCCGCTACACCGTGTACATCAACCCGGCGTCGTACTCGCACGTGTACTGCGTGAAGTACAACGACGTGCAGCCGCAGGGCAGCAGCGGCGGCTCGCCGGAGTTCAACCGGATTCCCTCCGACACGGTGGAGCTGGAGCTGGTGTTCGACGGCACGGGCGTGGTGCCCAGCCCGCTGCCGGGGCTGATGCCCTTCACCGACGACGGCATCTCCGAGCAGGTGTCGAAGTTCAAGAACCTGGTCTTCACCTACAACGGGAACATCCACAGCCCCAACTACCTGAAGCTGTCGTGGGGCACGTTCCTGTTCAAGTGCCGGCTGTCGAAGCTGAGCATGACGTACACGCTGTTCAAGCCGGACGGCACGCCGCTGCGCGCCCGGGCCAAGGGGACGTTCCTCGGCTACAACGACGAGGTGGAGCTGGCGCTCCAGGCCCGGATGAGCTCTCCGGACCTGACGCACGTGCGCACGGTGAAGGCAGGGGACACGCTGCCGCTGATGTGCTTCCGCATCTACGGCACCAGCACGCTCTACCTGGAGGTCGCGCGGGTCAACGGCCTGGTCGACTTCCGGCGGCTCAGGGTGGGCTCGCAGTTGGTCTTCCCGCCGCTGAAGGAAAGCCAGACATGAGCACGCCCACGCCGGCGAAGGACGCGGGCGCCCTGACGACGTTCGCCATCCAGGCGAACGGGGCGCTCATCCCCTCCACGTTCCGCGTCGTCTCGGTGGACACGTGGCTGGGGGTCAACAAGCTGCCGCGCGCGAAGCTGGTGCTGTTCGACGGGGATGCGTCCACCGGCACCTTCCCCATCAGCGCGACCTCCACCTTCCTGCCCGGGGCGCGCGTCACCATCTCCGCCGGCTACGACGGGGACAACACGCGCATCTTCGAGGGCGTGGTGTGCCGGCAGGGGTTGGACATCGACGCGGCGTCGGGCTCGAAGCTGGTGGTGGAGCTGAGCGACGAGGCGCTGAAGATGACGCTGGAGCGCAAGAGCGGCTTCTTCGAGAAGGTGAAGGACAGCGCGCTCATCCAGACGCTGCTGTCGCGCAACGGGCTGTCCGGGAGCGTGGCGGCCACCACGGGCGTGCACGACGAAATCGTCCAGTACTACGCCACGGACTGGGACCTGATGGTGACGCGGGCGCAGCTCAACGGCCTGGTCGTCATGGCGGACGGCGGGAAGGTGACGGTGGCGGAGCCGGACACGAGCCAGGCGCCGGTGCTCGCGGTGGCGTACGGCACCACACTGCTGTACCTGCAGGCGGAGCTGGACGCGACGACGCAGTTCGATGCGTCCTCCATCAAGGGCTACACCTGGGACGCGGGGGCGCAGAAGCTCATCGAGTCGGGGCCTCGCGCGGTGTCGGTGAAGGAGCAGGGCAACGTCTCGTCGGCGGAGCTGGCCAAGGTCTTCGGCGCGAAGAAGGTGGTGGTGCAGACGGGCGCGGAGCTGACGTCCACGGACCTGCAGGACTGGGCCTCGGCGGAGCTGCTCTTGTCGAAGCTGTCGAAGATTCGCGGCACGGCGCGCTTCCAGGGCAGCGCGCTCGCCAAGGTGGGCAAGACGCTGGAGCTGGGCGGGCTGGGGCCCCGCTTCAACGGCACGGCCTTCATCAGCGGCGTGCGGCACCACATCGAGGACGGGCGGTGGCTGACGACGGTGGACTTCGGGCTGTCCTCGCGCTGGTTCACGTCGGAGGCGCCGGACATCGCGGCGCCCGGGGCGTCCGGGCAGCTTCCTCCCGTCAAGGGACTGCAGACGGGCGTGGTGAAGCAGGTGGCCAAGGACCCCGGCGGGGAGCTGCGCGTGCTGGTGGGGCTGCCGCTCTTCCAGGACCCGAGCCAGGGCGTGTGGGCGCGGCTGGGGATGTTCTACGCGTCCAAGGGCGTGGGCGCGCTGTTCTACCCGGAGGTCGGCGACGAGGTGGTGGTGGGCTTCATGAACGAGGACCCGAGAGACCCCATCATCCTCGGCTCCGTGTACAGCAAACAGCGTGCGCCCGCGACGGCGCCGGACGAGCAGAACACGAGGAAGGCCGTGGTGACGCGCTCCAAGCTGGAGCTGTCGTTCGACGACGAGAAGAAGGTCATCCTCATCAAGACGCCCGGCGGCCACACGGTGAAGCTGGACGACGCGTCCGGGGCCCTCTCGCTGCAGGACAGCAACGGCAACACCGTGTCGCTGTCCAAGGGGGGCATCGCGCTGGACAGCGCGTCCGACGTGAAGATTTCAGCGAAGCGCAACGTGGCGGTGAAGGCGGGTGGGAACCTGACGCTCGAGGCCACGGGGAATGTCTCCGTGAGCGGCGCGCAGGTGACGAACAAGGCCTCGATGAAGTTCGCGGCCAGCGGCAACGCGCAGGCCGAGGTGACGTCCAGCGGCGTCCTCACGGTGCGCGGCACGCTGGTCAAAATCAACTGAGTGCCGTGCCTGAAAGGAGTGCCTCATGCCTCCCGCAGCCCGACTCACCGACTTCCATCAGTGCCCCATGACGACGCCCGTGGGCCCCGTGCAGGTGCCGCACGTCGGCGGCCCCATCGCGGGCCCTGGCGCCGTCACCGTGCTCATCGGCGGGCTGCCCGCGGCGAAGGTGGGTGACATCGCCATCTGCGTGGGGCCGCCGGACGCCATCGTGAAGGGCTCCATGACGGTGAAGGTGATGGGGCTGCCGGCGGCGCGGCTGGGGGACAAGACGGCCCATGGCGGCACCGTGCTCGTGGGCCTGCCCACGGTGATGATTGGAGGGTGAGGCGCCA
Source organism: Myxococcus fulvus (assembly GCF_900111765.1). The sequence goes on from NZ_FOIB01000002.1 coordinate 1,072,828, forward strand.
TGGAGACCAAGGCCCCTTCGTTCCTCGGCACAGGGTGGAGCTTTCCGCCCACGTTCTCCCGGAGCACCGGCGGCGTGATGATGGCCAGCGGCGAGCTGGACATCCGCGAGAGCCTCTGGGTGCTCCTGTCCACGTCGCTGGGCGAGCGGACCATGCTGCCCAACTACGGCTGTGAGCTCCGGCAGATGGTGTTCCGCGGCGTGAACACCACGCTGACGCGGCAGATACAGGACTACGTCCAGCAGGCCATCCTCTACTGGGAGCCGCGCATCGTCGTGGACGCGGTGACGGTGCAGAAGGACGCCTCGGTGGAGGGACTGCTCTCCATCACCGTGTCCTATGTCGTCACGCAGACGAACTCGCGCAGCAACCTCGTCTACCCCTTCTATCTGCAGGAGGGGAGCATCCCGGTCACGGGGCCCTAGACCATGGCTCCGCTCGACAAGAAGGTCGCCCTCAACGACGCGCCCAGTCAGCTCACGCGGTGGCTGCGCGCGCTGGAGGACGGGTATGCGCCGGTGGACGGGCGCACGCGCTCGGAGCTGCTCGACTTCGCGCCGCGCTTCGGGGCGCTCGTCTACTTCTATGACTTGAAGAACCAGCGCGACGGGAACTGGTCGGAGTTCTTCCTCGCGGACCCGGTGATGGTGCTCGCGTCCGTCGACGCGCTCGACACGGGCGCGGTGGAGGAGCAGTTCCTGCGCACGACGCGGGAGGTGGACCTGGCGCGGACGCCGGAGCGCGCCTTCCAGACGCTCTCGGAGGGCTTCGAGCTCATCCTCGGGCTCGCGCGCCGCTTCGACCTGTGGCTGCGCGGCGCGGGGCTGGGCGCGCAGGGCGAGGCGGCGCGCCTGTTGGGGCAGGACCTGGTGAACGCCGTCGAGGGGCCTCTGTCGGGAGCGCTGCGCTCGCTGGTGAGCCTGGCGAAGGGCGCGGCCGGGCCGCAGGCGCTGGGGCGGCTCATCCGTTTGGACGTGGCTGGGATGTCGCCGCTCTGGGGGGTGGAGGACCTTCCGGCGGATGGCTCGGCGTATCGCGGCGCGACGAAGGAGGCGCGGGCGCGCTCGGCGATGGCGAAGCTGGAGCCGCTGTTGGGGGCGTTCCTGGATTCGCTCTCGCAGCTCCAGGGGCTCGCGCGGCAGGTGCTGCCCTCGGTGCTGGCGAATGGGGACCATCCTCCGCACCTGGCGCTCTACATGGCGTTCGTGCGGCTCTTCCGCACCGCGCAGGACACCGTCAACTCGGTGTCGGGGCGGTATGCGTCGTTCTATTACCGCGACGTGCTGCGCCTGCGTCCTCGCGGCGCGTTGCCGGACAGCACCTACCTCACGTTCACGCTCGCCGATGACGAGGCCGTACGAAGTGAGGTCGTCCCCCGAGGTACCCTGTTCCCCGCGGGGAAGCGGCCGGATGGACAGGACATCCTCTTCGCCTCTGACACCACGGTGGGCGTCTCCCGCGCCACCGTGGCCCGGCGCCTCGCCCTGCGGGTGTTGAGCGGACCGCTGATTCCGGAAGTCGCGTCACCCGTCGAGAGCGAGACGCCACTCACCGTCGTCAAGCAGGTGCTCATCTCGGAGATGCCGCTCGAGCCGGATGCGGCATCGGACTCGGCGGCGGAGCCGCTTCCTGGGTGGGCGACGTTCGGCGCCGTGAGCGAGGGCGTCACCTCCACCACCGTCACCGGCCCCGCGACGCTCGGCTTCGCGCTCGCCTCCGGCTACCTGAGCCTCACGGGCGGCAGCCGCGTGGTGACGTTGAACGTGCGCCTCTCGTCCGAGTCCGCTCGCATCCTGAGCACCCGCCTGGAGGCGCTCGCCGAGGCCACGGGCCTGGAGGCGCACATCGTGCTCTTCCAGGTGCTGCGCGAGTCCTTCACCCTCCAGGTCTCCATCGAGGATGGCTGGCTGACGGTGGAGCGCTACGAGCCCATCCTCCCCGCGAACCTCGGCTCCGTGGGCGTGGTGCCCGTGGTGACGTTCTTCGAACTCAAGTTCGAGCTGCCCCCGTCCGCGCCCGCCGTGGTGCCCAACGGCGCCGCGCCCGCGCCGGACCTGCCCATGCTGCGCGCCTTGCTCAACCCCGAGCCCATCGCCCTGAGCAACGGCGTCGACGTCCACCCCGTGTCGCTGCTGGACGCGGTGGCCTTCCTGCACCTGGAGCTGCAGGTCGACGTGCGCGACCTGACGGGCGTGAGCATCGAGAACACCCAAGGCGAGGTGGACCCGAGCATCCCGTGGGCCCTCTTCGGCGCCTCGCCCGTGGTGGGCTCGTACGCGCGCCTGCGCCATACCGAGCTCTTCGTCAAACGCCTCGACACGCTCTCGCTCTCGCTCGACTGGTTCAACCTCCCCTCGGATACGGAGGGCTTCGCGGGCTACTACCGCGACTATCGCGTGGGGCCGGATGGGCTGCCGACGGAGAACCTCTTCGACAACACGAGCTTCAGCGTGGACCTGCGCGTGCTCCGTCCCGGCGCCTGGACGCTCCAACCCCTCGTGGCAACCAGCTCGCCGTCGTGCCCCGTCTCTCCCCCGAGCGATGACGCCCCCGAGGATGGCGTGCGCTGCTGCCTCTTCCGCACGAAGCCGGACTGCGACACGCCCCCGCCCGAGCCGCGCGGCACGCTGTGCCAGGACACCGTGCTGGAGCAGTTCGACGTGGCCCCCGGCACCCCGCCCGACTACTACGACCCGGCGACGAGCGCGCTCGAGCTCCGACTGGCCACCCCGTCGTATGCCTTCGGCGACTCGCTCTACACCGTCAACGTGCTGAACGCGGTGCTGGCGGAGCTGCCCGACGGCTCGCAGCCCTCCACGAAGGAGTCGCGGCTCCTCAAGGACATCAAGTACCCGAATCCCCCCTGGCTGCCCCAGGTGCAGACGCTGGCCGTGCACTACTCCGCGCACTGCCTGCTCGACGAGGCGCGCTTCTTCCACCTGCTGCCCTTCGAGGGCTTCAAGCAGGTGAGCGTCGACGACCAGCGGCCCGTCGCGCTGCTCCCCCACTTCAAGGCACCCGCGAACCTGTACCTCGGCTTCACCGGCCTGGACGAGGCCCAGAGCCTCACGATGCTGTTCCAGATGAGCGGCACCTTCACCGGGACGGGCAAGGTCCCCACCGTGCAATGGGAGTGGCTCACGCCGGCGGGCTGGAGCCAGCCGTCTCCGGACCAGGTCCTCTCGGATTCGACACGAGGCCTGCAGGGCACGGGCATTCTCACCCTGGGCCTGCCCACCTTCACCTCGCGAGGCAGCACGCTGATGCCGAAGGTCGCCGACGAGGGCGACTACCAGTGGCTGCGCGCCTCCGTCCTGGATGAGGCGGATGAGTTCCCCCGGACGCTCGCGCTCACGCCGCACGCGGTGACGGCGACACGCAGCGCGCCCGGCGTCGATGTGGACACGCCCGTGCCCGCTGGGAGCATCACCCAGTCCGTGCAGGAGCTTGCCGACATCGGTGGCATCTCCCAGCCGATGGCCTCGTTCGGAGGGCGTCCGCCCGAGACGGCGCGCACGTTCGAGGTCCGCGCCTCGGAGCGGCTGCGCCACAAGGAGCGCGCGGTGCTGGCATGGGACTACGAGCGGCTGGCATTGGAGCGCTTCCCATCCCTCTGGAAGGTGAAGGCCCTGCCCGCGCACTCGCCCCTTCAGTCCGGCGTGCCGGGCGCGGTGCTCGTGGTGGTGGTGCCCGGGCGCGACGCGACGGCGTCGGCGGACTCCACGGTCCCCCAGGCCTCGTCAGAGCTGCTCGAGCGCGTCGAGCAATTCCTCGAGGAGCGCGCCAGCCACTTCGCGCAGGTCCGCGCCGTCAATCCCATCTATGTCCGTGTGAAGGTGGTCGCAACGGTGCGCTTCCGCGCTGGAGAGGAGACGGGCGCGAGCCTGGAGCGGCTCGACCGCGAGCTCGTGGAGTACCTGTCCCCCTGGTACTTCGACGCGTCCCGCGCGACACGACAGGGCCAGTACGGGTCGAGCGCGGACATCTCCGACTTCATCCAGACGCGCCCCTATGTCGAGGAACTGCGCTCGCTGGCGCTGGAGCACACGCCGCAGCCCGAGACGCTGGAGTCCGACTGGTACTTCCTCACCTCGGAGACCCGGCACAGCCTGGACCCCGCGGATGCGCCTGCCGCCCTGCTGGCGGCGGATGGCTACTGAGCCCTTTCGGAGCACACCATGGCAGAGCCCGTCACCGTCACCGCCACGCCTCCCACGAACGTGGGCCTGGACTACTCCGCGCTCGAGAGGGAGGGCACCGCGCTCCTCCAGGAGCTCTCCGGGAAGATATGGACGGACTACAACGCGAGTGACTCCGGCGTCACCACGCTGCAACAGCTCTGCTATGCGCTCACGGAGCTGTCCTACCGCGCGACGTTCCCGCTCGCCGACCTGCTGCTGGACCCCGTCACGGGCCACATCGAGCCCGCGCGACAGGGGCTCTTCCCCGCGCTCGACATCCTCCCGTGCGACCCGGTGACGGAGCGCGACTACCGCAAGCTGCTCATCGACCGCGTGCCCCAGGTGGCCAATGTCTGGCTCACCCCCGTCACCACCGGCGAGGTCCAGGGGCTCTACGACGTGAGGATTCTCGCGCCAGGGCGCGACGACTGCGCCACCGATGAGCGCTCGCCCGACGCCATCATCGACGTCGTCCGCCGTGTCTACAGCCGGCACCGCGCCCTGTGCGAGGACCTCCGCGACATCTCGCTGCTGGAGCCAATCGACGCCACCGTCACCGCCGAGGCCAGCATCGACGAGCGGCGGACGCCCGAGGACATCCTCGCCGCGCTGTTCTTCCGCATCGGGAACTTTTTCGCGCCCGAGCCTCGCCGCGAGTCGCTCAAGTCCCTGCTCGACGCGGGCCGGACTCCGGATGAAATCCTGGAGGGGCCGCTGCTGCGCAACGGCTTCATCGCGGACGCGCAACTGCAACCCAAGGCCGAGTCCATCGCGCTCCAGGACCTCATCCGGGTCATGACCCAGACGTCCGGCGTCTCCAGTGTCCGAGGGGTGAGCCTGCGCGCGGGTGGACAGGTCGCCACCGGGCCGGATGGCTCGCTGTCGGTGGCGCCGGAGCAGGTGCTGAGGCTCGACACCCGCACGGATGCGAAGCGGGGCGGGTATTCGATTCGGCTCTTGCGCAACGGCGTGGAGGTGAAGCCCCATCCCGCGCGAGTGCGCCGTGAGCTGGAGCGCCTGTGGGCCGAGCAGCGCCGCACCTATCCGCTGGGGACCCAGTCCGAGGAGTACCTCGGCATGCCCCGAGGACAACGCCAGGACTTCCGCGCGTACACGTCCATCCAGACGCAGTACCCCATGGTCTACGGCATCGGGTCCGCGGGACTCCCCGAGGGCGCACCGCCGCCCCGTCAGGCCCAGGCGCGCCAGCTCAAGGGCTACCTGCTCGTGTTCGAGCAGCTCCTCACGGACTTCTTCGCGCAGCTCGCGCACGTGCGGGACTTGTTCTCCGGCGACCCGGACTTGCAGCAGACGTACTTCTTCCAGCTCCTCACCGACGCGGTTCCGGATGTGGAGCCGTTGCTCACGGAGCCTTCGGAGGGAGGTGACTCGCCGGGCTATGCGCTCGGTCTGGAGGAGCTGGTCGCCAGCCAGGACCCCGTCACCGCGCGCCGCAACCGGTTCCTCGATGTGCTGCTGGCGCTCTGCGGAGAGCAACTGGATGAGGACTCCGTCGCGGGCACGTCGTGGGACGGGACCCCGGATGCGCTCCAGGCCGAGCGGGTGCTCCGCGCGAAGCTCGCGCTGTTCGAGCACCTGGTCGAGAGCACGCATTCGCGTGGACGCGGTATCGACGCGCTGGAGCGCCCCGGGCCGCGGAACGTCGCGGGCATGGCCATCAAGAGCCGCATCCAGTTGGGGATGCCCGTCGCGGACTCGCGCTCGCTCATCGATGGGTTGGATGAGCATGGGCTGAACCTCTCGGACTCGGCGAGCACGGCGCCGGAGAGTCGCGCGCTGGCGCGATACGAGGACATGCTCGAGGAGCGCTTCACGCCCGTCGCCTCGCTGCCCGCGCCGGAGAATCCTCCCGCGCCGCCCCTGCGCTCCCAGATGCTGGGGGGTGAGTTCCTGAACGCGGCGGGCGCGGTGGAGCACTTCCGCGTGGGGACATTGCCGGGGGAGTCCTCGTTGTCACTGGTGTGCAAGGCGCCGTCCGAGGCGGGCTGGCACCTGGCGGGGAAGTTTCCGAATGTGGAGAGCGCGGTGGCGCGGGCGCATGCGCTCGTGGAGCAGGCGCGGCAGCTCAACCGGCAGCGCTCACAGCTCTACATCGTGGAGCATCTGTTGCTGCGGTCCGCCCGGCGCGAGGGCGAGGATGCCTTTCCCTACAGCTTCACGGTGACGGCGGTCATCTCCACGGCGACGGGCGAGTGGCGTGAGCCGGAGTTCCAGACGTTCGCTCGCGAGGTCGTCCGCAGCAACGCGCCCGCGCTGGTGGTCGCGGAGTGTCTGTTCCTGGGGTCCTCGCGCATGGCGGCCTTCGAGCGGCTCTACTGGGCCTGGAGGAACGCGCTCCGGCAGGCAGATGAGCTGGGGCTCTCGCTGGCCTCGGCGCGACTGAGGGACTTCCTGGAAGCGGCGGCCCGTGAGTCCGAGGCGGACACCGCATGACGGGCTCGCGGCATCATCTTCGGAAGCAGACTCTGCGGGTGACGTTGGAGTCGGAGGAGCAGGCGCTGGCGCTCCAGCCTCGGCTGAGTGACTTCAACCGGCGTCGGTTGCTCGCCATCATCGAGAAGGTGTTCGACGCGGTGGATGTCCCCGGGCTGCATCTGCGCATCGACCGGCTCGACGTGGACCTGGGGACGGTGCCGTTCGATGCCTTCGAGCAGGTGGTGGAGGAGCGGCTCACCCTGCGGCTCCAGGAGGCCGTGGAGCAGGCGGTGCGGGAGCGGCGCTCGTCGACGCGGGAGGAGGACCGGCCTCGGACGGAGGAGGAGCTGAAGCTGGAGTTGCTGGAGCACTACCTGCTGCATGGCACCCTGCCCTTCTGGGCGCCGCATGGCGTGGCGTTCTCGTTCGGCGCGCTCTTCGCGGAGCTTGCCCGGAGCGCTCCGGCCGCGCTGGTGCGGCTGGTGGGCAAGCACGCCACGCTCGGGCGGGTGTTGGACAGGTTGGTGTTGCAGCTCGACCCGCGGCAGTTGGAGCAGTTGGTGATGCTCCTGGAGCCGAAGCACGCGGCGCTGCTCATCGACTACATCGTCAGCCTCCAGGCGCTCCATCGCATCGAGCCGGTGTTGCCGCTGAGTGACCGGGCGCTGTCGCGGCTGCTGTGGTCGCTGACGTTGACGTATCTGGTGAAGGACGCGGGCTCGCAGTTCAACCGCAAGAGCGCGTTGAAGCTCCTGCTCGAGGGCGTCTCGGAGAGCCAGGGTCTGGACTACCCGGAGCTGTTGACGACGCTGGACTCGGGATTGGAGCAGGTGCGGAAGCGACACCCGGTGCTGGCGTCGCTGTCCTCCGTCATCGGGGAGCTGGTGCGTGAGCTGCCGCTTCCCGAGATCGAGGAGGTCGCGACTCCGGTCCTCGATGAGGAGCTGGCGACGACGGAGTCGGCGGCGGCCCGGTATGAGCTGGCGGAGGCGCTTCGGTATTACCTCCGGCATGGGGAGCTGCCGTGGGCCACGCTCGTGCGCATGCCGGAGCTGACGGCGGAGCGGGTCGTCGCGACGCTGCCGGAGCTGCCTCGCTCGCTGCAACGGCGGGTGCTCGGCTGGGAGCAATCGGGCGGCTCGTTGGCGCGGCTGGTCCGGGCGGTGCGGCGGATTCCGGAAGAGGTGCTGTCGAAGCTGCTCGTGCGGTGGATGCCTCGTCCTGGCGATGAGGGGAGTCCGCTGCGCTCGGCGCTGCCCGTGTTCGCGGCGCGCGCCGAGGACAAGCCGCTGTTCTTCGCGCGACTGCTCGCGACGCTGCTGGATGGGAAGCCGGTGGTGCTGGAGGAGCTCGCGGCGACGCGGGTTTCGGGAGGCACGGAAGACTGGGGCGTTCGTGACGCGGACCTGTCGCGGTGGGAGGCACATGCGCTCAAGTCCGCGTTGGTGAGCCGGCTTCGTTTCGGGGGGAAGGCGGGGCCGACGGTGGAGGAACTGCTCGGCGCGCTGCTGACGTCGTTCCCCGAGGACAGTCGGCACTTCCTCCTGGCGCTGCGAGACACGGGGGACTTGCGGACGGTGCTCGTCGACCGGAGTGGAGAGGATGTCCTCGGCAGGGCGATGGACTTGCTGCGTCCGCGCGAGTCCCGGTCGATGCGGGCTTTGCTCCAGGCGATGAGGGAGTTGCCGGAGCGGGTGCTCCCGGGCGGCTTCGCGGGCGCTCGGCAGACGGTGTTCCATGAGGTGCTGCTGCTCGGGGAGACCGCTCCGCTCTCCTGGAGCACCGTGAGCCGACTGATGCGGAGACTGTTCGGGGCGGAGATGCCCCTGGAGGCCCAGGGGTTCTTGTCGCGGGTCATCGCGGACTGGGGCTCATCGGGAGGCGTGCTCCAGAAACATGCGGAGGTCTTCCGCGCTGCGCTTGAACACCTTCGTGAGCGAGGTGGCGCGCCATTCTCCGGCGACGTTGATGGTTCGCGCACGCCTGGCGGCATCCGCACCGACCACGGAGACTCAGTCCCACGCGTGCAGATTGCCGACTCCGGCACACGCAGCCACTCGGTCGATCTCTCGCGAGACGTGGCATCCCTCGACCGCGGCGACTCGTCCTCGAACGGGAAGAGCCGTGTCTCCGTCGACCACGCTCCGCATGGGCAAGACGAAGCAGCCTTCGAGCGAGGCGCACAAACCGCCGTCCCTCTGGACCTCGGCCACGCTGCCTCGCGCAGGCAGGACAGCGACTCCGTTGCCCAGGGAGTTCCAGCCGCAAACGGGCGGACTGAGGAATCTCTCGACCACGGCGACCCAGTCTCACGCGAGCACAGCAAGGCAGCATTGGGCCACGAAGCCGACTCGCATGAACGAGCAAGGAGGTCCCGCGGCCGCACCGACGCCGCTTCGCTCGCGCAAGGCGAGGCATCCCTCCGCCATGACGGCTCAGACGCTTATGAGCAAGGGGGAAAGTCTCTCAGTCGCAGCGACACTACTTCGCTCGCTCGAGACGAGGTGTCCCTCGGCCATGACGGCGCAGCCTCACGTGGACACACCGGGGCACCCCGCACTCCCACGGATTCAGCTTCGCGCGTGCAGCACGGTGCGCCTCGCGGCCCAGAATCAGACCCGCGTGGGCAAGCTGGGACGTCCCTCAGTCGCAGCAACGCAGCTTCGCGGGTACAAGATGAGACAGCCCCTGGCCATGACAACTCCCGCTCGCACGAGCGGGCCGAAGCCTCACGTAACCGCAGCGTCTCAGACTCGCGCGGGCAAGACGAGGCTCACCTCCTCCGTGACGGCTCAGGCGCACACGAACAAGTAGAGCGGTCCCACCGTCGCAGCGATGCAGCTTCGCGTGTGCAAGGCGGAGCGACTCTCAGCCATGACGGTTCCGGCCGGCACGAACAAGCCGAGAAGCTCCTCAGCCGCACCGACTCAGTTCCGCATGCACACGGCGAGGCACCTCCCAGCCACGACAACTCCGGCTCTCACGAACAGGCAGAGAGGCCCTTCGGCCGCGGCGACTCAAACTCGCGCGTGCAAGGCGACGCACCTCCCAGCCACGACAACTCCGGCTCTCACGAACAAGCGAAGACGCCCCTCGGCCGCGGCGACTCGGTTCCGCATGTGCAAACCGAGTTCCCTCTCGGCCACGACGAACCGGGCTCGCACGAACAAGCAGAGATGCCTCTCGTCCGCAGTGACTCGACCTCACGTGCACAGGCTGACGTGCTCTTCGCTCACCGCGACTCAGTCCCACATGGGCGGGGCGCGGCAACTCTCAGCAACGACGACGTAAGACGACCCCCACAAAGAGAGGACCGTTTCGGCCACAGTGCCCTCGATGCGCGCATCGGCGGCTCGGCGCCTTTTAACGTCGACACGGGCGATGCCGCGCATTCCGGGCCTGGGAGCACGACCGCGCTCACCACGGATGCGCCGCATCCACCTGCTCGCCACACGGAGGCACCGCCTCCCGCGGAGCACGCTCGCCACGAACGCGACGCCCTGCGAGCAAGCGGTGCACACTCCTCGGACAGGCCGAGCACGGATGCCAGGGCCGCGCCTCTCCAACCCCCTGACACCTCCTCGCACGCGGAGCCAGCCCCCCTCCGTCGACCCAGCGCATCGCAAGCAAACGCGCATCCGCCCTCCACCGCGCGAATCGCCCACCCGCTCGATGTCCCGCCGAGCCCCTCCGCGTCTCCCCCTCCACGCCCCGGCACGCACGACAGTCCCGAAGCACGCGAGGCCCTCTTCGCCTTCCTGCTCGCCGAGAGCGCGGACCGCTACGCGGGACTCTCGGACGACGCCCTGCTCCGCTTGCTCCACTCACTCCTCGACGAATCCCCGGACGTGCTCCACGGCTTCATCCGCCGTCACGTGCACCGCCGCCACCTCCAGGAGCACTGGGCCCGCACCCTCCCGGACCCGCTCCTCGCGCGAATCTCCGCGGTGCTCGCGCCCCGACTCCACACCGCGCTCCTGTCCACCGTCGAAATCCTCATCGCCGCATGGCAGGACGTCGCCCCCTCCGACGTGCCCTCCCTCACGGAGCGCTCCGCGTTCTGGCGCTTCATCCTGGAGCTGCTCGGCAAACGCCCCGGAGCAAGCCTCGGACTCGAACAGCTCATCTCCGCGTTCCTCGAGCACTTCTCCACCCGCCTGCGCGGCGCCCACCCCACGCACCGGGACTCACGCGGCGTCGCCGAGCGACTCCTGGAGCGCGCCATCGAACTGGCCCACCACGAGTCCCTCCCCCGCCTGGCCTCCGTGCTCCACCAGCGACGCTCCACCTTCCTCGCCGCCTGGACCACTCCACCCCGCCCGCGCGCTCCCATCACCAGGCCGTCGCGGCAGCGCACCTCCTTCCAGCTCGGCGCGGACAAGCACGGCGACCACGACGGCAACCCCATCTACATCGACAACGCGGGCCTCATCCTCACCAGCCCCTTCCTGCCCCACCTCTTCCGCGAGCTGGGCCTCACGCGCGTGGATGACCAGGGCAAGACCCACCTGGACCCCGAGCCCGCCATGCGCGCCGTGCACCTGCTCCAGTACCTCGTCGACGGCCGCACCAGCGCGCCCGAGCCCCTGCTCGTCCTCAACAAAATCCTCTGCGGCCTCCCCGTTCCCACCCCCATCCCCACCGGCATCGAGATGACCCCACAGGAGCAGTCCCTCTGCGACCGGCTCCTCAAGGCCCTCATCGCCAAGTGGACCATCCTCTCCGGAACCTCCGTCGCGGGCCTGCGAGAGACCTTCCTCCAACGCGAGGGACGCCTCGAACAGCTCGAGGACCGCTGGAAGCTCCAGGTGCAGCGCAAGACGCTCGACGTGCTCGTCGACCAGGTCCCCTGGAGCCTCTCCATCCTCACCCACCCCTGGATGCCCCAACCCCTCTACGTCTCCTGGTAGCGCCATGGACCCCCACTCGCTCTCCACCAACGCCGAGTGCCTCCGCGCCGAGGTCGCCTGGCTCACCCAGTGGCTGGGCCTCCGACTCCAACACCACGCCGGCCCCCCCCTCCCCGCGCCCCTCCTCGACACCCTCCCGCCGCCCCCACTCCCCACCCTCCAAGCCCCCTACGCCGAACTCCTCCGTGAGCTCGACTGCACCACCGCGGAGCGACTGCTCCTCATCCTCGCCGCGCTGCCCCACCTCCAGCCCGCCGTGCTGGACCCCCTCTTCCTGCGCAACCAGGCCCTGGACCGCCGCTTCACCGAGTTCGGGGGCGTCGTGGGCCAGTCCCACGGAGGCATCCTCCCCACGGGCGAGACGGCGCTGTTCCTCCTCGCCGGAGACGACCTCCAGGCGCGCCTGAAGCACCTGCCCCTCTTCCACCCCGACCACCCGCTGTTCGCGCGCCGCGTGCTGCGACTGGAGCGTCGTCACCCGGAGGAGCCCTCGCTGTCCGCCGCGCTCCAGCTCACCCCCGAGGCCCTGGAGCGCCTCACCACCGGCGCCCACCACCAGCCGCCCTTCGGCCCGGAGTTCCCCGCGCAGCGCATCACCACGATGCAGGGATGGGAGGACCTGGTGCTCGACGCGCCCCTGCGCGACGACATCGAGGACATCATCACCTGGGCCCGCTACCAGGGGACGCTCCTGGACGACTGGGGCCTGAAGAAGCAGCTCAAGCCCGGCTACCGCACGCTCTTCCACGGCCCCCCCGGCACCGGCAAGACACTCACCGCGACGCTGCTCGGCAAGGCCACCGGCCTGCCCGTCTACCGCGTCGACCTGTCCAAGGTGGTGTCCAAGTACATCGGCGAGACGGAGAAGAACCTCGCCAGCCTCTTCGACCACGCCCAGCTCCAACGCTGGATTCTCTTCTTCGACGAGGCCGACGCCCTCTTCGGCAAGCGCACCGAGTCACGCAACGCCAATGACCACGCGGCCAATCAACAAATCTCCTACCTGCTCCAGCGCATCGAGGACTTCCCCGGCATCGCCATCCTCGCCAGCAACCAGCGCGCGCACTTCGACGAGGCCTTCGCCCGCCGCTTCCAGTCGATGATTCACTTCCCCATGCCCGGCCCCGCCCAGCGCCTGCGGCTGTGGGAGGCGTGCTTCAAGGACAAGCCCTTCCCGCTGGCCCCCGACGTGGACCTCGCGAGGCTCGCCCGCGAGCACGAGCTGTCCGGCGGCGCCATCATCAACGTGCTCCGCCACGCCTGCCTCAAGGCCATCGTCCGCACACCCCAACAGCTGCGCGCCGCGGACCTCCTCCACGGCATCCATCGCGAACTCCACAAAGAAGGCCGCTACACCCTCCCCTCGCGATGAAACCTGCTCAACACGCCGTGTCAGGGAGCCTTGATTGACGAATCAACCCCTCTCTACCGTGAGCGACCCCTCGCAGTCCGGTGAGGTGCTCCATGGCGCAGCGTCTGCTCTCGCGGTGGTTCCCCCGTTGCTCCCTGTTCGTCGTGTTGTTGATACCCGTGCTCGCGACGGCGGCGGTGCCCTCGCCGCTCCCCGTCGCCCACGGCGTGCTCACCGCGGCGGCGACGACGGGCTTCAAGTTCGTGGACATCCCGGTGGGCGGCGAGGTGGTGCTCAAGGCCAACTACATCGCCCCGACGACGCCCGGTCCCCACCCGGCCGTCGTATTCATCTCCAGTTGGGGGCTCAACGATTTGGAGTACCTGGCCCAGGCCAAGGCGCTGGCGGAGCGGGGCTACGTGGCGCTGTCGTACACGCCTCGGGGCTTCTGGGCGTCGGGCGGTGGAATCGACACGGCGGGCCCGGCGGACATCGCGGACACCTCGCGCGTCCTCGACTGGCTGGTGGCGAACACGCCGACGAACGCGGCGCGCATCGGTCTGTCGGGTGTGTCGTATGGCGCGGGCATCTCCCTCATCGCCTCCGGCTTCGACTCGCGCGTGAAGGCCGTGGCCGCGCTCTCCGGGTGGACGGACCTGGTGGCGTCGCTGTACGGCGGTGACACGCGCAGGCCCCAGGCGGTGGCGCTGCTGGACCTGGCCGCGCGATTCCTCGGCCGTCCCAGCCCCGAGCTGCGGACCTCCATCGACAACTACTTCGCCAACCGGGACATCGAGGGCATCAAGCAGTGGGGCCGCGTCCGCTCCGCCTCCACCTACGTGGACCGCATCAACGCCAACGCGCCCGCCATCCTCATCGCCAACGCGTACGGCGACAGCATCTTCCCCCCCAACCCGCTCGTCTCCTTCTTCAACCAGCTCACCGGCCCCAAGCGACTGGAGCTCGCGCCCGGGGACCACGCCGTCGTCGAGGCCACGGGCCTGGTCGGCCTGCCCAACCCCGTGTGGACCAGCGTGACGCGGTGGCTGGACCAGCACGTCGCCGGCATCGACACGGGCATCTCCAACGAGCCGCCGCTCATCCTGCGCACCTACGACGGCGACGTGGAGGGTTACTCCTCCTGGGCCGCAGTCTCCTCCAGCACCCAGCGCCTCGGCCTGGGCGCCATCCGGCTGCTCGATGGCACCGGCACCCTCGGAGGCGCCCCTTCCACGAGCGGCGCGCGAACCCTCTGGGGCGGAGTCGACACCACCGCCGACGCGGGCGTGCCGCTGCTGACCAACGGCCTGCAAGCGCTGACGGGAATCCCGCCCGTCGTGTGGCTGCCGGGCGTCAACCGGCTGCGCGCGGGCGTGTGGACCTCACCGCCGTCCTCGCGCGAGCTGGCCCTGCGCGGCACCGCCACGCTGCGGCTGCGCATCACCCCGACGACGGCCTCCGGCACCGTGGTCGCCTATCTCTACGACGCCGTGGGGGGCTTCGGCGGCCTCATCACCCACGTGCCGCTCAGCTGGCACGGCGCCACGCCGGGCACGCCGCTCGACCTGGACCTGGTGTTCCCCGCCACCGCGTATGACATCCCGGCCTGGCACTCGCTCGCGCTCGTGGTCGACACCGAGGACCCGCTCTACTTCGGCGCCAACACCCTCAACGCCACGCTGACCGTGGGCGGCCCCTCCTGGTTGGATTTGCCCTTGCGCTAGCGTCATGCGTTCCCACCCTCTCGGAGAGGAAGACTCCGGGAGGGTATGTCAGCACCCGCCCCTTTCGCTGACACGTCAATGCGGCGTCGGTGCGGGCCAGCAGGCCTCCTGACACGTCAGCAAAGCCTCGCAGGCGCTCGCGTCCCATTCGGTGACGTGATGGCCCGTGCCATGCAACTGTGCATACCCACACAGTCGTGGCAGAAGGCCGTGCGCGCGCTCAGTGCGACGCACGGATGTGGAGGAACCCTTGAATTCTCGAAGTCATCATTCCCTGCTCGGGGGGCTGGCCGTTCTCTGGGCCCTCTCCGCGCAAGCGCAGGTCCAGCGGATTCCCAACCTGGAGCTGGAGCGGTTGCAGCTCAACCCCGGCGCCAAGGACAGCCTGGTGCTGTCCACCGGTGACCTGCTCCCGGACGGCACCTTCCGGCTGGGGCTCACGGCCCACTACGAGCGCAAGCCGCTGGTGCTGCTGCGCAACGACAATGAAGTGGGCACCATCGTCTCGGACCGCGTGACGGTGCACCTGAGCGGCGCCTACGCCGTGACGGACTGGTTGGAGTTGGGCCTTCAAGTTCCCATCGTCTCGCAGTGGGGCCCGGACACGACGGCGCTCGGCTTCCAGACGCCGTCCACGCTCGCGCTCGGCACGCCGTGGGCGCAGGCGCGCGCGGGGCTCTTGTCCGAGGCGCGCGGTGGCCCGTTGGACGTGGGCCTGCACCTGGGCGCGGCGCTGCCCCTGGGCAGCAAGGACACGCTCACGCGCGACCAGGGCTTCGTCTTCACCCCCCGCCTGGGCCTGGGCAAGAAGCTGGGCGACGGCTGGCGCGTGGGCGCGGACGTGGGCGCGCTGGTGCGCACCAAGAAGTACGCCCTGACGCCCAACGCGGACCCGCTGCAGGACGAGCTGGGCGTGGAGATGAACGGCGGCGTCAACCTGACGGCCAACCTGTTCGGCCTGCGCGAGGAATTGGTGGTGCGCGGCACCCTGCCGTTCGCGGACGCGCCCGAGTCGATGGAGGTGCTGCTGGGCCTGCGCACGCCGGCCAAGGCGGGCACCGAGTTCTACATCATGGGCGGCCCGGGCTTCGGCCGGACGCCCGGCACGCCCGAGTTCCGCGTGCTGGCGGGCGTCAACTTCGGCCCCCGCGACGATGCGCCCGCATGTGTCGCGGGCCAGCCCCACGAGCCCGCGCGCTGTCCCAACCTGGACGCGGACGGCGACGGCGTGACGAACGCGTCGGACCGCTGCCCCACCACGCCCGGCCTCGCCGAGCTCAACGGCTGCCCGGACGGGGACGACGACAAGGACGGCATCCCCAACCTGGCCGACAAGTGCCCCGCCGAGGCGGAGAACGTCAACGGCTTCCAGGACGAGGACGGCTGCCCGGACGACCCGGACTCCGACAACGACGGCGTCACCGACTCCAAGGACGCGTGCCCGAAGGAGCCCGAGGACAAGGACGGCTTCCAGGACGAGGACGGCTGCCCGGACCCGGACAATGACAACGACGGCGTGCTCGACGCCAAGGACGCCTGCATCAACGAGGCGGGCCCGAAGGAGAACCGCGGCTGCCCGGACAAGGACCGCGACAACGACGGTCTGGTGGACCGGCTGGACAACTGCCCGGACGAGCCGGGACCGGTGAAGAACCACGGCTGCAAGCAGAAGCAGCTCGCGCAGATTGGCGAGGGCCAGATTCGCATCCTCGAGGCCGTCTTCTTCGAGAACAACAAGGACCTCATCAGCCCGCGCAGCTTCAAGCTGCTCGACGGCGTGGCCGCCATCCTCGTGTCGCACCCCGAAATCGAGAAGGTGCGCGTCGAGGGCCACACCGACAACACGGGCAAGGCCGACTACAACCTGGACCTGTCGCAGCGCCGCGCCGAGGCGGTGGTGAAGTACCTGGAGGGCAAGGGCGTCAAGCGCGAGCGGCTGGAGCCGCGCGGCTTCGGCCCCCAGAAGCCCATCGCGGAGAACACCACCAAGGCTGGCCGCGCCAAGAACCGCCGCGTGGAGTTCCGCATCGTCGGTGACGCCGATGGCGTCGAGACGAAGAGCGGCGAGCCCACCGACACCCTCGAGAAGTGAGGAAAGACCTCTCATGCCATCATCAGACCTGCATCCCACTGCCATGAAGCGGGCCCGGACGGGCCCGTCCGTGGCCGCGCTCGCCCTGGCGCTCATCACCACCCTCACCGGCTGCCAGGAGCAGCAGCCCACCGCGCTCGTCTCGACCGAGGCGCCCGGCGCGCAGCGCTCCGAGCTGGCCGCCCCCGTCGTCGGTGACGGGCGGATTCAACCCGGAGAGGAGTGCGACGACGGAAACACGGCCAGCGGCGACGGCTGTTCCGCCACCGGCACCATCGAGGCGGGCTACCTGTGTCACGTCCCCGGACGGGCCTGTTCGCTCGCGTCGCTGTGCGGCAACAACGTGGTCAACCCGGGCGAGGCCTGCGACGACGGCGACACCGCGGCCGGCGACAACGGCTGCTCGGCCACGTGTGACTTGTCCCTGTGCGGCAACGGCGCGTTCGACAACCGCCAGTGGCCGAACTTCGACCAGGAGATCTGCGACGACGGCAACCGCACCGAGGGCGACGGCTGCAACCGGATGTGCGAGGTGGAGCCTGGCTTCGCCTGCACCGGCGCGCCCAGCCGCTGCGTGAGGGCGGGCATCGCCTTCTTCAACACCGGCGTGGACCAGAACAACCGCCGCCTGGAGTCCGGCGCGGACCCGCACTGGTTCTACTCCGGCACCACGACGGGCGCGGCCATCGGCGCGCGCAGCGCCGTGGACTGGCCGCAGGAGATCCAGACCGCCACCTTCATGGTGGCCCCGCTGGGTGCCCCCGTCTGCGTCTACCAGGACTTCATCATCCCCTCGACGACGAACGTGGCGCAGTTCCGCATGCGCATCGCCACGTTCAACGACAACTCGTTCGACGGCGCCACCATCAACGGCCAGCCCTTCACGCCCACCACCGTGAGCGAGCCCGCGGGCTCGCCGTGGCAGAAGAGCATCATCCGTGAGTTCGGCACCGCGGCGGCCTGGAGGACGGGCCTCAACCGGCTGGAGCTGTGCAACGAGAACGAGGCGTCCCCGCCCAACGCGTTCCGCTACCTCTTCGTGGACGCGTACGACGACCGCTGCGGCGACGGCGTGGTGTCCCCCCGCGAGGAGTGCGACGACAACGACACGGACAGCGGCGACGGCTGCAGCGCCACGTGCGGCATCGAGCCGGGCTATGGCTGCACCGGCCAGCCCAGCTCCTGCGCGGCCACGTGCGGCAACGGCCTGCTCAACCCCGGCGAGCAGTGCGACGACGGCAACCTCACCGCGAACGACGGCTGCAACGCGTCCTGCCGCGTGGAGTCCGGTTACGCGTGCCCCACCCCCGGCCAGGCCTGTGTCACCACGTGTGGCAACGGCGCCATCGACCCGGGCGAGCTGTGCGATGACGGCAACAACATGTCCGGCGACGGCTGCTCCAACGCGTGCCGCGTCGAGAACGGCTACGAGTGCTCGGGCGCGCCCTCCAACTGCGCGCCCACGTGCGGCAACGGCGTGCTCAACACGGGCGAGCTGTGCGACGACGGCAACACGAACCTGGGTGACGGCTGCTCCAACGCCTGCACCCTGGAGCTGGGCTACACCTGCCCCACCGTGGGCCAGCCGTGCGTGAAGACGTGCGGCAACGGCACCGTGGACCCGGGCGAGACGTGCGACGACGGCAACCTGAACTCGGGTGATGGCTGCGCCACCGAGTGCAAGCCGGAGCCGGGCTACTCGTGCAGCCGCCCCGCGAGCGGCCCGTCCGTGTGTGTCGCCACCTGCGGCAACGGCACGGTGGACGCCAACGAGACGTGCGACGACGACAACACCGTCAGCGGCGACGGCTGCAGCCAGGGCTGCGCGGTGGAGACGGGCTACCAGTGCTCCGGCGTGCCCTCCGACTGCGACACCCTCTGCGGCGACGGCATCCGCGCGGGCGCCGAGACGTGCGACGACGGCAACACCAACGCGGAGGACGGCTGCTCGGCCACCTGCACCGTCGAGAGGGGCTACAGCTGCCCGCCCCCGGGCAACCAGTGCTTCCCCACGTGCGGCAACGGCGACCTCGACGCTGGCGAGACGTGCGACGACGACAACACCGTCTCCGGCGACGGCTGCTCCAACACGTGCGCCCAGGAGCCGGGCTATTCGTGCAGCGGCCAGCCCAGCGCCTGCGTCACCACCTGCGGCGACGGCACGGTGGCCGGCGGCGAGGTGTGCGACGACGGGAATCTGGAGTCCGGTGACACATGCTCGCCGCGCTGCCTGTGGTCCAACGGCCAGCCCTGCGCCGCGTCCGGCGTCTGCGACAGCGGCCTGTGCAACCCCCACACGAACGTCTGCGTCAGCCCCAACGTGTGCGGCAACGGGCTCTTGGACGAGGGTGAGCAGTGCGACGACGGTGACACCACCGGCGGCGACGGCTGCAGCGCCACGTGCACCGTCGAGACGGGCTACAGCTGCGCGGGCATCCCCTCCGCGTGCGCGGTGACGTGCGGCGACGGCATCAAGGCCGCCGCCGAGGCGTGCGACGACGGCAACACCACCGAGGGCGACGGCTGCTCGGCCACCTGCACCATCGAGGCGGGCCACGGCTGCAAGAACACCGGCGTGCACGCCCTCTACACGCGGCTGGGCCGCTCGCAGTGCACCAACGTGTCGGACATCGCCCAGCCGGACCTGGCGGCGTCCCCCGCCGAGGCGGCGCTCACGGTGCCGGGCCGCTACCGCGCGGCCTATGTCTCCGGCGCGGTGAGCTACTCGGGCACCGACAACTGGTACCCGGGCCTGTTCGGCTTCAACCACGTCACGGGCGCGGGGACCCAGCGCTTCACGCTGGGCCGCCTGCCGCTGTCGGGCCCGGCCTCCGCCACCCGCGACGCGGCCATGGGCCTGGGCTTCGGGCATCACCAGGACTTCGACGCGCTCTCGGGCGAGGTGCGCCTGGCGCTCGTCGACACCGACTGCGCGGACGACAACAACACCGAGACGCAGGTGGCCTACCGGGTGGACTCGCTGTCCATCTGCCAGCTCATCCCCGTGCTGACGGACCCGGCGCCGGGCGGCGTGACGGACCCGGTCATCGGCGGCACCGGTTCGCCGGGCTCCACCATCGACGTCTACGTCGACGGTGGCACCACGCCGGTGTGCACCGTGGTGGTGGACGCCGCGGGCCGCTGGACGTGCGATTTGGGCAACATCCCCGAGGGCACGCACTCGGTGGTCCTCACCTCCACCGAGGTGGGCGCCACGGAGACGGCTCCGCCGGCCACCATCATCGTCGAGCTGACCCCGCCGACGACGCCCGTCATCACCGGCCCCGCCAACAACTCCACCGTCACGACGGGCACCCCGCCCATCACCGGCACCGCCGACCCGGGCACCACCGTCACGGTGCGCGAGGGTGGCACCGTGGTCTGCACGGCCACCACCGACGCGGGCGGCAACTGGAGCTGCACGCCGACGACGCCGCTGCCGGACGGCTCGCACACCCTCACCGCCACGGCCGTCACCCCGGAGGGCAGCACCAGCGAGACCTCCGCCCCGTCGACGTTCATCGTGGACACCACCGCCCCGGGCGCGCCCGTCATCACGGGTCCGGCCGACGGCTCCACGGTGTCCACCGGCACGCCCCCCATCAGCGGCACCTCGGAGCCCGGCTCCACCGTGACGGTGCGCGAGGGTGGCACCGTGGTCTGCACGGCCACCGCCGACGCTGCCGGCAACTGGAGCTGCACGCCGACGACGCCGCTGTCCGAGGGTCCCCACACCCTCACCGCCACGTCCACCGACGGCGCGGGCAACACCAGCCCGCCCTCGGCGCCGGTGACGTTCACCGTCAGCACCACCGTGCCCGGCGTGCCCGTCATCACGGGTCCCGCCAACGGCTCGGTGCTGGCCGACTCCACGCCCGCCATCTCCGGCACCGCCACGCCGGGCGCCACCGTCACGGTGCGCGAGGGCACCACGGTGGTGTGCACGGCCACCGCCGACGCTGCCGGCAACTGGAGCTGCACGCCGACGACGCCGCTGGCGGATGGCACGCACGCCGTCACGGCCACGGCCACGGACCCGGTCTCGGGCAATGAGAGCGGGCCCTCCAACGTCGACACGTTCCGCATCGACACGCAGGCGCCGGACACGTCCTTCAGCCGCACCCCGGGCGCCAGCTCCGGGAACACCGAGTCCCCGTTCGCCTACGCCTCCAACGAGGAGGGCGTGACGTTCGAGTGCAGCCTGGACAACGGGCCCTACGTCGCCTGCCAGGACAGCTATGACGTCGACGAGGGTGAGCACGTGCTGCGCGTGCGCGCCATCGACAGCGCGGGCAACGTGGACCCGACGCCCGCCGAGCACCGGTGGACGGTGCTCAACTCGCGCGCCTTCGCGGGCGGCGGTTGCAGCGCGGCGCCGGCCTCGTCGGCGGGCCTGGCGCTGCTGGCCCTGCTGGGCCTGCGCCGCCGCAAGGCGCGTCGGTAGTCCGTCTTTCACCGCCGGGGGGTCCACATCCCTTCCCCCAGTCCCCTGCCCCGGGGACTCGTGGACCTCCCGGCGGGTCTCCCCGCCTCGTCGCGCAACCCCGTATGCTGGGGGCCGTGGACAAGGCGGGGAAGACGCAGGAGAGGTACGAAGAGGAGCTGCTCCTCGCGCTGGACTACGGGCTCGTCTCCGCCGAGGAGGCGACCGCCCTGCGCGAGGAGGCGCTCGGCCTGGGCAGAAGCCCGCTGGAGCTGCTGCGCGCTCGTGGCGGCGTGAGCGAGCACACGCTGAGCACCCTGCGCGAGGAGCTCGGCACCCCGTTGGAGGACACGGCCAGTGGTGGCGCCCCGCTGGAGGCCACCACGCTGGACCCGCGCACGCCCCCGGTGGCGCCCCCCGTCGCCGCCCTGGCGGACGACGCGAGCGAGGCCCCCGTGTTCCCGGTGCCGGACTGGAACCGCTACCAGCCGGTGCGCTTCCTGGGTCAGGGCGGCATGGGGCAGGTGTTCCTGGCGTACGACCCGCTCTTGCGCCGCAACGTCGCGCTCAAGTTCGTGAAGGGCGGAGACCCGGAGCTGGCCAGGCGCTTCCTGTCGGAGGCGCGGGCCCAGGCCCGGGTGCGCCACGAGCGGGTGTGCGAGGTGTACGAGGTCGGCGAGGTGCAGGGGCGCGGCTACATCGCCATGCGCTACGTGGACGGCCAGTCGCTCGGGCAGCTCGCCGCCACGCTGACGCCGGAGCAGAAGGTGCTGGTGCTGCGGCAGGCCGCCGAGGGCGTGCACGCCGCGCACCGCGCGGGCCTGGTGCACCGGGACATCAAGCCCGGCAACATCCTGGTGGAGCGCACCGAGGACGGGGGCCACGCGCCCTTCGTCATGGACTTCGGCCTGGCGCGCGACTGGCGCGAGGAGGCGGGTCAGAGCGGCGTGGTGATGGGCACGCCGCACTACATGGCCCCCGAGCAGGCCCGTGGGGACACGTCCCGGCTGGACCGGCGCGTGGACGTCTACGGGCTGGGCGCCACGCTGTACGTGCTGCTCACCGGCCAGACGCCCTTCGCGGGGAGCGGGCAGGACGTCATCACCCGCCTGCAGACGGAGGAGCCGCTCCCGCCGCGCGCGGTGGACCGGGACATCCCCGAGGACCTGGAGGCGGTGGTCCTCAAGTGCCTGGAGAAGGAGCGCTCGGCCCGGTACGACTCGGCGCGCGCGCTGGCGGATGATTTGGAGCGCTTCCTGGGCGGGGAGCCGGTGCAGGCGCGGCGGGGCGTGGGCTACCGGCTGCGCAAGAAGGCGCGCAAGCACCGCGTGGCCTTGAGCCTGGCGGTGGCGGCGCTGACGGTGGTGGCGCTGGCGCTGGGGCAGGCGGTGGTGGCGCGCAAGGAGGTGGTCGAGCGCGAGCGGCTCACGCGCAGCTTCACCGAGCGGGTGGAGCGCATCGAGGCGGCCGCGCGCTACTCCTTCCTGTCGCGCCTGCACGACACGCGCGAGGACCAGCAGGCCCTGCGCGCCAGCATGGACGCGCTGGAGGTCGAGGTGCGCGAGGCGGGCGAGCACGCGGTGGGCCCCGGCCACTACGCGCTGGGCCGCGCGCTGCTGGCGCTGGGCGACGTGGAGGGCGCCCGGGCGAGGCTGGAGTCCGCGTGGCGTCACGGCTACCGCGAGCCCCGCGCGGCCTGGGCGCTGGCGCTGGTGCTGGGAGACCAGTACCGGGAGAAGCTGCTGTTGGACGTCGAGCGGCGCAGCCAGGAGCAGCGCGAGGCGCGCCGGCGCGAGCTGGAGCAGCGCTACCGCGACCCGGCGCTGGCCTACCTGCGCCAGGCCGAGGGGCCGGACGTGCCCGCGCCGCCCTTGTACGTGAAGGCCCTGTTCGCCTTCCATGAAGGCCGCCACGAGGAGGCCCTGGCGCGCCTGGACGCCATGGGGACCGCCTGGCCCTGGTTCTACGAGGCGCCCCTGTTGCGCGGCGACGTGCACCTGGCCCGCGCCACCGCGCGCTGGCACCAGGGCGACAGCGCGGGCTCCCAGGCGGACCTGGAGGCGGGGCGCCAGGCGTACGCGCGGGCCATCTCCACCGCGGAGAGCCTGCCGGACACCCACTACGCCCTGGGGCGTCTGGAGCTGGCGGCGCTCGTGATGGAGCTGTACGGCTCCGGCGACGTGCAGCCGCCCTATGAGCGGGGCCTCGCCGCCCTGTCGCGCGCGCTCCAGGCCGCGCCCGGACACCACCGCTCACTCATCGTGTTGTCGCGGCTGCACCGCCGGCTGGGAGAGCAGCACGCCAACCAGAACGCGACGGACGTGGAGGCGCTCTTCGGCAAGGCCATCGACGCGGCCAAGGCCGCGCTGAAGCTCGCGCCCCCCGCCGAGCGCGTCACCCTGGACCTGGCCATCATCCACCGGCTGTGGGCGCGCCACCTGCAGCGGCTCTCCCAGGACCCGCGCGAGCAGCTGGGCCACTCCATCGAGGCCTTCGAGCAGCTGGGGCCCGAGGAGCGCGACTACGCCTTCTTCGCCAACCTGGGCGTGACGCATCAGGTGTGGGCGGACTACGAGAGCGGGCTCGGCCTGGACTCGCTGGAGCACCAGGGCAAGGCCATCGACGCCTACCTGGCCGCCATCCGCCTGCGCGACACCCAGGCCGACGCGTGGATCAACCTGGGCAACGCCTACCGCGCGAGGGCGGGCCTCACCCGGGCGCCGGACGCGCAGGGGGACCTCACCCGCGCGCTGGAGGCCATCCAGCGCGCGCTCGCCCTCAACCCGCGCAACGTCATCGCCTGCTACCAGGGCGCGGACGTGTCCGAGCAGCTGGCGCGCTGGCGTCAGGAGCACGGCCAGGACCCGAGGCCCGACTTGGAGCGGGCGCTCGCGCTCTACCGCCAGGGTCGCGACATCAACCCCAAGCTGCCCCAGCTCACCAACGGCCTGGGCGCGGCCCTGCTGTGGTGGGCCGAGCAGCGCTGGGAGGAGGGCGAGGACGTGGAGGCGCTCCTGACCGAGGCGCGCGAGGCCTTCGAGCAGGCGCGCGAGGCGGCCCCCCAGCAGAGCTACGCCTACAACAACCTGGGCGAGGTGGAGGCGGTGCGCGCGGGCTTTCTCCTGGCGCGCGGGCAGGACCCGTCCCCGGGCCTGAAGACGGCGGAGGCCGCCTACCGCAAGACGCTGGAGATGATGCCCGGCGACGCGGACATCTGGACCAACCTGGCCCGCGTGCACGTGCTCGCGGCCACGCACGCGCTGCAGGAGCGGCGCGACGTGACGCCCGGGCTCACCCGCGCGCAGGAGGCGCTGGACCGAGCCCGGCAGCTCAACCCGCGCCTGGGCTACGCGTGGCGCTACCAGGGCGCGCTCTTCGACGTGCACGCGCGCGAGCGGGTGCGGCTGGGCACCGCGAGGGAGGAGGACTTCCGGCGGACCGAGGACGCGCTCGCCCAGGCGGTGGAGCTGTCCCCCCGGCGTCAGGAGTACGTGCTGGCGTCGAGCGAGCTGGCGCTGGCCTGGGGGCGCTGGAGGTCGCGCCGGGGAGAGGACGCGACCGGGGTGCTGACGCGCGCCTTGGAGGGCGTCGAGCGAATCCTCGCGGCCCGGCCGGAGTGGGCCCGGGCGCGGCTGCTGCGCGCCGGGCTCCTGTGGGCGCTGGCGGAGGGCACCGCCGTCCCGGAACAGCGTCAGGCGTGGACGACGCGCGCCCGCGCCGACGCGGAGCAGGCGCTGGCGAAGAACCCGCACCTGGCCTCGACGTGGAAGGCGCGGCTGGCACCAGACCTGGAGGTCTCCGTCCGGCCCGCCGCGCCCTGAGGCCCACGCCCGACTACTTCTTCGGGTCCTCGGGCGGGTCCGTCGTCACGTCCAGGCCGCCCTTCTTCGTCTCCGCGTTGGAGCCGATGAAGCTCGCGGCCTGGGACGGCGGGGGCGCGGGAACCTGGACGTCGAAGGCGTAGAATCGCTTGAGGCACGTCTGCGTCACATGCTGGTCGCTCTCCTGGGCGAGCGGATTGGAGGTGTCCAGGGTGAAGGAGCCCGGCCCCGTGAGGCAGGTGGTCCCATCCTTGAAAACCACCAGGGCGGAGCCGATGCCTTGCAGCTTGAACTCCACCTCCTCGCCGTGCTTCACGATGTTCGAAGGGCTGTAGATGATGTCGTCGGACGTGATGGTGACGGTGACAGTCATGGGCCGTGACTCCTTCCGGGTTGGAACCGCAGACGCGGTGTGGATTGCAGGCACCGTACCAGAGGCGGCCGACGTGCCCGTCCCTCGGAGCGGGTGTTTCACGTGTTCACGGCGCGCGCACGCGGACGCGTCAACGACGTGTCATCCCCCGGGACTGACGTGTCCGGGGTGATTACGCGTCCGACAGGCCCAGCTCGCGCACGCGACGCTGGAGCGCGCGGCGGGAGACCTCCAGCCGCTGCACCATCTTGTCCAAATCCCCCGCGCACTCCTGGAAGCAGCGGGTGATCTCCTCCGGGCTCAAGTCCCGGGCGGTGCGGATGAGCGAGCTCTTGTCGATGAGCACGTAGACGGACGGGCGGGGGATGCCGAGGAAGTCCGCGGTGGCCTTGAGGTCCCACGAGCACGCGCGCAGCGCCTCGAGCAGCTCGTTCTCCCCCACCTCCGAGGGCTTGCGACGCGAGGACTTCGCCTCGCCCGCCGCCTCGGGGACACCCGCCCCGGCCGGGGCCAGCACCCGCCCGGGCACCGGCAGCGACTCGGCGTCCAGCGTCTGCTCCAGCCGCGAGTCCACGCGCAGGCCGGGCAGGCCCCGGCTGCCGATGACGAGCTGCCGGGTGACGTTGCGCAGCTGCCGCACGTTGCCGGGCCACGCGTAGCGCAAGAGCCGCACCGCGACGGACGCGGGCAGCCAGGGCGCCGCGCGCGGGTCCGTGGGCGAAAGCCGCCAGCCCTCGCCCGTCGTCTCCAGCTCCTGCCGGGCGAAGTGGAGGAACAGCGGGCCGATGTCCTCGCGCCGCTCGCGCAAGGGGGGCACGCGCAGCTCGAAGCCCGCCAGCCGGTGGAGCAGCGGCGCCTTGAACAAGCGCTCCTCGATGCGCGCCTCCAGGTTGGAGTCCGTGGCGGCCACCAGCCGCACGTCCACCGGCACCGGCGTGTGCCCGCCCACCGGGTACACCTCGCCCGTCTCCAGCACGCGCAGCAGCGCGGCCTGCACCTCGGCGGGGGCCTCGCCCACCTCGTCCAGGAACAACGTGCCGCCGTGCGCCGCGCGGAAGAAGCCGTCCCGGTCGCGGCTCGCGCCCGTGTACGCGCCGCGCTGCGCGCCGAACAGCTCCGCGGCCACCAGCTCCTTGGAGAGCGCGCCCAGGTTCACGCTGACGAACGGCCCCGAGCGGCGTGGCCCCTGCTCGTGGATGGCGCGCGCCACCAGCTCCTTGCCCG
This sequence comes from Myxococcus fulvus, assembly GCF_900111765.1. The sequence goes on from NZ_FOIB01000002.1 coordinate 1,099,363, forward strand.
TGCCCGTCTCGCCGCGGATGAGCACCGGCACCGCCAGGTCCGCCACCCGCAGGATGTCGTCGCGAAGTTGCTGGATGGACTGGCTCTGCCCCACCAGCCCCAAATCCCGGTGGGCCGACTGGGCGGCCGTGGACGCCAGGTGCAGCAGCAGCACCACGCGCTCGGCGAGCACCAGCGGCACTCCGGCCACCAGCTCCTCCTGGGTGAACTCCCGGCCCCCGGCCACCGACTCGCCGGCCACGCACACCTGGGTGCCGTCCTCCGGCACCCGCAGGCGCAGGCCCCCGTGGGCCGCGGGCTCGAAGAGCACCGGCGTCCGGCTGAGGAAGGGGTCTCCCAACGGCAGCGCCAGGAGCCCTCCCGGACGCGAGAAGTCCGGGGCGTTGCGCGACAGGGCCGCCGTCCGGCCCACGCTGGCGAGCACCTCCAGCAGGAGCTGCTCTCCGATGCGCTGGGGGTGGGGATGAGACACGACAGTCAGCGCTGGCACACTCCGCGGGGCCGTCGCGGGTGAGCCTTTCGTCTGCACGGCGGTCGTCGACATGTCGGCGGCGAGCTTCTGCTGCATGGGGCTGAGTTCGGTTTACAGGCGCTTCCAACCTATCAGCCTACACCGGCTCGACAGGGGTTGTTCGCCTGGACCGCATCCAACGGACAACCCGACGCCCGCCTGCCCCGGACCTCCCGCCGCGCCACCTCATTCCAGGGAGACTGGAAGAGGACCGGCGCGGGCCGGGAGCGTCTCCCCTACGCGGTGGAGGTCATCCACCGCGTGCGGGGCGTCTTCTCTACGGGGTGGTGCCCGCCGGGGTGGACGCGGGCGCGGGCGCGGACGCGTTCTCCTCGGTGGTGGTGCTGCTGCTCGTCGCGGCGGGCTTCTCGGCGGCGGGAGCGGCGGTCTTCTCGGCGGAGGCGGCGGCGGCGGGCTTCTCGGCCGAGGCCTTCTCGGCGGAGGGCGGCGGGCTGCGCTTTGCCTCGGCCGCGGCGGCGCGGACCTGCTCGCGGGCGCGCTGGGCCACCTTCGGGTTGGGCGCCAGAATCATGAACATCAAGCGCCCTTCCATCCGCGGCGGCTGCTCCACCACGGCGACGTCCTTCAGGTCCTTCGCCACGTCATCGAGGATGGCGGTGCCCTGCTCCTTGTGCGTGATTTCACGCCCGCGGAACTGGATGACGACCTTCGCCTTGTCACCCTCTTCGATGAAGCGGCGCGTGTTGCGGACCTTGAAGTCGTAGTCGTGGTCCTCCGTCTTCGGACGGAGCTTCACTTCCTTCAGGTGGACCACGACCTGCGCGCGCTTGGCTTCCGAGGCCTTCTTCTTCTCCTCGTACTTGAACTTGCCGTAGTCCATGATCTTGCAGACTGGCGGCGAAGCCATCGGGCTGATCTCGACGAGGTCCAGACCCTCGGAGCGCGACTTCTCGAGCGCGGCCTCGAGCGGCATGACGCCCAGCTGCTCGCCCCCCGAGCCGATGACGCGGACTTCACGGGCGCGGATGCGGCGGTTGGTCCTCTGGTCGCGGCTCTGGCCGCGGCTGCTTCTCTGATCACGAAGAATGTTGCGCTCCTTCGAAGGGGTGTAGGACCTGCTACCCAAGGGTGTGGCAGGTCGCGAAGTTACGGCATGGCTCGGGTGAACCGAACCTCGAATCTAATCGCTCCCTTGCCCGGTGAGAAAGGGAGCTGGCGGGGTGAACACGCCCCCGGGGCGAGGACTAGCCCACCGGCGGACATAACACCAGGGGCCCCCGCCATGCCCTGGAATCCCACGCGGGGTCAGCCAATGGACGGAGCCCCACGGCGGCGGGCCCGCCACTCCTCGCGGCTCTGGCCCCACAGCTCCACCGTGGCGGCCTCGAAGGGGGCGGGGAGCCGGCCGGGCCCCCTCAGGCGCGAGCCCAGCCGGAGCGCCACCTGTTGGGAGGGCGTGTTCTCCGGGGCGATGGAGTGGATGATGTCCGTCCAGCCCAGGTGGTCCACGGCCCAGTCCATGGCGGCGCTGGCGGCCTCGGTGGCGTAGCCACGGCCCCACGTCTCCTTCAGCAGGGACCAGCCGACCTCGGTGCCGGGCCAGCCTTCGGGGCACCAGGGCCCCACCCGGCCAATCCACCGGCCCGTGGAGCGCTCCAGGACGGAGAACATGGAGAAGCCCTGGAGGGCCCAGCCGCCGGCCATCCCGCACATGCCGCGCCAGACGACGGAGCGCGGCTGCACCCCGCCGATGTGCCGCGCCGAGTCCGGGTCGGACATCAGGGCGACGAAGCCCTCGAAGTCCTCGAGCGCCATGGGGCGCAGGATGAGGCGCGCGGTTTCAATCCTCGGTCCGGGTGCTTGCATGGTGTCCCTCACGAAGAGCCAAGGCGCGGGAGGGTGGCACCCGCCCTCCACCAGGGCAAGCGCCCTGACGGCGTGCTCCCACAAGGCGGGCTTCTTCGCGCCTTTATCGGAAAGGGGGCCTGGCCGGTCGTCCGCCCGGACATCGCGGGGGCCCCTCGCTACGACACGGCCCCTGGAACGACGACGGGGGCTTTTCCAAATGTGGACCGATACGCGCGTGGCACGGAAGCTGGGGACCCGGCTCCCCCTGGTGCAGGGGCCGTTTGGCGGAGGGATGTCCTCGACGCGGCTGGCGGCGGCCGTGTCCGAGGCGGGAGGGCTCGGCTCGTTCGGCGCCCACCACCTGAGCGCCGAGAACATCGAGGCCACCGTCCGCGAGCTGCGGGGGCTCACCTCGCGCCCGTTCGCCATCAACCTGTGGGTGCCGCTGGAGGGTGAGAAGGCGCTGCGCCCGACGCCCGCGGAGTTCCAGGCGGCCGTCGACCGGCTGGGGCCCTGGTACGACGAGCTGGGCCTGGCGCGCCCCACGTACCCGGGCGCGTTCTCCCAGGACTACGAGGCGCAGGTGGAGGCGGTGCTCGCGCTCAAGCCGCCGGTGTTCAGCTTCATCTTCGGCATCCCCTCGGCGCGGGTGCTGGAGGCGTGCCGGGCGGCGGGCATCCTCACGGCGGGCACCGCGACGAACGTGGACGAGGGGCTGGCGCTGGAGGCGGCGGGGGTGGACCTCATCGTCGCCTCGGGCAGTGAGGCGGGAGGCCACCGGGCCTCGTTCCTCCGACCGGCGGAGGAGTCTCCGGCGACGACGGCGCTGGTGCCCCAGCTGGCGGACCGGGTGAAGACGCCGCTCATCGCCTCGGGTGGCATCGCGGATGGGCGGACGGTGGCCACGGCGCTGGCGCTGGGGGCCGAGGGCGTGCAGGTGGGCACGGCCTTCCTCGCGTGCGAGGAGTCCAACGCGAGCGACGTCTACCGGCAGGCGCTGCGCCAGGAGTCCGCGCGGGGCACGGTGCTCACGCGTGTGTTCTCCGGACGCTACGCGCGCGGCATCAAGAATCGCTTCCTGCGGGAGATGACGCCGCACGAGCGGGAGGTGCCGCCCTACCCCGTCCAGAACTGGCTCACCCAGCCGCTGCGCCAGGCGGCGGCCCGGCAGGGACGCGAGGATTTGCTCTCGCTGTGGGCGGGCCAGAACGCGCCCCTCATCCGGCACACGCGCGCCTCCGCGCTGGTCACCTTCCTCGAGGAGGACACCACGCGCGTGCTGGGCCGGCTCGCGGCGCTCTGAGCTGGAGCGCTCCGCCGCCCGCCTCGCCTTGACGGGGCGGGAAGTCCCGTGCTCAAGCACCGTCCATGTCGGACGCGAGTGACTCCAGCACCGCCCTGCCTCCCGCCGCCCCGGCGTCCTCGCGCCGACACCCCTTCGTCCGGTGGTGCGACGAGCAGCAGGGGCCGCTGCTGGCAGCGCTCGCGGGGTTGCTCACGTTCCTGGCGACCCTCGGCGCCGGAGCGCTCCAGCCTGGCAAAATCGGCTGGCTCATCCGCGACGACTTCAGCCAGCACCTGATGGGGTGGCTCTACTTCCGGCAGGCCCCGCTGGGCTTCCCGCTGGGGTCGACGCCCAATTACATCCATCCGCTGGGGACCTCGCTCGGGTACACGGATTCGATGCCCTGGGTGGGCCTGTTGCTGCGGCCCCTCTCCCCGCTGCTGCCCACGACCTTCCAGTACGTCGGCCCGTGGCTGTGCCTGTGTCTCATGCTGCAGGGCGCGGCGGCGGCCTGGGTCGCCCAGCGCCTGGGCGCCTCCAAGCAGCAGCAGGCGTGTGTCGGCGCGCTGCTGGTGCTGTCCCCCACGCTGCTGTCGCGGATGGCCTTGTCGCACGTCGCGCTGTGCACCCACTGGCCGCTGGTCCTGCTCGTGGGGCTGCACCTCATCCCCCAGTCCGACGCGCGCGCGGCACGACAGGCCCTCTGGCTCGCGCTGGCGCTCTGCGTGTTCACCGCGGGCATCCACCCCGTCATCGCGGTGATGACGCTGCCGCTCGCCATCTCCCTCTGCGTGCGCACGGCGCTGGAGCGGCAGCTGCCCGTGAAGGTCCCGCTGCTCGCGGCCGTGGCGTGTGTCGCGGCCATGCTGGGGCTCTTCTTCGTGTTCGGCTACCTGGGCACCCGGACCCCGGTGGGCGCGGGCGGCTTCGGCGAGTTCTCCGCGGACCTCAACACGCTCTTCAACCCGCACGGCCATCACTACAACTGGTCGCGCCTGCTGCCCTTGTTGCCCCGGCTCGGCGGACAGTACGAGGGGTTCGGCTACCTCGGCGCCGGAGGGCTGCTCGGGGCCCTGCTCGCGGCCGTCCTGCTCGCGCGAAAGCCGACGCCGCACCTCGCGCTGTGGCGACGCTGGCTCCCCGTGAGCGTCCTGTCGGTGGGGCTCGCCTTCTTCGCCCTGTCCTGGCGGGTGACCTTCCTGGGCGAGGACGTCGCCGACCTGTCGGCGCTCTACCGGCCCGTGCTGCCGTGGGTCGAGGCCTTCCGCTCCTCGGGGCGCTTCATCTGGCCGCTGTACTACCTGGTGCTCCTGGGCGGCGCGCTGGTGCTCGCGCGGAGGCTGAGCCCTTCACGCGCCACCCTGCTCGCGGGCCTGCTGCTCGGCCTCCAGGTGATGGACCTGAACCTGGGCGACGGGCGACAGGCGAACCAGGGCGCGGGCCGCTGGGGCACACCCCCCTCCCCCGAGCTCACCTCGGCGGCGAAGGGACGCGAGCACCTGGTCCTCTATCCGCCGCAGATGCATGACAGCTCGGGCCGGGGCTGCCGCGCGGGCCCGATGGACTACCACCGGTGGGCCTATCGCGCGTACCTGCTCGGCCTCACCTTCAACAGCGGCTACGTGACCCGGCTCGACGACGCGCGCGCCCAGCAATACTGCCTGGGCCTGGACGCGGACATCGCGGCGGGCCGGTTGGACTCGCGCACCGTCTACCTGTCCATCCCGGCACGCGTGGCTCAGCTCCAGCGAATCCCGGGCACGCGCTGCACGCCCGAGGACGGCCTGTGGATGTGCGTCCACGACACGCCCTCGGACGCGGCGCCCGTGACGGGCCGCTGAGGGCTCACGTCGTCGGGGGCTGCGGCGTCGGCTGCGGCTGCGCGGGGACGATGGCCGTCAGGTTGGCGTAGATGGTGGAGCAGATGAGGTCCAGCGGCAGGTCGTTGTCGTCGTGGCCGAAGGGGTCCTCGATCTCGACGCCAATCTCCTCGATGCCGAAGAACACGTAAGCGACGCAGAACGTGGCCAGCACCGTCAGCCCGCCCAGCGCGTCCAGCAGCGCGAAGGGCAGCGTGTAGCAATACACGAGCAGCGCGCGGCGCAGGTGCATCACATACGCGAAGGGGATGGGCGTCTTGCGGATGCGCTCACAGCCGCCGAGGTAGTCGAGGAGGAGCTGGACGTTCTGGTCCAGCTGCATCTGCACGTACTCGGAATAGCGCCCCTCGCGACGGCCGGCGTCGAGCAGCGCGCTCAGCTTGCGCGTCACCGCGAAGGGCACGTGCTGGGCGCCCATCACCTGGGCCACCTCGTCCGCGGGCAGCTCCTGCGCCAGCGGGCCCAGCGACGCCTTGCCGCGCAGCGACGACGCGGAGGCGAAGGGGAAGGCCGCGGTCCACCGGAGGATGGCGGTGTAGAGGGCGGGCTGGTTCTGGAGGAAGACGCCCGAGGCGCGCGCCAGGTTGCGCGTCTCGTTGACGATGCCGCCCCAGAGCTTCCGGCCCTCCCAGAAGCGGTCGTAGGAGGAGTTGGTGCGGAAGACGAGCAGGAGGCTCAGCGAGATTCCGGCCAGCGTGTGCACCGTGGCGGGGATGCTCACCGAGCGGACGTGGGTGTGGAAGAGGGCGACGCCCAGGGACCACAGGACGCAGACCATGACTCGGGCCACGATTTCGCGGACCATCGAGCCCTTGAGGTAGTGGAAGTAACTCCACCAACGATGCGGGTCGTACTCAACCATGGTGTCGGTGGGCGTAACCTGCCACGCCCTCGTCATGGGGCCGCAACCTTTTTCGGAAGGGGTGTCGCGCCAGCTACTCCGGCGGCTGGGCGATGAGGCGGGAGAGGAGCGCGAAGCCCGGCCCCTCCAGGGGCACGCGTCCCCGGAGTGCGGCGAGCAGCGACCACCCGTGGTCCGCCAGGAGCACCACGCCCGTGTCCGCCGTGGGGGCCAGGCCGATGAAGCCCACATAGCCCCCCATCACCGACGAGCACCACGCCACGGTGTGGCCCCTCACCTGCGAGAGCGACCAGCCCAGCCCCATGCGCACCTTGCCCGCCTCCGCGCGGGGAACCCAGGTCATCGCGAGCGCGCGCGCCAGGCCCGCGTCCTCGCGGCCGAGGCACGCGTCGAGGAACTTCAGCAGGTCGAGCGTCGTGGAGTGGAGCGCGCCGGCGCCGGGGAGCGCGGGGAAGGTCCACGCGGGCACGGGGCGGCCTCGCGCGGTGTGGCCTGGGAGGAGCCTGGGCGCCATCTCCTCCGTCACGCGCGCCGAGGTGTCGTTCATCTTCAGCGGCTTGAAGAGCCAGTCGCGGAGCGCGTGCCCGTAGTTGACGCCCGCGCGGCGTGAGAGCGCATGTCCCAGCACGCCCATGCCGAGCAGGGACTCGGAGAAGGGGCGCGGGGGTGGAGAGGCCGGGTGATAGCCGCGCAGGAAGTCGCCGAAGCGCTGGGCGGAGTAGTGGCCGAACGGGTCCTCCGGCCGCGACTCGGGCGCGTCCAGGTTGGGCGGCAGGTGGGGCATCCCGGAGGTGTGGGTGGCGAGCTGCTCCAGGGTGATGCGCCCCGCGTCGGCGTCGGGGAGGAGCGCGCGGGGAATCACCTCGCCGAGCGTCATGTCCAGCCGCGCCTGCCCCTTGTCCACGAGCAGGGCGAGCAGCGCGCCGGTGAAGACCTGCGTGAGGCCGCCCAGGCCGAAGACCGCCTCGTAGGCGGGAGCGTTGCCCATCTTCCGGTAGGTCTGGACATGGCCCTCACCGTGCCAGGTCACTCCGGCGCACAACGATGCCGAGCGGTAGCTCCGCACATAGCCGCGGGTCTCCTCCGCGATGAAGTCGACGGCGATGGACGGGGGTGGAGTCACAAGGCTCCTCTACACCAAGGACGCGGTGGTCCGCAGCGTCACTTCCCGGTTGCCCGGACGTGCGCGCCTGTCCATCGTGGGCGGCAAAGGAGATGGAGAATGCTCGCAGGTCTCGCGGCGGATGGAACGTATGCGGCAGGGGCTCGCCACACGATGGACGTGAGCGCGGAGGACGCCTGGAGGAACTGGGCGGAGGGCGCGGGCCTGGGGCGCTGGCTCTCTTCTCCGCGCACGGCGCTGAAGGAAGGTGAGCGGACGACGCTGAAGGATGGGACGGAGGTCCTGGCGGTCCGGGTGCGTCCGCCAGCCCTGCTGCGCATCCGCCTGACACGCGCGGACTGGCCGCGACCGAGGACCGCGCAGCTCCGCGTCCTCCCCGCCGCGAGGGGAAACACCGTCGCGCTGCACATGGAGGGGCTCCCCGACGCGGCGTCACGCGCCGGGTATATCCAACAGTGGAAGAAGGCGCTGAGCGGCCTGGAGACGACGCCCGCGAAGAAGTCGGCGCCGAAGAAGACTGGCGCCAAGGCGACCTCGAAGCAGAAGACCGGCGCCAGGAAGGCCCCAGCGAAGAAGGCCAGCGCTCGCAAAGTGGCTACGAAGAAGACCGGCGCGAAGGCGACCTCGAAACAGAAGGCAAGCGCCAGGAAGACCCCGCTGAAGAAGGCGAGCACCTGAGCCGCTCCCCTGAACGACACGGGGCCACGACCCATGCGAAGAGGAAGGTCCCGGGAAGAAGCGAACCTCACACTCACCTCACCTCCCTAGCTTGAGCGTCACGCTCGCGGTGTCCTGCTCCCGTCCCGCGAGCGTGAAGCGCAGCTCCCACGTCCCCGGCATGAACAGGTCGAGCTCCGACACCTCGAACACCCCATCCGAGCGGGACGTGACTCGCGGCTTCTCCTCGATGCCATGTCCCATGGATGGCATCCACGGCTGCACGCGCAGCTCCAGTCCCTGAGCGAGCTTCCCGTTCGCCGCATCCGAGACGCGCACGGTGAAGCGCTGCGGCCCGCGCTTCAACGGCGTCGTGGTGGACAGCACCTTCACATGCCACCGCCCGGAGGCACTCTGCGTCATCGCCACCACGGACTCCGTGGTGCTCGCCTCGGCCTGCGCTCGCGGCGTCGCGAACGCCGGCGCCCCCGACAACATCATCCACACGACCCATGTCCTCACGTCGGCTCTCCATGGACGCGTGTCATCATCACGCCCCACGGTGACTGTAGCCAGACAGGTCCGCTGTCCCCTTGCGACATGTTGCCGCAACCAGGCATGCGCCCGCCTCCTGCGACAATTCACCGCGTTCGTCGCGACGAGGCTTGAGTCAATGTCACCGGCACGATGTCCGCGCCCGCTCATCCGTCGACGCATCGTCGCCCGTCCTCGGCGATGCTCTGGTTCCTCACGCTGCTGGAGTGGCTGGGCATCCTCCTCTTCGTGCTGACGTGCGCCGCGCTCGTCGGCGTCGTCGGGAAGACGCTACACGAAGGACGTCCGGCGACGACCCATTCAGCCGTGCTCCCCGACTACGGCCCCCTGCCCGCCTTCGCGCTGAGGGACGACGCGGGCCACCCGCTCGAGAACAGACACCTCCGAGGCCGCGTCACCCTGCTCCACTTCCTCTCCGCGTCCGACCACCCACCCGCCGGCCTGCTCGCGGTGCACGCGGACCTGGAAGCCTCCGGGCTCGGCGTGGACGTCCTCCTCGTCACGCGGGATGAACCCTCCGAGCACCTTCCCCATCCCCTGCCGCGTGGCTGGCGCAGACTGTGGCGGGGAGACGCGCTGGAGCAGGCGATGCGCGCGGTGACGCGGGGACATCCCGGCGAGGACGCCACGTCCCTGCTGCTCCTGGTGGACCCCCTGGGCTCCGTGCGCGGCATCTACACGAACGCCCTCACCCAACCCGAAACCGCTCGTCAGGTGGAGGAGGACGCTCGATGCCTCGACACCTGCGGGCTCCAGCACTGAGCACCCCGCCCATGAACACCCGGCCCCGCCGTCGCCTCCTCCCCGTGCTCGCCGTTTGCGTGAGCCTCGGCTTGCTCTTCGTGGGCGCGGGGCCCTGGCTCGAAGCACGAACCCTCGCGGCGAAGGCCCGGAGCCTGCCCGACTTCGGCCCCCTGCCCCACTTCGAGCTTCAGGACCAGGAGGCCCGCGCCTTCACCCAGGCCCAACTGGAGCGCCGCGTCGTCGTCGCGGACTTCTTCTTCACCCGCTGCCCCACCGTCTGCCCGCTGCTCACCGAGCGCATGGCCCGGCTCCAGCGACGCGCCCGCGAGCAGGACGTCCCCGTGCACTTCGTGTCCTTCAGCGTGGACCCGCGCTACGACACACCCGAGCGACTCGCCGCCTACGCCCGGGACCACGCCCTCGACACCGCCAACTGGAGCCTGGTGACAGGCCCCCTGGAACAGGTGGAGACCACCGTCCTGAATGGCTTCCGCGTCATGATGGGCCGGGCCGACGAAGCCGACGAGGACGACTTCCTCTCCCTCTTCCACGGCGAGCACTTCGTCCTCGTGGACGCCACGGGCCGGCTCCGTGGCTACTACCGCGTGACGGAGGACCCCCAGGGACTGGAGCAGCTCCTCGAGGACGCCTCCGCCCTCGCCCACGCCGCCCACTGACGGACCGCGCTACGCCTCCTCCTCCACGTAGCGGCCATCCTCCAGTCGGAACAGCGCTCCCACGGGCGCCTCCAGGATGGCCTCGAGCGCGGGAGCACGGCGGACCAGCTCTCGCAACGAGACGAGCGCGAGCGTCGACGCATCATCCGTCGAGCCCTCGGGCTCCTCACCCGACGAGAACGCCCAGCCGCTGTCCCGTGGGTTGTGCGGCTTCATCCGCTCGGCGAAGCGGATGGGCTTGCCTCCCTCCAGGAGGGTCCGCGTGACGATGGCGCTCTGACTCAGCAGCCGCAGCTTGCGCATCGTCCGCTGCCGCTCCTCGGTGCCCAGCTCCACGCGGACGCGCACGACACGTCCCTCCGCATCGAAGTGGCGGCTGACGGTGAACACGCCATCGCCCCACCGGTTGCCGCACCCCACCGTCCTCGCGCCCGCCAGCTCCAGCGAGGCCGCGTCCTCGGGGCTCGCGCGCAGCAGTGCGTTCAACTTCTCCAGGTTGCAGTGGGGCCGGTAGTCCACGCCCACCTCGAGGTTCTCCTTCTCGATGCGCTCCTGCGTGGGCGTCGCCTTCTCCCCCACCGCCTCCATCGGCACGTCCTTCCAACCGAAGACGCCCTCCCCGAGGTCCTTCGCCCCCACCTGCTTCGCGAGCGCGGGCGCATCCCGACCGTGGAACACGAAGTCCGCCAGCCCATCGGCCGGCTGCCACATGCGGAAGCTCCCCAGCGGCAGGAGGCCCGCGAAGAACAGCTGCCCGTGCTCCACCATCACCCCGGCGACCTCATCCGAGCGCACTGTCTTCGCCCCCTCCTCCACGACGACGTCGACCGAGCGCCAGCGCCCCTCGAACTCCCCCTCGGGCATGGGCACCCCCACGACGCGCAGGCCCCGTTCCTTCGGCAGGCCATCCACCGCGACGGCCCACAGGCCGTTGTACTTCACGACGCCCAGTCCGCCGCCGAACTCCACCGCCCGACGGGCGCGCTCGACATGCGTCACGCGCTCGGACAGCACCTCCGCGCGAGCGTCGAAGCCCTTCTGCTTCGCGAAGTCATCGAAGTGGGCGATGGCGTCCTGGGGATTCGTGCGGTCGAAGAGGAACCTCGCGTCGAACTCCCGGTCATACGCCTTGCCCGCCACCTCCGCGTCACGTCCCACCAGCCGCAAGTCCCACGCCTCCGGGTCCTTCTTGCGCGGCGAGGCGGGCGGCGCGTCGTGACGCCAGAAGCGCCCCAGGCCGGGGTCGAGGATGACGAGGATGCCCTCGGGCAGGTCGACGTGTCCCAGCTCGACGGTGACGGACTTGGAGGTACGGGCCATCCCTCCACCCTACCCCACCCGCTCACCGTCCCGAGGCCGCCTGCCGGACCTCGCCGCGCGCGCGGAACGGCGCGAACAGCTCCACCGCCCAGTCCACGAAGGCGCGCAGCTTGGCGTTCATGTGCCGGTTCTGCGGGTACACGATGAAGACCGGGAACGGCTCGCATCGCCACTCGGGCAGCAGCCGCACCAGCGCGCCGCTCGCCAGGTGCGGGCGCGCGACGAACTCCGGCAGCTGCGTCACGCCCAGCCCCGCCAGCACCGCGGTCAGGTGCGCCGTGCTCTCGTTCACCGCCACGCTGGCGCGCCCCAGCACCTCCAGCCGCTCCTCGCCCTGGAGGAACGACAGCGGAATCACCCGCCCCGTCCGCGTGGAGAAGTAGCTCACGATGTCGTGGCCATCCTGCAAGTCGGTGGGCTGCGCCGGAGTCCCCCGGCGCTTCAGGTAGCCCGGCGTGGCGCAGGACACGAACTCCAGCTCACCGATGCGCCGGCCGACCAGGGCCGGGTCCGGCAACACGCCGCCGCGAATCACGCAGTCCACGCCGTCCCCCACCAGGTCCACCGAGCGGTCCCCCACCCCCAGCTCCAATTGGATGTCCGGGAACTTCTCCCGGAACGACGGCAGCGCGGGGATGAGCAGGAAGTTGGACACCGACGAGCCCGCATCCACCCGCAGGCGCCCCCGGGGCCGGGTCCGCGCGCTCGACACGTCCGCCTCGATGTCCTCCAGGTCCGCCAGCAGCCGGGACGTCCGCGCGTAGTAGGCCGCGCCCTCCGGCGTCACCGTCACCCGCCGCGTGGTGCGCTGGAGCAGCTTCACCTGGAGGTGCGCCTCCAACCCCTGCACCAGCTTCGTCACGGAGGGCTTGGGCATCTTCAACGTGTCCGCGGCCCGGGTGAAGGTGCCGGCCTCGACCACCCGGGCGAACACCCGCATCGCGGTGAGCTGGTCCATGACGTCGTCCTCGAAGCGCCCAGGGAGGGAGTCCCCGGAACTCCACGATTCTTACCCGAATGAAAACATCCGTGTCCCCAGCCGTCCTCTATCGACAAGGCCGGAACAGCCGTCACGCGGAGGCTCCTGTCACCGGATGATGTTAGTCTTTGGGCTCCCCTTCACGAAAAGGCGGTCCCCATGAAGACGTGGCTCGCGGTGACGTTGGGCGCGGTGGTCGGACTCGCGGCGGCGGTGGTTCCTCCGGCGGCCATCGCGGGCGCCTCGGAGCAGGAGCACGAGCAGACGGACCCCTCGGCCTATCCCGGCCCGTGCTTCCTGGAGCTCATCTGCGAGAACGGCTCGGTGCTCCGGTGCAACGGCGCCTGGGAGTGCGACTACGGGAGCAACTGGATCCGCTGCGACGGCGCCGCCTGGGGTTGTGACGGCACCAGCACCTGACACACCGGCGTGCTCCCGGGAGCCCGCAGCGGCTCCCGGAGACACCGCCTGGAAGGCTCACGCCGTGCTCACGGCGCGACGTCGAGGAGCCCCACGCCCTTCGTGTGCCACTCGGTGCCGGGGGCCGTGCGCAGGTCATCGGCGGGGGGCGGCAGCGGCTCCCAGAGGGCGGCGTTCTGGGGCGGCACCTTGTTGGTGTTCTGGGCGCGCGCCCGGTAGAGCTGGCCGTCATGCATCACCAGCGCGCCCGCCGCGTACGTCACCTCCGGTGAGTTGGGGGCGCGGATGGCGCGGTCCGTCCACATCTCCAGCACGCGCGTCGCGGTCCCCGCCGGCAGGCCGGTGTTCACGAAGGTGAGCGTGGGGACGGCGCCATTCACGTTGCCGGTGGCCGTCACGGTGCCCACGGTGCCGGTGCCGCCCGTGAGGCCCGAGATGAGCCGGCGGCTGCCCTCCCAGCGGTTGTCCTTGAAGGTGATGGGCGAGGTGACGGTGTTCGCCTTGCTCAGCACCACGCCCGGGTCCGAGGAGGTCGGATAGACGCTCTGGTAGCCGAACTCCAGCCCGCGGAAGGCGTTGCGCTCCCAGAGGAACTTCGAGCCCGTTCCCACGGTGCCGCCGAACCAGATGCCCAGGGACAGCGTGTCCGCGAAGTAGTTGTCGGTGAAGTCCACGTCGAGCGGCCCGTCGCCCGTCTCCGGCTGGGCGAAAAAGTTGAGCAGCGCGCCCGCGCCCCCCACGAAGACGTTGTGGTGGAAGCGGATGCGGCCCGAGCGCACCGTGGCCTGGGAGTTGTTGTCCTGGTACTGCTGGAAGACGGCGCGCCAGTCGATGGCCCCGAAGGCGAAGACGTTGTGGTGCACCTCCGCGCCGTCGCCCAGGCTCTGAATCTGGAGCGCCTCGCTGCCGGTGCGCACCAGCCGGTTGTTGTAGACCTTCAGGTTCGTGGCGAGCGGCGTGGGCGCGCCCTGCGTGGAGCCGAAGTAGATGGCCTCGCTGGCGGTGTCGTGGATGTAGAGGTCGTGCAGCTTGATGTCGTTGAGGGCAGGCGCCACCCCGCCGCTCGCCGCGCGGTTGATGCGCACCCCGGCGAAGCCCGAGCGGGTGACCTCCAGGTACTCGAGCTCGAAGCTGTGCGCATCCCCGATGCCCACGCCCATGTGGCCCTCGCTCAGGAAGATGCCATCGCTCAGGATGCCGTAGCGGTTGCGCGACGTGGCGTACTGGCCGCAGCGGTGGCCCGGGAAGTCCGCGTGGCCGGTGCCCGAGTCCGGGTCATACCGGCCGGTGAGCACCCAGTTCGAGCCACCGCCCATGGACCAGATGTAGCCCTGCGTGCTGCCCGCCTTGGGGCGGATGACCACCTGTCCCCCCGTGTTGGTGATGACCAGCGGCCGGCTCGCCGGGCGCTGCGGCAGGTTGCCCAGGTTGATGAGCGTGTAGGTGCCCGCGGGGATGTAGAGCCGGTCCAGCGTGCTCCAATCCACGTTGGGGTACCGGGTCTGCACGTTGGGGATGTACATCTCCCCGTTGGTCGCGTTCGGCCCCGGCAGCGTGAGGGTGTTGCCCGGCGGTCCGAAGCGGCCGAACGGCTCGCACGCGGCCTCGGTGGGGCCACCGCCATCCGGATTGCCCGAGCCACCGTCGGCGGGAGGATTGCCGCCGTCCGTCGTCGGCCCGGCATCCGCCGTCCCCGCGTCACCCAGCGAGTCGGGGCCGTCCTCGGGCGAGTCCTCCGAGGAGCAGGCCGACGTGAGACCGACGACGAGACACAACGCCCAGAGACTCCGAATCATGAGGTGGCTCCCGAGGGGAAGGAGACCCCCAGACTAGCCTGACTCCACGCGGGGTCCGCGCGACTTGCACGCGGCCCCGTGGGTCAGCTCTTGTCACACAGTGGCATCTTCAACGAAATTGAGGGTTTACCTCTTCCTCATCGGATGTCTCACGCCACCTTGCCCACGATGATGGAGTACGGGCCCTGGGTGGGGACGACGCGGTCCAGCTTGAAGCCACCCTCGGCGAAGAGCGCGTCGTACTGGACCTGGGTGCGCTCGCGTCCGCCCGCCAGCGACAGCATGACGATGTCCATCACCAGCGCGGGGTGCAGCTCCGGCCCCTCCGGCAGCATCATCTCCAGCACGAGCAGCTCCGCGTGGGCCGGCGCCGCCTGACGGATGTTGCGCAGGATGGAGATGGCCTGCGGGTCCGCCCAGTCGTGGAGGATGTTGCTGACGATGTACGCGTCCGCGCGCGGCAGCGGCCCGACGAAGAAGTCCCCGCCCTGCTTCTGCATGCGGGCATGCGCCTGGGCGTGCTCCACGACGTGGGGCAGGTCGAACAGCGTGCCGCGCGAGCGGGGCGCCTGGTCGAGCACCGCCGACAGCACGTGGCCGCGGCCTCCCGCGATGTCCGCGATGTGCTCATAGCGGTGGAACTCCATCGCCTGGAGCATGGAGGCGATGGCCATGTGCGACTTGCCCGTCATCGCCGCGTCGAAGATGCGGGCCTCCTCCGGGTGGGACTGGTAATAGGGCCACAGGCCGCCGGGCGTCACCGTGTCACACGCCGTCTGCCCCGTGCGCGCGGACACCGACAGCGCCTGGGCGCTGCGCCAGTTGATGTCGTCGTTGAACATCAGCACCAACCCCTTGAGCGAGTGCGGATGGCTGGCCTTCAGGTGCTCGGAGTAGTCCGTGTGCGCCCAGCCCTGCGCGCGCCGCTCGAACACCCCCTGCGCCGACAGCAGGCGCAGCATCCGGTGCAGCGAGTCCGCGTGCGCCCCCGTCGCCTTCGCCAGTTCCTCCGTGCTCATCGGCGTCGTCCCCAGCACGTCCGCCACGCCGAGCTGTGCAACCGCATACAGACACCGCGGGGTCAGATACGACGTGGTGAGGTTGAAGATGAACGCGGGGGCGGGAAGTCGTTGCATGTGCGCTCCTGGTCGGCAGGCCTTCAATTGCCTGCAAGCTGAAATTCTACCTGGACCTGGGAACGACTCAGACACCCCCGCATACCGCCCTGCCTTCAAATGAACACAGACGCTGTAACCCATGACAATGACTGACATGGCGCACTCCGTCACGAAGCGTCGACTACGGGGTTGTCGCCAGCCCTGGAGGGAGGGGCAATCCCAACACCGGCGGCGCGGAGCCGTCGGGCCGGGGACTACTGTTCATGCGTCCCGCTGACCCCTTCGCGAAAGGTGGCTCCCGATGACGTCTTCCGCCCCACCTGGGGACGCGCGCCCCGCCGTGCTCATCGTGGCGCGGCTGCCCAAGGCCCTGGAGGAGCGGCTCGGGAGCCATTACGAGTGCCACACGCGGGACGGCCTGTCGGAGGCGGCCCTGGAGCAGCTTTCGCCCCGCATCCGCGCCGTCGTCGCCAGCGGTTCGAGCCGGCTGCCGCGCGAGCTGCTCGCCCGCTTCCCCGCGCTGGAGCTCATCGCCGTCTTCGGGGTGGGCGTGGACGGCATCGACGCCGAGGCGGCCCGGGAGCGCGGCATCCGCGTGACGACGACGCCCGACGTGCTCACCGCCGACGTCGCGGACCTGGCGATGACGCTGATGCTCGCCGTCGCTCGCGACGTGGTCCGCGCGGATGCGTTCGCTCGCGGGGGTGCGTGGAAGCAGGGGCCCTTCCCGTTGAGCACGCGCGTCAGCGGCGCCCGGCTGGGCATCGTCGGATTGGGGCGCATCGGCCTGGCCATCGCGCGACGCGCTGAGGGCTTCGACATGACGATTGCGTATCACAGTCGCTCGGTCCGGGACGGGGTACCCTATCGCCATGTCGCCGACGTGAAGACGCTCGCGTCCCAGGTCGACTTCCTGGTGCTGGCATTGCCAGGAGGCGCGGGCACGCGGGGCCTGGTGGACGCCCAGGTGCTGGACGCCTTGGGACCTTGC
This sequence comes from Myxococcus fulvus, assembly GCF_900111765.1. The sequence goes on from NZ_FOIB01000002.1 coordinate 1,116,090, forward strand.
GGGTTCTTGATCAACATCGCGCGAGGGTCCATCGTCGACGAGGCGGCGCTCATCCGCGCGCTCCAGGAGGGGCGCATCGCGGGCGCCGGCCTGGATGTCTTCGAGCACGAGCCGGACATCTCTCCCGCCCTCTCAGCCCGTGGAAATGTCGTCCTGACGCCTCACGTGGCCAGCGCCACCGGGGCCACGCGCGCCGCCATGGCGGACCAGGTCTTCGACAGCGTGCGAGACCATTTCAGCAGCAAGTTCTGACAGCGCGTGAGTGTCTTGAATCTCGGGACTCGAGAGGGATTCATCATCCAGACATGTCACTGAGGACTTGGGGTGGGGGCGCGCTATGAAACATGGCGCGAAGCCCACGCCGGGCGGCGCGTTCCCCCCGTTGTCAGATAGACGAGCATCCATGTTCAAGCAGGCAGCAGTCCTCGCGGCGACCGGTGTCGCATTGCTGGCCGGTTGTGGCGGTGTCGAGCCGCAGATGGAGCAGGAAGAAATCATCGCCAACCTCATCGAGGCGGGCTACCCGGCCCGGGACATCCAGGTCGTCGACGAGGCCGTGTTCGTGGGCGGCGACGCGCTCGTGACGCTCCAGGCGTCCCGCGAGATGATTCAGGCCCCCGAGGGGAGCCAGGAGCAGTTCCGCACGAACAACCTCGTCGGCCCCCAGGTGACGCGGATCTGCATCAACTCCACGACCGATTTCAACAACATCCCCAACTTGAACCAGGGACTCAACCTGGCCATCGAAAACTACAACGCGCTGGGCCTGCGCTTCACCTTCGTGCGCGATTCGACGGTGGGCTGCTCCGCGACCATCATCGCGCAGATGTCCACCCTTCGACCTGAGAACTGGGCGGGCTTCCCTGACCTCGGAGTGCCCTTCGGGTCCATCAACATGGTCTACGCGATGGCAAACGAGAGCCTCGACGTCAACGAGCACATCATCACGCACGAGCTCGGCCACACGCTCGGCCTGCGTCACTCGGACTATTATGACCGCAGCATCAGCTGCCAGCCGCCCTATACCGGCGTCGAGGGCGACATGGGCGTGGGCGTCATCCCCATCCCAGGGACGCCGCAGACCGCCGTGTGGGACGGGTCCGTCATGAACGCCTGTCCTCACGCCAACAGCAGCGGCGAGTTCACCGCCACGGACGCCACCGCGCTGTTCGCGCTCTATGGCAAGCCCTGCTCGGACGTCAACGTCGCGGCGTATCGCGGGCAGACAGGCACGCAGCTTCGCTGCGCCTGCGCCTCGGGGACCTCCGGCTCGGTCTGGGGGACGAACAACTACACGGATGACTCGAACATCTGTCGCGCCGCGGTGCACGCGGGGGTGATGACCACCCTCGGTGGCGTGGTGACGGTCGAGGTGCAGCCGGAACAGAGCACGTTCATCGGAACCACCCGCAACGGCGTCACCTCGTCCTCCTACGGCTACTGGGGCGGGAGCTACCGCTTCATCGGGGCGCAGATTCCACAGCCCCAGACGCAGCCGCTCTGCTCGACCTTCAACATGATGTCCTACCGCGGGCAGACCGGGAGGGCCATCCGCTGCGGCTGCCCGACGGTGAGCCTGGGCGCGTCGTTCTGGGGCACGGACCTGTACACCGATGACTCGGATGTCTGCGTGGCCGCCGTGCACGCGGGCGCGATTCCCGCCTCCGGTGGCGATGTGACTGTCACCATCCAGCCGGGCCAGAGCAGCTACACGAGCACCAGCCGCTACGGCGTGACCTCGTCCGGTTACGGCGCCTGGCCGGGGAGCATCTCCCTGAGCCCGTAGTCCTCCTGGTGGCAACGGGCGGCCCGGAGGAAGGTGCTCCGGGCCGCCGCACCCAATCACAGACGCCGGAACATCCACACGGGCTCACACCCACCCGGGCATCCATCGGCGAGCACCTGTCTGCCAATACGGCGCGCTTCAGACGCACATCCCTGACGGGATGACGCGCATGGGGTCAGGAGCAAGGCTCGGCGCACGAGAAGGCCAGGCGGGCATGGGGTTTGAAAAGCCACGTCGCCCATGAATGACACCAACGCCTCACCGCCCAACCCGGCCCCCCGCCAGCGTCCACGAAAGGTGTGGCCCTGGGTGTTGGCGCTCAGCCTGCTGTCCTGCTGCGGATTCAACGTTTTCGCGGTGGTCGCCCCCAGTTACAAGGCGGCGCAGCTGGACCGGGCCCAGCTGGACTTGAAGAACCTCCGGCGCGTGCTGGTCCATTACCGGTCAAAGACAGGGCGATACCCGACGCGGGAAGAAGGGCTCCAGGCCCTGGTGGCGAGCGGACTCATCAATGGGTCCGTGCCGCTCGACCCCTGGACGCGGCCCTATGGCTACTCGGTCGAGGGCGACTCCGTGGAGCTATGGAGCCTGGGCCCGGATGGCCGTCGCGGCTGTGAGTGCGACGACCTCGTGGAGGGATATCCCGAGACCCGACGCCCACCGTGCACGGCTCCGGTGCACGCGAGGTGACACCTGTCGCGTGGGGCCGGGTGGAGACCTCCCGCTCGGCCTCACACGGTGCGAACACGCCAGGGACGTCCACGAGGACTCAGGCGACGCGAGGGAAATCCACCTCGGTGCCCGCCACGACGTTGAGGTAGTTGGTGAGCACGTTCTGCGCGACGGCGGCCACCACCTCCACCAGCTCCGCGTCGCTCAGCCCCACCTTGCGCGCCTGCGCAAGCTGCGGGCCCACGTCCGCCGCCCGCGTCCGGGCGATGGCCACGGCCAGGTCCAGGATGGCCTGCTCGCGCGGGTCCGCCGAGCGACCCGAGCGGAACCCCGTGAGCTCATCCGCCTTCACCCCGTGCCCCTTCGCCAGCGCCGTGTGCGCGGAGAGGCAGTAGGTGCAGCGGTTCAGCTCCGCCACCGCGATGGCGATGGCCTCCTGCGTGCGCGCGGACAGCTTCGCGCCGCCCATGGCGTTGAAGTAGCCCGCCACGGCCTCCAGCGCCGCGGGCGAGTGGGCGAAGGTGGAGAACATCTTCGGCACACCCCCGAACTTCGTCTTCAGGGCGGCCAGCGTGGGCTCGGAGGCGGCGGGCGTGTTCGAGGGACCGACAGGGGCAATCAGGGGCGTCGTCATGGGGTGCTCCCAGGGACTGCGGGTGGTTCAGCGGCTCTATTGGTATCGACTCGATACTAAATGCACCCATCCCCTTCGCTTGTCAACTCAGTATCGACACGATACCTTTTGACCCATGGCTGGAGACCGCCTCTACGCGCTGCTCGAGCGACTCGGGAACCTGCTCCGCACGGAGGAGCGGGCGGCGGGGCTGCCCCATGGGTTGCAGCCGGTGCACCTGCAGGCGCTGCGCTACCTGCAGGCGTGCAATCGCTACAGCAACACCCCCGCCGCGCTGACGGAGTACCTGGGGCTCACCAAGGGCACCGTGTCCCAGACGCTGCTGCTGCTGGAGGAGAAGGGGCTGCTGCGCAAGGAGGCGGACACGGAGGACCGGCGCGTGGTCCACCTGCTGCTGACGGAGGAGGGCCGCGCGGTGCTGAAGGCCGCCCTGCCACCGGAGCTCTTCAAGCGGGCCCTCGCGCGACTGCCCGGCGATGGCGATGGGCTGGAGGAGGCGCTCACCGGACTCCTGAGCGCCCTGCAGGCGGCGAACGCCCAGCGCAGCTTCGGCGCCTGCGGCACCTGCAAGCACTTCCAGCGCGAGGGCTCGGGGCGCTTCCGCTGTGGGCTGACGCGCGAGCCGCTGTCCCGCGAGGACAGCCAGCTGTTGTGCCGGGAGCACGAGGCGGTGCCCGTGCCCCACTGACAGCCGGACTCAGTGCCTGAGCCCGGCTCCGGAAGGCACGAGGTCCAGCGACAGCACCACGTAGGCCGTCTTGCCCTCCTCCACGGTCACCTCCTCCGAGGTCGAGACGTAGCCCTGCTTGGAGGCCTCCAGGGTGTAGACGCCCGGGGCCACGTCCATCAGCGCGAAGCTGCCGTACTCGTTCAACGTGAAGGCGATGTGGCTGGTGCCCTGGAGCACCACGCGGACCCCCGAGCTGTCCAGGGTGTCCTGGAGGATGATGACGCCGGAGATGGAGAGCGAGGCCTTGCGCTTCAGCGTGAGCGTCACCTCCTCCGGCTCGGACGTCAGCGCCACCACCGTGAGCCTCGAGTCGTAGCCCTCCCTGGAGACCTCCAGGGTGTAGGCCCCGGTCGGCACGCCCTCCAGGACGAAGTGGCCCGCGGCGTCCGTGGTGGTGGTGAAGGACGTGTCCCGCAGGCTCACGGTGACGCCCTCATGGGTGGTGGCGCCTTCCAACTGGATGGTGCCCGACACCTGGCTCCTGACGCGCTTCAACGTGAAGTGCGCCGAAGCGACCTTGGCGGACTCCACCTGCACCTCCTGCAGCAACGGCTCATAGCCCGAGACGAGGACGGAGAGGCCGTACGTCCCGGGCTTCACGTCCTCGAAGGTGAACCGGCCGTCTTCGTCCAGGGTGAACGTGTCGCCGGTGTCGACCAGCGTCACCTCGGAGCCCTCTGGAGAGGCGCCATCGTCCAGCTCGACCTGGCCCGTGATGCTGCCTGGAGGCACGGCGTCCTCATCGCCACACGCGGGGAGGATGGCCATCGTCAGTACGAGCGCGACGAGCGCCCCCAGTCGGTTCGGCTTCATGGTGTCGTTCTCCAGGTGGCGGCGCGTGCGCGAACGGGCCCGAGGGCCGCGCCAGCGTAGCAAGCGGGCCTGCGGACGCGGGGATGTCCTGGAAATTCTCACCGGCGCGAACGACCCTCTCCAACCTCAGCCTCGACGAGCCCGGCATCGTCCTGTTCGACCCTCGGACCCTGACGGAGTACCTGCGCGCCAGCGGCGTCGAGTCCCGCGAGGTGTTCGACTACTTCCTCGACCATCAGGACGTCGGCAGCGAGGCCATCCGCCAGGGCGTCGTCTTCCCCATCTACCAGATACCCACGGATGACCATTCGGTGTTCCTGGAGGAGGGCCACGCGCCGCGGGGAGCGACCCGGCGCTTCACCTATGCGGGCGCGCCGCTGCACGTCACCTCGGGGGGTGTTGATAACGGCGGACCTCAACGCGGTGATGCACTGGGAGCCGGAGTTCTTCGGCGCGTACCTGGACCACCATCAGGACCGGCTGATGAACAACGACGACCTGGATGTCGCGCCGGGCAGGTACCTGGCGGACATCAGCGGGTTCAGCCGCCTGGAAGCGCCGCAGCATGCCCTCGGCGATGGACTGGTGCTCCACGCGGTGGAGCGCTTCCCGGACACCCTGCCCACCGAGGACTTCGACTTCACCCTCGCCCCGGCGCCGCACGCCGCGCGTTGAAGACGCGAGACTCCCGTCGGCGGGAGATGGTTGCCGGCTGGGTGGTATCCAGACACCTCCTTGAGTCCGCCACCTCGGAGGAGGTCTCATCGCATCAGGGGCACGCGGTGGTGATTCACGGCCCCGACTCAGGAGGCATCGGATGCGGAAGGCGACGTTCGCGAGGCTGGGAGCCATCAGCGCCCTGGTGGGGCTGTCGACGGGGTGCGGCTTCGAGAAGAGTGTGTACGACATCGAGCTGAACGAGGCCGAGCTGAGCGCCGTGCCCTTCGTCTGCGACAACGGCCGGAAGGGCTTCACGAGGGCCTGGGAGGTCTCCGCGAAACAGCGGTGGACCATCACCGCGGGAGAGCATGGCGACACGCGCATCGAGGTCCCCGGCTACTTCCGGACCCAGCTCCATCAAGTCCCCCTGGATGAGACCCCCTTCATCGTCAACGGCACCTCGTCCGAGCGGGGCCCGTTCCAGTTCGTGGGCCTCGAGAGTTTCATCGAGGATGACACCGGCAGCGGGACGGTGGTGCAGCGTTTCGTCATCGAAGGCGATTCGCTCGAGGCAGACCACGTCGAAGGCTTCATCGACCTCAGGACCGAACTCATGGATGCCAACTTCGACACGCCCACGTGCCACTACGTGGTGAGCTTCACCGGCCGCCGCGTGGACTGAGTCTCGCGACGCTCCACCAAGAGGCGCGCCCGGCGCGCCGCCAGCCCCCACACGAGCGGGCTGGCGGCACCGGGTGAAGTTCAGCGAGTCACCTTCGCGCGGCCCTGCACGGCCTGGGGCCGGGTGGGGCTGGACGCGACGGCGGCGGAGACTCCGAACACGACGTCGTCGTTGTCATCGTAGAAGCCGAAGGTGCAGCTCAGCTGCGGGCTGGACGCCTCCACGAACTGGGCCCGCAGGACGTGCTGGCCCACGCTGCTGCCCACCGTGAAGGTGTGGCTGAAGGTCTTCGCGCCGCTGCCCGTGCACTGCAGGCCGGTGACGAGCGTGGACCAGAGCGGGAAGCCGGACACGGGGGCGGAGTAGAGGTTGAGCTTGTCCGTGGCGTCGTAGCACCACACCGTCACGTCCACCTTGACCTGCTTGCCCGGCGTAATGGGCCCGCCGTCCACGCTGCGCAGCACCACGCGGTCGATGCTCTCGTCCAGGTGGTAGAAGCCGAACGGACCATCCGGGCAACCATCCAGCGTGTTGGGCTCGTTCGGCTCCGCCGCGAGGAACTGGCTGCCACGGCTGTTGACCAGCGTTCCGGTGTCACAACCACAGCCGTTGCCGCAGACGGGCGTGCCGAGCGTGGCGTCGTATGTGGCCACGGGCGGCGTGGTGCACGTGCCGCCTCCGCCCGTCTGGGTGGTGAAGCTGAAGCCCGCGCTGTAGTTGCCCGCGCCGCACGCATCCACCGCGCGCGCCCGCCAGAAGTACTGCGTGCCGGCCGTCAGCGCGGGCGTCACGCTCCAGGTGCTGGCGGGGAGCGTCGAGGCCGAGCGCACCACGCTGGAGAAGCCCGCGTCGGTGGCCACCTGCACCTCGTAGGACGTCGCGCCCGTCACATCCCCCCAGTCGAGCACGGGTGACAGCGCGACGCCCGTCGCGCCGTTGGCCGGCGTGGCGAGCACGGGGGCCGCCGCGGGCTGACAGGTGGTGTCCGCGGTGGTGAAGCGGAAGGCCGCGCTGTAGCCGCCGGCGCCGCAGCCGCTCACCGCGCGCACGCGCCAGAAGTACTGCGTGTTGGCCGTCAGCGCGGGCGTCACGCTCCAGGTGCTGTTGGAGAGCGCCGTCGCCGAGCGCACCACGGTGCCGAAGGCCGCGTCGGTGGCCACCTGCACCTCGTACGACGTCGCGCCGGCCACGTCCGCCCAGTCGAGCACGGGCGACAGCGCCACGTTGGCCGCGCCATCCGCCGGGGTGGAGAGGGTGGCGACGCCCGGGGGCGTGCACGGACCGCCGGCCGTCGCGCAGGTGCACGCGGCGGCGGGGCCGTAGCAGGCGCTGGAGCTGGCGGGGACGACCGAGTAGCAGTACTGCCGACCGTTGGCGACTTCGCCATCCGTGTACGTGGTGCCGGTGACGGTGGCGACGCGCACCTTGCCGAAGTCACAGCCGGCGTAGCCCTCCGTCTTCATCACCCAGTACTCGCTGGCGCCGGGCACGCTGTTCCAGCCGAGCGCCACCTGACCGTCGCTCGGCGTGGCGGTGGCCGTGGGCGCCGTCTTCGGGCCCGTGGCACAGCCGGAGTTGGCGGGCGCGGGCGTGGAGCAGGCGATGCCGTGGCGGTTGAAGGCCGCGTGGATGGCCGTCATGTGCGGCGTGCCGTCGTTGAGGTTGCCGTTGTCGTCGTCCGCGGCCAGCCACTGCATGTAGCCGTGGCTCGCGCCGCAGCCGTCGGACGTGCCCGCCGAGCAGTTGCAGGCGTGCCACGAGCCCACGTTGCCGCTGCCCTGGTAGAAGACCTTGTTGCCGATGATGAACGCCGTGTTGGAGTCGTAGTTGAACGGCGCGGCCTGCAGGTCACGGGCGACCAGGTCCCACGCGGCCTGACGCACGGGCGCCGCGGCGCAGTGCACCTGACGGCCGCAGGGGCCGGTGCCGGAGGAGCAGCGCGAGCACACGAAGTTCTGCGGCGTGGCCGGCGTCTGGTTCGCGTGCGCCAGGTAGTCCGCGTCGCGCACGCCGGAGCAGCGGGTGTTGCACCACGTCCCGCCCGCCTGCGCCTCGTTCTGGTTGTAGCCCGTGCCGTCCGGCGTCATGCCGCAGCCCAGGTTCGTCGTGGCGAAGAAGCCGTAGCCCACGCACGAGGCCTGCAGGCGGTAGATGGACGCGATGTCCGCGTACGCCTCGCTGGAGTTGCTCAGCGCGCCGCCGGAGTCGAAGTCATCCATGCCGTGGCCCCACTCGTGGTCGAACACGGCCGCGATTTCGCCCGTGTTCCGGCAGCCGCCGCCGCTGCGGTAGAAGTTGACGGTGGAGCCGTTCCAGAAGGCGTTGCACGTGCTGTTGATGTTCACGTTGGCGGTGAGCTGGTTCTGCAGCCACGTGTTGTTGGGCAGCCAGCCGCGGCCCAGCTCGGCGATGCGGTTGAGCTCGTAGAAGGCGGAGCGGGAGGCCGGCGTGTTGCCCGCGCCACCGCCGCCCGTGGTGCAGTCGTGCTGGTTGTTGGCGCCGCCCAGGTTGAGGTTGCCGGTGGCCGAGCTGGTGCTGGGCGAGCCGCACGTATCACTCACGCGCACGTAGCGGCCGGCCAGCGTGGTGGTGACGTTGCCGGAGGAGTAGTTGAAGACGCCGGCGCCGTCGGTGAAGTTGTTGGGCGCGGCCAGGCCCGTGTTCGCCCAGGGCATGGGCGTGTCCAGCTGCATGGTGCCGCAGGTGGTGTTGTCGGGGCAGATGCCGGTGCTGCTCAACGGATAGATGCCGCCCTTGATGGTGGCGTCCAGGTAGTGGTTGTCGTCCTCGAGCGCGAGCACCTCGCCGGAGTGCGCGTCCACCGTCACCTTCCAGCGCTCCACCTCGCCGGGGTTCTGGAAGCCATACGTCCAGACGAGCTGGTGGCGGTAGCCCTCGCCGAAGGCCGCGTCGGCCTGGGCCAGGGGGGCGAGCTCCAGCGTGGGCTCCTGCCACAGCGTGCTCGGCGTCTCCAGGAGGCCGAAGCGCTCACCGCCGAGCGTCAGGGCCTGCTCGGGACTCAGCGTGGGCCGGGTGGCTGCGGTGACGTTGCTCCACGCCTCCGTGCCCAGGAGCACCATGTTGCCGTGGCTGAGCGTGGCGACCAGCTTGCCGTGGCGCACGGGGATGCCGTCCACCTCCTGCGGGATGAGCACGTGCCACAGCACGTCCGAGACCTGCTTCACCCGGGGCTGGCCGAGCTGGCGCAGGTCCACGCCGAGCGCGGCCTCGTTGTCGCTCAGGAACTTGAAGAGCGCGTCGGCGACGACGGCCTCGTCGACCTCACCGGTGGAGCGGCCCAGTTGCTGCTGGAGCGAGCCGAGCGTGAGGGTGTTGCCCACGCCCTTGCCGGGGATGAGGGGGATGGCGCCCTGGACGGCGGAGGGCATGCCCGTCAGCGGGTCCAGGTACACGTGGAAGTCGCGTCCGTTGCGGGCGAAGAAGTCATCCCACGCGCCGGGCGCCGCGCCCTTCAGCTTCGAGCGGGCTTCATCCAGGGACACGTTGGAGACGGGAAGGTACAGCTCCGGCTTGAAGAACGCCTGGCTCGCCAACGGGCTCGGTTGTGAGGGCTGGAGTGCCCACGCCAGCGCGCTGCAACACAGCACGAGACAGGCGACCCACTTCGACGATTGACGCATGCGGTCCTCCCGCGAAACGCGAAAGACAGACACTCCCCCCTGGGAGCACGCATCCAGTCGAGCCCGCATCTGCGGGGCATGAAAATCGCTACTTTCAGGAACTGTCGGACTTGCGGAAACCCCTCTGGGGACGCGGAGCTGGACGGCCAACGAGTGAACACTCACAGAGACTTCGAGTCTGACGTGTTCAAGGCGACGGGAAAGCAGCCGTTGCACTGGAGTTGACGCTTCGCGCCGGGGTGGTGCTCAGGAGGGGAAGAGCAGCCGTGTGTATTGCTTCACCCAGGCGCGGCGGGTGTCGAGGGTGCGGAAGTCGAGCAGGAGGACCTGGTCGAAGACGCGGGGGAGCATGGACACGAGGAGGATGGAGGACCAGACCTGGGTGAGCGCGAGTCGGCGGCGCGCTTCCTTCAGGTGGGGTGTGGCGGGGGCGAGCTTTCGGGACAGCGCTTCGAGGAAGGTGTTGAGGCGTTGGACGGCGGGGCCGTCGTAGCGTTGGTGCACGAGCGCGTCGTGCAGGTGGGCGTGGGCGATGCGGGGGTAGCGGCCGACGTTGCCGACGACGTCCTCGAGCAGGGTCTCGAAGGCTTCGCGGACGGCGAGGCCCTCGTCGAGGAGCTTGTCGAAGTCGAGGAGGACGTGGGTGAAGGCCTGGTCCAGGGTGGAGTCCAGGGCCTGGGTGATGAGCTTCTCCTTGCTGCGGAAGTAGTAGCTGATGGCGGCGCTGTTCACCTGGGCCTCGCGGGCAATCTCGCGGATGCCGGTGGCATCCAGCCCGTCGCGCTCGATACAGATGATGGTCGCCCGGAGGATGCGCTCCCGGGCGTCCTGTTCCTTCGTTCCCATTCGACGCCAGTCCTCGTGGGTACGTGCAGGCCGTACCGGGGCCACCATACGGTGGACCTCAGACCTCGGTGAAGCGCATCCCCGTGACACCGAGCGCTTCCAGCGCGAGCTTGAGGTCCTCGGAGACGATGAGCGCCACGGACCAGCCCCAGGTCCGGAAGAGCTTCGCATCCCCCACTTTCGACGGGTCGATTTTCAGCCCGTCCACGTCCCGGTACTGGCCCACCTTCTCGGGCCTTCCATCCTCGGCCGTCCACCGCTCCACTTCCCGGGACGCCGTGTCGTCGATGCACTCGATGAGCTTCGTCGCCACGAGGATGCTGTACTGCTCGGGGTGCCCTGGAACCTCCACGGGGATGACCTGCACCTCCTCGGGTGCCAGCTGCGTGAGCAATTCCGCCACTCGGACGTGGACGATGGGCACCGCGAGGCCCGTCAGCGAGAAGTCGAGCGCTCGACCTGCGCGAGCGACAGGTACCCTCAACGGCTCTAGGGCGGCGATACGTATTCCCGCCGTAAAGGTCCAGGGGTTCACCTCCTGCCCTTGAAGGTTCACAGGACTGCGGAGGTGCCATCGCCCTGGCACCTCGGCATCGTCCGTCCATCTGAAATATCGCCCCGGCATCTCGAGGAGTGTCGCTTCATTCCTGACGGGTCACCAGCTTGTTGAGCCTCGTTCCTTCCGAGCTGATCTGCCGGGCAAGCGCCTTGAGTTCTCTCGTCAATGCGTCCCGGCACTGGGACATCGTTCCGCAGTCCCGCATCGCGGAGTTCAGCCGGTCGAGAATGCGCTGATGGTATTCCCGAGGATGTGGCCCCTTGTGCCCAGCCACCTTCACGATGTTGGCGGGGTCATTCAGGGACATGCCTGCCTTGTCGAAGACTTCTTCGAACTTGGGCGACCAGGGTCCGTCATCACGGATGGACTCCCACCACTTGTCCGTGGCGATGTGGTGATCATGCCCCGCTGAATCCACGGGCCCGACAGCGCCGCCTCCCTGCGCCATCGCCGACACCGCGCCGGTGCTCACCGCCAGGGTGACGACCTCGCCCACCATCGCCACAGCCCTCACCTCAGCCACTGCCGAGAGTGCGATGCCCGCCTTCGCGCTCGCCTGCACAGACGCCTGCGCAGACCCCGGTAGACTCGGCACTCGCCCCGCGAAGCCCGCCGCAGTGTTCCCGATGGCCACCGTCGCGAGCATGGCGAAGGCCCTCGCCGCGTTGCGGCCCATGACGCGCCCGTAGCTCTCGCCCGCCTCGCGCAACTCGTCGAAGGTGTGGGCCCTGTCCACCGCCGCCATCAACCGTTGGAAGCCCGCCACCAGGCTCCAGAACGTGTCCACCCCCACATACGCAATCAATGAGGCCGTCATCACCGCGGCCAGCCCTTTCGACACCGGCTCGGGCACTGTCCACAAGACGAGATACAGCGTCCCCGTCCACATCGCCGCCGCCACCATCGCGCGGGGGTCCGCCATGTCCTCGAAGGCTTCCCACATTTCATCCAGCACCGCGCCATGCGCGAGCGCCAGGGCCAGCGCATAGCGCCCATCCCCATCCACCGTGGAGCGCCCCACCAACAGCCGCAGACAGTCTCCGGACTGGCCCGTGCGCTCACACCACCGCAAGTAGGCGCGCGTCATCTCCGCGTCCGCGCCATCTCCCTCCAGATGGCCACCAGCCCCTACCGGCGTCACCTGCCGAGTGCGCACATCGAAGCGGTACACCCCACCCCGCTCGTCCATCTCGAACAGCCGCCTCGCAGCCTCCTCGGGAGCTCGCGATGGGCGAGACCGCCTGCTCTCGGTAACCAAAGCCTCGGCGAACTCGGCTTCTTCCAACTCAACGGGAGCAGCTTCAACGCTCGATGTGACGACGAGCCTCCTCCCGTCATCCGTCTCCAGCCGCACTCCTCGCGTCGTGGAGCACCCCACAACCAGCGCCCACACTACGTACAACCATTGCCACTTCATGACGCACGCTCCCGGATGAGCATTGGTGCCGCGCCAGGAAGATTGCCAAACAAGCCCGACATGCTGGCAACGAGCATGAGCCCATCTTCTTCAGGTCAGACCTCGGTGAAGCGCATCCCCGTGACACCAAGCGCTTCCAGCGCGAGCTTGAGGTCCTCGGAGACAATGAGCGCCACGGACCAGCCCCAGGTCCGGAAGAGCTTCGCGTCACCCACCTTCGACGTGTCGATTCTCAGCCCGTCGACGTCCCGGTAGTGGCCCACCTTCTCGGGCCTTCCGTCCTCCTCCATCCACCGCTCCACTTCTCGGGACGACGTATCGTCGATGCACTCGATGAGCCGCGTCGCCACGAGGATGCTGTACTGCTCGGCATGCCCTGGAATCTCCACGGGGATGACCTGCACCTCCTCGGGTGCCAGTTCCGTGAGCAGCGTCGCCACGCGAACGTGGACGACGGGTGTCGAGATCCCGGCGAGGGTGAAGTCGAAGACCTTGCCTGGAACGTCCACGGGAATCCGCAACCAACCTGGGCTCTCGATGCGACGGCCCTTCTTGAACACCCAGGGGTCTTCGACCTCGCGGCCGCTCATGTCCGTGGGAATTCCAAGAGAGCATCGCCCAGGGAGCGACATGTCGGGAGCAAGCTCGAAGAACCGTTTCGTCATGGGCATTGAGCAGAAGGCCGCAGGTACGTAGCACCCATCAAGTCCCCGGGAGCGACTCCGCGCGCACCAGCGGCTGCGAGCTCTTCGACCACAGCACCGCGCAGAGCCCACCAATCACCAGCTCCGCCACCATCGCCGCGACCAGCTCCGGCGCCGGCGTGCCGTCCACGGCCAGGCTCAACAGCCGTGACACGCCATAGGACAGGTACAGCGTCGTCGACACCGCCAGCGACGTGAACGTCAGCCGGCTCCAGACTCCGCCGGCCATGATGAGCAGCCCACACGCCAGCAACGCCCCTCCCGGCGCGCGCACCTCGCTCAACAGACTCACCTGCCCCCCATGGTCGATTCCACTCCACCCATGGAACGCCTGCGGCGTGAACAACAACGCCGCGCCAATCACCCCCCCGACTGCGCCCACGACCAGCAACACCACCTGCGTCACCCGGTTTCGCATCGCCGTCCTCGCTTGACACCGTGTCAATTGACTCCGCGAGAGATATTCGCGACTTTACATCATGTCAAGTGAACCGCCGGAGACCCGGACCCGCATCCTCGCGGCCGCGCTGCACCTGTTGGAGACACGTCAGGGGCAGTCCGTCCGGATGAGCGACATCGCGAAGAAGGCCGGGGTCAGCCGTCAGGCCGTCTACCTCCACTTCAGCACCCGGGCCGCCCTGCTCATCGCCACCACGCTCTACCTGGACGAGCTCAAGGACGTGCGAGCGCGCCTGGTCCCCAGCCGCACCGCGAAGAGCGGCGCGGAGCGCCTGGACGCGTACGTCGGCGCCTGGGCCGACTACATCCCGGAGATTCGCGGCGTGGCCAAGGCACTGATGGCCATGGCCGACACCGACGAAGAGGCCGCCGAGGCCTGGAAGAAGCGCATGGAGGACATGCGCGAAGGCTGCGCCGCCGCCATCGAGGCCCTGCGCACCGACGGCACCCTGTCCCCCGACTACACGGCCCGCGAGGCCTCGGATTTGCTCTGGACGCTCCTGTCCGTGCGCAACTGGGAGCACCTCACCCTGGAGCGCGGCTACTCCCAGCCTCGCTACAGGGACCTGCTGCTGCGCACCGCGCGCCGGCTCTTCGTCCGCACACCGCGGTGAGCGTGCGCCAGCCGCTGCGCACCGTGCAGTCCCCTGCACAAGCCCCGCTCCCTGCTTCCGCTGCAACTTCCTCCAGGTCCGTGCGTTGCAACTCCAACACGCCATGACTCCACGCCTCCTCTGCGCCCTCCTCGTCCTCCTCCCCTTCGCGTCGCGGGCCCAGGTCTCCTTCCCCAAGAACGAGACCTGGCTCACCGTCGGCCCCCTCGTCAGCATCGACGACCTCACGGACAGACCCCGCTACGGGCTGGGCATTGAGTCCACCGTCAACTGGGTCCATGAAATCCAGAGCCTGGGCGCCTTCGCCCAGGCCCAGTGGATGCCCCAGGGGGAGGCCCGCCTCGCCGGCGGCATCCAGGGCACCCTGCTCTTCGCGGGCCTGGAGCTGGGCGCCTACCACCTCACCGGAACCGAGGACCACCTGCCCACCACGGGGCTGCAAATCACCCCCTTCCTCACGGGCATCTACGGCTCCCTGGGCCTGCGCATCGGCATCCCCCTGAGCGACAAGGGCGGTGGGCCCGGCCCGGATGGCGTCCCCGGCCGCGTCCGACAGGGCCGTGAGGTGGGACTCGTCCTGACAGGCAAGCTCCCCTTCCTGCTGGGCGGCACGAGCACCTACGAGCCGTCCTATCCCTGGAACTAGGAGCGCATCCCTCCTCGGGCCCCCCTTCCCTCCCTGGCTCCGGGTGCTATCAAGCACCCACCATGCCTGAGTCAGCGCCCCCCGCCCTGTTCGACGCAGTACCCGCGGAGATGGACTTCCCGGCCGAGGAACGCCGCATCCTCGCCTTCTGGAAGGACCGTCGCATCTTCGAGCGCTCGCTCGAGGCGCGCGAAGGGGCCAAGAGCTTCGTCTTCTACGAGGGCCCGCCCACCGCCAACGGCCTGCCCCACAACGGCCACGTCCTCACCCGCGTCATCAAGGACCTGTTCCCCCGCTACCAGACGATGCGCGGCCACTACGTGCCTCGCAAGGCGGGCTGGGACACCCACGGCCTGCCCGTGGAGGTGGAGGTGGAAAAGGAGCTGCGCATCCACGGCAAGGCGGAGATCGAGCGCTATGGCGTGGAGCCCTTCACCGAGCGCTGCATCGAGTCCGTCTTCCGCTACACCTCCGAGTGGGAGCGGCTCACCGAGCGCATCGGCTTCTGGGTGGACCTGAACCAGGCCTATGTCACCTACCACCGCCCCTTCGTGGAGAGCGTCTGGTGGGCGCTGGCCGAGCTGCACAAGAAGGGCCTCCTGTACCAGGGCCACAAGGTGGTCTGGTGGTGGCCGCAGGGTGGCACCGCGCTGAGCTCGGCCGAGGTGGGCCTGGGCTACAAGACGGTGGACGACCCGAGCGTCTATGTCGCCTTCCCGCTGCGTGACGCGCCGGACACCTCGCTGCTCGTCTGGACGACCACGCCCTGGACGCTGCCGTCCAACATGTACGCGGCCGTCAACGCGGGCGTCGACTACGTCACCGTGGACGCGGGGGACCGCAAGCTCATCGTCGCCGCCGCGCTGCGCGAGGAGCTGGCCAAGAAGCTCAAGAAGGACCTGCCCGTGCTCGACACGCAGCCGGGCCGCGCGCTGGTGGGCAAGCGCTACCTGCCGCCCTTCGACGTGTACTTCTCCAAGGAGGGGGACACGCGGCTGGCGCTGCGCGACGGCGGTGACGACGTGCGCGCCTGGCGCGTGCTGGCCGCGGACTTCGTCACGCTGTCGAGCGGCACGGGCATCGTCCACATCGCCCCGGCCTTCGGCGAGGACGACTACGACGCCTTCCGCAAGGACCGCGAGCGCTTCGCCCAGCCGCACGCGATGGAGCTGTTCTGCGCGGTGAAGCCGGACGGCACCTTCTCCGAGGACGTGCCGCTGGTCACCGGCAAGTTCGTGAAGGACGCGGACAAGGACATCCAGCGCAACCTCAAGGAGCGGGGCCTCTTGCTCGTCACCGAGCAGTACAAGCACGAGTACCCGTTCTGCTGGCGCGCGGACGACGACCCGCTCATCCAGTACGCCCGCCCCGCCTGGTACATCCGCACCACCGAGGTGAAGGACCGCGCCATCGCCAACAATCGCGCCGTCAACTGGGTGCCCGAGCACATCAAGGAAGGCCGCTTCGGCGACTTCCTCGCCAACAACGTCGACTGGGCCCTGTCGCGCGAGCGCTACTGGGGCACGCCGCTGCCCCTGTGGGTCCACTCGGAGACGGGGGAGGTGGAGGCGGTGCCCTCGCTGGAGGCGCTGCGCCAGAAGCCCGGCAGCAACCTGGGCGCCGTGGAGTCGGAGCTCGCCGCGTTCCTCAAGGGCAAGCCGCACGAGGCCAACGCGCGCCACCTCATCGTCCACAAGCCCTGGATTGACAAGGTGACGTACGAGAAGCCAGGCACCCCGGGCCGCTTCGTGCGCGTGCCCGAGGTGGTGGACGTGTGGTTCGACTCGGGCTGCATGCCCTTCGCGCAGTGGGGCTTCCCGCATGCGGAGGGCTCGCACGCCCTCTTCAACCGCGCCTTCCCGGCGGACTTCATCTCCGAGGCCATCGACCAGACGCGCGGGTGGTTCTATTCGCTCTTGATGGTGAGCACGCTGGTCTTCGACGAGGAGACGCAGGCGCGCCTGGGCCTCACACCCCAGCGGGAGTGGCCGCACCCCTACAAGAGCTGCATCGTGCTGGGCCACGTCTCCGACAAGGAGGGCCGCAAGGAGTCCAAGTCCAAGGGCAACTACACGCCGCCCGAAATCATCCTCGACGAAGTGCGCATGGACTTCGCCGTGCTCACCGCCGCCGAGGCGGGCGTGCCGGGTGAGCCGGGCGTGGCGCTCATCGCGCGCGAGGACCTGGAGGGCCTGGACCTGGTGGAGGGCGCCAAGGTGCAGGTGTTCCGCCCGGACCGGCCGGAAGTCGCCGTCACCGTGACGGTGAAGGCACACAAGAAGCTCAAGCGCCGCGTGGTGCTGCTCGGGCCCGCGGAGCACGAGAAGCTGGGCGTGGCGCCGTCCGCCAAGGGCGCGGGCGTGATGCCGGTGGAGGTGCCGAGGCTCGCGCCCTCCGAGCGCGTCACCGTGAAGGACCCCAACGCCAAGGCCCCCGGCGCGGACGCGTTCCGCTGGTTCTTCTACGCGGCGAGCCCCACGTGGTCCAACACGCGCCACTCGCTGGCGAACGTGCGGCTGTTGCAGAAGGACTTTCAAATCAAGCTGCGCAACGTCTACTCGTTCTTCACCATCTACTCGAACATCGACGGCTTCAATCCGGCGAAGGGCAACCCGGACGCGAAGGTGGCGCCGTGGGAGGCGGTGAAGCAGAGCCAGGGCTGGCGCGCGGTGAAGCAGCGTCCGCTCTTGGACCGGTGGATTCTGTCCGAGGTGCAGCTGGCGCTGCGCGACGTGGAGAAGGCGCTGGACACCTATCAGGTGTACGACGCGGCCCAGCGGCTGGTGGCGCTGGTGGACGGCCTGTCCAACTGGTTCCTGCGTCGCAGCCGGGACCGGTACTGGACGGCGGGCCTGGAGCAGGACAAGCAGGACGCGTACTTCACGCTGTACGAGGCGCTGACCACCATCGCCGCCATCTCCGCGCCGTTCATCCCGTTCTTCGCCGACGAGATGTGGGGCAACCTGGTGCGCAAGCCCTGGCCCGCGACGCAGCCGGAGAGCGTGCACCTGGCGGACTTCCCCAAGGCGGACGCGAGCCTCATCGACGCGGAGCTGGCCGCGGACATGGCCGCGGTGCGCGAGCTGGTGTCGCCGGGCCTCAAGGTGCGCACGGACAACAAGCTCAAGGTGCGTCAGCCGCTGGCGCGCGCGGACATCATCCTCGCGCGCAAGGAGCTGACGGACCGGCTGGCCGCGTACAAGGACCTGCTCGCGGACGAGCTGAACGTGCACGAGGTGCGCTTCGTGGAGCCGGGCAGCCCGGACGCGGACGTGGTGCGCTTCCGCGTGCGTCCGAACCTGCGCGCGGTGGGCGGGCGGCTCGGGCCCAAGCTGGCGCCGGTGCGCAAGGCGTTCGACACGGGCGACGGCCGCGCGCTGCACCGCGAGCTGCTCCAGACGGGGCAGGTGGCGCTGGAGCTGGGCGGCGAGAAGCTGGTGTTCACCGGCGAGGAGCTGGAGACGCTCGTGGAGGCCAACCCCGGCTTCGCGGCGGCGGGCACCGGCGCGGGCGTGGTGGTGCTCCACACGCAGCTCACCGAGGCGCTCATCGACGAGGGGCTCGTGCGCGAGCTGCTCGCGCGCGTGCAGGGGGCTCGCAAGGATTTGGAGCTGGGCTACACGGACACCATCCAGCTGTGGGTGGACGGTGATGCGCGCGTGAAGCGCGTCACGGACGAGGGCCGCGCGCTGATTGCGCGGGAGACGCTCGCCTCCGCCATCCACGTGGGGCCCGAGGGCTTCACCGGCCAGGAGGAGGAGGTCAGCCTCAACGGCCTGCCGGCCCGCTTGCGCGTCCAGCGCGGTTGAGTGTCACCGGCCCGCGTGCTCGACACGCGGGCCTCCTGGGCGGGCGTTCCGGTTCAGCGCACCAGCAGGAACAGGAACACGCCCAGGAACACCAGCAGCAGGAAGCCCACGTGGCTCAGCCGGCTCAGCCCTTCCTCCCCGCGACTCACCTCGCGGAGGAAGAGGTCCCGCAGTCGCGCGAACCCGCGCAGCGTGCGCACCGTCAGCTCACCCGGCTTCGACTCCTCGCGCTCCGCCCCTCGCGTCAAGAGCCGCCACCCGGGGAGCACCAGCCTCGACAACGGCCACAGCACGTCCCCCGCCGGTATCTCCGGGACGCTCCGCCCCATGCGCCACGCCACCGCGCTCACGGCCACGCCCAGCGCCACGGGCCAGGCCGAGGACCACACGTTCTTCGGCTCCAGGAGCTTGGGCAGGAACTCCGAGCCCACCGGCGGCCACACCAGCAGCACCGTGTCCACGACGAGCAGCAGCATCCACGACAGCCACATCCCTCCGGTGTCGCGAGTCCCCTGCTCGGGCGCATCGGGGAGCACCGTCACCAGGAAGCGCGCCATGATGAGCGTGCTGCCCACCGCCGCCAGCGACAACAGCGTCGGCACCACCTCCGGCGCGTGCGCCACCGCCTCCGCCGACTTCAACGACAGCTTCGCCAGCGCCCCGCTCGTCAGCGGCGCTCCGGCAATCTCCAGCCCGGCCCACACCAGCCCCACCCACACCACCACCGCGCGCCAGCCCCGCCGCCCCGTCTCGTGCACCAGCCCGGCGCCCAGGAACAACAACCCCTTCGCCAGGGAGTGGTGCGTCGCATACACGAGCACCGCGCCCACCAACACCGGCGCCGCCTCCGGTGCGCCCAACGCGAGCCCCACCGCGAGCGTCAAGAACCCCATCTGGCTGATGCTCGAATAGGCGAGCACCGTCTTCGCCTCCTTCTGCGTCAGCCCCACCAGCACGCCGTAGAAGCTCGCCGCCAGCCCCAGGGCCACGAGCACCTGCCCCACCTCGGGCACGCTCGCCTCGCCCAGCGGCAGGAAGCGCAGCCAGCCCAGCACGCCCACCTTGATGATGGTGCCGCTGAGCACCGCGCTGCCCGGCGCGGGCGCCACCGGATGCGCCAGCGGCAGCCACATGTGCAACAGCAGCACGCCCACCTTCACGCCGAAGCCCGCGAGAATCAGCACGCAGATGAGCGTGCGCTCGGGCGCCTCGGCCACCACGCGCGGCACCTCGTCGAACATCAGGTTGATGCGCGTGCCCGCGATGAGGAAGAAGGCCGCGAGCAGCAGCACCTCCCCCACCAACGCCATGATGATGTACACGCGCCCCGCCCGGGCCGCGCGCTCGTCCCGCGAATGGACCACGAGCCCGTACGCGCAGAAGGTCATCATCGCGAAGAACAGGTAGAAGCTCGCCATGTCCCGCGCGAGCACCGCCCCCACGTTCCCCACCAGCGTCGCCAGGTAGAAGCCCCAGAACGAGGCCTTCCGCCCGTCCTCGCGCAGATACCCTCGCGCGAAGAGCCCGGAGAACAGCCACAACACGCCGGTGAAGAGCAGGTACGTCCGCGTCACCTCGTCCGGCGCGTACAGCCGCATGCCCAACAGCACGTGCGGCCAGGACACCGTCGCCCCGGCGCTCAAGCCCAGCACCACCGTCGGGAGCGCCGCCCACGGCGCCAGCAGGACGCCCCCCTTGCGCGTCGCCGGCAGCATCACCGCCACCGTGAGCACCAGCGGCACGCCCAGGGTCGCCATCACGAGCAGCGAGGGCACCTCCTCCCAGCCGCTCATGGCCGGAACTCCCGGTCCGTGATGAGGCGCGTCCAGCCCAGGGGGCTGAGCTCCGCGCCCGCGAACAGCCCGGCGGCCACCGACAGCACCGCCGTCACCACCGTCGGGAACAGCAGCGCCCAGCCAATCTCCCACCCGTGGGGACGCGCGCTCGGCTTCCAGTCCTCACGCGGCGCCTGGAACCACGCCGAGTAGACGATGGGCAGGAAGTACCCCGCGTTGAGCAGGCTGCTCAAGAGCAGCACCACCACCAGCCACGACTCGTTCGCCTCCAGCGCGCCGATGCCCAGGTACCACTTGGTGATGAAGCCCGCGACGGGCGGAATCCCAATCATCCCCAGCGCGGCGATGGTGAAGGCCGCCGTCGTCAGCGGCATCCGCCGCCCCACCCCACGCAGCTCCTTCACCCGGTGCAGGTGCAGCTCCTCCGCGTAGTTCCCCGCGCAGAAGAACAGGGTGATTTTCATCACCCCCTGATGCACCAGGTGCACCAGCCCTCCAATCGTCGACACCGTGCCGAAGATGGAGATGCCCGCCACGATGTACGCCACCTGGCTCACCGTCGAGTAGGCCAGCCGCTTCTTCAAGTCCCCCTGCTGGAGCGCCTTCAGCGAGCCGTACAGGATGGTGATGGCCGCGACGACAGCCAACGGACGCGTCACCCCCAGGTCGTGCACCAGGTAGACGCCATACACGTCGTAGATGACGCGGGTGATGCCGAACGCCCCCGCCTTCACCACCGCGACGGCGTGGAGCAGCGCGCTCACCGGCGCGGGCGCCACCATCGCCACCGGCAGCCAGCCATGGAACGGCACCAGCGCCGCCTTCACCGCGAGCCCGCCGATGAGCAGCGCGAAGGCCACCGTCAGCTCCGTGCGGTGGTCCGCCACGGCCGAGAGCGCCCCCCGCTCGGTGAACTCCACCGAGCCCGCCAGCGTGTAGAGCAACACCACGCCCGCCAGGAGCAGCGTGGCGCCGCTGAGCGTGTAGCGCAGGTACACGTTGCCCGCGCGCAGCGCCTCCTTCGTCCCGCGGTGGATGACCAGCGGGTACGTGGACAGCGTGAGCATCTCGTAGAAGAGGAAGAACGTCAGCAGGTTGCCCGCCAGGGCGATGCCCATGGTCGAGGCGACGCACAGCGAGAAGAAGCCGAAGAAGCGGCTGCGGTGCCCGGTGCCCTCCAGGTAGCCCACCGCGTAGATGGTGGTCACGAACCAGAGCACCGCGGACAGCGTGATGAAGAGCAGGCTGAACGAGTCCGCCCTCAGCACCAGGTCCGCGTTGGGGAAGAACGTCACGCGCGACTCGTACTGACGCCCCTGGAACACGCCCCAGGCCATGGCCGCCGTGAGCAGCAGCTTCGCCGCCGCGGCCGTCAGGTTGAGCACCGTGCGCGTGCGCCGCGCCTCCTCGGAGAGCAGGAAGATGATGAGCCCCGGCAACAGCGAGCTCAGCAGCACGCACATGGGCAGCCAGGTGTTCTTCATCGCGCCGCCCCCACCGCCAGCAACCCCAGCGGGAACCAGGGCACCAGCCCCAGCACCAGCGCGATGAGCGCGAGCGCGAACGGCGCCAGCTCGTTGCCCAGCGGAATGGCGCGCACGGTGACGCCCTCGGGCAACGGCAGGAACGAGCCCCGGAGGATGCGGAAGACGTACGCCGCCGCCAGCAGGCTGCCCACCAGCAGCACCACGCCCCACCACCACTGGCCCGTGGAGATGGACGCGTTGAGCAGCAGCCACTTCGCGATGAAGCCCCCGCTCGGGGGAATGCCAATCAAGCTGATGCCTCCCAAGCCGAGCGCCAGGAAGGTGAATGGCATCCGCCCCGCCAGGCCCTGCACCCCGCCCAGCGTGGTGATTCCCACCGCCTGATGGATGTTGCCCACCGCCACGAACATGGAGGCCTTGGCCGCCGCGTGCGAGACGACCAGGTAGATGGCCCCCGCCCTCGCGTCCTCCGTCGCCATGGGGAAGACCAGGAACATGTAGCCGATCTGCGCGACGCTCGAGTAGGCGACGACGCGCTTGAGCTGCGGTTGGAGCAGCGCCAGCAGCGAGCCCCAGATGACGGCGGCCGCGCCCAACAGCCCGAGCAGCTGCGCCACCTGGGCGTCCATCACCGGCGCGAACACCTCCATCCACAGCCGGAACAGCACGTAGTAGGAGCCCTTCGAGATGAGCGCCGACAACAGCGCCGTCACCGGCGTGGGCGCGCCCGCGTACGTCGGCGGCAGCCAGACATGCAGCGGGAACAGCGGCGTCTTGAGGCACAGCCCCACCGTCACCAGCGCCGCCGCCACCCATGTCACCGGCCCGGGCTGGACCCGCTCGGCGAGCAGCCCCACGTCCAGCGCCGCATAGGCTCCATACAAGAGCGCGATGCCCAACAGGTAGCAGAGCGAGCCCGGCAGCGCGAAGAGCAGGTAGCGCAGCCCTCCGTCCAGCCCCGGCAAGTCCCTGCGCACCGCGATGAGCGCCACGGCGCCCAGCGTGGTCAGCTCCAGCGTGACGTAGAGGTTGAAGGCGTCCGCCGACAGCACCAGCGCGTTGAGCGCGCACCAGACCAGCAGCCACAGCGGCAGGAACTCCCGGTCCTCGCGGTCCGGCAGGTGGTCCAACGCATGGACGCTGGTGAGCGAGCCCACCAGGGCGATGGTCAACATCATCAGCACGGCGAGCCCGTCCGCCCGCCACTCGATGCCCAGCGGCACACCCCAGCCGCCGACGCTCTGGCGCAGCACACCCCGGTGCGCCACCTCCCACGCCAGCACCGCGGACGCGCTGAGCGTGGCCACCGACGTCACGCCCGCGATGAGGCGCACCGCGGGCCGCCCCACCAGCAGCGCCAGCACCGCGCCCAGCAGAGGGAGGATGACGGGCCACGCCATCAAGGCCGAGGCTCCCGTCATGAGCGCTCCCCATCGGAGACGGGCTCCCGCTCCGGGGTGTGGGACTGCTCGGCCCGCAGCCGCGCCATGCGCCGCGCCAGCGCCACCGCGAGCGCCGTGGCGCTCACCGACACCACGATGCCCGTGAGCACCAACGCTTGCGGCACCGGGTCCGGCGCGCCCGTGGGCACCCGCCGCGCGAGCGCCACCAGCACCAGCAGGACGCCGGAGCCCGCGATGTTCGCCGCGAGGATGCGCTTCACCACGTGCTGATGGGAGAAGAGCCCCACCAGCCCCACGCTGAACATCGCCACGCCCGACAGCGAATAGACGGCCCACGGGCTCACGGCGTCTCCTCCGGCAGCGCCCGGGGCGGCCGCGTCCCGGGGAAGAACATCAACAGCACCATGGCGATGGAGACCGTCAGCGCCACCTCCACGACGAAGATGAGCGTGCCCGCGTACTTCTCCGGGTACTCCAGCAGCCGCCCTCCGGAGACCAGCGGCGCCACCGCCACCAGGATGAACATCAACGGCCCGGTGAGCAGCGCCCAGCGCACCCGCGCGGACGACATTCGCGGCGTGCCCATGCGCGCGGTGATGATGGCCACCACCCCGCCGCCCGCGAGGATGGCGCCCGCCTGGAAGGCCCCGCCCGGACCGTGGTCGCCCACCCAGACCAGGTAGCCCGCCACCAGCAGCAGCGCGGGCGTCATCATCCGGAACAGCTCCCCCGTCAGCGGGTCCTCCATCGCCTCCTTGTCCGGCCGCTCGCTGCGCGGATTCACCGCCCGCGCGCCCAGCGCGGCCACCAGCAGCACCGCGATTTCCAGCAGCGTGTCGTAGCCCCGGAAGTTCAAGAGCACCGCGGTGACGGGGTGCTCCACGCCGCTGTCTCCCTGGCGCGCGGCGATGAGGGGGGCCAGGCCCCGGCTGTCGGCGGGCAGCGCGAGCACCGCCCAGCCGAGCAGCGCCGTCAGCGCCACCGTGCACAACAGCGCCCAGGGCCTCCGGGCGCGGGCGCGGACATCCGAGGAGTCCTCCTCCGTCCAGCTCAAGGTGTGCATCAGCAGCGCGCCCGTCAGACCCGTGCCCACCGCGGCCTCCACCAGCGCGATGTCCGGCGCGTCCAGCCGCGCCCAGCCCAGCGCGGAGAACAGGCCGAAGGCCACGAAGAGCACCACCGCCTGGGACAGCGCCTCCGTGCGGAGGACCAGCCAGGCCAAGAGGGGCAGACAGATGGCGAGGCTCGCGTCGAGCAGCCCGTCCATCATGACTCCCGCCGTCCGCTCCAGGCGGGCGTGCCCCGCCGCAGCGCCGCGCGGGCGATGAGCTGACACGTGAAGGCGCTGGCGACGAGGACGAAGAGCCAGACGAGGAGCAGCTTGAGCGCCGTGGCCCAGGAGCCCGACCGCAGCGCCAGGCCCACCACCACCAGGCCCAGCCCCAGGTTGTCCACCTTGGTGAGCGCGTGCAGCCGGCAGTACACGTCCGGGAAGCGCAGCACGCCCACCGTGCCCGCAAGACAGAAGCCCGCGCCGGCGAGCATGAACGCCGCGGAGACGCCGTCGAGGAGGGTCATCTGCGCGGCTCCTCCTCGCGGGCGCGCGCGTCCTCCGCGACGCTCCCCACCGCGAAGCGCACGAAGGCCACCACCGTGACGGGCGCGAGCAACGCGAAGATGAGGGCCACGTCCCGCAAGGGGGCGCCCCCCTCGTTCGCCGCGAGCAGCACGAGCACACCCACGCCCGTGGTGCCGAACAGCTGCGCCACGATGAAGCGGTCCGTCAGCGTGGGCCCACGAACGACGCGTACCATGCCGGCCAGGATGTTCAGGAGCAGGAAGAGGGCCAGCCCCGTGCGCAGCTCATGCATGAGCGCCCTCCGGCGGCGAGGGTGAAGCGTCCAGGCCGAACAGGCGGCGCACGCGGCGCTCCAGGTCCTCCAGTTCCTCGTGGATGCCCTGTCCCCGGTCCACGAGTGCGTGCACCACCAGTTCCTCTCCGTCGATGTCCGCGTTCAGCGTGCCGGGCATCAAGCTGAGGGTGATGCGGAACAGCGTCTGGGGCGCACCCTCGGGCAGGCGAATCGGGTAGCGGACGAAGACAGGGGAGATGGGCAGGCTGGGAGAGAGCGCGCGCTTCGCCACATCGAAGCCGCCATGGACCGAGCCCTTCAGGAAGAAGAGCGCGAAGCCCGCCACGCCCAAGAGCGTCCACGCGTGGCGACGCGGCGGACTCAACACGAAGCTCACCGCGGACACGACGCCCACCACCACCAGGCCGAACGTCAGGCTGCTCGGGTCGCCGTCACACAGCGCCCACCACGTCAGCGCCAGGAAGACCACGCGCGCCACCGCGCTCTTCCAGGCACCCACGTCCAGCCGAGGCGTCCGACTCCGGCCCTCCTCCGCGCTCACGCGCGCGTCTCCAGTATCCACGGGGTCCACGCGGCGGACCCTAGGCCAGCCACCCCGCACACGGCGGACGGAGTCCCTCGTCACGTTCGTCATCGGACGCTTGGTCGACGCAGTGGCGCATAACCGACGAAGCCGGGCTCATTCCAGGAAAGCGCGCGGGCCCTTTCAATCCCAGACACGCTCGCGAGCCCCTTCTGTCCAGGGCCCACGCTCCCGCGGACGATGCTCGGACTCCGTGGGGAACACGCCGCGCGCCCCAGAGCGCCCGACTCACTGCCCTCGGGCTCCCCCATCCGGGGGAGTCGGTCGCGCCTCCGCTTGGGGTGGGGCGCGAGCGTGCACCTCGCTACGTTGGCTCGCGCGGAAGTCACCTCCCGAAGGAGCCAGCACGATGAGCATCGTCACGACGAAGGATGGAGCGCGCATCTTCTACAAGGACTGGGGCACGGGTCAGCCCGTGGTCTTCAGCCATGGCTGGCCGCTGAACTCGGACAGCTGGGACGAGCAGCTCCAGTTCGTCGCCTCGAACGGTTATCGCGCCATCGCGCACGACCGCCGGGGCCACGGCCGCTCCACCCAGACGTGGTCCGGCCACGACATGGACACCTACGCGGACGACCTGGCCGCGGTGCTCGACGCGCTCGACGTGAAGAACGCGGTGCTCGTGGGCTTCTCCACCGGCGGCGGCGAGGTGGCGCGCTACATCGCCCGGCACGGCACGAAGCGCGTGGCCAAGGCGGTGCTCGTGGGCGCGGTGCCTCCGCTCATGGCGAAGACGGCCAGCAATCCGGGCGGCCTGCCCATCGAGGTGTTCGACAACATCCGCGCCGGCGTCCTCGCCGACCGCTCCCAGTTCTTCCAGGACCTCACCACGCCGTTCTTCGGCGCCAACCGCCCCGGCGCCAAGGTCTCCCAGGGCGCGCGCGACGCGTTCTGGCTGGCCGGCATGCAGTGCGGCCTCAAGCCCGCCTATGACTGCGTCAAGGCGTTCTCCGAGACGGACCAGACCGAGGACCTGAAGAAGTTCGACGTCCCCACGCTCATCATCCACGGCGATGACGACCAGATTGTCCCCATCGAGGGCGCGGCGCGCGCGGCGGCGCGGCTGGTGAAGGGCTCCACGCTCAAGGTCTACGCCGGCGCTCCGCACGGCCTGACGGTGACGCACCGCGAGCAGTTCCACGCGGACCTGCTCGCCTTCCTGAAGTCCTGAGCACGCGAAGGGCCCGTCGTCAGGGCGGGCCCACCTGGATGACCTGCGTGGCGGAGGCGCTCGCCCCCAGGTCATCCGTGGCGGTGAGCGTGACGGTGTAGCGGCCCACGCCCGTGTAGCGGTGCTCCAGGTGCGCCGCGTCGGACGTGGTGCCGTCACCCAGCTCCCATCGGAAGCGCTGAATCCAGCGGCCCGCGCCCGTCGCGGTGCTCGTCGTCGCGTCGAGGAACACGTTCAAGGGCGCGCTCGTCCCGGAGAACGGCCCGCCGGTGATGCGCGGCACGGGACGCGAGCCTCCTCCCACGGCGGGCGCGAGCAGCCTGCGCACCGTGGACGCGCCCTGGTCCACCACCAGCACGTCTCCGTTCGGCAGGCCCGCGATGCCCGCGGGAAGGCTGAAGGTGGCCTGCTCCGCCGCGCCATCCCGGGCGCCATGCGCGCCCGTGCCCGCGTATGTCCTCGCCCGACCCGAGGCGACGGCGCGGATGCGCTCGTTGCCCGTGTCCGTCAGCAGCAGCCGGTCCTGGACGTAGGCCGCGCCGAGCATCGGCAGGAACAGCGCCGCGCTGCCGGCGCCGTCCGAGAAGCCGCCAGTGACGGCGCCCGCCGCGGTGGAGGTGGTGAAGACTGCGTCCATCGCCACGCGGCGGATGAGGCGGTTGCCCGTGTCCACCACCCACAGCGCGCCGCCGCCGAAGGCCACTCCCGTGGGCCGGTGGAGCTTCGCCTGGCTCGCCGGACCATTGGTGCTGCCCGAGCCCCGCGCGCCAATCAGCGTGCTCACCCGCCCGTCCGGGGAGATGCGCGCGAGCCGGTGGTTGAAGGTGTCCGCCACGTACAACTCCGTCCCGGCGAACGCCACGCTGGAGGGCGTCTGGAAGCGCGCGGCGGTGCCCACACCGTCCACCTTGCCCTGCCGTCCGTCCTTCGAGCCCGCGAAGGTGCTCACCGTCCAGCGCTCGTCCCGGGCGATGCGCACGACGCGGTGGTTGCCCGTGTCCGCCACGTAGAGCGCGCCGTCGGTGGCGATGGCGATGGACTGCGGCGAGCGCAGCGCCGTCGTCGCGCCGGCTCCCTCGCCCACGCCCGGCGTGCCCGTGCCCGCGATGGTGGTGACGGTGCGCGCCGCGTCGTTGGCGATGCGTCGCACCGCGTGGTTGCCCGTGTCCGCGACGAACACGTTGCCCTGCGCGTCCACCGCCACGCCCACGGGCCGGCGGAAGCGCGCCTGCGTCGCGGGGCCGTTGACGAAGCCCTCCTGGAACGCGGCCCCCGCGAAGGTGGACACGCCCGCGGACTGCCCCGTGCGGTCCACGGGCCTGGGGTCATCCGCGCCGAAGGTGTCTCCCTCCAGCGGAGGCACGAGGCCCGCCTTGCGCATCACGTTGTCGGTGATGCGTTGCACGCGCAGGTCCGCGAAGTGCGGGTGCGACAGGCCGTGGGACCAGGAGATGCCGCCGCTGGCGAAGACGAACGCGCCGGAGGGCGCGGTGTAGAGGGTGGAGGTGTGCCGGTTGGGCTCGCCCCTGCTGCTGATGGCCGGCGAGTCGGCGAGGGCGACGAGCCCCGGCGGCGAGGCTCCGTTGCTCCACGCCCGGTCGATTTCGTAGCCCACCACGGAGAGGATGGAGTCGCCCTGCGCGAGCCCCGTGCCGGCGAAGGGCCAGGCTCCCGGCGTGCGCACCACGTAGGGCTGCGGGATGATGCCCCACGCGTCGGACATCACGCCGACGAGGCCGTTCTCCGGCTCGCCCAGGCGCGCGTTGCGCCAGCGCACCGTCATGAGGTTCGTCCCCGCCTTCGGGTCCTCCTGGGGCGCCTCGTCCTTGTAACAGACCTGCCTTCGCCGCGACGTCCCCGTGGGCCCCGCCTCCAGGCGGATGAGCCAGCAGCTGGTGTCGCTGCCCAGGAACGCCAGGTTCACCCCCGACGCCAGCGCCGCGTCCACCGCCTGCTTGAGCGGACGCGACCAGTACTCGTCATGCCCCACCGAGATGAACAGCCTCTGTCCCATCAACAGCGAGGGGTCCCGGTCCAGGTCCACGTTGGTGACGTAGTTGAGTTCGTGGCCCTTGGACTCGGCCCACAGCACGAAGTTGTGGGAGGCGTAGAAGTACTCGCCCGCGCCATTGCCATCCAGGTACGGCCGGTCGAACGAGGCCACCTTCGCGTGCCCCCCGGACAATCCCAGCGAGGTGGCGTAGAGGCTCTCTCCACCCCAGGCGTTGTAGGCCTGGAACGTGGTGAACGGAATCAGGACCACGCCCGTGTTCTTCCGCTCGTCGGCGCGCACCACGAAGATGACGTAGGACTGCGGCCCGTCGTCGCGCACGAGCTTGAGCAGGTACACGCCGCTGGGCCACGAGGCTTGAGTCGCCACGGTGAAGCTCACCGGCCAGCGACACTCCACGAGCCCCGTCGTCCTGTCCGCCACCGGCGTGGGCTGCGGGCCCACGGTGACGGGGCCTCCGGACGCCATGCGCCGCGAGCCCGCGCCGCCGTAGTGGCCCATGCGGTACAGCTCCCAGCGCACCGCGCGCGCGCTGTCGGTCCGCACGTGGATGTCGATGGACTGGCCCCGCTGCACGCTCGTCGCGCTGGCATAACCCTCCAGCTGCGCGCCCGTCGCCGGCTGGCTGAGCGCCCACTCCGTGCTGCCGGGCCGCCGTGCCTCGCTGCCCGCTGGAGCGACAGACATCAGCCCCACCCACATCGTCAGGAACATCGACAGTCCCATGAGCGCTCCTCCCCACGCGCCGTTGTCCCCGCACGCCCCGCGCGCCTCAACCCTCCGGGCCCACGAGTGGATGACCTTGGACAGACTTCGCACACGACTACGGGGTTCCCACGGGTCAACTGGCCCTCGGTACACTGCCGCCTTGTGCGGCAACGTGAGCGCCCCTGCGCGCGGCTCCACGTTCCGTCGGGTGGACGACTTGCGAGCATGCGGGCTGCATCGTCCCGGGCACCCCGCATCATCTAGACTCGCGCCATGTCCAAGTCAGTCACCACTCGAAACAATGTGCAGGTCATTGGCCGAGGCGACGACGTGATTGTCTTCGCCCACGGGTTCGGCACCAACCAGAGCGCGTGGCACCACCAGGTGCGCGCCTTCGAGGACACGCACCGCATCGTCCTGTTCGACCACGTGGGGACGCACGGCACGGACCTGGAGGACTACAGCCCGCACCGCTACGCGGCCCTGGAGAGCTACTCGCTGGACCTGCTCGAGGTGCTCGAGTCGGTCAGGGCGCGCAACGTGTTCTACGTGGGCCACTCGATGAGCGGCATGATTGGCATGCTCGCGGGGCTGGTCCGACCGGAGTTCTTCCGGGGCATGCTCTTCATCGGCGCCTCGCCCCGCTACCTCAACTCCCCCGACTTCAAGGGCGGCTTCGAGCGCAAGGACATCGACGAGCTGTACAAGACCATCGAGCAGCACTTCGAGGCCTGGGCCAGCGGCTTCGCGCAGGCGGCCATGGGGCCCTCCGCCACGCCGGAGATGGTCAAGGACTTCAGCTCGTCCCTGCTGGCGTTGCGCCCCGACATCGCCGTCGGCGTGATTCGCATCATCTTCGAGTCGGACTACCGCGAGCAGATCACCCGGCTGAAGGTCCCCACCTGGGTCGTCCAGCCGCTCAACGACTTCGCCGTCCCCACCGCGGTGGGCGAGTACCTGGCCAGGACCCTGCCGAGCGGCAACATCCGCTACGTCCCCAACCAGGGACACCTGCCGCACCTGAGCGCGCCCAACGAGGTCAACACGCTCATCTCGGACGCCCTCGCGGCAAGCGCCCTCGCGGCGGCGTGAGTGCTTCCTCGACGGAGGTGACGGAACCGGGAGGACCCTCCGGCTCCGTGGACGCGGCGGTGGTGGAGCTGATGGTGGACGCGGTGCGAGCGCTCGGCACGCGCGACGGCGGCCAGCTCACGCGCCTCTTGGAGGTGGTGCGCCAGGCCTGCCACGCGGACGTGGCCGTCAGCCTGCGCCGCATCGACCCCCTCACCGTCTTCGAGCTGGCCGGCACGCCCGCGCAGCGCCCCCGGCTGGCGCACCTGGGCGAGGCGCTCTTCCGAGGCCCCCTGGCGGAGGACTCGACGTGGCGTTTCCACGAACCCCGCCCCCAGGAGAGCGGCGTCCCCGAGTCGCTGCGCGGCGCCATGGCCGTGCTGCCGTGGCACTCCGTCGATGACCGCAAGGGCGGCCTGGTGCTGGTGCGCCAGGGCCCCACGGGCTTCTCCGCCTCCGAGCGCGCCGGCCTCCAGGCCGTGACGGGCCTGCTGCTCACCTGCGCGCGTGAGAGTGATTTGGAGAGCGCCACGGAGACCCTGCGCGCGCGCGTGGACGCCATCACCGACGCGGTGCCCTGCGCGCTGGTGTTCCTGGAGCACAACCGCGTCGAGACGTGGGTGAACAAGCCCGGCGCCGCCCTGCTCGGGCTGCCCGAGGGCCAGGTGCCGGCCCACCAGATGTCGCGCGCCATGGCCTCGCTGCGCGAGCGCGCGACCAACCGCGCGCAAATCGAGGAGCGGATGGCGCGGCTTTTCGACGGCAGTCAGCCGGAGCTGCGCGACATGCTCTGGCGCTTCGAGTCGCCGCACCAGACGCTGTCCGTCTCCTGCGTGCCCGCGCGTCGGGGCTCCGCGCGCGGCCGGCTGTGGGCGCTGCTGGACGTCACCGAGGCCCAGGACGCGCTCTCCAGCATGGGGGAGAAGAACCTGGCGCTGGACGCGGCGCGCGCGGAGGCGGACGCCGCCAACACCGCCAAGTCCAGCTTCCTGGCCAACATGAGCCACGAGATTCGCACGCCCATGAACGGCGTGCTGGGCATGGCGCAGCTCTTGCGCGAGACGTCGCTCACCGAGGAGCAGCGCGAGAGCGTGGACGTCATCCACACGAGCGGCGAGGCGCTCCTGCGGCTCATCAATGATCTGCTCGACTTCTCCAAGATCGAAGCGGGCGCGTTCGAGCTGGACGGCCAGTCCTTCTCGCTGCGCCAGAGCCTCAAGGAGTGCCTGGGCCTGCTGGGTCCGCAGGCGGCCTCGCGCGGCCTGTACCTGAAGCACACGGTGGACGCGGACGTGCGCGACGCGCTGTGGGGCGACAAGACGCGGCTGCGGCAGGTGCTGGTCAACCTGGTGGGCAACGCGCTCAAGTTCACCCACGAGGGCGGCGTCACCGTGCACGTGTCGCGCGGAGAGATGAAGCCGGGGCTCGAGCCCGACAGCTGGCCCTTGCGCTTCGACATCCAGGACACCGGCATCGGCATCCCCGCGGAGCGGATGAACCGGCTGTTCCGCTCGTTCAGCCAGGTGGACGCGTCCACCAGCCGCCACTATGGCGGCACCGGCCTGGGGCTCGCCATCAGCCTGCGGCTGGCGGAGCTGATGGGCGGCACCATCCGCGTGCACAGCACCGTGGGACTGGGCTCCACCTTCAGCGTGGACATCGTCCTGCGCGAGGGCGAGGAGGTGGCCACCCGCTCCTCCGCGGAGCTGGACGCCACGCTGGGACAGCGGCTGCCCTTGCGCATCCTCCTGGTGGAGGACAACCCCATCAACCAGAAGGTCGGCCTGCGCCTGTTCAAGAAGCTCGGCTACGACGCGGACGTGGCGGGCAACGGCGTGGAGTCGCTGGGCGCCCTGGAGCGCGAGCGCTACGACGTCGTCTTCATGGACGTGCACATGCCGCAGATGGACGGTCTGGAGGCCACGCGCCGCATCCGCGCGGACTCCCCGAGGTACGGCAGCCCCCGCATCATCGCGATGACCGCGAGCGTCATCCAGGGCGACAAGGACCTGTGTCTCCAGGCGGGGATGAACGACTTCGTGACGAAGCCGGTGGACGCCACGCTGCTGATGGCGGCGCTGGAGAGCGCGGCCCAATTGCCCGACCTCCCGCTGGCGCCACCGCCCGAGGCGCCCGGGTTCGATGCCTCCGCGCTGGAGAAGCTGGAGCTGCTCACCGGCCCGGACCGGGGCGAGCTGGCCACGCTGGTGCGCGACTTCCTGCGCAACGCCGACAAGCACCTGGCCTCGTTCCACCAGGCCCTGGAGACCTCCGATGCGGCGGCGCTCACCCGCCACGCGCACAGCCTGCGCTCCAGCGCGGCCCTGTTCGGCGCGGCCCGGCTGTCGCGCCGGTGCGAGGAGCTGGAGATGCGCGCGCCGCACGAGCCGCTGGAGCAGCTCCGGGAGCGGGTGGACCTGGCGCGGCGGGACTTCGACGAGGCCCGTCAGGCGTTGGAGTCCGCCGTGCCGGAGGTCCTCTCGGGACCGCCGTCCAGCGCCTGACGCGGCGCCTCTTCGGACAGGGCCAGCTCGTCCAGCCGCGCGTCCGGCGTCTCGACGATGCGCCCCAAGAGGTGACGGTAGGCCCGGGCCAGCCGCTCCACCTCCGCGGGCTGGAACACGGCGGAGGCGTACTCGAAGGCGCCGCGCAGCCCCGTCAGGTCCTCGCGCAGCAGCAGCGTCAGCGCGTGACGGGCGAGCCCCGGCACGGACGCGTCGGGCGTGTCCGACAGCAGCGTGCAGGACATGCCGGGAATGGACAGGTCGACGCCCGTCGCGCTCTCGAACACGCACGCGGCCTGCAGCCCGTGCGGGAGGCTCGCGGCCACCTCGTCGAAGGGCAGCTCCTGGTGCCCCAGGTCCTCCGTGGTGCGCAGGCGGTGGCGCCGGAGCAGCTCTCGGAAGGACGGGTTGCCCGTCAGGTCGCAGCGCAGCGCCACGGTGTTGGAGAGCAGACCCACCACGTCGCGCAGCTCGCGGCGTCCCCGGTTGGCCACCACCGTGCCCACGAGCACATCCTCCTGGCCGGATACCTGACGCAAGAGCGCGGCGAACACCGCGGACAGCGCCGTGAACAACGTGGCGCCCTCCGTGCTCGCCAGGGACTTCCAGGCGGCCGTCAGCGCCACGGGCACCTCGAGGCGCACCAGTCCTCCCGCGTCCTCCTCGCCGGCACGTCGCGACGTCAGCGAGAGCGGCGGGGCGCCCTCCAATCGCGCGCGCCAGTACTCGCGCTGCTGTCGGGCCGCGTCACTCGTCGACCAGCGATGTTGCCAGCGCGCCACGTCCGCGGGCTGACGCGCGGGAGGCGCCAGCGGCGAGGGCACCCCGGCCTGGAAGACGCGGTACAGCGAGGCCAGCTCCCGGCCGAAGACCCCGAGCGACGGGCCGTCCGTGATGAGCTGATGCTGCGTCACCAGCAGGACATGGGTCTGCTCCGCCAGGATGACCAGCGCGGCGCGCATCAGCGGACCCGCGGCCACGTCGAAGGGCGCGCGAGCCTGGGCGTCGTTCATCGCGCGGAACGAGGAGGAGCCCAGCGCCACCTCCGGCGCGTCCCCGCCTCCACCCCGCAGGTCGACGACCGGCAGCTCCAGTCGCGACGCGGGCGAGACGACCTGGGTCAAGGCTCCGTCCCTCTCGTGGAACGTCGTGCGGAGGGACTCGTGTCGACGCACCAGCTCCTGGAAGCCGAGCCGCAGCGAGTCGACATCCAGCGGCCCGTCGAACCGCAGCCCGAAGTGGACGTGGAAGCGCGGGCTGTCGGGCACAGGACGCATCAGTCGCCACAGCCGCCGCTGTCCCGCGGACGCGGGCGCGGTGTCCGACGCCAGACCCCTCGCCGTGTCGTTCGCCTCACTCACGGGCGACAGGGTGAACAGCGTGTCCGGCGAGGCCAGGGCGCGCGCCAGCGACTCGATGGTGCGCTGCTCCCAGAGGAACGACAGCGTGAGGGGCAGCCCCAGCCATTGCTCCAGGTCGTGCGTGAGCCGCATCGCCCCCATCGAGTCGAGCCCCTGCTCCACCAGGGGACGCCGGGTGTCGATGGAGGCGGTGGGCATCTGCCAGTGCAGGGCGAGCCACTCCACCACCCAGCCCTCGATGGTCACATTGTGAGCAGGCAGCCGCGACTCGGACAGCCCCGGCCGGGACGGGCGCGCCCAGGACACCTCTCGGTCATCGGCTCGGAGCTTCACCACATCCTTCTCGTCGCGCACGCACGGCCACCAGGGTTGAGGTGGATGCGTGGATGAGCGACGTCAAGGAGCGCTCCCAAGAGTCTGACCTCCGGTCGTGCAAGAGCAGACGCGGCGCACCGCGAGGCGCGCCCCCAGGGCAGGGTTGCTGTCGCCTGGTCACCGCGCGCGCGAGGGTTTACGAGCACGCACTCCGGCCAGGAGCAGCTCCAGGCCGAACATGAAGCGCGCGTCGAAGTCGGGGTCCACCAGGGCCTCCACCGCCCGGGCCACGTGGGGGAATCGCGGAGAGGCCAGGGCCCGCATCTGCTCGGCCACCGGGGGCACCTGGGCGTCGCGCGTGCCCAACGACTGCTCCTCGATGGTGAACCCGAGGACGTAGTCGAGCAGGGTGAAGGTGGTCCACCCCGCCTCCTTGGAGGACAGCCCCGCCTGCGTCAGCGCCTCCATCAGCCACTCGCTGACGCGGAAGGTGTTCTCCGACGCGACGACGGTGCCCGCGAACACCCGGGCCGCGTCCCGGTGGCTCAGGAACGCGCGCCGCAACTCCCCCGCGACGGCCTTCACCACCGCCTCCCAGCTCTTCCCCGTCGGGCGCTCCACCGCCACGTCCGACAGCAGCGCGTCCGCCATCGTCTCCAGCAGCGACTGCTTGCTGGGGAAATGCCAATAGAGCGACGGCGCCTGGATGGAGAGCGCCTGCGCCAACGAGCGCATCGTCATCCCCTCCACGCCCACCTCATCCACCAGCGCCCACGCCGCCTGGACCACCTGCTCCTTCTGGATACGCATGCGCTCGTGGCACCTCGGGTTGACGGGGCAATCTAACGCCGTTAGATGAAAACTAACAACGTTAGATTCATCATGAGGAGGCGGGTCATGGAGCTGGACGTCGAGGTGGCCATCGTCGGAGGCGGCCCCACCGGGCTGATGCTGGCGGCCGAGCTGGCGCTCGCGGGCGTGAAGGTGTGCGTCCTGGAGCGCAGGGAGGCGCCGGTGCGGGAGTCACGCGCCCTGACGATGCATCCGCGCTCCCTGGAGGTGCTGGCGCTGCGCGGCCTGGAGGCGCCCTTCCTGGAGCGCGGGCGGCCCTTGCCCACCGGGCACTTCGGCCTGCTGGACACGCGGCTCGACTTCTCCGGACTCGACACGACGTTCCGCTACACGCTGTTCCTGCCCCAGGCCCTCACCGAGGCCCTGTTGGCGGAGCACGCGCGCGGGCTCGGCGTGGACATCCGCCGGGGTCACCTCGTGGAGTCCTTGCACCAGGACGAGGAGGGCGTGGTGCTCGCGGGGAGCGCCCAGGGGACGGCGTTCCACTGCCGCGCCCGCTACGCCGTGGGGGCGGACGGCGCGCGCAGCGTCGTGCGACAGCTCGCGGGCATCGGCTTTCCGGGGACGGAGGCCACGCGCACGTCGATGCTGGGCGACGTCACGTTGGAGCACCCGCCCTCCACGCCGTTCCTCGCGCTCACCAACACGCGCGGCAACGCCGTCATCGTGCCTTTGGGACAGGGCCAGTACCGCGCCATCGTCACCGACGCCCGGCGCGAGCACACCTCGCCGCGCGAGCCGCTGTCCCTGGAGGAGCTGCGTGAGAGCCTCACGCGCGTGGCCGGCTCCGACTTCGGCATGAAGGAGCCCCGGTGGCTGTCGCGCTTCGGCGACGAGACGCGGCTGGCGGAGCACTACCGGCGAGGACGCGTGCTGCTCGCCGGAGACGCGGCGCACATGCACTACCCGGCCGGTGGACAGGGGCTCAACGTGGGCCTGCAGGACGCAATGAACCTGGGCTGGAAGCTCGCCGCCGTGCTGCGTGAGGACGCGCCGCCCGCGCTGCTGGACAGCTACCACCAGGAGCGCCACCCGGTGGGCCAGTCGCTCCTGAACAACACGCAGGCCCAGTCCGCGCTCATGGGCTTCACCCCGGAGGTCCTCGCGCTGCGCGAGCTGATGAACGGCCTGTTGCGCCTGCCCGCCATCAACCAACGGCTGGCCGAACAGCTCGGCGGACTGGATGTCGCCTTCCCCGACGCGCCCATCCCCGCGCCCGCCTCGAACACCTTGCCGGGCTGGACGGGACGCCGGCTCCCGGACTGGACGCTGCGGCTCGCGGGCGGTGGCCAGCGCTCGCTCTACTCCGGCCTCCATGACGGCCACTGGCTGTGGCTGCACGCGAAACCCGCCGCCGCGCCGCCCTCGGACTGGGAGCCCGCTCCCGGCTGGCGTCCCCGCGTCAATGCCCTGGCGCTGGAGACTTCCACCGACACTGGCGCGCTGCGGGGCGTGGACGGACTGCTCGTGCGTCCGGATGGGCATGTGGCCTGGGCGTGGACGGCCTCCGCGTGAAAGCGGATGTTTGGTGTTTCACCTTTCAGTGGGACACCACGCATACCGAGACGCGTCATACGACTCTGCTAGGGTGCCGGCCTTCAGAGGTTCTCCCCTGCGGACACGCTTCACGACAGGTTTCTTCCGGGCTTGGGGTACGGCCGCCCTGCTCTTCCTGCTTCCCTGGGTCGTCTACGGAAGCACCGTCTCGCTGCGCTACGGCCTGCGGGACGACTACGCGATTCTGCGCGAGGCGCGCGAGGAGCCCGGGAAGATTCTGCGCGTCTGCGGCGCCATGGGCCGTCCGCTGTATGGCTGGATGCTGGAGCGCACCACGCGCGCGGCCGAGGACCTGGACGGGCTGCGCGGCCTGCGGGCCCTGGCGGTGCTCGGCCTGGGATTGCTCGCCGTGGTGCTCTACCTGCTCTTGCGCGCCGAGGGCTGGAAGCAGGTCCCCGCCGCGCTGCTGGCCGCATTCATCCCGCTGATTCCGTCCGCGCAGGTCGTCGCCAACTGGAGCATCTGCTGGCCGCAGGCCGTGGCCCTGCTCGCGAGCGCCGGAGCCTTCGCGCTGACGAGACAGGCCATCGGGACCGACGGCGCGTGGCGCGGCGGAGCCCGGGGACGGCTGCTCCTGGTGGGAGGCGCGCTGGCGCTGGCGGCGTCGACGCTCATCTATCAGGCCAGCGGTCCGTTCTACGCGGTGCTGCTCGCGGCGGTGCTGGTGACACGGCGACACGAGGACCTGCGCGCTCCGGCACGCTGGCTCTTCCGCCACGTGTCCGTGCTGGGCGTGGGGCTGGGGCTGGCGTACGTCGTCACGCGCGTGAGCTTCGCGGTGGGGATGTTCACCCCCTCGCCGCGCATGGCGCTGGAGCGGCACCTGCTGGACAAGGCGGCGTGGTTCGTCACCCAGGTGCTGCCCAAGGCCCTGGCGCTGACGGCCATCGACGACACGGACGCCGCGCCCGCGTGGGGCTACTGGCCCATGGTGGGGGTGACGCTGGGCGTGCTCCTGCTGACGCTCGTCGTCGAGGGGCGGCGCACGGGGCGCGCTGGTGTCGCCACGTGGCTGCTCGCGCTGGTGGGGCTGACCGGCGTCGCGTACTGCGCCAGCCTGCTCGCCGGTGAGCGCTGGCCCACCTACCGCACGCTCTTCGCGCTCGCGGGGGTGTGGAGCGTGTTCTTCTTCGCGGGCGTGGTGAAGCTGGGCGAGCACTGGCCCCGGCACGGACCGCGCGTGGCCGGCGCGGTGCTGGCGCTGCTCGTCGCGGTGAGCGGGCTGCTCGCGCATCAACAGTCGCTGGAGCTGTTCGCCTGGCCCCAGCTGCGGGAGCTGGAGCTGATGCGCCAGGGGGCCGCCGCGCTCATCCCCGAGCGCACGCCGCGCGTCTTCGTGCTCACCGCCCGACAGACGGACTCCTCCGCGCCCCAGCGCTACCTGGACGAGTTCGGCTCGGTGTCCGTCGACACGGAGTGGGTGGCCAAGGAGCTCTTCGCCTTTTCAGCCCGGGAGCGCTTCCCCGACGCGCGCGTCCGCTACCGCTTCGACGCGGGGCCGGTACTCCCCCAGGCGCGGGCCTACGACATCCTGGTCGACATGCGTCAGCTGCGGACCACCACGTCCCGGCCCATTCAGCTCGCCCGCTGACGCTGTCACCCTCCGAGCCCACTTCCCCGTTGACGCGGGGGAGCCCATGGAGGGATGCCCCCGACTCGTGCCCTCCTACGAACAGCTTTTCGAGAACAACCGCCGCTGGTCCGCCGCCAAGACGAAGGACGACCCGCAGTACTTCGAACGACTGTCCGCGGAACAGAGCCCCGAGTACCTCTACATCGGCTGCTCCGACAGCCGGGTGCCCGCCAACGAAATCATGGGCGTGGAGCCCGGGGACGTCTTCGTCCACCGCAACGTCGCGAACCTCATCAACAACGTCGACCTGAACGTGATGTCGGTCATCAACTACGCCGTGCGCCAGCTGTCGGTGAAGCGCATCATCGTCTGCGGCCACTACGGCTGCGGGGGCGTGCGGGCCGCCATGCAGCCCAAGGACCTGGGCATCCTCAACCCGTGGCTGCGCAACGTGCGCGACGTCTACCGCCTGCACAAGGCGGAGCTGGACGCGCTCCAGGACGCCGAGGCGCGCTATGCACGGCTGGTGGAGCTCAACGTCACCGAGCAGTGCATCAGCGTCATCAAGACGGCCGCGGTGCAGCGCTCGTACGTGGAGAAGGGCTTCCCCACCGTGCACGGCTGGGTGTTCGACATGCGCACCGGCCTGCTGAGGGACCTGGAGCTGGACTTCCCCCAGCTGCTGCGCGGCGTGCAGGAGGTCTACAACCTCACCGACAAGGACTCGATTTTCTAGGGCCCTCAGGCTCCGCGCCGGGCGCACCGGCGCGGAGTGTCAGGCGAGGCCCGACGGACTACTGGCTCTCCTCGGCCCCCGTGGGAGCCGGGTCGTCATCGAGGCTTCCGTCCGTGCCGTCCGCCTCGTCCACGCCGGAGCCGCCCGTGCCCTCGGTCGAGTCACGCGGCTCGGAGCCACCCGGCTCCTCCATGACGTCCCACTTCTCGCCGTCCGGCGTGGTCACCTGGGTGTCCGTGCCGGAGCCACCCGTGGCCTCGTTGTCGTAGATGGTCGGCGCCCCGCCCCTGTCCCGGCGCTCGTTGTCCACCACGTCCGCGGCCTCACCCGGGCTCTCGTTCGCGTCGCGCTCATCCTCGCGCGCCTGACGCTCCTGCTCGGCCGCGTCCACCGAGCCCGAGCCACCCGTGGCGCTCGGGACGCTGGAGCCCGAGGGGTTGTCCGCCCGCGTGCTCGCCGAGTGGCTGGAACAACCCCAGAACGTCAATGCGGCCACGGCCGCCATCAGTGGAAGCTTCATGGAAGTCTCCTTGGGAAAGGATGGTTCCTGAAAGCTGGAGACTGTTCCGGAGAGGACAACCCGGGACA
Organism: Myxococcus fulvus; assembly: GCF_900111765.1. The sequence goes on from NZ_FOIB01000002.1 coordinate 1,156,352, forward strand.
CAGGCCCGCGCCGGCCGGCCCGCCCCAAGGCAGGCGGCCGGACGGGCGCTCACTCCTGACGGAGCGCGATGATGGGGTCCACCCGGGTGGCGCGCCGCGCGGGCACATAGCTGGCCAGCAGCGCCACGCCGAGCAGCAGCACCGCCACCGCGCCATACGTCACCGGGTCCCACGGCGCGACGCCGTACACCAGGCCCTCCATCAATCGGCTGACGACGAGCGCCAGCCCGAGCCCGACGCCGAGCCCCACCAGCGTCAGCCGCAGGTACTGGCCCAGCACCAGCTTCATGAGCTCCACGCCGCGCGCCCCCAGCGCCATGCGGATGCCGAACTCCCGCGTGCGGTGGCTCACCGCGTGGGCGATGACGCCCGACAGGCCCACCGCCGCGAGCAGCAGCGCCAGGAGCGCGAAGCCCGTCGTCACCAGCATGTAGAAGCGCGGCCGCGACAGCGCCTCGCCCATCAGGTCCTCGAGCGTGCGCACGCTGCCCAGCGGCAGGCCCGCGTCCAGGGCGCGCACCTCCTCGCGCACCTGGCTCATCAGCGTGAGCGGCGCGTCCTTCGTGCGCACCACCACCGTCATCTTCCCGTACAGCGCCTGGGAGAACGGCACGTACACCTGCGGGAAGGAGGCCTTCTCCAGCCCGTCGTTGCGCGTGTCCCCCACCACGCCCACCACCTGTCCGCCGAAGCGGCCCAGGCCGAAGCTGATGCCCATCTCCACCGTGCGCCCCAGTGGACTCTCCCCGGGCCAGTAGCGCCGCGCGGCCTCCTCGCTGATGAGCACCGCGCGCTGTCCCTCGCCCGCGCCGTCCGCGGACGTCAGCCACCGGCCCGACACCAGCCGCAGGCCGAGCGCCTCCGCGTAGCCCGGGGTGATGACGCCCACCTGCACGCCCCAGCTCTGTCCGGGCCCGGGCTCCGGCCGCGCCGCGTCCCACATCCCCGTCACCATGTAGCGGCCATCCAGCGGCACGCCCAGCGCGGCGCCCGCGGCCTGCACTCCCGGCAGCGCGCGCAGCCGCTCCAGCAGTTCGTCGTAGAAGCGCTGGTTCTGGGTGGAGGCCCAGCCGTAGGCGCTCTCCGGCAGGTCCAGCTCGAAGCTGAGCACGCCGTCCGGACGGAAGCCCGGGTCCACGTCGGAGAGGCGGTGGAAGCCCTTGAGGAGCAGGCCGCCGCACACGAGCAGCACCACCGCCAGCGCCGTCTCGCCGACGATGAGCAGGTGACGCGCGCGAGCCCCGCCGCGCGTGCCGCCCTTGGCGCCCACCTCACGCAGGCTCACCGCCGGACTCTCCCGTGACGCCTGGAGCGCGGGGAGCAGGCCGAACAGCAGCGCGGTGACGAGCCCCAGGCCACCCGTGAAGGCGACGACGCGCGCGTCGATGGCCACCTGGGCGAGCCCCGGGATGTCCCGCGGGGACAGGCTCACGAGGACATCCAACAGCCACCCGGCCAGCAGCACCCCGAGCCCCGCGCCCATCGCCGCCAGCACGCCGCTCTCCACCAGGAGCTGGCGCAGGATGCGGCCCCGGCTGGCCCCCAGCGCCATGCGCACGGACAGCTCGCCCCGGCGACTCACCGCGCGGGCGAGCAGCAGGTTGGCGAGATTGGCGCAGGCGATGAGCAGCACCAGCCCCACCGCGCCCAGGAGGAACAGGAGCGCGGGACGGACATTGCCCAGCAGCGCCTCGCGCAGCGGCACGAGCGTGGCGCGATAGCCGCCATTGGAATCCGGGTAGGCCACCGCGAGCGCCTGGGCCACCTCGGCCACGTCCGCGCGGGCCGCCTCCAGGGTGACGCCCGGCTTGAGCCGCGCGTACACACGCAGGCTGTGGGTGGCGCGCGTCGAGGCCCCGGTGAGCGACTCGTCCCAGACGAAGGGCACCCAGAGCTGCGTCTCCAGCGGGAAGTTGAACCCCTCGCTCGCCACGCCCACCACCGTGTGCCGCTCACCTCCCAGCCAGAGTGAGCGGCCCAGCACGCCCGGGTCCGCGTTGAAGCGGCGCTTCCACAGCGAATGGCCGAGCACCACCACCCGCTCCTGCCCCGGCTGCTCGTCCTCGGGGCGGAAGCCGCGGCCGAGCGCCACGCGCGAGCCCAGCACGTCGAAGAAGTCCGCGGTGCTGGTGGTGCCGCGCAGCCGCTCCGGCGCCGCGCCGTCGCTGGCCAGGCTCTGCTCGCCGCTGCGCACCGCCGTCATCCCGGAGAAGGAGCGGCTGCGTTCGCGGAAGTCCACGAAGTCCGGCCCGGACGAGGGTGAGTCACCGGGCGAGCCGTCCGAGCTGTACAGCCGCACGAGCCGCTCGGACTCCGCCATGGGCAGGGGCCGCAGCAGCACCGCGTCCACCACGCTGAAGATGGCGCTGTTGGCGCCGATGCCGAGCGCCAGCGTCAACACCGCCACCAGCGTGAACCCCGGCGAGCCGCGCAACCTGCGCAGCGCGAGGCGGAACTCCTGGACCAGGCCCGTCATGCCACTCTCCGAAGCTGAACCACCGACTCGCCTTGGCCGCGAGCCCATCCTGGGCGTCCCGACAGCAAGGCAGGTGCCACGGGCCCTCCACTGGGGAGCACCCCTTGGGACACACCTCCGCCTTCCCACATCCGGGGGAAGGGTGCCCGAAAATGGGATGTGCTGATACGCCGGCTCACGGGTGGAATTTGGCGACGGCGGCGCAATACACAGCCACCGCCGGGTTTGTCTCGGGTTCATCGCCTATCGCGTGTTACGAGAGCCCGGTCGTCTGCTTGTCTTTCCCACACCCCCTCGGAAGACGCCCTCATGAATCTCGTTTCCTCTCGCCGAGCGCTCTGGCTCGGCGTGCTCGTGCCCTGGCTGAGCGCCTGCGGTCCCACCCACTCCGAGCCTGCCCCGGAGCCCCCTGTCGACACGGCCGAGGCGCAGTCCCTCCAGGCCGTCACCTTCATCGCAGCGGGGAGCACGTGGCGCTACCGCGACACGGGCGTGGACCCGGGCGCGGGCTGGACGTCGGTGGGCTACGCGGACACATCGTGGGCGCAGGGTCCCGCGCAGTTGGGTTACGGCGATGGGGACGAGGCCACCGTCGTCGCCTATGGCCCGAGCACCAGCGCGCGCCACGTGACGACGTGGTTCCGCCGGGCCTTCACCGTCGCGGACCCGTCGCGGGTGGGCAACATGGTGCTGCGGCTGCTGCGCGATGACGGCGCCATCGTCTACCTGAATGGCCAGGAGGTGCTGCGCAGCAACCTGCCCTCGGGCACGGTGACGGCGTCGACATTGGCGAGCACCGTCATCGCCGACAGCGCCGAGCAGGCGTGGCACACCGTGAGCATTCCCAGCACCGCGCTGGTGGCGGGCACCAACGTGGTGGCGGTGGAGGTGCACCAGTCCACGCTGAACTCGTCGGACCTGAGCTTCGACGCGTCGCTCACGGCCGAGGTGGAGGACGCCCCGGCCACGCCGTGCTTCGCGTTGAACCTGCCGGCGCTGAGCACGCTGCGCGCGTCGCCGAAGAAGGTGTTCGCGCACTACTTCTCGCCCTACCCGCTCTCGCTCGACAACCGGGAGCCCTCGGTCGACTACTACGCGCGCAACTACCTGCAGCCCACCGGGGAGAACTCCAAGTTCGCGTACTGCGGCGGGCTGCTCAAGCAGCGCCCCCTGCCCCAGGCCCCGCGCGCCTCGGGCGTGGACTACGAGCTGGCGAACTTCGAGGTGGAGGTGCGGCGCGCGGCGGCGCTGGGGCTGGATGGCTTCACGTATGACATCCTCAACCACACCGGCACGCACTGGAACCGGCTGTTGAAGCTGCTCCAGGCGGCGAGCAACGTGGACAGTGGGTTTCGCATCGTCCTCATGCCGGACATGAGCTCCACGTACTCGGGCACGGACGCGGAGGCGTTGTCGGCGTTCGTGAACTCCATCGGCTCGGTGGCCTCGCACCCGGCGGTGTATCACCTGCCGGATGGGCGGCTCCTGCTCTCGCCGTACATGGCGGACAACCGCACGCCGCAGTGGTGGGCGTCGGTGCTCCAGGCGCTCCAGGCCCGGGGCATTCCCTCGGCGCTGTGGCCCGTGTACGTGCGCCCCTGGGTGGCGGCGACGAACACGCTCGACGCGGTGGTGCCGTTGTACGGGACGTCGACGTGGGGGAACCGAACGCTCGGTAGCGCGGCGGGGCAGCGCACCAACGTGGGCACCGCGCACGGCATGGGGCTCCAGTGGATGGCGCCCGTGGCGGTGCAGGACTCGCGGCCCAAGGACCTCGTCTACACGGAGGCGAACAACTCCCAGGCGTACCGGGCGCTGTGGGACGCGGCCATCCAGGGCGGCGCGGACTGGGTGCAGCTCATCACCTGGAACGACTACTCGGAGGCGACGGAGATTTCGCCCTCGTCCGGCACGCAGTGGGCGGCGTTCGATTTGACGGCCTATTACACGGCCTGGTTCAAGACAGGCGTCCAGCCGACCATCACCCGGGACGCGCTCTACTACTTCCACCGCGTGCAATCGACGAGCGCCGCGCCGGACCTGACGAAGCAGCGCGCGCCCTACGAGCTGCGGGGCGGCGCGGCGGCCGCGAACGAGGTGGAGCTGCTCGCCTTCCTCACCGCGCCCGGGACGCTCGAAATCGAGTTCGCGGGGGTCGTGCAACGTCGGGACGTGGCGGCGGGCATCCAGTCCTTCCGGGTGCCGCTGCAGCAGGGCACGCCGCGCTTCCGGCTGGTGCGAGGCGGCGTCACCGTGGCGTCGGTGACGAGCGCGTTTTCCATCAACAACACCATCGTCTACCAAGACATGCTGTACCGCGCGGGTGGCAGTCTCACCTGCGACCGTTCGTTCTTCTTTCCCTGACATGAGCCGGGTCCGCCGTTGAACAGACACGGCGGACTCGACGGGCCGTGAAAGACACGCATGCCTAGCTTTGGGCCGCTTCACCTCCCACAGGAGTGGCTCACATGCGATGGGTCCCAGGCAGGAAGGCTCGGGGTTTGTTGACGGCGGTGGTGTGCGCGGGGTTGTTCGCGGGCTGCGCGGACGGAGGGGCCGTGTCACCATCGGGTGACGCGGCTTCGTCGGCGCAGGCGCTCACCACGCTGCCGCCCCGCGTGGGCCTGACGTTGCAGGCCATCCGGGACGCGGGGTCGAACCTCCCCTACTGCGACCTCTACAAGGACTACCTGACGCCGCAGGTGCTCCAGGCGTACTACTCGGACCAGGGGTTCGACGGGTGTGTGGTCGCGTGGATTGGGGACACGGGTGAGACGCTGGAGGTGAACACGAACTACGCGGAGGATGTCTACCGCGTGTATGTGAAGCGCTCGGGGCCGGTGCTGAACAACACGGTGTACCGCAAGCTCGGTGACGGCGTGGGACCGGTGGACCTGCGGCTGGGTGGGCCGCCGGGGAGCGCGGTGAACACCTTCACGCTGGCGCTGGACGAGCGGGGCTTCCCCACCGTCGCGTGGCTGAAGAAGGCGTCGCCCCACTTCAGCAACGTGGAGCTGCGCGCGTCGCGCTGGGATGGACAGGCGTGGCATCCGCTGGGTGGGGTGCTCAACGTGAATGACGCGCCTGACTCCGTCGCGTCCCAGCCCGTGCTGAGCTGGGATGTGCAGGAGCGCCCCGTGCTCAGGTGGGTGGAGACCACGGGGGGCTCCACGGTGAGTGTCACGCGGACATGGACCGGGAGCACCTGGGAGTAGGTCCGCGCCCGTCAGGAGCGATGCCGCGTCGCCTCGAGGAAGAACTGCGTCAGCGAGCAGTCCAGCAGTGATTGGCTGGACTGCATGTACCGGCGCGCACGGAGGAAAGGCAACCAGACGCGCTTGCCGACACGCACCTGGGACTCCTCCAGGTTCCGCCGGGGTACCCAGGTTCCATCCAGCCGTCGCACCAGCACGTTCCCCAGGTAGGCGCCCAGGGCGGGCACGGTGTGCTCGTCGATGAAGTCCCTCAGGTACCGCTCCGGGAAACGCTCCTTCAGAAAATGGAGGTCGAGGTCCGTGAGGGACTCGGGCGTCGCATCGAAGAGGCTCGGGATGTGGACGTGCAACGCCGCCACGAGGCTCTCGGCGAGGTCGTCGAAGTGGCCGAGGGCGCGCTCCGGGTCCTCGACGTCCGCTGGGAGGGCGGCAGGGAGCCACTCGGATGGCTCCAGTGGGGTCCAGGCGTTGAGCTCGGCGATCTTCCTCTGGCGCTCGCTGAGCCTGAGCTCGGGTATCAGGCGCGAGAGAAGAGGAGCAAGGTCCGGGTGGAAGCGAGGCTCCACGGGAGCAAGCGCGGCACTGCGCGCCCGCAGCGCGCGGAGCACCGCGTCGAAATCCAGGTCGGGCCTCAAATGGACCAGGGCACGGGCCTGAACCACCCGCGCCTCGTCACTGGCGAAGTCGGCGGCGGTGGGTCGAAGCACCACGAGCACCGCGCCACTGGGAAACTCCTCGACCCGATATGCAGGCGTCGAGAGCACCCGCTCGCGGCCCACGGATGCCACTTGCTTGGGACCGAAGATATTCAGCCAGGCCACTTCATGAATCCCCTCGTCATCCAGCCTCTCCGAGGCCACCGCATCGCGCGTTTGATTGGCAGCCTCCACCAACTGCTCCTCCGCGACACTGTTCGCAGTGGCGAGAGTCACCGGGTAATGAGCAGCCCAGGCTCGCACCATGTCCATGAACCCCTCGCAGAGCGAAGCGTCGCCGAAGAGCGAAATCGGCTGGACCGAAATGTAGACATGGATTCTCTTCCCGGACGGCGGCAGCCAGAGCCCGACGGACATATCCGCCAGGTGCCCCAGCGTCTGCGAGAAGCTGACAGAGGCGCTCCTCCGTCGACGATTCTCCTCCAGTGCGGTCAGGACGGCACTTCGTGAATAGGGATACGGGCGCGAGCCTTCGACGAAGTCCGGCATCCACGGCCCTGCTCCCGCCTCGAGCGCCTCCAGAAGCGGAGCCAGTTCTGACTTCAGGTCGGCGGTCGGGTCGTACGTCGCCTCGAAGGAGAGAGAGAGGTGGTCCTCAGCATCGTATTTTCGCACGGCTGTGACCTTCATCGAAACAAAACCTCGACTCCCTCGACTTCGTGCTCAGTCTCTCGCACGGCTGCTCTCTCTGCCTTGGGGTTTGCAGGCCTGAGACTACCGCCATCATAAACGACGCGGACCCTCTGGACTTGCGCCAACTGCTCGATTCCAGGACGGCGGATGTTCAAGGTCTCACCGTAGTACCGCATGGCCATGCTTGCGTCCTCGTTCATCTGCCTCTTGAGCGCGCCGACTTCGGCCCGAGAGAAATCCCGACTCTTGAAGCTGAAGGTCTCCACACGCGGAGGCTGCCCGGGAGCGGGCCGTGTTTCGATGACCAGCACGTCCGCGAAGCGGAGGTCCGCCTTCAACACCCCCACGTGCGCTTCGATGCGCGGAAGCTCGAAGTCCCGCAGCCATCGCCGCTGCGCTCTCGGCAAGGCCGCGTCCGCCTCCAGGATGACGACCATCTCCCTCTCGAAGGCCAGACCTCGTGCGTAGCGCTCGCGTACCAGTTGGTAACCGGCCCACGGTAGCGGTCCCTTCGACGCCAGGCCCTGCGGGATTTCAGCGGCCCGCTTCTCCAGATACGCCAGGTAGTCCGACCAGAGGGGATGCGCGTCCGCACCGCGAGGCGCGGCTTTCATGAGCGCCTCTCGATGTGCCCTCAAGGCAATGACGTCCATCGACAGCCGGGCCCCTCCGACCTCGGCCTCCACCTGCCGGAACTTCGCCTCCGCCACTTCGGCGGGGAGGCCCGCAGCCTCGGGCAGCGAGGAGGGCCTCCCGCTGCCCTTCCCACCACCGCCCTTCGGCGGCGGCGTCCTTAGGGACTCGCCGTGCCTCACCGCCAACAAGGCCTGCGCTCGAGCTGGGTGACCTCCCGCTTCGTGGAGAGCCAGCGCCCCGGCCTCACCCCACTCCGCCACCAGGAGGGCCGCTTCCCGACGCGCCTGGAGGTGGCGAGCCACCTCCCCCACGGAGCTCATCTCCGTCCGCGACTTCAACCGCTCCAGCACAGCCTTCAGCGCCTCGACGCGAGGCACCGTCACCTGAAGCGGTGTTCCTTCCCGCCTGGTGAAGTCCCTGTCGCGGAAGCCACGCGCCCCTTTTCCTCCCGCGTAGAGGCCCACCAGAAGCGCCGCGGGCGCCAGCTGTCGCGTGGCCTCCTCGTACTCTCCCTTCGCGAGAGACGCTCCGCCTTGCGCAGTTCCGGCGGCCAGGGAGTAGAACCCCAGTGGCACACCGAAGGTGAGGTGGTCGAACGAAGCCAGGGCCACTCTGCCCGGTGCGAAGGCTCCCAGGTACTGAGCCTTCTCCACCTCCTGGTACGCGGTCCGGTAGACCGGTGGAAGCTGTGCGGGCAGCGAGGACGCCTCCACGCTCCGGCTTCCAGCGACGAGCGGCATGGAGGACGCGACATCGTCCGCTGCCCGTCCCAGCCCGCGCGCGATATCACCGGCGCGGAAGTCCCTCTCCGGGAAGTCGACGAGGGACATGCCACGCTGACGCAGCTCCTCGGAGACGACCTCCATGCCTCCCAGGGACCGCCTCAGCAACTTGTCCTCAGCCAGCAGGCGCAGCACATCCCGAAGTTCGTCGTCGAAGGCCGTGTGCAGGACGAAGAGGACGAGGACTTCCGCCTGCCCCGGGCCATGCTTCTCGGCAACGGTGGCCAGGAACGCGACGCGTTTCTTGAGCAGGACGGTGGCGGCCGCTGCTTCCAGCGGCCCCAGCGCGCCCAGCCGGACGGCATTCCAGTCCGAGAGGGACTGCACCAGCCGGGGCATGTCCACCGTGCGTTGCAATGCCAGGAAGGCAGCCGGTGTGGTGCATCCCAGAAAGGGAGCCAGCACCTCCTCGTCCGTGGACAGGCGTGGCCATCCCGGAGGCGCCTCACCGCAAGCGCTGGCCTGGGTGTCGGCGACCGGAAGAAGCCCTGTCTCACCACGGACGCCCGCCCCAGGATGCATCTGCGGAGCGCGACGGCGGTGCAGCAACGGGCCAACTTCCGCCTCGTCTTCCAGCGCGTCGCCTGCGGGAAGGTTCGCGACGGCACCGCGCTCCAGCGCGGACATCGGCGTTGGGCTCGCGAACAAAACAAGGGCGACATCCGAGCCGGCCCGCGAGGCACATCCCACCGTGAGTAACGCCAGAACCAGTGAGAGGAGAACTTCGCCACGCGGCAAGCGCTCAACGCACATTGTCCACCCCCAGCCCGACACCAGCGAACGCCCCAGGCCGCAACGCGCGCTCCGGCGTGGGAAACAGCAACGTGCCACCCTGCCCCACGGCGAACAGCCGCCCGCCGAGGAAGCGCCACCGCGCCTCCGCCGACACGAGGTAGCGCGCCCTCGACTGGCCCATCCCCATCGCCAGCCCGCTCACGCCCAGGCTCAAGTCACGATGGAAGAGCTGCGCCTCCATGCGCCCATCCACGTCCACCCGGCCCCACGTGAAGGCTTCCACGCCCAGGGAGACGAAGACGTGGCGCTGCCGCATGCCGCTCAGGCGCACTGCATCCCAGCCGAGAATCACCTCGCCGTAGGCCGAGCCACCTCGAGGGAAGGACGACTCCGCCAGCGGCGCCGAAGACAGGCCCGCTACCTGGAAGCGCGCCAGTTCGTAGTCCGGACCGAAGGCGCCCTGTCGGAAGCCGCCTCGCTGCAGCCGACCCTCCAGTCGCGCGCGCAAGTCCACTGTCGACGACACGGCCTCCAACCCCACGCCCGCCACCGCGCCCCACGCGCCGCCCTCGCCAGGACGTCCGCCCCATCCTCCCAACACGTGGACCTCGAGGCCCGTGTCCCGACTCCGACGCCTCAGCACCACGGCGGTGCCATCCACATGCGCCAGCGTCATCGGCGCCGAGACACCGCCCGCCCTTCCCCAGTCGTGGACCGCTGAGAACGCCAGCGTGTAGCGCCCGGGCACAGCGGGACGTCCGAAGAGGACATGCTGCACATCCAACGCGACCTCCGCGCCGGTGAGGCGAGCGCCCAACAGGTCCGAGACGAACGCCTCCGCGTACACCGGCCCCAGCGTCCCCGAAGCCCCCAAACCCGCCGGGTGGTAGTCCGGGTTCAGTTGGTTGCCGTAGCGCCGCACCAGGTGCCCGGACAGCAGGGAGTAGCCCTCCATCCGTCCCGCCCACACCGCGTTGGACGCATCGACGCCCACGGAGAAGAGGCGCACCACCTGCCCCCAATCGGACAGCGTGTCCCAGTCCTCCTTCCTCACGAAGCCAGCCCCCGCGTCGTCGCCCCATAACCGCAGTCGCAGGGGAGCCCCGACGTTGAGGCGGAACCACTCGCCTTGGTCCAACGCCACCATGGGCTCCACCTGCACGAAGCCCTCGGCCTCTCCCGCCCCGCTTCGGGGCAACAACGTCCACGTCGTGGTCTCCAGGCGCAGGACGTTCGTCCAGGACGACGTCGCGTCGGATTCGACAGGAGGAGAGGCCGCCTCCAACTCGCGAATGACGGCTTCCGCCTCCTCCCAGCGAGGAGGGACAGCGGGCTCCTCCGCCCTTCCCACACCAGGAAGAAGCAGCGGCAACACGACGGCCCAGCTCCGATGCGAGAACATCGACGCCTCCTCGAAAGCCCCCGTCTGGGGATGGAGAAGGGCAGAGATTCTCAGCCCAGTCCGACACGATGCCGCGCATCGAATGGAATGGAGGGGAGGTCAGCGTCTGGAATGGGGGTGCCTCATTCGAGCAGGACTTATTTCCCCGAGGGCCGCAGCGGCGCCAGCCGGGCCTTGTCCAGCTTGGCCGCGACGCCCACGCTGCGGCCCGCGAGGTTGGCGACGACGTACTGCACGCTCGTGCCCATCACCTGCGCACTCTCCGAGAGCGACAGCCCGTAGTCCTGCGCCAGCCACTGCGTCAGGCCACTCGTCGCCTGGCGCAGGGCGTCGTCGAGCGAGCCCGCCTGTCCCAACACCATCAGGTGCGTGGGTGACTCCACTCGCGGCATCGACGGCGCCTTGCCCCGGATGACCTCCACCGTCAGCTCCACCTCCATCGACGTCTCCAGCGCGAACTGCGACGTCTCGCCATCCCCCTGCCCCGCGTGCGCATCTCCCACGTAGAGCAGCGCCCCCGGCTGGAACACGGGCAGATAGACGGTGTTGCCCTCCACCACCTCGTTGAAGTCCATGTTGCCGCCGAAGCGCCCCGTATCCCCCGTGGAGACCGGCGGCGACCCAAAGCCCGGCGCCACCGCCAATCCCCCCAACATCGGCCGCAGCGGCACCGTGAAGTCCTTCAGCTTCTCCGTGGGCGACTCCGGCCGCGCCACGCCCTTCTCCCAGTCCAACGTCCAGCGCACCGGCTTGCCCAGCTCCGTCGCCTTCGACGCCAACAGCGGCGTCATCGCCCGCCCGACGATGCTGTCCAGGCTGTCCGCGCTCCGCCGATTCAATCGCAGGCGCTTCAAGTGGACCGCCAGCATGTCCCCAGGCCGCGCATCCGCGATGAAGAACGGCCCCGTCTGCGGATTGCCATACAGTGCGTGAGACACACCACGCTCATCCATCCCACCGGAGTCGAGCGTCGTCGTCTTCACCGTGTCCCCGGACCACAGCGTCAGCACCGGCGCCCGGTCCGCGGAGAACTCGTTCGACCACGACGTCGGGGTGAACTCATGCCGACGCGGCGGGCCCGCGGGCCGCTCCGGAATCCGGCGCGCCGTGAACGCCCGCTTCACCCGCGCCTTCTTGTCGTTCGTGTCCGGCACGTCCGCCGTGCCCTCCAGCCGGTCGCCCCGCACCTTGCCCGTGTAGACGTAGCGCGCCTGCCGTGAGTCGGTGACGGTGAAGCGGACCTCGTTGCCCGTGCGCTCACCCTCCAGCGTGTCACCGTCGAACGTGCCGGCCAGCCTCTTCCCCGAGCGCTCCAGCGAGAGCCCCTGGTGAAGCGCGTTGCCCCACATGTCCGTGGTGACGACCCACTCCTCCTTCACCACCGACTGCGCGAGAACGAGGGACGGGACGCAGCAGCACAACCAGGCCAGGAGGAGTCGTCGCATGTCCGCGGCACCATGCCAGAAGCCCGCTCGGGATGTGTGGGTCCGAATCCCTGAAGCAAGCGAGCGCCACACCGTTGGTCGCGTCGCCCCACCGCGATAGCCTGGGCGACCGGACACCATGACAGCGCTGAACCATACCTATCTGTACGCGAGCCCCTCCGAGCTCGTCCCCGTGGAGAAGGGGCACGCGCTGCGGCTCATGACCTCCGGTGGCGGCGCACCCCAGCCGTACTTCTTCGAGGGGCGCCTCACCCAACCTCGATTGACGGCGCTGTCGCTGCGAGCCCTCTCGCGCGTGGTGGGCTCGCGCTTCTTCATCCCGCCCGCCATGTTGAACCGCATCCTGCGCGAGGCCGACCCGGTGGTGACGTGCGGGCGAGGCATGCTGCGCTTCGAGGGGTTCTCCGGCTGCGCCAGCACCTACGCCCGCGTGGACCTCACCCCCGCCGCCTACGAAGGGGACGTCGCGTCCTTCGGCACGACGAACGTGGACTTCAACGCCGCCATGCGCGCGGCCCTGTCCACCGTGCGCGAGGAGGAGCCCCTCTCGCTGTCCGTCGGCCACGCGGAGGTGGCGCTCCAGCGAGGCGACACGCGCGTGGTGGAGCGCAAGGTCCCCCTGCCCCTGCGCTGGCTCAAGGGCTTCGCCGAAGTGCAGGCCTACCTGTCGCGCCTCACCCCCTTCGCCGAGCTGTCCGCGACGGAGGCCCTGCGCTTCCTGCGAGGACTCCCCCGGACCCGTGGCGACAAGAGCGTCCATTACCTCGTCCCCCAGGGGCGCACCGTCCGACTGAGCTCCACCGAATCGAAGGGCGCGATGCGCATCACCGGCCTGGAGCGGCTTCGGGTGCTCGAGGACCTGGTCCCCTCCGCGAAGCGGCTCATCCTGCACGCGGACCCTCGGGGCCAGGCCACCGCCTTCGTGCTCGACCTGGGCGCGTCACGCTTCACGCTGGCGCTGTCGAGCGAGGTCTGGCGCGGCTTCTCCGGAGAGGGACAGGCGCTGACGGCCCTGGCGCAACAGGCCCAGGTGGAGCAGGTGCTGAGCACGCTGCGCGCGGAGCTGCGCTGGGAGGCCGTGCTGGAGCCGCTGGCCCTGGCGCGCAAGCTGGGCGCTCCCGAGGAGCTCGTGCGACAGGGCCTCCTCGTGCTCGGCGTGCGAGGGCTGGTGGGGTTCGACTCCCAGACGGCCGCATTCTTCCACCGAGAGCTGCCGTTCGACTTCGCGCAGGTCGAGGCCCTCGCGCCGCGGCTCGCCGATGCGCGGGCCCTGCTCGTGGCGGGCGCGGTGGAGGCGGACCCGAAGGAGCTCGGAGCCTTCTGGGTGCGCGGCTCGGACGTCACCTACCACGTGCTCCTGGACGCGGAGGGTGAGCCCCTGCGCTGTGGCTGTCCCTGGTTCTCCCGGCACGCGCTGGACCGCGGGCCGTGCAAACACCTTCTCGCGGCGCGGCTGCACGTCCATCGCGCCGAGGACGACGATTCGCCATGAGCGCCTCCCTGCTGGACCCCCTCCTCGCCGCGCCAGGCCTCGACGCCAGCACCGCCCTGTTGGAACGCCTGTCCCATGCCGAGCGGAGGAAGCTCGGCGCCGAGGTGTCGAGCCGACTCAAGGCGCTCCATGACGAGCCCTATAGCCAGACGCTCCCGCCGCGCCTCCAAGCGCTGACCCTGGTGTACTTCTTCTGCGTCCCTCCCTCCGAGTGGAAGCGGACGCACCTGTCGCGCCTGCCCGAGGAGACCGCCCAGGTGGCCGTGAAGTTGAAGGCCCCAGGGCTCGAGGACGCGGCCGAGCGGCTGGTCGAGCTCAACCCCGCCTTGGGCGCGGTGGCCCGACACCTGGTGCGCGCGGGCGTGTCGCGCCGACCCTCCCACGACAACTACATCCTGAGCCTGCTGCAAGTGGACGTGCGCTTCAGCCCGAACCCGCTCGACGCCGACCCGCGCGTGCGCGAGGACGAGGTGTGGCACCTCTTCGAGGTCGAGGGCGGCGGAGAGCTGAGCCTCGCCGCGAGGGACAAGTACACGCCCGACGACAAGACCTGGGCCCAGACCTTCCTGCGCCACATGCGCCAGGGGACACTGGACCGCGCGCGGTTGCTGGACGCCACGCTGGGCGCCCTGGAGCGCGACTTCGCGGCCTTCCGCGCGGGCTGGTTCTCGCGCTTCCATCAGTCGATGGAGCCGACGCACGAGGAGCTGGAGCGACACCGCGAGCGCTATCCGCGCCTGCTGGGCAGCACCATCCCGGCGACGGTCAGCCTCGCGCTCGACGTGGTGGACACGCTGGACGAGCGCCGTCCCTTCCCCGAGTCCACCTTGCGGCCCGCGCTGGAGCCCGTGCTCCTCGCCCGCCACAAGGCCGCCGCGCAACAGGCGACGAAGCGGCTGCTGGCCCTGGCCGGCAGGGAGACCCCAGACGCCCGTCAGCGGGTCCTGCTCACGCTGTGCATGGGTCTCGCCCACGAGGAGGTGGACGTCCAGAAGGCGGTGTTCAAGGCCCTGACGTCCCTGGCGAGTGTCCCCGAGGCGCCCCTGCGAGCCGCCGTCGAGGAGCGCGTGGAAGGCGTCGCCGCGTCGCTGCGGAAGCAGGTCCAGGCGTGGCTCGGCGCTGTCCGCGAGACCCCGGCGAAGGCAGCGCCCATCGAACCGCCGTCCAACACCGGACCGGCGTCGCCGTGTGAGCCCCGCTTCGCCGTGGCCCCCATCGAGGACCTCGACTCCCTCATCGCGGCCTTCTCCGCGGGCCTCGAGGACGCGAGCGACCCGATGGAGCTCGAGCGCATCCTGGATGGCGTGGCCCGGCTCGGGAAACAGCGCCCCGAGGACTTCGCGCGAAAGACCTCCGCCCTGGGCAAGCGGGCGAAGAAGTCGTGCGCGAAGCCCTACCAGGAGCCCCTGGCCTTCCGCCTCGCTGGCCTCGCCCTCGCCTGGCTCGCGCCTCACGGCCAGGCCGTGGCCACGCTGCGTGAGCTCGCCAAGACCCTGCTCTCGCCCGCGCACGAGGTCTTCCTCCCATTGCTGGACGAGCGCCTCAAGGACCTCGCTCGCGCCCTCGACGCGGGGCACACCGACGGGCTGCTGTCGTTCCCCTCGCACCAGGGCGGCTGGATTGCGCCGGAGCGCCTGGTGGAGCGCGTGCTCGCGAGAGCCACCGAGCCCACACACACGGACCTGTGCATCGCCCTGTCCCGACTCGCGCCCGCGGAAGAATCACGCACGGCCCCGCCTCCGTCACGCAAGGGCCAGCCCCACGCGGAGACGCTGAAGCTCATCGACTGGGCCTCGGGGCTCGGGCGCACCGAGCCTCGCGCTCCCGAGGAGCTCCTGGCCGTGGCGCGCAGGCTCAGGGGAGACACCGAGCCCAGCATCCACACCTTCACCGTCAAGGCCCGGCGCTCCGGTGAGTACACGTTCCACCACCTGCACCTGTCGACGGAGCCCAAGCCCAAGGCGACGCGCGGTGACCTCCCGGGCCGGATGCTCTCGGTGAAGTACGGCGGCGTGGACAAGCCCTACGCGCGCTGGACGGCGACGCTCTGGCCCTCGGGGATGGAGGCCTACTTCGCCAGCCGCGCGGAGGGGCTGGCCGAGAACCTCGACTGGTTCGAGGCGAGCTGGGGCAACGCCGCGTGCTACGAGCAGCTGCTCCATCCCTGGCTTCACCTGGGACCCATGGCGCGGCTGGTGCTCGCGCTCGGGCTCGCGGCGAAGAAGCCCGGGGAGTCCGGCGTGAGCGTGGACGCGGCCATCGCCGCCCTGGAAACCGGGAGGCTCTCCGCACAGGAGCTGGGCGCGACGATGGGCGAGCTGCGCACCACCGGCCTCGTGAAGCTCAAGCGCTGGACCACGACGCTCACGCGGGTGGCCAGCGCGTCCGAGCAACACGCCCGTCAGGTCGCCGTCGCCATCCAGCGCGCCTTGCGCAAGAGCCCCCACGCCGCGCCTCGCGACGAGGGCTCGCTCGTGAAGCTCCTGCTGGAGCTCTTGTCCCAGACGGAGACACGGCTCGAGGACACCGAGGCCTGGGACTACCTCCGGGACACGCCGCACCGGAAGTCCCTCGAGGCCCTGGCGCCTACGACTTCTTCAGCTGCGCCTCCACCGCCTTCAGCAGCGCGTCGAACGACTCCTCGAAGAGCCGCACGCCGTCCACGGCCAGCCGCTCGGTGACGCTCTTCATCGACACCCCACCGGCCTCCAGCTGGCGCATCGTCTCCTTCGCGCCAGCCAGGTCCTCCAGCAGCGTGGTGCGCACCTTTCCGTGGTCCCTGAAGGCGTCGATGGTGGCCGGCGGCATCGTGTTCACGGTGTCGGGGCCAATCAGCTCCTCGATGTAGAGCACGTCGCGCAGCTTCGGGTCCTTGGTGCTGGTGCTCGCCCACAGCACCCGCTGCACCTTCGCGCCCTTCGCCGAGAGCGCCTTCCAGCGCGGACTGCTGAAGACCTCCTGGTAGATGCGATAGGCGAGCTTCGCGTTGGCGATGGCCACCTTGCCGTGCAGCGACTCCAGCACCTTGCGCTGCTCCGCGGTGACGCCCGCCTTCAGGCGCTGCTCGATCTCCTTGTCCACCGCCACGTCGATGCGGCTGACGAAGAACGAGGCCACGCTGGACACCTTGCTCAAATCCCCGCCCGCCTTGGCGAAGCGCTCCAGACCCGTCAGGTACGCGTGCGTGACCTGCCGGTAGCGCTCCTGGCTGAACAGGAGCGTCACGTTGATGTTCAGCCCCTCCGCGGTGAGCTGCTCGATGGCGGGCACCCCTGCTTCCGTGCCGGGGACCTTGATCATCACGTTGGGCCGGTCCAGCGTCTTCCAGAGCCTGCGCGCCTCCTCGAGCGTGGCCTTCGTGTCGTTCGCGAGCCGAGGGGAGACCTCCAGCGAGGCGTAGCCATCCCTCCCCTTCAGCGCGTCATAGACGGAGCGCAGGATGTCGGCGGCGCCCTGCACGTCGCGCACGGCGAGCTGTTCGTAGACGTCACCCGCCGAGCGCCCCTGGCCCCGCGCGGACTGGAAGAGGTCCTCGTAGTCCTCGCTGCCCGCCACCGCCTTCTGGAAGATGGTGGGGTTGGAGGTCAGCCCCTTGAGCCCATCCTCGGTGATGAGCTTCTGGAGCGTCCCCTGGGTGATGTAGCTCCGCTGGAGGTTGTCCACCCAGACGGCCTGGCCGAATTCCTCGAGCTGACGCAGTGGATTCATGGCGGTTCACACCCCTGGCTTGAATCTGCCCATGCGCGCCGGAGCGTGAGCGGGCCTGCACACGGGAGCCCCCTCGTCGGGTTGCCCTGCGAAGAGAAGCCCCTCGGCCGCCCTCTCACCTCGTGCCTCCACGCCGCTTCACCCGGGGCCCGACCATCAACACCCTACGGAGGTCCCCCAGCCTGGAGAGAGACGATGGCAGACACCCTGGCAGAGCTCGCGGCGCAGCTGCGGGTCGACAGCATCCGCGCGACGACGGCGGCGGGCTCCGGACATCCGAGCTCATCCATGTCCGCGGCGGACATCGTCGCGGTGCTGTTCCAGAAGTACCTGCGCTTCGACTTCCAGCACCCGCACGCGCCGGACAATGACCGCTTCGTGCTCTCCAAGGGCCACGCCTGCCCGGTCCTCTACGCCGCGTTCAAGGCGGCGGGCGCCATCGACGACGCGGAGCTGTTGTCCCTGCGCCAGTTCGGCAGCCGCCTGGAGGGACACCCCAACCCGCACGTGCTGCCGCTGGTGGACGTGGCCACCGGCTCGCTCGGCCAGGGGCTGGCCATCGGCGTGGGCATGGCGCTCACCGCGCGCCTGGACCAGCGCCGCTTCCGCACGTACGTGATGATGGGCGACAGCGAGACGGCGGAGGGCTCGGTCTGGGAGGCGTTCGACAAGGCCGCGCACTACCAGCTCGACACCCTGTGCGCGCTCATCGACATGAACCGCCTGGGCCAGAGCGGCGAGACGGAGCTGGGCTGGAACGGCGAGGCCTATGTCGCCCGCGCGCGGGCCTTCGGCTGGCATGCGCTGGCCGTGGACGGACATGACCTGGGCGCCATCGACCGCGCGCTGGCCGAGGCCCAGGCCACGAAGGGCAAGCCCACGTGCCTCGTCTTCAAGACGGAGAAGGGCCACGGCTACTCGCTCATCGCCAACCATGAGCACTGGCACGGCAAGCCCCTGCCCGAGGACAAGGCGCGCGAGGCCATCCAGGAGCTCGGCGGCGAGCGGAACCTGCGCTTCGCGGTGCGCAAGCCGGAGGTGACGAAGCCCTCCGCGAAGCCCGCGGCTGGACCGCTGAAGCTGCCCACCTACGCCACGGACGAGAAGGTCGCCACGCGCAAGGTGTACGGCGACGCGCTCGCGGCGCTGGGGGACGCGCACCCGGACCTGGTCGCGCTGGACGCGGAGGTGTCCAACTCCACGTACTCGGAGGAGCTGCGCAAGGCGCACCCGGACCGGTACTTCGAGATGTACATCGCCGAGCAGAACATGGTGTCCAGCGGCGTGGGCATGGCGGTGCTGGGCAAGCGCGTCTTCGTCAGCACCTTCGCCGCGTTCCTGTCCCGCGCGTATGACCAACTGCGCATGGCGGCCGTGTCCAACGCGACCTTGCACGTGTGCGGCAGCCACGCGGGCGTGTCCATCGGCGAGGACGGCCCCTCGCAGATGGGGCTGGAGGACCTGGCGATGATGCGCGCCGTCGCCGGCAGCACCGTGCTCTACCCGAGCGACGCCAACCAGACGGCCCGACTGATGGCCGCCCTGGTGGACCTGCGCGGCATCAGCTACCTGCGCACCACGCGCGCCAAGACACCCGTGCTCTACGCGCCCACCGAGGAGTTCCCCATCGGCGGCAGCAAGGTGCTCCGGCGCTCGGACCGGGACGTCGTCACCCTCGTCGCCGCCGGCATCACGCTGCACGAGGCGCTGGAGGCCCACGCGCGGCTCCAGGATTCGGGCGTGGCCGTGCGCGTCATCGACCTGTACTCGGTGAAGCCCGTGGACGTGAAGACGCTGCGGCAGGCCGCGAAGGAGACCCAGGGCAGGCTCCTCGTCGTCGAGGACCACTGGGCGGAGGGTGGGCTCGCGGACGCGGTGCTCGAGGCCTTCTCGGACGGCACCGAGCCCTTGCCCCGCGTGAAGCGCCTCGCGGTGCGCAAGCTGCCCGGCTCCGGCAAGCCCGAGGAGCTGCTCGCCGCGGCGGGCATCGACGCGGCGCACATCGTCGAGGCCGTCCACGCCCTGCGCGACACCCCGGCGCCCGAGGGCTCGCGAGCCACCGGCACGGCGAAGACCCGCCGCGCCCATTGAACCCGATGGAGGGTCGCCGCGAGAATGCGGCCCTCCATGCCCCAAGACCTCGCATCCCTCACCGAGCTCTCCACCCTCGAATCCCTCATCGCCGCCGAAGGGGTGGACGGACTGCTCGCCGCGCTCGACGACGTGCTCGCCCGGACGCCCGCGGACACGCGCGTACTGCACGAGGACGGCCCCACCGTGGGCCCCCGGACGCTCGGCGTGCTGCGCAAGGCCGTCGCGCTCGACGCGGACTTCCTGCGCGAGCACCCCGAGGCCCTCTTCCAGTGCCTCTACAACCGGCTGCGCTGGTACGACGCGCCGGACGCCGCGCCGCACTACGCCACGACGGGGCAGGCCCCCTGGGACGACCCGGAGGCGCACCTGTACCAGCTGGCGGCGTGGTGGCGACGACAGCGCGAGTCCTCCGGCGGCGCGGCCTGGGTGGAGTCCCTGCTGCCGCTGCGGGGCGCGCTGGACGGCGCCGACGTGTACCTCTGGCACGAGTCCCAGGTGTTGTGCGCGGCCTTCGATGCGACGGGGATGCGGCTGGCCACCGGCTCGTTCACCGACGGCTCGCGCGCCGACGGAAACAACGTCCACGTCTGGGACGTGGCGACGGGCAAGCGACTCCGGGTGATGGAGGGCCACGAGATGGAGGTGCGCGGGCTTGCGTGGAGCCCGGATGGCAAGCAGCTGGCCTCGGGCTCCAGGGCGCATGAGGCGCGCGTCTGGGACGTGGAGACGGGAGAGCACCTCCACCTGTTCCGCCGTCAGGAGGGACAGGTGACGTCGGTGGCCTTCAGCCCGGACATCACGCTGCTGGCGGTGGCCAACCTCGGCTGGCTCATCCACCTGTATGACCTGGACACAGGTGAGAAGGTCCGCACGCTCAAGGGGCACCAGCAGTCGGTGCTGAGCGTGGCGTTCCATCCCTCGGGGCGCTGGCTCGCGTCGGGCGCGTCGGACAACACGGTGCGCGTGTGGGACGTGGCCACGGGCGAGCAGGTGGCGCGACTGGAGACGCAGCGCTCCGTGAGCACCGTTGCCTTCAGTCCGGACGGCGAGTGGCTCGCGTGGGCGGACCTCGACGACGTCGGCGTGGCGGAGACGAAGACCTGGCAGCGGGTGCGCGGCCTGCGGGGGAACTCGCGCTACTCCCACGTGCAGTGGCTGGGGACCTCACAACTGGGCCTGTTGGGATACGACCGGCTGGAGGTGCTGGACGTGAAGGACGGCGCCACGGTGTGGTCGCGTCCCTACTCCTCGGATGGGCATGAGCGCGGCGCGGCCTTCTCGCCGGACCTGAGGCACTTCGCGTTGACGGCCATCGATGGCGGCGTGCTGCTCAGCAGGCTCGACGCGCCCATTCCGCCCAGGCTCCTGTCCGAGCAGCACCGCGTGAAGCATCTGTGGGGGCGGGCCGAGGGGACCCTGGCCGTCGCGAAGCGGATGGACGGCATGCTCGTCATCGACGCCCAGGGCCGCGTGCGCGAGCCGCCCCCCGAGGCCAACGACTCCGGCCTGCACGCGTGGCGACTCAGCGGGAACGACCTGGTGGCCGCCTATCCCGTCACGCGCTACCTGGACGACGGGTGGCGGCGGGGCATCCAGCTGTTCGACGTGTCGCGCATGGCGCCGACGACGGAGCTGACCGACAAGCCGCTGGAGGGGCGGGACGCGTCCCGGAAGATGACGATGGAGCAGGTGATGACCTTCTCCCCGGACTCGACGCTGCTCGCGGGGACGTTCGAGTTGGGCGTGGTGCGCGTGTGGCGCGTGGCCGACGGGCGACTGCTCCACACGCTGAAGGGCCCCGAGGCCATCGTCACGATGGTGGAGTTCACGCCGGACGGCGCCTACGTCGTGTCGGGCTACGAAGCGGCCTCGCGGCTCCAGGTGCACGACGTGAAGACGGGGCGGCTCGTGCTGGACACCCAGGCCCTGATGAAGCCCGCGGTGGCCTACACGGCGGCCGAGCGTGTGCCACGCATCGCGGTGGGACGCGCCACGGGGGAGCTCGAGCTGCTCGACCTGCCCGCGGGCTTCCGGCGTGTGCTCCAGGTCTCCGAGGAGCCGGTCATCGCCGCGCGGCTCTCCGCGGATGGCTCGCGGGTGGCGGTGTGCACGCTGGATGACCGGGTGCGCCTGTACGAAGCGGACACGGGACGGCTGATGTACGAGGTGCAGCACCCCGCGCTGCCGTTCGAGGTGGCCATGGACGACGACGTGCTGGTCACCCGCTCGGATGACCAGCAGACGCGCTTCTTCGACCTCGCCACGGGAGCGCCCCGGGAGGTGCTCGACGGCAACGCGCAGCCGGACGAGGTGACCCGCCGCGCGTACTGGGAGGTGCTCGGCGACGCGCCCGTCGCGTTCCATCGCCGCATGGACACCACGCCCCTGGCGCACTTCCACGACTCGCTGGAGGAGACGCTCATCCTGCGTGACGGAATCGTGGTGGCGCGCGGCCTCACCGTCCCGGACTTCCTCTACGTGCTCAAGCTCCACGAGCCCACGGGCGGAGCCTGAAGCCCGAAGTCACTCGCAGCCCACGCGCCGGGGGCCCACGGCCAGGTCATCCAGCCACCAGTCCGTGGGCGTCGAGAGGCCCTGGTAGAGGAACACGCCCGCCTCCAGCACCGTGAAGTCGCGAGCCTTCTCGCGCGTCGGCGGTGTCTGGGTGGGCGGGTCGGCGAAGACGAACCTGCGAGGCCACTGGAGCTCCACGCCGTCGAGCCACACGCGAGGCTCGGCGGCCTGTGGCGCTTCACCGTTCGCGCCGTCGAAGAGCCACTCCACGCAGGCCCACCGGTCCAACACGAGCGGCGTGTCGGAGACCTGCACCCACTCCGGGAAGCCGGGCGGCTCCGGGGGATGCCAGATGGCCATGTACTTCTCCTGGTACGTCGCCACCTCGTACCAGTCGAGCGCCTCGAACGCGGTGTCCTGGCTCCCTGGGCGCGGATAGCGCGCGTTGAAGAGCCCCGCGTGCGAGGCCGGCCGCGCGGGCGTCACGTAGACGTGGACACGTCCCCAGAGCACGGGACCGAAGTCCTTCGGGAGCTGGAAGCGCACCGTCTTCTTCGGACCACCCTGCTCGCCCTCGCGGCCTCCGACGAGCTGGCTCGCGTGCAGCGCATACCGGCCGCCCCGGGCACGTGTGTCATCCACGAGGAGCTGGCCGCTGAACTCGTCACGGAACGGTGTCCAGCCCTCCGGGAGTCGCCCCTCCTCGAAGTCCCAGCACAGCGTCCCCGGTGCCGAGCACCCCGTGGACACCGGCCGCTCCGAAGAGTGGTGGGCACACGCGGAGACGAGCAACACCACGAGCCATCCAGGAGCGACTGCGACGCGCATGTTCCCCACCTCTTCGCGCCAGGCGCGCAGGTCAGCCCATATCACGGACCTGACGGGCGGCCTCGCGCACCGCGTCCAGGAGCGCGTGGAGGGTCCGCTCCTCGGTGGAAGGAGACATGACGGTCGCCCGCAGCCAGCGCGTGCCCTCCACCACGGAGGAGGCCAGGTGGAAGCGGCCGTCCGCGATGAGCCAGTCCCGCATGGCGATCTGCTGCCGCTCATGTGGAGCGTCACGAGGGCGGAAGCAGACCACGTTGCTCTGCGGCTCATACGGCGTCTCGAAGTCCGGCCGAGCGCGCAGCAACTCCCACAGCCGATGGGCGGTGGCATACCGCCCCGCCACGTACTCCCCGAGCCCTGCCTCTCCACGCCAGGCCAGATTGAGGAAGAGCTTCAATCCGAGCTGGGCTTTCGCCCCCTCGACGGTCCTCATCATCAAGTCGGGGCCACCGCGCTCATCTTCAAAGAACAGGTAGTCGGCCTCCTGACGGAAGGCCCGCTCCAGGTCGACCTTGCGACGCACCAGCACGGCCGCGGCCAGCGTGGACGTCCTCAACATCTTGTGTGCGTCCCAGACCACGGAGTCCGCGAGCTCGATTCCCGCGAGCCGACCTCGCAACGCCGGAACCAGCAGCGCCGAGCCCCCGTGCGCCGCGTCGACGTGAAACCACAGCCCCAGCTCACGACACACCCGTCCGACGCCCTGGAGGTCATCGTAGAGCCCGGTAGCGGAAGCGCAGGCGTTGGCGACGACCGCCATCACCTTCCGCCCTCGTCGGCGCTGCGCCTCGACGACGTCGGCGACGGACTCGACGATGATCCTGCCGAGCGCGTCACAGGGGAGAGGCACCACCGCGTCACAGCCCAGCCCGATGATGGCGGCACCGCGCTTGACGGAGACGTGACAGGACACGGGTGCCAGCAGAACGGCCTGGCTCGGCGTCCCTTCGCTCCAGGCGGAGGGAAAGGCCCATGCCCGCGCCGCGAGCAGGGAGGTGACGTTGGCCAGCGACCCACCGTTGACCAGCACACCTCCCGCCGACTGCTCGGGCCACCCGACCTTGCTCACCATCCAGTCGACCACCGCGAGCTCGACCGTGGCCGCCGCGGCCCCCATCTCATACAGCGACATGGCGTTGTTCGTGACGCCATGGACCAGGTCCCCCAGCGCCGCGGGGAGGTCGGGACAAGCACACTGGTGCGCGAGGTATCCGGGGTGGTGCAGCCGGGTCCCCTCCTCCAGGTAGCGTCCGAGGAAGTCATCGAGCGACCGCGCATCCATGCCGCCCTCTCGAATCCACCGTTGCAAGGACAGCACGTCCGACAGCTCCGCCGGGGTCCGGCGCGCGGTGACGCGCCCTGTCCCCCGCTGGCTCTCGTCCACGTACATCCCCAGGCGCCGCGTCATGACCGCCATGGCGGCTTCCCATTCGGCCGGAACCCATTGTCCCCTGGGCTCCGGAGGCGCTGCCTCCGCGCTCATCTCGCGTCGCGGGCTCATCGCGGGTCTCCCTCATGGAGCCGCTCGGGCTCCCATCGCACGGAGGAAGCCGGGTGCTCACGATGGGACTCGTCCCCGGGCCCACCTGACGAGTCCACGCCCCTGCCCGTCATCAGGCCTGGATGAACCCCCAGCCCCAACGACGCATCCAGCACGGCGCCGTGCAGCACCCGGGCCTCGGGCTGACAGACCCACCGCACCAGCTCCGCCACCTCCCCGGCGTCGATGAGCCGACGCTTGGGCAGCCGGCGCATGAACGCCTCGCGAGCCAGGTCATCCAGCCGGTCCAGGGTACTCGCCCGGAACATCGGCGTGTCGGTGGCACCCGGGGCCACGCAGACGACCGTCACCGGCGCATGGACCAGCTCGGCGGCGAGCTGCCGGGCCATGAAGGCCACCGCCGCCTTGCTCATCCCATCCGCCATCCGGAAGGACGGGAAGGTCGCGAAGGCGCCGTCCACGCTCGAGAGCATCACCACCGTTCCATGGCCACGCTCCAGCATCCCGGGCAGCAACAGGCGCGTCAGCCACAACGGCCCCAGGCAATTGACCTGGAAGAAGCGCTCGTCCTCGGACGCCGCCGACCCGCCGCCATCCACCCGCACCGTCTCGGTCCCCACCGCGGCGTTGTTGATGAGGACATCCACCGGGCCCGGCAATGCGCGCACGAACTTCTGCACCTGGCTCCAGTCCCCCTGGTCCAGGCGCATCGCCCGATGACCCCGGTCCTCGCCGTCGTTCAGCTCCTGGAGCAGCGCCTGTGCTCGTTCGTGCCCACGGTGATAGGTGAACCAGACCCTGTCACCCTGGAGGGCCATCACCCGGGCAATCTCCGCGCCGATGCCGCTCGAGCCCCCGGTGACCAACACCGTGCGCCGGGTCGACTCATCCACTTCGTGGGAAGCCATCATGCCTCCTGGGGCCAATTCCCATCAGGTAAGCAACACACCCACGAAAGACAAGCACGCGCCCGAAAGACAGACATTCCATGCGGGCCACCCATTCGCCCGCAATAGCGGCCCCGTCTCCCGCCCGGCACGTCACAGCCGCGGCAGCCGCCCGCGCGCGGCTGTCGGCATCGTCGCTGTCCCCTGGCCCACGGGGTCCAGCCCACGGGGCCGATTCCCACCACGTCCCCCAGGCCTAGATTCCGGGGGGCCGTAGGCGGGGAGCATGGGGATGAGCCTGGAGAACCTGGTCGTGCTCATCCCGCCCCTGTGCTGGGGCATCCAGCCGCTGCTCGTCGCGAAGGTGGGCGGGCTTCCCAAGCAGCAGGTCCTGGGCAGCACGCTGGGCGCGCTGGCGCTGGCGCTGGTCGCGCTCAACGTCGTCTCACCGCACCTGTCGCGCACCGTGCTGCTCGCGGGCTTCGCCTCCGGCGCATGCTGTGCGGTGGGCCAGACAAACCAGTTCCGCTCGTTCGCCCTGCTCGGCGTGTCGACGGCGATGCCCGCCATCGTCTGTCTCCAGTTGCTCGGCACCTCGCTGATTGGCGTCCTGGTGTTCCACGAGTGGCCCACGGGCGCGAAGGTGGCGCTGGGGACGACGGGGCTCCTCATCGTGATGCTGGGCGTCGCGATGACGTCCTACAAGGAGCACCACGACACCACGAGCAAGGAGCAGCGGACCGCGGGCCTGATGGCGCTCTTGCTCTGCGGCGCGGGGCTGGTCGCCTACGTCATCATCCCCAAGTGGTTCAACGTGAGCGGCTGGGACGCCATCCTCCCCCAGTCCGTGGGGCTCTTGACGACGGCCTTCCTGCTGTCGCTGCGCGGCGAGGGCCGGCCCTTCGTGAAGAAGACCTGGCTCAACATCCTCCCCGGGCTCATCTGGGCCACGGGCAACCTGGCGCTGCTGCTGGCGGACGAGCGCGTGGGTGTCACCACCGGCTTCACCGTCTCGCAGATGGGCGTCATCATCTCCACGCTCGGAGGCGTCTTCCTGCTCGGCGAGCACAAGACGCGCAAGGAGCTGGTGCTCGTCTTCATCGGCGTCGCCCTGGTGATTGCCGGGGGAATCCTGGTGGGGCAGGCCCGCGCCTGAGACCCGCCTCCCGGATGGGGGCCCCGGGGTAGACTCGGAACCGCCATGCCCGAGCTCACCCCCCAGAACCTGCTCATCCTCACCATCGTCATCCTCGGCAGCGCGGTGCAGCTCTACCGGATCTTCGTGAAGGGCGCGGGACCGATAGGCCACTTCTTGACGCGGATGCGAGTGCTCGCCAACGGCGAGGTCGCCGAGGCCACCGTCCTCGAGCGGTGGAGCACCGCCATCCGCCTCAACAAGAAGCCCCTGTTCAAGCTGCAGCTGCGGGTGCACCGCAAGGGCCACCCGCCCTACGAGGCCCACACCTGGACCACCGTCGCCCACCAGCTGACCTCCGGCTGGGTGGCCAAGGGTGAGAGGGTCCAGGTGAAGCTGGACCCCGACGACCCACAGAAGGTGTTCGTCGTGGGTCCCATCCTGACGCCCGCTCCCCTGCCCCCGCCCGCCGACCCGGTGAAGGCCATGGAGGACCTGCGCCGGATGGTCGACGCGGGTCACATCACCCCGGACGAGTACGAGGCGAAGCGGACCCAGATCCTGTCCCGCATGTGAGGCCGGGACGTCAGACGGGCAGCCCCTCGGCCTCGAGCGCCTTGCGCACCGCGGGACGCGCGGTGACGCGCTCCATGAACGCCAGCAGGTTCGGGAAGCCGGACATGTCCACCTTCACGTACTTGGCCCAGCGGGTGACGGTGTACAGGTACGCGTCCGCGATGCCGAAGGTGTCCCCGAAGAGATAGGGGCGCGTGGCCAGGCGCTCCTCGAGCAGTTGGTAGCGCTTGAACAGGTAGGCCGTGCGCTCCTCGCGAACCTCGGCCGACGTGTTGGGGCGGAAGAGCGGAGCGTAGGTCTTGTGCAGCTCGGAGTTGATGTAGCCGAGCATCTCCTGCACGCGGTAGCGCTCCAGGCTGCCCGCCGGAGGCACCAGCCCGGCCTCGGGCCGCAGGTCCGCCAGGTACTGCACCAGCGCGGGGCCCTCGGTGAGGACGTCGCCCGGCTCCAACTCCAGCGCCGGCACATAGCCCTTGGGGTTGATCTTCCAGAAGTCACCGCCCGACTGCATGACCTTCGTCTGGGTGTCGACCTTCTCGAGCTGCAGCGTGAGGCCCACCTCGTGCGCGACGATGTGGGGGGACAGCGAGCAGGCGCCCGGCGCGAAATAGAGCTTCATCGGCTTCCTCGTGGTGGGTGGGAACGACGGCGCATCAGTAACGGGGCCGGGTTACCTTTGGAAAGTAGCGCGGATAAGGTGAGCGCACTTTCCACTCACCCCGCGGTAACTGCCCATGTCCCTGAAGCTGCGCAAGAGCAAGGCCCCACCGCCACCACCCGGCTGTCCCATCCATGCCTGCATGTCGCTGCTGGGCGGAGCGTGGAGCACCAACGTCGTCTGGCAGCTGTCCGGCGGCCCGCGGCGCTTCGGCGAGCTGCTGCACGACATCCCCGGCATCTCGCCCAAGGTGCTCACCACACGGCTGAAGGAGCTGACGGAGAAGGGCGCGGTGACGCGCGAGGTGCGGCCCACGTCACCGCCCTCGGTGGAGTACGCCCTGTCTCCGCTCGGCGAGGAGCTGGTGCCGGTGCTCCACGCCATCGTCCGGGTGGGCACGCGGCTGCGCGAGGTGACCCTGGGCCCGCATCGTCACGAAAGGCCTACCCGCCGCGCGCAACGACAGTCCTGACACCGCGAAAGCAGACGACCAGCCGATACACCCTCCAGCGCCTCGCGCTGAGCCGACGGGCGGGGGCTCGTCCGCGCGGATGCCCCCGATGAGCCCGCCTTCAGTGCGTCCTCGACGAGGCCGGGGCGCCCCCACCCGACCCCGGCCTCGCGTGTTACAGGGGCGGCATGATTGTCCGCCCGCGAATGCACTGGCTTCGCATGCTCTTCGTCTGGCGTGGCTCGGTCATGCCACGCATCCTCCCCCGCCTCGGCTTCTTCCTCGCGCTGGCGTGCCTCGCCGTCGTCCTGCAGCCGCTGCCCTTCAACCTGAAGTTCAACCTCCGGGAAGGCCCGCTCGGCCTGTTGGGCGTGGCGCTCGCCATCTTCCTGGGGTTTCGCAACAGCACCGCCTACGACCGCTTCTGGGAGGCGCGCAAGCTGTGGGGCTCGCTGCAAATCGTCTCGCGCTCCTTCATGCGCCAGGCCCTCTCGCTGCCCACGCCCGCGCTCTCCGTCGAGGAGCGCCGCGAGGTGACGGACCTGCTCCGCGCGCTCGCCCTCACGCTCAACCACCAGCTGCGCGGCACGCCCATCCAGCTCGACACCCTGCCTCCGGGCCTGCGTGAGCGCGTGGAGCAGACCGGGCAGCGCGCCCCCCGCGTCATCCTGGCCCTGGCGGACTGGGTGGCCCGGATGCGGCGGGAGGGACGGCTGGGCGAGCTGCTCGTCGCCCCGCTCGAGGCCAACCTGGACCGCTTCTCGGAGGTGCTCGGCGGCTGCGAGCGCATCGCCAGCACCCCCATCCCCTACGTCTACAGCGTGATGCTCCACCGCACCGTCTACGTCTACAGCCTGCTGTTGCCCTTCGCCCTGGCCGGCAGCCTGGGCTGGTCCACGCCCCTGGTCTCCGTCTTCGTCAGCTACACCTTCATCGCGCTCGACATGGTGACCTCCGAGTTGGAGGACCCCTTCGGCACCGAGCCCAACGACTTGCCGCTCGACGCCCTCACGCGAAACATCGAGCGCGCCGTGCTGGAGCTGGCCGGCGAGCCCCTCCCCCCACCCACACGGCCCGACGACAGCTTCCTGCTCACCTGAAGCGCCACCGGTTTTTTCCGGTGTCTCCCGCGTGGCACCATATTACGCTCATCATACATCACGCGGGAGCGGGAACCATGCAGGTGAAGAGCGCACTCTCCTCGGAGGCCGAGGCCAGCGGCGAGCAGAAGGCGGGCGCCGCGGGCGCGGACATCCGGGAGGCGCTGCTGCGCGGGCCCATCCTCTCCACGCTGTTGAAGCTGGCGGTGCCCACCACGGTGGTGTTGGTGGCGCAGTCCTTCGTCGGCGTGGCGGAGACCTGGTACGTGAGCTTCCTGGGCACCGACGCGCTGGCGGGCGTGTCGCTGGTGTTCCCCATCTTCATGTTGATGACGATGATGTCCAACGGGGGCATCGGCAGCGGGGTGGCCTCCGCGGTGGCGCGGGCGGTGGGCGCGCACCGGAGCCAGGACGCGGACGCGCTGGTGTGGCACGCGGTGGTGATGGGCGTGGGCCTGGGACTCGCCTCCACCCTGCTCGCGTGGCTGGGAGGCCCCGCGCTCTACCGCGCGCTGGGCGGCGAGGCGGGGGCGCTGGCCGCGGCGGTGGAGTACTCGAACTACCTGTTCCTGGGGGCCATCCCGTTCTGGGTGGTGAACCTCCTGGCGGCGGCGCTGCGAGGCGCGGGCAACGTGAAGCTGCCGGCGAAGGTGACGCTGGCGGGCGCGGCCGTCCTGGTCGTCATCTCCCCGGCGCTCATCTTCGGCGTGGGGCCGCTGCCGGCGCTGGGCATCGCGGGCGCGGGGCTGGCCATGGACCTGTTCTACCTGGGCGCCGCGCTCTGGCTCCTCAAGCACCTGGCGTCCGGGCGCACCTCGCTGCGGCTCGCGCCCGGGCGCCTGGAGGGGCGGCTCATCCGCGACATCCTGCGCGTGGGGCTGCCCACGGCGTTCAGCGCGGTGCAGCCGAACCTCACGGTCATCGTCGTCACCGGCGCGGTCGGCCTGTTCGGCGTCGAGGCGCTCGCCGGCTACGGAATCGCCTCCCGGCTGGACTACCTGCTGGTGCCGCTGCTCTTCGGGCTGGGCACGGCGGTGCTGACGATGGTGGGCACCAACGCGGGCGCGGGGCAGTGGGAGCGGGCGCGGCGCACCGCGTGGGTGGGCGCCTGGCTGGGCTTCGGGGTGACGTCGGCCATCGGCCTCGTGGTGGCGGTGGTGCCCGGCCTCTGGCTGCACCTGTTCAGCCAGGACCCGGCGGTGCTGGCGCCCGGGGCGCTGTACCTGCGCATCGTCGCGCCGTTCTACGGCCTCTTGGGCCTGGGCTTCGTGCTGGGCTTCGCCTCCCAGGGCGTGGCGCGGGTCTTCTGGCCCGTCATCGGCGGCACCGCGCGCATGCTCATCGCAGCGGGCCTGGGCTGGCTCGCCGTCTCACACTTCGGCGCGGGCCTGCCCACCCTCTTCGCCCTGGTCTCCGCCGCCCTCGTCGCCTTCGCGGCCGTGACGAGCGTGGCCACCCTGGCCGGCGCCATCTTCCGCGAAGGGCCTCGCTAGCCCCCGCGCGCGCTTCATTCCCACGAAGTCACGCGGACAGGAGTGATGGAACATTCCGGCCGACAAAGGAAGACAAGCCACGTGTGAGGAATGGGGCCAGGAGCGCCACTGTGTCCTGGTAAGATTTGCATCGGATTGAGCGCATGGCCCCTCGCCCGAGCAGCCGGGCGCCGGGTTCCCTCTCGACATCCCGTCGGTCCTCGCCAGGATGAGGAGACCATCTCGTCCGGAGATGGCCACACCTCTGACTCGAAAGGATTCGCTATGCGATGGAGCTCCGTCCCCCTGTTCCTGATGGGCGCCGCGCTGATGGGCGGCTGTGGTGGGCCCGAGACGCCGTCCGCGGGCAGCCCCGGTGGCGCCCAGGAGGAGGGCACCCTGATTCCTCCCATGCACGTGGAGACGGGAGGCGCGCCCTCCGGCTCCGTCACCGCCAGCGCCATCTGTAGCGACGTGGCGACGTGGGACCCGGCCTGGGCCGCGTTCGAGGAGCAGGTCCTCGTGCTCGTCAACCAGAAGCGCGCGGCCGGGGCGACCTGCGGCGGCACGGCGTATGGCGCGGCGCCCGCGCTCACCATGAACGACCAGCTGCGGTGCGCGGCGCGGCGACACTCGAAGGACATGGGCGTCAACAACTTCATGAGCCACACGGGTTCGGATGGCTCCACGCCCTGGCAGCGCATGACGGCGGCGGGCTACTCCTACCGGCGCGCCGCGGAGAACGTCGCGGCGGGCTACTCCACGCCGGCCGCGGTGGTGAACGGCTGGATGGCCAGCAGCGGCCACTGCGTGAACATCATGAACCCGCAGCTCGTGCACATCGGCGTCGGCTACTACAACGCGCCCTCCAGCACCTACAAGCACTACTGGACGCAGGCGTTCGGCGCGCCTTGAGCCTCCCGCTCCCGGGCCCGCGACTCACGGGCGGGCCCGGAGCAATGACTGCTCATCCGACGCCGTATCGCGGGATGAGTCAGACATCACCACACGCTCATCAGCCAAACCATCACCAGGCTGTAGCGCTCCACGCCACGACTGGGGCGGATTCGTGGCGGAATGGGTCACGCCCTTTCGTCCACCGGCCAACACTCCCACCTCCCGTCGGGTCGGGGAGGTCGGCGGGGCGTCCCAGGAAAACAAATAATCCATGTCACGGGCACGAGACCTGCTTTGACAGACATCACAGCCGGCAATCCCTGTCGGCCGTGCCTCCTGTCTCATAAGGGGCTTCCCCATGTCATACCGTCCCCCGCGCGGTCTTCTGGACCTCGTGCTGCAACCGCTGCGCTCGCTGCCCCTGTCCGTGCTCGCGCTCGGAGGCCTGCTGCTGGCCCCGATGTCCCACGCCGCCGAGCCCGACCCCGACCCGCAGGCGGAGAAGGGCGCCGCGGCGACCATCACCGGACTCTCCCTGGAGGGTGAAGGCGGGCTGAAGGTCCGCATCCAGTGGGCCGACAACCAGGAGCTCCCCTCCAGCCTCGTGCTCTCGTCCTTCAACGGCAAGGACGAGGAGTCGGCCGCCGTGGAGGTGCAGCCGGAGCCCGGCAAGGAGACGGAAGTCGCGCTGGATGGCGCCATCAAGGAGTTCTGGGAGACGGGCTGGTCCCAGCGGCTGGTCCTCCAGGACAAGGAGCGCAAGGAGACGCTCCTCACGCAGCCCTACAACCTCAACCTCGACTGCGCTGACGACAAGGAGTGCCAGCTCACCGTGGCGCCGGGCGCGGGGACCAGCGGCGACGTGCTGCACGTGAGCGAGGAGCTGGATGCGGCGCTCGCCGAGGTCGCCGCGAAGGCCGGTGAGGGCAAGGAAGTCGACCTGCTGGACGAGGTCGTCGCCATCAACCCCGCCCTGCGAGGCCAGGCGGTGGCCTACTCCCTGGCGCTCTCGAAGCTCCAGGTCCTGGGCCCCTGCACCTGCGTGTGGCAGGCCGTGTACGGCCAGAGCCCCTCGGGTTCCGGTTACAGCGTCTACATCAACAACGCCGGAGGCATCGTCAGCGGCACGAACGGCCCCGGCGCCAAGCACGCGCTCACCGCCCTGGGACGCAATGGCATCTCCTACGGGTTCTCCGGCATCAGCCAGGTCAACCTCCGGCTCAACTGCTCGCGGTGGATCATCACCTATCACATCGAGTGGATCGTCACCTGGCCGGGTGGCCCGCGCTTCCCCATCCTCGTTCCCCGTCTGAGCATCGCCTCGTGCACCTCGACCTGCCGGGTGCGCTTCGACCACCAGGGCCGCATCAGCGGCTCCACCTTCGCGGCCTACACCAGCCCCGGCGCGGCCACCGCATATGAGCAGGGCTCCTATCGCGTGGACGGCACGTACCTGTTGAACACGAGCGCCAGCAACGGCGGGTTCTTCAACCAGCTCAGTGGCGTGTCCCTGTTCTCCAACATCGGCACCATCGGCCGCGTGGACTCCTATGGCTACGTGTATGCCTATTCTCCGGCCTTCCCCTACTTCGCGTCGGCGTCCGTCTCGAATGGCCACTCCATCGCCATCCACGGCCAGTCCTCGTGCCCGAACGGGCCCTACGGCCACGCCGCCGTGTGGACCTACGGCACGTCGCAGGGCACGCCGCAGACCACCAGCCTGCGCAACTCCATCCGGAACTTCTTCCTGAACTGGGGCATCTGGACCAACCCCTGAGTCCCGACGCGAGGTGACGGTGCCCCGGAGGTCGGCCCCCGAGCACAAGGGCCGGTCCACCGGGGCGCCGTCGTCTTCAGTGACCCGAGGCCTGGGCGTCCACCGCGGCCAGCTCGTCCTTGCCCAGCGAGAGCTCGGCGCCCGCCAGGTTCTCCTCCAGGTGCTTCACGGAGGAGGTGCCTGGGATGGGCAGCATCACCGGCGAGCGGGCCAGCAGCCACGCCAGGGCAATCTGCGCGGGGCTCGCCTGGTGCTTGCGCGCCGCCGCGTCGAGCGCGCCGCCCGGCTTCGCCAGCCCGCCGGTGGCCAGCGGGAACCAGGGGATGAAGCCCAGCTGCTCCTTCTCGCAGTACGCCAGCACGTTCTCGTGCACGCGGTCCGTGAGGTTGTAGCGGTTCTGCACCGACACCACGTCCACCACCTTGCGCGCGCGCTGGATGTCCTCGACGGAGACCTCCGACAGGCCGATGTGGCGCAGCTTGCCTTCCTTCTGGAGCGCCTTGAGCTCACCCAGGGACTCCTCGACGGGGACCTTCGGGTCGATGCGGTGCAACTGGAACAGGTCGATGCGCTCCAGCTTCAGGCGGCGCAGGGACATCTCCACCTCCTGGCGGAGGTACTTGGGAGCGCCCACCGGGTGCCACTGGTTGGGGCCGGTGCGCACCAGGCCCGCCTTGGTCGCGATGACCAGCCCCTTCGCGTACGGGTGCAGGGCCTCGGCGATGAGCTCCTCGCTCACATAGGGGCCGTAGGAGTCGGCGGTGTCGATGAAGTCCACCCCCAGCTCCACCGCGCGGCGCAGGACGCGCACCGCCTCCGCCCGGTCCTTCGGCGGCCCCCAGATGCCGGGGCCGGTGAGCTGCATGGCGCCATAGCCCAGGCGATGGATGGGCAGCTCTCCGCCCAGCTTGAAGACGCCGCTCTTTTCGACAGGTCGTGACGAGGTGCCGCTCATGGAACGCTTCCTCCTGCACTGAAGGTAGGGCGCGTGGATAACGCCCCCTGGGGACGCCTGCTCGCCGCGATGACGGGCGACGGGGCCTGCGGCTCCCCGGGCCCTCCACCCCGGGAGCGGGCGTGCTCGACGTGGTGCGTCGTCCTGGGGGGCTGTCTTTCCCCGATATCCTTTCCGCCCCCGAGCGTTCCAGCCCCGCCACTGAGTTCTCCGACGCGACAAGGGAGGCCATCGATGCACCGAGCCCTGGCTGGTCTGGTGTTGCTGCTCGCGGGTTGCGCGAGGAACGTCCGTCCCCCCGAGCAGGCCGAGGCCACCCAGGCCGCCCCAGCGCCCGTGGAGCCGGAGCAGCCGAAGTACGAGCACATCTTCCTGATGCCGCCGGAGCGGGCGCTCGCCGAGGCCGCGAAGCTCCTGAAGAACGAAGGTTGGGTGCTCCAGCCCATGGAGGACCCCCGGCTGCTGTTGACCGAGTGGCGTGCGGCGCAGATCGGCACGAAGTCCTGGGGCTACCAGAGCGATGGCGACCACACTCGCTACCTGGTGTCCAGCGAGTCCCTCTCCGAGCGCGAGTGCGTCATCCGCATCTTCAAGATGAAGCGCGTCGCCTTCAGCAACGACGTCGAGATCAAGCCCGAGGCGAGCGGCGCCATCCACAACCGCTTCGTGGGCATGAAGCGGTTCGAGGACGAGTTCCGCGCCCGGGGCGCGCCGGTGGAGCTGGCGCAGCGCGAGCGGGACACCGCGGCGTGGGTGGAGCTGAACGGCGCCACGCAGGGGACGCGGGACTTGGAGCTGGAGCGGCAGCTCACCCTGATTCTGGAGTCGCGCCCCTCGCTGGAGACGCTCACCGGCTCGTTGAAGCTGTCGCGGGACGACTCGTTCGCCCGGGACCCGACCTTCTATCTGAAGCGGTGGAAGGAGCCGGTGCAGGAGCCCTGTGAGCGCAAGGTCCCGGGCTTCCAGCCGCTGCTGAAGGCGGGGCTCACGGTGCTCATCGGCGAGCAGCTCGGCACGAAGGAGGTGCCGGCGAGCGTCGGAGACCTGATGTGCGAGGCCTCGCAGGCGGGCCATGCCGTCACGCTCGCGCTCACCGTCCCCGACAAGGAGCAGGCGCGTATCGACGCGTACCTGTCGAGCGCGGGCAAGCCCGCGGACCAGGACGCGCTGCTCGGGGGCCACTTCTGGCGCAAGGTGCAGCAGGACGGCCGAGGCAGCCGCGCGATGATGGATTTGCTGGACCGGGCGCGGGCGCTGAAGGCCCAGGGCCGCGCCATCTCCGTGGTGGCGATGGACACGGACATGAGCCAGGGGAAGGCGCGTGACGCGCACATGGCGGGCAAGGTGTTGAAGCCTCGCGCCGCGCGGCCCCAGGACGTGTTCCTGGTGCTGGCGGGCAATGCGCACACGCGGCTCGGGGACGCGGACTGGAACGACGACTTCGTGCCCCTGTCGCGGCACGTGGTAGAGAAGCACCCGGACGTGAAGGTCCTCGAGGTGGGCTACGCGCAGGGCCGCCGCTGGGGTTGTGACGTGGAGCTGAACGGAGACATCACGTGCAACGTGATGGGCATCACCCCGGGGCCGGTGGTGGAGATTCGCCCCCAGACGCCCGTTGGCGTCCGGATGCTCCCCAAGGTGCACTCGGAGGGGTTCCACGGCTTCCTGGACGTGGGCGCGCTGTCCGCGTCCCTGCCCGCCATCGCCCTGCGAGGACATGAGCCGGAGGCGCCGGCCGCCGAGCCCGCGAAGTCCCAGGTTCCCGCGGCGCCCGCTCCAGCGGGCAGCGGAGAGGCGGCGACGCCCAGGTCCGCGCCGTAGGGACTACCGAAGTCGGGGCTCCAGCACTCGCGCGGGCTGGGCCTCCGGGCACCAGCCATTCATGGAGGAGCGCTCGCCGGGCTGGCGCGTCTCGACGCGCCACTCGATGCGCTCGGACGGGGCGCGCACGTCCAACGAGAAGCAGACCACCCAGTGCGCCGCGTACTCTTCGAGCGGGAAGCGGCTCTGCACCAGCGGCTCGCGAGTCACCACGCCCCCGGACATGCCGGTGAACCAGCGCACCTCGATGTCGACCGCGACCTTGGCCCGGTCCGCCTCGTCCTTCAGGAGCGTGAAGTGGGGATACACCTCGGGCGGCGCATCGACGACGCGCAGGCCATTGCGGTCCGCGATGTCGACGAGCAGCGGCTGGCAGTAGAGTTCCAGCAGGGACGCGAGCAGCCGTGAATCCAACGTGGCCAGCTGCGGCTGGAGGACAGGCTCCAGCAGGGTGCGGACGGCGAAGTGGATGTCTTGACGTCGAACCGCCGCGGCGAACTCGGTTTGCAGGTTCACGAGCGTTCCCCCCACCTGGATGCCCGCAGCATTAATCGAACCCGAAGCCCGCCGCCAGTTCCCGCCGCCCCCGGCCATGGGAGGCCGGAGGGAGGCAGGTGACACACCGCGACCAAGGGACGGCGTTCACATCCACGTCAATCACCCGAGGCTCCTCGGTGTAGGTGTCCGTGTTGATGGAGGGCAGTAGGTGATGTCGCCTACCTACGTGAGGTTGGGGCCGTCGGCCAGGAAGTCCCTACGATTGGGACTGGAGCGGCTTCAACAATCCCGCGCGGTCCAGCAGCTCTCGCACTCGCTCAGCCAGCGCCACGTGGTCCGGGTTGCTGGCGGTGAAGCGCTCGGGAGTGAGGACGATGAGAGTGCCCTTGTCCTCTACGGACTCGATGCGCACGGGAGCGGGGAGTGGAGGCACTCTGCCCAAGTGGTTCGACAGATACGCAAACCCACCCCAAGGAGAAGGGCGCGGAATCTGCTTCCTGATGCGGCATCTCATAGGCGTCCGATGTAGCAAACGCCCAGTCAGGTTCCCAACGCCGCACCATGCCGCGCACCACGTTCGTCAACACGGGCGCAGTCAGGATCCGCTCCACGCTCAAGCCCTTCTTCGGTAGGGGGAGGACACAGGAGTTAGGATTCGCGCCGCTGTAGTCACCGCAGGTGACGCGCAGCTCTGCGCCGTCCGTAACCGACCGACGGGCGACGTTCGACGGCTGGACCCTTCCGCTCGCGCTGCATGGCAGCCGCGCGTGGAGGTCGTGGTCGCCAAGACGTGCGTCGCTTCAGGAAGAGTCAGGGGCGGAGGCTGCAGAGGGCTGCCAGCGGCCAGCGGCTTCAACGCCGTGCCTCCGCAGGACGGACACCGCCGGGCTTCGTCGGGAATGCGGTGATGAATCACCCGCTCGGGCAACGTTGGGCGAGCCTCGCGCTTGAGGCGGCGCTCCTTCAGCGTCGCTTCACGCGGCCTGGGTGGGCCGCCCGCGGCCTCGCGCAACTCGTCTTCGACACGGGGGAGCTTCTCGCTCTTCTTTCCGAAGACGGTGCGCTGGAGGAGCGCGAGCTGGGATTCGATGCAGCCCACGCGCTCCTTGAGGGTGAGGTTCTCCCGCTCGAGCCTTTCGGCTCGCTCACGCCACTCGCACTGGTGCGTCTGGGAGAACGCTGCCATCTCTCTGGGAAAACCATCCCACCCGTGACGGGCATTGCCTCGGCGACTGGCGGCGGCGCCCACTTACCTGGCCTCCGGACGTGCGTGACGTCGATTCCGTCGAGCAGCATGGACAGCTGCGTGGCAACCAACTGCGCTCCCAGGGCCTCCTGGG
This sequence comes from Myxococcus fulvus, assembly GCF_900111765.1. Next base: position 1,194,096 of record NZ_FOIB01000002.1, read on the forward strand.
CGAAGGCAGGCAGGCGGAAGCGGCTCTGCTCCAAGCGCTTGCAGGTGAGCACGAAGCCGCCCGCGTCCCAGGAGAGAGTCTTCACCTTGTCCCCGCGTCGCGAGACGAAGACGAAGAGGTGGCCGGCGTAGAGGTTCTTTTTCCACTCGGCACGCACAATCGCCGCCAGCCCATCGATGCCGTTCCTCATGTCGGCGGGCTCACGTGCCAGCAGGATTCGCACCGCCTGGGGCAACAGCAGCATCAGTCGAGTACCGCTACCAGGTGCGCGAGGTACTCGGCCTGCGTCCCCTTCGGGAAGCGCAAGAGCAGCCCGCGCGGCAGCGTCACCTCGAGCAGGAGTCCTTTTCGGACTCGCGGCGCTGGGGACGCAATGACCTCCACGGGACGGAACGTGGCTCGCGGTCTGCCTGCCGACTCGGACCGCAGGACCGGCGTAGCCTTGGACTTCCTGTACAGCCAGTACTGGAACGCGCCGTGGGGACTTCGCGCCTGGTCGTGAACTCCTTCTGCGTCAGCCCGCTCGCCTCGAACTCTTCCACCAACTGCGTCCACTCATCCCGATTGCGTCGTCGCATGCCGGACTGAACCGGCTCACCCACCCCGGTTCAGGACGCCCGCCCTCGGTCGTTTACGGTTCATCGAACATACGGCACACCGCAGAAGCCATGTCTTGCGCTCCATGAATCACTGTTCCGTCTGGAATAAATTCAACAAGCCATCCACCCCACGCACGCCCGACAGGGCAATTTGCTGTTGCCTCAACGACATGGCATCCAAAACGCCATGACGCAGCGTCGCGCAAGTGCTCTATTCCCCGATGCCGCAAACCACGCCCTCACACAAGGCGACACCATGAACAATGAATCACAAGCAAAAGATTCATCCCTGCGCATGGAACCCCTGGAAAAAGAGAAAGGGGCAGCCGGCCAAGGTGCTCTCTCTCAAATCCCCCCAGAGAGCTATCGCACCAAATCGCCAGCAGAACTCCTGGGAGCCGGCAAGACGCGGGCCGACTTGAATTTCCCAGACGTAAAAAACGACTACGAACTCGACAACGCCCTGATCGGACAGACAGTCACATCCAATGGATGCGTCGTAAAGGCGCCATGGGTGCGCAAAGACTTCAATACCCCAGGATACTGGAGCGAAGGATACATCAAGCCCTGCGCAGCATATCTTTCGTACATCAAGAAAGACACCGTCCCCTCCGGAACCTCGATTGAATACAGTCTAACAAAGAAGAAAGGGTTCTCGCGACAGTTTACCGCGAGCACCGAGGTCAAAGTCGGAGTGAGCGCAGGAATCTTCGGATGCGAAACCTCGCTCGAAGTAACAACCGGGTTCTCGTACTCCGAAACAATCAATGAAGAGACCACGGAGACCTGGAAGAAGACCCTAACGGGCCCGCAGGACTACTGGACCTTCCAGCCGGTACTTCTGTACGCCTGGAAGGTGAATGCCAATGCGCTCAGCTACATGTCGCCAAAGCCGTCACTGTACTATACGTCCGGCAAAACCACATACATCTTCAGTCCTGTCTTCAGAAACAGCCCGAGCACCATCGACAAGGACATTGGCTACCTATCCCTTCAAACAGTGATTGAGTACATGTGCAACGAGGCATGGAGCAGGTGGTAGAATACCGACGCCGCAACCAAACGAGAGATCGTGATTCTCGCATGACCTCAGGCGGTGCGCCTGAGGTCGGCCCGGCGCAGGCATGGACTGGCAGAGCGGTGGGCGTTGCGTGCGCAGAGGTAGGCATGCACCCGGGCCATGAGCCGGGTCAAGGTGCGGCAGCGATGGTTCCGAGTGACGTTGGCATGCAGGTCCAGCCACACGCGCTCGATGCGGTTTCCCTCGGGGCAGTAGAGCGGCAGGAAGTGAAGCACGATGCGTCCACCGAGTTGCTCGAGGGCCTAGCGGGTCTTCTTGCTGGTATGGACGGCGGCGTTGTCCAGGGCGAGGTGGATGCGGCGCACGTGTCTGTACTCGCCCGCCAGGCGCCAAAGCAGCTGGATGAAAAGGGGACTGGCCTTGGACCTGCCTCCACCTACGTCAGTCTCTCCGTCCGGACATTCAGCGCTCCAACCAGGAAGCGCTTCTGGTTGTTGCCGGGCGTCCCCCCCGGCGCTGTCCGAGCATGTACGCCTCCAGGCATTTCAACACGTGGAGTCGACGGCGGCGCTTCCACCCTGGCCAGGGCACTGAACAATGGGCATTGCCGCCTTGCGCCGGGCGCCAATCGAGGCGAGCACTTGGCCCATGGTCGCCACGGACGACGTGGGGAAGCCCTCGGCCCTGGAGCTCCAGACACAGCAACTCCCTCGTCCAGGTGGGCCTGCACCAACCCCAATCCTCCGGCGTGCCGACCAACACTCGCGCGAGCCTCTCTCGGAATCAGCCGTCTACCTTGGGAAGGCCGTTGGCCGCTCGCCTGTCTCGCAGCGCCTGGCGTCCGGCCTCTCGGTAGCGCCGCACGGCACCGACGACGGTGGAGGTGGCACAGCCCAGTGCTCGCGCGGCGGCGTTGCATGATGCCCCTCTCCCCACGGCGGCCACCGCCATTCACCTTCGAAAGGTGAGCGGACAGCCACTCTTCTCTCCCCACCGAAGCAGCGACTGGCGCTGCTTCCTCTTCAACCACTTCCTACCTTTGCCCTCGGGCAGGGCCTTCTCGCTCTCAGGTTTTCTGCGCACACAGAGCCGAACGGGCGGTGCCCCTCTTCCCGCTCGCTCCGCGCCCGCTTGCTCCCCAGCCTGATCGCGAATCACGAACTCCGGTTGAGCCCACGCTCTTCGAGGCTGAGGCTCCGAAGGTCGTAACGAGCACCGACTTGTTGCTGATGTTCTCGGACATCAGGGGAGTCTCGATACCCCTCCGGAGCAACTACACAAGATTCGAGACTTGCCCCTTGGCCCTGGCGAAGTGTGCAGAGTTCAGGCGACATGGCACAGACAGGGAAAGTGTCAAAGGTCCGCCACCCCCAGCCACGAGAGGCCAGAGGCAGGCAGGTGACACACCCCGAGACTACGGGACGGCGTTCACATCCACGTCAATCACCCGAGGCTCCTCGGTGTGGGTGTCCGTGTTGACGGAGGGCAGCGAAGCGTTGACCTGCAGCGTCAGCGCCCAGGTGCCGTCGGTGAGCTGGCGCGGCACGTACTTCCAACTGAGTCGCACGCGGCCCGTCGTCAGGCCCTCGGCCACGAGCGCCTCGGTCGCCTTGCGCTCGATCTCCGCCGTGCTCATGCGGGTGCGCAGGAGGTGCCCCTCACGCGCCAGCGCCGGCCAGCGGATGAGCGCGCGCTGGAAGCCACCGTCCACGCCGTGCGTCACCACCGCGCGGTGCCCCTGCACGCGGATGCCATTGATGGCGCGCAGCACGAAGGTCTTGTGGCGATGCAGCTCCGCGGGCGCGAGCTCACCCGCCTCCTCGTTCTGGAGGAAGGACTGCACCTGGCGAATCTCGCCAATCTCCCCGGAGGGGACGCCCCAGCGGTTCAGCCGCGCCACGGCGTTACGCTGCAACACCCCGGGCTCCTGCGGCGTCGCGGGGCCGCTCTCCACCTTGTTCAACACCAGCACGCGGCCGGACGAGATATCCCGCTCGAACCGCCAGGACGGCGATTCCATGTCGCGGCGCGTGCCCAGCTCCTCCGCGACAGTGAAGGACTCGGAGGTGCCGATGAGCCCGCGCTGGACCATGGCCTCGTTGAAGGCGGAGGCCGGCAAGAGCTGCGTGGGAATCGCGCCGGAGGGCAGCGCGGCGATGCCGCTGGAGTCGAAGGCGAAGCTGACGGTGGTCGCCGCCTGTGTCACCTGCGCGGGGGCCAGATCCTGGCCCTCCTCCGCCAGGGGCGCCGCGGTGTCGCAGCCGAGCAGCGCGGTGAGAGGCAATGCGGTCAGGAATCGGATGAGTTGGGTCTTCATGGTTTCGAGGTCCGAAAAGAAAGGGTGTGTGGAGAGAGGGAGGCTCAGGGCAGCTTGCGACCGTTGTCCGGGTTGCAGCCGCTCACGTAGAAGTAGGAGGAGCCCGTCTTGCTGCCGGTGTTCTTGCGGTCCCTCCAGCCCCCCGCCTCGAACATGCTCTTGCGCTTCGCCTTCGAGTCTCCGAAGACGATGGAGACCGGGCAGTCGTCGTAGATGACGCCCCAGTCGTAGGCCTCATCAATCCAGTTCTCGCCGACGCCGTCGTTCCGCGAGCCCTCCAGGTAGTCCTCCAGGTAGTCCGTCACGAAGCCGCCGCACGACGAGTCCCCGTGGAAGGCGTTCCAGACGGTGAAGTTGCTGCTGCTCGTCACCAGCTGGCGGTAGCCACCCTTCTCCCAGACCTCGATGTTGCCGGACCGGCAGGCCTTGACGACGGCGATGTCCAGCTTGCCGTTGCCCAGCCGCATGTGCTCATCCGTGCGCGCCGAGCACGAAGGGCTGCTGTTGCCCATGACCAGCGAGCTGCGGGGCGTGGACGCGTTGTGGCTGCCGTGCGTGTGGATGAAGATGACGTCCGCGTCGTCCACGCCCGCGTTGAGGGCGGCGTCGTTGGACTCGCCCACCGCGCCCTTGGCCGGGTCCGTCCAGAGGTCCCGCGCCGCGTTCATGTTGTTGAGCGTGCGCACGTCGGACCAGAGCCCAGAGCTGCGCAGCGAGTTGAAGTAGCCGGCGAACGCCGACGCCGTCTGGGTGTGCACGGAGTGCGACGAGCCCGAGCACTGTCCGGAGCCGCCGAAGTTGGCGATGCCGTAGACATGCGTCTCGTTCGCCAGCGCCGCCGCCGGCACGAGCAGGGCGCCCGCGAGCGCGCCTGCCAGCCACTGCTTCTTTTGAGTCCGAATCTTCATGGTCCAGGTCCCCCTCGAAAGAGGGCGTGCCCGCATGGCACGCCGGAGACGGGAGGGAGCGTGTCGCGCTCCGCTTCCCGGCCTCGGCACCTGAACGAACCCTGCTCCGGATATTCCCGGCCGTCTTTTTCCGGGGGATTCGGAAGGCCGCCCGGAGTCCCGCTCAGCCCGTCACGGCGCGGGAGCGCTTGAGGACCCGGGCCACGACGTCGAGGAACTCGTTGCTCGCCTCGGCCAGGTCCACGGCGCGCGCGTCCACCCAGCCCTGCAGGGAGTTGTAGCCCATGACCGCGGGAATGGCGACGAGCAGGCCGAAGGCCGTCGTCACCAGCGCCTCGGAGATGCCGGTGGAGATGTTCCCGATGCCGCCCGCGCCCGCCTCGCCCATCTGCTGGAACGCGGTGACGATGCCCATCGTCGTCCCGAGCAACCCCACGAAGGGCGCGGTGGAGGCCACCGTCGCCAGCTGCCCCAGGCCGCGCTTCATGCTCTGCACCTCGCGCTGCGCCTGCCGCTCCAGGTTCCGGGCGACGGACTCCATGATTTCGTTGCGGTCGTCATCGGAGGCGGTGCGATAGGCCGTCAGGCCGGCGCGGATGGTGCGGCCGAGGTAGCCCACATCGGGCCCCAGCTTGACGTGGGCGGCGGTGTCGAAGTCCCCGTTGGCGAGCAGCGTGGCCAGCTCCGAGGCGTACTTGCGCGAGTTGCGGCGCGCGGCCCGGAAGACGAGCGCGCGCTCGACGAGGATGAGCAATGACACCACGGACATCACGCCCATCGCGATGACGATGAACCGCGCGAAGGGGCCCATGTGGCCCCACAAACCCATCAAGGTGAAGTTCATGGTGATTCGAAACGCGCCTCCTCGCGCGTTGGCCCCATGACGGAGCCACTGGGGGAACGACGACTCGAGCACTCGCGAGTCAAGGTACGAGGCGCGGACCTGGCCCGGGCGTTTGCCTTTCCATGAGTCAGTCATGATTGCGTCATGGGCGACGACGGGCTCCCCGCAAGGCATTGCGCCCACAGCCCAGGACAGACGTGGACCCGGGTACAGTTCCGGGACGCCCCGCATCCAGGTCACCTTGCGCGTCATCGCCGCCACGTCGGCGGCGGAATCGGAGGAGCCATGTTCGGACCTGCTCGTGAATCATCCTGGAACCGATGGGGCGCGCTCGCGCGGTTGCTGGGACTGCTGGTGGCGGCGCTCCCCACCCATCAGGCGTTCGCGCAAGCGGCGGTGGTGACCTGTCCCTCGGGGACCAACTCGGTGACCTTCAGTCCCGGGCTCACGAACGAGCCCCAGGACGTCCTCATCACCGGAGAGACGACCTACAGCCTGTGCGCCACCGTGCTCGGCCCCCGCGTGACCACCGCGACCTGGTCCGTGGGGCCCGTCCTGTTCCCGGGCAACTCGTGCGACAACTTCCTCTCCACCTACCGCAGCACCCTCACGCTGCAGTGGGACACCGGAGAGACCTCCACCGTCCTCTTCACCACCGTGAAGGTCGCGCTGCAGAGCACCACCTTCGCCTTCGTCCAGACGGGCACGGTGACCGCCGGCAAGTTCGTGGGGAATCGCGCGGTCCAGACCATCACCTACCTCAACGAGGACCTGGAGAACGGCTGCAACTCGCCGTCCGGCCTGACGCGCCTGGATGGCCCCGCCACGCTGACCATCGCGCCGTTGTTGTGAGCCGGGGCACGTCGCCTGGGGCTCCGGAGTACGCTGGGCACCATGCGCGTCATCCTCGTCTCCGGTCCGTCGGGTGTCGGGAAGTCCACCGTGGCCCGGAGGCTGGCGGAGCAGTCACCCGAGGCGCGGGCGGTCCACCTGCCCTCGGATGACTTCTATGCCTACGTGCGCAAGGGCTACCTCGAGCCCTGGCGCACCGAGGCCCATGACCAGAACATCACGGTGATGAACACCCTGGTCGCGAGCGCCACGGCCTATGCCGCGGGCGGGTACGAGGTGGTGGTCGATGGGGTCATCGGCCCCTGGTTCTTCGCCCCGTGGCTCGCCGCCGCGCGCGCGCACCCCCTCGACCTGCGGCTGGTCATCCTCCTGCCCGACGAGGCCCGGACGGTGGCGCGAGCCCAGGCGCGCACCACGTCGGACGCCCTGACGGAGGCCGCCGTGCTGCGTGGCATCTGGCGCGGCTTTCGCGACGCATCCCTCCCGGAGGGTCATGTGCTCGACACGAGCGAGCAGGATGCCGCCGCCACGGTGGCCGCCGTGCGCCTGGCGATAACTGAAGGACGGTTCAGGTTGGTGTGACGATGTCGGCACATCCACCATGCATCTTCTCGCACGTTGAGAACCGCGCCGTGGCGGCACATGGGCCTTAACAAGGCCCACGGACTGAAGTTAGGTGAATGCCGTGCGCGGCATGTCGCCGCCAGCTGCGACGGACGGACGTGCAAGCGATGTCGGCGCCTCCACGCATTGCATTCGCCATCGAGACGACGCTCGGCAACGCCGTCTTCCTGCAGAACCTCAAGAGCGCCATGGCCGCGCGCACCGACATCACGCCGGTGTGGTTGCCCATCGACGAGCACGCGGACGACCTCTGGGAGGGCCTGCCCCTCGTGCGCTCGCGCCTGTCGCTTCGCGGGGGACTGAGGACGCGCTCGGCGTTGAATCAGGCGCTCGCGCAGGCGCCGGTGCAGGCCGCCGTGGTCCACACGCAGCGCATGGCGCACCTGGCGCACGACTTCATGGGGCGCGTGCCCAGCGTGGTCTCCACGGACGCCACACCGAGCGGCCTGGAGGACTACCTCCGGTACTACGGCCTGCGCTCGCAGCACGGTGGCTGGGTGGGCAAGGCGAAGAACGCGCTGCACCGCCGCACCTACTCCATCGCGAAGGGCATGTTGTCCTTCTCCGAGTTCACCAAGCGCTCCCTGGTGGAGGAGTACGGCGTCCCGCGCGCCCGCGTGCACGTGGTCTGGCCGAGCGTGGACACCCGGCTGTGGCGTCCGGCCCCCGAGCGCAAGGCACAGGACGGCGTGGTGCGGCTGCTCTTCGTCGGAGGGGATTTGGGCCGCAAGGGCGGACACCTGCTCCTGCGCTGGGCCCGGGAGACGCGGCTGCGGAACTGGCGGCTGGACCTGGTGACGTCCGACACCTTCGAGGCGCCGCCCGGCGTCCGCGTCCACACCGGCGTCCGGCCCAACTCGCCCGAGCTGATTGGACTGGCGCAGGCGGCGGACCTGTTCGTCTTGCCGACGATGGCGGACATGTCCTCGTGGGCCATCGCGGAGGCGAAGGCCGCGGGCCTCGCGGTGGTGGCCACACCGGTGGGCGGCGTGGGCGAGCTGGTGAGGGACGGCGTGGACGGGCGGCTCGTCACCGCGGGCGACTACCCGGCGCTCGCGCGGGCCCTCGACTCGCTGGTGTCGAGCCCCGACACCTTGCGCACCATGGGCCACGAGGCCCGCCGCATGGCCGAGGAGCGCATGGACCTGCATGCGACGTGCGACCAGATGCTCGCCTTCATCCGGGGCGTCACCGGCGTCTGAGGTCGCTAGTCGTCGTCCTCCTCGTCATCGTCGTCAGTCTTGTCCAGGACGACGTCGTGCAGGCGCTCCTCGCCCTCGCGGACGCAGACCTGCTCCTCCTTCTTCGCGTGCTCCTTCGCGTCGACCTCCAGCTCGTAGCACCCCTCGGGCAGGGGCCCCACGCGCAGCTCGCCCGTCGACGGGTCCACCGGCAGGTCATCGAAGGGCGTGCCGTCCACCTCCACCTCGCCCTCCTCGGGCACGTTGCCGTCCTGGCTCCGCAGCCGCACGGTGATGAAGGCGCCCGGCGCCGCGGCGATATCCCCCACGTCGATGATGCGCGCGCCCTGCGGCACCACCCGCACCCGGGCCGCGTGCGTGCGCGAGGCCAGCACGAGCAGCTCCACCGTCCTGGCGGGCACACCCTCCAGCTCGAAGCGCCCGTCCGAGGACACACCGGTCATCACATCGGACTCACCGAACACGCTCACCCACGCCACGTCGGCGTCGGCGCCGAGGATGCGCCCTCGCACGGAGCCCTCCCCCAGCTGTCCGTTGTTGAAGCCGCCACAGGCCCCCAAGAGGAAGAGCATCGACACGAGCCACGGCTGTCCAGGCGCACGCATCAGAAGCGATACCCTCCGCTCAGCCACAAACCACCGAAGCCCACCGCGCGAGTGCGCCCGTCCACGGGCACATAGGCCCAGAGCAGCTGCCCCTTGGCCTCCAGCACCCACCGCGCCCCCAGCTTCCATGACACTCCCGCCATCCAGCCAGGCCATACCGTGAAGTAGCGCTCATCCTGCTTCAGCAGGTCCAACTGGAAGGAGCGCTCCATCCACAGAGCGGCCACACGCGGCCCCGTGGACACGCCCAGCCGCCCCCACTCCCACGACGGCCCCACCGTCAGCCCCAGCATCACCGCCCGGTGCCTCACCGGCACCGTCCCACCCAACTCCAGTTGGAGCGCCTGACGCCCCTGCCCCACGGCCAGGTCCACGCCCACGTCCAATCGCTCTTCGAGCAGCAGCCCCTGCCACCGCAAGCCCGCGCCCGCCATCAACGTCCGGGGGAGGACCTCACGCCGGCTGCGGGCATCCAGGAAGCCCAGCACGCCCATGTCCAGCGAGACGGTGCGCCGAGGCCCCTCCGCCTGCTCGCGCAGCATCGAGTCCAGCGCCCGACGCTCACCGGGACGCAGCACCACCGTGTCCTCCCACAGCAGCGCGCCGCCCTTGTGCAGCCCCAGTCGACGGTTTCCCTCGGGCAGCGCCACACCGCCCGGCAGCTCACCCGCGTCCACGCCATCCACCTTGAGCGTGAAGCCCTCCAGGCGAGGACTGTAGGAGAACACCTCCGGCTGGCCGGGCTGGGACAGGGAGCCGGAGAGCAACACCGGGTCCGCGCCCACTTCCGTCATCCGCACGCTCGGGCGCTGTCGCCCCTGCGTATACGTCCACGTGTGGCGGCGAGCCCAATCGTGCGCCTCGGTGGCGCTCACCGCGCCGTCGCGGTTGCGGTCCGCGCGCCCGTCGAGCGCCTGGATGAAGAAGTGGGTGTAGATGTCATTGCCGAGCGCGTCGTCCTCGCGCGCCGCCTCGCCCCAATCACTGGCGGAGAGGACGAGCGACGCGCGGCTGTCCTCCTCCAACGGGCGAGGGAGGAACGCGGCCTTGGTGCGCTCCAGCTCCGAGCGCACCGACTCCGGCAGCAGCGACTTGCCCGTGCCGCTGTGACACGTGGCCAGCACCAGCACCCGACGCAGTGAGCCCAGCCGCTCCATCGCCTGCTCCAGCACCACCATCTCCAGCCCCGTGCCCTGCACATCCCGGAAGCGCGTGTCACGCATCACCAGGTACCGCTGGAGCTCGCCCCGCGTGTCGCGCGCGAGCGTGCCGTGGCCGGAGACGTAGACGACCACCACGTCCCTCGGATTCCACGCGCGTGCCTGGAGTGTCCGCAGCGCCTCCAGCACTCCCGCGCGCGTCGTCTGCTCCGGACGGTTGAGCACCGTCACCGAGGCGAAGCCTCCACGCCTCGGGTCCGCCAGCACGCGCCCCAGGTCCTCCGCGTCCTTGCCCGGATAGCGGAGGTCGTTCCAGGAGTCGTCGTCGTACTGGTCGATGCCGATGAGCAGCGCGTGGCGCTCGCCCTCGTGCGCCGAGGCGAGACGCGCCGGGTCCAGGCGCACCTTCACCGCCTTCCCCTTCTCCCGCGCGCCACCGCAGGCCGAGAGCGCCACGAGCACGAGACCGAGGACGAACTGGAGCCGGAAGCGAATCAAGGGCCCACGCTCAGCGAGCGCCCTCCGCAGTCACCCGCAACCCGAGCCGGGCCAGCGTCGCCTCCTGAGGTACGAGCCCTCTCGCGAGCGCGGCGTCCCGAGCCTCCCGGGAGCCCTGCCCTCGAGGCCACGCGGCCAGCACCAGCGTCCTCGGGCCCTGCTCGCCCTCCAGGGACACGCCCGCCAGCTCACCGTCTTCGCGCAGGTCATGTGTCCCCGCCTCCAGCGCGTAGCCGCCCAGCATCTGCACGGAGCCATCGGGCGACTCCAGCGCGAGCAGCGCGTCCGCCAGCTCGCTCGCGCGATAGCGCACCAGCACCACGGCCTCGGGAGGGAGCGGTGCCCCGTCCGCCAGCGGGCGCAGGCTCCCATCCGGCATCCGGGCGAGCGCCGTCAGCTCCAGCGACAGCGCGGCGCCACCCTTCAATCGCACCGAGGTGCCCGGCTGCTCGCCGGTCAGCAGCGCGGGGTGGACCGCGAAGGTGACCACCGCGGCGACGGCCACCGCCACCGCGCCGGAGAGCCACACACGCCTCGGCGGACCGAGCCGCTTGCGCAAGCGGGCCCAGCCCACCGCGTCCTCGCGAACAGGAGCCAGGCCCCCGAGCGCCTCGTCCGTCATCGCCTCCAGGCCGAGTGCGTCGTCGTTCTTCTCGAGGAACGTCTCGCACTCGTCGCAGGGACGCGACAGGTGGTCGGCGAAGTACGCCACCGCATCGGGAGATTTGTCCCGCAGCTCCCGCCAGCTTCGCGCATCCAGGTGTCTGCCCGCGTCAGCCATGGCTCATCCCACTCCCGCGGCCAGCAGCCGCGACAGCAACTGGCGCTTCACCCGCGCGCGGAAGCGCTCCAGGCGCATCGTCACCGCGCTCTTGCCCAGTCCCAGGCGCTCGGCGATCTCCCGCGCGCTCAGCTCGCCCTCCAGATAGAACAGGCGCACCGTCTCCTTCTCGGGGCCCTCGGGCAGCGATTCAATCAGCTCGCGCACCACCGCCACGCGCCGCTCCAGCTCCAGCGCCGGAGGAATCGCGGGCGTGGTCGACTCCAGCTCCAGCGCCAGGTCCTCCGCCGCGCGGCCTCGCAGCTGCGCGCCCCGGCTGAGCGACTGCGCATGGTGTCGGGCAATCGTCACCAACCAGCTCCCGAAGGCGCGGGGGTGCTGGAGCCGGGGCAGCTCGCGGAAGGCCCGGACGAAGGTCTCCTGGACCACGTCCTCCACCTCCGCGGGCCCCAGCGCCGAGTAGCCCAGCGCGACGCGGCGCACGGCCCCATGGAAGCGCTGGTACAGCTCGCGGTGCGCGTCCTGCGCCCCTTCGGCTGCCCGTCGGATGCAGGTGGCGACCTCCTCCTCCGTCACGCCTGCTCTCCCCCGCCCATCCCCCACGCATCCCCACGTGCGTCCACCTGGGAGCACACGAAGAGGGCTCCGGACCACCGGAAGCACTCCCATCTCGAGGCACGCGCACAAGCCATGTCTCCCCAGTCAGTACCTGTCTCATGGGAAGGAGTCACGGGCCCCGTTTCGGCCACGCCGCCCTTCATGCAGGCGAGGTGATGTGGCCGATTCGGGCCTCGGGGCTCCTTCATTTCCAGACCGGGATTTTCGGGCGGCGGCAGGCCGGAGACGCCGCTCGCCAGGTCCCTCGATACCAGGAGATGGAAGGTATGCGATTCATCGGATTGTGCGTGTCCGCCATGCTGCTCTCGGCTTGCGGCAGTGAGGACGGCGTCAAGGTCGGACTGAGCACCCGGGTGGGCGCGGCGCGTGGCGCCCAGGCCGTCGCCAAGAGCGCTCAGCAGCAGGAGCCCGCCACCGGCATCACGCTGGACCGGGTGCGCCTGTCCGTGCGCGAGCTGGAGCTGGAGTACGAGGGCGATGACCGCGATGACGGCCGGGACGACGATGATGACGACGACCAGCTGGACTCGCGCGATGACGACGAGCAGCGGCTGGGGCCCGTCCTCATCGACCTGTCCGCGGAGGACCTGAATGGCCGCATCGTCCCCGTGGGCAACCTGCGCGTGACGCCGGGCATCTTCGATGAAATCGAGTTCGACATCGGCAAGGTCACCGTCGCCCAGGCGGGCCAGGACGCGCCCCTGCGGGAGCTTGCCGAGCTGGGCGCCTCGGTGGTCATCGACGGCCACATCGACGGGCAGCCCTTCAGCTTCGTCTCCAGCGTGCGCCTGGAGCAGGAGCGCGAGGCGCGCTTCGAGGTGAAGGAGGGCCAGGAGCCCAACATCACGCTCAACATCGACCCGACCGGCTGGTTCGTCGACGGCAACGGGCAGCGGCTGGACCCGCGCGACGCGGCCGCCCGCGCCACCATCGAGAACAACCTGCGCCGCTCCATCGACGCCTTCGACGACGACGACCGGGACGGTGACGAGGACGACGACCACGACGACGACTGAAGCTCGGGAATGAAGTCGGGTTGCAACGGCAACCCCATCCCAAGAACATCAGAAAATGATCAATCTGGACTTCCACGATTAATCAGGATTGTCCTTGGCCTCCTCACCATCCTGAATGAGGAGGCCTTCGTGATTCGTTCGCGGCTTCGTGAAGCATGGCTGTGTGGTTTCGCCTCGCTGGGCATGCTGGTCGGCTGTGGTGCGCAGGAGGGGGACGGCGTCGAACAATCCCGCTCCACGGTGACGTCGCCGCTGGTGGGGCAGAAGCTGGTCATCAACCCGGCCAACGTCCAACCCGACGGCGTCCGTCCGACGCTGGGCGTCTATCAGAACCTGTATGACGAGCAGGCGTTGATAGGGGACCCGCGCGCGGGCTCGACCTTCAAGCCCGCGACGACCTGGGGCAACGTCGTCTACAACGAGAACCAGTACCCCATGGGTTTCGTCATCGACCTGGGGCAGCTGTACGACGTGACGGAGGTCGGCGTGTTCGACACGTACGACTCCGGCACCGTCTACTTCAGCGTCGGCACGCCGGGCGCGTGGTCCACGCCCCTGTCCCTCACCACCAACGGGTGGGAGCAGTGGAAGTGGCTGACGGTGGGCCAGCGCACGCGCTACCTCCACTTCGCGCGCAGCATGTACGGCGCGTCGAATGAAATCGTCGTCTACGGCACCCCGGCGGGCACGACGGCGAACGTGCCGCCCACCGCCTCCGCGGGCCTGGACCAGACGCTCATCCTGCCCACGTCGTCGGCGCAGCTGACGGGCACGGCGAGCGACCCGGACGGGACGGTGGTGTCACGGCAGTGGACGCAGGTCTCCGGCCCCAACACCGCGACGCTGACAGGCGCCACCACGCTGTCCGCCACGGCCTCCGGCCTCGTGGTCGGACTCTACGAGTTCGAGCTGAGCGTGACGGATGACCAGGGTGCCTCGGCGACCTCTCGCACGAAGGTCCGGGTGGAGCCCGCCATCACCGGACGTGGGACCACCGTCGAGATCTACAAGGACACCACGCGCGCGTTCCACGGCAACTATGGCCACGTCGTGTACCTGCCCTCGGGTTACGATGCGGGCACGAACTGGCCCATCGTCATCTTCCTGCATGGCGCGGGTGAGCGGGGAGACGGCGGGCCGAACCAGCTCAAGCGGGTCCGCAATCTGGGGCTCCAGTCGTACATCGACCATGACGGGAAGGACTATCCCTTCATCCTCGTGTCGCCGCAGACGATCCCCGGCCTCTTCTGGAACGACCAGGAGGCCCTGGACGACCTGAACCCGTTCATCGAGCGGATGCTGTCGACGTACAAGGTCGACCGCAAGCGCGTGTACCTGACGGGCCTGAGCATGGGCGGCGCGGGCACGTTCTCCTATGCGTCCACCTTCCCCGCGAAGCTGGCGGCCGCGATTCCGGTCTGCAACGGCGGCGACGGCTCCTCCATCCCCCGCGCGCAGGCCATCGTGAACGCCAACCTCCCCATCTGGGCCCTGCATGCCGTCAACGACTCCCTGTACACCGGGACGGCCCGGTGGTTCACGCGCCTGGGCAATGTCCTGGGCGTCGCGAACGACGTCATGGTCGGACAGACGCCCGGCCGGACGCAGACGGCTCAATTCCGCCAGACCCCGGCGCGGTGGGAGTGGGTCGACGGTCAGACGCTGGTGGATGCGAATGGCAACCCACCCGACCGTCCGCTGTTCTTCACCCTCTTCCACAACGGCGGCCATGAAATCTGGGACCGCGTCTACCAGGACCCGAGGGTGCTGAGCTGGCTGCTCGCGCAGCAGCGCCCGTGAGCCAGGCTCCGCCGGAGTGATGCGGGCGCGAAGTGGACCAGTCACTCCCGGGTAACTGGTCCTTCTCGCGCCGGGGGGCCGCGCGCATCCTGCGCCGGCCTTCCACCTTCCCTCCTCGGGCAAGCCCTCATGAACGACGACGCCTCGCTCTCTCGCAGGAAGCTGTTGACCCACACGCTCGCGGGTGTGAGCGCCATGCCCTTCGTGTCCGTGCCGGGGCTGCTTGCCGCCACCGCGGCGCCCGACAAGCCCACCACCCACGGCACGTGGTCCATGCCCGCGACGCTCCCCACGGGCGGCCCGCGCGACTTCGACTTCCTCGTGGGCACCTGGAAGAGCGTCAACCGACGCCTGAAGAAGCGCTGGGTGGGCAGCACCGACTGGGACGTCTTCCCCAACACCCTGCGCTGCGAGAGCCGCCTGGGTGGCATCGTCAACATCGACGAGGTGGAGTTCCCCACCAAGGGCTGGGCGGGGATGACGGTGCGCACGTACGACGTCGAGAAGCGGCAGTGGTCGCTGTATTGGATCAACAGCCGGCAGGGCGTCCTCTTTCCACCCGTGGTCGGCGGCTTCACGGGGGACGTGGGGCGCTTCTACGGCGACGACACCGACGAGGGCCGGCCCATCAAGTGTGTCTTCCAATGGCGGAAGCTGGGGCCGGACAAGGCGCTGTGGGAGCAGGCGTTCTCGCTCGACGGCAAGACGTGGGAGACGAACTGGAGCGTCGAGCACACCCGGGTGAAGGGCTGAGCGACTAACATGCCGGGGGATGGCCAGACACACAGGCTCCGTCTTCTCGGTCGACGTCTCGGGGTTGGAGCCCACGCGGGCCCAGCCCGTCTCCGCGCGAATCAGCGACCGGCTGCGCGCCGCCATCCGCCAGGGCTCGCTCGTGGGCAACGCCCGGCTGCCCTCGGCGCGGACGCTCGCGAAGGACTTCGGCGTGGCGAGGAACACCGTCGAGGGGGCGCTGGCCCAGCTCGTCTCGGAGGGCTACATCGTGCGGCGTCGGGGCTCCGGTAGCTTCGTCGCGACACACCTCCCCGAGCATGACGCGCCCCCGCTCGTGCCGAGCCCCACACCCCTCGGGGCCAGCGCCCCCTCGCGGCCTCCACGGCTGTCCCAGCGCGCCCTCGCGCTGCGCGACTACCCGGGCCACACGGTCGCCGCGAGGACGCTGCCCTTCACGCCCTCGCTGCCGCCCGTGCGGCTGTTCCCCCGCGACATCTGGAACCGGCTGCTCGCCCGCGAGGCGGCGCGCCCCGGTACGGACTACTGGACCTATGGCGCGAGCAACGGCCTGCCCGCGCTGAGGGAGGCCATCGCCGCGCACGCCTCCGCCATGCGCGCGGTGCGCTGCACGCCGGAGCAGGTGGTGGTGGTGACGAGCACCCAGCAGGCCGTGGAGCTCGCGGGCAAGGCGCTCGCGGACCCGGGAGACCGCGTCTGGGTGGAGCTGCCGGGCTATCCCCCCGTGCGCCACTGCCTGCGCTCCATCGGGCTGCACATCGTCGATGTGCCCGTGGACACCGAGGGCCTGGACGTCGACGCCGGGAGGCGCCTCGCGCCCGAGGCGCGCCTGGCCTACGTCACGCCCGCGCACCAGTACCCGCTGGGCCATGAGCTGTCGCTGACACGCCGCAAGGCGCTGCTCGACTGGGCGCGCGCGGCGGACGCGCATGTCATCGAGGACGACTACGACGGGGACTATCGCTACGAGGGCCGCCCCATCGCGTCCCTGCAGGGAATGGACGCGGAGGACCGCGTCATCTACGTGGGCAGCTTCAACAAGCTGCTCTTCCCGGGGTTGAGAATCGCGTACGCCATCGTGCCCCAGGCGCTCGTGGGGGCGTTCGTGGACGCCAAGCACGTGGCGGACGGGCACACGGCCCTGCTGACGCAGGGGGTGCTGGCGGCGTTCATCCAGGAGGGGCATCTGGCGCGGCACCTGCGCAAGACTCGCGCCGCCTACGACGAGCGGCGGCGGGCCTTCCTCGAGGAGGCGCGGGTGCTGGAGCCCTGGCTGGAGTTCGGCCCGGCGAGGGCGGGGCTGCACGTCGCGGCGTACTTCCGTGAAGACGCCTCGCGCCGCTGGGACGACCGCGCCGTGGCGCAGGCGTGTGCGAAGGAGGGCATCGAGGTCCATGCGCTCTCGCGCTATGGCGCCACGGGGCGGGCCGGGCTCGTCTTCGGTTTCGCGAGCGCCACGCGGGCGGCCACCCGCTCCGGGCTGCAGGTGGTGCGGCGGGTCCTCGAGGACGGAGCTGGCGCACCGCGCAAGGGCTGAACACGCCTATCCTGGGGGATGGGATTCTTCGTCTCCGCGTCCGGCACGCTCGCGTCCCGGCTCATCGGCGTCGTCCTGCTGGTCATGCTGTCGGGCTGCCGCGCCAGCTACGTGCAGCACACCGCGAAGATGCGGACGCTGGCGGACGAGGGGCGCTTCGACGAGGCGCTGGCGGAGCTGGACACGGCCGCGCGGAACGAGGAGTTGGAGTTGGACCCGCTGCTGGTCGCCGCGGACCGGGGTGGGCTGCTGCATCGCGCGGGGGACTGGGAGGGGAGCAGCCGGGTGTTCGTCGAGGCATCGCGGCTGGCGGATGAGCACGAGGTCGTCCGGCTCAGCGAGGAGTTCACGGGGAACATCCCCTGGCGCATGGGGGCGCTGGAGCGGCAGACGCTGCACACGCTCAACGCGTTGAACTACCTCCAGCTCGGACGCGCGGACGAGGCCGCCGTCGAGGCGCGGCTGACGAGCGCGCTCAACCTGCAGCGGCACCTGATGCAGCGCTACGACGTCCAGTTGGAGCACCACCTGCTCGCCATCCCCATCGACGAGGAGCTGCGGCCCTATCTGGTCCAGAGCGTCATCGGGCTGTATGTGAGCGGGCTCGCGCACGAGGTGGCTGGGAACGAGGAGTCGGCGTTCATCGACTATCTCGCCGCGTGGCGCATCACCCGGAGCGCGCCGCGCGGGGCTCCGTCGAGCATGACGCACCTGGAGCCCTGTTGCTCGCGCAGGCGCGGAGGCTGGGGCGTCCGGAGCTGGAGGAGCTGGAGCGATACATCCAGGCGCCCGTGGCGCCGGGGCTTGATGGAGCAGGGGAGCTGGTCGTCGTCGTGGAGACGGGGAAGCTGCCACAGCGGTGCATCCTCGAGCGCGCGGAGGGCCAGCGGGTCTGGAGCGCGTGCCCGCGCCCGTGGGTCCGAGGGCAGGTGCGAGTCGAGGTGGATGGAGCGGGCTGGGAGACGGAGACCGTCACCTCGCTGGAGAACCTCTTGTTGCGGCGAGGCAATGTCGGAGCGCTGCTCGATGCGACGCGGCAGCCCAACCTCGGCCCCGCTCCTCCCAGGCGCGAGCGTAGAGCGTATGGGTATAGGAAAAACCATCCGCCGACAGGCGAGGGATGCCGATGAGGGCGGTCCTCACCCCATCCTCGCCCTGCGCCTCGTCACGGACCTCGCTCCCCATCTGCTTCGCCGTCTGCCAGAGCGTGTCCAGCGGGACGTCGTAGTCGTAATCGCAGACCTGTTGCCGCAGGTACTCCGCTTCACCCTCCATCCGGCGCAAGGCCCCACAGCCCGATGAAGCGACGACACCGATGACGAGCAGTCCGCGCAGGAGGAGGTTCATGCGCCTTCCACTCAAGACCAGGGCCTCCCCGCGCCGCAAGAGGCCCTGGCCACGGCGTCGACACGCTCGAAGGTGGCGTGCTCAGTCCAGGAGGAGTGAGTAGGGCCCGTAACTGAAGCTCATCGACGCGGTCTCAGGGCGGACCAGGATGTGGTGGACGCCGGACGAGGTGGGCGTGAAGTTCCCCTCGAAGCTCCTGGGAAGCTCCGTGCCGTCCGGGGCCAGCACCCGCACCACGGTCGTGAAGCCCGCGTTGGCACGCACCCGGTGCGGCCAGCCCGCGAACAGGCTCACCGAAAACACGTCCACGTCATACGTAGAGTCCAGCACCGCGGGCAGACTCACCGGATGGCTGATGGGCGTCGCATCGCCCACCCTATCCCCATGGTCGTCCGTGCCCAGGTATTCGAGCGTGAGCTGGTAGGAGTCCGCACTGGTGAAGACGTAGACAGGCGCCGTCACGTGGGCATCCAGGTAGTAGCTGCGGGTGGAGCCCTGACCCGTATGGAGCGTGCGAAGCGCTCCGGCGGGGGACTGGAGGGTCGGGTTACAATCAATGCAGCTCACGCGATAGAGCGCGTTTGCCTCCATGGTGAAGACGAACACGTCCACGTCGCTGCTGACAGGACACTCACCAGAAAGGGTCTGCCCAGGCGCGAGCGAAGTGGCCGTCTCCGGCGTGTTCCCGTGGTCGTCCAGCCCCAGGTCACGGGCCTGGATGGAATAGGTCCCCGCTTCCCGGAAGGACTCGACGCTCACCTCCAGGAAGTAGACCGAGTCCTGGGGCGCGAGGAAGTTGGATTGATTGGACAGGTTCTGGAGCACCGTCCCCTGTGCGTTCTTGAGTCTCATGACGCCCGCGCGTCCAGGGGCGGCCGCCGCCACGAAGGAGTAGCTGTGGCCGGCATGCACGGGGAAGGAGAAGACATCCACATCGAGGCGCGTCTCCAGATGCCCCGTCAGTAGCGTGGGGACCTGCACCGCGGTCGCGGCCGCGAGCGTGTTCCCGTGGTCATCGAAGCCCAGGTCATCGAAGCGACAGGAGTAGGGCCCCACATAGGAGGGGCTGGAGCTCACCTCCACGAAGTACTCGGCGACAGCAGCCGCCTCCACAGCGACACGCGACGCCTGGTTCGTGGCGCTGTAGCTGGCCTCCACCATCTGTCCCGTGGCGTTCGTGAGAAACAACGTCGGGCCCAAGGACTGTCCGGGGAGGAGCTCACACATGAAGCGATAGATGTGT
Organism: Myxococcus fulvus; assembly: GCF_900111765.1. Next base: position 1,213,821 of record NZ_FOIB01000002.1, read on the forward strand.
CCCACCTGCGTGGTGAAGGAGAAGACGTCCCGGTCCATTCCACCGGAGAGCTGCCCCGTGAAAGGCACCGAGGACGGCGTCAACGGGGTGGCGTACTCCCGCGCGTCACCGTGGTCGTCCAAGCCCAGGGTCTCGAACTGAAGCGTATAGGCCGAGCGGATGATGGGAATCTGCCAGTAGGCGGACGTCACCTCCACCCGGTAGGTGCCGTCATGTGTCGCATTGAAGGAAGCCGTGCCCGCGGGCTCACCCGAGGCCACGCCCGTGGGCCCGAGGACCTTCACCAGACACGGCATTGCCGGGTCCAGGGACGTACACGTGACCCGGTGAAAGGCGCCGTGGGACAGGGAGCGGGAGAACATATCCATGTCCGTGCGCAGCTCCAGCACGCCAGTGGCCTGGGTGCCCGGGAGCCAGGGAGTGGCGGTCGCCAGCCACTCACCATGGTCGTCCTGCCCGACGTCCTCCAGCACGCAGTTGTAGGAGCCGGACAGCTCCTCGTGGACGGCGAACATCTTCAGATAGGTGGTCTGCGCGGTGTGGGTCTTGAAGAAGAGGCTCTGCCCGGACGAAATCCAGGCATGGACCCACTCCAGACGCTCCCCGTTCACATCGATGTGCTCGAGGCCCCAGCCCACGAGCGGCTCCGGGAAGGTGCAGTGAAAGCGGTAGTAGTGCCGGGCCTCTGACTGGAAGGCGAAGATGTCCCGGTCCATCGAGTTCTCCAGCGTCCCTCCGAAGGTACCGGAAGAGGCGGGGAGGAGCGTGGCGGTGGCCGGCGTGTCCCCGTGGTCGTCGAGCAGGCCGGAATACTTGCCAGGGTCGCCCTCCCCTCCCGGACTGGAGAGCGCTCCGCCGCACCCCAGCGCGAACACCCAGATGGACAGACAACGGCAGAAGACTCGTGACAATGGGGTCATGGTCATTCCTCCAGACAACAAGCGGGTTGTTCGGGTCGACGGGCCGGCCCCTCCTTCCTGAATCACGTCATGGCCAACACCCCGTCACGACACTCATCCACTCCGCACACGTCGGAAGCTCATCCCAGCTGATGGACGGCTTCCAGCTTGTGTCCCTCCGGGTCCGTCACGAAGCACGCGTAATACGTGTCGCCGTAGTGCGGACGCAGGCCAGGAGCCCCCTGGTCCTTGCCGCCGTGCTTCAAGCACGCGGCGTGGAAGGCATCGACGGCCTCCCGGCTCGGCGCATTGAACGCGAGGTGGAAGCCGTCACCGGGCGGCGTGGCCTCCGGCCGCAGGAACAGCGCCAGCGTGTCACCCTCCCCCTCCGGGCCGTAACCCGCCGAGCGCTCCGAGCTCCACACCCGCGTGTAGCCCAGCGGCGCCAGCGCGGCGTCGTAGAACGCGATGGCACGCGCGAGGTCCCGCACGCCGAACGAGAGATGACCCAGGAGCAACCCCGCCCGCGCCACGCTCTTCTGGAGAGCGCGCGCCAGCACGGCCTTCTCCTCGACGCTCAGGCCCGAGTCGTTGACAGCCGCCAGGACCTCTTCACCACGAGCCGATAGCTTCATGCGGAGAACACCTCCTCAGGACTCCAGCGGATAGCCGTAGCGCTTCAGGGGCTCCGCCAGGAGTTCGTTGACGTAGCCGTGCCATTCCTTCGGGATGATCTGCCGCCACTTGCCCACCGAGCCGTCGCCCGTGACGTGCAGCCCGTTGATGCCGTCGATGGTGTAGGCCTGCCACTTCTCGTCGATCCACCCCGCCCCGCCCTCCTGCCGGCAGACCACGGCGACACGCTCGGAGCGCGCCTTGTTCGCCTCCAGCGAGTAGCTCGCCCGGGCACGGTCCTTCTGCTCGTCCGTGAGCTTCATGCCGAAGAACTTCTCGACCTGCCCGAACAGGTAGTCGAAGTTGTTGAAGAAGTCCTCGTACCGAAGCCAGAGCACGTTCTTCCGGTCGCCCCAGGTCTCGCTGACGCGGTACAAATCACTGAACGAGGAGTTGTCCTCCGCGTGCTCCTTCACCAGGAAGTCGATGCTCGCCTTGGTGACGGGCAGGTTGGCGCGCTTGAAGTAGGTACAGAGGATGTCTCGGAAGTCCCGCACGGTGACGACCACGCGGTCCTCCGGCCGGAACTGGGGACACTTGTGGGTCTTCTTCACATTGCCCAGGAGGGAGTTGAGCACCTGCCAGACGAACGTGGAGCCGCTGCCCGGGAAGCCGAACTGGATGATGAGCGGTTCGGCCCGCGCATCCCCATGAGGGTCCACTTCCTTCTCGAAGTCTGAGTAGGACTTCACGCTGTCCATGACAGTACCTCCCGATTGCACGAGCAGGGTTTGGCGCCAACCCTATGCCATTGCATGCAGAGGACAGAAGCCCAATCCCTCACGCGAGGGCAGCCGGGTGGAAGAATGCCGCCAGGGCAGAAGGCAGACCTCGCAAACCCTCACGTCCGCCGAGGACCTCAGCGGGGGTAGAACTGCTCGATGGTGACCTCCTCCGCCAGGGCATGCAGCGGCGCCCCGAAGGTCGTCACGGTCGTGAACCACTGCGTGGCGACACCGTCGACCATGAACGTCAGCGGAACCAGGACGCCCGCGGAGCGGCCCGGCAGCCGGGCGGGGAGCTCACGCGCGTCCGGGTACGTGAGCACTCGCGCCAGCACGTTGGCGACCTCGGACCCGGGCCCCCGCAGGCGCGCGTTCTCCTTCAGTCGCCCGAGCAGGTAACCCGCGATGTCCTGCCAGTTCCCAATCGCGGAGCGGACCCGCCCGGGCGCGAAGACCAGGTCCATCAGGTTGGTTCGCCCCAGCGCGTCCCGCCCCAACCCCATCATCGCCAGCGCCCCCGCGTTCGCATCCAGCACCGTCGACGCCGCGTCCAGCGCCAGCGCCGGGTGCGGCTCGTGCGCGCCCAGAATCAACGCCGCCGCCTGCCGCAGCTCCCGCATCTCCTCGCTGTTCCAATCACTCTCACCAAACTCTGGCGCATACCCCGCCGCCACCAGCAGCGCGTTGCGCTCCCGCAGGCCCAGACCCAGGGCCTCCGCCAATCGCAGGACCATGTCCTGGCTGGGCTCCGTCCGCCCGGACTCGATGAAGGCCAGGTGCCGGGGCGACACCTCGGCGTCGAACGACAGCGCGAGCTGACTCTTGCCCCGTGATGCACGCCAGTCCTTGAGCAACGCCCCCAGCTCGCTCCGGGGCTTCGGGGCGCCCTTGCGCGGTCGCCGGGCCGCCACCTCGACGGTCCTCTTCATGGCCCGCGCCCACGCGAGGCGGCCACACACTTCCCTCCCAGGTCATTGCGGGGCAGGCGCGGCGACACCGAGTCTTCGAGGCATCCCATCACCCGAGGATTCCCCATGAACGACCGCCTCGTCTATCGCCTGGATGCCTTCGCCGCCATCAGCATGGGCTGTGCGTTGCTGCTCGTCGCCACTCCGCTCACCACGCTCGCGGGATGGACACTGCCGCCGTCCTTCCTGTTCGGCCTGGGCGTGTTCCTGGTGCCCTGGGCTGGCATCAACGTCTGGGCCTCCACGCAGTCCCCCGTCGCCACGAGCATGCTCTGGGTGCACCTGCTGGTGGACGGCACCTGGGTGCTGGGGAGCGTGGCCCTCATGCTCGCCCACTCCGACACCTTGTCGACCCTGGGCTTCGTGCTGCTCGCCGGCCAGGCGGTGAGCGTGCTCGGCGTCTTCACCCTCAAGCTCGCTCCCTTCCTCCGCCCCCGTCTCGCGCGGTGAATCAGCGCAGGCCCGCAGGCGCACCCAGGAACCAGGTGGCCCCTTGTTTCACTCGGCGACCGGGTTACCGCTTGCATCTGGATGTTATGTAGTCCAAAGACTGAAGGATGGCATGGGACCCACGCGTCTTGAAGCCCGAGCCGAATGGCCGGGATCCTGGTGATGTACTGGATGAGCTGCGCAGGCAGCTCAAACGAGGCTTGGGCCGCCGGCTGCTCATCGGTGGCGCTGGCCTGGCCCTGCTGGTGGGCCTGTTCACCAGCTACGCGCAGGTAGAGCCCGACGAGGTCGGCGTCATCCTGCGGCTGGGGCGCTTCGTGGACACGGTGGAGCCGGGTCCGCACTTCCGGCTGCCGTACGGCATCGACCGCATCGTCAAGGTGCCGGTGCAGCGTCAGCTCAAGGCGGAGTTCGGCTTCCGCACCGAGTCCGTGGGCGCGCGCAACACGTCCTACGCCGCCAGCGGCTCCGACATGAAGCGCGAGTCGCTGATGCTCACCGGTGACCTCAACGTCGCCGTGGTCGAGTGGATCGTCCAGTACAAGATCAAGGACCCGTACAAGTACCTCTTCAAGGTGAAGAACGTGGAGGGGATGTTGCGAGACATCTCCGAGGCGTCGATGCGCGCCGTCGTGGGTGACCACTCCGTCAACGAGGTCCTCACCACCGGCCGCCAGACGGTGGCCACGCAGTCCAAGCTGCTGCTCCAAGACCTGGCGGACCGCTACGAGACGGGCGTGGACATCCAGCAGGTGGTGCTCCAGGACGTCAACCCGCCCGACCCCGTCAAGCCGTCCTTCAACGAGGTCAACCAGGCCATCCAGGAGAAGGAGCGCGCCATCAACGAGGCCTTCGCCGAGCTCAACCGCGCCATCCCCCGCGCCAAGGGCGAGGCCGAGGAGGCGTTGCGCTCCGCGGAGGGCTACGCCATCGAGCGCGTCAACCGCGCCAAGGGCGAGGCCGAGCGCTTCACCCGCGTCTACGAGGAGTACCGCAAGGCGCCCGAGGTCACCCGCCGCCGCATGTACCTGGAGACCGTGAGCCAGGTGCTCACCAGCACCGGGCAGAAGGTCGTCATGGACGAGAACCTCAAGGGGCTCACGCCCATGTTGCGCATGGACGGCCCGGACTCCGCGGCCGCCGGCGCGGCGCACACGACGGAGGCCCACCGATGAGCCGCGTGGCAACGATTGTCCTGGGCGTCGCGGTGCTCGCCATCATCCTGGGCTTCTCCAGCACGTACACCCTGAGCGAGCACGAGCAGGCGGTCATCACCCGCTTCGGTCAGCCCCGCGGCCAGTCCATCACCGAGCCGGGCCTGCACTTCAAGCAGCCCTTCGTCGACACGGTGAACCGCTTCGACAAGCGCTGGCTCGACTGGCGCGGCGACCCGAACCAGATTCCCACCAAGGACAAGAAGTACATCTGGGTGGACACCTTCGGCCGCTGGCGCATCGTCGACCCGCTGCGCTTCTTCCAGCGCCTGCGCGACGAGCGCAACGCGCAGTCCCGGCTGGACGACATCATCGACGGCGAGACGCGCAACACCATCGCGTCCTTCGCGCTGATTGAAGCGGTGCGCTCCACCAACCGTCCGTTCGAGGACGACGAGTACACCACCGAGGAGGAGCGCGGCGAGTCGCAGGAGCAGGTGGCCCAGGGCCGCGACAAGCTCACCCGGCAGATCCGCCTGCGCGCGGCGGAAATCGTGAAGGAGTTCGGCGTGGAGCTGGTCGACGTGCAGATTCGTCGCATCAACTACGTCGACGAGGTCCAGGTGAAGGTCTTCGAGCGCATGATTTCAGAGCGGCGGCGCACCGCGGAGCGCTCGCGCTCGGAGGGCATGGGACGGGCGGCCGAGATTCGCGGCCAGCGCGAGCGTGACCTGAAGGAGATCCGCTCCGAGGCCTACCGCAAGGCGCAGGAAATCACCGGCAAGGCCGACGCCGAGGCGACGCGCATCTACGCCGACGCCTTCGGCCGCGACGCGGAGTTCTACCAGTTCATGCGCACGCTGGAGGCCTACCCCCAGGTGATGGACCGCTCCACCTCGCTCTTCCTCGGGAGCGACTCGGAGTTCTATCGCTACCTGCGCAGCTCCAAGAAGTAGCCGGGCTCACCTCCGGAAGAGACTCGGGCCGGACTCCATGCACGTGACATGGAGCCCGGCCCGTTCATTTCCGGAAGGCGCCCCGCGCGTCAGTGCACGCGGCCCGGAGGCAGGTTCGAGCGCGGCGGGAAGCCCGGCACCGCGTCGGACTTCGGCGCCGACGAGCCACTCAGCGAGCGAGGCGTGAGCAGCCCCTCACCCACCGCGCCCAGGCTCGGCGCCAGAGCCTGCGGCGCGCCGCACACCAGCGTCTCCAGGTCGTCGTCGCGTCGGCCCAAGTCGTTGAAGACGCGGGGCGTGCCCGTGAGCGGGTCCGGCACGGGCTGCGCGCTGACGAGGAAGGGCGACAGGAACGCGGGAGCCCCCGCGGAGCGCGGGAAGACGTGGAGGAACGGCGTCTGCGTCTCACCCGCGTGGCAGCCATTGCAGGTGTTCAGCGAGAAGCGATGCCGGACCTCCGGGTCCGCGCCGGGGACGGACCACGTCAGGCCGAAGGGCGTCATCGCCGAGCCGGCGACGAAGGCCTGCCCCTGGTACAGCGAGGGCACCTCGTGCGTGCCGGCCAGGATGGCCGCGGTGTTCTCCTGCACGAAGCTCGCGAGCCGGGGCGAGTTGTTGAGGCTGAGCTCCGGCGTGAGGGCCACGGGGGACGGGACGAGCCCGTTCGGACCGAAGTGGAACTCGCGCAGCTCCCACAGCGGGTTCAGCGCGTTCTCGTTGGTGCGCACCTGGTGGATGGCGCTGCCCATGAAGCGGCCCTGCGCGACGAAGGGCTCGGTGAAGCGGTCGGTGAGGGCCTGGAGCTTCGCGTTGTAGAGGGGGCTGCCGAGCGGCAGCGAGCCCAGTTCGTGCCAGTCCCGCGCCCAGCGCTGGATGTCCTCCGGGCCGTCGCCGGGCAGCATGTACTCGAGGATGACGGTGAAGGGCAGGTCGAGCCCCGAGGGCGTGGTGACCCCGAAGACGAAGCGCCCCTCGCCCGAGTGCGTGCCCTCGCTGCGCAGGTCGATGCGGTTGACGATGGCGAGCAGCCGGAAGGGCGCGGTGTTGAAGTCGAGCGGCGCGGACGGACCGCCGCTGCGCGTCTCCCAGGGCGTGAGCACATCGGGGAGCATGCTCGGACGTCCGGCGACGGGCATGCCGGCGATGACCTGGTTCGTCTCCCACGTCTTGAGCCAGGTGCGAATCATCTCGGACGGGTTCTGGCCGCCGTTCATGCGCCGCATGAGCGTGCCGAACGTCCAGGCGCCGCCGTTGACGGTCCGCACGGGGTCCTCCACCACGGGCAGCGCGGTGATGAGCAGCTCGTTCTCCGGCGACACCTGACACACGCCGGGCGCGCAGGCCGTGCTGGACTCGCAGCCGTTGAGGGGACTGCCGTCGCAGTCGAAGGTCCCCACCGCGCAGGCGAGGCCGCACGTGCCCGCGCCGCAGACGCCGCTGGCGGACGCAGCGCCGCCGCACACGGTGCCGCACGCGCCGCAGTTCGCGGCGTCGTCCACCACCGAGGTCTCACAGCCGTTGACCGGGTCGCCGTCGCAGTCGCGGAAGCCCGCGAAGCACGTCTCCTCGACGGCCACGCAGGGCGACAGGTTGCCCGCCATGTCCCGGAGGCGGAAGGACATGGGGACACCGACCTGGTTGGCGACCAGGGGCAACAGCGCGCTGCCGCTGCTGTCCACCGCGACATCGGTGCTCGTCGGGTTGGCGCAGTCATTCCCCCAGAAGAGGAAGAGGCGCGAGCGGGGCTCGGCCTGGATGCGCATGCCGGCGACGATGGAGCCCTGGGACAGGGGCACCAGACCGGCCGTGAAGGTCGGCGCGGGCGGCGCGACGGTGTCATGCGTGTACGCCACGGACGTGCAGGCCGACAGGTTCCCCGCGGCGTCCACGGCGCGCACGGAGAAGTTCGTCACCGTGTTCGCGAACACCGTCGGGTTGAGGCTGAAGACGCCGGTGGTGGCGTGCGCCGTGGTGCTGGTCGGTGGAGACCCCGCGCAGTTGGCGCTCCGGAAGACGAGCACGAGCGCGCCGGCCTCGGTGCGGCCATCGAGCTGCGGATTGAGCACCGTGCCCGTGGCGCTGGGCACGAAGGCGAGCTGGAAGGGGGTGACGGGCGCGACGTTGTCGTGCGTGTAGCTGACGGGGGCGGAGCACGCGGAGACATTGCCCACCAGGTCCTCGGCCTTGGCGGAGAAGGTCGTGGTGGTGTTGGCCGTGACGGTGAGCGCGCGGGAGAAGGCGCCCGAGCCCGAGGCCGTGAGGGTCGCGATGGGCGAGCCCGCGCAGGTGCCCCCCGCGAAGAGGCGCACGGTGGCGTTCCCTTCGGTGACGCCGTTGAGGGTGATGGCCGTCTGATTGCCGGGCGAGGCCGGGGTGAAGGCGGAGAACGAGGGGACGATGGGCGGCGTGGTGTCGCGCTCGCAGCCGAGGAGCTCCACGCGCGCGAGGGAGACGGTCTCCACGCCGGTGCGCGGGTCATTGTCATCCGTGATGTCGAGCTTGAAGCGATTGAAGGCCCTGGGGAGGCTGAGCGGGTACTCGCGCCGCTCGGCGCTCGTCCAGTTGAACTCGTCCACGCGCGTGTCGACGACCACCCAGGCGGTGCCGTTCCAGGCCTGGAGGGTCCAGCTCTTCGGCGCGCGGGTGGTCGCCTCGCCGTTGGGGAACTTGAGGGCGTAGCGGGTGAGGACGCGCGCGGCGCCCGGCCACTCGTAGGCGAGCCAGGAGGGCGTCGCCTTGGAGGACAGCCACATGGACGCGGAGGTGTCGACGTTGTCGAAGGCCTTCCACGGCTCATTGCCCGCCTGGAGGAAGCCGGAGCCCGTGACGGTGCCCGAGGGCGCGGTGGCGCTCGTCATGGCGGGCACCTGGTTGACGATGGCGGCGCAGGCGCAGTTGTAGAAGGACAGCCGGCCGATGGAGAGCACATCCACGCCCGTGCCGGCGGTGTTGTCCTCGGTCACCATGAGGCGGTACTTGCTGTAGGCGCCGGGGGTGGTGATGGAGAACTCACGCTCCTCGGAGCCGCCCCAGTTGGTCTGCTGCGTGCGGGTGTCCAGCGTGTTCCACGCGCTGCCGGACCACCCCTGGAGGGTCCAGTCGCGGGGCGCGCGGTTGTTGAGTGAGCCATTGGAGAACTTGATGGCGTAGTGGGAGAGCGTGCGCGCGCCGTCGAAGAACTCGTAGGTGAGCCAGGCGGTGGATTGGCCGCTCGCGGTGAGCCACATGCTGCTGTCGCTGCCGTCGACCGCGTGCCAGGCGGGGTTGGCCGCGTTGAACTCGCTGGAGGCGATGACCAGGCCGCTGACGGGGTTGTCGCGAGCCGACATCACGGGGATGAGGCTGCCGCCGCAGGTGAGTCCTTGCGAGACGGTGCCCAGGGGCTCGTGGGTGGGGTCGATGGGCGGGGCGTCCTGACACCCCGGCACGAAGGCCAGGGTGAGGGCGCTCGCCAGGAAGAGGCTGTTGAAGGACATCGGGCGATGCATGCACACGCTCCTCGCTACGGGCCGCCGGAGGACACCGGTGGCACGGGAGGAGCGTTTCGTACCGGGCGCCGACGAACGCGATGCGAGGGATGTGGCGAAACCGCCCGGGCGCGTGACGAACGCGCCGCCCGGAGGGGCGGACACTCACGGAGGAAGCGCGACGGATGCGCGAACCGCGAAGTGGTCCGAGCCGCCTCCGTGCAGCACCTTGGCGCCCGACAACGAGAGCTGTCGTCCCAGGATGTGGTCTATCTCCACGAAGCTGGGGACCACGGAGGCCGCGCCCGGCCAGGTGTCGCCACAGAGCGCGTCCGGCCCATCACAGGCATGCGTGAAACCCGCGGCGGCGAAGGCCGTCATCGCCTCCTGCGTGCGCGACTCGTTCATGTCTCCGAACAGGAGCACGGGGCCGCGCTCCTTGGCGTAGCGCTTCACCAGGGCCTCCGCCTGGTGCTTGCGGAGCGTCGCGTTCTTCCTGAGCATCTCGAGGAGGCTGTCTTCCTGGCGATGCGAGGCCCCTGGCGGCATCAGGTGGAGACAGGCGACCTTCAGCGTCCGCCCACCGACGACCACGTCTGCTTCGAGCCCGGGCATGCGGTGTGGCTTCTGGGGAAAGCGCTCCACCCGCCGCAGCGGGTGTCGGCTGGCGAGCCCCACGCCCCAGCCCCCCTTTCGAGGCATGAGCTTGAGGTGGGGATAGTCCTTCCCCAATCGCTTCCGGAAGGCGGCCGCGAACCCAGGCGTCAGCTCGCGCAGACAGAGGACCTCCGGCGCCTCCTTCTCGATGACCTCCAGCGACTTGTCGATGTCCTCCGCCGGCGAGGAGTAGAGGACGTTGTAGGCCATCACCCGCACCGTCGCGGGCGGCGACGGCGAGGCACCGAGGACAGCGCAGACGAGCGACACGACGTGGCTGGAGGGACTCATCCCCTCCCACCCAAGCAAACCCCGAGCCCATGGCGCTGGCCCCGTGAAGCCGTGTGGCCTCCCTGCCTCGACGTGGCCATGCGGCCACAGGCTCTCGGGTGACCAGGACGCGCGGCATCGCCCCCTTCCCGACACACCGCCAGGACACCGACCTGGTAGCCTGGTCATCCCCGCCACGGTGCCTCCCACGGCGGTGGGTGCCCATGTCCCCCGACTCCGACTGGCCCATCCGCGTCGCCGCCATCAACGCCCTGCAGGAGCGGGTGCGTCGCCATGGTGACGTGCTGCCCTGGGAGGTCATCGACGCGGGCTTCACCTACAAGGGTGAGACGCTCCACTTCGCCAACCGGGCGCGTGGCATCTTCTGGCCCCGGCAGATGCGAGAGACAGCGCTCTCCATCAAGACCACCGTGCCACGCCAGGGACGCGAGGCGCGCTACGACGACCTCCCCTCCGATGAGGGCTTCGACTACCGGTTCCAGGGAGAGGATGTCGACGGACGCGACAACCGGAGGCTCGTGCGCGCCATGGAGCTGGACGCGCCGCTCATCTACTTCTACGGAATCGAGCCCGGCCTCTACGCGCCCATCTGGCCCGTCTACATCTCCGGCGTGGACCTGGCCACGAAGTCCTTCACCGTGGCGTCCGGCCTGCCGGAGGCGCAGGTGCGCGCACCGGGGAGCTATGCGGCGGACTCGAAGCTGCTCGGCCTGGAGCGCCGCTACACCACGGTGCAGGTGAAGAAGCGCCTGCACCAGGTCGCCTTCCGACAGCACGTGCTGCGCGCCTATGAGCAGCGCTGCGCCATCTGTCGCTTCCCGCGCCGGGAGCTGCTGGACGCGGCCCACATCCTCCCGGACCGGGACGTGCGTGGCAGGCCCGAGGTGCCCAACGGCCTGGCGCTGTGCAAGCTCCACCACGGCGCCTTCGACACGGACCTGCTGGGCATCCGCCCTGACGGCGTCATCGAAATCGCCCGGCGATTGATGGCCGAGCAGGACGGGCCCACGCTGGAGCACGGGCTCAAGGGCTTCGCGGGCAAGCCCCTGGGCGTCATTCCCCTGCTCCCCGCCCAACGCCCCCGCTCCGAGTATCTGGAAGAGCGCTACGAGCGCTTCCGCCTCACTCGCGACGCCTGAAACAGCGGCTTCCTCGATGACCGAAGCAAGGGTCGTCCGCGACTACAGTCCTCTCGGATTATCCCAATTGAATAAGAAGTCCGAGCCCTCGTCTCGACGCCGCTTCAATCTCACACGAGGGTCGAATGTCACATCCGTCGTCATCACGGTTGCGCGGTGTATTGGGTATCACGTTGGGACTCCTGCTGTCCGTGGGCTGTGGACAACAGGAACCCGGCGCCGAGAGCAGGTCTGAAGACAGTCAGTCGGCGGCGATTTCTCGCACCCGGCCCCGGGTCAAGCTCGCCGCGAACGAGAACCACTCGCTGGCCATCCGCGCGAACGGGACGGTGTGGGCCTCGGGAAGGAACTTCGCGGGTGTGCTCGGCAGGGAGGACATCAGCGGGAGCGCGACGCCCCTGGAGGTCCCCGGCCTGACGGGGGCCCTCTCCGTCGCGGCGGGCAGCGCGTTCTCCATGGCGCTGCGCTCGGGTGGCACCGTGTGGACCTGGGGGCAGGGCGTCTGGGGACAGCTGGGCTCGCCCGACTACCCCGCCGCGGGAGCCACCCGCGCGACGCCCGCGCAGGTGCCCGGCCTGGAAGGCGTGGTGGCCATCGCCGCGGGGAGCACGCATGCCCTCGCGCTGAAGGGCGACGGCACGGTGTGGGCCTGGGGGCTCAACTCGAACGGCCAGCTCGGCACGGGCGCCAGCGGCGCCCAACAGAACACCCCGGTCCAGGTCTCGGGGCTGGCGAACGTGGCCGCCGTGTTCGCCCGGGGCGCCACCTCCTTCGCCATCCGCTCGGATGGGACGCTGTGGGGCTGGGGGAGCAACGAGTACGCGGTGCTGGGCTCGCACCTCTTCCCCGACCAGAGCGCCTTCCCCCGGCAGGTCCCCGGCTTGACGAACGTCGTGGCGGTGTCCCAGGGGCTCGAGCACGTGTTGGCCGTGAAGTCGGACAGCACCGTCTGGACCTGGGGGATGAAGGACCCGGGCATCGAGTCCTATTACGTCGAGCCCGTCCAGGTCGCGGGCCTGACGGGCGTCGTCGACGTGGCCGCGGGCACGAACTCCTCGTACGCCATCAAGTCCAACGGCACGGTGTGGAGCTGGGGTGAGAACACCCACGGGCAGCTCGGGGATGGCACCAAGCAGCGCCGCCCCAACCCCATCCTCGTGCCCGGGCTGACGGGCGTGTCGACGCTCGCCGCGGGCGCCACCCACGTCCTCGCGCTGCGCGGCGATGGGAGCATCTGGAGCTGGGGCAGCAACTACAAGGGAGAGCTGGGCGATGGTGTCCCCATGAACACCGCGACGCCCGCGCTCGTGCAGGACGCCAACGTCACGGGAGCGCTCGCCGTCGCGGCGGGCCACTCCCACTCCCTGCTGCTCCAATCCGATGGCACCGTGTGGTCCTGGGGCGACAACGAGGCCGGTCAGCTCGGCGACGGCACGCGGGTGCGCCGAATCGTCCCCGCGCAGGTGCCCACGCTGCAGGACATCACCGCCATCGCCGCGGCGGGCCAGCGCTCGCTCGCCCTGCGCGTCGACGGCACCGTCTGGGCCTGGGGCAAGAACACCCTGGTCCCCACGCGCGTGCCGGGCCTCGAGAACGTCACCGCCATCTCCACCAGCCTCGAGCACTCGCTGGCCCTGCGGGACGACGCCACCGTGTGGGCCTGGGGCACCAACACGGAAGGCCAGCTGGGCGACGGCACCCTCACCTCTCGCACCACCCCCGTGAAGGTCCTCACCCTGACGAACGTCATGAAGATCTCCGCCACGAATTACAACTCGTACGCCATCACCTACGACGGCTCGGCCTGGGCCTGGGGGTACAATGGTTATGGGCAGGTTGGAGACGGGACGACGACCTTGCGGCGCAGTACGCCTGTCCGCATTCCGGGGCTGAGCAACGTCGTCGCCATCGCGGGAGGCAGCTACCACGGGATGGCCGTGCTCGTGGACGGCAGCGGCTGGAGCTGGGGCGTGGACTACCGCGGCGCCGGAATGTCCCTCTTCACCAACGCCAACAGACTGGTGCCCAGGCCCATGTACGTCACAGGCCTGTTCGACGTCGTCTCGTCCGAGTCCATGGCGGTGGCAACCACGTTCACGGGCACCGCCTGGGCCCGAGGCACCAACACCTGGGGACAGGTGGGCGACGGCACCACGGACTTCCTGGAAGAGGCCATCCAGGTGCAGGGCATCACCAGCGGCGTGACCTCCATCGCGCTGGGCGACCGGCACACGCTCGCCATCCATTCGGATGGGACGCTCTGGTCCTGGGGCAACAACTCCGACGGGCAGCTCGCCCGCGGTCAGGCCTTCGACACGCTCCTGCCCGCCCCCTCCCTGCTGGACTGAGCACGCGCCACGGGCCTGCGACACGGGGCGGGAAGGCTGTCCGCCCCGTGTCCCGCCGGCGCGTCACCGCGAGCCCTGCTGCGTGCCCTCCGCGGCCGGAGACACCGGCTTCGGCGCACCCTGGGGCCGCGTGTCCGGCGCGGTGGAGGCCCCGCCCTCGGGGCGCAGCGCGTTCTGTCCCAGGCGCGAGAAGTTGATGGAGTTGCTCAGGATGCGCACCGCCTCCTGGTCCGCGTGGAAGCCCATCGAGTTCTCCGCCTCCACGAAGTCCAGGTAGAACTGGGCGCGCTTCTGGTAGTCCCGCGCCTTGGCCAGCGCCTCGTCGGACGCGCCCGCCTTCTGGGCGTTCTGCAGGTCGTGGATGAGGTCCACCAGCGCGTCCATGGCGATGTTGCGCGTCTCGAAGGTGCGCGTCTGGATTGTCTCCGCGCGGCTGAGCAGCTCCGCCTCGCTCCACTTGTGACACGTCTGGCAGGCGCGGTTGATGTTGAGCAGCGGGCTGCGCACGTGGTGGTCGCTGACCTTCATGGCGCCCTCGCGCTGGTAGGGCATGTGGCAGTCCGCGCAGGCCACGCCGCTCTTGGCGTGGATGCCCTGGTTGTACATCTCGAACTCGGGGTGCTGCGCCTTGAGGACCTTGGCGCCCGTGAGCTGGTGCGTCCAGTCGGTGTGCCCGTCCTCGTCGTAGTAGGCCATGATCTGGTCGATGTTGATGCCCTTGGCCCACGGGTACGTCAGGCGCTTCTCCTTGCCCTTGAAGTAGTACTCGACGTGGCACTGCCCGCAGACGTACGTGCGCATCTCCTGGCGGGTGGCGTGCTCGTTCACCTTGAAGTCGGGCACACCCTGGCTGGCCTTGAGCGCGGCGATGCCCTCGATGAAGCCGGGGCGCGTGACGCGCAGCTGCATCGTCGTGGGGTCATGGCAGTCGATGCAGGACACCGGGTGGTCCACGAGCTTGCGGGCCTGGGCGAAGGGCATCTGGTTCATCTTCTCGAAGCCCTTGATGAGGTCCCCGTCGCCCAGCTTCTTGTAGGGCACGTACACGCTGCCGTGACAGTGGATGCAGGTGCCCGGCTGCGCCGTCACGTGCTGGCGCTCGGTGAAGACCTGGTCCTCGAGCATGTGCGCGTGTCCGCGCTCCTCGCGGAAGTCGGTGGCGAAGGCGTAGCCGCTCCACAGGGTGACCAGGCGCGGGTCCTCCTCCAGCCGGCTCTGCGCCACCACCGAGCGCGGGTCCGCCTTCGTGGGCGTGCGAGCCACGGCCTCGCTGCCGCCGTAGCGGGTGCGCTGCTGGTCCACCGTGCGCTTGTAGCTGTCGTACTGGAGCGGGAAGTTCTTCCCCCACACGGCGGGGTCGGTGATGGTGTCGTCCAGTTCCACCACCCGGTAGAACGGATTTCGCGCCTCCTGCTTGCGCTCCATGATGTTGACCAGGAGCGCGGTGACGCCCGCAGAGGCCAGCGCGGCCGCCACGGCCACCGCCACCACCAGCCGGACGCCGCTGAACCGCCGCCGCTTCCCAGGAGCCTTCTGGGGCTCGGTCATCGTGCAATCTCCTGACGGATGAGCTCGGGGTTGCCCGAGCCTTCGGGGTGACCCACCGAGTTGTGGCAGGTGAGGCACTGGAGCTGCTCACCGGGGGCCACCTGCTCATGGCCCGCGGGGGGCGTCTCGATGGCCTCGACAATCGAGGCGTGGCACTTGCGGCACGCGTTCTCCGTCACCACGCGGTTGCCCGGACGCAGCCGGATGGGGTCCGGGAAGGTGCCGGTGGTGAAGTAGTACGAGTGCCAGAAGCCGTTGCTCGCCTTCGTGTAGTACTTGGGCAAGAGGCCCGCCGGCGTGTGACAGTCGTTGCAGGTGGCCACCGCGTGGTGGCTGCTCTTGCGCCAGCCGTCGTACTGCTCATTCATGATGTGGCAGTTGGCGCACGCGGCCGGGTCGTCCTGTAGATACGACGCGCCCTTCGCGTAGACGAAGGTGAAGCCTCCCAGGCCCACCGCGACGCCGAGCGCGATGCCGAGACTCACGGCCAGGACGGTGCGGGGCGCGGAGAGCACGCCGCGCAACCTAGCAATGCGCATGCGGAGCGGAAGTGGAACTTGAACAAGACTTGGACAAAAGCCTCGACCCTCTCGCGACGGCCGCACCCGAGGCGAAAGGAATGCGCGCCCACCGAAAAGGCGCGCAAACTCTGCGCGCCGATGGCGGTGCGATGAGCGTCACGGGCCCGTCTGGGTTCAGCGCCGAGCCCTCGCGCGAGCTTCCGCTCCCGCCGCAAAGATGTCATCGGATTGCGAAAACCCGCGCCGAGGTGCGACAGGGGCGCGCCGCTCGTGCCTGGAGTTCAACATCCGCGACGCACGACACCCGAAGATTGCTTGAGCCCGCACCTGGATACCGTGAAGAAGACGGAAAACAAGGAGCGTGGCAATGACTCGTCGTCCGCCGCCCGTCGCAGCAAGCCGCATCATCCTCGCCGCCTGTCTCATCACCCTCACCGCCTGTGAAGCCACCCCGGAGCAAGGTGGCTCGGAGCTCGAGTCGCAGTCCGCCGCGGTGACGGCGGGCACGCGGCTCATCAGCGCGCAGTCCGGTCGCTGTCTGGACGTGTCGCAGAACAGCCAGACCTCGGGCCAGGGGCTCAACATCTATGACTGCCACGGGCAGGGGAACCAGCGGTTCCTGTTCACGCCCGAGGGCGAGCTGCGCGTGTTCGATGGCGCCTGGTGCGTGCAGCCGGCCACCGCCACCGCCGGAGCGCGCGCGGTCATCAGCGCCTGCACGGGCGCGGCCGCCCAGCGCTGGGTCCGAAACGCCAATGGCACGGTGGTCCACACCGCGTCCTCGCTGTGCCTGGACGTTTCCGGCGGGGCCACCGCGAACAGCTCGCCGGTCATCGTCTGGGATTGCAACGGCCAGACGAACCAGCAGTGGAACCTGCCGGCGGACACCCAGCCGCCCACCGTGCCCACGGGGCTGGTGGTGACGAACCTGACGTGCAACACGGCCACGCTCTCGTGGGCCGAGTCCACGGACAACCAGGGCGTCGCCTTCTACGACGTCTACCATGACGGTCAGCTCATGAAGTCCGTCTCCGGCGCCGTCCTGTCCACCGGGCTGACGGTGGTCCCCGGCGCGACGTGGGGTCTGTATGTGAATGCGCGCGACGCCGCGGGCAACGTCTCGCAGGGCAGCGCCACGCTGAGCATCACCCCGCCGCCGTGCCAGGTGGACACCCAGGCCCCGAGCATCCCCACGGGCCTCACCGCCACCGCCACGGGCACCAGCGTCACGCTCAACTGGACGGCATCCACGGACAACGTGGGAGTGAGCGCTTACGTCGTGTTCCGGGACGGCGTGCAGGTGGCCACGGTGCCCGGCACCCCGCCCGCGACGACCTTCGTGGACAGCGGCCTGTCCGCGAACACCGCCTATGTCTACAGCGTGCTCGCCCGGGACGCGCAGGGAAACGCGTCCGCGCGGAGCACCACGGCAAGCGTGACGACGGGCCAGGCGTGCACCAACCCCGTCTGCTCCGTCACCCAGGTGGCCACGGACACGGACATCCCGTGGGGTCTGGTCAGCCTGCCGGACGGCGCGGTGCTCTACGGGCGCCGGGACGCGCAGGACATCGTCCGGCTGGACCCGGTGACGGGACAGAAGACGTCGGTGGGGACGGTGCCCAACGTGCAGAGCACCGACGGAGAGGGCGGGCTGATGGGCATCGTGCTCTCGCCCACCTTCGCCACGGACCGCTGGCTGTATGTCATGCACACCTCGCCCACGGACAACCGCATCGTCCGGCTCAGGTACGAGAACGGGTCGCTCAATACGGCGTCGCTCCAGGTGCTGTTGCAGGGCATCGGCCGCAACAAGTTCCACAACGGCGGGCGGCTGCGCTTCGGACCGGACGGCAAGCTCTACGCGGCCACGGGGGACGCGCAGAACGCGGCCTATGCGCAGGACCTCAACAACCTGGCGGGCAAGGTGCTGCGGCTCAACGCGGACGGCACCATCCCGTCCGACAACCCCTTCGGCAACTACGTGTGGAGCTACGGCCACCGCAACCCCCAGGGGCTGGCGTTCGACTCGCAGGGGCGGCTGTGGGAGCAGGAGTTCGGCAACTCGGTGATGGACGAGACGAACCTCATCCAGCGCGGCGGCAACTATGGCTGGCCCAACTGCGAGGGCACGGTGTCCCAGGGTGGCTCGGGCTGCGCGACACCCGGCTACATCGTGCCGAAGCAGACCTACACCACGGCGGCGGGCTCGTGCTCGGGCATCGCCGTGGTCCGCGACGTCCTCTACGTGGCCTGCGCCCGGGGCACCCGCCTCTACCGCGAGGTCATCAGCGGCACGGAGCTGACGAACGTGCAGCAGTTCTTCGTCGGCACCTACGGCCGGCTGCGCACCGTGGAGCCCACCCTGGACGGCAACCTCTGGCTGACCACCACCAACCAGGGTGACAAGGACAGCATCCCGAACAACAGCAACGAGCGCATCTTCCGCGTCGTGCTCGGACAGTAGGCGTGTCCCCCTGTCCCCGGCGTCCACCGTGCCGGGGACAGGGGTGGTGGTCCCCGCTCCCACCCTCCGCCTCCGCGACTTCCGCCCCGCCGATGCGTTTGCAACACGGTGGCGATTCGTCACCTCCCCTGTTGAAAGGTTCCCCCCCATGCGCTGGCATCCCCCGAGCATCCTCGCCGCGGTCCTCTCACTGGTCGCCCTGCCCGCCTGGGCGCAGACGACGAATGTCGCGCTCAACAAGCCCTCGACGGCGTCCTCCATCCACCCCAACGGGTATCCGACGCAGTTCGCGAACGCGAAGGCGTTCAACGGCATCCTGAACACGGAGGACCGATGGGCCGGGGCCTCGGTGCCCTCGGCGACGACGCCCGAGTGGATTGAAGTGGACCTGCAGGCCGTCCACCGCATCGAGGGGCTGACGCTGTACTCGGGCCGCGACAACACCGTGGGCCAGCAGATGCTCGACTTCGACCTCCACCACCGGCTGGCGACCACGGCCGCCTTCGAGCCCGTGCCCGGTGGCTCCGTCACCAACAACACCCAGCCCACCTGGACGCTCACCTTGGCGCAGCCGCTGGAGACCCGCTACGTGCGCCTGTCGTGCAAGCGCGCGTCGGCCGACGGCCTGTGCCGGGTGCGGGAGCTGGAGCTGCGCGGCGTGCGGCTGGCCAACCAGCCGCCCACGGCGTTCGCGGGGAACGACACGGCCATCGTGCAGCCGGCCAGCACCGTCCAGTTGCAGGGCACGGCGAGCGACACGGACGGCACCATCGCCACGTATCAGTGGCAGCAGGCCTTCGGTCCGACGCCGGCCACGCTGACGGGGGCGACGACGCGGACGGTGACAGCGAGCAACCTGACGCCGGGCACGTACGTCTTCCGGTTCACCGCGACGGACAACGGTGGCGCGGCCGTGTCGGACACGGTGAGCGTCAAGGTACACGCGGGCACGCAGCCAGCGGACACGCGCGCGGGGAAGCTTCACGTGTGGTCGCGCGGCGGGACGTATGACACGGCGGTGTTCCTGCCCATCGAGTACGGCGCGGACCCGCTGAAGAAGTACCCGCTGGTCCTGTCGATGCATGGCAAGGGCGGCACGACGCTGTCGTCGGACCACACGACGGTGCTCTCGAATCCGGAGGGCTTCATCCGGCAGCTCATCCCGGGCAAGGCGATTGTCACCACGTACCCGGCGGTGGTCATCGCGCCGCATGGGCCGGCCATCGGCGCGACGCCGCCCTACAACACGTACTTCAACGTGGACCTCATCCACGCGCTGGTGCTCCAGGCCATCACCCGCTTCAACATCGACCCGGACCGCGTGACGATGACGGGCCTCTCCTTCGGCGGCGCGGGGGTGAACGACCAGCTGCTCAAGTACCGGAGCACCTACGCGGGCGGGATGCCGCTGGCATACACGTCCCCCGTGGCCAATCCGCTGTGCAGCATCGCGGACTTCCCGCTGTGGGCCTCGGGCAACTCGGGCGACGGGACGTTCAACGCGTGGAAGTGGACCAACCCCACCGACGGAGTGCTGACGCAGCTGCGCCAGTGCCCCAACTACACCGGGGAGATTCAAGTCACGGTGACGCCGGGCACCACCCACAGCGGCTGGGATGAGTTCTGGAGCCGCCCGGATGCGCAGACCTGGCTCGTGAGCCAGGTGCGCTGACGTCCTGGACGCCGTGAGCCCGCGGCAACGTCAGAGCAGGCCGAGCACGGTCAGCGTGCTTGGTCCGCTCAGCCGCGCGAGCCCTCCCGAGGTGTAGCAGGCGTCCAGGTCCGTGTTGAGGAACTCGGTGACCCGGACCGTGGTGGCCCCGGCGAACTTGCCCGACGACACCGAGCCGAAATGTGTCACGGTGACCGAGAGCCCCGCCCCCTGGACCGCCACCCGGGTCTGCACCAGCGTGGACGTCTCCCCCGTGTTCCAGGTCAGCACCGAAGGGGCCGTGCCAATCTCCAGCAACCCCAGGCAGGAGTAGTCCGTCGCCAGGGCGTTGGTGCTGTTGCTGGCGGAGGTCACACCGCCTCCCAGACAGTTCGAGTAGACAGCGGTCCCGGTGATGTTCACGTTCTGGGGCGTGGTGGTGAGCGGAGGCGAGTAATTGCTCGACACCGAGCCGATGAGACAGCTGACGAGGGTGAGCAGGGGTTGCTCCGTCTGCACCAACGGCGTGGACGCCTCCGTGTCGACAGCTCCACCACACCCCATGAGACAGACAGCGGTCACGACAGCCCACGGACGTCGAGACATGACGCCTCCCAGTGTGTGCCCTGGGAGAGGTACCGCGAGACCCGCTCCTCGGACCATTGTCTGACAGGGCAGCTCCCAGCGCATCGAGCGCCCCCGCGGCCTGACGCGGCGACCACATGAACACACGCGCCCTGGCAACGTCCCACCTGGAGCCGGCGCCGAGGTGTCGACTACGCTCCAGCGGTTGTCCTTGCCCAGAACCGTCACGGGAGAGGCACCATGCAAACGAAGCGAGGCATCGCTGTCTGGCTGTGCATGATGGGGCTCGTCGCGAGCTGCGGGGCAGCGACCTCCGCCGAAGAGCCAGCATTGTCGTCCACCCAGGAGTCCCTGATTCCGCCCTGCACGACCTCCTACTTCATCGCCTACTACACCGACGCGACGTACTCGACCTGGTCTGGCTCCGACTATTGTGACTGCGGGGACATTCGCAGACAGCCGGGAACCAAGACTCCGTACTCCATCGTCCACGACCCGCCCAGGCCCTGTCCCTGAGCCACCGCGAGGGAGCCACCGGGCCCGCCTTTGCGCGCCTCGGTGGCTCCCTCCATACGAGCCGGACTACAGCCGGACGGCGCCTGTCTTGCTCAGCAGGTCGAACAGCTTCTCCCGGTCCAGCGTCCTGCCCTTGAACGCCTTCGGCACGAACACCTTCTTGAGCGCCACGTCCGAGGCGTCGAACCCACTCTTGTAGTGGTTCGCCGCCTTCACCTTCGCCTGCACGTCGTGGTCATCCTCGATGACCACCTCGGCCTTCAACACACCGCCCACCCGGAGCGAGGCGTCGTTGCCGTGGCCCCAGACGACCTGGGCCTCCACGTCCTCGCCGACGATGACCTCGCCGTCCGTGTCCAGCCCGCTGACGCGCAGCGTGCCTCCCACCGCGAGCAACCCCTCCAGGCCCGCGTTGCGCAGCACCCCGCTCACCGTCAGGTCCCCCGTCACCAGCAGGGGCGCGTCGAGGTGCACGTCGCCCTTCACCACCAGGTTCCCCCGGACGAAGCGCGGCGCCTTCTTGAATCCCGGCGTCTGCGCCTCGGCGGGGAGCACGTCCCTTACGAGCTCCACGATGGCCATGACCGTCCACGGGAACTCTCCCTGGAGCGCGGCCGCGAGCTCATCCCACGACGTGGCCCCCTGGAGCTCGAGCCCCTTCAGGACCTGCTCGATGGCGTCCACGTCCTCGCCCTCGTAGTACCAGGACGCGAGCACCGCCTTCTTCCGACGCTCCAGTTCCTCCAGCAGGGGACGCACGTCCAGGGCGCCCTTCTTGCCCTTGGGTACCTTGGCTCCCAGCAGTTGCGCGAGGGCCGCGTGCTTGTGCTCCAGCGCCTCCTGCACCGGCGTCTGGCCGCTGGAGTTCTTCAGCGTGACGTCCGCGCCGGCCGCGAGCAGGACCTCGATGACGGGCCCGCGCTCCTTGAAGCGCGCGTGCTGGTGCAGCGGCGTCCAACCCTTGCCCGCGTTGGGGTTGGCTCCCGCGTCGATGAGCGCCTTCGCCACCTGCGCGGTCCGAGCCTCGAAGAGCGCGGTGCGCCCCGCGCCGTCGAGCGCATCCACGGGGACGCCGCCCTTCGCGAGCGGGCCGATGCAGGACACGCTACCGTGCTCGGCGGCGGCATGGAGGGGCGTGGACTTGTCTCCATCGACAGCGTCCGTGGAGACGCCCAGGCGCAGCAGCTCCTTCACCAGGCCGGCGTCATCCACCATCGCGGCGAGGTGCAGCACGCCGCGCTTGTTCGAGTCCTTCGCGGACAGGTCCGCGCCCAGCGCGACCAGGGCCAGCACCCGGCCGATGCGGCTGTTCCCCTCGAAGCCCGGGCCGAAGAACGGCTTCGCATCGAGCCCCGCCGCGAGCAACAGTCCCTTGTCGAACTCCTTGCCCTTCGCCTTCGCGGGCTTCTGCTTGCGCAGCCACGTGTGGAAGCCCTCGTCGGAGAAGGCGCCCTCCAGGCCCTGGAAGTTGAGCGGATCATCGTCGTCCGTCACGCCCTGGGCGCACATGCCGGGGTTCTCCTCCAGCAGGGAGAGCAGCTCGCGGTAGCCCTGCTCCTTCTTGCCCTGGGTGAGCGCGCGCCAGGCCGCGAGCCCACGGCGTCCGCGCTGATGGTCCGGCAGGGAACGCAGGGACTCGGCCTCGTCCAGCGCGGCCTCCACCTCGTCGAGCTGGGCCACGCTCGGGGTGCCTCGCACGAGGTCCTCGGCCCACTGGCTCAGGGCCAGCGAGCGGGCCTTCTGCGCGAGCGTCAGCTTGCCACCGGGCTTCGTGCCGCGCGTCAGCGCGAGGATGCGGTCACGCAGCGCCCAGTGCTCGGCCTTCACCTCGCGCGCCCAGCGATGGGGCTCCAGCCGCCGCGTCGGGTCCAGTGACCAGCTCAGGGAGTGGAGCGCCAGCAGGTGCTCGGGGTCCGCCGCCACCACCTGACGCAGCAGGACCATCGCTTGCTCGAGCTGCGGTGGCATCTCGTCCAGCAGCGCATCCGCCTTCGTCATCAACGCGGCGACATCCACCTTCTTCGGTTCCCGGGCACGCGACATGGCGCCGGAAGCTGCCACGCCCCCGGGAGGCCCGCGCGGAAATCGCACCGGCCTTGGACACCATCGCAATCCGAGAATTCTCCCGGTTCGAGACGAGAGGGAGAGCACGAGCACCGCGGGTCGAGACAGGTACGCTGCGGGTGTGAAGTCCCACGCCCCTGAAACCTGTTCGCGGCCATCGAGCCATGCAACGTCGGCGCGCTGGAGGGCCTGCTGGCGAAGTCGAAGCGGTCGCGGACCCGTTCCTCCGCGACCACGCCGTCGCCATGCGTCACCGGATGGCCGCGCGCTCAATCAGAAACACGCACCACAACTCCTCGCGACCTCCCCGGCCTCATAGGTGTCGTGCGGAGGGACATCCCTGCGGCAGACGAGATAGGCGACGTTGACCGTCCAATTGCATCCAGGCTCGCAATACCAGAGGGTGAACTGGGGGGAGAACCCCGGCTCGCAGGCCACCAGCGCCTGCTCGGTCTGCGCGGGACTCTCCGCATCGGCCTCGGGGCCGACCCCACATCCCAGCCCCAGCGTCCCAGCCATCACCACGAGCAAGCCACCCATCGAGAGTCTCATTGCCATTCATCACCTCGGATGCGCTGTGCGGGATTGCACCGGGCTCATTTGACTCGTCATCCCTCGGCGGCATCATGTCTGGGCCGATGCAAGCATTCGGCAGTGGACAGTCTCGAGGGCGGCAGGAGAGAGACCAGGGTGGAAGCTGGGATGATGCACAGCACCCTGGAGAAGACCTCGCCAGGGTCGCGGCAGACGCAACCCTCACCGAAAGAGATACACCATGAGAATGACGACCCTCCTCCTTGCCATGGCCACGGGCCTGCTGACGTCTTGCGTCTCCGAGCCCCCGCCGACGTCCCAGCAAGCAGCGTGCGCCGCGGAGACGACGGTCGCCGCAGCGTCGGCCTCCTGCGAGTGTCACAATGATGGTTGCTGTTCAATGCTGCTGTGTCCCTACATCGACCCGGACTGCATCTGACATTGCGGGACGCTTCGGCGTGACGCGCCCGCGTGGCCGCCGAGCGTGCCTTCACATGACCCAGAGGCGATGCTCGGTCACCTGACCTTCAGAATCCCGCTCCAGGCGCAGTCCATGCGCACCCCGAGGCCCGAGGTGGCTCGCGGCGTACACCGCGAGCCCACGCCGGTACGGCGCGACCTCGAGCACGCCCACCTCGGTTGCCAGCGGGGAGTACACGGAGGAGCGCCGCAGCGCGCGATGACGCAGGTAGCGCCACACGTCCCGACGCACGAAGCCGGCGTCGGTCAGGAACCAGGCCGCGAGCAGCGGCACCGCCACCGTGGGCCCCTCGAGGTCCTCGTCGCGCTCGATGGGCCCCCATCGCAGCACCCAGGCCCCCCGAGGACGACGCTGCTCGTCACAGGACGACCAGTCCGCCACGAGGCGCCGGACCGCCTGCTCCACGAGCCAGCGGCCTGAAGTGTCCGCATCCGTCATGGGCACGCGTGAAAGCACGATTCCGACACCGCCGCCATGCTCCCTGCCGCTGCGGGTGCCCAGATGAAGGGCCACTGCAATCCGGAGGCTGATGCCCGAGAAATCGCGCGGATTTTGAATCTCCGCGCCGCCGGTGCGTACATTGCGCGTGCATCCACACACGAGGTCCACCGCAATGCGCAACCATTTCACGTCGAAGGCCTTCATCGTCATCGCCTGTGTGCTCGGGTCGATGTCCGCCAGCGCCCAGGACGACGACGAGGCCGCGTCGGTCAAGGTCGGCAAGGACGGCAACGTCCGGGTGAAGGCGCCGGGCGCCACCATCGAGGCTCGCGACGGCTCGGCCCGGGTTCGCGGCGGGGGCGTCGACATCCAGGCCGACGGCGCCTCGGCGCGTGACCGTGACGATGACGACGCGGCGGAGACGTCGTCCCAGAGCGAGGGCTCGCTCGAGCTGGTCGACTCCGACCGCACCGTGAAGCACGACTGCGGCGAAGGCGGCAAGGTGGAGATCGTCGGCTCCAGCAACCAGGTCATCCTGACCGGAACCTGCGAGTACATCGAGGTGACGGGCAGCGAGAACAAGGTCAGCGCCCACACCGTGCGCCGCATCGAGACGACGGGCAGCGACAACAACGTCGTCTGGAAGCACGGCCCCCAGAAGGGCAAGAAGCCGCGCATCAGCAACACCGGCACCAACAACCGCATCTCCCAGGCGCGCTGAGCCGAGACGTCGCGCAGAGGTGG
Source organism: Myxococcus fulvus (assembly GCF_900111765.1). Next base: position 1,239,099 of record NZ_FOIB01000002.1, read on the forward strand.
GGCGGGCAGCCCTCCGCCCCCCTTTCGGGTACACTGTCCCCGCAGGCTCGACGAGGGGGACGTCCATGGGCTCGTTGCACTCCGCGGCTCGCGCATCCACGCCCGCACCGGCTCCGAAGGCCACGCCTCCACGTGTAACCCGGACGGTGGTACCGCAGCCCTCCACCGCGCCCACCCAGGACATCTCCCCGGGTGACTCCGCGGACAGGGCCCCTCGCTTCGACATCGGGACCGTCGCGCTGTATCCGCCACCGCGCGCCTTGCGTCCCATGCCCGGTGGCGCGACGACCCGCCCGCTGGGCAGGGTGCAGGCTCCCAGCACTCCCATCAGCCCAGGGCCGTCTCTCGGCGCCATCCCGACCTCGGTTGCGGCCACGGTGGGCGCGTTCGGAACGAACCTGCTCCGCGCCGCGCTGACGCCCCGCGCGCCCGTGGGCAATGCCTCCCCGTCCCTGTCCCGACTCGCGGGTGGAACCCCCGTCCCCGCGTGGATCCGGGCGCCGTTCGAGCAGTCCTACGGCTACGATTTGTCACCGGTCCGCCTGCACACCGGCCCCATGGCGAGACAGGCGGCGAGGTCCGTGGGCGCCGCGGCCTTCACGCTGGGCGACCACATCGTCCTGGGAGGCGACCTCGACGTCGCGAGCGGCGCGGGGAGACACATCCTGGGGCACGAGCTGGCGCACACCGTCCAGGCGCGGCTCGGGGGTGGCCGGGGCCGCATCAGCGAGCCCTCCTGGCCCTCCGAGCGCGAGGCCGAGCGCGCCACCCGGGCGGCCCTCATCCAGTCTCCCTATGAGCTGACCGAGGGCGCCGGAGAGGACCTGCACCGCATCGCGCCGTGGCTCGTGCTGGCGGGAATCGGCCTGGTGGCGGGCGTCGTCACCTGGGCCACCTCCGACAGCCCCGAGGAGAACCAGCGGCGTCACGCGGAGGGCGCTCCGGACCCCTCCAGGAGCCTCTGGGCGCTCGTGCCCGTCTACGGCTCGGTCCAGCAGATTCGCGAGGCGGAGTCGTACTTCCAGCGCGCCCTGGGTACCGGCTTCCTGATGGTCGACTTCGCCACGCTGGGCGCCGCGGGCGTCGCGGGCCGTGCGCTCATCCGAGTCCCTGTCTCCGTCTACCGCACCGCCGTGGCCCGGCGCGCCGCGGGTGAGCTGGTCGTTCGCGAGGGCGGGGAAATCCTCACGGAGGCGATGGCGCGCGAGACGGCCGCGGCCTTCGGTCGCGAGGGCGGCGCGGTCTTCGCCACGCGGGCGGCCGCGGCCACCGAGGTGGAGCGGGCCCTGGGACGCGGCGCCATCGTCGCCGTGACGGAAGGTGGGCTGAATCACGCCGTCATCTACGCCCGCAACGCCGCGGGGCAGATCATGAAGCTCCACGGCGGCCCGCTGCGCGTGCTCTTCCGTGAGACACCCCAGGTCCTCACCCCGCGGCTGGCGGAGAGCGTCGCGCAGCGAGCCAACGCCTACGTGGTCATCGAGGCGGCGGAGGCGGCCGTCAGCATCGAGCAGGCGGTCGCCGTCGCCCAGCGCGGAGGCAACGCCATCCTGCGCTGGTTGCGAGGCACGCCCACCAGTTGCGGCATCATGCAGGGCGCGATTCTCGAGGCCTCGGGGCTCCCGGCGGCGACACTCGCGAGGCTCTTGCCCTCGGGTGGCGCCGCGGCGCGACTGCTCCCCATCACCCTGCTCGAACACATGGCGGGCAACGCCGGTCTGCGCTTCGTCGAGGGCGGCATGGCTCGCATCATCGGCGGCACGCTCATGCAGAGTGGCCTGTCCGCGTTCGGAGGCAGTGTGGGCGTCGTCACCTCCACGCTGATGCGGGTGTTCGTCGACCTGCTCTCGCCCGAGGCCTCGCCCACGCCCGCGACACCCCGTCGTCCGAGGACGACGAGCACGGCGCGACGCACGCCCGAGAGTGATGCCTTCGCCCGCACCATCGTCGAGCAATGGGGGCGCACGCTCCTGGGGCCGGCGAGCATGGTCAGCGCCTCGCTCCCGGACATCATCCCCGGCTGGATTCTGCGCACCCAGGAGTTCAGGGAGTCGCTGGTGCTCTCGCTGGTGGCCCAGGGCATGTCCCTTGAGAGCGCCAGGGAAGTGGTCGATGGAGGCTGAGTCGAAGGCGTCACCCGGACGAGGTGACGCCGCCACGCGCCCGCTCCTGGCGCCACACGCAGAGCTGGCACACGCCAGCGATGAGCAGCAGCCCCCATGTGCACCGAGGCTCGCGCGTCGTGGCCAGCACGAGCACTGACAGCCCCAGCATCCACGGCACCCAGAGGGATTCCCCGTCCCGATAGCGCATGTACACGCGCGCGGGGAACACCAGGAGCACACACGGCAGGGCGAACGACAGCCAGTCCCCGGAAGGCGCGCGGAGCATGAGCCAGAGCGACAGCGCCGTGAACGCGCTCCACTCCGTCAGGACGAGGCCCGTGCGTCGCGCCAGCACCCTTCGCGCTCCGCGCCACGCCAGGAAGGCGCGCGCCTGCGCGACGGACGGTCCGGGAGACGTCGCCTCCTCCACCGAAGACGGAGGCATCGCCACCTCCTGGAGCAGCCGCGCGCGTCGGGAGCGCACCTGTGCACCGAGCGCCACGAGCCCCAGGACGCCGACACCCACGATGACGCCCCAGTCCCGGGACGACGGGGCCCGAGCCTCGGGGGCGAGCGGGGCGACACGTGGGCCTTCCGCTCGAGGCGAGGACCCATCCAGCCGGGTCGCGATGACGTGAGCCATCATCGCGGCCAGGGCGACGAAGACGCCAAGGATGATGGGGACCTCGCGAGGCGCTGCCATGCGGACAGTGCATGGAAGACCGGGCCGCATGTCAATGGCCCGGTTGACTCACCTGCCCGAGGGCCTGGACAGTGGGGCTCGGCTCAATCGCCGCAGGTGCCGAACTCCGAATCCCAGATGCATCCCTTGATGCGACAGAGGGACTCGCTCGTGATGCGCGAACAGATGATGTCCGCGGAGGTCGACTCCTCGGGGGATGCCGCCGGCGCCGCCGTGCGCCCGGTCCAGCCAGACAGGGTCAGGAACGCAGCCAAAGCAATGAAGCCTCGCATGGTCACCTCTCCTCGTGGGCTCATGGACAACCATGAGCCCAACCAGCTTCTTCCTTTCAGCCACTCCAAGTCAAACACACACGGAGCGCGGCGCCCCCGCCAGAAAATCCACCTCGCATCGACTCACATCCCTACAAAGACACACGTTTCTTGAGCCACACGAGGCGCGGCTGTCCGCGGTACCCGCGAAGCGCTCTGGATGCAGCCGACATCGGGCTATGCCGAGGCGCTTCTTGAAGCACACACGCCCCCTACTCAGGCGCGATGCGCGCGCGGGTTGCCGCTAGGGAGTCGCGGACGACAGCGCGGTGAGGACCTGGCACGAGCTCAGGACGTCGGGAGGAGCACTTCCTCCGAAGCGCTGGGTCAGCCAGGCCACGGTGCCTGGGATGTCATCCCCCAACACGCCGAAGTGGTCCGCCACCGGGCACCCCACGTACTCCACCGAGGCCTGACGCGCGATGAGCTCGTTGCGGACGACCCACGTCTGCGCCGGATTCACGCGCGCATCCAGGCGTCCCTGCACCAGGCGCACCGGCACTCCGATGCTCAGATACCCCGGATGCATCGCCCGCAGCTGCGCGAGCAACGGCGGCCAGTTCGCGGTCTCGCTCATCACATTGCCCTTGGGGATGAAGCTCCCCCAGGAGTCCGTCAGGCTCAGCTCGGTGCGGCACTTCGTGTCGACATCCGCGTACAGCCTCAGCGCCTGAGGCTTGAGCAGCTGCTCCAGCTTCACCCCGTCCGGGTCTCCCCCCTCAGCCCCGGCGAGGAAGAGTGGAATGAACGCGGCGTCCGGCGAGGCCTCGGTGACTTGCACGGCGAGCGGGAAGGTCAGGTGCATCGCGGACGCTGGCGCATAGGCCAGCGCGCCCACCAGCTCCAGGTCCTTGCCACGCAGGCGCTCTGGAGCCTCGGCCGCGGAGAACAGCGCCGCCTGGCCTCCCTGGGAGTGACCCACGACGGCGTACTTCTTCGACAGCTTGCCCGGGTACAGCTTGTGCGCCGCCAACACGCTGTCGAGCACGCCGCGCGCCTGCGAGCGCCCCAGCAGGTACGGGTGCCGCCCCTCCGTGCCGAGCCCCTCGTAGTCGGTCATCACCACGGCCCACTTCATCTCGCCCAGGAAGTAGTTGAGCAGCCGCTGGGGGGCCTGGTTGTACCAATGGGCGCTCGCGCCCAGCACATCGCGCGACGGCGCGCACTTGTCGGCCACGCCCACCGTCCCGTGCGCCCAGGCAATCACCGGCCAGCCTCCTTCCGGCGGCTCCCCCTTCGGGAGCGCGATGATGCCAGACACCGCGATGGGCCTGTCTCCCTTCACCGCATCCGAGCGGTACAGCACGCGCACGTTGCTCCCCGCCTGCTCCAACGCGGCCAGGCCCGTGAGCGGCTCGTGCCGGAGGACATCGCCCTGAGAGGAGGTCGGGAGCGAGTCAGGTGTGCGGTAGAACGGCGGGAGCTCATCCTGCTGCGGCTGAGGCGGCCCGCGATTGCACGCGAAGACGAGGACGGACAGGGACACGAGGGACGCAACGCACCTGCGCGAGACAGGCATGACGACTCCCAGGAGAGGGCCGCGCGCGCGGGAGCTGGACGAGGAGGCCGGCGTGGGCATCCAGTCTCGAAGAGCGAGCCGACGGCTCACAAGCCCGACACGGAGCCCCGGGAGGAAGCACTCCGTGTCTCGAGCCTCCGTCGTGAACCAGCCGACACGCGCCTGCCCTCGCGGGCCACGTTCGTCGAGGCGGCTCCAACAACGGCGAAGGCGGCACCCTGTTCGAGCAGTGCCGCCACGGTCCTACGGATTCAAGTGAGCGACTCAGAGGTCCACGTGCCACAGCTGGTTGTCGGCCGCCTTGCGATGCATCGGGTAGACGATGAGTCGACCCGAGCCATCCGCCTTGCCGCCCTCGATATCCAGCACGAAGCCATTGAGGGCGCTCTGGATGTAGTAGGTGCCGCGGGCGCGACCGGGCACGAGCTTCCACACCTGGTTGGGGCTGCCGTGGGCTTCCCACATGATGACGCGGGTTCCCTGCGCCTTGTTCGCGCCATCGATGTCGAGCACGAGTCCGTTGAGCTTGCTGCGGATGAGGTAGCCGCCTCGGGTGGGGACCAGCTCCCACTGCTGGTTGTCGTTGCCCTCGAGGTGGGACTTCGCGGGGTGGGCGATGAGTCCAGCGCCGAGCGAGCGGTTGTTGCCCTCGATGTCGAGCACGAGCCCCGCGAGCTTGCTGCGGATGAAGGAGGTGCGCTGGTGGCGCGGCTCATCGCGGCCGTGACCATGGCCCCGGCCCGGCGGCGGGGGCGGAGGAGTCGGGCGAGCCTCGCCCTGGCACCAACCGGAGGGGCTGCAGGTGCGCGCGCCATCGCACTGTGAGGAGCTGTTGCAGCGGTTGGGACCGGGGCGGTTGCGAGACTCGTCCCAGCGGTAGTCAGGACCGGGGCCCGCCGCCGCCGTCATCGGCAGGAGCAGCAGCGCGAGCGCCATCCAGCCCCTGCCCTTCGCCGACCGGTTTTCACGCGCACGAACACCCTTGGAGCCACCGCGAACCGCCAACATGGGACTTCTCCTTTTTGGAATCTCCGGCAGCGGGGCCGCTCTCGCCGTCCCTCTTACCGTGTGCTCTACATGACGGGGGCCGGGGGATTTCATTCACGCCCGGCCCGCGTCACTCGACGGGCACGTGCTGCTGGAGGAAATGTCCCACCCGTCCCCGGGCGAGCTGTCGGCCGAAGCCGCCGTCCCAGATGTCGAAGCCGTGCTCCGCGTACGGGAGCGTGAAGAGCGCGTGGGGCCCCCCGAACTGGGCGAGCCGTGCGGCCATCGCCTGGGAGGCCTCGGGCGGCACGACGCTGTCGGCGCCACCGTGGAGCAGGAGCGTGGGTGGAGAACGTCGACCGATGTGGTGGATGGGGGAGAGCAGCTCGTACAACTCGCGGTGGCCGTCCAGCGGTGCACCGGTGAAGCCCTCGAGCGTGTCGGCGTTGTGCGCGGCGTGGGCCACGAGGTCGCCCGGCGCGTAGAAGCTGATGACGGCGGCGACGGAGGTGTCACCGGAGGCACCACAAGAGGACGGGAGGCGCGAGTCTCCCGCGGAGTACCCCGCGAGCATCGCGAGGTGCCCACCCGCGGATTCACCGAACAGGACGAGCCGCGATGGGTCGATGCCATGGGTCGCCGCGTGGTCCTTGACCCAGCGGATGCCACACTTGACGTCGCCCGGGGCCGACATGCCCGTGGCGGGAGGAAAGAGCCGGTAGTCGAGGGCGATGAGGACGTAGCCCTTCGCGGTGAAGAAGTCGGCCCAGGCGCGGGCATACGCGCGCTCACCGCCGCGCCAACCGCCTCCGTGGAGATAGAGCACGGCCGGGCGTGGCGTGGAGGGAGCGCCCTGGGGAAGGAAGATGTCCGCGTGCAGTTCGCGCTCCAGGACTTCAGCGAAGCGGACGGTGTGGCTCGGGAGGGGGCGGGCTCCGACGAGGGGCCGGAGATACGCGCGGAGGTCGAGCGGGAGGTCGTTCGCACGAGCCATCCGCCAGGCGGAGGCCGCGGGCCATACCGCGAGGACTCCGACGACCAGCGCGGACGCGGTGCTTCCCCAGCGAAGCCACTTCCACACGTCCACGTGAGCGCACCAGAGAGCCACCAACGTGGTGAGGAGCGCGGGCACCAGCATCACCAGGCTGTACTCGCGCAGGATGCCCTTGAGCAGATGGACGAGCGTGGGCACTCCAGCGGGAGCGAAGAAGACGGCGGCGAGCAGCACGCAGCCCAGGATGTGAAGTAGCGCCAGGACGGTTGGCATGGAGTTCGGGGGGCTTGTACGGTGCGTGTCCAGGACCGAGGGCGCATGGTATCGCGCCAGACCCCACCACGAGCGCACCATCGCGCGGGCAACGAACCTGGCCGCCGCGGGTTGAGGGTGGCGTCCACAACCGCCGACTGCCATCTTCACGGGATGGACGCGAATGCCCGTGAGTACCTCGCGATTCAGACGTTCTACGGACAGCGCCGTGCTCGACGCTCCAGCGTTCCGTACCTGCACCACATCGACGAGGGGCTGTGGGTCCTCCGCGCCTTGGGCGCGAGTGAACAGGCTCAACGCGCGTACTGCCTGCACCCGCTGGTGCAGGACGATGACGAACGCGCCGCCGCCTGGGCCCGTACGCTCACCACGGGAGCAGACCTCTCCTTGCCTCCGGTCGACGGAGTGAGTGACGACCCGCGCGTCCTCGCACTCGCGCTGGACTACCGGGAGACGGCCAACGCGGCCCTCTCCCACCGACCGGACCTGAAGGGGCCCGAGGACATCGCGCTCAGCGCGGAGCCCGAGGTCAACGACATGCTCCGCGCCGACAAGGTCCAGAACTACAAGGACTTCATTCGACATCACCGGGGAACCCACCCCCGGTCCGCCGAGCTGGAACGCTATTTCCAGTCATGGCTCACGCGCCTCGAAGTGTCCTCGGAACAAGTCACACGATGGCACGCGGCGCTCGGACAGCTGCACTCCACCTGAGCCCCTTCCCCGCAGCGGAACCGCTGCGGCTGGGCATCTGCCACGGGGAGGGCACGCCGCCGGAGACCGTGGCGTCATGCCCTCCCGAGACAGGCCTCACTCGCTACGGGCTGCTCGTGGCCTTCATCACGGTGAAGAAGTCGGCGGGGTAGACAATCTCATAGCCATAGAAGCCATAGGCTTGGGTGAAGGTGCCGACGGTCTGGTTCTGAAGCTCGTCATGGCGACGGGTGGCGAGTGGGCCCCACGTGCTCTGGGTATCGAACCAGGCGGGGTTGGCGATGCGTCCCGCCGCCAGTTCCTGCTTGTACAGCCGGTCCAGGTACGCCAGCGGGTAGAGGATGTGGTGGTCACCGCCGTTATTGCCGCGCTGCGCTTCCGAGTAGACGAAGAACTTACGGTTGCTGTCGTAGCCGTACTTGACCACGTAGTTCATGCCCTGGAGCAACATATCGACCATCTGGGCATGACTCACCCCCGAGGGCTTGCCCGCGGCGGCGAACTCCAGGTCGGCCTGGTGGAACTTGATGAGGTTGCCCATGAAGGCGCCGGCCATCCACGGGTTCGTCCCGGTGGCGTTGAAGCCGGCGTTGTTGTCCATCTTGGTCATCGTCCAGTAGCCCGTGCCCTGGGTGGCGTCATTCACGCCGAGGACGGTGTTGGAGACGGTGTTGGTCGCCGGGTCGTAGCCCACGTGGTTGCTCGGGGTCCGGAACCACTCGATGAGATAGGCCGCCAGGTTCCCCGCCACGTCCTTGTGGTACGTCGCATCTCCCGTCACGCGCACGTACTCGTTCATCACGTAGAGCGGCCAGCCATAGTCGCGCTCGGCCTCGCGGTACCGGTCCGCGAACTTGAACGGACGCTTGAAGAAGTACGGGGAGACGAATTTCCACCACTGGGCGATCTCCGTGAGCACGTCGAGCGAGCGCTTGTCGCCCGTGAGCAGATAGAGGTTGCTCAGGCCGCTGACGTGCGCATGGCCCCAGTGCAGGTTGCGAACCTGATGGTCGATGTTCTCGTGGTTGATGGCGTGCACCTCGCCCGCGGGCTGCGGCGTGTTTCCCGTGGACCAGTAGCCCGCGCGAGGCCCGTGAGACACGTCGATATCCATGAAGTGGCGCGTGCTGATCTCCCCGAGATGGAACCAGCGTGCATCTCCGCTGCGCAAGAACTGGGTGAGGAAGTTGTTCGCGCCGACATGGGTGTCATTGTAGAAGCTGGGGACGTACACCCCATTGGTTTGGAGGGCCCAGCCCGCGCGCAGCCGGTCGCCGTAGTCGCGCCAGCCGAACATCGTGGCGTTGCCGTCGGACTGCTCGATGCTCCGCTCGTAGATGTCTCGCATCAGGACGTTGTCGTAGCCCTTGTTGCTGCTGAGCTGCGGCGTCGGCGTCAGGTCTCCGAACACGCCGGACGCGGTGTACCAGGCCGGGGTGGCGGTCAACTCCAGCCGGTGGCGTTGATAGCTGTCATTGGCTGCGTGAAGTGCGCTGGTGGTGGAAAGAGAGGTGCTCGCGGCCAGTCGCAACTGGTAGGTCTTCGCGCCACCCTGCCGAGTGAAGTACATGCTCTGGGCGCGGTGGTAGCGGGTGCCTGACAGCGCGGGCTGTGAGGTCTCCGCGGTGCCACCCCGTGCGGGAAAGAGAGACGCCGTCAGGGTGTTGCCATTGACGCTCAGCTCACCAGGGAACTGTTGCCAGAAGTCCCGGACCATCAGCGCCAGGTGCCGGTTGCCGGAATCCAGGGCCACCCAGCCGGCGGCCTTGGCGCCCGTGCCCACGCCGCCGTAGTTGAACGTGTGGCCCAGGTCGACGCCATTGTCGAAGGTGAACTCGCCCTTCTGGAGCAGGTAGTGCTCGCCGGAGACCTTGGCGGCATGCGCGGCGCCGCTCTCACCGCCGAAGCGATAGTCCGCCGCGCTGTCGGAGAGGTAGGTCCACCGCAGGCCCAGTGCCTTGGCGGCGATGGCGAACGACGTGGGGTTCGTCTGGACATTGGGCTCGAGACGGTCGTCGATGACCGAGACCTCCAGGTCGACCTTGTCGGAGCCTTGGTGGGCATAGTAGCGGACCAGGTACTTGATGAGCTTCGTGCCAGCTGCGTTGGTGAGTGAGCCCTGCGCCTTGATGACCGCGCGCAGCGGCCCGGTCTCTTCCACGGTGACGACCGCGTCAGTGGCGGCGCCAGCGGTGTACTCCTGATTGTCATAGGCATTGACCATGAACAGGTCGCCGCCATCGAGGAGCTGCTCGCCGGTCTCGAACGAGCCGTTGGCGTTGGTGTCGCGCCAGAGCCGCGTGAGGACACCCTTGTTGTTGACGGCGAACTTCACCGGCCCCGTGTCGACGGTGAGCTCCGTCGACGGCGTGCCGCTGATGGCCACGTCACGAGGCAGGGCGGCTCGCGCGACGCCAGGGCCATAGGCGACGCGGTAGGCGCGTGACGCGCCGAGGTCCGCGACGAGATGCACCAGGGCGACCTTGATGGAGCCATCCGGCCAGCGGGAGATGGCGTCGAACTGGGCGGGGACCTCCTGGGTGCCGTCACCGGTCTCCAGGCGCAGCTCGGCGAGGTTGGACAGGGCGCCCTTGGGAAAGGGGACACCCGTGCGCACCGGCGCCTTGTCCGAGGCGGGGCCCGAGGCGAGGGTCAAGGCGATGTATTGCGTGCCCGCGACCGTCACGGGGGTGAAGCTCCCCTGCACGGTGATGTCGGCGTCGAGCGTGAGGGTGCAGGCCGCGGTGCCCGTGCAGCCACCCCCACTCCATCCGCCGAAAGAGTACCCGGAGTCAGGTGTGGCGGTCAGCGTGACGGAGCTGCCCTTCGCGAACGAGGCCAGACAGGTGCCGCCGCAAGAAATCGCGGTGGGGTTGGAGGTGATGGTGCCCGCGCCCAGGCGCGTGAGCGTCAACTGGACGGTCGTGTCGTCACCCTCCCCAGGAGGTCCCCCCGAAGGTGCAGGCGTGTCACTGGTGCAACCCAGGAGGAATACGGCCGCGAAGAGCAGAGACCGCCAGTTTTCTCTGAGCGTGGGAGTTGTCATTGCGCCCAACAGAGCAAGCGTTGGACCACTGGCGTGACCTCGGGACTCCCCTCCGGGATGACCTCCGCGCATCACGCGCCGTGGGGCACCTGTGGTGGACAGCACCCACTGTTCTGTGGGGCCGTGCCCCCGATGCCAGGCGGGCGGCGAAGGCGGGACTTGCGGAGTCCCACACCCAATGCGAGCCTATGCGCCGCGTTGGCTGGACGGTTGGGAGACCGTCCACGGCCCATCCCCTCAGACATTCCCGCATCCCGATTGCCCTGGCGCACGGCCGACGTGTGCCTTGGAGGTTCGATGTCCCTGACGCTTTCCCTGCCCCTGCGCCTCGGTGTCGTGCTTCTCTCGGCGCAGCTCGTCCTCGCCTGCGGCGATGATGAGCCGCGCCCCCAGCCCCCCTCCGAGCTGACGCCGCCCACGACGCGCGCGGCGCCCGAGGGAGGGGAGTTCACTGCTTCCGTCGCGGTGTCGCTGGCGTGCGAGGACGATGGCAGTGGTTGCGCGGCAATCCACTACACCCTCGACGGCAGCACGCCCTCGCTGGACTCCCCCGTCTACCAGGAGCCGCTGGTGCTGACGGCCACCACCCTCGTGCGGTTCATCGCGGTGGACCGAGCGGGCAATGTCTCGCGGGTGATGTCGGCGCAGTACACGCGAGTCATCCCCGTGCAGGATGACACCGCGCCCACGACGACGGCCACTCCCGCGGGCGGTCTCTATCGGAGCGCCCAATCCGTGGTCCTGTCCTGCGCGGACGACGCGGCGGGAAGCGGCTGCGCGGGCACCTATTACACGGTCGACGGCAGCGCGCCGACGACGGCGAGCATCCGCTACACGGGCCCCATCGCCGTGGCGGCCTCCACGCCCTTGCGTTTCTTCTCCACGGACATCGCGGGCAACGTCGAGCAAGCGAAGACGGAAGAGTACAGCGTGGACCTGGCGCCTCCGGTGACCACCGCCACGCCCACAGGGGGCGCCTACGATGACTCGGTCACAGTGACGTTGGCGTGCAGCGACAGTGGCTCGGGCTGTGCCGAGACGCGCTACACGCTGGATGGTTCCGAGCCGTCCGCGAACTCGCCACTGTATTCAGCCCCCATCACCCTCACGCGCAGCGGGACTGTGCGCTTCGCCTCCACGGACGTGGCGGGCAACGTGGAGCAGGTGAAGCAGGAGTCCTACGTCCTGATCGACTCGAATCGCCGGGCCTCCGAGCAGATCCAGGCCGTGCGCGACGCGGCGAATGGCTCGGTGAACCAGGTCATCGACGGCGCCCGGGTGACCTTCCTCAAGGAAGGCGTGGGCGACCTGACGAACGACCCGGCGGGCTTCTTCCTGCAGGCGGAGCGGACCGGCCCGGCCCTCTTCGTGCCAGTGGACCCGGCGACGCTGTCCCCGGTGCCGCGAGTGGGCGACCGGGTGCGCGTCACCGTGAACGCGAAGAGCATCGTCAATGGACAGACACGCGCGAGCATCTCCAGCTTCAGCGTGCTCGGCAGTGGGAATCCGGTGGCGGAGCTCCTCCAGGATGTCAGCGCCGTCGATGTCACCGCCGGCGGGACCCGGCCTGTGTATGAGTCCGAGTACATCTCCATCACCGGCACCATCGGTTCGCCCGGCTTCTCCGACTCTGGAGAGGGCCACGTCCAGGCGCCGTTCACCACGGCGGGGGTGCCCTCGGGGTCCGGGGCCGCGGCCTCGTTGCGGCTGCGCCTGGTGGAGTCCCTGCAAGACACCCTGGCCCTCGAGCCGGGCTGCTCGTTGACGGTGACGTCACCCCTCTGGGTGTTCATGTCGGGTTCGCAGACGCGCCCCACCCTCCTGGCCTCCGGATGGAAGGCGAGCGACCTCACGGTGCACACCTGCCCGATACCCCGCGTCATCGGTTCGTCGATTCCGGACCGCAATACCGTGAGGGTGCGCTTCAACCGCCAGCTCGACCCCGCATCGCTGGAGGCCAGTGGCAGCCAGTTCAGCATCCCGGGGCTGAGCGTGACGCAGGCCCAGGTGGTGGACGACACCGACGTCGTGCTGACCACCAGCAACCAGGTTGCGAATCGACAGTACACGCTGACGGTGGAGACCACGGTGCGGGACCGACGCGGCGGCGGCCTCGACCCCACAGCCACCCAAACCTCGTTCCGGGGCTTCGTGCGGCCACCGGCCCGACTGCTCCTGAGCGAGGTGGCCCCCCACGTCATCAACGAGCGGGACCTGGTGGAGCTCTACGTCCTCGAGGCGGGCTTCACCGAGGGCGCCACGCTGCTGGAGGGGGACACGACGCTGGCGACGCTGCCGGATGTGCGGGTGGAGGTGGGGGACATCATCATCATCCACCTCAACCCGGACCGGGTGACACCGGGGATGGATGCGCCGGACTCCGAGACACTCAGCAAGACCCAGTACGCGGCGTCCAGCTACAGCACGAACCATGACAATGCCTGGGACTTCCACGGCGGAGCGCAGGGCGTGACGTCTGGAAACCGGACCCTGCGCATCCGGAATGTCCTCGGTGCCCCCCAGGACGGCGTGGCGGCGGTCCTGACCAGCTTCGCCTTCGAGGGTTATCCGCCGCATCTCCAGGCGCTTCAGGCCGAAGGGCAATGGTCCCCGGCGAGCTGTGCAGGCGCGCCGTGCACCTACAACTCCGTCCCCTCCGCATTGAATGTCTCCGCCGAATGGACCACGGCGTTCCTCTCGCCACTGACCAACACGTTCCAGCGGCTTGGCATCACGGACAGCGACACACGGGACGATTGGAGGACCACCACCCCCTCGCTCGGCCAGCTCAACGCACCGGCTTCGCCCTAGCCGGGGTCCGTCGGTGGAGGGGACCTGATTGCCTTCGTCCCCTCCACCGCGGGCTCGGATTCATGCGCAATTCGATAGCCTTTGGTCCCAAGGACAATGCGGGTGTCGATTGAGTCACGGGCAGCGCCCCCGTGATGCGGACGAGGGTCATCCCCTAAACCAACGGTCGTGATTCTCGAACGGCCTCATTCATGCCTCGGCTGACTGACAGCGGGGCCCGGTTGAGCCGATCCTCCGGGCGTGATCTGCTCGGGGGATGACCCGACCGATTTCCGAGGACTTACGTCGCCGCATCCTCAAGG